>CAWFBA010000008.1:0-144055 GCA_963814005.1 uncultured Thermoleophilaceae bacterium
GCGGGCGTTGAAGTACCGCGGCGCCGCCGCGCTGGCGGAGCCCATGGCGGCGCAGGTCGCGGCCGGTGCGCGCGACGGCCTCCTCGACCCGCCGGCCGAGCTGGTGCCGGTTCCGCTGCACCCGCGCCGCCGGCGGCGGCGCGGCTTCAACCAGGCCGAGCGGCTCGCCGCGGCGCTCGGGCGGCGCACCGGACTGGCGGTCTCGGACTGCCTGGAGCGCAGGGGCCCGGCGCAGCGCCAGGTCGGGCGCGACCGCGCCCGGCGCCTGGAGGGGCCGGCCGGGGAGGTCGCCATTCGCGCGGGCGGGCGCGCGCCGGCGCGGGCGGTGATCGTCGACGACGTGGCCACCACCGGCGCGACCCTGGCCGCGTGTGCCCAGGCGCTCAGGCGGGCCGGGGCGGGGCAGGTCACGGCAGTGGTGTACGCCCGCACGCCCGGGCGGTGAGAGTTGGCGGAACATGCCGGTTGGCAGTGCCCGGGGGTGCGCGTACCATCGGGGGCGGCACCGACCGCGACAGCTAGGAGCGCCGCATGCGGATCGAAGTGAAGGGCCGCAACGTCACTGTCGAAGACGAGCTCAGGGAGAGGGTGAGTCGCAAGTTCGAGAAGGTGGCGAGGCAGGTGTCGGAGCTGGCGGACATGGAGGTCGAGCTCATCGAGGAACGCAACCCGGCCATCCGCGACTCCCAGGTCGCCGAGGTCACGCTCCACCTCAAGGGCGTCACCCTCCGCGCGCGCGAGGCCTCCGAGGACATGGTGCACTCGATCAACCTCGCCGCCGAGGATCTCTCCCGGCAGGTCAAGCGGCACCGCGAGAAGCGCCGCAAGCGCCGCCAGGCCAAGCGGGCGACGCCCCGGGCGGCGTAGGGCGGGGGCGCGGTCGGGCGGGGCGCGCTGGCTGGCGCCGGCGCCCCGTGCCCTCGGCGTGCGCCACGGCGGGCATCGAGGGGGCAGGATCTGTTGCGGTGCCGTCACGTTTGTGACCCGGGCGTCCGGCGAACTCGGGCCTGCGCGACTTGTGGAACCTGAGTGGGCCTCTAGCCCCGTTCCGTTTCCAGAGGATTGGGTGGGCGGGAACTTTGGCCCGTTCCATCCACCCCTCGGACGCTTCGGGCCAGAAGTTCCGGCCGGGGGTGGCTGCGTCGGCGCCCGAGCACTAAGCGCCAAGCATGAGAACCAGCGCTTCCGCACCCTCAGCAGCCGCATTTCCCGTTGCTAGTCTCGGGCAGCTATGGCGCTGTTCGACAAGGCCCTCCGAATGGGGGAGGGAAAGAAGTTCAAGGAGTTCGAGCGCAAGGTCGCGCGCATCAGCGACTACGAGGCCGAGCTGGAGCTCGAGTCCGACGAGGAGCTCCGCGCGCGCTACGACGCGCTGCGTGAGCGCGTGCAGGGCGGCGAGTCGCTCGACGAGGTCCTGTTCGAGTCCTTCGCAGTAACCCGCGAGGCCGCCAAGCGCACCCTCGGCCAGCGCCACTTCGACGTCCAGCTCATCGGCGGCATGGTCCTCCACGACGGCTCCATCGCCGAGATGAAGACCGGCGAGGGCAAGACGCTGACCTCCACGCTGCCGATTGCGCTGAATGCGCTCGCGTCACGCGACGCCGAGGGCAACCCCGTCCAGGGCAGGGGCATCCACCTGGTCACGGTCAACGACTACCTGGCCCGCCGCGACGCCCTGTGGATGAAGCCGATCTACGACCTGTTGGGCATCCGGGTCGGGATCCTGCAGTCGGACTCGCGCAGCTTCCCCGAGAAGCGCGCCGCCTACGAGGCCGACGTGACCTACGGGACCAACTCCGAGTTCGGCTTCGACTACCTGCGTGACAACCTGGCCACGGACGCGGCCGAGAAGGCCCAGCGCGGCCACGGCTTCGCGATCGTCGACGAGGTCGACAACATCCTCATCGACGAGGCGCGCACGCCGCTCATCATCTCCGGCGCGCCCGAGCAGGCCGCCGACCTCTACTACCAGTTCGCCAAGCTCGCCCCCAAGCTCGAGGCCGGCAAGAAGCCGGAGGGCATCGAGGCCAAGTCCAAGGAGTACGTGGCCGACTTCGACTACGAGCCCGACGAGAAGCACAAGACGGTGGCCATCACCGAGCGCGGGGTCGAGAAGGCCGAGCGCTTCCTGCGCATCGACAACATGTACAAGGCCGAGCACGGCAACCTGGTGAACCACCTCCAGCAGTCGCTCAAGGCCGAGTCGCTCTACAAGCGCGGCGTGGACTACGAGGTGATCGAGGGCGAGGTCAAGATCATCGACGAGTTCACCGGCCGCATCCTCGAGGGCCGGCGCTGGTCCGAGGGCCTGCACCAGGCCGTCGAGGCCAAGGAGGGCGTGGCCATCCAGGAGGAGAACCAGACGGTCGCCACGATCACCTACCAGAACTACTTCCGCCGCTACGACAAGCTCGCCGGCATGACCGGAACGGCCCTCACCGAGGCCACCGAGTTCATGAAGATCTACGAGCTGCAGGTGGTCGAGGTCCCCACCAACCAGCCGATGGTCCGCGCGGACAACAACGACCAGATCTACAAGACCAAGGACGGCAAGTGGGCCGCGGTGGTCAGCGAGATCGAGCGCCGCCACGAGGCGGGGCAGCCGGTGCTGGTGGGCACGATCTCGGTCGAGGTCTCGGAGCTGCTGTCGGGGCAGCTCAAGGAGCGCGGGATCGAGCACGCGGTGCTCAACGCCAAGCCCGAGCACGCGGAGCGCGAGGGGCAGACCATTGCCGAGGCGGGCCGCCCCGGCACGGTCACGATCGCCACCAACATGGCCGGCCGCGGCGTGGACATCAAGCTGGGCGGCAACCCCGAGCACATCACCGACCTGGAGCTGCGGGCGCAGGGCTTGGAGCCCGGCTCGCCGGAGTACGACAAGGCGTGGGACCAGAGGCTGCCGGAGATCGAGACCACGGTCGAGCGCGCCCGTGAGCAGGTGGTGGAGGCGGGGGGTCTATACATCCTCGGCACCGAGCGCCACGAGTCGCGCCGGATCGACAACCAGCTGCGCGGCCGCTCGGGCCGCCAGGGCGATCCCGGCGAGTCGCGCTTCTACCTATCGGCGGAGGACGACCTGGTGCGCCTGTTCGCCGGCGACCGGATCTACAGGATCCTCGATCGCCTCGGGCCCACCGGCGAGGAGGGCGAGGAGGAGCCGATCGAGGCCAAGATGCTCTCCAAGCAGATCGAGGGGGCCCAGAAGAAGGTCGAGGAGCAGAACTTCCTGATCCGCAAGCGCGTCCTCGAGTACGACGACGTGATGAACCAGCAGCGCGAGATCATCTACGAGTACCGCGACAAGATCCTCGAGGGCGAGGACATGTCCGACACCGCGCGCGATCAGCTGCGGCAGGTCGTGGAGCGCATGGCCGAGGAGTACCTGGAGGGCGACTTCCCGGAGAACTGGGACCTGGACGGCCTCTACACCCAGCTCGAGCAGATGTACCCGGTGGGCATCGACTTCGATGACCTCGACCGCGACGACCTGGATCGCGTGACGCTCATCGACGAGCTGCGCGACGACATCGTGGACGCCTACGGCGACCGCGAGGAGGAGCTCGGCGACGAGCTCATGCGGGCGCTCGAGCGGTTCATGCTGCTCCAGATCATCGACGAGCGCTGGCGCGAGCACCTGCACGACATGGACTACCTGCGCGAGGGCATCCACCTGCGCGGGTTCGCCCAGATCGACCCCCTGGTGGCCTACAAGAACGAGGGCTTCGACATGTTCACGGGGCTCATGAACGCCATCTGGGAGGAGTTCGGGCGCTACATCTTCGTGGTGGAGGTCGAGGTGGAGGCCGAGAACGGCGCAGGCGCCCAGCAGCCGCAGCAGAGCTGGGGCGGCACCTCCAACACCAGCTCCACCGCAGCCTTCTCCTATGCCGGCGGCACCGCCGAGGATCAGCCCAGCGCGCTGGCCGCCGCTCGTGCGGGCGGCGCCGTGCCCGAGGGCGTCCAGGGCGCCGCGGACATGGCCGCCGAGGACATGGAGGTCCCCCTCGGCCCGATGGAGCCGCGCACGGTCGACGAGCGCGATCGCATCGGCCGCAACGACCCGTGCTGGTGCGGCTCGGGCAAGAAGTTCAAGAAGTGCCATGGCGCCTAACCCGCGCCTGACGGCCCGTGGCGTCTAGCGCCGCGGGCCTCCGCGACCAGCTCAAGCTGCTCGCGGACTACCTTTGACCCGGCCGCACTGGAGGAGCGCTCGGCGGCGCTCGAGCAGCAGATGGGCGCGCCCGGCTTCTGGGACGACCAGGCCGGCGCGGCCAAGGTCTCGGCCGAGCACGCGCGCGTCCAGCGCCGCCTGACCGAGTTCCGCGCCCTGGAGTCCGACGTGGCCGACCTCGGGGAGCTCGAGGGCATGGCCGCCGAGGACGAGTCCATCGCGGCCGAGCTGGAGGAGCAGCGCGCCTCGATCGAGTCACGGCTGGCCGAGCTGGAGGAGGCGCGGCTGTTCCCCGGTCGCTACGACGCGGGCGACGCGGTGGTCACGGTGAACGCCGGTGCGGGAGGCACCGACTCGCAGGACTGGGCCGAGATGCTGCTGCGCACTGAGCTGCGCTGGGCCGACCGCCGCGGGATGAGCGTGGAGATGAAGGAGGCCAGCGAGGGGGAGGAGGCCGGGATCAAGTCGGCCACCTTCGTCGCCAGCGGCGAGAACGCCTACGGCCTGTTTTCCGCCGAGAAGGGCGTGCACCGTCTGGTCCGGATCTCGCCGTTCGACTCCGCCGCCCGCCGCCACACCGCGTTCGCGGGCGTGGAGGTGGCGCCCTACGTGGAGGAGACCACCGACGTGGAGATCGAGCCCGACGACCTCCAGATCGACACCTACCGCGCCTCGGGAGCGGGCGGGCAGCACGTAAACAAGACCGACTCGGCGGTGCGCATCACGCACAGGCCCACGGGCACGGTTGTGCAGTGCCAGAACGAGCGCTCGCAGGCGGCCAACAAGCTCACCGCCATGAAGATGCTCACGGCCAAGCTCATCGAGCGCCAGGAGCAGCAGCGCCGCGAGGAGATAGCCAAGGAGCGCGGGGAGGCCCAGGACGTTGGCTGGGGCTCCCAGATCCGCTCGTATGTGCTGCACCCGTACACCATGGTCAAGGACCACCGCACCGACGTCGAGGTGGGCAACGTGCAGGGCGTCCTCGACGGCGACCTGGACGACTTCGTGCGCGCCGAGCTGCTGCGCCGGGCCGGCGCCAGCGCGGACGGCGACGCCGCCTAGACTCAGCCTCGATGGCCGACGAGGCTCGCCCGCCCGACCCGCGCACCCCGCCGCCCGCGCAACGCCCGCAGGGCCGCGGGCCCAATTGGCGCGTGGACCCCGCCCCCGACGGGCGCGGCTCGCCGCCGGAGAAGCGGCCGATGCTGCCGTTCTCCTTCCGTCGCTTCTTCGTGATCCTGGCGGTGCTGCTGGCGCTCAACTACCTGTTCGTGGCCATCTTTGCCCCGGCCGACGAGCGCAAGCGAATCCCCTACACCCCCGACTTCATCGAGCAGGTGGAGCAGGGCAACGTGAAGGAGATCTCGTCCAAGGGCGACACCGTCCAGGGCGAGTACAAGAAGAAGGTCAAGGACGCGGAGAAGTTCGAGACCGAGATCCCGGCGTTCGCCGACGACCAGTCGCTGTCCCGGCTGCTCCAGGACAACACCGTCACGGTGAACGCGCGCCCGCCGGAGGACCGCTCGCTGTGGCAGACGGTCCTGTTCTCCTTCGGGCCGGTGTTGCTGCTGGTGGGGCTGTTCATCTTCCTCGCTCGCCGGGCGAGCCAGCAGGCGGGGAGCGGAGGGATGCTCGGCCAGTTCGGCCGCTCCAAGGCCCGCCGTGCCGAGGGCGGCGAGGACACGCGCGTGAACTTCAACGACGTGGCCGGCATCGACGAGGCCAAGGACGAGCTCACCGAGATCGTGGACTTCCTCAAGTCGCCCGAGAAGTACCAGCGCCTGGGCGCGCGCATCCCGCGCGGGGTGCTGCTCTCGGGCCAGCCCGGCACGGGCAAGACGCTGCTGGCCAAGGCCGTGGCGGGTGAGGCAGGCGTGCCGTTCTTCTCGATCTCGGCGTCCGAGTTCATCGAGGCGATCGTGGGCGTGGGCGCCTCACGCGTGCGCGACCTGTTCCAGCAGGCCAAGGACGCCGCGCCGGCCATCATCTTCATCGACGAGCTCGATGCCATCGGGCGCTCCCGCTCGGGCGGCGGCGGCTTCTCCAGCGGCGGGCACGACGAGCGCGAGCAGACGCTCAACCAGATCCTCACCGAGATGGACGGATTCGAGACCGGCGACGGCGTGGTGGTGCTGGCGGCCACCAACCGCCCAGAGATCCTGGACCAGGCCCTGCTGCGCGCCGGGCGCTTCGACCGCCGCGTGGCGGTGCAGCCGCCCGACAAGCACGGCCGCGAGAAGATCCTCGAGGTGCACACCCGCTCGGTGCCGCTGGCCGACCAAGTGGACCTGGCCGCCCTCGCGCAGTCCACTCCGGGAATGGTGGGCGCCGACCTGGCCAACGTGGTCAACGAGGCCGCCCTCCTGGCAGCGCGCCGCGGGCAGGAGCGCGTGCGCCAGGCCGACCTCACGGACGCGGTGGAGAAGATCGTGCTGGGCACCGAGCGCAAGGTCGTGCAGTCCGAGGACGACCGCCGCCGGATCGCGTTCCACGAGGCCGGGCACGCCATCGTGGGCATGCTCACCCCGGGCGCCGACCCGGTGCGCAAGGTCTCGATCATCCCGCGCGGTCAGGCGCTGGGGGTGACCCTGTCGGCCCCCGACGCCGACGTGTTCAACTACTCCGAGGGGTACCTGCGCGGCAAGATCAAGGTCGCGGTGGGCGGCCGGGTGGCCGAGGAGCTGGCCTTCGGCACGATCACCACCGGCGCGGAGTCCGACATCCAGCAGGCCACCGGGATCGCGCGCGGCATGGTCGGCCGGTGGGGCATGAGCGAGGAGGTGGGCTTCGTGGCGGTCCAGCCGGTCGACGGGGCGGGCCCGCTGATGCCCGGGGTGAGCGAGACGTCCGAGGCAACCCAGCAGATCGTGGACAACGAGGTGCGGCGGATCATCGACGAGGCCCAGGACGAGGTCCGCAACCTGCTCGAGCGCGAGCGCGACAAGCTCGACTCGCTGGCCGAGGCATTGCTGCGCGAGGAGACCCTCGACGAGCGCGACGCCTACCTGGCGGCGGGGATCGACCGGGTGGCCGCGCCCGCGTGAGCGACCTGGCGGAGGTGGTGGCCCGCGCCCTGGCGGAGGACGTCGGGGCGGGCGACCTCACCGCCGCCGCCGTGGTGGACCAGGACGCGCGGGCGCTGGCGCGGATCGAGCAGCGCGAGCCGGGCGTGCTCTACGGGCTGGAGGTGGCGCGCGAGGCGTTCGCGCCAGGCGGACCCGGCGCTGGCGTTCGACGCGCACGCGCCCGAGGGTGAGTGGCGCGACGGGGGCGAGGTCGTGGCCATCGAGGGCACCGCGCGCGCGATCCTCGCCGCCGAGCGAGTGGCGCTGAACTTCCTCGGCCGGCTGTCGGGCGTGGCCACGCTCACCGCCCGCTACGTGCACGCGGTGGAGGGCACCGGCGCCCGCATCCTCGACACCCGCAAGACCACGCCCGGCCTGCGGGCGCTGGAGAAGGCCGCGGTGGTGGCGGGCGGCGGCGTGTCTCACCGCGCCGGGCTGTACGACGCGATCCTCGTGAAGGAGAACCACGCGTCCCTCGCCGGCGGCGTGGGGGAGGCCGCGCGCCGCGCCGTGGCCGGTGCCGGCGGGGCCGACTGGGTCGAGGTGGAGATCGAGCACCCGGACCAGCTGGACGAGGTGCTGGACGGCGGGCGTCGATCGTGTGCTGCTGGACAACATGAGCGCCGACGAGCTGCGCGAGTGCGTGCGCCAGGCCGCCGGCCGGGCGACACTGGAGGCATCGGGCGGGGTGTCACTCGACACCGTCGGGCCGATCGCCGAGACGGGCGTGGACTTCATCAGCGTCGGAGCGCTCACCCACAGCGCCCCGGCGCTGGACCTGTCGCTGCTGCTCGAGCCGCTGTAGGCGAGTCACGCGGCGCTACACTTTGTAAAGCGCTCGCCGGGCATCCGCGCGGGCCTCATTTCGATACCCGACCAAAGGTTCGAAACATGCCGGCCCCTCTCGCTCTCGAGAACATCCCTGCCCTGAAGGGAGAGGTTCGCGCCCTCGCCGAGGAGCGCGATGCGGTCATCCTCGCCCACAACTACCAGGTGCCCGAGATCCAGGATGTGGCCCACTTCGTGGGTGACTCGCTGGGCCTCTCGCGCCAGGCCGCGGCGGCCGGCGGCGACGTGATCGCCTTCTGCGGCGTGCACTTCATGGCCGAGACGGCGTCGATTCTCTGTCCCGAGAAGACCGTGCTGCTGCCCGACCTGGACGCGGGCTGCTCGCTGGCCGACTCCATCACCGCCGACGAGCTGCGCGCCTGGAAGGCCCAGCACCCCGGCGCCGTGGTGGTCATGTACGTGAACACCACGGCCGAGGTCAAGGCCGAGACCGACTACTGCTGCACGTCCTCCAACGCGGTGCAGGTGGTGGAGCACATCTGGCGCGAGCACGGCGACGACACCGAGATCCTGTTCGGCCCGGACATGTTCCTCGGCGCCTACGTCGAGAAGGTCACCGGGCGGCGGATGAACGTGTGGACCGGCGAGTGCCACGTGCACGCCGGCATCCGGCCCAGCGACATCGCCGACGTGCGCGAAGCCAACCCGGGCGCCGACTTCCTGATCCACCCCGAGTGCGGCTGCTCGACGTCGGTCATGGAGTACGTGGCCGCCGGCGACGTGGACGCCGAGAACACGCACATGCTCTCCACCGGCGGCATGCTCAAGCACGCGCGCGAGTCCGACGCCGACACGTTCATCGTGGCCACCGAGACGGGCATGCTGCACCCGCTGGAGCTCGAGAACCCGGACAAGCGGTTCGTGCCCGCCAACCGCGCGGCGGTGTGCCAGTACATGAAGATGATCACGCTGCCCAAGCTGCGCGACGCGCTGCGCGACATGAAGCCCGTCGTGAAGGTCGACCCCGAGATCGCCGAGCGGGCGCGGGTGCCGATCGAGCGCATGGTGGCCATCACCCCCTAGGGCTCCGGTGGCGGCCGAGCTCGATCACATCGACCTCGTGGTCTCGGACCTCGAGCGCAGCCTCACCTTCTACAGAGGACTGCTTCGTCCCCTGGGGTGGACCACCGAGCGCGAGATCGAGGGAGAGCGAGGCGAGCGCGTGGTCTACATCCGCGGCGACGGCCCCGGACCTCCCGTGGCGGTGAGCCTGCGCGCCGCCCAGTCGGATGCCAACCCGCTGCCCTATGACCGCTACGCGGTGGGCATCCACCACATCGCCTTCGAGGCGGAGTCACGGGAGGTGGTCGACGAGCGCGCCACCTGGCTGCGCAATCAGGGCGTCGAGCTCGAGAGCGAGCCGCAGGAGTACGCCTACACGACGGGCTACTACGCGGTGTTCTTTCCCGACCCGGACGGCATCAAGCTCGAGCTGGTGTTCAAGCCCAGCCGGCAGACGGCGAGCGCGTAGCGCTCAGTCGCGGAGCAGCGCGCAGACCGCGGTCTGCTGCATCGCCCGCAGCCGGGCCAGCAGCGCTCCCGTGGGCGCCGGGATGTTCAGCGACGTGGTCACGGCCCGGCCGCCGCGCCGCGTCGCGGCGGCGAACTGCACGTAGCCGGGAAAGTTCCCCGTGTGGCCGTAGACCGTGCCGCACTTCGTGCGGTAACGGAACACGGCCAGCCCGGCGGAGTTCTCACCGGGCCCCGGCGGGCTGGACTCCCCACCGCGCACGAAGCGCAGCTGCGCCCGTTGCAGCTTTGCCGGGAACAGGCGCGCTCCCAGGTAGCCGCCGATGAAGGTGTTCAGGTCGCGCGGCGTCGACACGATCGCACCCGACGCCCACGCGCCCGACGGGCTCAGCAGCGTGCTCACGTCCTGCGGCCCGGTGTCGCCGATCACGTAGCCGTGGATGAACGGGCGCGGCAGGGGCGGGCTCGAGGGGAAGCTTGTCCGCCTGAGGCTCAGCGGCTCGAAGACGATCTCCCGCAGTAGGCGCCCGTACGACTTGCCGGTCACCTTCTGGGCCAGCAGGCCCAGCACGATGTTGTCGGTGTTCGAGTACTCGTAGCGCGACCCGGCCGGGAACACGAGCCCGGCGTTCTGGACCCAGCTGATGATCTTCTGCGGGGACACGAAGCCGCCGGGGTCGTCCTCGAACTGCTGCCTGAAGCCATCCGACTGGGTGTAATCGGGCAGGCCGCTGGTGTGGTTCAGTAGCTGGCGCACCGTCGCCGTGGACCAGGCGGCCGGCAGGCCCAGGCCGCTGGACCCGATGGTGTCGTCCAGGTCGATCTTGCCTCGAGACACCAGGCGGAAAACCACCGCGCCGTTGAAGGCCTTGGCCACGCTGGCGATACGCATGTAGTCCGTCGAGCGCGGCTTCCTTCGCGTCTCCAAGTCCGCCACGCCCTGAGCGCAGGACGGTGGTCTTCGAGCCGCGCCGCAGCGTCACGATCGCGCCGGGCGGGCCGCCGTCCGCTGCCACCAGCGCGTCGAGCTGGCGCTGGAGCTTGGCCTCGGCGCCGCGCTTCCCCGCCTGGGCAGCCGGCGCAACGGCCAGCACCACGGCCGCGGCCAGGCAGGCAACCACGGCGTTCCTGGGGCGTCGCATCGGCGCGAGCAGTCTCGACGCAGGGGCACCCTGCGTCAAGCGGCATCCGGCGCCCAGCGGATAGCGTGCGCGCCCGATGACCGACTTCGGCGAGGCGATCGGCAAGGCGTACGCATTCGAGGGCGCCGCGCTCGAGCTCGGCAAGGGAATCCACGAGGACGCCGTGGTGGCGGCGGCAGGCGTGCGGGTGCCGCTGCGGATGCTCAACCGCCACGGCCTGATCGCCGGCGCCACGGGCACCGGGAAGACCGTGACCCTGCAGGTCATCGCCGAGCAGCTGGCGGCGGCCGGCGTGCCGGTGGTGGTGTCCGACGTGAAGGGCGACCTCTCGGGCGTGGCCGCGGCAGGCGCGGCCGACGGGCCGGCCCAGAAGCGGATGACCGAGCTGGGGGAGGCGTTCGAGCCCGCCGGCTTCCCCGCCGAGTACCTCTCGCTGGGCGGCATCGGCCCGGGCGTGCCGGTGCGGGCCACCGTCTCGGACTTCGGCCCCGAGCTACTGGCCAAGGTGCTGGAGTCAAACGAGACGCAGGAGCAGACCCTGTCGCTGGTGTTCCGCTACGCGGATGAGAAGGCCCTGCCCCTGCTCGACCTGTCCGACCTGCGGGCCCTGCTCACCTTCCTCGACTCCGACGCCGGCCAGGCCGACCTGCAGGGCATCGGCGGCGTGTCGTCGCAGACCATCGGCGTGCTGCTCCGGGCGCTCGCCGGGCTGGAGGACGGCGGCGGCAACGAGTTCTTCGGCGAGCCCCAGCTGGCGATCGAGGACCTGATGCGGGTGGCCCCCGACGGCCGCGGCGTGATCTCCTGCGTGGAGCTGCCCTCGGTGCAGGACCGCCCGCAGCTGTTCTCCACGGCGCTCATGTGGATGGTGGCCGAGCTGTTCGAGCAGCTGCCCGAGGCCGGCGACCTGGACAAGCCCAAGCTCGTGTTCTTCTTCGAGGAGGCGCACCTGCTGTTCGCCGACGCCACCGAGGCGTTCCTGGAGTCGGTGGTGCGCACGGTGCGGATGATCCGCTCCAAGGGCGTGGGCATCTTCTTCGTGACCCAGTCGCCCAAGGACGTGCCCGGCGACGTGCTCGGTCAGCTCGGCAACCGCGTCCAGCACGCGCTGCGGGCCTTCACCCCGGACGACGCCAAGGCGCTCAAGGCCACCGTGGGCACCTTCCCCACGTCGGAGTTCTACGACCTGGAGGAGACCCTCCCGCAGCTCGGCATCGGCGAGGCCATGGTCACGATCCTCGACGAGGACGGCGTGCCCACGCCGGTGGTGCGCACCCGCCTGCGTGCGCCCCGCTCGCGCATGGGCCCGGCCGACGACGTGGACGCGGCGGCCAAGGCGTCACCCCTGTTCGCCAAGTACGGCGAGCGGGTGGACGCCCAGAGCGCGCGGGAGATGCTGGCGGGCGGCTGGAGGCGGCTTCGGAGCCGGCCGCCGAGGCGCGCGAGCCCGCCCAGGCGAGCCGGCGCCCAAGCGGCAGAAGAAGTCGGCCGAGACGGTGGGCGGCGGCGCCGACGCCATCGGCGACTTCCTCACCAGCCGCGAGGGCAAGGCGCTCCAGCGCAAGGTCCAGCGCGGCGTCTTCAAGCTGCTGCGCAAGGCGCTCTAGGACCACCCCGCGGCGCCACCGCAGGGACGCCTACTCCGACACGCGAATGACGAGCTTGCCGGTGGCCCGGCGCTCGTCGATGTCCCGTAGCGCCTGGGCGCCTTCCTCGAACGGGTAGACGCCGCCCACGATCGGCTTCACGAAGCCCTCGTCGGCCATCCGCTCCAGGTCGGCCGCGGTCGAGGCGATCACGTCCGGGCGGCTGAACACGAAAGCGCCCCAGCCCACGCCGACCACCGACACGTTCTTGAGCAGCAGCCGGTTCACGGCCACGGTGGGGATCTCGCCTTCGGTGAAGCCGATCACGAGCAACCGGCCCTCGGGCGCCAGCGAGCGCACGCTGTTCAGGAAGCGGTCGCCGCCCACGGGGTCGTAGACCAGGTCCACGCCGCCGCCGTGAGCTCCTTCACCTCGGAGAGCCACTCGCCGTCGCTGCGCACCACCTGGTCGGCGCCGGCCTCGCGCGCCACGCGCTCCTTGTCGTCGCTCGACACCACGGCGATCGCGGTGCCGCCGCACGCCTTGGTCACCTGGATGGCCGCGGTGCCCACGCCGCCGGCGGCGCCGTGCACCAGCACGGTCTCGCCCTCACGGATCTGCCCGCGGTGGATCAGCGCGAAGTGCGACGTGTGGTAGTTCATGATGAACCCGGCCGCCTGCTCGACGCTGAAGGACTTGGGCACGCGGAAGGTCATGTCGGCGTTGGCGGCCGCGCGCTCGGCGAAGCCGCCGAAGGTGATGGCCATGACGCGATCGCCCACGGAGAAGCCCGCGCCGTCGGCTGCCTCGGCCACGATGCCGGCCACCTCGGTGCCGGGGGTGAATGGCGGGTCGGGCTTCACCTGGTAGAGGCCGCGGCTCATGAGCACGTCGGGGAACGCGACGCCGGCGGCCTCCACGTCGATGAGCACGCCCGGGCCCTTGTCGGGCTCGTCCACCTCGGCCACCTTCAACGCGTCGGGGCCGGTCAGCTCGGCGATCTGGAGGGCGCGCACGGGCCGGAACGCTACCGTGCCGCGCGTGCTGGTCCAACGCCTGTACCCGCGGCCGGGCGAGCTCGAGGTCGCCGGACCTGGTCTCGCGCCTCGATCTGGGCTCGCGCGCGCCCGCCGACCGGCCCTACGTGGTGCTGAACATGGTGTCCTCGCTCGACGGCAAGGCGGCGGTGGAGGGCACCACCCGCAGCCTGGGCGGCGAGGCCGACCGCGAGCTGTTCCACCACCTGCGCACCCAGGCCGACGCCATGCTGGTGGGCGCGGGCACCGTGCGCCGCGAGCGCTACGGGCGGGCGGTCAAGACCGAGGAGCTCAGGGCCAAGCGCGAGGAGGAGGGGCTGGACCCGGACCTGCTCACGGTGATCGTGAGCGGCCGCCTGGACCTGCCGGCCGACCTGCCGCTGCTCCAGGACCCCGAGGCGCGCGTGATCATCGCCACCGCCGCCGAGCACGAGCTGGAGGGCGTCGCAGGCGCAGGTCACCTACCTGCGCACCGGCGACGACCTGCCCGGTGCTGCTGGCGCGGCTGCGCGAGGAGCACGGCGTCCGCTCGGTGCTGTGCGAGGGCGGGCCCACGCTGAACTCCTACCTGCTGGCCGCGGGACTGGTCGACGAGCTGTTCCTGAGCATCTCGCCGCAGCTGTGGGGGGCGACGCCGGCGCTCACGATCGTGGCGGGCAGGCAGCTGCCCGAACCCGCCGCGCGGCGACCTGCTTTGGCTCTGCGAGACGCGACGGCGACCTGTTCTCGCGCTGGCGGATCTCGTCGCATGAGGGTGCAGTAACGCTTGCAACCGGCCCGCTTAGCAGGCCCTTTCCGCTACAACTCTCCTCCCGCATGGCGTCAACCCGCACGCCCACCGAGCCCGCCGCGCTCCCGCTCCCGGCCGCCAGTCGCGACGTTCCCGTCGTGGAGTTTCGCGACGTCTCGAAGGTCTACGACGGCGGCTCCGTCGGCCTCGAGCGCGCCTCCATGCGCATCGGCCGCGGCGAGTTCGTCTTCCTCGTGGGTCCCACCGGCTGCGGCAAGTCCACCTGCATCCGCCTGCTGCAGAAGGAGCTCGAGGCCTCGGCGGGCGAGATCCTGATCGCCGGCAAGGAGCTGTCGGACATGCCGCGCGCGAAGGTGCCGTTCCTGCGCCGCAACATCGGCGTGGTGTTCCAGGACTACAAGCTGCTGCCCAACCGCACCGTCTACGACAACGTGGCCTACTCGCTGCAGGTGATCGGCGAGCCGCGCGAGGAGATCCGCCGCAAGGTGCCCGACATCCTGCGCCTGGTCGGGCCTCTCCACCAAGCTCCACAACTTCCCCGACGAGCTGTCGGGCGGCGAGCAGCAGCGCGTGTCGATCGCCCGCGCGTTCGTGAACCACCCGCCGCTGCTGCTCTGGCCGACGAGCCCACCGGCAACCTCGACCCCGAGACCTCCATCGGGATCATGCAGCTGATCTACCGGATCAACCGCACCGGCACGACCGTCGTCGTGGCCACCCACGACAAGGAGATGGTGGACAAGATGCGCCGCCGCGTGATCGAGCTGCGCGAGGGCCGCATCATCCGCGACGAGCTGTCCGGCCTCTACCGGCCCGACGAGTCCACCACCGAGTTCGCGATCCGGCTGCGCGGCGAGCTGGGCGTGGGCCCCGAGGGCCACCCGAACTAATGCGCTTCGGCTTCTTCCTCGAGGAGGCCCTCCGCGGCCTCTCGCGCAACTCCGCGCCCGCGCTGGCCGCGCTGCTCACCGTGCTGCTCACGGCGCTGGTGCTCGGCGTGTTCATCCCGATCGTGCAGGCCACCACCGGCACCGCCAACGAGGTGCGCAACCGCGTGGTGGTGGACGTCTACGTGAAGGACGGCGCCACCGCGGCCGAGCGCCAGCGAGCTGCAGCACCGCGCTGCGACGACACCGCCAACGTGAAGTCGGTGGAGTTCATCTCCAAGGAGGAGGGCCTGAGCCACGGCCAAGGAGAAGAACCCGCGCGCCTTCAAGGAGGGCGCCGAGCTGCTGGGCGCCAACCCGCTGCCCGACACCTTCCGCGTGGTGCCCGAGGACCCCGACAAGGTGAACGCGATCGTCGACCGCCTGGCGCCCGCGCGACGCCGACGGCACGCGCGTGCCGTCGCTGGCCGGCATCGACGAGGTGCGCAACAAGGAGGAGGACACCGACAAGATCCTCTCGGCCACCGGCCTGGTGAAGATCCTGACCGCCGGCCTGGCGGTGCTGCTGGTGTTCGCCTCGATCGCGCTGATCGCCAACACCATCCGGCTGTCGATCTTCGCCCGCCGCCGCGAGGTCGAGGTGATGAAGCTCGTGGGCGCCACCAACTGGTTCATCCGCTGGCCGTTCGTGATCGAGGGCGTGATCGTCGGCTTCATGGGCGGCGTGCTGGCGGTGCTGCTGCTCACGATCGCCAAGGAGACGTTCATCGACCCGCTGTCGGACCGCTTCGCCCTGCTGGCGGCGCCGGACACGATCGACTTCCCGCTGCTGATCGTGCTGCTGCTGCTGGCCTGCATCGCGGTGTCGGCGGCCGGCAGCGCGCTCACGCTGCGCCGCTTCCTGCGCGTCTGACCCCGCGCGGGCGTTACATTCGCCGCATGCGAATCAAGCTGCTCCTGCTCGCCGCGCTCGTCGCCTGCCTCGCCGTGGTGCCCGCGGCCGCGTCCGCCGCGCCGGCCAAGAAGCGCCAGGTGCTCAACATCGGCCACCGCGGCGCGTCGGGCCTTGCGCCCGAGCACACCTTCGCCGCCTACGACCTGGCGCTGCGCCAGGGCGCCGACTACATCGAGCAGGACCTGCAGGTCACCAAGGACGGGGTGCTGGTCGTGATCCACGACACCGACCCTGGATCGCACCGCCACCGGCCCGGCCGCCAACTGCACCGGCGCGGTGCGCGACGAAGACGCTCGCCCAGGTCAAGACCTGCGACGTGGGCAACGGTCAGCGCATCCCCACGATGCGAGCAGGTCTTCGAGCGCTACGGCGAAACGGGCCAACTTCTACATCGAGACCAAGGCTCCCGCCCCCGGCGACCGGATGGAGGAGAAGCTGCTGGCGCTGCATGAGCCGCTACCGGCTGCGGCGCGCCGCGCGCGAGCGGCTGGAAGGTGCTCATCCAGTCCTTCAGCGCGGACAGCCTGAAGAAGGTGCGCAGGCTGGACCGCAGGCTGCCACTCATCCAGCTATTCGGCTCGGGCGACAGCAGCGCGACGGTCCGGGGCAAGCTCGCCGCGACCCGCCGGTACGCGGTGGGCGTGGGCCCGTTCTTCCCCGCCGCCGACTCGGCGCTGACGAAGGCCGCGCACCGGCGCTGCCTCGACGTCGCACCCCTACACGGTCAACGAGGCGCCGCTCATGCGCACCCTCATCACGGCCGGCGTGGACGGCATGTTCACCAACTTCCCCGCCACCCTGGACGGCGTGCTGGGCAAGCGCCGCGTGTCGCGCTACAGGCGCCGGCGTGCGGGCGGCCAAGGCGTCGGCCGCGCTGCCGCAAGGCGCGCGCGCAAGCGCGCAAGGGCCTAAGCCAGCGCCCTCACTACTCTTCGCTGTGGGCCGCCGGCGCGGCCTTTCTCTATGAGCAACCTCGGCAAGACCTCGGCCCTGATCGCCACCGCGATCCTGCTGCTCTGCGGCGGGATCTGGCTGGGCGGGCACCCCGAGACGCTGCCCGGGCCCGGTGCGCGACGCCTTCGTGGACGACGACCGCGCGCTGCGCGCCGAGATCGTGGACTGATCAAGGACAACTTCTACCGCCCGGTCAAGGAGTCCGACATCGACGAGAGCTCGCTCAAGGGCATCGTCGAGGGCCTGGACGACCAGTTCTCCAACTACCTCACGCCCAAGGAGACCAAGCAGTTCGAGCAGTCGGTGCAGGGCGAGTTCGAGGGCGTGGGGATGAACGTCGACGAGGACCGCCGCGGCCTGCGGGTCATCAACGTGTTCGACGGCTCGCCCGCCAAGAAGGCGCGGCATCAAGAAGGGCGAGTTCATCATCGCGGTGAACGGGCGCTCGATCGCCGGCGTGTCCAGCGACGTGGCCACCGCCCGCATCAAGGGCCCGGCCGGCACGCCGGTGCGCCTGGAGGTCGTGGACCCCGACGACGGCGTGCCGCGCACGCTGCGCATGCGCCGCGCGCGGATCGAGGTGCCGGTGGCCGAAGGGGCGGATCGTGGAGCGCGACGGCAAGCCGGCTACGGCGTGGTCGAGCTCACCACCTTCAGCAACGGCGCGCACGGCCTGCTGCGCCGGGAGATCGACCGCCTGCGCCGCCGCGGCGCCGAGGGCATCGTGCTCGACCTGCGCGGCAACGGCGGCGGGCTGCTGCGCGAGGCCGTGCTGGTGTCCTCGATCTTCATCGAGGACGGCCTGATCACCTTCACCAAGGGCCGCACCAAGCCGCGCGCGCGAGTTCGAGGCCGAGGGCGACGCCATCCCCGAGGACATCCCCGTGGTGGTGCTCGTGGACCGCGGCAGCGCGTCGGCGTCGGAGATCGTGACCGGCGCGCTGCGCGACCGCAAGCGCGCCACCGTCGTGGGGCACGCGCACGTTCGGCAAGGGCGTGTTCCAGGAGGTCGAGCCGCTCTCCAACGGCGGCCTGCTGGACATCACCGTGGGCGAGTACTTCCTGCCCAGCGGCGAGAACATCGGCAAGAAGGGCGTGCGCCCCACGGTGCGGGCCGCCGACGACCCCGACACCGATCGCGACGAGGCGCTGCCGGTCGCGCTGAAGACCCTGGCCGGCGAGATCAGATGAGCGTCCGGGCGCAGGGGCGCCCGGCGCGGCTCGACTTCCCGATGGTCGGCGTGCTGGGCAAGCGCGGCCGCTTCCTGGTGGCCGAGCCGCTGTTCGGGCGCGCGCGGGTCAGCGCGTGGCGCTGGACGGCCGCGGCGGCTCGCGAGGGCGACCTGGTGCTCGTGGGCGCGGGCAAGCGCGGCGCGCGGGTGCTGCGGACGCTCGGGCGGCCCCGACGTGGCGCGCGACGTGGTCGAGGCGCTGATGCTCGACCGCGGCCTGCGGCGCTCGTTTCCCGCGCCGGGTGGAGGCCGAGGCCGCGGACGCGGCGCTCGAGCTGACGACGCCGCGCGCGCCGCGACCTGCGCGAGCTGGCCACCTTCACCATCGACCCCGACGACGCCAAGGACTTCGACGACGCCATCTCCGCCGAGCGCCTGCGACGGCGATGCGATCCGGCTGTGGGTGCACATCGCCGACGTGTCGGCCTACGTGCGCCCCGGCGGCGCGATCGACACCGAGGCCTACCGCCGCGGCACCAGCGTCTACGTGCCCGGCGCGGTGGAGCCGATGCTGCCCGAGGCGCTGTCCAACCGCGCCTGCTCGCTGCGCCCGGGCGAGGACAAGCTGGCGGTGACCGTGGAGATGGACATGGCCGGCACCGACGTCCGGCGGGTGGAGTTCACGCGCTCGATGATCCGCTCGCGACGAGCGGCTGACCTACGGCGAGGTCGACGAGGTGTTCGCCGGGCGCGCGCCGGGCCGAGGAGCCGTGGGGCGAGCCGCTCGCGGCCGCGCGCGAGGTGGCGCGCGGCGCTGCGCGCCCGGCGCGAGGAGCGCGGTGCGCTGGAGGTGAACTCGCAGGAGCCGCGCGTTCGAGTTCGACTCCGACGGCCACGTGACCGGCGTGCGCCACGAGGCGCAGACCGAGTCGCACACGCTGATCGAGGAGCTGATGATCCTCGCCAACGAGCAGGTGGCCGGCTACCTGGCCGACCGCAAGCTGCCCGCGCTCTACCGCGTGCACGAGAAGCCCGACCCGCAGGCGGTGGAGACGATGGTGGCCCAGCTGGCCTCGCTCGACATCCCCACGCCGGCGCTGCCGCAGCAACATGAGCCCCCAGCAGGCGGCCGACATGGCCGCGGAGGCGTCGCGGCTGGCGGCCGCCGAGGCGCGGCGCAGCGGCCGCGGGCGGTGGTCGTTCGGCTCGCTGGTGCTGCGCTCGCTCAAGCAGGCCTACTACACGCCGCGCAACCTCGGCCACGCCGGCCTGGCCAGCGCCGCGCTACTGCCACTTCACCTCGCCGATCCGCCGCTACCCCGACCTGGTGGTGCACCGCGCGCTGCTCAGCGGCCTCGGGCCTGGACTCGACGCGCGCCGCGCGCGCACGAGCTCGACGAGGCCGGCATCGAGTGCAGCGCGCGCGAGCGCGAGGCGATGAAGATCGAGCGCCGCGCCGACGACGTCTGCCTGGCGTTCCTGCTCGAGCGCGGCTGTCCGAGCTGCCGGGCGAGCGACCCGCCGGCGTTCGAGGGCGAGATCGTGGGCCTGATCGCCAAGGGCGCGTTCATCCGCTTCGGCGAGGAGGGCTTCGAGGGCTTCCTGCCCGCCCGCCGCCTGCGCGACTGGTACGAGCTCAACGAGGAGGGCACGGCGCTGATCGGCAGCGACTCCGGCCGCGCGCTGCGCATCGGCGACCCGATCCCGGTGGCGGTCGACCGCGTCGACGCCCCTCGCGGGCGCGTGGACCTGATGCCGAGCGCCTAGGCTCGAAGGCATGGCGAAGAAGAAGGCGGCAAGCGCAAGAGCGGCGCGGGCGACGTGGCCACCAACCGGCAGGCCTCGTATCGCTACAACCTGCTCGACAAGTGGGAGTGCGGCATGGTGCTCCAGGGCTCCGAGGTCAAGTCGATCCGCGAGGGCGGCGTGCAGATCAAGGACGCCTACGCCGCGCTGCGCGACGGCGAGGTGTGGCTGCACAACATGCACATCGCGCCCTACGGCCCGGCGGCGCGCGACGGCCACGAGCCCGAGCGCGCCGCGCAAGCTGCTGCTGCACCGCACGCGAGATCGAGCGCCTGGCCGGCAAGACTCAGCCGAGAAGGGCCTGACGCTCGTGCCCACGCGGGTCTACTTCAAGGGCTCGCGCGCCAAGGTCGAGATCGCGCTGGCCAAGGGCAAGGACGCACTTCGACAAGCGCCGCGACCTCAAGGCGAAGGACCAGCGGCGCGAGATCGACCGGGCGCTGGCCGAGCACGGGCGGTAGGGCGCTGGCTACACGTCGTCGAAGTCGCGCTCGATGAAAGTGGCGTCCATGCCCAGCGCCAGCAGCGCCGCCAGCCCCAGGTAGACCGCCGCCACCGTCCAGCGCGTCCGCCGCGACACGCGGTGGTACTCCTGCGCCTCGGGCTCCTTGCGCGCCTTCCAGCGGCGCCAGGTCTCGAAGCCGCCGAACAGCAGGATCAGCAGCATGATCGGGTTCGGGTAGACGAACGCGAGCGTCGCCAGCATCGCGAACCCGACCAGCCACAGCGCGGGGGAGAGGGCCGCCATCGCGCGGCCGCCGTCGAGCGGCAGCACCGGCAGCAGGTTGAACAGGTTCAGGAAGAAGCCGACGAAGGCCAGCGCCTTGAACAGCTCGTCGCCGGTGACCCCGTAGAGCGCCAGCGGGATCAGCGCGCCGAGCGAGCCCAGCACCGGGCCCGCCAGGCCCACGCGCGCCTCGGCGGCGGCGTCCTTGGGCAGCTCCTTCATCGCCACCAGCGCGCCCAGGAAGGGGATGAACATCGGCGCGCTGGCCGGGATCCCCTCACGGCGCAGCTGGAGCACGTGGCCCATCTCGTGCACCAGCAGCAGCAGCACGAACCCCACGCCGAACTGCCAGCCCCAGATCAGCGCGTAGGCCCCGATCGACACCAGCATCGACGCGCTGGTGGTGAACAGCTTCAGCTTGGGCAGCAGCAGGAGGAGGCCCTTGAGCTTGGCCCCGAACTTGAGCAGCAGCAGGCCCGCAGCCACCGCCACGCCGCCCGCGCGGCGCCAGATCGGCGGCTTGGCGGCCGGCTCGGGCGCGTAGGCGGGCGGGTAGTAGGGCGGCGGCTCGGTGGCCGGTACGCGTGGCGTCTCCATCCCCCTGAATTGTGGCAGGGGGCGATCGCCTGTCAGGCGTCCGGCGGGTCGGGCTGCAGCAGCCCGAAGTGGTTGCCCTCGGTGTCGCGCGCGTAGGCCATGACGCCCACGCCCGGGACCTCCGTTCGCTGCATCACGATCGACCCGCCGGCGTCGATCACAGCCGCCACCGTGGCGTCCAGGTCCTGGACCGCGGCCGTGCACACGAAGCAGTTGGCCACGGCGCCGTCCTGCGGCGTGCCGGGCTCCGGACGCTGCATCACCGCGCCGTCGATCCCGCGGTCCGCGGGGTCGCCGGTGGTCATGAGCCAGTAGTCGGCGGGGCCGTCCCACTTCTGCGAGGTCCAGCCCAGCACCGCCTCGTAGAAGCGCGCGGCGCGCTCCGGGTCGTCGGCGTGAATCTCGAAGTGGACGATCCGGCCCATGGCCGGCGACCCTAACTCAGGAGTGCACGGCGTGACGGATGCGCCCGCGTGCCTCGCGGAAGCGGATGGCCTCGTAGGCGATCAGGCTGCAGGTCAGCGCCGTCATGGCCATCAGGCTCCACAGCGCGTCGATCTCGACCGCCAGTGGAATGAACGCCGCCGCGACGAGCGCCACGGCTACCCGTTGCTTGTTCACCGTGCCGAGGTTGCGCAGCCGGAAGGCCACGTGTCCGAGCAGGTAGACCGCCACACCGCCGCACAGAGCCACCGCCGGCACGATCTTCAGCGGCTCCCCGGTCAGGCCTATCGTCTTCTTGCCGCCGAGCGCGATCAGCACGATCCCGGCGATCAGCAGCAGGTGGATGTAGCTGTAGGAGTCGCGCGCCATCTGGATCTGCGCCAGCCCCTTCGTCTCGCGCAGGTGGCGTTCGGCCACCAGCGAGACCACGTCGAAGTAGGCCCACCAGAGGGCCGCGGCCAGGGCGACCCCGGAGAGCGCCGCGGCGACCACCTGCCACGTGATCTCCACGTCCTCTGCGCCCAGACCGGTGGCCACGATCGACTCGCCGAAGGCGATGATCACGATCAGGCCATGGCGCTCGGAGAAGTGGCCGGGGTGCAGCACCCAGCCCTCCATGCCGGCCACGATCGGGCCACCGAAGTCGATCACGATCGCGGCCGCCCAGAGGAGACCCTGGGCCGTCCCGTCGAGGAACGACGCGCCAAGCAGCAGCGCCGTCGCCATCGCGACGCCGGGGGCGAGCCGGATGACGGCCTGCTTCACACCCACATCGTTAGAGGCGTAGCCGTAGAGGACCATGTGCAGGGCGCGAACGGTCCCGTAGGCGATCGCGAAGATCAGCGCGTTGTCGTTGAAGGCGCTCGGAATGGCGAGCGAGGCCACGAACATCGCGCCCATCGCGGCGAACATCACCAGCCGCACGCGGTCCTGCTCGGTGTCCAGCGTGTCGGTCAGCCACGCGTACGCCGCCCACGCCCACCAGACCACGGCGAGAACCATCAGGCCGCGGACCAGCCCCTCCCAGCTCGGGTCCTTCGCGATGAACGCCGTGACCTGCGTGATGGCGAACACGAACACCAGGTCGAAGAAGAGCTCGAGCGGGGTCACGACCTCGTCTTGGTCGTGGCCGAGCTCGGGGTCGAGCTCCCGCTCGTGCATGTCCTGCGCGACCTGTTCGATGTTCGCCATCCGGGCTCAGCCCACGTCGCGGCCGTTGGCCGTGAACGCCACGTCGATGTTCCCGCGCGTAGCGATCGAATATGGGCACACCCGGTGCGCCCGCTCCACCAACTTGGCCGCCAGGTCGCCATCCTCGACCGAGGGCAGCGACACGTCCATCTCCACGCTGAGCGTGAAGCCGCCGTCGCCGGTGGGCAGCAGGTTCACCTTGGAGTTGACCGTCGCGTCGCCCGCCTCGACCTTGGCGCGCCGCGCGACCACCGCCAGGGAGCTCTCGAAGCAGGAGGCGAAGCCCACGGCGAACAGCTGCTCGGGGTTCGTGCCGCCGCCCGGGCCGCCCAGGGCCTCGGGGATGCGGATGTCCACCTCCAGGGCGCCGTCGCTGGTGCGGCCGTGTCCCTCCATGCGGCCGCCGGTCACCTCCGCCTCCGCCGTGTAGAGAACCTTCGCCATTCGTAGCTCCTCCGTTGCGATCTGGTGCTGCGAGATTACGCGGCGCGGTTACGATCGCCGCGTGAAGGTCCTCGTCACCGGCGCCAGCGGCTTCCTCGGGCGCCGGGTGTGCGCCGAGCTGCGCGACCGCGGCCACGAGGTGTCCGCGCTGGTGCGCCGGCCGGGCAGCCAGCCGGAGGGCACGGAGGCGGTGGCCGGCGACCTCACCGACGCCGCCGGCCTGTCGAGCGGCCTCGAGGCCGCCCGGCCCGACTGCGTCATCCATCTCGCCGCCGAGATCGCCTCCCAGCGCGACCCGGCCAAGATCGCCGCGGTCAACGTCGACGGCACTCAGCAGGCTGCTGGAGGCCTGCGCCGCGGCGGGCGGGCCGAAGGTCGTGTTCGCCTCCACGGTGGTCACCGGCGACGCCCACGGCGCGCAGCTGGACGAGGAGTCGGTGCTCCCGGTGGAGACCGCCTACGGGCGCTCCAAGCAGGAGGGCGAGCGGCTGGTGCGCGAGTCCGGGCTGGACCACGCGATCGTTCGTCCCAGCCACGTGTACGGGTCCGATGGCTGGTTCGTGGACGAGTTCGTGTCGCGCCTGCGCCAGCCCGGCCGGTTCGCGGTCATCGGCAAGGGCGACAACTGGTGGGACGTGGTGCGCGTGGAGGACGTGGCCACCGCGATGGCCGACGCCGCCGAGCGCGCGCCGTCAGGAGCCCTCTACCACGTGGCCGACGACGAGCCGGTCACCTTCTACGACTTCGTCGCCCGGGCGGCGAGCGCCCTGGGCACCGGGCCGCCGCGCAGGGTCCCGGCCGCGGTGGCGCGGCTGATCGCCGGCGCCGAGCCCGTGCTGGCGGTCACGCGATCGGCCCGCAGCAGCAACGCCCGGATCAAGCGCGAGCTGGGCTGGCAGCCGCGGTGGCCGAGCTCGCGCGAGGGCGTGCCCGATGCAGTGAAGGGCCTGACCTAGCGCGTGAGCGCGACCCAGTTGGCGGCGGGCACGGTGTAGGTGCCGTCCTCGTCCCGCCA
Organism: uncultured Thermoleophilaceae bacterium; assembly: GCA_963814005.1. Lineage (GTDB taxonomy): Bacteria > Actinomycetota > Thermoleophilia > Solirubrobacterales > Thermoleophilaceae > JAAYBF01. Next base: position 24,264 of record CAWFBA010000008.1, read on the forward strand.
CCCCGCGACGTTCTCGATCACGGCGGCGCGGGTAGCCTTCCTGCTCCTCCTCGGGCAGCGCCTTGACCACACGAGCGAGCGGGCCGGCAAGACTCACCATGGCGTCCCAGAAGTCGTCGGCGTCGGCGTACTCGAAGTTGAACTCGAGCTCCTCCAGCTCGGGCTCGCCAAAGCCGGCGCCCGTGGTCAGAGAGCGGATGCGATCGGGGTCGCCCATGGCGAAGATGCCGGGAGAACCGGGCTCCGGCGGAGGCATGTGGCCCCGCTGGACGAGCGTCATTCCCGGCACCGCCGCCCACGGATTGCGGTCCGGCGTGCCCCAGACGCCGAAGCAGAGCGGCCCGCCGTCGCGCAGCACGCGACGTGTCTCCGCCAGCGCCGCCGCCGGGTCGGCCATGAGCATGTAGCCGAAGCGGCAGACCACGCCGTCCACGCTGTCGTCGCCGAGGTCCATCTTCTCGGCGTCCATCTGGCGGTATTCGACGTTTCGCAGGCCCATCGCGTCGCCGTTGCCGTGGGCCTCGTCCACCATCTCCTGTGCGAAGTCGGTGGAGATGACCTTCCCGTCGTCGCCCACGCGCTCGGCCACCCCGAACCCCAGGTCGCCCATCCCCGCCGCTATGTCGAGGAAAGTCTGCCCCGGCTGGGGATCGGCGCGCTCCACCATTCGGTCGTTCACGTGACCCACGATCCCCGACAGCCACTCCCGGCGCCGCTTCCAGCCCGGCGCCATCTCGTTCCAGATCTCGAGGCTGTCCTGTCTGTATGTCTGCAAGTCGGCCATGGCCCGACGCTAACCGGCCAGCGCACGGCGTGCAACGGGCGGCGGCGCATCCCAGCGCGCGCCGCGATAGGTTCGCGCGCGGACTTGTAGGCAGTACCGAGAGGAGCTCAGATTGGCCGACGCGACCGCAACCGCCAGCTTCGACCTGCCCGGGTTCGGGGGCGAGCTGTTCCACCCGGGCACCGAGGACTACGAGGAGGCCCGCAAGGTCTTCAACGGCATGATCGACCGGCGGCCGGCGCTGATCGCCCGCTGCTCGAACGCCGACGACGTGGCGGCCGCGGTGAACCTGGCCCGCGACGAGGATCTGCCCCTGTCCATCTACGGCGGCGGACACGGCGTGACCGGATCCGCGGTGGTCGACGCGGGCATCTGTGTGGACCTGCGCGGCTTGACCGCCATCGACGTCGACCCCGAGGCCCGCACGGTCCGCGCCGAGGCGGGCCTGCGGTGGGGGCCGCTCGACGCGGCCACCCAGGAGCACGGCCTGGCCCTGACCGGCGGCCGCGCCTCCGACACCGGGCTGGCGGGCCTGGTGCTGGGCAGCGGCAGCGGCTGGCTCGAGCGCAAGCTCGGATTCACGTGCGACAGCCTCTTCAAGGCGGAGCTCGTGACCGCCGACGGCCGCCAGGTGGTGGCCAGCGAGGATGAGAACCCCGAGCTGTTCTGGGGTCTGCGCGGGGGCGGCGGCAACTTCGGCGTGGTCACGGCCTTCCACTTCAACCTGCACCCGGTGGGCCCGATCGTGCTCGGCGGGATGCTCCTGTACCCGGCGCAGATGGCGGGCGAGCTGGTGCGCTTCTACCGCGACTTCATGGCCGACGCGCCCGACGAGGTGGGCACCGGAATGGCGTTCATCACTGCGCCGCCGGAGGAGTTCGTGCCCGAGCCGGCGCGCGGCAAGCCGGTGGTGGGCGTGATCGTCTGCTACGCCGGCCCGCCGGAGGACGGGCGAGGAGGCGCTGCGGCCGCTGCGGGAGTTCGGGCCGCCGGCGCTCGACATGGTCCAGCCGATGCCCTACGTGGCCGTGCAGCAGCTCATCGACGCTCCCAACCAGCCCGGCTTCCAGAACTACTGGTCGGCGGACTTCCTCGCCGAGCTGCCCGACGAGGCCGATCGACACCTTCGTCGGTCACGCCACCAACCCGGTCTCGCCGCTCACCACGATCCTCCTGATCCCGGGCGGCGGGGCGATCAGCCGGGTGGACGACGACGCCATGGCGTTCGGTCAGCGCAGCGCTCCCTGGAACGTGCACTACCTGTCGATGTGGGACGACCCGGCCGACACCGAGGCCAACATCGCCTACACGCGGGCGATCGCCTCGGCGATGAAGCCGTGGACCACGGGCCGCGTCTACCTGAACTTCATCGGCGACGAGGGCTCAGGCCGGGTCGAGGCCGCCTTCGGGCCGGAGAAGTTCGCCCGGCTTCAGGCGCTCAAGGACGAGTGGGACCCCACCAACCTGTTCCGCCACAACCAGAACATCCCGCCTAGCGCGGGGTAGGGGGCTAGCGCTAGGTGGCGTCCGGCCCGCCCGCGGGCGTGCCGGCGAGCCGCTGGCCAACGGTCTCGCGCAGGTTGTCGACCGTCGCGAGCATCGTGCGCCGGTACAGCCGCTTGCCAAGGGTGGCGTCGACCGCCTTGAAGGGCAGGGTGGTGGGCTCCATGCCGAACTCCACCTCGGTGAAGCACTCGCCCTGGGCCTCCGTGAGGAGCCAGTGCGAGTAGTAGCCGCTGGTGAGGCAGCGGAGCTTGATCTCGCGCAGGTCCTCGAGCCGGTCGACCACGAAGATGGTCGTGGACTTGCCGACCGGGGTGCGATCCGTTCGCTCGAAGGTCGCGCCCTGCTCGATCGTGGGCAGGCCCGTGACTTCGACCACCTCGCTGGCCCAGACCGGATAGCTCGCAGGGTCGCCGACCAGCTTCCAGACGGCGTCCACCGGAGCGCTGATCAGCGTCTGATGACGCACCAGGGACATCGCGGGGATTGTCGCACGGCGCTACCTGCGTCGCACGTCGGTCGCGAGCGCCGGGTTGGTCCAGCCGGCGTCCGTCGGGTTGATCGTGGTGCCGGGCGCCACGATCTCGTCGATGCGGTCCAGCACCGCGTCGTCCAGCTCCACGTCCGCCGCGCCGAGCTGCGACTCGAGCTGCTCCATCGTGCGCGGGCCGATGATGGCCGCCGTGACCGCCGGGTGGCGGATGACGAAGGCCAGCGACATGTGGATCAGCGAGATGCCCGTGTCGTCGGCCAGCTGCCCGAGTGCGTCGGCGGCGTCGAGCTTGGCCTGGTTCTCGGGGATCGTCGAGGTCGTAGCGGGCGGGGATCATGGCCGAGCGGCGCGAGGTCAGGTCGTCGGCGCCCTTGCGCCACTTGCCTGACAGCCAGCCGCCGGCCAGCGGGCTCCAGGGGATCACGCCCATGCCGTGCTCGCGGCAGGCGGGCAGGACGTCGGCCTCGATGCCGCGGGCGAGGATGGAGTAGGGCGGCTGCTCGCAGACGAAGCGCTGGAGGCCGCGCTCGCGGGCGACCCACTGGGCCTTCACGATCTGGGCCGCGGGGTAGGTGGAGGAGCCGATGTAGCGGACCTTGCCCTGGGTCACGAGGTCCGTCAGCGCGCCGAGGGTCTCCTCGTGGTCGGTCCACGGGTCCCAGCGGTGGACCTGGTAGAGGTCGATCCAGTCGGTCTGCAGGCGCTTCAGCGAGGCCTCGACCTCGCGCATGATCCAGCGCCGCGAGTTGCCGGCCTCATTCGGGTCGTCGCCCATCGTGCCGTGGAACTTGGTGGCGAGGACGACGTTGTCGCGCCTGCCGCCCGCCAGCGCCTTGCCCACGATCTCCTCGGATTCGCCGCGGGCGTAGACGTCGGCGGTGTCGACGAAGTTGATGCCCGCGTCCAGCGCCCGGTGGATGATCTGGATGCTCTTGTCGTGGTCGGTCTCGCCCCAGGCGCCGAACATCATGGCGCCGAGGCAGAGGGGGCTCACGTGGACGCCGGTGTTGCCGAGGGTGCGCTGGTTCATCGCGGCGAACGCTACTCCTGCGGCGTGCTCGGCCCGCGCGGGCGCCGGGTGGCCGGATCGCGGCTAGAATGGAGGGGCTTCTACGGGGACGACAGGCTTCGACGTGGACTTTCCGTGGGGGCAGTTGCGAGCCGAGGTCGCCGGTAGGCCTCGTAAAACAACCGGCAAAACCATAAGTGCGGACCGAGATCACTCGTTCGCGCTTGCTGCCTAGCAACAGCTAGCTAGCAAGCTCCCGGCCTCCCCTCGGCCCGTGGGGGAGACCACCGGGATCAAATAACGGGCTCGCCCCGCTCGTGCGCCTCTGGCGAGCGGGGGACAACTTCAGAGGCTGGTCCCGGAGTACCCCGCCGGCCAGGCGATCCCGGGACGAGATCAGAGGGCCGGATACGCTCGTAGAAGCTGTTCCTAGGTGTCCGCGGACCCGAGTTCGATTCTCGGCGTCTCCATTGCTCCCGGGGTGACCTGCTCCCGGCGTGTTGACACCTCAGGCCGCTTGATTCGTAGCGTTTCGTGGACGCGTTGCGATCGGCCGCGCGTCGCGCCGCGCCGAGGTAGGCCACGAGGTCGTCCTCGCCTAAGCCGGCGAGCTCCTGCTCGGTCTTTGGTCTGAACACCGCCACGGCCACTGTCTCCTGCAGTCGCAGGGCGCCGCAAATTCCTGACGCGCGGCGTTTGGGAGGGCGGCAGGGTAGCGCTCGTATTGGATGGAACTAGCGGACGAAAATCGAACGGATCCGATCCGATCTTCGTTTCGAAGGGTTACTTGTGAACGTACCGCTCCGCTTGCGCACAGGCCCAGCGGGACGGCATGTCAGGACCCACTATGGGAAACGACCAGAGCACCGTGACCCGTCCTCGCCTGCATCTATCCCACGACTCCGAGTACGACTACCTGTCGTGCGTCGAGTTCGGGCGCACCGAGGACGGCCACCACCCCGACGGCTGGCTCACCGTCTCGCGGCGATTCGGCTACATGCTCGACGAGCCGGACGGGCGCGCGGTCGGGTTCAGGGTGAACGACTTCTCCGAGTTCGACCCCCAGCGGATGCCGGAGGTCTGGGGCGATCCGCGCTTCGACTGCCCCGCGCTCGGGCTCAGGGACGCGTCGGCGGGCGAGATCTGCCTGGCGGCCGCGGCCCAGCTGGAGGGCGACACGATCAACCGTCGTGCCTTCGGCCTGGCGACCGCCCTCGACGACCCCGAGGACGCCGCTCCGGTGTGGAAGCAGGTGATCGAGGCCGGCGACATGATGGGCCACTACGGGCTCGGCTACACGCTGCTGGAGGGTGGCGACGTCCGCGGCGCCTACAAGCACCTGCGCGTGTACACCGAGGTCGCGCGCTGGAGTCCGTGGGCGTGGAACTACCGCGGCCAGGCCGCCGAGGCGATGGGCGAGAGGACCGAGGCGCGCGACTGCTACCGGCGCACCCTGCGCCTGGAGCGCCTGCACCAGGAGCAGACCGACGCCGCCGAACGCCTCGAGGCGCTGGGCGAGCGGTAGCGCGCCGTTCGCCTCAGCGCGTCCCGCGCCAGATCATCCACCCGAAGACCGCCTGAAACGGCAGCCGCGCCCACAGCAGGGGCTCGGGGATCTTCGGGTAGTCGCCGGCGTTCACGGCCATGTGGATGTTGGCCGGGAAGATGGCCACGATCGTGGCCAGGAGCCACCAGCGCCCGAAGCGGCGCGTCCGCTCGGGCAGCACCGCGACGCCGCCCGCTATCTCCGCGGCGCCACTCAGCGCGACGAGCTCCTTGCGCCAGTCCCGCAGATAGGTGGGCATGATCGCCCCGTAGGTCTTCGGGGTGATGAAGTGCATGGACCCGGCGAAGATCCAGAAGGCGCCCAGCGCGATGGGGCCGGCGCGGCGGGATTTCAGGCGCGAGGCGATGGCGACACCCTTTCAGGCGCGGGCGCTGCGCACCCTGACGGTGCCCAGCGAGACCTTCCCGCCGGCGTAGAGGACGGCGACCTTCCACCGTCCCCTGCGGGACGCTCTCACCGACAGCAGGTATGGCTTCTTCCGGGCCTTGAGCGTGATCCGGCGGCCCCGCACGAGGCGGCCGCGGCGCCGGGCGATGACGCGCACCCGCGCGGTCCCGGCCTTCACCCTCAGCCGGACCCGGATGGTGCGCCCGCGCGCCCACGCCTTGCGCCTGCCCAGCTTCAGCCGGTGCGCCTTGGGTGGCGCGGCTCCCGGACGCGCGGGCGGCGGCGCCACCGGCGGGTCCGACCATCGGCTGGGCGCCGGGGGCCTCGGCGGCAACGGGATCGCCGCCCCGCCGAAGTCGCCGCTCGTATTGGCCGCGTTGCGCGGGCACGGCATGCCGAACGCCACCGCGTGGCCTCCCCGCAGGCCCGTGCCGAGGTGGGTGATCTCAGGGTCGAGGATCACGGCGCGGTGGCCGGGCGATCCGAGCCACACGTCGAGCACCGCCCGCGCGCTGGGCAGGTAGCCCACGGCCAGCACGGGGCCCGTCCACTTGCCGCAGCCCACGGCGTTGGCGCGCGCCGTGTAGGGCGCGTCGCGCGAGTGGGTGATGCCGCCCTCGCGCTCGTTCTGGAGCACGTAGTCGTCGGCGATGTCGGTGAGCGCCGGGGAGATCTCCACTCGCCCGAGGCCCTGGGAAGCGCGCGCCGCGTTCAGCAGCCCGGCGAACTGGCGCTCCGCGGCCGAGGGCGACGGGTTGCCCGCGAACGCCGCAGGCGCCGACGCGCCGGTGGCGACGACCAGGGACAGCAGGGCGAGTAGAAGCCCAGGGCGTGAGCGCGGGCGCCTCACGGCCCCGCAGGCTGGCACACCCGTCGCACGGAACGCCACCAGGCGCAAGCCCGCGCCCAGCCGGCGTGGGACACTTCAGGGCGTGGAATCACACGCCGCGACCCGCCCCGCTGACGCCCCCGCGGTCGCGGAGAGCCTGAACGCCGCGCTCCCGCCCGGCCCGCGCCTGCCGCGCTGGATGCAGACGGTGGGCTTCATGTTCGCCAACCGCGCTCTGGATGGACACGAACCGGCGCCGCTACGGCGACATCGTGACCTTCCGGAGCATCTTCGACTCCGGCTTCGTGATGGTCTTCCACCCGGAGCTGGTGAAGCAGGTGTTCCGCGGCTCGCCGACGCAGCTGCGCGCGGGCGAGGCCAACGCGGTGCTCGGCCCGGTGGTGGGCGCGCGCTCGGTGCTGCTGCTGGACGGCGCGGAGCACATGCGCCAGCGCAAGCTGCTGCTGCCGCCATTCCACGGCGAGCGCATGCGCGCCTACGAGCAGACGATGCGCGACGCCGCCGACCGCGCGATCGACTCGTGGCCCGTCGGCCGCGACTTCACGCTGCTGCCGTCGATGCAGGCGCTCACGCTCGACGTGATCCTGCGCGCGGTGTTCGGCGTGGCCGAGGGACCGCGCCAAGAGGACCTCAAGCGGCGGATCCGCGAGCTGATCGAGCCCGTGACCTCCAAGCTGGCATCCTGCTGATGGTGGTCTCCGGCGGCCGCCTCGGCGCCGGCGTCGGGCGCCGGTTCGAGGAGCGACCGGCGCCGGGTCGACGACCTGATCTACGAGGAGATCGCCAGGCGCCGCGAGGAGCCCGACCTGGCCGAGCGCGAGGACGTGCTCTCGATGCTGCTGCTCGCCCGCGACGAGGACGGCAACCCGATGACCGACCGCGAGCTGCGCGACGAGCTGGTGACCCTGCTGGTGGCCGGCCACGAGACCACGTCGGCCGGGCTGGCCTGGGCCTTCGAGCTGCTGATGCGCAACCCCGCGCGTGCGCGAGAAGCTCGCGGCGAGCTGGCGGCCGGCGACCGCGCCTACCTCGACGCGGTGGTCAAGGAGACCCTGCGCATCCGCCCGGTGATCTCCGGCGTGGGGCGGGTGGTGCGCGGGGAGCCGTTCCAGCTGGGCGGCTACTCGCTCCCGCCCGGCATCGAGATCAACCCGACCATCGGCGCCATCCACCGCCGCGGCGACCGCTACCCGGACCCCGACGAGTTCCGGCCCGAGCGCTTCCTCGACGGCGACGCGCCCGACACCTACACCTGGCTGCCCTTCGGCGGCGGCACGCGCCGTTGCCTGGGCGCCAGCTTCGCCACCTTCGAGATGGCCGTGGTGATCGCGCGCGTGCTCGAGCGCGCCGACCTCGAGGCCGTGGGCCGCAGGCCGGAGCAGGGCATCCGGCGCGGCGTGACCTTCAGCCCCAAGGCGACGGGTGCGCGCGCGCCAGCGGCGGGCGCCGGCTCCCGGCTAGGCGGGCGGCTCTCCCATCACCAGCCCGAAGCGCTCAAGCAACCCGGGCACGCTCTCGGGGTCCAGCTCCAGCCCGTAGCGCCCGCACAGCGCGCCCAGCGTCTCGGGGTCGGCCTGTGCCGCGCCGCCCAGGTCCGACCAGCTCGTCGAAGAACCGCTCGAAGCCCGCCGGGGAGATGATCTCGAGGATCCGGCACGGCTCGTCGCCGGCGTTCCAGAAGGTGTGCCACTGATCGCGGGGCTTGAAGACCAAGTCGCCGGGCCCGGCCTCGAGCACTTCCTCCCCCAGCAGCGCACCCATGCGCCCCTCGATCACGAAGCTGTACTCGTCCTCGCGCGAATGGCGGTGCAGCGGCGCGGCGAGTGCCTTCGGCGGCATCGGGTGCTCGACCAGCGAGAAGCGCTCGTCGGCCTCGGCGCCGTCGATCATGAACCGCACCCCGATGCTTCCAAGCCAGCCCGCCTTGCCGTCGTTCGGTCCGACGACCTTCGCTCCCGTAACGGCCACGATGTCCTCCCAGGCTCGGTTGATACCTCGTCGGGCGACGCTACAGGCCCCCATGCCCGTGGTCCAGAGCACGGATAGGCTGGCCCCGCGATGACCGACGCCGAGCACAACCGCCTGCGCGTGCTCGTCGCCGACGAGCGCGACATCTACCTCAAGCCGATCGGCGAGGCGGTGGAGGAGCTCGGGCACGATGTGATCGCCCACGAGGTGGAGATCACCAAGGTGGGCCGGGCGACGGTCGAGCACTGTCCCGACATCGCGGTCGTGGCGCTGCACGAGGACACCGACCACGCGCTGGAGCTCATCGGCGAGATCATCGAGGAGGCCACCTGCCCGGTCGTGGTGCTGGCCGCCGACGCCAGCCGCGAGTTCGTGGCCGAGGCGGCCAGGAAGGGCGTGTTCGCCTACCTGGACTCCACGAGCGGCGACCGAGCTGCAGGGCGGCATCGAGGTGGCGATCCAGCGCTACCACCAGTACAGGAAGCTGCTGGCGGCGTTTGATCGCCGCGCGCTCATCGAGCGCGCCAAGGGGATCCTCATGGAGCGTCACGAGATCGGCGAGCAGGAGGCCTTCGACCGCATCCGCGGCGAGGCGCGAAGCACGCGCCGCCCGCTCATCGACGTGGTGAACGACGTGATCGGATCAGACGCGGCGTTAGGAGCCCGCTCCGCTGGGTATATCGACGTAGTCCGGCCTAAACCCCGCCGGCGAAGACACGAGCTTCGTCAACAGATTCGGGGAGGTCGGTTCTCATTACCTCAGCACTTGCAGAGCCCGCGGCGCCGGTTCGCGTCGAGGCCAAGCAGCACAACCTGGCCCGCGAGCGGCGCCTTCTGCGCCGTTACGCGCGCTTCCGCGACGAGGCTGCGCGCGACGAGCTCGTGGAGCGGTTCATGCCGCTCGCTCAGAAGCTCGCCCACCGCTACCGCCAGTCCGGCATGCCCGACGACGACCTTCGCCAGGTGGCCAGCCTCGGACTGGTGCTGGCGCTCGATCGCTTCGACCCCGAGCGCGGCCACGAGTTCTCCAGCTTCGCCACTCCCACCATCCTGGGCGAGCTCAAGCGCTACTTCCGCGACTTCGGCTGGGTCATCCACGTGGCCCGGTCCGAGAAGGAGCTGGTGCTGATGGTGAACCGCGTGACCGAGCAGGTCTCGCAGCGGCTGGGACGCTCACCGACGCCGCAGGAGATCGCGGCGGCGTGCGAGCTGAGCGTGGAGGAGGTCACGCGCGGGCTGGAGGTGGCGGCGGGCGCGCGACCAGGGTCGCTCGACGAGCCGGCGGGCGCCGACGGCGAGTCGGCCCCGCTCTTGCAGCGCTTCGGGTACGAGGAGCCCGGGTTCGGGCTGGTGGACTCGCGCGACGCGGTGTCCAGGAGCCTCGGCTGCCTCAGCGAGCGCGAGCACCAGGTGCTCTACATGCGCTTCTTCGAGGACCTGACCCAGTCCGAGATCGCCGAGCGCATCGGCGTGTCGCAGATGCACGTGTGCCGCATCCTGCGGCGGGCGCTCGAGCGCTCGCGGATTGTCAGCGAGACAACGCCCGGGCCGCCGCTGCCCAGCTCAGCCAGCCGAGGAGGTTGAACGCGACACCGGCCTTGAGCGACTGGTCGAGCTCGCCCCGCTGGCGGTACTCCTGAACGAGTGCGACGAGGTCGGTGGCCTCGCACGACACGTTGGCCAGCAGCGCCTCGTGCTCGCGGCCGTTGCGCAACGCGGCTATGCAGAGCCCGGACACGGTGAGGTCGCGGCCGCCGAAGAGCGCGTTGAAGTAGCGGACGTCGTCGGTGATGGGCGGGTCCGCCGACGAGAACAGGATCTTGGGCGCGAAGAGGGACACCAGCCCGTAGGCGGTCCGGGCGATCACCCCGCCGATCAGGATGCTTCGCGCGCTCACGAGAGCCGACCCTATCCGACCGGATGGCACCCGTCTTGGACCCCGTGGCCATGGTGCCGTGCGCCCGCCTGTGCTTGTCTGCCGCCGATGCCGATCGACGTGATCGATGCCGCCGAGGAGCACCTGCCCGCCATCGCCGCCATCTACGCCGCGCGACGGAGGGCCCGGCCACGTTCGACTTCGAGGGGCCGTCGGTGGAGTGGTGGCGCGGTGTGCTGGCCGACAACGGCCCGGCCCAGAACGAGCTGCTGGTGGCGGTCGAGGACGGCGAGGTGCTGGGCTACGCGAAGAGCGGCCGGTTCAAGGACCGGCCGGGCTATGACACCACCCGCGAGACCTCGGCCTACGTGCACGAGGATCACCGCGGCCGGGGGGTTGGGACCGCGCTCTACACCGAGCTGTTCGCGCGCCTGGACCGCTCCGGGCTGCGGACCGCGGTGGCGGGCGTGACCCAGCCCAATGCGGCCAGCGACCGCCTGCACGCCGCCTTCGGCTTCACCGAGGTGGGCACCTTCGAGGACGTGGGGGAGAAGTTCGGCGAGCCCTTGAGCGTGCGGTGGTACCAGCGGCCGCTGGGCCGCGACGCCGGCCCCTAGGCCACCGGGTCCAGGTCTTCCAGGTAGGCCTTGAGCAGCGGGTTCACGATCCGCCACTCGCCGCGCGCGGGCCGCTCGGCGATCCCCGCCTCGCGCAGCAGCTTGAGCACGCGGTCGCGCACGCCTGGGTGCAGCGGGCGGGCGGGGCGGTCGCCGGTGGCCAGCGAGCGCGCCACCGGCAGCGCGCTGCGGTGCAGGGTGCGCATGCGCTCCACGGTCTGCTCCATCATCGGCCGGTCGCCGCGCAGCGCCGCGCGGTAGCCCAGCGCCACCAGCTCGAGGGTGATCTCGCGGGTGTCGAGCTCGATGGAGGTCAGGTGGGTCTGCTGGGCGATGAGCATGGTGGCCCGCGGGTGGCCGGCGCCCAGCTCGATCAGCCGCGCCAGCGCCTCGGCTCCGATCTGGCAGTCGTCCACGGCGAACCGTCGGGCCAGCCCGCGCTCCCACTCGCGCGACGTGATGGGCCGCAGGTCATGGAAGCTGCCGAAGCCGCTGAAGGCGCGCTTGGTGGGGGCGAACAGGTCGCGCATCAGGTGCTCGATGCTGCCGGCGAACAGGTAGCTCACGCCCGTCGAGCGCTGGAAGACCGCCCGCATGCGCTTGGTGACCGAGTCCGGGTCGCCGTAGGGGCGGCGCGCGGCGGCCACCTCCTGGAACTCGTCGATGAACAGGATCATCCGCTTGCGGTCGGCCACCGCCACCCGCTCGGGGAGCGCCAGCGCCAGGTCCAGCGCGCCGTCGGGGTCCTGCGCAGCCAGCCCCGGCGTGAGCGCCAGCTCCACGCCCTCGCCCAGCTCGCCCGTGAGCGTGAGCGCCGCGCTGGCCTGCGCCGCCGACAGCGCGGCGCGGCCCGCGTTGCGCGCCTTGTGCAGCAGCTTCCTGATCGCGCCGCGGTTGGAGAGCGTCGCCACCGCCATGGCCTCGGCCAGCTCGGCCGGGCTGGAGATCCGGAACAGGTCGATGGCCGCCGTGTAGGCGCCGCGCCCGCGGGCACGGGTGAGGGCCGCCTCGCACACGCTGGTCTTGCCCGTGCGGCGCGGCCCCGCGACGATCAGGTGAGTGCCGTTCTCCAGCGCCAGCGCGAGCTCGCGGACGTCGTCGTCGCGGCCGATGAGCTGGCTGGCGGGGAGGGGGGCGTCGGTGGGGAAGAGGTCGCCGCTGGCCTGCCGCATGCGGGCAGCTTAGCGCCTTACACAATTTATGTGTAAGAACATGACGAGATGTGTGTAAGGCGTCACTGCGCAGCAGGTGTTACACAGGACCTGTGTAAAGCGAAGGCGGATCGTGTGTAAGACAGGGCCGCCCGGGCATGCTCTCCGCATGACCATCTCCCTGAACGGAACCGAGCTCCATCCGATCGGCCTGGGCTGCATGCCCATGTCGCTGTCCGGGCGCCCACCTGAGGAGCGGTCGATCGCCACGATCCACGCTGCGCTGGACGCCGGCGCCAACCTGCTGGACACCGCCGACGCCTACTGCAAGGACGAGTCGGAGATCGGTCACAACGAGCGCCTGATCGCCAAGGCGCTGAACGGGCGGGATCGCGAGGGCCTGGTGGTGGCCACCAAGGGCGGCCACATCCGGCCCGGCGGCTCCTGGGAGATCGACGGCTCGCCGGAGCACCTGCGCGCCGCGTGCGAGGCATCGCTGAAGGCCCTGGACACCGACACCATCGACCTCTACCAGCTGCACCGCCCCGACCCGCAGGTGCCCTACGCCGAGTCGGTGGGCGCGCTCAAGGAGCTGCGCGACGAGGGCAAGGTGCGCGAGGTGGGGCTGTCCAACTGCACGGTGGAGCAGCTGGAGGAGGCGGAGGCAATCGTGCCGATCGCCGCGGTGCAGAACCAGTTGTCGCTGAGCTACACCGACCCACTGGAGAAGCGCGAGCCCCACGTGTGCGCGGAGAAGGGGATCGCCTTCCTGGCGTGGTCGCCGCTGGGCGGGATCGGCAACGCCGACGAGGTGTCCGGCAGCGTGGATCCGGTCAACGAGGCCGCCGAGGCGCATGGGGTCTCGCCGCATCAGGTGGCGCTGGCGTGGCTGCGGTCGCTGGCGCCGTCGGTGGTGCCCATCCCGGGCGCCAGCCGGCCGGAGACCGCCACCGACTCGCAGAGCGCCGCGGCGCTGGACCTGTCCGATGAGGAGGCCGAGGCCATCACGGCGGCCGCGCGGCGCAGCTGACGAAGGCACGGCCGGTGTGCCGGTGGGAGGATCCCGGCGTGGCGGCGCCCGTCCCACCGGCACCGGTAGTCGACGCGATCATCGCCCTCCGGCGGGCGCTGCTGGCCGCGGCCGACGCGCTGCTGCCCCCCAACGCGGTGCTGTGGGACCGGTCGATGGGCATCGCCCGCACGCAGGTGCTGGGAACGATCGCGGAGCTGGGCGTGGCCGATCTGCTCGACGAGGGCCCGATGACCGCCGCCGAGCTGGCGGCGCGGCTAGACGTGGATGCGGATGCCCTGCACCGCGTGCTGCGGGCCGGCGCGGTGGATCGAATCGTGAAGCTCGATCGGCGCGGGCGCTTCCGCCTGACCCGCGTGGGCAGGGCGCTTCGGAGTGACCGGCCGACCTCCGGCGCCGCCTGGGCGCGGGTGGTGGCCATGCCCGCCACCGGAGCCGCGTGGGGCGACCTGCCCGAGTCGGTGCGCACGGGCCGCTCGGCCTTCCCGCGCGTGCACGGGGCCTCGGTGTGGGACTGGTTCACCGCCCACCCCGAGCAGGAGCGGCTGTTCGCCGCCGCGATGCGATCCGTCACCGAGCTGGAGGCCCCTGGCCTGGCCGCCGCCTCGATCTGGCCGGAGCAGGGCACCGTGTGCGACGTGGCGGGCGGAGCCGGGACGCTGCTGGCGGCGATCCTCGAGAAGCGGCCCGGACTCCGCGGCGTGCTGGTGGAGGCGCCGGGCGTCCTGACGGAGGCGGAGCGCTACCTGGCCGGCCGCGGGCTCGGCGACCGCGTCGAGCTGAAGCAGGGCGATCTGTTCGGCGAGCTCCGCGTTGACGCGCAGGTGTTCGTGCTCAAGAACATCCTCCACGACTGGGACGACGCGGCCAGCGCCAAGGTACTGGCCGGGGTGCGCGCATCGATGGCCCCGGCGCACCTCGCTGGTGGTCATCGAGCAGCTGCAGGAGCGCAACCGCCCGCACCCGATGGCGTCGGTCACCGACCTGCACATGCTCACCCAGTGCGACGACGGGCGCGAGCGCTCGCGCGAGGAGCTGCAGGAGCTGCTGACAGGCGCGGGCCTGACGCCGGGCCGAGTCGAGCGCGTCGGGGATCAGCGCGCTCGTGGAGGGCGTCGCGCCGTAGCTAAGCCGCCGGCGTCGGGATCTCGAACCGCACGCCGGTGAGCTCCTCCGAGACGTCCCACAGCCGGCGTCCGGCCTGCGGGTCGCGGCCTCGGCCCGTCACGTCGACGAACGTCGGGTGGCCGCGCGCCTCGAGCATGCCGTCCGGCCCGATGAACGAGCCGCCGTCCACGCCGGGCGCGGTGGCCGCGTACAGGGTCGGCAGCGCTCCCATCTCGGCCTTCTGAGCGAGCACGTGATTGGTCACGCTCATGATGCGCTTCATCACTCCCTCGGGACCGGTCGACTGGAGGTTGGTGGCCGAGTAGCCGGGGTGGGCGAGGACGCTGATGATCGGCGACCCCGCGGCGCGCAGCCGGCGATCGAGCTCGACCCCGAACACGGCGTTGGCCAGCTTCGACTGCTCGTAGGCGGACTGGGGGCCGTAGTTGCGCTCGCGCTGGAGGTCGTCGAAGTCCAGCCGGCCGCGCTTGTGCGCGATGCTGGACAAGCGTGACCACGCGCGCCGCGTCGGCGCGGGCCAGGCGGTCCAGCAGCAGTCCCGTGAGGGCGAAGTGGCCCAGGTGGTTGGTGCCGAACTGCAGCTCGAAGCCGTCGGCCGTCTTGCTCGGCGGGGTCATCATGATCCCTGCGTTGTTGATGAGCAGGTCCAGGCGCTCCTCGCCGAGGCCGCCGGCGAACGCGCGCACGGAGTCGAGGCTGGCCAGGTCGAGCTCGGCCACGCTGACCTCGGCGTCCGGCGCCGAGGCCTGGATGTCGGCGACCGCGGTCTGGCCCTTGGCGGGATCGCGCGCGGTGAGGATGACCCGGGCGCCGTGGCGGGCGAGCTCACGAGCGGTCTCCAGCCCGAGCCCGCTGTTGCCCCCGGTGACCACGGCCACGCGGCCGCTCTGGTCGGGTATGTCGGCGGCGGTCCACTTCTGGCTCACGGCGGTCCTCCTGGGGCGTGGGACGGGCCCCCCGGACACTAGACCGCCGCCGCCGCGGGCGCGGATTCAGGCGGTGACGAGTGCCGGCGCGCGGTACTCGCGCGTTCGCACCTCGTTGCGCCCGGCCTGCTTGGCCTCGTACAGGGCGCTGTCGGCAACCGCGTAGAGCAGCACGTGATCGAGCTCGTCCCGCGGGCACGATGCGGCTCCGAAGCTGATCGACACGTCGACGCCGCCCGGCCGTGACTGCTCGACCGCCACCCGCAACCGCTCGGCCACCTCGCGCGCGGACTCCAGGTCCGCTCCCGGCAGGATCGCCACGAACTCCTCGCCGCCGACCCGGTAGACGTGATCGAGCGCGCGCAGCTGCTTGCGCAGCGTGTAGCCCACGTCGACGAGCACGGAGTCGCCCACCGCGTGCCCGTGCTCGTCGTTGACCCGCTTGAAGTGGTCGAGGTCCCCGATGAGCAGCGCCACGTGCTTGCCCCTCTCGGGGTCGCGCCGCTCGTCGCGATCGGAGCTCAACTCGGTGAACCGCATCGAGAGCGCCGATCGGTTGAGCAGCCCGGTGAGCGGGTCGATCACCGCCTCGCGGCGGTGGTCTCGATCGGACTGCACCAGTGCCCCGCCAAGCAGGGTGACGGCCAGGGTCAGGGCTACGGAGAAGACCATGAGCAACGGGTCGTCGAGGAAGCCGGAGAAATCGAGCGCGGCGGCGGCGCCCATGAGCGCGACGATCCATACCAGCCCGATGCTGATCCCACGGTTTCCGAAGCGAGCACCCAGGGTCACCGCGGGAAGCGCCATCCACGGCAGTGCCGGGCTCTCGTGCCCGCCCGTGAGGGCAACGCTCACCGCGATCATCAGCGGCGAGATGCCCCAGGACACAGCCGCCCAGCGCTCGGGGTGGGGGCTGTTGCCGCGCAGGCGGTCACCGACGGAGAAGGCTGCGAGCGCGGCCGCCAGCGGAATAATCCACCACCAACCGAAGGTCGGTCCCGAGGCCACCAGCGCGAGGCCGAGCACTCCGAACGCGGCCAGCCGGTAGGGCTTGAGGCGACGCTCCATGTCGAGCAGGCGCTCGCGCTGGAGCTGTCGCTCGCCCAGCTGGAGGTTGTCTCCTGCCGTTGAATTCACTCCTCGCCCCTCTGGGGTCGCATCGACACCGGCGCCCGGGGCCTTTACAGCTGCAAGCCGTTGCACGGGCTTCGACCGCTCAGGCGCTGCAGGGTCAGCTGGCGGTCAGTCGCAGCAGGTCGGCGGACACGGTGCGCAGCCGGCGCGACCCGCACGACACGCGCACCCTGACCACCCGGCCCCGTGACACGTAGCGCGAGCCCGCGGCGCCGCTGCGCAGCGAGAGCGTCCGCGAGCGGCGCCCGAGCGACACCTTCCCGAGCCGCACCCAGCGGCGCGAGCCCGGCACGTAGATCTCGGCCCGGCCTCGGCAGGAGGCCGACCCGCGCGCCCGCAGCGTGAGCTTGAGCCGCCCGCTGCGCGACGGCACGCGGGCGAAGCGGGCCTCGAATCGGACCAGCCCGCGACGGCCGCGCACCGACATCGCCCGTCCATCGGCCCGAGCCAGCCGCGCCACGCTGCCACGCGCGCGCGAGCGCGAGAGCATGACCGCGCGCACCGGCACGAGGCTCACGGGCTTGACGGCCACGGGACGCTTGGCCCCGCTCGGGGGAGGAGTGGTGGGGCTTGTGGAGGTGTTGGTCCCTGGGCCGGGGCTGGTCGGGCCGGGCGGGGCGACCGGCACCTCCGGCTCCACCGAGGGCGGCCCGTCCAGGGTCGCGGGCCCGGAGGGCAGCGACACGTTGCCGGCGGCGTCGCGCGCCCGCACCGTGTAGGTGGGGGTGCCGGCGGGAAGGGATGTGTCGGTGAAGGACGCCGTGGGGCTGGTGCCGATGAGCGCGCCGTCGCGGTAGATGTCGTAGGCCGTGGTCTGGATGTTGTCGGCCGACGGGGTCCAGCTGAGGCTCGCCTGGCCCGGCGCCGCCGTGGCGGCCGTGACCCGCGTGGGCCGCCCCGGCGCCTTGCGGTCGGGGCCCGCGCCGGTGAGGTCGACGCTGACGGTGGCGCCCGAGGGGCCCAGGGCGTTCAGCGTGATCGACGTGGTCGAGATCGGGTCGGTGAACGTCTGGCCGATCGGCAGCGCGGAGTCGTAGAAGTAGTTGGGCGTGGAGGTGCCCATGTCCAGCAGGTGGGTGGTGCGGTCGTCGTAGCCCTGATTGGGGGGGCCGCGGTCGATCCGCACGGACAGCCCGTTGACCACGGCGCTCCCGCCCGAGTAGTCGTCGAACAGGCCGAAGGGGCGGCGGATCTCCAGGTGCAGCTCGCGCCCGTCGGGGCGGCCCACCCGCAGCACCCGCGTGCCGGTGTCGAGGGTGAGCGGGTTGGAGTCGTACAGCGCATCGAGTGAGAACGTGCCGTTCTGGGTGATGGTGCGCGACTGCGAGCCCAGCAGCCAGCCGGTGCTCAGCCGGTGCGCGGCGTTGAACAGGCGGCTGCCGTGGTTGCCCATCACGTCGTAGGGATCGCCGTACTCGTCACTGGAGCAGTCGGGACTGAGGGGCACCACGGCCCAGCCGGCGCCCAGGCAGGTGTCACTGGCCGCGTGGTCCAGGTCCAGGTTGTGTCCTAGCTCGTGCGCCACGACCCAGGTGTCGAGCGTGTCGTTGAGCATCGACCAGTTGCCGCCCACGGCCGCCAGGCCCGACCACGCGCAGCCCGACCCGGGGGGCAGGACGTAGACCAGGTGGTCGTACTCCTGTTGCTGCAGCCCGCCCGCCACGGCCTGGTACAGGGCCGAGTTGCGCCAGCCGGCGTAGCTGTTGTCGCAGCTCCCGCTGCCCCGGGTGACCGTGTACGCGCCGAACACGTCGCCCTCGGGTTGGACGTGTCCCACGAGCGAGACGTCCCCGTCCGACGCCTCCTGGAAGTAGGCGTTGGTGGACTCGGGATCGCCGAACACCTTGGCGCGCGCCGCCGCGGGGCTGAATTGATTCGGGCTGCCGCCGCTGAAGCGGATGAGCACCACCGCGGTCTTGCGCGGCCCGGACTGCACGCCGGCGGCCCGCGCGCGCAGCCGGCGCCGCGGCTTGCCCAGCCGGCGGACGTCGATGGACCGCTTCTTCACCCGGCCCCGCACGCGCACGGTGGACCTGACCCGCAGCCGCTTGCGGCTGACCGCGCGCTTGAAGCGCAGCCGGCGCTCGGCGCGCCTGGTGCGCAGCGTGAACAGCGGGCGGGCGAGCGGCTTGCGCCCGCGGAAGTCGTCGGCGTGGTCGGTGACCACCGTGCCCTGCACCAGCTTGCCCGGGTGGTCGGCGGCGGCGGGCGCCGCGCCGCTCAGTGCGCTCACGGACGCCAGGGCGAGGGCCACCCCCACCGGCCGCCGTAGCCGCGCCAAGGCAGGGGTATCGCGTCGCGTGAACACGCCTTCCTTCAGTCGTCACGCGCGCGCGCGGACTTGAGGGCGCGGCCGCCGCATCGGCCGCGCGTCTACGTATCGGTAACAATGTCTGCCGTATCGTGTCGCCCGAAAGGGGCGCCACGGCCAACGGGAGGAAGTGTCTGATGAAGCCTTGGCGGCTGGCAATGCTGCTCACGACCATCGCGCTGCTGGTCGCGGCACCCGCGGCTCAGGCGGCGGGCGGCAAGGGGCCGACGAAGAGGGCCAATCCGATGATCTTCGTG
The DNA here is from genome assembly GCA_963814005.1 of uncultured Thermoleophilaceae bacterium. Lineage (GTDB taxonomy): Bacteria > Actinomycetota > Thermoleophilia > Solirubrobacterales > Thermoleophilaceae > JAAYBF01. The sequence goes on from CAWFBA010000008.1 coordinate 43,255, forward strand.
CACGGTGGATTCGGCTCCGGCGCGCAGTTCGAGTCACAGGCGCTTCGCTTCGCGAGCAACGGCTACTCGCCCAAGTGGGTCCGCGTGCTCGACTACGACTCGGGGTTCGGCGTGGAGAGCCAGGAGCGGGTGCACGAGCGGCTCGATGCGCTGGTCGCCGACGCCAAGCGCGACACCGGCCGCCGCAAGGTGGACCTCCTCGGCCACTCCCTCGGCACCCGGGTGCTCCAGTCCTACCTCAGCTCGCCCGCGCGCGCGGCCAACGTCGCCCGCTACGTGAACATCGACGGCTTCCCCGCCAGCGCGCCGCCCGGCGGCGTGCCCACCCTCGCCGTGTGGGCGGGCGCCGGCACTCCCGGCCGCTCGATCCCAGGTGCGAAGAACGTAACGATCCCGAACCAGACGCACGTGCAGGTGGCCACGTCGGCCGAGTCCTTCGTCCACTACTTCAAGTTCTTCACCGGGCGACGTCCAAAGTGGGGCATCAAGCGCCAGCGCGGCCACATCACCCTCGCCGGGAGGGCGGTGTTGTTCCCGCAGAACGTCGGGGTCGAGGGAAGGACGCTCGCCATTTATAAGGTCGACGCGCGCGGGCGGCGCACCCGGCGCGGCCCGGTGGCCCGCCCCGCCATCCGCCCCGACGGGTCCTGGGGACCGGTGCGCAGGTTGAAGTCGGGCCAGCGCTACGAATTCGCCCTGTCGCGCACCACCGGGGTACACCACGTCTACTACGAGCCCTTCCTGCGCAGCGACTACCTGGTGCGCCTGCTGACCTCCGAGCCCGGGGCCGGTGCAGACGCGCTGGCCGAGCGGGGCCCGCGCCACAGCTCTGCCGTCTTCGTCCGATACAAGGAGTTCTGGGGCGACCAGGGCGAGCAGAACGACGTGCTCAAGATCAACGGGACGAACGTGATCAACGCCGGCACCGCTCCGGTCAGCAAGCGCGCGATCGCCGTCTTCACCTTCGACCGCGGCTCGGACGGCCGCTCGGACGTGTCCAGCGCGATCCCGCTCTTCGCGGGGCTGCCCTTCCTGACCGGCGTCGACGTGTTCATGCCGGCGTCGTCGCCGACGACCGGAACCGTGCGCGCGCGACTGCGCTCGCGAGGCAGGGGGCCGGCTCGTGACGTGAGCTTCCCCAACTTCCCTTCCTCGACTGACCGGGTGTCGGTCCAGTTCCAGGACTACGAGGGGACCGACTCCGGGCGAAGCTCGCGCGGGAAGAGGAAGTAAGGCGCGGGCGGGGCCCTGCCGGCCACCCGCCTCAGGCCCAGGTGGGGTACGGCGCCCGGTCGCTTGCGACCGGGTCGGCGAACGCGACGCTGTCGCCGCGCGAGCGCTTGGCCTTGCGCATGGCCCCGTCGGCGGCCGCGATGAGCTCGCGCGGGTCCGTGCTGGCCGAGTCCGAGTCATAGGCCACGCCGATGCTGGCCGTGTTCCAGGCGATGCCGGCGTCCGGCACCTCCACGACGGCGCTGCGGACGGTGGTCAGCAGGTCGTTGGCCACCGCTGCCGCGGCCTCGGCGTCGACCTCGGGCAGCAGCACCGCGAACGAGTCGCCGTCCAGCCGGGCGGCCACGTCGCTGTCGCGCAGGCGCTGATAGATGCCTCGCGCCACGCTGGTGAGCAGCGAGTCGCCGACGGAGCGGCCTAGCTCCTGGTTGACCTTGCCGAAGCGATCGAGGTCGATGACCAGCACCGTGGTGGGCCCGCCGTAGCGGCGCACCCGAGCCATGTGGCCGGCCACCTCGTCCTCGAACCGGCGGCGGTTGAACAGGCCGGTCATGTTGTCGTGGTTGGCCAGCCCGTAGAGCTCGACCTCCAGCATCAGCCGGCTGTGGTCGAGCGAGCGCAGGCGCCAGAGGGCGATGCCGAGCATGCCCGCCAGCACGGCGCAGACGGGCCAGAGGAGAGTGGTTTCCGGTAGCCCGATGCTCATGGTTCCCCTATCGGCCGCTCGGCGCCGAACTGGACTCCGCGATGCGTCCACTCGCTGACACCACGGCGACCGAGACCAGGCCCGCGATGCCCACGGCGGCGACCGCCACGGCCGGCCCGCCGAGCGCGTAGCCGGTGCGAAGCGCGGCCAGCGCCACCAGCGCGGCGCCGAGGATCGCGGCCAGCCGCAGGATCCGGTTGCGGACCGGCTCCGGGCCGAGGATCAGGCCGGCATCGGCGCCGGTCCAGTTCGGCACCGCTCACGGAGCTCAGCGTGCAGCCACACCGCTCGCATGAGGGCGAGAGCACCGTGGGGCTCGACGCGTCCCGGTGCCAGCCGCAGAAGACGCATCCGTGCACGTAGTCCATGCGGCAACTATCGGCCGTGGTCGCCATGCCTTGATCTCACGGGCGCGCGTACGCGACCACAGGCGCGTACGCACGTGCCGACTCATACTCCCGGCGCGCCAGGCCGATAGGCCAGGCATGGGTAGCGAGGGAGGCACGGGGGGTAGCGCGCGCCGGCGCACCGACGGTGTGGGCGCGGCGTCGCGCACGAGCGGTGACATGACCGCCCTCTTCGCCCTGGTGGTGGCCTCGCCGATGCTCCTGCCGGCGGTGGGCATCAGCCTCTCCGACCTGGCATTCGTCCCGACCGTAGGAGTCGCGCTCTATGCCTGCGCGTGCTGCGCGCGGGCCACGCGGCGCCACGGACCGCGGCGGAAGGTTTGGATGGCGATGACCGCAGTTTCGGCGCTGGTGATCCTGGCCGCGGCGGCCGGGGTAGCCGCTGAGCTGCTGGGCGCCGAGCCCACGATCGCCTTCTACCTGGGCTCCCTGGCGTCGGTCGGCCTTCTGGCAGGCGCCTCGCTGCTGGCCGTGCGCTCCCTGGCGCATGCGACCTTCGACGGGCTCTCGGAGGGACTGATCTGCTGCGTGGTGATCGCCTGCGTGAGCGTCTACTTCGTCGGTGGTCCCGGGTGTGTCCGAGGGCGACGTGCTGCTCACGGTGGTCTTCCTCCTGGACGTGGCGGCGCTGCTGGTGGCCGGACTCGTCGCGATCGCCGCACCCACGAGCGAGCAGCGCAGGATCGGGCGCTGGCTGGCCGTGGGCATCGGCGTGGCGGTGGTGGGCGACGCGCTGGTGGCTCTGAGCGCAGCCGGTCGCGTGGCCGAGATGCCCAGCCTCACCGCCGTCCTCTGGGCGATCGCGGGTGCCGGCCTGGCCGTGGCGGCTCGCGCCGAGTCCGGTGGCGCGGACGAGGACGACGCACTCACCGAGAACTGGATGACCAATCGCCTCCTGTTGCCCATCGTGGCTGTGGGCGCGCTGCCGGCGATCACCGTCGGAGTCTGGCTCGCGGGCTCGCTGACCGGATGGACCGTGGCCTTCTTCGGCACCAGCTTCGCGGTGGTCATCGCTGCTGGTGTTCGGCCGCCAGGCCTACCTGCTGGTGGACAACCGCCGCGCGATCGTGCGCGAGCGCACCCTCAGCCAGGAGATGGGCCGCGCGCAACCAGGACCTGCGAGGCGCTCACCGGCCTGGCCAGCACGATGACCCAGACGCTCGAGGAGAGGCCGATCATGGAGCGCGGCCTGGAGACGTGCGCCTGGCCGCGCGCGCGCCACCAGCGCCGCGCTGCACCTGGCGAGCCCGGCGGAGCTGATCGCCGGTGGCGGGCGCGTGGCAGGACGAGCACGCCTGGGCGAGCGGCATGGGCGTCGAGCGACGGCGGCGCGGGCGTGCGCACCCGCGGCGCGCGCCACATCTTCTGTCTGCCGCTCACCGCGCGCGGCAACGACATCGGCACCGTCACGCTGCATGCGCGGGCCGAGGACGACCTTCGACGAGCGAGGAGGTCGAGCGCCTCGAGCTGCTGGCCAACCAGCTCGCGATCGCCATGCAGAACGCGCGCGACTACCGCGAGAAGCTCGAGCAGGCCATCCGCGACCCGCTCACCGGCGTCTACAACCGCCGCTTCTTCTTCGAGGCGCTCGAGAAGGAGGTCGGCCCGCCGCGAGCGCTACGGCTCGCCCGTGTCGCTGGTGATCTTCGACATCGACGACTTCAAGAGCGATCAACGACACGCTTCGGCCACGCCGTGGGCGACGACGCGCTTCGCACGGGTCACCGAGATCGCGCGCGGCGCTGATCCGCCCGATCGACAGCTTCGCCCGGCTCGGCGGCGAGGAGTTCGGCCTGCTGCTGCCCGAGACCCAGCAGCTCGACGCGCTGCTGGTGGCCGACCGCCTCCGCGCCGCCGTGGCCCGGCAGGAGGTGATGCCCGGCCGGCGCGTGACGCTCAGCGGCGGGCTGGCGTCGTGCCCGCAGGACGCCGTTACCTCCGAGGAGCTCGAGCAGCGCGCCGACGCCGCGCTGTACTGGGCCAAGCGCAACGGCAAGAACATCTGCGCGGTGGCCAGCGAGGTGACCCTGCCGAAGGCGGCGGCGACGAGGTGCGAGGCCAGCCTGTCGCACCTCTACGCGCTGGTGTCGACGATCGACGCCGAGCCGCTGCACACGCGCGACCACTCCGAGAACGTGGCCGCCTACGCCGTCGCGCTGGGCCAGGAGCTCGGCCTGAGCGAGGAGCGCGTGGTGAAGCTGCGCCGGGCGGCGTTCTTCCACGACATCGGCAAGATCGCCGTGTCGCGCTCGACCTCGCGAAGCCCGGCGCGCTCGACGACGCGGAGTGGGAGCGAGATCCGCATCCACCCCGACGGTCGGGGCGCACGATGCTCGTGCACGCGGGACTGCCCGACGAGGCCGGGTGGGTCGGCCAGCACCACGAGCGCGTGGACGGCGGCGGCTACCCGGAGGGCCTGCAAGGGCGAGGAGATCGCCGAGGAGGCGCGCATCATCTTCGTGGCCGACGCCTTCGAGGCGATGACCTCGGACCGCCCCTACCGCAAGGGCATGGAGGTCGACGACGCCGTGGCGGAGCTGCGCGATTGCGCCGGCTCGCAGTTCGACCCGCGGATGGTCGAGGCCATGGCCGCGCTGCTGGAGCGCGACCGCTCACCGTGCTGGCGCTGCGCGCCTAGCAGTGACCAAGCCGGTGATGCCCGAGGCGTAGGGTCTCGGGCTATGCCGCACACGAGCACCCGCCCTCGATCGAGGTCGAGGGCCTGGTCAAGGAGTTCAAGAAGGGCCCGCGCGCCGTCGACGGCATCGACCTGCACGTGGACCCGGGCGAGATCTACGGCTTCCTCGGCCCCAACGGGGCGGGCAAGTCCACCACCGTGCTCATGCTCACCACGCTGCTGCCGCCCGACGAGGGCGTGGCGCGCGTGGCCGGGTACGAGGTGCGCGAGGACGGCGCCAAGGTGCGCGAGAACATCGGCGCCGCGCTGCAGGAGGCCGCGCTCGACCCGTTCCTCACCGGTCGCGAGCACATGCGCCTGCAGACCGCGCTGCACGGCCTGCCCAAGGCCGAGCGCGTGCCGCCGCGGCGACGAGCTGATCGAGCGCGTGGGCCTGGCCGACGCGGCCGACCGCAAGGTGGGCGGCTACTCGGGCGGCATGAAGCGCCGGCTGGACCTGGCGCTGGCGCTGGTGCACGGGCCGCGCATCCTGTTCCTCGACGAGCCCACCACCGGCCTCGACCCGCAGAGCCGCAGCGCGCTGTGGGAGGAGGTCGAGCGCCTGGCTCGCCAAGGACGACGGCGTCACGGTGTTCCTCACCACCCAGTACCTCGAGGAGGCCGACGCGCTGGCCGACCGCGTGGGGATCATCGACAAGGGGCGGATCGTGGCCGAGGGCACGCCCGACGCGCTCAAGGCCGAGATCGGCGAGACGCGGGTGGAGGCCGTGCCCGCCGACCCCGCGCGCGCGCGAGGACGTGGACGCCGTGCTCGCGCGCCACGGCGGCTCGCTGGCCGACGTGGTGCGCGCGCTGGACGCCGAGGGCATCGAGGTGGCCCACCTGCAGCTGCACGCGCCCACGCTCGACGACGTGTTCCTGGCCAAGACCGGCCGCTCGCTGGAGGGCGCCGGGCGAGGAGGAGGACGAGGCGACGACGCACGGCCGCCGCCGAGCCGGTGAGCCGCGTGAGCCCGGCCACCTGGACCCAGGTCGCGCGAGCTGTCGCGGCGCTCGGTGATCCGCACGCTGCGCCAGCCGTCGCAGATCGTCCCGTCGATCACGTTCCCGCTGTTCCTGCTGGCGATCAACACCGGCGGCCTGGACGCCGCCACCGACCTGCCCGGCTTCCCGACCGACTCCTACCTCACGTTCGCGCTGGCCATCCCCTTCATCCAGGCGGGCATCTTCGCCGTGTCCGGCGCCGGCGCCGACCTGGCGCGCGACATCGAGACGGGCTTCCTCAACCGGCTGGCGCTCACGCCGATGACGCGGCGTCGCCCTGGTGGCCGGCCAGCTCGCGGGCGCGGTGGCGCTGGGCGTCCTCCAGGCGCTGGTGTTCATCGCCGTCGGGCCTGGCCGCGGGCGCCACCCTCGAGGCGGGCGTGGCGGGCGCGCTGGTGATCGTCGCGCTGTCGCATCGTGATCAGCTTCGCCTTCGGGTGCATCGGCGTGTTCGCGGCGTTCCGGTTCGGCAACGGCGAGGCGGTGCAGGGGCTGTTCCCCGTGCTGTTCGTGTTCCTGTTCCTGTCGTCGATGGCGCTGCCGCGGCCGCTGATCGAGCAGGACTGGTTTCGCACGATCGCCACCTACAACCCGGTGAGCTACCTGCTGGAGGGCATCCGCAGCCTGTTCATCGTGGGCTTCGACGGCGAGGCGCTGGCGCTGGCGTTCGGCTGCGCGCCTGGGCATCGCCGCGGTGTTCCTCGACGCTGGCCGCCGCCAACGTGCGCACCAGGCTGGTGCGGACATGAGGTCCCGCAGCGTGGCGCTGGCGCCGTGGCCTGGCGCAACCTCCACAACTTCTTCCTCAACCCGGCGCTGGTCGTGCCCGCGGTGATGTTCCCGATGTTCTTCTTCACCGCGTTCGCCGGCGGGCTGTCGCAGCGTGGCGAACACGCCGGGCTTCGACTTCCCGTCCGGCTACACGGCGTTCCAGTTCGTGTTCGTGCTGCTCCAGGCGTCGGCGTTCGGCGGCGTGTTCACCGGCTTCTCGATCGCGCGCGACTTCGAGTCCGGCTTCGGCCGGCGGCTGATGCTGGCGGCGCCCAACCGGCTGGCGATCCTGGCCGGGCTACGCGATCGCGGCGCTGGTCCGCGCGGCGTTCATCTGGGTGATCCTCACCGCGGTCGCGCTGCGGTGGGCATGCAGGTCGGCGGCGGCGCGGTGGACCTGGTCGGGCCTGTACACGCTCGCGGCGCATCATGAACTTCGCCTCGATCATGTGGTCGCCGGGATCGCGCTGCGGTTCCGCTCGATCCAGGCGGGGCCGCTCATGCAGACGCCCACCTTCCTGATCCTCTTCCTGGCGCCGGTGTACGTGCCGCTCGACCTGCTGACCGGGTGGGTGGAGGCGGCGGCGTCGGTGAACCCGGTCACCGCGGTGCGTGCAGGCCGGGCGTGACCTGATCTCGGGCGGGTCGCCGAACCTCGGCCTGGCGTTCGCGGCGGCGATCGGGCTGGCGGCCGTGCTCGCCGTCTGGTCGCTCCGCGGGGTGCGCAGCGCCGAGGCGGCCGGCGGTTGAGCTCCGTTCGCCGCGGGCCGGGGTAGCGCGCGGACATGGAGACGACGAAGTGAACAGCCGGAGACGCAGGACGTGCGACGGAGCTCGAGCAGGCCGAGAGCTGGAGGCGAGGCGATCGAGGGGCCAGGAGATCGAGGACGCCAAGCGCGACTGGGAGGTCAGAGGAGGACCCCGGCGTGCCCGGCGCCGTGCCCGACGAGGACGAGGAGGAGGACGACGAATAGGGTCTCGGCCATGGCCGAGGAGACGACGGAAGTCACGCAGGGCGACGGCTACGCCGTCGGCGAACATCGACGCGCTGGGGGAGGGGCCCGGCTTCCGCAAGGTGCGCCGCGAGCTGGACGTCGAGCGAGTTCGGCGTGAACGCGATCGTGATGCCCGCCGGGCTACGAGACCGGCTTCCACTTCCACGACGAGCAGGAGGAGCTGTACTTCGTGCACAGCGGCACGCTGCAGATCAGTTCGGCGACGGCGAGCAGTTCACCGGCTCGGCCCGGGCGGCCTGGCGCGGGTGGACGGCCGCCACGCACCGCAAGATCAAGAACGTGGGCGACGGCGACGCCGTCTACGTGTGCGTCGGCGCGCAAGGGCGGCTACGTGGGCCGCGACGGGCAGACGCCCGAGGGCGAGCCGCGGGTGCAGGCCAGCAGCTAGGCGGTAGGTCGGGCGCGCAGCCGCTTGTCCGCGCCCTCACGGCCGAAGTATGCTCGCCGCGCGCCGGGTTCTGCGGCGCCTGACGGAGAGAGGGGAGAAACGCGGATGAGCATGCTGGACTCCATCGAGAGGGGTTTCTCGACGGTCAACTCGCAGGTCTTCAAGCGCGTGAACCGCACGCGCGAGTGGTGGCACCTGCCGAACGTGGTGGCGCTGCTCAACCTGCGCGCGCTGCGCGACGACCTGCGCCAGTTCAACCTCTACGACACCAGGGACGTGAAGCCGCCCGAGGTGGTCCCCCCGGAGGAGCTGCCCAAGTACCGCACCTACGACGGCGCTCGCCAGGACCCCACCGACCCGGACATGGGCCGCGTGGGCTCGCGCTTCGGGCGCAACGCCCCCGCGGAGGCCACCGCGGTGGAGCCCATGCCGGCCTTCATGGAGCCCAACCCGCGCGAGGTCAGCACCAGGCTGCTCAACCGCGACACCTTCAAGCCGGCCACCTCGCTCAACGTGCTGGCCGGCTGCTGGATCCAGTTCCAGAACCACGACTGGTTCGGCCACGGCGAGAACAACCCGCGCGAGTTCCTGGACGTGCCCATCCCGGACGGGGACGAGGACTGGCCTGAGGACCCGATGCGGGTGAAGCGCACGAGCCCCGACCGCACGGCCATGAACGGCGGCTCGGCGCCGCCCGACCTACGTGAACACCGTCACCCACTGGTGGGACGGCTCGCAGATCTACGCCTCCGACGAGGAGCGCAACCGCCGGCTGCGCACCGGCGAGGGCGGCAAGATGGCGGTGGAGGACGGGCGGCTGCCGGCCGAGGACGACCCCAAGCTCGACGGGCATGGACAAGACCGGCTTCAGCGACAACTACTGGATCGGCCTGGCGCTCCTGCACACGCTGTTCGTGAAGGAGCACAACGCGATCTGCGACTTCCTGCGCGGGCATCAACCCCAGCTGGGACGACGAGCGGCTGTTCCTCACCGCGCGGCTCGTGAACTCGGCGCTGATGGCCAAGATCCACACCGTCGAGTGGACGCCGGGCATCCTGGCCAACCCGGTGCTCGAGCGGGCGATGCACGCCAACTGGTACGGCCTGCTGCCCAAGTGGGTGCGGCAGAAGTTCGGCCACCTCGGCACCGAGATGCTCGGCGGGGTCGTGGGCTCGCCGCAGGCAGCACCACGCCGCGCCGTACTCGATCACCGAGGAGTTCATCTCCGTCTACCGGCTGCACCCGCTGCTCCCCGACGACTACGAGATCCGCTACCACCGCAGCGGCGAGCTGCTCGGCGAGACCGACTTCGACCCGATCCAGGGCGCCGCACACGCGCGGGTTCATGGACGAGTGCGGGCTGTCCGACCTCATGTACTCGTTCGGCACCGCCCACCCCGGCGCGATCACCCTGCACAACCACCCGCGCGCGCTGCAGAACCACGGCGGCATCACCGGCGACCGCGTGGACCTGGGCACGATCGACATCCTGCGCGACCGCGAGCGCGGGCGTCCCGCGCTACAACGACTTCCGCGAGAAGCTGCGCAAGCCGCGGGTCGAGCGCTTCGAGGACCTGACCGACAACCCGCAATGGGCGCAGGAGATCCGCGACGTCTACGACGGCGACATCGACCGCGTGGACCTGCAGGTCGGCCTGCTGGCCGAGCCGCTGCCGCCGGGCTTCGGCTTCAGCGACACGGCGTTCCGGATCTTCATCCTGATGGCGTCGCGCGGCTGAAGAGCGACCGCTTCTTCACCGACGACTACTCGCCGGACGTGTACACGCCGGAGGGCCTGCGCCTGGGTGGAGAACACGACGATGAAGGACGTGCTGCTGCGCCACCACCCCGAGCTGGCGCCGGCGCTGGAGGGCGTGGACAACGCGTTCGCGCCCTGGCGGAAGGTCGGCTGACGCCGTCGGAAGGCGTAGGGCCGATGGCCGCGAGTTGCCCAGCGCCAGCCTCCTCGAGAACGTGCGCTTCAACGCGCTGGTCGGTGGTGCCCAACGCCGTGCAGGGGCTGTTCCGGCGCCGGCCCGCGGCGGTCGAGAGGCCGCCACCAGGGCGGGCGTCGACGGCCGGGCGGTCCGGTTGCTGGCGGGCATCGGCGCAGCCACGGCCCGGGCCCCGTCTGGGTGCGCGTGCTCAAGGACCCGGCGCTGCTGGTGCTGTCCAGCGACGGACGTGCGCCGGGTGCTCGGCGGCTCGCCCGACCCGTTCGCGTCGGACCCCGAGGCCAAGCGCAAGGGCATGACGGCGTTCCAGCCCGACGCGCTCACCATCTCGCGCGGCGGCGAGTGGCAGAACCGGCGCCGGTTCACCGAGGCTGTGCTCGACACGGGCGAGCCGCGGCACCGGCTGGCCGACCGCTTCGCCGCCGTCGCGGCGAGGAGGCCGAGGCGCTGCTGGCGGACGCGGGCACCGAGGTCCGCTGGGACGCCTGGCACGCCGCGTTCGGGCGCGCGACGCGCCGGATCGTGTTGGGCGACGCGGCTCGCGACGACGAGGAGCTGTCGGAGCAGCTGGCCGAGATGATGTCCGAGGCCAACGGGATGCCGGGCGAGCCCTCGGAGCGCCTCGGCGCGTTCACCGACCGGCTGCGCTCATACGTCGAGGCGGGGGAGGAGGGCAGCCTCGTGAGCCTGTTCGGTGGGGCGCCGCTCGGACGCGCAGACCAAGGTCGAGGGCCAGATCCCTCACTGGCTGTTCGCCACCCACGACACCCTGGCCATCAACGCGCTGCGCTGCCTGGCGCTGCTGGCCAGCCATCCGCGCCAGCGAGGAGTGGCGGAGGAGCGCGGACCGCGCGTGGCGAAGTACGGCTACGTCGAGGCATGCCTGGAGGAGGCCATGCGGCTGTGGCCCACAACGCCGATGCTGTCCCGCCACACGCTCGCGGCGGTCGACTGGGAGGGCGCCGCCGTGCCGGAGGGCACGCAGGTGGTGATCGTGAACACGTTCCTGCACCGCGACACCGACGCGCACGAGTTCGCCGACCGATTCGTGCCGGAAGCCTGGACCGAGGGCGACGCGCGCCAGGACTGGTCCTTCAACCACCTCAGCCACGGCCCGCAGGGGTGTCCGGGCGCCGCGCTGGCGCTGCTGGTGGGCGGGCGCTTCCTCGCCACGGTCCTGGCCGCCCGGCGCCCGCGGCTGGTGGAGCCGGAGCTCGACCCCGGGCGCCCGCTGCCGCACATGCTCGACTTCTTCTCCGTGCGCGTGGCCCTGGAGCCGCACGCCTGACGTCGTAGATTCGTCCGCCGCGGCGCCGCGACCGCCGCCCGCGCGCCTACCCTGCGCGGCGTGAGGCGCTGCCTGGCCCTGCTCTGCCTGACCTTCTCGCTGCTCGCCGGCGCGGCCGAGGCGCGGCCGCTGCCCGGCGCGCCCAAGTGCCCGCTGTTCCCGCGCACCAGCCACTGGAACCAGCGCGTCGATCGGCTGCCGGTGCATCCGCGCTCGGCGGCGATCGTGGCCGCGGTGGGCGCGGCGCACGCTCGCACGCCGACTTCGGCTCGGGCCTGTACGAGGGCCGCCCGATCGGGATCCCCTACCGCGTCGTGGGGCGCTCGCAGCGGCGGGTGCCGGTGAGATTCGAGTACGCGAGCGAGTCCGACGGCAGCCGCTACCCGATCCCGCGCGACGTGCCCATCGAGGGCGGGCGCAGCTCCGACGGCGACCGCCACGTGATCCTGGTGGACCGTTCGCGGTGCCGGCTGATGGAGCTGTTCGCCGCCTACCCGGAGGGCGGTGGGGCGCGCTGGCGGGCCGGGTCGGGCGCCGTGTGGAACATGCGCTCCAACCGGCTGCGGCCGCGCGGATGGACCTCGGCCGACGCCGCCGGGCTGCCGATCCTGCCGGGGCTCGCCCGCTACGACGAGGTCCGCCGCGGCGAGATCCGCCACGCCCTGCGGATCACCGTGCCGCGCACGCGGCGCGCCTACATCTACCCGGCGCGGCATTTCGCCTCGAGCTCGGCCGACCCCTCGCTGCCTGCCATGGGGCAGCGAGTGCGGCTGCGACGGAGCTTCGACGTGGCGCGCTTCCCCGCCAGGCCCGGGTCGTGCTGCGCGCGCTCAAGCGCTACGGGGCGCTGGTGGCCGACAACGGCGCGCCCTGGTACGTGTCGGGCGCGCCCTCGCGCGGGTGGGACAACGACGACCTCCACTCGCTCGGCCGGGTGCGGGGCGCCGACTTCCAGGTGGTGGACACCTCGCGCCTGCCGCGCCCGCGAAGATAGGCCCGTGCCCGTCCAGCACGTGACGCTTGAGCTGCGCCGCGACCAGCTCGAGGAGTGCGTGCGCTTCTACGAGCTGCTCGGGTTCGCGCGAGTGGACCCGCCGCCCTCGCTGGCCGACCGCGCCGCGTGGATGCAGTCCGGCGCTACGCAGGTGCACCTGATGTGGGTGGACTCGCCGGTGGCGCTGCCGCGCGGCCACGTGGCGGTGGTCATCGACTCCTACGACGCACACGCGCGCGGCCCTGGACGCGGCGGGCCACGAGACCGAGGCCAGGGCGGAGCACTGGGGCGTCGCCGCGCGCTTACGTGCGCGACCCGGCGGGCAACCTGGTCGAGCTCATGTCGGCGCCGCCGCCCGCCGGCTAGCGCGGCGCGGCGGGCGTGGTGGTGGTGCGCGGCGTCGTGCCCGTGCCCCCGCCCGGGCTGGTGGCCGGCGGCTCATCCTCCGGAGGGGGCTTCGCCGGGTCCGGCCGCTCGGCCGGGGCGTCCGGCTGGCTCGGCTGCGGCTGGCTGGGCTGCGGCTCGGGAGTGACGGGCTCCTGCTCCTGCGCTGTCGTTGGAGCGGCTGCGGTCGTTGCCCAGGATCGACGTGCCGCCGTCGCCCCTGCCGAGCGACTGCCCGGCGATGAGCTCCGGCACCGTGAGCACCACCGCGGCGATCACGAACGCCAGCGCCCGCGGTCACGAGGATCGTGCGCCACGGCAGGGCGCGCCGGGCGCGCACGCCCGCCGGGCTGGGCTGGCGATAGACGCGCACCGGGGCGGCGTCGCCGGCCGACAGGGTGGAGGGTGCCCGCGACCGCACGGCCGGGGAGCCCGCTCGGCGCAGCTGGGGTGGCTGGTCGGGCGCCGGGTCGGGCGCCACCGCCTCCGATCGCGGCGGCGGGCCGGCTCCCGCCGCCTCGGGCAGCGCGTCGGACTCCAGCGTGAACCGCTCGGCGAGCTTCTCGGCGGGCCGGTTGAGCAGCTCGCTCACCAGCGCCACGATCACAGGGGTGATCGCCGCGGCATACGGGCGTGCCGGCGATCCAGAACTGGGAGGTGATGACCGCCGCCGCGGCCGACGCCGCGCTGGCGAACACCAGTGTGCGGACGTTGATGCGGCGCTCCTCCTCCCGCGCGCTGCGGGCAGCGAGGACATGGCGGGACACGTTAGCGGGCAAGGCGGCGCGGCGGGCGCGGCCGGCGGGCGCCGGTATACGGTTGGCCGGTGAGCGAGGGGACCCTGCGCGAGACGGACGTGGCGGTCGTCGGCGCGGGGCTGGCGGGCCTGGTCGCCGCGCGCGACCTGAAGGCCGCGGGCGCCTCGGTCACGGTGGTCGAGGCGCGCGACCGCGTGGGCGGCCGGCTGCTCAACGAGGAGCATCGGCGACGGCAAGGTCGTGGAGGTCGGCGGCCAGTGGATCGGCCCGACCCAGGACCGGATGGCGGCGCTGGCCGCCGAGATGGGCGTGGACACCTTCCCCACCCACACCGAGGGCGAGAACGTGTTCGAGTGGCGCGGGCGCCTGCGCCGCTACAAGGGCACGATCCCGCGCATCAACCCGCTGGTGCTGTGGGACGTGCAGCGCGCGCAGAAGCGCCTGGACCGCCATGGCGCGGACGGTGCCGCTGGACGCGCCGTGGCCGCGCCGAGAGCGCCGCCGAGTGGGACGGCGATGACCGCCTACACCTGGCTTCAGCGCAACATGCGCACCCGGTCCGGGAAGGCGATGGTGGAGCTGCTCACGGAGGCGGTCTGGGCGGCGCAGCCCGAGGACATCTCGCTGCTTCACATGCTGTTCTACATCCACTCGGCGGGGAGCCTGGACATGCTCCTCGACACCGACGGCGGCGCTCAGGACAGCCGCTTCGTGGGCGGCTCGCAGCGCGGTGCCGATCGAGCTGGCGGACCGGCTTGGCGGCGACGTGATCCTGTCGGCGCCCGTGCGCCGGATCGAGCACGCGCGACGGGGGCCGTCACGCTGGCCACGGACGCGGGCACCGTGCGCGCGAAGCAGGCGATCGTGGCGATCGCGCCCACGCTGGCGGGCCGCATCGTCTACGACCCGCCGCTGCCCGGCTTCCGCGACCAGCTCACCCAGCGCATGCCGCTCGGCACCGTGGCGCAAGTGCATGGCCGTCTACGACGAGCCGTTCTGGCGCGCCGACGGCCTCAGCGGCCAGGCACCAGCGACGTGGGCCCGATCAAGCTCACCTTCGACAACTCGCCGCCCGACGGGTCGCCCGGCGTGCTGCTGGGCTTCCTCGAGGGCCAGCCACGCGCGGCAGGTCGGCAGGCTCGCGCCCGAGGAGCGGCGCGAGCTGGTGGTGGGCTGCTTCCAGCGCCTGTTCGGCGAGCGCGCGGGGCGGCCCGGAGCGCTACATCGAGCGCATGTGGGCCGAGGAGGAGTTCTCGCGCGGCTGCTACGGGTGCCACATGCCGCCGGGCGCCTGGACCAACTACGGCGAGGCGCTGCGCGCGCCGATCGGCCCGCTGCACTGGGCGGGCGCCGAGGTCGCCGAGGTGTGGTCGGGTTACATGGACGGCGCGGTGCGCTCGGGCGAGTCGGTCGGCCCGGGAGGTGCTGGCCGCGCTGTGAGCGCCGCCCTGGACGCGGTGATCATCGGCGCCGGGCACAACGGCCTGACCGCCGCCGCGTACCTGGCGCGCGCCGGGCTGTCCGTGCAGGTGCTGCGAGCGGCGCGAGATCGCCGGCGGCGCGTGCGTGACCGAGGAGCTGTGGCCTGGCGTGCGCGCCTCGCCGGGCGCCTACACGCTGTCGCTGCTGCGGCCGGAGATCGCGCGCGACCTGGAGCTCGAGCGGCACGGGCTCCAGGTGGAGGTGCACGAGCCCTACCTGTTCGCGCCGTTCCCCGACGGTCGCTCGGTGGTCACGTGGTCCAGCCGCGAGCGCACGCGCGAGCAGCTCGAGCCCGCGACTGGTCGCGCGCCGACGCCGACGGCTACGCGGCGTTCGCCGCAGCGCTGGGAGCGCGGCGGCCGCGCGGGCCCGCCCGCTGCTCAGCGAGCCGCCCGACCGCGAGCGCTGGCTGGAGGCCGTCGGGCCGGGGATCCTCGACGGCTCGGTGGCCGACGAGCTCGCGGGCATCCCGTCGGAGGGGGTGCGGGTGCCGTTCGCCATCCAGGGGCTGATCGGCACGCTGGCCGGTCCCGAGGACCCGGGCACGGCGTTCGTCGGCTTCTACCACGACCTCGGCCAGGCGGCGGGCGTGCAGGGCGCGTGGGGATACGCGCGCGGAGGGATGGGCGCGGTCACGGGCGCGCTGCGCTCCGCGGCCGAGGCGGCCGGGGCGCAGGTGCGGCTCGAGCGCTCCGGTGGAGCGGGTGCTGGTGGAGGACGGAGCCGCCGCGGGCGTGGTGCTGGAGGGCGGCGAGGAGGTCCGCGCGCGCGTGGTGCTCTCCAACGCCGACCCGGTGCGCACCGCCAGGCTGGCGGGAGTGCGAGCCGCGCGAGGGCTGGCGCCAGGCCGGGCCGGTGGTGAAGGTGATGGTGCTGCTGGACGGGCTGCCCGACTTCCCGGCCATGGCCCGGGGAGGAGCCCTGGCGCGGGGCCATCGACATCGGCTTCACGCCTGGACGACCTGGAGCGCGCGGCGGAGGACGCCCGCGGCGGGCGCCCGGCCGCGCGGCCGTGGATCGAGGCGGCCTGCCAGACCGCCACCGACGACTCGCTGGCGCCGGCGGGGCGGCACGTGCTGTCGATGTTCTGCCAGTGCTTCCCGCCGGACGTTGACGCCGAGGCGGCGGCCGACTCCGCCATCGCGCGCTTCGCCGAGGTGTGCCCGGAGCTGCCCGACGCGGATCGTCGACCGCCTGGCGCTCGGGCCGCGGCAGCTCGAGGAGCGCTTCGGCATCACGGGCGGCCACATCTTCCACGGCGAGATGCTGCCCGGGCAGCTGCTGGAGGACCGGCCGGACCGACGCGCGTTCGGCGGCGTCGAGGGGCTCTACCTGGCGGGCTCGGGCGCCCATCCCGGCGGCGCGGTGAGCGGCGCGCCGGGCCTGCTGGCCGCCCGCGCGGTGCTCGAGGACCTGGCGTCCCGGCCTGAGATGGCGCGCGTGTTCGTGACGCGCGAGCTGCCGTTCGGGGCGCCCTGGACCGGCTGCGCGCCGAGCACGAGGTCGAGGTGTGGCCGGAGCGGCTGCCGCCGGCTCGCGAATGAGCTGATGCCCGCGCGGCTGCCGCCGAGGGCCTGCTCACGCTGCTCACCGACCCGGTCGACGCGGAGCTCATCGCCGCCTGCCCGGACCTGCGCGCGATCTCCAACTACGCCGTGGGAGTGGACAACGTGGACGTGGAGGCGGCCACGGCGCGCGGGATCCCGGTGGGCAACACGCCCGGCGTGCTCACCGAGTCCACCGCCGACCTGGCGGTGGCGCTGATGCTGGCGCTGCATGCGCCGGCTGCCGGAGGCGCAGGCCGCGGTGCGCGCGGGCGAGTGGCTCACGTGGGAGCCGGCGCTGGCTGCTGGGGCGCGACCTGCACCGCTCGACCGTGCTGGTGGTGGGCGCCGGGGCGGATCGGGACGGCGGTGGCCCGCCGGGTGGAGGGCTTCGGGGCGACGGGTGATCGAGGCCGGCCGGGGGGAGCCGCTCGAGCCGGCGCTCGCTCAGGCCGACGTGGTGACCCTGCACTGCCCGCTCACCGACGAGACCCGCGGGCTGATCGGCGCGGAGCGAGCTGGCGCGCGATGAAGCCCGACGCCTACCTGGTGAACACCGCGCGCGGGCCGATCGTCGACCACGCGGCGCTGCTCGGACGCCCTGCGCGAGGGCTGGATCGCCGGCGCGGCCCTCGACGTGACCGACCCCGAGCCGCTGCCGGCCGACCATCCGCTGCTGCGACGCGCCCAACCTGCTGGTGGTGCCGCACGTGGCCTCGGCCACCCACGCCACGCGCGCGGCGATGGCGGACATCGCGGTGGACAACCTGCTGGCGGGGCTGGGCGGCGAGCCGATGCCGCACTGCGTCAACCCGGAGGTCTACGGCTAGCGCCCGATTCGCCGATTGGGCCTTTGACGTGGTGCACGTAAAGGCCCGCTTGTCGAAAGGGCTACTCGCCGAGCACCTTGATGATCAGCCGCTTGCCGCGGCCGCCGTCGAACTCGCGAGTAGAAGATCGCCTGCCACGGGCCCAGGTCCAGGCGGCCGTCGGTGACCGGCACGATCACCTGGTGGTGCACCAGCAGGTTCTTCAGGTGGGCGTCGCCGTTGTCCTCGCCGCCGCGGTGGTGGCGGTAGTCGCCGGGGTCCGGCGAGCAGCGCGCGCGGCCACGTCGTTCGCGGGCGTCCTCCACGACGGCGGCGCGAGCTTGTCCAGCCACTCGAGGGCGTCCGCCTGGATGCCGGGCTCGTCGTCGTTCACCCACACGCCGCGGTGATGTGCATGGCCGACACGAGCACCATGCCCTCGGCGATCCCGGACTCGTCGACGGCCGCCTGCACGTCCTGGGTGATGCGCACGAACTCGCGCCGCTCGGTGGTGTCGAAGGTCTTGTAGACGGTGTGGGATGTCATGCGGGGCATCTTGCCGCTCTGCGCGCCAGAGGGCGTGCGGGGATACTCGGGTCGCGATGTCGCAGGAGAACGTGGAGCGCATCCTTCGCGGGTACGCGGCCCTGAATGGGGGTGACCTCGATGGCGCGGTGGCGGGGATCTCTCCCGAGTGCGAGGTCGAGTTGCCACCGATGCTGCCCGAGGCCCACACCTATCAGGGTCGCGAGGGGCTGAGGCGCGCGTGGGAAGCCTGGCGAGAGAGCTTCGAAGAGCTTTCGGATGGAGATCGAGGAGGTCATCGACGCGGGGGACAGGGTGGTGGTCATGGCCTCCGTCTCCGGAACGGGCAAGGACAGCGGCGGCCGACGTGCGGACCCGACCTTCCCGTTCATCTGGACCATCCGGGACGGGCAGGCCATCCGCGTGGAGGCCCTCCCGACGCGAGCTGAGGCCCTCAAGGCCGTGGGGATGTCGGAGGAGCCCCCGGACTCGGGATGACGGCGCCGTGGACCCCGGCCGGCGCCCGCGAAAACGTCGAGGCCTGTGGGAGGATCGGGCGCGTGGCGCGTGTCGGAACAGAGATGGTCAATCCCGTTACGGGTGAGCGATTCGTGTGGCGACACACGGCGGCGTCGACGGGTGGCGAGTTCGTGGAATGCGACTTGTTCCTGGATCAGGGCGCGGTCGTCGCGGCTCCGCACGTGCATCCCCGGCAACGGGAGGACTTCCGCGTCGAGGTTGGGACGATCCAGCTCCGCGTGGGCAGGAGGAAGCACACCCTCACCGCGGGCGACGAGCGCTCGGTGGAAGCCAACACCGTGCACACGTGGCGCAACGCGGGCACGGGCACCGCGCACGTGGTCGTGCGCTTGACGCCCGCCATGCGCAGCGAGGACTTCTTCGAGACCTTCTGCGGACTGGCCCGTGATGGGAAGGTGAATAAGAAGGGCCTGCCTAGATCCCCGTTGCAGCTTGCGGTGCTGGCTCACGAGTTTCGCGAGGAGATGGCGTTCCCACCGCCCGCCCGATATGTCATGCGGCCGGTGATGGCCCTGTTGGCCAGATTGGGCGCGCGCAGGGGTGTGCGCAGTCGCTACCCGGAGTACGCCTCGGACTGACGCGGCATGGACCTGGGCTTAGGCGGCAAGGCATGCGTTGTCACCGGCGCGAGTCGCGGCATCGGCGCCGCCACCGCGCGGCTGCTCGAGGCCGAGGGCGCGCAGGTGCTGCCCGTGTCGCGCAGCGCCGGCTTCCAGGCCGACGTGACCGAGCCGGGCGCGGCCGCCGAGATCGTGGCCGAGTGCGACCGCCGGTTCGGCGGCATCGACGTGCTGGTGAACAACGCCGGGACCATGCGCGTGCGGTCCCTGGACGAGCTCGAGGACGCCGACTGGCAGGAGCAGTGGGAGCTGCACGTGATGGCTCCGATGCGGCTCATGCGCGCGGCCGCACCCGCGATGGCGGAGCGGGGAGGGGGCCGAATCGTGAACGTGAGCTCCTCGTCGGGCAAGCGGCCCTCGCTGCGCAACCCGGCCTATTCGGTGACCAAGGCGGCACTGCTGTCGCTCTCGCGCGCGTTCGCCGACACGTGGTCGGCCGATGGCGTGTTGGTCAACGCCGTGACCCCGGGTCCGGTGGACAGCGGCCTGTGGACCGACCCGGGCGGGCTGGCCGACCAGGTGGCGAGCGCGCAGGGCGGCACCCGCGACGAGGTGCTGGCGGCTCAGGCGGCCAAGATCCCGCTCGGGCGATTCGGGAGCGAGGACGAGGTGGCCGGCGTGGTGGTCGTGCTGTGCTCGGCGCTGGCGTCCAACGTGACCGGCGCGGCGTGGTCGGTCGACGGCGGCACGGTCCCGGTCATCATCTGAGTCTCTCGAGCAGGCTTCCGGGCCCCTGAACGCGAACTCTCGGTCTGACCTGGGCGATCCCTTGCACGCGCAGGGTCGACAAGCCGGAGGCGCGAACCTCCGCACATGGCTCTTCGCGCTCTGCTCTCGATCGTGATCGTGACGCTTGCATTCGGGCCGGCGGCGCTCGCCGAGCCCACGGGCGGCGCGTCCGCCCCCGAGCCGGAGCCCAGTGGAGGAGCCGGGCTTCCCGAGGCTTCCTCCAGCGGTGGCGTGACCACCCCGCGGCCCGACCCACCCGCGGCCCAACAGGGCCAGGTGTCCGAGGACCCGCCGGCGGTGGCGGAGGGCCAGGGCAACGCTGGCGGCCAGGCGGAGAGCACCCAGCAGGGCGGTGGCGAGGACAACGGCGGCGTGGACGTGCAGGTGCCGGTGCCCGAGGACGGCAGCGCGAGCGGCGGGCGCAGTCGGGCGATTCGTCCGACGACGACGGCGGCGGCCTTGCCCGGACCGGCTTCGTCGTGGCGATCATCCTGGGCCTGGGCCTGCTGGCGCTCTCGATCGGCATCGGCGTGCGCGACGCCGCTCGCGAGCGGGACCGCAGCACTACCTCCCACTGAGCCCCTTAGTCAGCGCTGCGGCAGCAGCCGCACCGTGCGCCTGACCAGGGAGCAGGTTGCCCGCCTGATCGCGGGCGCTGATCTGCAGCCGTAGGGCGGCGGGCCGCGATCCGCAGCAGCGCCTGTCTGACCGGCGCGCGCATGGCGGGCGGAATGCCCACCGCCAGGAGCACCGGCCGGCGCGCCTGCGCGCGGCGGTTGCGGATCGGCCGCACGACCGCTCGACGGCCGGCGCTCACCGTGCCCGTGAGGCCCAGGCGGCAGGTCTCCTCGCAGCGAGCCTCCACCAGCAGCTCGTTGCGCTCGATCACGCGCTGTACGGGCGGCAGGGCCACCCGCAGCACCGGCGGCCGCCGATCGCGCCGCGGCGAGTCGCCCAGGGCCGACCACACGTAGCGCACGCTGGTGGCCGACCCCTCCAGGGGCACGGGGTCGGATCCGCGCGCCAGCGCGGCGTCGAAGCGGTAGCGGCGAGCGGCGGTGGGGGAGATGAATCCCACCGGCTCGGCTCCCATCGCGGGGAGCGGGCCGGAGTAGACCCGGCGCGGCGCGCCCGGCGAGGTCACGTCGGTCACGGTCAGGCGCAGCCCGCCCGAGAGCGCGCCGCCGCGTGGGCCCACGGCGTCGGTGAGCCGCGACTGGGTCAGGTAGAAGAAGCCCCTGCGGGCTCCGGTGTTGGCGATCGTGACCGTGCCGGATGCCGACCTGCCCGGGCCCAGGCCGGCGGCCGTGAACGTGGGCGGGCCGCCGGGCGAGCGGGCACGCCGGAAGCTGCCGTCGGCTGACTTCACGGTGGCGAAGCGGCCCCACCTCGGGGTCGGATTCCCCGTCGCGGTTGACCAGCGCCAGGACCCCCACCGCCACTGCCCCCGCCAGCGCGAGGTAGAGCCATCTCATCCGGATAGTTGTAGGACACGCCCTCGACGGCGCCCCGGGGACCGCGCCGCCCGCGCCCGTATCGTGAGGGCCGTGACGGCCATCCCGTACTCCATCCGCCGCTCCGACCGGGCGCTCCGCGCCCGCGATCCAGGTGTCCGCGGAAGGGGTGGAGGTGGTGGTGCCCCGCCGGCTGCCGCTGAGCGAGGTGGAGCCGTTCGTCGAGGAGAAGCGGCCCTGGATCGAGCGCACGCTGCGCCGCATGCGCGAGGCCGAGGCCGAGCACCCGCCGGCGCGCTTGGAGGACGGCGGCGAGGTGCCCTACCTGGGCGAGCGCCTGGAGCTGCGGTGCAGGTGGAGCCCGGCCGCACGCGCCCGCACGTCGCTCGCCGCGGCGACGCGCTGCACGTGTTCGTGTCCAGCTCGGGGCCCGAGGCGCTGCGCGACGCGCTCGAGCGCTGGTACCGGCGCCAGGCGCGGGTCGAGATCGAGCCTCGCCTGGACGCGGCCGCCGCGCGCGCGGGCACACGGTACACCGGGCTCAGCATCCGGGGCCAGCAGCACGCGCTGGGCCAGCTGCTCGTCCTCGGGCGCGATGAGCTTCAACTGGCGGCTGCTGCTGGCGCCCGAGGAGATCCTCGACTACGTGGTCGAGCACGAGGTGGCCCATCTCGAGATCCACGACCACTCCGAGCGCTTCTGGTCGCTGCTGGAGAGCCGCTGCCCGGACTACCGCGAGCACGAGCGATGGCTGCGGCGCAACGGTCAGACCCTGCGGCTCCCGTAGGGGACGCCTTCGAGCTCCCTAGGGGAGATTCCCGATTGTGGGGCGGCTGCGGCGGCGGCAGTCTCGGCTGCACCGCAATCCACAGATCGGAGACCCAATGGACACGCCTGACCCCAGAGACCCGAACCGCCCGCCCGAAGGCGACGAGCCGCGCGAGCAGCAGCCCGCCGGCGACGAGCCGGCCGCCGAGGGGCCGCAGTCCCCCGCGGACGAGCAGACCACCGAGCAGCAGCCGCAGTCGCCCGCGCCCGAGCAGGCGCCGGTCCGGCGGCTGTTCCGCTCGCGCACCGACCGCGTGCTCGCCGGCGTCTGCGCCGGCCTCGCGCGCTACTTCAACATCGACCCGATCGTCGTCCGATCGTGGCCGTGGTCGGGCTGCTGCGGGCGGCGTGACCCTGGTGGCCTACATCGCCGCGCTGATCCTGGTGCCCGCCGAGCCGGAGGGAGGAGCGCCGGCCGCCACCCGCTCGGCGGGCGGCCTGTCCGCCGGCGCGGTGGCGCTGGTCCTGATCGTCGCTGTTCTTCGCCTGGCCGATCCTGATCGGCGGTGGCTTCCTGGTCGCGGGCATCGCGATACCCGTCGCCTTCCTGGCCTGATGCCGGCATCGCCGCCTGGTGGCTCGTGTCGGGCGAGGGCCCAGGCGGCGGGCCGGCGCGACGTCGCGCGCCGCAGCGCCCTGGGCCTGGCCGTTCTCTTGGCGTGCACCCTGCTGTTCGCGGGCGGCTCTGGCCGCCGGCGCCGGCGGCGGCGTGGTCGCGGCCGGGATGGTGATCGGCGCCGGCGTGCTGCTGGTGATCGGCGCGTTCGCGCGCGGGGTGCGCTGGCTGGCGCTGCCGGCCACGGCGCTCGCGCTCGGCGTGGGCGTGGTCTCGGCGTCCGGCCTCGACCTGGGCGGCGGCGTGGGCGAGCGCGAGTACAGCCCGGCCTCGGCGACCGAGATCCGCGACCGCTACGAGCTGGGCATGGGCGAGCTGGTCGTGGACCTGCGCGACGCCCAGCTTCCCCGCGGCGACACGCCGCTGAACCTGAGGGTGGGCATGGGCGAGGCGCTGGTGGTGGTGCCGCGCGACGTGTGCGTGGCCTCGTCGGCCGACGTCGGTGCGGGCCAGGTGACGTGTTCGACCGGAACGAGGGCGTGGACCTCGACTGGGAGGACACCCGGACGCGCCGGGCCCGGCGGCAAGCCGGCTGGTGCTCGACGCGGAGATGGGCATCGGCGAGCTGCGGGTCCGCCACGAGCGCGACCGCGACTTCGACGACGAGGACTTCGACGGCGAGGACTTCGACCGCGAGGACCTCGACGACGAGGACTCCGACCGGCGCGGCCCGTTCGACGGCGACGGCCCCTTCGATCAGCGCGACGACGACGAGGGCAGGCCCGGCAACGCGGCCTGCGCCGGCGGCTCCCGGAGCGCAAATGCGTGATCCCGACGTCCCGTCGCTGGTAGCCGGCATCGCGCTGATCGGCCTCGGAGCGGTGCTCCTGCTGGACCGGCTCGACACGATCGACATCGGCTTCGCGACCTTCGCCCCGATCGCCTTCGCGGCGCTCGGCGCGATGCTGCTGTCGCTCGGGCTCAGCCGCCGCGCCGACTAAGAGCGGCCGCGGCGCTGCGATCATGGACGCCGCCATGGCATCCGCTCCCGTCCCGGGCCCGGCGGCGCCGAACGCGCCGCTGCGACGCGATCCAACCCACCGCCTGCTCGGCGGGGTGTGCGCCGGCATCGCCGCGCGCTGGGCGTCGACCCGCTGATCGTACGCCTCGCCTTCGTGGTGGCGGCTACGGCGGGAGGCCTCGGCGTGGCCATCTACGCGCTGGCCTGGGTGGCGATCCCCACGGGCGAGGGTGTCGCGCGGCCGCGGCGGCTGGCCGGGCGGCCGCGGGTCCGTGGAGGTGGCGGTGGGCGCGGGCTTCCTGCTCCTGAGCGTGCTGCTGGCGCTCCGCGAGCTGGGCATCTGGTTCTCCGACGCCATCGTCTGGCCGCTGGTGCTGGTGGCGCGCCGGCGGCGCGCTGCTGTGGCGCCAGTCGGCCGGGCCGGCGCGACCGGGGCCGGTCCCCGCCGAGCCCCGGACCGCCGGCGCGAGCCCGAGCAGCAGCCGGAGGAGGTCGCTCGCGAGCGCGCCGTGATCGCGTCGCGCACCGGGCTGGGCGTCGCGCTGGTGGTCGCCGCCGGGCTCGTCGTTCCTCCAGGCCACCGGCGCGCTGACGCGCGGCCCGCGACGTGGTGCTCGCGGTGATCGTGGCGGTGGTCGTGCTGGGCGTGATCTTCGCCCCCTGGATCCTGCGCCTGGTGCGCTCGCTGGCCGCCGAGCGCGCGCGAGCGCATCCGCTCGCAGGAGCGCGCCGAGATGGCGGCCCACCTGCACGACTCCGTGCTCCAGACGCTGGCGATGGTGCAGCGCCGCGCCGACGACCCGCGCGAGGTGGCCGCGCTCGCCCGCCGCCAGGAGCGCGAGCTGCGCTCGTGGCTGTCCGGCCGCGACCGCAGGCCGCGCGCGGGCGAGAGCCGCCTGGCGGGCGCGCTGGAGGAGGCCGCCGAGGAGGTGGAGGCCGCCCACGGCGTGCACGTGGAGGTCGTGGCGGTGGGCGACCGCGCGCTCGACGACCGCGGGCGAGGCGCTGGTGGCGGCGGCCCGCGAGGCGATGACCAACGCGGCCAAGTTCGGCGGCGGCTCGCCCGTGGCCGTCTACGCCGAGCTGTCGGACGACGCGCGCGCAGGTGTTCGTGCGCGACCGCGGGCCCGGGCTTCGACCCCGCCGCCGTGCCGCCGGACCGCCGCGGCGTGCGCGAGTCGATCGTGGGGCGGATGGAGCGCCACGGCGGCAGGGCGCGCATCACCAGCCATCCCGGCGGCGGGCACCGAGGTGGAGCTGGTGCTGGGATGAGCGGCCCGCGCGTGGTGATCGTGGACGACCACCAGCTCTTCCGCGCCGGGGTGCAGGCCGAGCTCGAGTCGCTGGTGGACATCGCGGGCGACGCCGGACCGGTGGCGGCGGCGGTGCGCGACGATCGCCGACCGAAGCCCGACGTGGTGCTGCTCGACGTGCACATGCCCGACGGCGGCGGCGTGGAGGTGATCCGGCGGGTCGCGGGCGAGCACCCGTGCGGTCCGCTTCCTCGCCCTCTCGGTCTCCGACGCCGCCGAGGACGTGATCGCGGTGATCCGCGCGGGCGCGCGCGGGTACGTGACCAAGACGATCTCGGGCGAGGAGCTGGCCGACGCCGTGCGCCGCGTGCACGACGGCGACGCCGTGTTCTCTCCGCGGCTGGCGGGCTTCGTGCTCGACGCGTTCGCCGGCGGCGCGCCCGTCGCGCCCGAGGGCGCCGACGCCGAGCTCGACCAGCTCACGCCGCGCGAGCGCGAGGTGCTCCAGCACATCGCGCGCGGCTACATGTACAAGGAGATCGCCCACGACCTGGGGATCTCGGCCAAGACCGTGGAGGCCCACGTGTCGGCCGTGCTGCGCAAGCTGCAGCTCTCCAGCCGCCACGAGCTGTCGCGCTGGGCGGCCGCCCGCGGCGTCGAGTGAGCCGGCCGGCCTACTCCCAGCGGAAGCCGCGCACGGCCAGGAGCAGCCCCGCCGCGCCCCACAGCGCCACGATCCCCAGCGCGCCGGCGTTGTCGGCCAGGCCCTGGCCGGTCACGATCGCGCCGTGGAAGCCGTCGATCACGTGCTTGAGCGGCAGCGCGTCGGCCACCGCGCCCAGCACGGGCGGCAGCGAGTCGGTCGAGTAGAAGACGCCGGAGATCAGGATGGCCGGCAGGAAGATGGCGTTCACGTAGGCGGCGGCGCAGTCGAAGTTGGGGATCGCGTGCGAGAGGGCGATCCCGAGCGCGCCGAAGGTGACCACGCCGACCGCGGTGAACACCACCAGCGCGAGCCAGTCCTGCGGCCAGCTCACGTCGTAGGCCAGGTGGCCGATGGCCACCACCAGGCCCACCTGCACGAACGCGTTGGCCACGGCGTTGCCGAGGAAGCCGGCGAAGTAGGAGGACGGCGGGCAGCGGCGTGCCGCGCACCCGCTTGAGGATGCCCTGCTCGCGCAGGAAGGTCAGGTTGAACGCCAGCGAGTTGAACGTGGTGGCCATCACGCTCATCCCGGCGACCCCGGGGATCACGATGTCCAGCTCCTCCGGGTCGCTGCCGAACACCGAGGCCACGAGCAGCAGCAGCATCAGCGGGAGCACGAACGAGAAGAACGCCGCGCTGGGGTTGCGCCAGAACAGCTTGCGCTCCAGCCGGAACTGCTCCCAGGCCAGGGCCAGGCTGGTCACCGGTCGTCGTCCTCGGTGAGCTCGAGGTAGACGTCCTCGAGCGTCGGCCGCGCGACCTCGAGCCCTTCCAGCCGCTCGCCGCGCGCCAGGGCGTCGCCGGTCAGCCGGTGCAGCAGGTCGGTGGGGTCGTCGGTCTGGTGCTCGACCCGGCGGCCGCCCGACACGTACGAGACGCGGTAGCCCGAGCCGCCCGTGGACAGCTCCGCCGGCGGGCCCTCGGCCACGATCCGCCCGTCCTTCACGATCGCCACGCGATCGGCCAGCGCCTGCGCCTCGTCCAGGTAGTGGGTGGTGAGCAGCACCGTCTTGCCCAGGTCGCGCAGGGTGCCCACCACGCCCCAGGCGGCCCGCCGCGCGGCGGGGTCGAAGCCGGTCGTGGGCTCGTCGAGGAACACCAGCTCGGGGTCGCCCACAAGCGCCAGCGCCAGGTCCAGCCGCCGCCGCTGGCCGCCCGAGAGCGAGTTGGAGCGCGCGCCTGCCTTGTCCTCCAGGCCGACGAGGCTGATGGTCTCGCCCGGGTCGCGCGGCGCCGGGTAGGCCTTCGCCATGTGCTCGACGGCCTCCGCCACCGTCAGGCGCGGGTAGAAGCCGCAGCTCTGGAGCACGATGCCGACGCGCTCCTGGAGCCGGCGGTCGCGGTCCTCGGGGTCGTGGCCGAGCACCCGCACGTCGCCGCGCGAGCGGCGGCGGTAGCCCTCCAGGATCTCGACCGTGGTGGTCTTGCCGGCGCCGTTGGGGCCCAGCAGGCCGAAGACCTCGCCGCGCTCCACCGCGAACGTGAGCCCGCGGACCGCCTCGACCGAGCCGTAGCTCTTGCGGAGGTCGGAGACCTCGATCGCGGGCGCGGACACCACTCTGACTATGCCAGCCGGCCGGCCGCGGCCTCAGGCGCCGGCGCCCTGGCCGCCGCGGCCCTCGCCACCGGCGAAGCGGGCGGCGCCCTGGGCGGCCGTGGCGAAGGTGCGCGGGCCGCTCTCGGCCTCCAGCTTCATCCCCTCGGAGAACGGCAGGCCGATCCCCTCGATGGCTGCCCGGCGGTCGGCAAGCATCGTCTCCTGCGGGAAGCGCGCAAGCGCTTCGGCGATCTCGAGCGCCCGCGCCAGGTGCTCGCCCTGCGCCGTGATCTCCGTGAGCAGGCCCATGGCATGCGCCTCCGGCGCTTCCACGATCCGGCCTGTGAGGATCATGTCCAGCGCCCGGCCCAGGCCCACGATCCGGGGCAGCCGCTGGGTTCCGCCGTCGATCAGCGGCACCCCGAAGCGGCGCTCGGTGAAGCCCAGGCGCGAGCCCTGGGCCGCCACCCGCAGGTCGCACCACAGGGCCAGCTCCAGGCCGCCGGCCAGGCACCAGCCGCCGATCGCGGCGATCGTGGGCTTGGAGGGAATCAGGCGCGTGAACCCGAGCGGGCCGTCCTCGATCCCCAGCCGGGGCGCGAACGACTCGATGGCCTTGAGGTCGGCCCCGGCGCAGAAGGACACGCCGCCCGCGCCCGTGAGCACCAGCACGCGGGCCTCATCGTCGGCCTCGAAGCGGCGGTAGCCGTCGGTGAGCAGCGCGGCCGTGGGCCCATCGACGGCGTTGCGCCGCTCCTGGCGGTCGATCGTGAGCACCGCGGCGGCACCGCGGCGCTCGTAGGTCACCTGGCCTGAGTCGAGCCCCATCGGCCGCGAATCCTCCCAGAACGGCTCGCGGCCCCGGGCGGGGAGCGCGGGGCCGCGGGCGCTGGAGGGATCTGCACTGACGATGCTGCCCGAACGCGCCAGGCCCCGGTGTGAACCTTCTGAGAAGGCTCCGGCGTTTACCAGCCGATGCGCTGGCGCAATTCGGCCGCTTTGCGGGCCTCCTTGCGCTTCTCGAGCCTGCTCTGGATGAACGAGCCGAGGCACACGACGGTGAAGAAGAAGACGACCACGCCGAGCGAGAAGAAGGTGATGATGCGGTCGTCGGTCTCGCCGACCAGGCCCTCGCCGTTGTCGTACTGGCGCCAGCGCCGGCGCCGTGAGCGCCAGGCTGATGAGGAGGGTGAGCACGGCTCCCAGACGCGTTCTCATCGCCGCCGAGTATACCGAGTAGGCTGGCGCCCAGCCGTGGACGACGGCACGCGTTCAGCTGCATCATCGAGATCCCGAAGGGCAGCCGCAACAAGTACGAGTGGGATCACGAGCGCGACGCCTCGTGCTCGACCGGTTCCTGTTCTCCTCGGTGGTGTATCCGACCGACTACGGCTTCATCCCCGACACCCTGGGCCAGGACGGCGACCCGCTCGACGTCATGTGCTGCGTGTCCGAGCCCACCTTCCCCGGCTGCATGATCGACGTGAAGCCGCTCGGCGCTGTTCCGGATGGAGGACGACAAGGGGATCGACGACAAGGTGCTGTGCGTGCCCCTGTCGGACCCCGGCTGGAACCAGATGGACACGCTGGAGGACATCCCGAGCCAGCTGCGCGACGAGATCGCCCACTTCTTCTCCATCTACAAGGACCTGGAGCAGAAGGCGGTGAAGGTCGACGGCTGGTACTCCCGCGAGGAGGCGATCAAGGAGATCGCGGCCTCGCGCGAGCGGTTCCGGAACGCTCACGAGCGACGGGAACTCACACTAGCCTCTCCGCCGCCTTGTCCACGTTCGAGGCCATCGTCCTCGGCATCGTGCAGGGGCTCACCGAGTTCCTGCCGATCTCGAGCACCGCGCATCTGCGGATCGTCCCTGCCTTCGCCGGCTGGGAGGACCCGGGCACCGCGTTCACCGCCGTGATCCAGCTGGGCACGGTCGCTGGCGGTGGTCGTCTACTTCCGCCACGACCTCTGGAACATCGCGCGCGCATGGCTCGCCTCCCTGCGCGACCCCTCGCGGCGCGGCGAGCTGGACGCCCGGATGGGCTGGTACCTGATCGCGGGCACCGTGCCGATCGCCGTGTTCGGGTTCGCGTTCTCGGACACGATCGAGAACGAGACCCGCGACCTCTACCTGATCGGCTCGATGCTGATCGCCCTCGGCCTGGTGCTGCTCGCCGCCGAGCAGCTCAGCAGCCACGAGCGCAAGCTCGAGAGCACGGGCCATGCGCGACGCGCTGGCGATCGGCTTCGGGCAGGCGCTGGCGCTCATCCCCGGCGTGTCGCGCTCGGGCTCGACGATCACCGTGGGGCTGTTCCTCGGCTTCAACCGCGAGGCCGCGGCACGGCTGTCCTTCCTGCTGTCGGTTCCGGCCGTGGTGCTCAGCGGCCTGTACCAGCTCGGCGACGCGCTCGATGCCGACCAGGGGGTGGGCACCCTGCTGGTGGCGACCTTCTTCGCGTTCCTGTCGGGCTACGTGGCGATCGCGGGCCTGCTGCGCTTCCTGGTGAACCACTCGACGATCGTGTTCGTCGTGTACCGGGTGGGTCTCGGCGTACTGGTGCTCGTGCTTACGGCGGCGGGCACGATCGCCTGAGCCGCTCTAGCCTGATCGGCATGAGCTGCGCGTGGAAGTTCGGTGTCGTGGCCCTCGTTGCGCTGGCCCTGACCGCCGCTGCCCGGCGGCGGAGGGGCCCTGAACGCGGTGTTCACGCTGCTCACGATCGCGTTCTTCACCGCCATCGCCTACCTGGCCTATCGGCTCTACCGCCAGTTCGGGATGGAGCTCAACGCGCTGGAGCGACCGCCAGCGGCTCGTGCTCTACGGCTCGGTCGGAGTGGCCTTCCTCGCGCTGTGCGCCACCGACCGGCTGTTCGACGACCTGGGCGGGTTCGGCCTGATGGTCTGGCTGTCCCTGCTCGCCCTGCGTCGTACGGCGATCTACTGGGTCTGGCAGCAGTACCGCGCCATCGCCTAGTTTCCGGGCGTCTGTGCGCGCCTGGCACCGGCCGGCTCCTCGCCGTGCAACCAGCACGGCTGCGGTCGCCGGCCACCGCCAGTCACACACAACCATCCCGGAAACTGAACGCGAACCTCCGAGTCAGATGACTGGGCGAGTCACGCCGCCTCCGACAGCGCCGCGGCCTCGCCGGGCACCGCCTCGCCATCCTGCTGGCTCGTCTGGAGCGGCTCGGAGCGCAGCACCGTGACCGCCACGACGAACGCCGCCACGACGAAGCCCGCGCCCAGCAGGTAGGCCAGGTGGTAGCCGGAGTTGAGCGCGGAGGCCACCGACTCGCCGTCGGCGACGCAGGTTGTCTGAGCGGTCGGTGGCGAGGGTGGCCAGCACGGCCAGGCCGATCGCGCCGCCCACCTGCACGGTGGCATTGACCAGCCCCGAGGCCAACCCGGAGTCACTGGGGGTGGCGCCGGACATGGCCAGCGTCATGAGCGACGGGAAGCTCAGGCCGGCGCCGAGGCCGATCAGCATCACCGGCGGGACCACGTCGACGAGGTAGTTCCCGTCCACGGGCGTGCGCGCGAACAGCAGCAGGCCGAGGCCAATCGCGACCAGGCCCGGCATGAGCGTGTTCTTGGCGCCGAAGCGCGTGTTCAGCCGCTCGGTGTAGCGCAGCGAGATCGTGCCCATCACGATCGTGGACGGCAGGAACGCCAGGCCAACCTCGAGCGGGCTGTAGCCGAGGATGCGCTGGAGGTAGAGCGCGCCCAGGAAGAACATGGCGAACATGCCCGCCACCAGGAACGCCATGACGGCGTTGGCGCCGGACACGTTGCGCGCCGTGAACAGCCGCAGCGGGATCAACGGGTTGGGGATGCGCGCCTGGCGGACCACGAAGGCCGCGACCAGCGCGAGCGACAGCGCGCCGAGCACCAGCGTCTGGGTGGAGCCCCAGCCCTGTTCGGGCACCTGAAGGATGTTGTACACGCCCAGCATCAGGCCGCCCGTGAGGATCACCGCGCCGGGCAGGTCGGCTCCCTCGGAGAGCCCGATTCCCTCCGGCGCCTGCACGAACCGCTTGGTGAGCAGCGCCGTGGCGATGCCCACCGGCACGTTGATGAAGAAGATCCAGTGCCAGTTGATGGCCTCGGTGAGCACGCCGCCGGCCAGCAGGCCGATCGAACCGCCCGCGGAGGCCACGAAGCCGTACACGCCGATCGCCTTGGCCTGCTCGCGCGGCTCGGGGAACATCGTGACGATCATCCCCAGCACCACCGCGGAGGTCAGCGCGCCGCCCACGCCCTGCACGAAGCGGGCGCCGATCAGCATGCCCTGGCTGGGCGCGACGGCGCAGAGCACCGAGGCGGCCGTGAACACGGCCAGGCCGATCAGGAAGATCTTGCGCTGCCCGATCAGGTCCCCGAGGCGGCCGGCCAGCAGCAGCAGGCCGCCGAACGGGATCAGATAGGCGTTGACCACCCAGGCCAGGTTGCTCTGGGTGAAGTCCAGGTCGTCCTGGATCGAGGGCAGGGCAACGTTCACGATCGTGGCGTCGATGACGATCATCAGCACGCTGGCGCACAGCACGTAGAGCGCGATCCAGCGGGACCGGTCGTCGGTGGGGGTCGTCGGGGGTGCGGCGGTGTCCGTCATCTCGGTGCTGCTCGCCTCCTTGGCTCGACTCATGAAGCTACGCTATCACGATTGTCCTGACTTAGGACTATTCAAACATAAAACAGGACTAGATGGTGTAAGCTGAGGACTATGTCCACCAAGCGCACCTACGGGGACGCGTGCGGAATCCCGCGCGCGCTCGACAGGGTGGGAGAGCGGTGGGCGCTGCTGATCGTCCGCGAGCTGATCCTCGGGCCCAAGCGCTTCACCGACCTCAAGACAGGCCTGCCCACCGCCAGCCCCAACGTGCTCTCGCAGCGCCTGCGGGAGCTCGAGGACGACGGCGTGGTGCGGCGCCGCAAGCTACCGCCTCCGGCGGCGGCACGAGTCTACGAGCTCACGGAGTGGGGTGCTGGAGCTGGAGCCGGTCCTCTCGGCCCTCGGCCGCTGGGGCGCGCGCGCCCCGCTCGGCCCGCCGGAGGACGGCATGAGCCTGGACGCGCACATCCTTTCGCTACGGACGGTGTTCGACCCCGAGCTGGCGGACGACGCGTCGCTGCGGCTCGAGCTCAGGCTGGGCGATCATCGCTTCCGGGCCGAGGTTTCCGACGGGCGGCTGGATGTCGAGCCCGGCGAGGCGAGGGACCCCGACGCGGTCGTGCGCAGCGACGCCGGCACGCTGCTCGCACTGGCGCACGGGCGCACGAAGCTGGACGCGGCCCTGCGCGCCAAGGAGCTGGAGATCGAGGGTGATCGGGCCGCGGTGGAACGCTTCCTCGGGCTGTTCACGCTGCCAGAGCCCTACGCGCCTGCGGCGTGACGCCCCTGGCGCGAGTGACGCTTTCGTAACCGGTCGCGGTGCGATTCGTAGCCTGCGGGTGCCGTGCCGTCACGCGCGCACCGGCAGGCTCGGGTGGTGCGGCTCGGCGCGCGGATACGACATCGGGAGGCCGGCCAGGCCAGCGTGGAGCTCGTGGCCGTGCTGCCGTTGCTGCTGCTCGCGGGCGCCATCGCCTGGCAGCTGGCGCTGGCCGGGCACACGGCATGGATGTCGGCCCACGCCGCCCGGGCGGGTGCGCGGGCCGATGCGGTTGGGCTTGACGCTCGCACGGCGGCGGCCAGCGCGCTGCCCGAGGGACTCAGGCGCGGCCTTCGCGTGCGGCGCCTGCGCGGCGGTGGCGTGCGGGTTCGCGTCGCGGTGCCGGCACTCCTCTATCGGTGGCGGTCGCCGGCGCACGTGGGCGCCTCGGCCTCGCTGGGCAGGAGGCGGCGCTGAACGGGCGGGACGAGCGCGGACAGGCCACGGTGGAGCTTCTCGGCTCGCTGCCGGTGCTCATCGCCATCGGCCTGGTGGCGCTCCAGCTGCTGGCCGTGGGCTACTGCGCCGTGCTGGCCGGCAGCGCGGCTGAGGCCGGTGCCCTGGCGCTGGCCGCCGGTGCCGACCCGCGCGCCGGCGTGCGCGAGTCACTCCCGGGCTGGTCGCGCGCCCGCGCGCGTGTGGAGGTGTCCGGCGGCACGGTGCGGGTGCGGCTGAGGCCGCCCGTCGCCGATCGCGGCGGTGTCGCGACGGTTCGCGGTCCAGGCCAAGGCGGCGGTGCGGCTGTGACGGCGTCCGGTCGAAGTGGAGTGCTCGCCAGCGCGCTTGGAGCGGCTGTCGATTGGCTGATCGAGCCGGGGGAGCCCGATGCGCCCGTTCGTGAGGCAGTGCCTGAAACGCCGGCGGTGCGACCCGTGGTTGCCGTCACCGGGCTTGCACGCCGCTGCGGCACCACCACCGTCGCGCGTGGCTTGGGTGCCGAGCTGGCGGCCAGGGACCCGTCGGGCGCCTGTGTGGTGGTGTGCGAGCAGACACGGGGAGGCCCCCGGCTCGGCCTCCCGGCGGCCCTCCGGCTTGCGAGCGGGCTGGCCCGGGCAGTCATGAGCGTCGAGACGACGGCGCAGGGCCGCATCTGCCTGGTGGGCGGCGCCGATCAGGCCGCGATCGCACGCACGGCTGTGAGCCTCGCCCCCGTGGTGCTCGACGTGGAAGACCCCGCGCTCGCCGGCGCGGCCGCTTCGCTCGCCGACGCCACCGTCCTGGTCGCTACGCCGGCGACAGAGCCCGCCCTTGCAGTGCTCGTGGCGGACCGGCTGGCCCGCGTCGGCCCGGAGCCGGCGCTGGCGCTCAACCGCGACGACGACGCCGACGGGCACTGGCCCGTCGGCGCGGTCAGGCTGCCGGACACGCGAATGGGCGCGCAGCTGGCGCTCGCCGGGCGCCGGGCCCGCGGCCGGCTCGGGCGGGCGCTGGGCGAGCTCGCTGACGCTTGCACGCGCGTCTGACCCGACCGTCTCGAGGGGCGTAGCGTTGGCCCGTGCGCGCAATGCTCTTCGACGAGCCGGGCCGGCCGCTGCGCCCGGACGAGGTGCCGGACCCCGTGGCCGGCCCGGGGCAGCTGCTGATCGAGGTCCACGCCTGCGGGGTGTGCCGCACCGACCTGCACATCGTCGACGGCGAGGTCGCCGTGGCGGATGCTCCCGTGATCCCGGGTCACCAGATCGTGGGCACGGTTGCGGGCACCGATCGCCGGGTGGGCGTGCCCTGGCTGGGATGGACCTGCGGCGAGTGTCGCTTCTGCCTCTCCGGCCGCGAGAACCTCTGCGACCGGGCGCGCTTCACCGGTCGCGACATCGACGGCGGCTTTGCCGAGCTGGCGGTGGCCGACGAGCGCTACTGCTTTCCGCTCCCGGATGGCTACCCGGACCTCCAGGCGGCCCCGCTGCTGTGTGCCGGGCTGATCGGCTATCGCGCGCTGACGCTCACGGGCGACGCGCGGACGCTGGGGCTCTACGGCTTCGGAGCCGCTGCGCACATCGTCTGTCAGGTGGCGGTGGCGCAGGGCCGGACGGTCTTCGCGTTCACGCGCGAAACCGGTGACGAGGCGGCTGGCCTCGCCATGGAGCTCGGCTCCGCCTGGGCCGGGGCGTCGAGCGAGGAGCCGCCTGAGCCGCTGGACGCCGCCATCATCTTCGCGCCGGCCGGCGAGCTCGTTCCGGCGGCGCTCCGGGCCACCGCAAAGGGCGGGACCGTGGTCTGCGCGGGCATCCACATGTCCGACATCCCGGCCTTCCCCTACGAGCTGCTCTGGGGCGAGCGCACCCTGCGCTCGGTGGCCAACCTGACCCGGGCCGACGGCGACGCCCTACTGGAGATCGCCCCGAGCGTGCCGGTCAAGACCAGCGTGCAGACCTACCCGCTGGGAGACGTCAACCGGGCGCTCGAGGACCTGCGCGCGGGGCGGATCCGAGGCTCCGCTGTGATTGACCTCCGAGCCGAATAGCCGGATCCGGCGGGCGGGGCTTCACACGTTCGTCGCGCAGGTGTCACACGCGAGCCTTGAGCCGTAACCAGGCCACCGGGAGGGTGCGAAGCCATGCTCGCCAGCGACCCACGGGACCGTCGAGGCGAGTCCGGCCAGGCAACGCTCTTGGCGATCGGGGTCGTCGCCGCGGTCCTGGTCGGCGTGATGGTGCTCGCGTCCTTCGGCCAGGCGCTGGGCGCCAAGGGCCGGCACACACGAGCGGTCGACCTGGCGTCGATGTCGGCCGCGCGATCCATGCGCGATGACCTGCCGCGACTCTTCGCGCCGGCCGTTCTTCCCGGCGGGGTGCCGAATCCCCGCCATCTGAGCACGGCGGCCTACCTGGCCCGGGCGCGCGCCGCCGCTGTCAGCGGCGCGCGGCTCAACGGCGTACGCATCACCGCCGCCGATGTGACGTTCCCGGGCGGGTCGTTCGCGCCCACGCGGGTGGCGGTGCGGGTGCGGGGCCACGCTGAAGTCCGCGTGCCGGGCCGTGCACGCCAGCGGATCGCGGTGCATTCACGCGCCGTCGCGGAGCTGGCGCCGGGCGCGGGCGGCGCCCTGGCGGGACCGGCGCGCGGCAGCGGCGGCGGCTACGACGGCCCGCTGGCGTACCGGATGGGCAAGGCCATGCGGCCCGATGTGGCAGCAGCCTTCGACCGGATGGCGGCCGCGGCGCGTCGCGAGGGCCACTCGCTCTCCATCACCAGCGCGTTCCGCTCCGACGCCGAGCAGGCGCGCCTGTTCGCGGCCAACCCGAATCCCCGCTGGGTCGCCCCGCCCGGCACGTCGTTGCACCGCTACGCCACGGAGCTGGACCTCGGCCCGCCCGGCGCGTATGGGTGGCTGAAGGCGAACGCGCGCAGGTTCGGATTCATTCACAGGTACGCGTGGGAGGCGTGGCATTACGGATTCGGAGCCAACCCGCGCGACCGCGGCCACCCGGCCCAGTACGAGCGCGGGTCATGGGAGCCGCCGGGCGGCGACCACGGAAGGGTCCACCATGCGCTGCCGAGCTTCGTGCCGCAGCGCTTCCACGACCCGATCGCGCGCGCCGCGCTGCGCTGGAACGTGCCGATGAGCCTCCTGGCCGCGCAGCTCTACGCGGAGTCGGGCTTCAATCCGTTCGCCACCAGTGGGGCTGGCGCGCAGGGCATCGCGCAGTTCATGCCCGGCACCGCCCGAGCCTATGGCCTGCGCGACCCCTTCGATGCCGCACGGGCGATCGACGCTCAGGCCCACCTGATGAGCGACCTACTGCGCGAGTTCGGCGGCAAGGTCGGCCTGGCATTGGCGGCCTACAACGCCGGACCCGGCGCGGTCCGGCGATACGGCGGCATCCCGCCGTTCGCCGAGACGCGCGCCTATGTGACGAAGATCCTCGGGCTGCTGGGCGGCGCGGGTGAGATTGCGCCGCCCAGTTTCCAGATCGGGCTGGTGGAGTGACCGCTCAGCTGGCCGTCCCCTCGGTCATGGGGCAGATCATGCTGTGGCCACCGGGCGAGGCGGCCGCGGGCTGGGCGCTTGCCAGGCTCGCGGGAGTCCGCATCGTCGCCGCAGCCGACGCGGGCGCCGTCCTGCCGAAGTGGCACCAGTGGTCCGGATCGTCGCGGATGGTGCCCGAGCCACCGGTTCCCGTGATGCAGGGGATCCTGCCGGCGAACACGTCGGGGATGAACTTCATGTCGTCGAGAACCCAGACGTGGAGCATGTAGTAGTTGGAGTAGTTCACGTTCACGCCGTTCTGTGACGAGCAGGTGGCGTCACTGACGTTGAACGCGATCATCGCCGCGTCGGTCCTGCGGTGGCAGATCCAGGGGTGGTGGTGCCACCAGTCGATGTTGCCCGGGAAGCCCGCGGGGGGCAGGCCGGTGCTGGTGCGCACGTAGTAGTCGAAGCCGACAAGGCGCGAGTCCGCGTTGTTGCCGTCGTACTGCATGACCTCGGGCTTCGCGGGCTCGAACTTGTCGTCGAGCCCGGCGTTGTCGAGGATCGGGTTCTGGCGGTTGAAAGAGGGGTCGGCGAGCATCTGCGGAGTGATGCCGCCCTTCACGTGATGGGTGCCCATGCCCGGGATGTAGGACGTGACCTCCCGGAACCCGGCCGTCTCGGCCGGGCCTCGCCTCGGGTACTGCTCCGCGTACTTCTTGGCCGGGTCGAACTGGGCGGACATCAGCACGCAGTCGTCCCAGGACGAGGGGGGCCTTGTCGATACCGGCGTACCAGTCGATGTTGCCGGCCGCCGGGCCATCGGTCACCGGGATGTCCTCCGTCGACGTGCACCACCACGGCACCGGCCCGCCGGCATCCCTCGCCTTGATCGCGCCCTGGAAGTAGGCGCACGAGGACAGCGTCAGCGCGAGCACAACGGGAAGGGCGAAGACCGGCAACCTGCGCCATCGGGACGACCTGATGGGTTTACTCGCTGAAGCTCGTGCCGCCGGCCGATCGCCCATCTAAAGCCCTCCTAAAGAGTGGTGGTTGTGCGTGCAAACCGATGCAACTGCGAAAGTTGCGGCCCTAGTGAAAACGCTCGCGCGAACCTACCACTCACGCGGGACTTGGATCGGCGGATCGAGCCGCCGTGCGACAGCGGCCGGTAGGCTCCGCGCCGATGGCACCCACCACGGTCACCGGGATCGATGAGCTCAGCTCGCTCGTGGGCCAGACGCTCGGCCCGAGCGAGTGGCGCGAGGTCACCCAGGAGATGATCAACTCGTTCGCCGACCTGTCCGGTGACGATCAATGGATCCACGTCGACGTGGAGCGGGCGAAGACCGAGAGCCCGTTCGGCACCACGATCGCCCACGGCAACCTCACGCTGGCCACGATCGACGGCTTCCGTGATCAGCTGCTGGTCTCGGGAGGCTTCAAGCTCGGCGTGAACTACGGCTGGAACAAGGTGCGCTTCCCGGCGCCCGTGCCGGCCGGCGCGCGCGTCCGCGCTTCCCTCGAGACCGTGTCGGTCGATGACGTGGGTGGTGGCTGGTGGCAGGTGGTCCAGCGCTGGACCGTCGAGGTGGAGGGCTCCGCCAAGCCTTGCTGCGTCGCCGACTCCGTCGGCCGGGCCCTGGTCTGAATCGGCGCCTGACGGCGTCCTCGGTCGCTCGCGTGCAGAGCACGCGTCGCTTCCTGCGTCCTTGTCAGCCGCCGCTCAGACCAGGCCCTGCGCTCGTCTGAATCGGCGCCTGACGGCGTCCTCGGTCAGCACGCTTCGCTTCCGGACTCCTAGTTAGCCGCCGCTCAGACGGGCGCGTTCGCCGGGGGCTTGGTGTGGCTAACCGGCCATACGCGGCGACAGGCCAGCCGTATTGAGTCGTCGCTCCCTGCGGAGGAGGCTGGGGGCATGGACACCTTGCCCGAGATTGGAGGCTCGCCACCGCGCCGCCTTGCGTGAGGCACCTCACGCAAATCCGCAACTTACCTAAAATAAGCTGCACTGGATCCACCCCCCGAGACCATGCAAGCGCTCACCGCAGCCCGTCAGCACCTCTCGCGGCCCGCTCCCACCGCCGGGGCCGCCTCCGCGGCAGCAGCGCAACTAGGCGCGACCGGCTCGCGCCGGAATCATCTGGTCGGCCAGACGCAGCGTGACGAAGGCGCAGAGCGCGCCCAGGCCGGCGCCGAGGGCGGCGCCCGCCAGGATGTCCAGCGGGAAGTGCACTCGCAGGTAGACGCGCGAGATGGCCACGGCGGCCGCGATGGCCAGGGCGGGCCACCGCAGGCGCGGGCTCACGATCGCGACGGCGGTGGCGGCCGCGAAGGCCGTGGCGCTGTGGCCGGAGGGGAACGACGGGTTGTCCGGGATCGAGGCCAGCGACCCGAGTCCCGGATCGACGACCGGCGGGCGGTCTCGGTCGAAGGCCTCCTTGAGGACATGAGCGGCCAGCGAGGCGGCCCCGACGGCCGCGCCCGCGGCGGCGAAGGTCAGCGGCAGCCGGCGTCGCCACACGTCGGAGCACAGCCCGAGGCCGACGATGAGCGGGCCCTTGACCCACCAGGCCGACACGAGCAGGAAGAACGCGGTCAGCAGATGGTTCTCGAAGGCCGGGGCGGTCTCGACGAGCGCCCGGTCGAGGTGGAGGAGAGGATCCATCGCTCTGAGGGGAAGGAAGCTAGCAAGGCCCGCCGGCTGGTCGTGGTCGTCAACGGGCGCGCGAGCGGCATCGGCGATCCGGGCGCGACCGGGGCGGAGCTGGTGGCCGTGGCACAGGAGCGGGGCGCGCGGGCCGAGGCCGTGGTCACCCGTAGCGAGGGCGAGCTGCACGCCGTGCTGCGCTCGGCTGCCGACCGCGGCGATCGAGTCGCGCTGGCCGGCGGCGACGGGAGCCTGCACGCGGCGGCCAACGCGCCGCTGCGACGGCCGCCGGAGCTGGCCCTCGTGCCAGCGGGTCGGGCCAACAACGTGGCTCGCGCTCTCGGCATCCCCACGGACCGCGCGGGCGCCATCTCGGTCGCGGTGTCGGCGCCCGCCCGGCCGCTGGACGCGCTGAGGGTGGTCACCCCCGATCGCTCTCTCTACGCGATTGAGGCGGTTAGCGCCGGATTCCAAGCCGACGCGCGCGCAGGCTACGAGGCCGACAACTCCTCCGACCTGGGCCAGGGTGTGCGCGCGCTCGTCAGTGCGGTCAGGCGATACGCGCCGTACCGCGCGCGAGTGGAGCTCGACTCCGGCCCGCTCGGGTCGAACGCCGCGGCCCAGCTGTTCCTCGCCAACCTCCCCTTCTTCGGCTTCGGCTTCGAGGTCGACCCCGGCGCCGATCCCTCGGACGGCCGCTTCGAGGCGATCCTGCTCGAGGCGCGCAGCCGGCGGCGCCTGCTGCGCCTGCTCGCGGCCGCGCGGGGCGGCCGGCACCTGGGTCGCCGCGGCGTCGTTCGCATGCCCGCGAGCCGGGCCAGGATCAACGAGGCCCTGCCGCTCGTGGCCGACGCGGTCCAGCTCGGCACCACCACCGCGACCGTGAGCGTGGAGCCGGCCCGCCTGCGGGTGGCCATGCCGGAGGCGACGTGAGCTCCCTGGCGCAGCCCCGGGTGGCCGCGCGCCCAAGCGAAGCTCTCGGCGCGCGCACCGAGGGTGGCGCTCCCGACAAGCTCCTTGGCGGCTCCGCCGTCCTGCTCGCGTTCTCGCTGGCCGCGGTGGGCGCCGGCGCGGGCCGGGCGCTCACCACCACCTACCTGCCGCTGCTGCTCGAGCGAATCGACGACGCTCCCACGCTGATCGGAGCGGTGATGACGGTGAACGCGGTCGCCGGGTTTGGGGTGCCGATCGTCGTGGGCATCTGGTCCGATCGCCGGGGACGCCGGCTGCCGTTCATCGCGGGCGGGGCGGTGCTCAGCGCCGGCGGGCTTGTGGCCGTGGGCGTCGGCAACGCGAGCTCCTACGTGGCCCTGGGCTTGGCCGCCGCGCTTCTCTACACGGGCCTCAATGCCCTCACGACCGCCCACCGGGCGATCGTCGCCGAGGACGTGCAGGACGGCCGGCGTCCTGCAGCCACGAGCGCCCAGGAGCTGGCCGGGCTCGTGGGCGCCGTCGTGGCGGTTGCCATTGGCGGCGCGCTAATCGAGCCCGCACCCGGCGCGGCCTTCGCGCTGGCCGCGGCGGTGCTGGCCCTGACCGTTGTCCCGACGCTGTTGGTCAGCCGCCGCCTGGCGCTGGGCGAGCGCGCGAGCGTCGCCCTCGCAAAGCCGCGGCGAGTGCCCGTGCGCGTGGCGCTGCGGCGAAAGGGGGCGCGTGAGGTGCTGATCGCGCAAACGCTGTGGGTCTTCGCCTACGCGGCGCTGCCCGCCTTCTTCGTCCTCTACGCCGAGGGCAGCCTCGGGCTCTCCGTGGCCAGCGCGGGCGCCCTTCCGCTGGGCTTTGGTGCCCTCACCGCCATGGGCATGGTGGTGGCGGGACGGGCCAAGCCCGAGCAGGTCCGGCCGCTGCTAATGGTGGGCGCCGCACTGCTGGGCACGGGCCTGGTGGCCGCCGTGCCCGCGGGGTCGCTGGCCGCCGCCGCACCCGCCTTCGCCGCCGCGGCCCTGGGCGCCGGGCTGCTCACCGCGCTCGGCTTCCCCTACTTCGCCCGCTTCGTGCCCGAGGGCGAGGCGGGTCGCTACAGCGGCCTGTTCTTCGCCGGGCGGGCCGTGGCGGCGGCCGCGGCGCTGCCGCTCGCCGGCCTGGCGGTGGAGATGAGCGGCACCTACCGTGCCGTGCTCTGGCTCGGTGCGGCTTCCTTCGTGGCGCTCGTGCCGCTACTGCTCGCCGAGGCGCGGGACGGCCGCCGCCACGCGCGCGCTCAGCTCCGCGCGCGGCCGGCCAGCATCGCTGCCGTGATCCCGGTGTTCGCGTCGGATCGCGCCGTCGAGGTCGCGCGGTCGGCCCTGCGATACGTGGACGAGCTCGTGCTCGTGGAGGACGGCGCGCCGTGCGAGATCTCGCGCTCCCTGGACGTCTTCGCCGGCGACGAGCGCGTGCGCATCCTGCGGCTGGCGGCCAACCGCGGCAAGGGGAGCGCGGTGGCTGCCGGGACGGCCATGCTGCTGGCCGAGGCGCGTTCACCCGATGCGATCGTGGTGCTCGACTCCGACGGCCAGCACGACCCGGAGCGCATCCCGGCGTTCCTCGACGCCGCCCGCGAAGCGGACGTCGTGATCGGCGAGCGGCGCGACCGCCGCCCGATGCCGCTCAGCCGGCGGATTGGCAATCGCGCGGCCAGCGTCGGGCTTCTGGCCACCGCCCGCAGCTGGGTGCCCGACACCCAGAACGGCATGCGCCTCTTCCGCACGGAGATGCTGCGCGACGTCCCGCCGCCCGAGGGCGGCTACGACGCCGAGAGCCGGCACCTGCGCTCGCTCCTGGCGGCGGGTAGCAGCATCGCGTCGGTCGAGATCCCCACGATCTACAACGGCGAGCCCAGCCACTTCGATCCCGTACGCGACACGTTGCGGGTCGGTCGTGCGCTGGTGGGCCGCCGCGCCCGGACGCAGGAGCGCGCGCCGGAGCGGTCCACGGCGGCCGACGCCATCGCGGTCATCCGCCAGTGGGGGCCGCGGCTGGCTGCCTCGGTGCTGGCGGCCATCGCGCTCGGCGCCGCGATGCCTGCGGTGCAGCCCCTGGACAACGCGCTCTTCCTGACCATCAACGGCCTGGGCGACGGGCCCGGATGGCTCTATGACGCCCTCGATCCGCACACTCGGAACTACATCGTGCTCATGACGGTCACGGTCATCGCGGCCGCCCTGGCGTTGCGGCGGCCGCGCTATGTGCTCGGCGCCGCGCTCGGGGTCCTACTGGGTGCCTACCTCGCGGGGGCTGCGATCGAGGTGGTCAAGCTGTTCGTGGAGCGCGCCCGTCCGGAGGAGGTCCTCGGGGCTCAGACCCTCCTCTCGCACGACCGCAGCTGGGGCCACCTGGCGTCCTTCCCCTCGGGCCACGTGATCGTGACCGCGGCGATGGC
This sequence comes from uncultured Thermoleophilaceae bacterium, assembly GCA_963814005.1. Taxonomy (GTDB): domain Bacteria; phylum Actinomycetota; class Thermoleophilia; order Solirubrobacterales; family Thermoleophilaceae; genus JAAYBF01. The sequence continues at coordinate 85,795 of CAWFBA010000008.1, forward strand.
CACGGCCGCGGCCGCCGCGGTACCGGTCCTTCGCCGGCCCCTGGTGGCCTACGTGGTGGTGGTCGGATTCACGCGTGTCCTCTTTGGCGCCCACTTCCCCCTCGACGTGCTGGTCGGCGCCGTGCTCGGCTACGAGTTCGGGCTATTCGCCGCTCGGCTAATGGCCAGCGCCCGTCTGCTTCCGGACCCGGCCACGGTGCCCGACGGCGCCCTCGGTCGCCCGGCGCCCGCGCTCAGTCAGCCAGGCGCTGGCGCACCCAGCTCATGATCTCGGCGTTGTAGTCCGCCGGGTAGCGCGGGTCGGTGTTGGGGAAGTCCGAGACGCCGGTGACCACATGGCGGCCGCACGTGCCGGTTGCCCCGCTCGCCGCCCGCACGCAGAGCTGCATGAACCGCGAGCGCGCGCTGGCCGGCAGCGCCTGGATCGCGCGGTCGATCCGCAGCATCTTGCACACCATCCCCCCGAGCGTCTGCTTCGAGCCGTCGGGGAGGGTGCAGGAGATCTGGGTCTCGCCGCAGCTGTTGCCGTCGTCGCGGCTGTAGACGTTGAACACCGGCGCGGTGAGCTCGCGCCGCGCGATCAGCTGGTCGGGCTGGTTCTCGGGCTTGCCGAGCTGGGGGTGGGTCCGCGCCTTGATGGCGTTGATTGCGGTCGTTCCGCGAGCGCAGGGGGTGCCGGCGGCGTTCTGGTCTGCCTCGTACTGCTGATTCAGCACCCCCGAGTCGGCGATCGACCCGGCCACGGGGCGCCCCTCCTTCTGGAGGCCCCAGGCCACGCCCCAGGTGCCGAACGACCCCGCGCTCGTGCCGTGGAGGAAGGTCTTGGTGGTGGGGTACTTCTCCTGGACGAAGCGGACCGCGGCCTTGGTGGCGAACAGCCCGTTCACGGTCCTCGGCTTGCCGTCCGGCGTCGTGTTCGGGTTGTACGGGTCGGGCTGGACGCCGCCGGCGTAGATGTCGTGGTTGCACATCGACACCGATACGTTGCGGAAGCCGGCCGCGTCGGCGCTAACGAGGTCGTTGAGGGCGTTGTTGGCCGAGAAGTCGATCAGCTGCTGGGCGGTCTCCTCGCTCTTGTTGCCCGCGCTGGGCTGAGGCCTGCCGTCGGCGGAGAAGAACCCGACTCCGCCTCCGCGCATGCGCACCCACAGCGGCCGCGCGGCCGCGTCTGAGGAGCCGACCTTGGTGCCCACCACGAACGTCTGATAGCCGCTGATGCTGCAGGGGTAGGCCAGGTTGCGGTACTGGTCCCACTTCCAGCCGTCCTGCGTGGTCGTGCTCACGAGCTGGATCTGACTGGTGCTACCGGGGTTCTCCAGCGGGGTGCACCCGCTCAGGGCGACCACGGCGGACAGGACGCACAGCACGGCGGCGGATCGGATCATGGAAGTGGCAGCTCCTGAAGGGTCGGCGCTCGGGCGCCCGTCCAAACCCAGATGGGGGACAGGAGTTGCGGTGCGCGGGGATGGAGTCGGATCGGCGATTCGCGGGTACGAAAACAGCATGAACCGGCTGCCGATTCGTGCCCTCCTGCTCTCGCTCCTCACTGTCGTCCTACTCGCCCCGGCGAGCGCGGCGCACGACCGCAAGGGCGACGGGCACCGTGAGCTCCAACAGCGGATCGAGCTGCCCAACGGCTTCCAGCCCGAGGGCATCGCCAGCACCGGCGGCACGGATCTCTACGTCGGTTCGATTCCCACCGGGGCGATCTGGCGGGGCAACGCGAAGACCGGCACGGGCTCCGTGCTCGTGCAGCCGCCCGAGGGCCGCAGCGCGATCGGCATCAAGGTCTCCCGCGGACTGATCTTCGCTGCCGGGGGAGACACCGGCGACGCCTACGTCTATGACAAGCGCACCGGCGCCGACGTCGCGCGCTACGACCTGGCACCCGAGGGCGCCACCACATTCGTGAACGACGTGGTGGTCACCAAGCGCGCCGCGTACTTCACCGACTCGCTGCTTCAGCAGCTGTACGTGCTGCCGCTCGGCCGCAACGGCTCGCCGCGCCCCGGGGCCGAGGGTGCGCACCGTCCCGATCACCGGTGACTTCGCCTACACGACCGGCTTCAACGCCAACGGCATCGTCTCGACCGGCAGGTGGCTGATCGTCGTGCAGACCAACACCGGCAAGCTCTTCCGGGTGGACCCGGCCACCGGCGACTCCGACGAGATCGACCTGGGCGGCGCGACCCTGATGAACGGCGACGGGCTGCTGCTCCGGGGCCGCACCTTGTTCGCCGTGCAGAACCAAATGAACCAGGTCGCGGTCGTCCGGCTCTCGCGAGGCAAGGGGAGCGGCCGCGTGGTCGCCAACCTGACCAACCCCGACTTCGACGTGCCCACCACGATCACGTTCGCGGCCGGGCGCCTGTTCGCCGTGAACGCGCGCTTCGGCACTCCGCCGGGACCCGACGTGCCCTACTGGATCACGCGCGTCCGGTAGCGGCAGGCGCCTCAGGGGCCGCGCGTGGGCTCGGCGCGCTCCGGCCTGCGCTCGGAGCGCGCCGGTGGCTGGGCCCGCTTCGGTGGATCCCCAGCCACCCGCTTGCCCTCGCGGGTCGGGGTAGTGGGCCGCCGACTGGGTTCCTTGACCGGGATCGCCTCGCGGCGCCCGAGCGCGGGCGCAGCCGCATTGCGGCGCCGCAGCGCTGCGCGTTCGTTCGAGCGGCCGGGCGGCGCGGCGGCGGCAGGGCCTTGCCGCCGCGGCTGCGCAGACCGCGCCGGCGGTCGTTCGCACGGGCGCGGTCGCCGGGAGCCGACGAGGGTCGGTCGCCGGACTCGGCGGGCCCTCGGCTCTGCTCGTTAGCCCTCACGGGTGTGGCGGCCGCGGGATCGGCCGGGGCGGCGGCCGATGGCTGGCCGGCTCGCGGCGGCGGCTGGCGGTCGTCCAGAGCCGCCTCTCCCGCGACGCCCGCGGATCCCGCGAGCACGCCCACGACAGCCACCTTGGCAGCCAGGCCGCCCGTGGCCGGGAGGGCCGCTCCCAGTCCGGTCGCGGCCAGACCGCCGCCGCCCGCGGCGGAGCCGCCGCCGCCACCCATCACGCCCGCGAGCACGCTGCGCTTGAGCCCGATCGATGGGACGACGGGCAGGACAAGGGCCATCATCCGGCGCTGCCGGCGCACGTCCTCGAGGTAGGCCGAACAACCGGGGCAGGCGGTCAGGTGGTGTCGGAGCCGGCCCCTCCGTAGGGCGCCGTGGCGTGCGTTGGCCAGCTCGACACGGATCTCCTCGCACGGCGCGTCGCGGGCGTCACGGCGCTCGATCAGCCCGGACCGGGCCCGGAACACGAGCCCTTTCACGTTGGCCGTCCCGCGGCCGAGCACCTCGGCCACCTCGGCGTGGGAGAGGTCGCCGATCTCGGTGAGCACGAGCGCTGCCCGCTGGTCCTCGGGCAGATCGTGCAGGTCCGCCACCAGCTCACGCAGGTCGGCGCGGTGCTGGACCTCGTCGGCCAGGCCTGCGGTGAGCAGCTCCGGATCGCCGTCGGCTCGCTCCCGCCGCGCGCGGAGGATCGACAGGCAGCGGTTGCGGGCGATCGCGTACAGCCACGGCTTGAGCCTGATCTCGCGCTCGTCGCGCAGCAGGTCGCGGTGGGCCGAGAGGAAGACTTGCTGGACGGCGTCCTCGGCCTCCTGGGCATCGGAGAGCATGTGCCGGCAGAAGGACAGGATGCTCGCCGCGTGGCGCTCGTAGGCCACCTCGAACGCCCCTTCGTCCCCGGCGCGCACGCGCGCGACCAGGTGATCGTCCCCGCGCAGCGCGAGCAGGCGCTTGGGCGTGCGGCGAACCGCGGCGCCGGCCGCGGGTAGGGATGTGCCCTCCACGCTCATCGTTTGTACCGAAACGCATGAGAATCGTCGAGGTTCGCCAGAGAACTGCCGAACTTCGACTCGCCTGGGGCGTTGTAGGCCTGGACAACGATTCGAGAGGACGGACCCATCGATGAAGAAGCTCTGTGCAGCAACGGCCATCCTGACGCTGGCGCTGCCGGCGGCCGCCGGGGCCAAGCCGACCACCACGGACAAGTCCAACGCGGCCAAGGAGTGCAGGGCCGAGCGCGGCACCACGGCCGCCACGCGCGAGGCCTTCAAGGTCAGGTACGGGACCAACGAGAACGGCAAGAACGCCTTCGGCAAGTGCGTCTCCAGCCGGTCCAAGTCCGAGGAGGCCCAGCGCGAGGGCGCGGCCAAGAACGCCGCCAAGGAGTGCAAGTCCGAGCGCAGCGCCGACCCCGCCGCATTCGCCTCCAAGTACGGCACGAACAAGAACGGCAGGAACGCCTACGGCAAGTGCGTGTCCCAGAAGGCCAAGGAGCGCGAGGCGAAGGCCGACGAGGCCGACGCCGCCAAGATCAAGGCCCGCAAGAACGCCGCCAAGGAGTGCTCGGCCGAGCGCAAGGAGATCGGCCGCGACGCGTTCGCCGAGAAGTACGGCACCAACAGGAACAACCGCAACGCATTCGGCAAGTGCGTGTCTAAGGCTGCCCGGTCCTAGAGCTTCCCCGCCGAAGGACCACAGGCCGGTCGCGGGCCCCGCACGGAGGCGGGGCCCGCGGCCGTTGTGCAACTCCCGGCGCTAGCCGGACGCGGGCTGATAGGCCGAGTCGGCCGCCTTGCTCATTGCGTCCATGGCCTCGTCGGGCGTGAGCAGGACGGTGGTGCGGTATGAGGCTACCGTCCCGCCGGCGCCCACCGCGAGGGCGAACGCGGCGGCGCTCGAGTTGTCCGGCATCTCGCAGATCACGGCCAGGTCGTACTCGCCGAACGCGAAGTAGCCGCACTCGACGCGCCCGCCGAGCGCCTCGATAGCCGGCGTGACCTTCTCGATCCGGTTCTGCGGCTCCTTGACCAGTCCGGCAGTACCGCTGGTGCTGTAGGCCACCTGGATCAGGTAGTGAGGCATCTGCCCCTCCTTTGTGCGGGTTCGCGCCGACCCTACGCCCGTCGGCGGGAGCGTTGCAAGCACGGCGCCCTGGGGGCACGGAGTAGCCCCGCCGGATCCCGCACGTATCCTCGATCGGGATGGCCGTCAGGGACCTCACCGACCGCGAGGAGCGCGTCCGCGAGCAGCGGCGGTCGCTTCCGGACGCCCCCGGCGTCTACCTCTTCAGGGATTCCAAGCGCCGGGTTCTCTACGTCGGCAAGGCCAAGTCGATCCGCAAGCGCGTGGGCGGCCACTTCTCCAAGCCCGCCACCAGCGGAGCGGCCGACATGCTCGCCCAGATCGCCGACATCGAGTTCCTGGCGACGCAGACCGAGGCCGAGGCGCTGCTGGCCGAGCAGAACTTCATCAAGCGCCACCGGCCGCGGTTCAACATCCGCCTGCGCGACGACAAGAGCTACCCCTACATCGCCATCTCGCTCGACGAGGACTACCCGCGGATCTATTTCACGCGCGAGAAGCACCGCCGCAACCGCGCCTACTTCGGGCCCTTCTCCAGCGCCAAGCGGGTGCGCGAGACGCTGGACCTGCTGGGCAAGGTCTTCCAGTACCGCACATGTGACGGCAAGGAGCCCGGCCGGCTGTCGGGCAGCCCGTGCCTCGAGTACCACATCAAGCGCTGCCAGGCGCCCTGCGTGGACTACGTGTCGAAGGAGGAGTACCGCGCCAACGTCGACACGATCATCGACTTCCTGTCCGGCCGCTATCGCCAGCTCGAGCGCGAGCTCCAGGAGCAGATGGAGCTGGCGTCGGCACGGCAGGAGTTCGAGCGCGCCGCGCAGTTCCGCAACCGGCTGCGTGCCGTGCGCTCCCTGCTGGAACGCCAGCGGATCACCAACGAGGGGGTGGGCACGGTCGACGCGATCGCGGTGGCCGCCGAGGGCACGGACGCCAACGCGCAGGTGTTTCAGGTGCGCGACGGCGTGCTGGCCGACCGGCAGAGCTTCTATCTGGAGAACGAGGCCGGGCGCGACGAGTCCGAGGTGCTGGAGGAGTTCGTGCTCCAGTACTACGCCAGCGCCATGTCGATCCCGCCGCAGGTGGTGGTCAAGCGCGGCAACGAGCGGACATGGGTGCTCGAGGAGGCGCTGACCGAGCGCCGCGGCGGCGCGGTGGAGGTGCGCTCCGCGGAGCGCGGCGACAAGCGCCGCATCGTGGAGCTGGCCGAGCGCAACGCCCGGCTGGCCCTCGACCAGGACCGGCTGCGCTCCGAGCACCGCCGCACGCGGCGGATCGAGGCGCTGGACGGGCTCCAGCGGGCGCTCGGGATGGAGACCATCCCGATGCGGATCGAGTGCTTCGACATCTCCAACCTGGGCGAGACCCACACGGTGGCCTCGATGGTGGTGTTCGAGGGTGGCGCGCCGAAGAAGGCCGACTACCGGCGCTTCAAGATCCGCGAGGCCGCTCAGGACGACTTCGCCGCCATGGCCGAGGTGCTGTCGCGGCGCATGGGCCAGTTCCGCGCGCAACGCGAGCTGTCGCCGCACGAGAAGGCCTACGACGCCAGCTTCGCCTCCCTGCCGAGCGTGATCGTGATCGACGGGGGCAAGGGGCAGCTGTCGGCCGGGCTGGCCGAGCTCTCGGAGTTCGCCGGGCTGGGCACGATGGTCGTGAGCCTGGCGAAGCAGCTCGAGGAGGTGTTCGTGCCGGGCCGCCCGGCGCCCCTGCTGATGCCCAAGGACAGCGCCGCCGCTGCAGCTGCTCCAGCGCGTGCGCGACGAGGCCCACCGGTTCGCGATCGAGTTTCATCGCGGTCGCCGCGACCGGGCCATGACGCGCTCGGTGCTGGACGACCTGCCGGGCGTGGGGCCGGCCCGCAAGCGGGCGATCCTCGGCCACTTCGGCACGCCCGAGCGCTTCCTGGCCGCAAGCCGCGAGGAGCTAGAAGGCGTGCCGGGGCTGCCGGGAAAGACGGCGCGCGAGATTCACTCGTTCGTGCACCGCGTCGATTGAGGTCTTGTGACCGAGGTGTTGCTGAGCACCGAGCACTGAGCACCAAGCACTCGAGAACCTCCGACATACGCGCTACAACCTCTCAAGGGCAGATGCAGGACTTCGTAGTGATCACAGGCTTCTCCGGCGCCGGCAAGTCGCAGGCCATGGCGTGCTTCGAGGACGCCGGCTACTTCTGCGTGGACAACCTTCCGCCGGAGATGGTCAAGCAGCTGGCCGAGCTGTTCGAGCACGAGGGCTCGAAGGTCGAGAAGGCGGCGGTGGTGTGCGATGCGCGCACGGGCGGGTTCTTCGAGGGGCTCGTGGAGGTCCTGGACGACTTCGTCGAGCGGGGCATCCCGCACCGGCTGCTCTACCTGGACGCCTCCGACGACACGCTGGTCAATCGCTACAAGGAGACCCGCGCGCGTCACCCGCTCGCCAACGGCGACGGCCAGCTCGCCGAGGAGGAGGAGGGGCCGGTGGGCGGGGCGGTGGCCACCGCGATCATCGCCGAGCGCAAGATCCTCGAGCCGCTTCGCGAGCGCGCCGACGTGTCCATCGACACCAGCGACCTGAGCGCCTCGCGGCTGCGCAAGGTGGTGGCCGACAAGATGCTGCCGCGCGGCAGCGTCGGCAAGCTGGCCGTCACCTTCCTCACCTATGGCTTCAAGCACGGCGCGCCGCGCGACGCCGACCTGCTGTTCGACGTCCGCTTCCTGCCCAACCCCCACTACGAGTCCGACCTGCGCCCGCTCACCGGGCTCGACGAGTCGGTGCGCGAGTACGTGGAGGGCTCCTCCGGCATCACCGACTTCTACGGCCACCTGATCCCGCTGCTGGACTACCTGCTGCCACAGTACGAGAGCGAGGGCAAGGCCCACCTGACCATCGGCGTGGGCTGCACCGGCGGCCGCCACCGCTCGGTGGTCATCGCCGAGCACCTGGCGCGCGAGTACGGCAAGCGCGGGGCCTACCTCGTCGACATCGTCCACCGCGACATCGACAAGCCCCCGCGCCGCGCCTGAGGCCACGCTGAACGGGGATCGGTAGATTCCCGGCCCCGGAGTTTCAGCGAGGAAAGGACCGATCCAGCATGGCCTTGAAGGCCGGAATCAACGGCTTCGGCCGCATCGGCCGCAATGTCTTTCGTGCGGCGTACGAGCGCGGCGCCGACATCGAGTGGGTCGGGATCAACGACATCACCGACAACGAGACCCTCGCGCACCTGCTCAAGTACGACTCGATCCTGGGCCCGTTCGCCGGCACAGTCGAGGCCACCGACACGGGCCTGGTGGTCGACGGCACCGAGATCGCCGTGACCGAGGAGCGCGATCCGGCGGCGCTGCCCTGGGGAGACGTGGGCGCCGAGGTAGTGATCGAGTCGACCGGGTTGTTCACCAAGCGCGCCGACGCGTCCAAGCACCTGGAGGCGGGCGCGAGGAAGGTGATCATCTCGGCGCCGGCCACCGAGCCGGACGTGACGGTGGTGCTGGGCGTGAACGACGACGCCTACGACGTGGACGAGCACCACGTGATCTCCAACGCCTCGTGCACGACCAACTGCCTGGGGCCCGTGGCGCGCGTGCTGCACGACACGGTGGGCATCGACTCCGGCGTGATGACCACCATCCACGCCTACACGGCCGACCAGCGCCTGCAGGACGCCCCGCACAAGGACCTGCGCCGCGCCCGCGCCGCGGCCGTGAACCTGGTGCCGGCCTCGACCGGCGCCGCCAAGGCCATCGGGCTGGTCATGCCCGAGCTCAACGGCAAGCTGAACGGCTTCGCCATCCGCGCGCCCGTGCCGACCGGCTCGGTGGTCGACCTGGTGTTCCAGGCGTCGCGCGACGTGACCGCCGAGGAGATCAACGACGCGATCAGGTCCAAGGCCGACAGCGGCCCGCTCGAGGGCATCCTGCAGTACACCGAGGACCCGATCGTGTCGAGCGACATCGTGCGCTCCCCGTACTCGTCGATCTTCGACTCCCAGCTGACGATGGTGATCGAGGGCCGCACCGTGAAGGTGCTGTCCTGGTACGACAACGAGTGGGGCTACTCCAACCGCGTGGTCGACCTGGCGGAGCGCGTGCTGGTTGGGCTGGGCCAGCCCGTCGCATAGTGGTCTTCTGATGCCGGCCGAAGCCTGAAGTGGAGGCCGGGGTCTCGGAGCTCGGCAAGCGCACCGTCCGCGACCTGTCGATCGACCGCGGCGAGCGCGTGCTCGTGCGCGTGGACTTCAACGTGCCGCTGGAGGACGGGCGGGTGGCCGACGACGCGCGTATCGCGGCGGCTCTGCCCACGCTCGAGCTGCTCCTGGGACAGGGCGCACGGCTGATCCTCTGCTCGCACCTGGGCCGGCCGAAGGGACAGGACCCCGCCACCTCGCTCGAAGCCTGCGTCCGAGCGGCTCGCCGAGCTGCTGGATGCCCCGGTCCAGCAGGCCGCGGACGTGGTGGGCCCCGACGCGCGGGCCAAGGCGGCCGAGCTGGAGGAGGGCTCCGTGCTGGTGCTCGAGAACACGCGCTGGGAGCCGGGCGAGACAGCCAACGACGCCGACCTGGCGCGGCAGCTGGCGGGGCTGGCCGACGTGTACGTGAACGACGCCTTCGGTGCGGCGCATCGTGCCCACGCCAGCACCGCGGGGGTGGCCGAGCTCCTGCCGTCGGCGGCGGGGCTGCTGCTGGAGCGCGAGGTCGTGACGCTTCGGCGGATAGTGGAGTCGCCGCAGCGGCCGCTGGTGGTGGTGCTGGGCGGCGCGAAGGTGTCGGACAAGGTGGCGCTGATCGACCGTTTCCTGGACGTGGCCGACTCGGTGCTCATCGGCGGCGCCATGTGCTTCAGCTTCTTCCGCGCCCAGGACAAGCCCACCGGTGACTCACTGGTGGAGGAGGAGGGCGTCGAGCTCGCACGCGATGCGCTCGCCAAGGCGGGCGACGGCCAGACTGCCGAGCTCGTGCTGCCCGTGGACCTGGTGCTCGGGGACCGCTTCGACGCGGCCGCGGAGCGCCGCGAGCTCGACGGCACAGAGGTGCCGGACGGGTGGATGGGCCTCGACGTGGGCCCGCAGACAGCGGCGGACTACGGCGAGCGGATCGCGGCCGCGGGCACTGTGTTCTGGAACGGCCCGATGGGCGCCTTCGAGATGGAGCCGTTCGCGGCGGGCACCAGGAGCGTGGCCGAAGCGGTGGCCGAGGCTCCCGGCACGACGGTCGTGGGCGGCGGCGACTCCGCCGCCGCGCTGGCGGAGTTCGGCCTGGCCGACCGCGTGAGCCACCTGTCCACGGGCGGCGGGGCGGCGCTGGAGCTGCTGGAGGGCAGGGAGCTGCCCGGCGTGGAGGCACTGGACGGATGGCTGACCGCAGGCCCTACATCGCGGGCAACTGGAAGCTCTGGGGCACCCGGGCGCAGGCATCGAGCTACTGCGAGCGGCTGCTCGAGCAGCTGCCCGACGCCCGCGGCCCGCGCCGCCGACGTGGGCCTGTGCGTGCCCTACACCGCGCTCGACACCGCCTGTCGCCGCGCGAGGGAACCGGCATCGTGGTCAGCGCGCAGAACATGCACGCCCAGGAGACCGGGCGCTTCACGGGCGAGGTCTCGGCGCAGATGCTGCTCGAGCTGGGCGTGGACGGCGTGCTGCTCGGGCACTCCGAGCGGCGCCAGTACGACGGCGAAACCGACCGCGCGCTGCAGGACAAGGTGCCCGCCGCGCTCGACGCCGGGCTGGCCCCGATCCTCTGCGTGGGCGAGACCGAGGACGAGCGCGAGGCCGGCGACACGGAGCGCAAGCTGCGCCATCAGGTGGGCGAGGGGCTCGAGCGGGTGCCGGACGAGCGGATCGCCGAGGTCACCATCGCCTACGAGCCGATCTGGGCGATCGGCACGGGCAAGGTGGCCACGCCCGACCAGGCGCAGGAGGCGATCGGATTCGTGCGCGCGCTGGTGGGCGGGCGCTCCGAGGAGGCGGCGCAGGCGGTGCGGATGCTCGTACGGCGGCAGCGTCAAGCCGGGCAACGCGGCGGAGCTGCTGGCCCAGCCCGACGTGGACGGCGCGCTGGTGGGCGGCGCCAGCCTGGACCCCGACGGGTTCGCCGAGATCGTGGCGGCGGCCGGCTGACGCGATGAGCCCGCCGCCCGGCCCCGGCGCGCCCCCGTGCCGGCCGTCTGCCTGGTGATCCTCGACGGCTGGGGCCTGGCCCCGCCCGGCCCCGGCAACGCCGTGGAGCTGGCGGACACGCCCGGTCTTCGACGAGCTGTGGGAGCGCTACCGGCACACGCAGCTCACGGCCTGCGGCCGCGCGGTGGGGCTGCCCGAGGGCCAGATGGGCAACTCCGAGGTCGGCCATCTGAACCTGGGCGCCGGCGCGGTCGTGCGCCAGGACCTGACCCGCATCGACGACGCCATCGAGGACGGCTCGTTCTACGAGAACGAGGTGCTGCGCGCGGCCTGCGCCGCCGGCAGGGAGCGCCGGCCGGCTGCACCTGCTGGGGCTGGTCTCGGCCGGCGGCGTGCACGCGAGCATGGACCACCTGCGGGCGTGCATCGAGCTGGCGCGGCGCGAGGGGGTGCCCGACGTGGTGCTGCACGCGTTCACCGACGGCCGCGACACGCTGCCCGAGTCGGGCGCCGGCTACCTGGCCGAGGCGGAGGAGTGGCTGGCCGCAGGCGGGCGGCCGCGTGGCCACGGTGACCGGCCGCTACTACGCGATGGACCGCGACAACCGCTGGGACCGCACCGAGCTGGCGCTCGACGCCCTCGTGCGTGGCGAGGCCGAGGGCCGCCACGCACCGACCGCGCGAGGCGGCGGCGCGGGACGTCCTACGCGCGCGGCGAGACCGACGAGTTCGTGCGGCCGACGCTGGTGGGGGAGGAGGGCCGGATCCGCGACGGCGACGCGGTGCTGTTCTTCAACTTCCGCCCCGATCGCGCCCGCCAGCTGACCCCGGCGCTCGGGGAGCAGGCCGACGTGCACCTGACCACGCTCACCAGCTACCGCGAGGAGTGGGAGCTGCCGGTGGCCTTCCCGCCCGAGCGCCCGGCGACCACCCTGGCGCAGGTACTGGCAGACCGCGGCATCGGCCAGCTGCACGTGGCCGAGACCGAGAAGTACGCGCACGTGACGTACTTCCTCAACGGTGGCGAGGAGGAGCCCCACGATGGGGAGGAGCGCTGCCTGGTCGACTCGCCCCGCGACGTGCCCACCTACGACCACAAGCCGGAGATGAGCGCCCGCGCGGCCGCCGACGCGTTCCTCGATCGCTGGGCGCGCCGGCGGCTTCGGCTTCGGCATCATCAACTTCGCCAACCCGGACATGGTCGGCCACACGGGGGTGATCCCCGCGGCGGTGAAGGCCGTCGAGACCGTGGACGAGTGCCTGGGCGGGTGGTGGAGGCGGTGCACGCAGGCGGGCGGCGCGTGCGTCGTCACGGCCGACCATGGCAACGCCGACCACATGCTGGAGCCGGACGGCAGCCCCAACACCGCCCACTCGCTGAACCCGGTGCCGCTGATCGTGACCGCCGAGATGGCGGGCCCTGCGCGACGGCGGGATCCTGGCCGACGTGGCTCCAACGGTGCTCGCGCTGCTCGAGGATCGAGCAGCCGGCGGCCATGACCGGCACGAGCCTGTTCTGACGCGCGCATACGCTTCGCCGGTGTCCGGCCTGCTGACCATCGACGCCCGCGACGGCGCCGCCCGCGCGGGCGTCCTGACGTTGGCCCACGGCAACGTGCACACGCCGGCGTTCGTGCCGCTGGCGTCCAACGCGAGCGTGCGCGGGCTGGCCGCCGCCGAGGTCGCCGCGCTGGGCTACGAGATGGTGCTGGGCAACACCTTCCACCTGTTCATCGAGCCCGGCCACGAGACACATGCGCGAGATGGGCGGGCTGCACGAGTTCATGGGCTGGGAGCCGGCCGATCATCACCGACTCGGGCGGCTTCCAGGTGTTCTCGATGGGCCACGGGTCGGTGGCCGAGGAGATCAAGCGCCGCCGCGGCGAGACCCGCTCGCGCGTGCTCTCGATCGAGGAGGAGGGGGTCCGCTTTCGCTCCTACACGGACGGCAGCGAGCGGTTCATGGGCCCGGAGACCTCGATGGAGGTCCAGGCCGCGCTGGGCTCGGACATCGCGCTGGCCTTCGACGAGTGCACGCCCTTCCACGTGGAGCGCGACTACACCCGCTCGCTCGATGGAGCGCACCCATCGCTGGCTCGACCGCTGCGTGGCGTGGCACGGCGAGCACGCGCCCGGACGGCCAGGCGCTGTACGGGATCGTGCAGGGCGGGGTGGAGGAGGACCTGCGCGCGGAGTCGGCGGCCTACGTGGCGGCGCTCGGCGCGCCGGGGATCGCGATCGGCGGCTCGCTGGGGCAGGACAAGGCGCAGATGCGCGAGGTGCTGGGCTGGTCGCTGCGCGACCTGCCCGACGGAGCCGCCCCGCCACCTGCTGGGCATCGGCGACGTGGACGACATCGTGCACGCGGTGGGCGCGGGCATCGACACGCTTCGACTGCGCCACGCCGACCCGGCTGGCGCGCCACGGCACCGCGCTGGTGCCCGACCCCGGCAGCCGCTGGCGGCTGGACCTGACCAAGGCCGACCAGCGCGGGCGGGCGCGAGCCGCTCGTGGAGGGCTGCCCGTGCGCGGCGTGCCGCGACCACACCCGCGGCTACCTGCACTACCTGGCGCGGGGCAGGGAGCTGACCGGGGCGCGGCTGCTCACCCTGCACAACCTGACCTTCATGGCGGAGCTCATGCGCGGGCTGCGCGCCGCCATCGAGGCGCGGCGATTACGCCGAGCCACGCCGAGCGGGTGCTGGCGGGCGCGGAGCCGTTCGGCCGCTAGGAGCGTCGATGGCCACGCCGCGCGCGCGGCACCGGCGAGGACTGCACGATCGACGTGGTGGTCTGCCCGTAGACCACGAACCGGTCGATCACCTCCTCGAGGTGCGCCACGTCGCGCAGGTGCAGCTTCATGATGAAGCAGTCCTCGCCGGTGATCCGCTGGCACTCCACGACCTCGGGGCGTCGCGCTGCGCGAGCTCGGCGACCTTCTTCAGCTCGCGCGGCGCCGGGCGGATCCGGATCACCGCCGGCAGGAACCGGCCGAGCGCGCGCGGGTCGATGTCGGCGTGGTAGCCGCGGATCACGCCCGCGGCCTCGAGCCGCTGCAGGCGCTCGCGCCACCGCGGGCGAGGAGAGGCCGACGCGGCGGCCGAGCTCCGCCACGGTGAGCGCGGGCGTCGTTCTGAAGCTCCGTGAGCAGCTCCGGTTCACGTCATCGAGTAGATCGTTGGCATCTGGCCGAATCCCGTGGTTTCGTAGCCATGACAGGCAGAATACCTGCGATCTCGCCATGTGACGAGGCGCGATTGGCCTGTGATCGCTCTCATGCCGCATCGGTCCCTCCGCAGCCTACTTCGTCGTCAGCGCCGTCTTCCACTACCTCGGGCCGGCGTTCGCGGTGCTGCTGTTCGCCCGGGTCGACGTGCTGGGGGTGGCCTGGCTGCGGATCGCCTCGGCCGCGCTGATCTTCGCGCTCTGGCGGCGGCCGTGGCGCGCCTCGCGGGCCGGACCGCGAGGGCCGGCGGCTGCTCCTGGCGTGGGGATGCGGTGCTGGCGCTCATGAACTGCTGCTTCTACGTGGCGATCGACCGGCTGCCGCTCGGGCACGGTCGCGGCCATCGAGTTCCTGCCGGTGATCGCGCTCGCCGCGCTCGGGGCGCGCACGCCGCCGCAACGCGCGCGGCGCTGGCGCTCGCGGTCGGCGGGCGTCTACCTGCTCACCGACGTCCAGCTCGCGGGCGAGCCGCTGGGCGTGGCGCTGGCGTTCGCGAACGCGGTCCTGTTCGCGCCTACATCGTGCTCGCGCACCGGGTGGCGCGCCACGAGCGGCTCGGCGGCATCGACGGCCTGGCGGCCTCGATGCTGATCGCCGCCGTGGTGGTCACGCCGATGGCCGGGCTGGGCGGTCGCTGCCGGCCCTGCGCTCGACCCGGTGGCGCTGGCGGCCGGGATCGGCGTGGGCGCTGTCGTCGTCGGTGATCCCCTACATCACCGACCAGCTGGCGATGGCGCGGCTGCGCGCGCGCCACCTACGCGCTGATGGTGTCGATCCTGCCCGCCACGGCGACCGTGATCGGCGTCGTGGTGCTGGCGCAGGTGCCCACGCCGGCGGAGGTCGTGGGCGTGGCGCTGGTGGTGGCCGGGGTGGGCCTGCACCGCGAGGCGCCGGCGGACGCCCGCGAGATCAGCCGAGGCGAAGCCTGTCGCGGAGCCGCGCGCCGAGCCGCGCTAGCTGCGTGTTGTCGCGCAGGAACTGCTTGAGGCCGTCGACCTGCTCGTCCACGTCGCCCTGGTCGATCGGGTCGACACCGCCGCCGCCGTCCGAGGCCATGAGCGCGAGCGACCACGGCGGCGATCGGCCATCAGCACGGCGAGCACCGCGAGGAAGGTGCCGAGCCGCCGGCGCCGGCGCGGCCCGCTTGCGCGGCGCCTGCGGGTCTGGCTGCGCGGGACGCCGGGCGGTGCGGCCGCCGCTGCGGGCGCGGAGCAGCGGGCGCGCGGCGGGTGCGCAGGGCCTGCGTGGCCGCCGTGACGTCGCCCAGCGCGCGGGTGGCGTCGGGATCGTCCACGGCCGCGGCGGCGCAGGCGGCGCGTGGCGTCGGTCACCTCGCCGCCTGCATGCCGGCGTCCAGCGCGCGGGCCATCTCCAGCGTGGACGCGTAGCGCGCCGCGGGGTCGCGCGCCAGGCACACGCGGATCGCGCGGTCGAGCTCGGCGGGCACCTCGGGGCGGTGGATCGGTGATCGGCTCGACGGCCTCCTCCTGCTGCTTGAGCGCCAGCTCGGTGAGCGACGCAGTACTCGTGCGGCAGCCGCCCGGCCAGGAACTGGTAGGCGCACACGCCGAGCGAGTAGATGTCCGAGGCGGGCCCGGCCTCCTCGCCGCGCGCCTGCTCGGGGGAGAGGTAGGCGGCGGTGCCGAGCACCGAGCCCACCTGGGTGATGCGGGTCTGCTCGGCGGCCTTGGCGATGCCGAAGTCGGCCAGCTTGGTGGTGCCGCTCTCGCTGGCCACCAGCAGGTTGCCGGGCTTCACGTCGCGGTGCACCACCCCGGCGCGGTGGGCGTAGTCGAGGCCGTGGCAGGCGTCGCGCACGATCCGCACCGCCTCGTCCACGTCGAGCTGCTTCTGGTCGCGCAGCATGTCGGCGCACGAGGGCCGTCCACGTACTCCATGACGATGTAGTGGCGGTGCGAGGGCCCGGGTCCTCGCCGGAGTCGAACACCTGCACGACGTTCGGGTGCTGGAGCTTGGCGGCGGCCAGCGCCTCGCGGCGGAAGCGGGCCACGAAGTCCTCGTCCTCGGCCAGGTGCTCGGCCAGCAGCTTGACGGCCACCGGCGCGCTCGAGCACGCGAGTCGGTGGCCAGGAACACGGTGGACATGCCGCCCGCGCCCAGGCGGCGGTCGATGCGGTAGCGGCCGGCGACCTCGGTGGGCGTGGCCATCAGTCGTCGTCCTCGGGCGCCGCGGCGCCGCCGCCGCTGCCGTTGCCCTGACCCTGGCCGTTGCCCTGGCCGTTGCCGTGGTTGCCGCCGGTGTCGGGGGTCGTGGGCTCGTGCGGCGTGGTGTCGGTCTCGGCTCGGCGTGGTCTCGGTCTCGGTCTGCTCCGGGGTGGTCTCGGTCTCGGTCTGCTCGGGCGTGGTCTCGGTCTCGGTCTGCTGGTCTCGACGTCCGCGCAGCCCTCCTGCGTCAGCGTCTGCGAGGTTGCGCGAAGCTCGTCCTCGAGCGCGTTCCGCACGTCGGGGTCGACGTCTGCGGGCAGCCCGTCGATCGTGCTGCTGCGATCGGCGGCGAAGGAGTCGTTCTCGATGTCGTCGCAGGCGCCGACGTTGTCGTCGTCGGGCCGTCGTCGAAGCGGCGCTGGACCTCGTCGAGGCGCAGTCGAGCGCCTGCACGGCGTCGGCCGGGATGCTCGCTCGCCCTCGGCTCCTCGTCGGAGCCGCAGCCGGCCGCGAGCGCAGCGGCGCCGAGCAGCGCGACGCAGGTGCCGGCGGTCGACTCTCACTGGCCTATGTATAGCCGCTCGGCCGAGGCTGCGCGGGAGCCCTGCGGCCTCGATCGCCTCCGCGGCCTCCTCGATCGGGTACTCGCACCGGCGCCAGTCGCGCGGTCCAGCGCTCCAGGTCGAGCAGCAGCCAGGCGGCGCGCGGGTCGCCGTCGCGCGGCTGGCCGACGCTGCCGGGGTTGATCAGCCACTCGCCCTCGGAGAGGTCGAGCTCGGTGCCGGCCCTCCATCGCTGCGTGCCGCCTACCTGGCCGTTCTCGCGCTGGGTGAAGCGAGCGCCACGTGGGTGTGGCCGATGGCGCCCACGCGCGGCTCCATCGCGTCGATGCAGTCGTCCGGCCTGGGGGATCGACAGCACGTACTCCCAGACGGGGTCGCGCGGGCTGGCGTGGCAGAGGCCGATCGCCTCGCCGTCGCGCTGCGGCCTCCAGCCCGCCGAGGAACTCGAGCGTGCCCTGGCCGACGTGCTCCCGCGTCCAGCGCGCCGCCGTCGGCCGCGTGCGGCGGAGAAGTCGGCGATGTCGATGCGCCCGAGCACCCCGAGGTCGTGGTTGCCGGCCAGGCAGAGGTCGCAGTGCTCGCGGCCAGCTCCACGCACTCGTCGGGGTGCGCGCCGTAGCCCACGAGGTCGCCCAGGCACCAGACGCGCGTCGGGGTCCTCGGCCTCCACGTCCTGCGAGCACGGCCTGGAAGGCCGGCAGGTTGCCGTGCACGTCTGAAAGCACCGCGATTCTCAGGGGGTCACCGTTACTGTCCGGGGCATGGGCGGTCAACGAAGCGCGACTGTCGCCGGCCCTAGCTGGCGACGGCCGTCGCGGCCGGGGCGGCAACGCTGGTCCTGCGGCCCCGGAGCGGCCTGATCGAGCCGGCCGCCGTCGAGCTGACAGCGTACTTCAGCCCGCCGAGCTGGAGCGGGCCGCGGACTTCCGCGACCTCCAGCGGGTGCTCGGGCTGGCCGGCCTGGCGCTCTCCGGCGGCGACGCTCGCCGTGCTGGCGCTGCGCCCGCCGCGCGCGTCCGGCTGCTGGACAGCGGCGGCGCCCGTGCGGCGCGGCCGCGCGGGCGTGATCGCGCTGGTGCTGGTGGTGGTGGGCCTGCCGCTCGTCGGTCTGGCGCCACGAGCGGGCGGTCGACGTGGGCCTCTCCACCCAGTCGCTGGGCCCGTGGCTGGCGACGTGGCCAAGTCGGCCGGCATCGGCGCCGTCTTCGCCGCGCTCGGCGGGCGCGCTGGTGATCTGCGCTCGATCCGCCGCTTCCCGGCGCGCTGGTGGATGCCCGGCGGCGGGCGTGGTGGTGGCCTTCGCCGTGCTCACCCTCTACCTGTCGCCGGTGGTGATCGACCCGCTCTTCAACAAGTTCGAGCCGCTGCCCGAGGGCGAGCTGCGCTCCGACGTGCTGCGGCTGGCCGACCGCGCCGGGCGTGGACGTGGGGGAGGTCTACCGCGTGGACGCCAGCCGCCGCACCACGGCGGTCAACGCCTACGTGGGCGGGCTCGGCCACACCAAGCGGGTGGTGCTCTACGACAACCTGATCGAGGACTTCCCCGCCGGACCAGGTGCGCAGCGTGGTGGCCCACGAGCTGGGCCACGTGAAGGAACCGCGACGTGCCCGAAGGGCCTGCTGTGGCTCGCGATCGTGGCGCCCGCGGGCACGTTCCTGGTCCAGCGCCTGGCCGAGCGGATCGCCGGGCGCTGGACGCGGGCGCGCGGCCCGACGGCCGGGTCGCTGCCGGCGCTGGCGCTGGCGCTCGCGCTGGTGAGCTTCGGCCTGACCTGCGCCGGCAACGCGCTCTCGCGCCCGGTCGAGGCGCGCGCCGACGCCTTCGCGCTGGAGCTCACCAACGACCCGGAGGCGTTCATCGAGCTGGAGCGCAGCCTGGCGCTGCGCAACCTGGGCGACCCGGACCCGCCGGGCTGCTCGCAGGCGCTGTTCGGCACCCACCCGACCACGATGGAGCGGATCGGGCTTCGGCGTGGCAGTTCGGAGCGCTAGCTGCTCGTCGGCGTCCGTCGCCGTCGTCGAACTCGGGGAGGTTCTTGATGCCCTCGCGCGTCTGCCACTTGGAGAAGTTGTCCTCCATCGCGTCGATCAGCTCGCGCATGAAGCGCGGCGAGAGGTTGATCCGGGAGACGACCACGCCGGGCACCGCCTCCTCGTCCACCTCGTGGTCGACCCGGGCGAAGGTGACCGTGAACTCGTAGTCGGAGTGGCTCACGTTCGCGAAGTTCGCGTAGTGGCCGGCCATGACCTCGGGGTCGGCGTGGATGTCGAAGTGGCGCTCGTGTCGTCTTCCTCGGGCATGCGGATCTAGTATCGCACCGCCCGTGATGGCCGCCGCGTGAGGATCATCGTGCTCGCCGTCGGGCCGGCTGCGCCCGCCCTACGCCGGACGACGTCCAGCACTACCAGAAGCTGCTCGCCGGCCACGCGCGGCGTCGAGGTGATCGAGGTGCGCGAGGACGAGAAGGTCGCCCAAGCGGATCCCCGAGCGCTGCTTCACCGTGCTGCTGGCGGCCGACGGGCAAGACGTTCGACTCGGAGGGGTTCAGCGGGTTCCTCGAGCAGCGCCGCCAGTCGGGCCTGGACCTCTGCTTCGTGATCGGCGGGCCGCGCGGGCATCGACCTGGAGCGACTGCGACATGCGGCTGTCGCTGGGCCCGATGACGCTGCCGCACCAGCTCGCGCGGGTGGTGCTGCTGGAGCAGCTCTACCGCGCGCACAAGATCCTCGCCGGCGAGCCCTACCACTACTGATGGGCCATCGTCGCGCCCGATGCCTGTCTAGGCTCCAGGCCGTGACCGACCGGTGCGAGATCTCAGCGCCGCGGTGGCCGCCGCGGCTCGAGCTGCGCGGCGGCGACCCGTCGAGCTGCCCGCGCTCGAGCGGCCGCCCAAGGCCGGAGTTCGGCGACTACTCGACCAACGCCGCGATGCTGCTGGCGCCGATCGCTGGGCGAGCCGCCGCGCGAGATCGCCGAGCGGCTGGGCGAGGCGCTGACCGAGCGGCTGGGCGGCGGCGCTCGAGCGCGTCGAGGTGGCCGGGCCCGGGCTTCCTCAACCTGTTCATGGCCGACGCCTGGCTGAGCGGGCGCGGTGGCCGATGCGCTGGCGGCGGGCGAGCGGCTACGGCGCCGGGTCGCGACGGCGAGCGGGTGAACGTGGAGTTCGTGAGCGCCAACCCCACCGGGCCGATCACCGTGGCCTCCGGCCGCCACGCCGCCTACGGCGACGCGCTGTGCCGCATCCTCGAGTTCGCCGGCAACGAGGTCGAGCGCGAGTACTACGTGAACGACTACGGCACGCCAGATCCAGCGCTTCGCCGAGTCGATCCGCGCGCGGGCGCAGGGCGAGGAGCCGCCCGAGGACGGCTACCAGGGCGACTACGTGGCCGAGCTGGCGCGACCGGATCGACGGCGCCGCCGAGCTGGACGCCGACGAGCTCGCGCAGCCGCGGCGTCGAGCTGATGCTCGGCGAGCGTGCGCGCCACGCTCGAGCGCTTCCGGGTGCACATGGACCGCTTCGTTCCGAGCGAGCGCGCTGAACCACGAGGCGGCGCGCGTGCACGGCCGCGCTCGACCTGCTCGAGGAGCGCGAGCACGTCTACCCGCTGGACGGCGCGGTGTGGCTGCGCACCACCACCTTCGGCGACGACAAGGACCGCGTGCTGATGCGCTCCAACGGCGAGTTCACCTACTTCGCCGCGGACATCGCCTACCACGAGGACAAGCTCGAGCGCGGCTACGACCGCGTGATCGACGTCTGGGGCGCCGACCACCACGGCTACGTGGCGCGCATGCGCGCCGCCTGGCAGGCGCTCGGCGGCGACCCCGACCGGCTCGAGCTCCTGATCATGCAGCTGGTCAACCTGCTCGAGGGCGGGCAGCGCGCGCAGATGTCCAAGCGCGAGGGCGAGTTCGTGACCCTCGACGAGCTGATCGACGACATCGGCGTGGACGCCACGCGCTGGTTCCTGCTCCAGCGCAGCCACGACACCACGCTCGACCTCGACCTGGAGCTGGCCCGCACCCAGAGCCAGGACAACCCGGTCTACTACGTGCAGTACGCGCACGCGCGGATCGCGAGCATCCTGCGCAAGGCGGGCGAGGAGCGGGTGCAGGCGGCGCTGGCCGCCGACGTGGCCGCCAGCGCCGAGCAGCTCCATCCCTCCGCGCGGGCGCTGGTCAAGCGGCTGCTCGAGCTGCCGGGCGAGGTGGCCGACGGCGGCCGAGCGCCGCGCGCCGCACCGGATGACCACCTACGTGACCGAGGTCGGCGCAGGACTTCTCGGCCTTCTACCGCGACTGCAAGGTGGTGGGCGCGGCGGAGGAGGGCGGCGACGAGGACCTGCGGATCGCGCTGTGCGAGCTCACCCGCCGGGTGATCGCCCGCGGGCTGGACCTGCTGGGGGTCGAGGCCCCGCAGCCATGTCCCGGACGAATGTGAGCCTGCCCTGATGGCCGCGCGCATGCGGCTCGCGTGCTCGTGGCCCTCGCGTTCGCTCGTCGCTGCGCGCTGCCCGGCCGGCGCGGCGGCGTCCAGCCGCCAGATCTCGATCCTCCAGGACGACGGGACGCTGCTCGGGCCGGGCCGCCACGACCCCGACGCGCGCGATGGCGCGAGGCCAAGGCGCTGGGCGTGGACATGGTGCGCGCGTTCGTGGTCTGGCGGCGGGTGTCGCCGCGGCCCGACGACCGACACGATCCCCGCGGGCTTCGACCTGGGCGACCCCGACTCGCCGGGCTACGACTGGGCGATCTACGACCGGCTTCGTCGAGCGCGCCCGGCGCGCAGGGGCTGAAGGTGTTCCTGACCCTCGGCGCCGCCGATTCCCGACTGGGCGTCGGAGGAGCCGTCGGCGCTGCCCGCACTTCATCGGGGGCTACCGCGACCTGGGCCGTCCTGCAGTGGAAGCCCGAGCCCGCGCCTGTTCTTGCAGTTCGCCAAGGCCGCGGCCCGGCGCTACGCGCGGCCGGGTCGAGCTGTGGTCGATCTGGAACGAGCCCAACCTCGAGCACTACCTCTACCCGCAGCTCGCGCGCGTCCGGCAGCGGCAGGTCGTGGACCTGGCGGCGAAGCGCTACCGCGAGCTGTGGTGCGCAGGGGTGGCGGCGATCGCCGCGGTACGACCCGGCGCATGCGCGACAGAGGTGCTGTTCGGCGAGACCGCGGCGATCAGCTCGCCCATGGACACGCTCTACGCCGCGCTGTGCCTGGACGAGAACGGGCAAGCCCGTTCAGGGGCCGGATGAAGGCGCCTGCACGGCTGCAACGCGGCCGCGGCAGGCTGCCGATCGGCGGCATCGCCCACCACCCCTACAACAGACTTCGCGCGCGGCAGCGTCTTCACCAGAGTCGTTCACCAGAGGACGCGCTCGTCGCTCGCCTACATCAGCCGGCTGCAGCGCGGCTCATGCGGCCGGCCGAGCGCCGCGGGCGCATCCCGCGCGGGCGCGGCATCTACATGACCGAGTTCGGGTTCCAGACCAACCCGCCCGACCGCCGCGCGGGGCTGAGCCTGGCAGGCACGCCACGCTCGATCAACGAGGCCGACCGGCTGTTCTTCGGCGACCCGCGGGTGCGGGCGGTGGCCCAGTTCACGCTCTTCGACGCGCCGGAGCCGCCGAGGAGGACGTCTACAACACCGGCCTGCGGCTCGACCGACGGGACGCCCAAGCCCGCCTGGGGCGCCTACCGGATGCCGCTCGTGGTCACGGCGCCTGGCGCGGCGGCGGGGTGGAGGTCTGGGGCCAGGTGCGCCCGGCGCGAGGGCCCGGTGGCGCCGCAGGTGCAGGTGCTAGCGCGCCGGCGGCGCTGGGTCACGATCGCCACGCCGCGCACCAACGCCAGCGGCTACTTCCGCTTCAAGCGTCGGCGCCGCGACGCGGCCCGGCGCGCTGGCGGCTCGAGTGGCGAACGCGCCGTCGGCGAGGTGATGCGCAGCCGGATAGCCTCGGCCGGGCCGACAGGATCCGCTACCTCGAATGAGAGACGCTCCGCCACGTCGCTCGATGCGCCTCCGCCTGGTCGCTGCGTCGTCGCAGCGCTCCTCGCGCGGCGGCGCCCGCCGCCGCGGCCGAGCCCTACCGCGCCGTGAAGGGGCGCGCCGGCGCCGGGCCCGGCGAAGTACGACAAGGTGTTCGTGCAGCGCTTCGGCTCGGCCAAGGCCAAGCGCGTGCTCGTGCTGGTGCCCGGCTTCCTGGGCGGCGCCGGCGACTTCCGCCTGATCGCGCGCGACATCGTCAAGCGCGTGCCCGGCCTGCAGGTGTGGGCGTTCGACCGCCGCTCAGCAGGCGTTCGAGGACACGTCGGTCTTCGAGGCCGGCGACCCGGCCAAGGCCGACGACTACTACCTGGGCTTCAAGTACAAGCGCGTGCTGGGCAAGGACGTGCCGTTCGTCGGGCAGCTGGGGGCTGAAGCGTGGCGCTGGAGGATCTGCGCCGCGTCGTGCGCAAGGCGCGCGCCGGCGGCCGGCGCAAGGTGATCCTCGGCGGCCACTCGCTGGGCGCCTCGACCACCGTGGCCTACGCCGCGTGGGACTTCAACGGCCGGCCCGGCTACAAGCGACCTGGCGGGCATGGTGCTGATCGACGGCGGGCTGCTCGGGACGTTCGACAGCGCCTCGCGTCACGCGGGCCCGCAGGCCGTGCTCAAGCGAGATCCGCGAGGGCAAGGTGTTCGACGGACCTGCTCGGGCTTCGGGCATCCCCGAGGTCGCGGGCATCTTCGCCGAGGTGGCCGCGCTCTACGCGCGCAAGCAGCCCGACGCGCTCAGCGCGCTCCAGGGCAACCCGCTGATCCCGCAGGAGTTCAAGCCCCCGGTTCCCGGCCACCAACGAGGCCGCGCTCGGCTACGCGTTCGACAAGGACACCTCGCCGACGGGGCTCGAGCTCATCCGCATCAACGCCGGCGGGCTGGCCACCATCGGGCAACCCGCGGCCGTGGGTGACGACGGCGAGCTCACGCCGATCCAGCGCTTCGCCACGGCGTTCGGCAGCCGAGCGCCCGAACGCCACCGAGTGGTACTTCCCGCGCCGGCTGACGCTCGACGTGGACGCCATCAGCTCGCTGCGGCGCACCGCGGTCACCAGGCTGCTGGGCCTGCGCGCCCGCCACGCGCGCCGAAGATCGACATCCCGCTCTACGCCTTCCAGACCGACCTCACCAACGGCCGCGTGATCCGCGGCGCCGAGCGGCTGCGCAAGCGCGCGCAAGGGCATCAAGACCTACACGGCTTCGCTGACCGACAGCGCCAGAGCCACCTCGACCCGCTGGTGGCCGCGCCGTCGCGCAACCGCTTCCTGCGGACGGTGGTGCCGTTCCTCAGAGCGTCGCTGAAGAAGTTGATGCCCAGGTCGTCCATCAGCGCCAGCGCCTCGGAGTTCAGCCGCGTGAGCTCGTTGGTGTAGAGCAGCACGCCCATCACCACCAGCA
This sequence comes from uncultured Thermoleophilaceae bacterium, assembly GCA_963814005.1. Lineage (GTDB taxonomy): Bacteria > Actinomycetota > Thermoleophilia > Solirubrobacterales > Thermoleophilaceae > JAAYBF01. The sequence continues at coordinate 110,179 of CAWFBA010000008.1, forward strand.
CCACGCCGGACACCACCGTGATCGCCGTGTAGTGGTCGCGGAAGAAGCGGAAGAAGCCCGACACCGACGAGAAGGCCAGCGCGCTGAGGATGAACGGCACGGCCAGCCCCAGCGCGTAGAAGGCCAGCAGCACGCCGCCCTGGCCCACGCTGTCCTCGGTGCTGGCGGCGGTGAGGATGGCGCCGAGGGTGGGGCCGGTGCAGGGCAGCCAGGCCACCGCGAACGCCAGCCCGGCCACGATCGGCCCGCCGGTCGAGGCCCGCGACAGCAGCGCCTCCGGGCGCCACTCGCGGTTCAGCCGGTTCACGAACAGCGTGGCGATGAACAGCAGCCCGAGCAGCGATCAGCACCACGCCCGCGATCTGCTGCAGCAGCCGCCGGTTGTCCTGCGAAGAAGCCGAGCCGAAGCCGGTGGCGGTCATGCCCAGCGCCACGAACATGACCGTGAACGAGAGGCAGAACAGGATCGCCGGCCCGAGCACCTTGGCGCGGCCCCTTGCCCGCCTGGATGTCGGCGAACGAGACGCCCGAGATCGTGGACAGGTAGCCGGGCACCAGCGGCAGCACGCAGGGGGAGATGAACGAGATGAAGCCCACGCGCGAACGCGGCCACGACCGTGGTGTCCACGCCGTCCGCGGCGATCACAGGTCGTACCGGTCGAGGTCGGACTGCAGGCGCTCGGCGGCCGCGCCGCTCGGCGGGCGTGCTCGTCGCTGCGGCCTTCGCGGCCGCGCGACGCGCCGCCAGCCCAGCGCGGCCGCGCCCACCGCGCCGCCGCCAGCAGCATCGCCAGCCCGGGCACCAGGTAGGCGGCCAGGTCGAAGCCGTCGTCGTCGGGCAGCGCCAGCACCTCGTCGCCGAACTCGGCCACCAGCGCGGTCCTTCACCTGCTCCTTGGTGGCGCAGTCGTCGACCAGCCGCTGCGATCAGCGCGCGCTCGCGCTCGGCCTGCGGCGCCTCGGTGGCCAGCTCCAGCGGCGTGCCGCACACCGGGCACATGACCTCGTCCTCCACGTCGGCGAGCGATGGTCTGCGGGCATCCTGGGCGACCGCCGCGGCCGGGGCCAGCGAGGGCTGCCGCGACGGCCAGCAGCACAGCGCGCGCCTCACGCCGCGGCCCTCAGCGAGCGGCGCCACCTCGTTCGCGCATGAACTCCTCGTCGACCGGGCCGCGCCGGCTGGCCGCGATCCGGCCGCGTGCGATCGATCACGAACGTCTCCGGGTAGGCGACCACCCCGTAGTCGCGCAGCACCTCGCCCTCGCCGTCGCGGAGCATCGGGTAGCCCAGCCGGTACTCGCGCACGAACTCGCGAGCGTCGTCGGACACGTCGAGCACGTCGACTCCGAGCACGGTGCCGCGCCCGCCGGCCGAGACCCGCTCGTGCCAGCGATCCAGCAGCGGCGACTCCTCGCGGCAGGGCTCACACCACGAGGCCCAGAAGTTGAGCACCACGACCTTGCCGCGGTAGTCGGCCAGCGAGCCCTCGCCACCGCCGGAGAGCCGGTCCAGGGTGAAGCTCGGAGCGCGCTTGCGCTCGCCGCGGTCCAGGGCCTGCTCGATCTCCGAGTCGGGCTCGTTCTGGCTCAGCCCGTAGGCCAGCAGGCCGAGCAGGGCGACCACGCCCAGGACGGCCGCGATCGCGAACGGAGAGCGAGCCCGGGTCATCGCCCTCAGGGTATTCGGGCGCCGCCGGCGGCCGGGGCGGTGGGGGCTAGCGGCTTCGCTGGAGCGTTTGTCCGGCTGGGACCGGAAGAAAGGTTCAGCGAACCGCAGAAGGGCACGGGACGGGGCTAGAATCGGCGCCCGCTGCGGACGTAGCTCAGTTGGTAGAGCGTCGGCTTCCCAAGCCGAAGGTCGCGGGTTCGACCCCCGTCGTCCGCTTAGCTTCGCGCGGGGGGCGTCCCTCAGCCGCTTCTCAGCCTCCTCTCAGCTTCACGGCCACAATGAAGTGAATGCGGGTCCTGGTGGTCGAAGACGATCTGCGCATGGCGGCGGCCATCCGCCGGGGGCTGCGGAGCGAGGGACTGGCCGCCGACGTGGCCACGGGGGGCCTTCAGGCCATCGGGATGGCCTCCGCCGGCGAGTACGACGCCGTGGTGCTCGACGTGATGCTGCCCGACCTCGACGGCTTCGAGACCTGCCGCCGCCTGCGGGACCAGGGTGTCTGGCTGCCGGTGATCCTGCTCACCGCGCGCGACTCCGTGGAGGATCGCGTGCGGGGGCTCGACCAGGGCGCCGACGACTACCTGACCAAGCCGTTCTCGCTCGCCGAGCTGACGGCTCGGCTGCGTGCGCTGGTGCGCCGGGGCGCCGGCGAGCGACCGGTGGTGCTCGAGGTGGGCGACCTGCGCCTCGATCCCGCCGAGCGCCGAGTGTGGCGGGGAGACACGGAGGTCGCCCTCTCCGCGCGTGAGCACGCTCTGCTGGAGACCTTCATGAGGCGACCGGGCCAGGTCCTCAGTCAGTCGCAGCTGCTCGAGTCGGCGTGGGACATGGGGCTCGAACAGCGCTCGAACGTCGTGGAGGTCTACGTGCGCTACCTCCGCGAGAAGCTCGACCGCCCGTTCGGCGTCCGGTCGCTGGAAACGGTGCGCGGGCTGGGATACCGGTTGCGAAAGGACGGCGGCGCGCGGTGAGTCGGTTGCCCATCCGCGTCCGGCTCACGGCGGCGTTCGCGCTGGCCACGGCAGTGGTGCTGGCTGGGGCGGGACTGTTCGTGTACGTCCAGCTGCGAGCGGACCTGGACGAGTCGGTGAACGACGACCTGCGGGCGCGCGCGCAGGCGGTGGCCGCCGGCGGCGCCGGCGGGCAGACCGAGCCCGAGGACGGCTTCGAGCGCCTGCTCCGCCCCGGCCGCCCCGACGCCGTCCTCACCGCGGCCGAGCGCCGACGTGCGAGCGACGATGAGCTGCTGTTCGAGCGCAGGGTCGAGGGGGTCGAGGGCACCACGCGGGTTCTCGCCCGGCCCGGGCGCTCTGGCACGGTGGTGGTCGCCGGTCGTTCCCTCGAGGATCGCGACGACGTGCTGGGCGGCCTGGTGGCGGCCTTCGCTGTCGGCGGCCCGCTTGCGATCGTGATCGCGTCGCTGCTGGGGTACGCGCTCGCGGCCGGCGCGCTGCGACCCGTCGAGGCGATGCGCCGCCGGGCGACCCAGATGTCGCTGGAGGAGGGGCACGAACGGCTGCCTCTGCCTGCGGCACGGGACGAGATCCACGCCCTGGGCCAGACGCTGAACCAGATGCTCGATCGTCTGCGCACGTCCTTCGAGCGCGAGCGACAGTTCGTGGCCGACGCCAGCCACGAGCTGCGCACCCCGGTTGCGGTGGTCAAGGCCGAGCTGGAGGCCGCGCTGCGCGCGGACGACCTGGGACCGTCCGCGCGCGAGTCCCTGGTGGCCGCGGTCGAGGAGTGCGATCGCCTCGCGCAGCTGGCGGAGGACCTGCTGGTGCTGGCCAGATCCGCCGGCGGGGCGATGCCGGTCAGGCGCGAGCCGATAGCAGCGGAAGAGCTCTTGGAGAGCGTCCGCAGGCGGTTCGTCGACCGCGCCGCTGAGCGTGGGAGGACGATCCGCACGGATGCGCCGGCCGGCCTCGTGCTCGAAGTCGATCCGCTGAGGTTGCGCCAAGCGCTGGGCAACCTGGTGGACAACGCCCTGCGCCACGGGGAGGGGGACGTGGTGCTGCGCGCGGGCCGCAACGGAGCCACCGACGAGCTGGAGGTGAGCGACTCCGGGCCGGGCCTTGGCGATCTGGCCGACAGCGCGTTCGAACGCTTCGTCCGCGGCCAGGCGTCGCGCACCGGTGGCGGCGCGGGGCTCGGCCTGGCGATCGTCCGCGCAGTGGCCGAGGCCCACGGCGGCAGCGCGTCGGCGGCCGGTCGATCCGCCGTCCGGCTGTCGCTGCCGGTCTCAGGCTCCTCTCAGCCGGTCGTCGTACGGTCGCTGCCCTGACCGATAACGACCGAGGAGGCACCCATGACGGACCGGATGCGGAAGCCAGCGGCGATCGCGCTGGGCCTGCTCGCCCTGGCGGCGGGCGGAGCCGGAGTGGCGCAGGCGGTGGGAGGCGGCGAGGGGCCGAGGCGAGGAGAACGAGAAGGCCGACGGCGGCAACCTGCGCGGGGCCGCGTTCGACCGTGCCGAACGGGCTGCGCTGAAGGCGGCGGGCGGCGGCGAGGTCATCGAGGCCGAGCGGGGCGACGACTCCGATGGCGCCTACGAGGTGGCCGTTCGCACCGGCGACGGCCAGGTGGTCGAGTACCACCTCGACTCGGGCTTCCGCGTCGTCGGGACCGAGAAGGAGTAGGCGATGGCGCTCCGGCAGGCCACGCTCACCTTCGCTGCCGCGGCGGCGCTCCTGACCGGCGGCTGCGGCGGGGACGACAGCGAGCCGGCCGCCGGCTCATCCGCCCGCGACCTCCCCCAGGGCAGCGAGTCCGTGAGGCTGGACCCGGCGGAGTTCACGACCGACATCGACAACCCGTACTGGCCGATGAGGCCCGGCTCCCGCTGGGTCTACAGGGAGACCGACGACCAGGGCGCCAGGCTGCGGGTCGAGGTCACCGTGACCAATCGGACCAAGAAGCTCGCCAACGGCGTGACCGCCCGGGTCGTCCGCGACGAGGTGACCGAAGGAGGCGAGCCCGTCGAGCTGACCGACGACTGGTACGCGCAGGACCGCGAGGGCAACGTGTGGTACCTGGGCGAGCAGACGGCTGAGTACGAGAACGGCAAGGTCAAGACAAGGGCGGGCTCGTTCGAGGCCGGGAGGGACGGCGCCCAGGCGGGCATCGCCATGCCGGCCAACCCTCGCCCCGGCCTGAACTACCGGCAGGAGTACTACAAGGGCGAGGCCGAGGACAGAGCACGCGTACTCAGCGTTGACGACCAGGCCGAGGTGCCGGCGGGCCACTTCCGGGACACCCTGACCACCCGGGACGTGAACCCGCTCGACCCGAGGGTGCTCGAATACAAGCTCTACGCACGCGGCGTGGGGCCCGTGCTGGTGCTCTCACCGTCCGGAGGAAACGGCGGCAGGGAGCAGCTGGTGCGCTTCGACCGCCCCTAGGGCGTGAAGTACATTCAGCTCCTAGGGGAGCTAAACGGAAGAGGAGAAGCCGTGTGCCTGCCGGGAACCGTCGAGACCGTACGCGAGCAGGTTGGGTGGGAGGACCGGGTTCGCGTCGACCGCCGTACCGCGCTGCTTGGAGGGGCCGGCGTGGCCCTGGGCGCTGCGTTTCCGGCCGTCGCCGACGCCGGCCGCAAGCGCGGGCGCAGGAGGGGGAAGCGCCTCCAGGACTTGACTCACACCTTCACCGAGGGCTTCCCCGTGTTCGTGCCCGGGGAGGGACCCGAGCGGGAGACGATCGCGGACTACGCCACGGACGGCTTCTACGCGCAGCGGTGGACCTTCGGCGAGCACTCCGGCACCCACATGGATGCGCCGGGCCACTTCATCCCCGGTGGTCGCATGTCGCCCGAGATCACGCCGCGAGAGCTGCTCGTCCCGATCGTCGTCGTAGACATCTCGAAGAAGGCGGAGGCAAGGATCCCGACGCGACGGTCGACGTGGACGACCTCATCCGCTTCGAGCGGCGTCACGGCCGCATCCCGCACGGTGCTCTCGTGGCGATGCACTCCGGCTGGGCGGACAAGGTGCACGACCCGATCGAGTTCAAGGGCGGGGAGGCGTTCCCGAACTATCACTTCCCGGGCTTTAGCGCCGAGGCTGCCGTGTGGCTGGCGGAGCGACGAGACGTCAGCGCCATCGGAACCGACACGCTCAGCCTCGACCCGGGCAACTCGACCGCCTTCGCTGCGCATTCGAGCTTCCTCGCCACCGACCGCTACGGGCTCGAGAACTTGAACAACCTCGACGCGATCCCGCCGCGCGGGGCGACGGCGTACGTCGGGGTGATCCCGTGGGAGCAGGGATCGGGCGGCCCCTGCCGCGTGCTCGCTACCTGGTAGCGCTCGAAGGCAATCTGCCGGAAGCCCTCGGCCGCTCGGTGCCGCCTCCGGGCTCAGGCGAGCAATTTTGCCTTCTGCGCGGCGAACTCCTCGTCGGTGAGAACTCCCTGCTGATGCAGATCCCCGAGCTGCTTGAGCTGCTCGATTGGATCTGGCGCCGTTGCGACGGGCGCCGCTGCCGGCGCCGGCTCGTAGGCCGCCTCCTCCTGCTGGGCCCAGCGGTTGGCCTGGCGACGGCTCACTCGATTCGACACGGCGGTTGCAGTGCCGGCGACAGCGGCTGTGCGCGCCATCCCGCGAAGCAATCCTGGCATGACTCTGTCCTTTCGGTCAGGACGCCGCTTGCTCAGCGGCGTCGAGGGCGTCCATCAGGTCCTGCGCCGGGATGCGCTCGAAAGCGATCGGAACGCCACCGTTTCGGCGCACTGCGGTGACAAATGGCGCCGCCCAACGATTCTCGTAGACGATCATGACCGCGGCGCTCCCCGGCTCGATCGTGTCGGCGGCCTGGGCGGCATCGTCGTCGCCAAGCAGGCCCGATGAGGCGCCCTCGAAAACCTCGAAGTCACCGACGCCCTTCTCGCTCAGGTCGGTCGCGTCGAACCCCGAGAATGTGCCGTCCTCGTTCTTTGTCACGAACAGGACATCCAGCACGCGAATGATCCCGCGCTCGACCAGCTCCACGAGCAGCGGCGCGGCTTCGCCGGTCATCGGTGCGTCGGCCGGATAAGCAATCACCACGATGTCGATCGGACCGAGGTCCCTGTCATGCGCTTCCATCGCTACCTCCAATCCGTCCTTCTGGGCTACACGAGGTCAGAGGGCTGAGCCTACCTGCGCGCGGGCGCAATTGCCGCGACGGTTCGTGGCAGCGGGTTGCGCCCCCCGCCCAACTGCGGAGGTCGTAGGATCGATCCCATCTCCTCGACCGCCGGGACGGTGCGCAGTGCCTAGCTCGAACCACGCAGCGCCTGGGCACCCCGGTGGTCTCATGCGGTGGCGTTGGGTGCTCGGCTTCGCGCTGGTGGCGTCGCTCGTCGCCGGTTGCACGATCCCCCGCCCGCCAGGGGACGCTCCGCTGCGCTATCGCGACGACGTGTTCACGGGCGTGACCAAATCGGCCGACGTGCGGTACGGCACCGCCCCCGACCTGCAGGGCAACCCCGTCGCTCTCAAGCTCGACCTCTATCAGCCCAACGGAGATGCGATCGCCAAGCGCCCCGTGATCATCTGGGTGCACGGGGGTGGGTTCTCGGCCGGCGACAAGAGCAGCGGCGCCGACTGGTCCACCACCTTCGCCAAGCGCGGATTCGTGACCGCATCACTCGGGTACCGCCTGCTCGCCACCGGGGCCTGCGGGCCACAGGCGCCCCCGCACTGCATCACCGCGGCGAATGCGGCACAGCACGACGCGCAGGCAGCCGTGCGCTGGCTGCGGGCGAACGCCGCGTTCCTGCGCATCGACCCCGACCGCATCGCGATGGCGGGCGAGTCCGCCGGGGCCGTCACGTCGCTCCTGGTCGGCTGGCGCCCCGACGATCCGGGTGACAGCGGAAACCCGGGGCCGTCGTCGAAGATCCGCGCCGCGGTGTCGGTCGCCGGGGGCTACCCGACCAACGAGCACATCTCCGCCGGCGACGCCCCGGCCATGTTCTTCCACGGCACGGCCGACCCAACGGTGCCTCCCGCGTGGGCCGCCTCGAACGTCGGCGCCATGCACAGCCGCGGATTGGTCGTGGCGTTCAAGCCCTTCGACGGCGCAGGCCACTCCCTCGGCCAGTACCGCAGCACCATTCACGAGCAGACGGGTTACTTCCTCTACTACCTCATGGACCTGGCGCGAGCGCAACGCTGACGCATCGACGTTTGCGCTCCCCGGTAGACCCGGTTTATCGTGGCCTGGAGCCGTTCGAGCCAGAGCAGGGGAGAAGCCGAATGACCCGGTTGCGTGTCGCCGTCCTCGCCATCGTCGTGGTTGCGGTGAGCGCCGCGCCTGCGAGGGCGGGCGACTACATCGTCGTGCTGAAGGACAGCGCGAGTGAGCCTGCGGTCGCCGCCGACCACGCCAAGAAGGGCGCGAAGGTCTTTCAGCACTACAAGCACGCGCTGAAGGGTTACGCCGCGACGCTCTCCGACTCGCAGCTCGCGGCGGTGCGAACGGATAGCCGTGTGCGGTTTATCGCTCCCGACACGAGAGTCCAGGCCGCTGCTGTGTCTTGTACCGATCCTGACCGCCCCCCGCTCAGCGAAGCCCAGTGCCTGCCTAACGGCGTCGACTCGTATCGACGGCGAAGTCAGCAGCACGCGCTCGGGCGACGGGAACGGGTCGGTGAACGTCAACGTGGCCGTGCTCGACACCGGGATCGAACTCGCGGGGCCGGAGTTGAACGTGGTAGGGGGAAAGAACTGCTCGTCGGCTGGCAGCTCGGCAGGCAAGAGCTTCGACGACCCGAACGGCCACGGAACGGCTGTCGCGGGAATCGTTGGAGCGAAGGACAACGCTCTCGGGGTGGTCGGCATCGCCCCCGGCGCTCGACTGTGGGCGGTGCGCGTGCTCAACAAGCATGGGTTCGCGAACCGCTCGGACATCATCTGTGGGATCGACTTCGTCACGGCGACGCGCGGCGACAGCGATCCGAGCAACGACATCCACGTCGCCAACATGTCCCTGAGCGGTGGCGGGACCGATGACGGCAACTGCGGCCTCACGAAGAAGGACCCAGAACACGTCGCGATCTGCAACTCGGTGCAGGCTGGAGTGGTCTATACGGCGTCTGCAGGGAACGCCGCGCAGGACCTGAGGCTTGAGGTTCCAGCAGCGTACGACGAGGTGTTGACCGCGACCTCAATGACGGACTACGACGGAGTGTCGGGGGGAACGGGCGAGCCAGCCCCGCGATGTGCAACGGGGCTGATCGGAGACGAGGGAGCCGACGACAGCGCAACGGGATTCAGCAACTTCGCCAGCGTCTCCGCAGACCGTGCGCACACCGTTGCCGCGCCGGGAGTCTGCGTGGTCTCTACCGCCCCTGCGGCGATTTGTTTGGAGCCCCCAAGCTTGACGCCCCCTTGCGGCTCGATCGGCAGCGGAACGAGCGCATCGGCCCCGCACGTGGCCGGGACCGTCGCGCTCTGCATCCACTCCGGAGCCTGCGCCGGGCTGACCGCGCCGCAGATAGTCCAGAAGATCGTCAACGACGCGCAGGCCTACAACCAGGCCAACCCCGGCTACGGCTACCAGGGCGACCCGCTCAGACCGATCCCCGGCAAGCACTACGGCTGGCTGATCCGGGCAGGGCTGTACTAGCGCGACCGCACCCACCGGGCTGGTGGGCCTGCTGCTCAGCGGCGAGCGAAGCAGCGCCCGAGGAACCTGAGCAGCGGCGGGGTCATCACGGCGTCACCTGATGCTCCGATGCGCCTGCTCACCTCCGCATGGCTGAGGCCGCGGGCGTCGATCAAGGTGACCTTGACCCCTGCTCTGCGCAGTACGGCAGCGAAGCGCTTCTCGATGGCTTGGCGCTGCGGGGTCCCACGGAAGACGGTAATCGTCGGCGGGGTACCGATGCCGCGCCTGATCAGGTTCACAGCCGAGGTGTCGCGCGCGTAGGTGGGCAGGTTGGGAAAGGCCCGTTGCCACTGAGCCTGCTGCCTGGTGCCTGCCGCCGCCTTGTCGAAGCCCTCGGTGTCCAAAGGACCCGCGCAGCGCACCGCTTTCAGCCTCAGCCCCCGCTCCCTCAGCCAGCGAGGGTTGGTGGTCACGTTGGACACGATGTCCGCTCCGGCCGAGTGCCCCAGGAGCGCTATGCGGGTCCGGTCGCCTCCCGACCGCCCGACGTTGCGATGCACCCACGCCACCGCCGCCCCTACGTCGCGGAAGTGATCGGGATAGTTGGCCGTGTTCGTCCTTCCCGGCCGTGAGAGGCGGTAGTTCACGCTGACGAACACATAGCCGCGACGGGTGAACAGCCTCACCTTGTCCCGGATCTGAGTCGCCTTGTCTCCGACGGCGTACGCGCCGCCGTGGACCCACATGACGACGGGGGTCTTGCGACCTCGGCGGCACGCGCGAGACGGCGCATACAGGTCCAGGCTGGTCAGGTTCGCCGACACGCCGGCGACCCGCTTATAGGCCAGCGTCTTGGGCGCGGGCGCCGAGCTGCAGGCCCTAGGCGTGGCAGCAGCGGCGACCGGCGCGGTCATGGCCAGGCTGGCCAGGCCCGCGATCATCGCTATCGCTCGCCAGGACGAGGAGGCGTGGGTCATGGCCGCAGTAACACGCAGCACGCTGGCGAGTAGCGCCGTGCGGCGGGGGAGTCAGTGCGTTAGGGCGTGAAGTACATCGGGTTGGGCAGCTTGTACGTCTTCTTCGAGTAGCCGCCCTTCAGGTCGCTCTGCTGGTCCCCGACGTTCACGAGAATTCGGTAGCCGCGCCCGGTGATCTTCTTGCGCGCGCCCGCCTTGTACGGGATGACCGAGTCCCGCTTGTAGCTGGGCGGCTTGAGGTAGACCCGCAGCTTGCCCGTGTAGCGCGCGTCTTTCAGGCTTTCGACCGTCTGCGGCCGCAGGCTCTCCGGGCGGCCGGTGATGAAGAACACGGTGACCCCTCGCGCGCGCACGTAGTTGTAGAACGACCGCGCCTGCGGGATGGCCCGCAGGAGCGACGAGACGGCGCAGCCCGGGAGGCCGCCGCCGAATGGGGGGTCGAGCTCCTTGGCGCAGAAGTACCACGAGAGCGCGGTGTCGTCGATGTCCAGCACCACCGCCGGCTTGCGCTTGCGCGGCTTGGGGTTCTCCTTGAGCCAGGCCTTCACGTACTTGCGAGCCCTGTCGTACTGCTTGGTGATCGTGCGCGTCCACTCGCCGGAGTCGCGGTACTTCACGATCGTCGCTGGGCTCGAGCCCACCTTGGGCTCGGCCGCCACCGACACCCCGGCGGTGACCGAGACGGCGAGCACGATGAGGCTGGTCAGGGCAGCGAGACGGCGATGGCTACGGAGCATCGGGCAACCCTAACCGCTGGGTGACGCCCCGAGAAGGCACAACGTGTGAACGGCGCGGCTCAACCTCGGTAGTACCGGAGCCGCTTGCCTGCGCGGGCCGTGCGGCTGATCAGGAACTCCCCGGTGCCCGGGTTCTGCCACGTGACGCGCCACCGCGACGACGAGGCGCCCGATCGGCTCACGTTGACCCTGAAGATGCCTCGGCCGTTGGTCCGGGGTTGGGTGACCGTGGTCCACGTGCGCCCCTGAAGGACCTGCACCGCCACCCGCGTGCGCGCGCTCCCGGTGAGCTGCCGGGCCGGCCGGGCCTGGCCATACACCTCCACCGACCGCGAGGACCGGCGGGTGACCACGATGGGCGTCCGGTAGGCCGCGTAGGCCGGCTTCGCGGTGCCGTTCACCAGCCTGAGGCCGGTGTTGAACTGGTCCTCGGACGGCACGTCGTAGACCTCGTACTGCGCGACGGCCTTCACGCGCCGGTCGCCGAAGAACAGGCGATCCGACTCGTTGATGTAACGCGCCTGCTCGCTCAGCGACACGTTGGAGATGTCGTCGGGCGGGTTGGACTGATAGCCGAACTCCGTGGCGAAGATGCCCTTGCCGCGGGCTATGCGCCCTCGGCGGGCGGCGCCGTCCATCAGGCGGTGCAGGCGTGGCAGGTACGCGAGGTGCAGGGTCGTCTTGAGACGGGTCTTGGTCTGCGGAGTGCCGTTGCCGCCCACGTTGTAGGGGTGCACCGCGACTCCGCCGATGTTGAGCTTGGACACTCGGCCCGAGCAGCCCTGGAGCTTGGCGAGCCTGCCGCGGAAGGGGCGGCCACGCGCATCGAGGCACAGCGCAGCGCGGAGCATCGGGATCGGGGAGGCGATGGCCGCGACCTCGCCGAAGAGCACGCGATTGCGACGCGCGGGGTCGTACTTGGCGACCGCCTTGTAGCCGGCGATCCAGAGCTTGCGGTAGAGCATGCCGCCCACGTCGATCCGGCCCGAGCGACTGCTCTGGAACCGGGGGGTGAGCCAGGTCTTGCCGAGGTTGGGCTCGTTGTAGATGGAGTAGTAGGCCACGCGACCGCTGTAGCGCCTGACGGCCGCGGCGGCGAAGCCGGCGAACTCGGAGGGCTTGGGCCGGTAGGTGCACGGCCGCCCGGTGCGGCAGCGCCGCGGGGAGCTGGAGCTGAAGAAGGGGCCCGGCCCGGTGATCGTGAGCTGCACCTGGATGCCGTTGGCCGCCGCCAGCGAGATCAGCCGGTCCGTGGCCGCCCAGTTGTAGCGGGGGGAGTTCGGGTCACTCGCCCTGAAGTCGCGCGGCTTGGTCCGCTGGGTGGGGTTCCGGTAGACGGCCGAATAGATCACGTTGGTCCGCACGATGTCCACGCCCAGCGCCTTTGCCTCCGCCATGACCGCCGCGGGGTCCTTGCCGGAGGCGCCCGAGCAGCTCGCGGTCGTCCTGGATCAGGGAGAGCTGGCTGGAGCTGGCGGCGGCCGTTCCGGGAGCGGCCAGGCAGGCGAACACCAGCGTTGCGAGGAGCCAGCGGCTCTTCGTGATCTTGAACATCGGTCCCTTCGGAGTCGGGGCGCCCCGCAGGCGAACTGGGCGGGGCGTGCGGACAGGTCGGGATAGTACACACGGCCCCTGCGCCAAAGTTGCGGGGTGGCGGCTTTGCGCAACCATGCTGGCACGCCCGCACGGGGGCTCGCGCGGGCTCGCTCGTCATACTTGGTGGCGATGGATCCGTCCCGCAAGCGCAGGCTGCGACTGGTGCTGGCGCTGTCGGTCGCCGTGCTCCTGGCCGGGGCGCTGGTGTACACGAGCTTCAGCGGCTCCACCGAGGCCAGCACCCCGTCGGAGCTGGTTGCCGGCGCCGAGCCCGGCCGCTCGTACGAGCTCACGGGCAAGGTCGTGAACGGATCCGTGCAGCGTGGCGACGAGCAGCTCCGGTTCGCCATTCGCGACCGTGAGGGCTCCACGTCGGTGCCGGTCCGCTACGAGGGCGTGGTCCCAGATCCCTTCCGCGAGGGCCGGGAGGTCATCGTGTCGGGCGAGCTCAGGGGCGGCACCTTCGTCGCCGAGCGCGACTCGCTCGTGACCAAGTGCCCGTCGAAGTTCACCGAGGACAAAAAGACCTGACGTGGCGGGCGTCGGCTCCGCCTGCCTGGTAGTCGGACTGCTCACCGCGATCTACGCGGCGGCGGCCTCGGTCCTAGGCGCCGTGCGGGGCCGGCCGGAGCTGGTGGTCTCGGGGCGGCGGGCGATCTACTGCCTCGCCGGCCTGATGGTGGCCGCCACCGCCATCCTGCAGGCGGCGTTCCTGCGCTCGGACTTCTCCTACAAGCTGGTCGCCGAGGGGTCGTCCACCGACACGCCGACCTTCTACAAGGTCACCGCCATGTGGGCCACCCAGGACGGGTCGCTGCTGCTGTGGGCCGCTGCTGCTGTCGCTGTTCACGAGCGCCGTGCTGTTCCTCACCCGCCGCTCGCTGCGCCAGATCGCTCCCTGGGCCACGGCGGTGCTGGGTGTGATCGCCGGCTTCTTCCTCCTGCTCATGGTGGGCTGGGAGAACCCGTTCGGCACGCTCGCCAACCCACCGGCGGAGGGCGCCGGCCTCAACCCGCTGCTGCGCCACCCGGCGATGATGATCCACCCGCCCATGCTCTACACGGGCTACGTGGGCTTCGCGATCCCGTTCGCCTTCGCCGTCGGCGCCCTGATCACGCGCCGGACCGGCGCCGACTGGATCCGCGCCACCCGCCGGTTCGCCCTGGTGGCGTGGACCTTCCTCGGCGCGGGCATCATGCTCGGCGCGCTGTGGTCCTACACCGAGCTGGGCTGGGGCGGCTACTGGGCCTGGGACCCGGTGGAGAACGCCTCGCTCATGCCGTGGCTCACCGGCACCGCCTTCCTGCACTCGATCATGGTCCAGGAGAAGCGCGGGATGCTGAAGGTCTGGAACGTGTCGCTGATCTTCGCCACGTTCGTGCTCGCCCTGCTGGGCACGTTCCTCGTGCGGTCGGGCATCCTCGACTCGATCCACGCCTTCGGCGCGTCCACCATCGGCGTGCAGTTCCTGGTCTTCATCGCCCTGGTCGTGCTCGGCTCAGTGGCGCTCGTGGTCTGGCGCCTGCCCGACCTGCGCGGCGAAGGCCACGCTGGACTCGCTGCTCTCGCGCGAGGCGTTCTTCCTGCTGAACAACCTCGTGCTCGTGGGCCTCTGCCTGGTGGTCTTCTGGGGCACGTTCTTCCCGCTCATCTCGGAGGCCGTGACCGGCACCGAGGCCAGCGTGGGCCCGCCGTGGTTCAACCGGCTGGTGACCCCGCTGGCCCTGGTGCTCGTGGCGCTGATCGCGATCGGGCCCATGGTGGCCTGGCGCCGCGTGACGCCCGCGGCCCTGCGGCGGGTGCTCGCGGGGCCGCTGGCCGTGGCGGCGGCCACGCTGCTGGTGCTGGTCGTGGTCACCGGCGCGGCCGACAGCCCGCTGGCGCTGGCCATGTTCTGCCCTGGTGGCATTTGTGCTCGCCGTTGTCGTCCAGGAGTTCGCCCGCGGTGCCGCGGCGCGGCGCACGATCACCGGCGAGCGTGGCCACGCGCGCTGGCGCAGCTCGTGGGGCGCAACCGCCGCCGCTACGGCGGCTACGTGGTGCATGCCGGCATCGCGGTGTTGTTCCTCGGCGTGGCCGGGTCCTCGGCGTTCCAGGACCAGCGCGACGTGCGCCTGTCGCCGGGCGAGCGGTTCACGCACCGGCGGCTACGAGGTCACCTACGTGCGGCCCACCGCCAAGCTGGGCGGCGACAGCGCCGGCACCGGCGCGCCCATCTCCTTCGGCGCGGTGCTGTCGGTGCGCAAGGGCGACGAGTCGTTCACGCTCAGCCCGTCGCGCAACTACTATCCCTCGCGCGACATGGGCGACGGCGCGATCGGGCGCTTCTTCGAGGGCGAGGCCACCAGCGAGGTCGACGTGCGCTGGGGCCTGCGACGCGACCTCTGGGCCGCCGTGCGGCCCGACATCAGCGCCCTGGACGGGCCGATCCGCGAGGCCAACCGCCGCTTCGGCGACTCCGGCGGGAACGTGCAGGCGATCGCGATCGCCGCGATCGCCGAGCGCTACCGGCGCGATCCCCCGCCGGCCGCGTTCCGCACGATCGTTTCGCCGCTTGTGTCCTGGATCTGGATCGGCGGCGGCATCGCGCTGCTGGGCGCGCTGATCGCCGCCTGGCCCTCGCCCGAGGCGCGGCTGCGCCGGGTGCGCTCCCTGTACGCGGCGCGCCTCGGCCGCGAGCTCACCCGCGCATAGAGTCCAGCTCGTGGAGTACGCCGTGGCCCTCGTGGTGCTGGCCTGCCTGGTCGCGGCCGTGGTGATCCGCCCCCTGCTGCGGCGGGGACGCCGGACGCGGCCGACGCTGCCCGCCGGGCGGAGCTCGAGGCGGCCAAGGAGGCCAAGTACCGGGAGATTCGCGACGCCGAGCTGGACCTGCGCATGGGCAAGGTCTCCGAGGACGACCACCGCGCGATCGACGCCGACCTGCGCGCCGAGGCGATCGACGATCCTGCGCCAACTAGACGCGCTGGAGCCCCCGCCGCCGGGCGGTTGACCCGCTATCTTCCGCGGCCATGGAAGCGATCCTCAGCGGCCTGCAGATCATCCTTTCGGTGGTCGTCATCGTCCTCGTGCTCCTGCACTCGGGCAAGGACGCAGGGCTCTCGGGCGCCTTCGGCGTGGGCGGCGGTAGCGGCCCGCTCGGCGGAGGCTCCCTGGTGGAGCGCAACCTCAACCGCTGGACCGTCGCGTTCGCGCTGCTGTTCGTCGTGAACGTGATCGTGCTGCTGAAGATCTAGTCCTGCTCGCGTTCGGCTCGCTCGCGCTCCTCGAGCTTGGAGCGAAGGTAGGCCGACTTGTCCGCGCGGCGCTCGTGCTGGGCAGCCTCCTCGGAGTCCACAGCCTCGTCCGCGGCCTCGCGCTCGCGCTCCTCCCGCGCTGCCTGGCCGATCCGCAGCTCCTCGGTGCTGGGGCTGTCGGGGTCGCCGTCCACTAGTTCTACGCCGGCTGAGGCACGCCGTCGACCGCGTTCGCGTGAGCCTGAATCGAGTCGAGTAGCCGCGGCCAGGCGTCTCGCGGGAGGTCGTGTCCCATTCCGGGAATGGTGAGCAGCTTCGCACCCCGGATCGCGCGCGCGGTGGCCCTTCCGCCCGACGGCGCTATCAGCCGGTCCGAGTCCCCGTGGATCACCAGCGTGGGCGTGGTGATGTTGCGTAGCTCCTGGGTTCGATCGCCGGCCGCGAGGATTCCCGCCAGCTGGCGTCCGGTGCCATAAGGGTCATGGTCGCGGTCCCAGCTGCGCGCGGCCAGGTCGCGGACCACCGCATCGTCGCGCGGGAAGCCGGGCGAGCCGATCATCGCGAAGACCTTGGCCGCGTGGTTCACGAACCCCTCGCGATCGGTGGGCGCGCGCCGCAGCAGCAGGCGGTACATGGCCAGCGCGGGCTGACCGCGGAAGCGGTTCCCCGTGGTGGACATGATCGAGGTCAGCGACCTCACGCTGTCGGGGTGGCGGGCCGCCAGCGCCTGGCCGATCATGCCGCCCATGGACACGCCGATCACGTGCGCCGGGGCCAGCTCCAGCTCGCGCAGCAGCCCGACCGTGTCCTCCGCCATGTCGTGCAGGGTGTACTGACCCGGGCGAAACCGGCGGAGCAGCAGCTGGCGGACGGTGGGAGGCGTGCCCTCGAAATGTGTCGAGCGCCCCGCATCGCGGTTGTCGAACCGGACGACGTAGAAGCCACGGCTCGCGAGCTGCTCGCACCAGTCGTCGTGCCAGGCGATCATCTGCATCCCCAGCCCCATCACCAGGAGGGCGGGTGGGTCCGACCGGTCGCCGAACGACTCGTAACAGAGGCTCACCCCGGGTCGCGCATCGCAGAAGCTCTCGCTCATGCGCCCACGGTATCGCTCGGTCTTAGTATGCGTGAGCGTTCATGCGTCACGGACGACTTGTCGCCATCTCCGCCTTCGCTGCAGCGTCCGTGGCCCTGGCCGCGCCGGCGCACGGGGCCGTGCGGATCACCGGCGAGCGGGTGGTCGTGGAGACCGGAGGCGGTGCGGCGGTCGTGCAGCGCGCGCCCTTCCGCGTGTCCTTCCGTGATGCGGACGGCAAGACCCTCCTCCGCCAGGTGGCCAATCGCCGCATCGGTCCCCGCCGGCTGCCGCCCACCCGCGACCCGGAGCCGTTCGGCCTCGAGCTGCAGCCCGACAACGCCACCTACGCGCCGCTCTCCTTCGAGGTGGGCACCGAGTTCCGTGACCAGTGGAACGCGGGCCTGTGGAACGGCAACCTTCTCTTCTCCCGTCGCAGCGGGACCGTCCACTCGGCCCGCTCGGTGGTCTCATTGCGCCGCGCCGGGCGCGGCGTGCGGATGCTCGTCGCCACCAGCGACGGGGCGCGCCGCCTGAAGGTCCAGATCACGCCCGACGGGGGACGCTCGCTGCGGGTGCGGGTGCGGCCCACGTCCAGGCGTGGGGTGATCACGATGGGCGACTCGTTCGTCGCGCGCCGGGGCGAGGGCTTCCACGGGTTCGGCGGCCGCCACGGGACCGTGAACAAGCGCGGCCAGAAGCTCGGGGGCTGGACCGAGCAGGAGAACCTCGGCGGCCGGCCGACGATCAGCGGGGGGCTCTCCCTGCTGCCGTCGCTCGTCGAGCAGGGCACCGACTACACGGGGCCGCAGCTGTCGGTCACCCCGAACATCCCTGAGGGCATCCCGGGGGGCTTCGAGCGCTTCCTGTTCCCGAACGGGCCCAACGCCGCCTACTACCCGCAGGCGCAGTTCGTGTCCTCGCGCGGCTACGGGTTCCTCCTCAACCAGCCGGAGTACTCCCGCTGGCGAATGGCCAACGACCGCCGGACGGCGTGGCAGGTGCAGGCTTCGGCCTCGAGGCTCGACTACAGCGTGGTGTTCGGGCCGACCAGGCAGCGGGCCGCCTCGGGGCTGACCGCCATCACCGGCCGCCACCGGGTGCCGCCCGGGTGGGCACAGGGCCCGATGGTGTCGCGCGCGCTCCAGGTTGGTGCGCTGCCCACGCTCCCGGCACCCGAGACCGCCGCCACCTACCGGGCCAAGATCGAGCGCGACCTGGCCGACATCGAGCGCTACGACGTGAAGCTCAGCGCCTACGCGTTCGAGGGATACGCCCTGCTCAGGGACTTCGACTACGTGAAGAGCGTGATCCGCCGCCTCGACGAACGGGGCATCAAGACGGTTCTCTACCACCGCGCCTACGTGTCCAACGACTCGCTGAACACGCAGCCCGCCGGCGACTACGAGGAGACGGCGCGGCTCGGCCTGGTCGCCAAGACGCGCGACGGGCGGCCGTACGTCTTCGGCTCCAACGGCGGGGCGCCGGCCACGCTGCTCGACTTCACCAACCCGCGCACGCTCGCGTGGTGGCGCGATCGGCTCAAGATGCTCCACGACGCCGGTGCCGACGGCTTCATGCAGGACTTCGGCGAGCAGGTTCAGGACGACATGCACTTCGCCGACGGGAGCACGGGCAAGACCATGCACAACCGCTACCCGGTGCTCTTCCACAGGGCCAGCAGGCGAATCATCGACGACATCGCCCGCGCGAAGGGCCGCCGCGACCCGTACTGGTTCTTCACGCGCGCGGGCTACAGCGGCCGGCCCGGCAGCGCGGCATATGAGATGGGCACCTTCCCCGGCGACGAGACCGTGGATTGGAGCGCGGGCTCCGGGCTGCGCTCCCAGGGACCGGACATGCTGAACCGGGCGGTGGGCGGAGCGTTCGGCTACACCACCGACATCGGCGGGTACATCGACTCGCTCACCGGGCCGCCCACCGAGGAGCTGTTCAACCGCTGGAGCGAGTGGGCGGCCCTCACTCCCTACTTCCGGGTGCACAACTCGGCCGTGAACGGCACGCGGATGCCGTGGGCCTACGGCCAGGCCACCCTCGACCGCTGGACGCGGATGGCATCGCTGCACCAGCAGGCCGTGCCCTACATCAGGCGCCTGTGGCGCAAGGGGCGCCGCACCGGGATTCCCATCACCCAGCCGATGTGGCTGGCGGCGCCCGAGGCGCCTGGCGCGGCCACGGAGTCCCAGCAGTGGCTGCTGGGCGACGACGTGCTGGTTGCGCCGATCGTGCAGGAGGGCGCGACCTCGCGCAGCGTGAGCTTCCCGCGCGGATGCTGGCGCCGCCAGGGCAGCGGGGCAGCCCGTTACCGCGGCCCACGGAGGGCGACCGTGCGAGCGCCGCTGGGCGTGCTCCCGTACTTTTTCCGCTGCGGCACCCTGCCGTTCTAGCCGGACCGATGACCGGGGTCGATCTGGCCAGGGTCGAGCGCGCGGCCTCCGCGATCGACCCGGTCTTCCTCAACACCCCGCAGTTCCTCGCGGAGGAGCTGCGAGAGCCGCTGGGCTGCGAGGTGGTCCTGAAGGTCGAGACCGTGAACCCGATCCGCAGCTTCAAGGGGCGCGGCACCGACTGGCTCGCCCGTTCGGGGGGCGCGGCGCCGCTCGCGTGCGCGTCCGCGGGGAACTTCGGACAGGGCCTGGCCTACGCGGGGCGCACCCACGGCCGCGAGGTGCACGTCTTCACCGCCCGGGACGCCAACCCCCTGAAGGTCCAGCGGATCCGGGCCCTCGGCGCCCAGGTGGACGCCGTCGACGGCGACTTCGACGACGCTCGCGAAACCGTGGCCGAGGCGGCCACCGAGCGAGGGTGGCAGCTCGTCGTCGACGGCCTGGACACGGAGATAGCCGAGGGCGCGGGCACGATTGCGGTGGAGCTGGCTCGCCACGGCAAGCTGGATCACCTGCTGGTGCCGGTCGGGAACGGGTCACTGATCTGCGGTGTCGCCGCCTGGGTCAAGCACGCGAGCCCGGACACCGAGGTCATCGCGGTCGGTCCGGCCGCTGCGCCCGCCATGGAGCGCGCGTGGCGGACCGGCGACACGAGCGTGGGCGGGCCGACCGCCACGATTGCCGACGGCCTCGCCTCTCGGGTGCCCGTGCCCGAGGCGGTCGAGCTCATGCGGGAGGTGGTCGATCGCTTCGTGCTCGTCGACGATCAGGCTCTGCTCACCGCGATGCGGCTGCTCTACGAGCGTTGCGGGCTGATCACCGAGCCGTCAGGCGCGGCGGGTGTGGCCGGGGTGATGGCGCTGGGCGAGGAGCTGCGCGACCGAGCCGTGGCCACGCCCCTCTGCGGATCGAACGTGACAACCGATCTCCTCGCGCGAGCGCTGGAGGCATAGCGCGGCACGGCGGGATATGCGCGAGTGGCGCGGCGCCGTCGGCGCCGCGCCACCAGCGTCAGGTGCTAACCGGCGTGACCCGCGGCCGGGGGTTCCTGGGAGTAGGCGGTGGCCAGCCGCGCAAGGGCGAGGGCCCCGAGCAGCAGGCCGAAGTCGCGCAGCGCGATGTCGGCGTAGCCGCCGACGATGAGCAGGCTCACGATGATGCCGCCCAGCCACCCGGCTACGAGCAGGCCGCCGAAGCGTGGCGTGAGGGGGACCACAACGCCGGCGGCGACCTCCACCACGCCGACGACGTGCATCGCGTCCAGACGCGTTTCCCGGGATCACGTCGTTGAACTCGGGCGCGAGGTAGTTGGTCCAGTCGCTGATCATGACTTCGGCGAACTTGTCGAGGCCGAAGAGGATCGGCGCGACGGTGAACGTGATCCGCAGCAACATGAAGGCCTGGGCGGCCGGGTCGGTACGCAACACGTTCGGCTTGGGAATGGGGATAGGCCGCAGAAGGGCCGCGACGGCGCTGCTCATGGGGGCTCCCTTCGGAGATGGTCGTTACCCCTTCGCGACGCGATCCGGCTCGAACTTACGCCGGAGCTCGCCAGATCCGAGCGGCGGGCTATGCGGGCGAGTCGCCGCTCGGACCAGTTCGCGCAGGCTCTCGTATTCCTCGCGGCATGCCGGGCAGCCCTCGAGGTGGGCACGCATGCCGGGAATTCGCTCGTCGGCCGGCTGGCCGCCCAGTTCGAGCTCGACGTAGCTGTCGAGCCTGTCGAAGCACTCGTCGCACAGGATCTCTTCCCCGGAGGGTCCGAGGATCCGCTTGATCGTGGTGTGGGTTGTCGGGTCGTTCATGGCTCCTCAGCGGTTGTCGATCGACAGGCCCTGATCGGCGAGCACGCCGCGCAGCTTCCGGCGCGCGTCGTGGAGGGTCTTGTAGAGGGCCCCGCGAGTGGTGGCCAGGCGTTCGGCCAGCACGTCGATGGGCACGCCGTTCAGGGTCAGGGCCACGAGGATCTCGCGCTGGTGTGGTGTGAGGTCGTGTTCGATCGCGCGCTGGATGGCGGCCATAGCTCGCCGGTCTCGGATTCGACGTCGGGGGTGGAGCCGTGATCTGACATCAGCGCCCAGTGGTCGGCCTCGACCGGCACCTCGCGGCCCTGCCAGGCCCGCCGCCGGACCTTGACCGCGGCTTCGAGCAGGGCGAACTTGTAGGCCCAGGTCGTGAAGCGGCTGTCGCCGCGAAAGTCGTCGAGCTTGGCGAGGATCGCCACCAGCGCGTCGTCCGCGCTCTGCTGGGCGAGATCCTCGTCATCGCCGCCACGCAGGTGAGGAAGGGCGCGTGCGCGGCGGCCCACCTCGAAGCGGGCGGCCTTGAGAAGCAACTCGCGCAACTCGCCGAGTGCTTGGTCGCGCTGGGGACCGGCGGCGCGCAGGCGCTCGAGGAGCGCTCGGGATTCGGCGTCGGCCCCTTCGGTGCCGGTCGGGGCGGGGGTGCGAACGATGGGGTGGACGCTAACACCGTGCAGCATCCCAGTACGGACATCGCAACCCCTTGGCTACGTGCGCACGCCTTTTCTTACGCCCGGAGGTAAGAAGCCAGCGCCCGCGGGCGCTAATGCCACCGATGCGACCGAAACCCAACAGCCGCCTCGAAGCTCTCCACGACGGCGGGGTCTCGATCTGGCTGGACACCCTCTCGCGCGAGCTGCTCGACAGCGGCGAGTTCGCCGCTCTCGTGCGCGACTGCTCGGTCACAGGAGCCACGTCCAACCCCACGATCTTCGCCACGGCCATCACGGGGTCGACCGCCTACGACGAGCAGCTGCGAACGGCAGTCGCCGCCGGCCAGACCGACGTCCGGGAGCTCTTCTTCGAGATCGCCCTGGAGGATGTCCGCCGCGCGGCGGGGATCCTGCGCCCGGTCTACGACGCCACCGCCGGCCACGACGGCTTCGTCTCCTTCGAATGCACGCCCGATCTGGCCGACGACACCGAGGCGACCATCGCCCAGGCGCGCGTGCTCTGGCAGCGGCTCGAGGGCCCAACGTGATGATCAAGGTCCCGGCCACCGAGGCTGGCATCCCCGCAATCGAGCAGCTCACCGCAGACGGCGTGAACGTAAACGTGACGCTGCTGTTCTCCGTTGCCCGTTACGAGCGGGTGATGGAGGCATACCTGGCAGGGCTCGAGCGCCGCGCCGAGGCCGGAGACCCGCTCCAGGGCATCTCCTCGGTGGCCTCTTTCTTTGTCTCCAGGGTCGACGCGAAGGCCCACGCCGCGCTTCCGCTCGACTCGCCTTTGCGCGGCGAGGTCGCGATCGCCAACGCGCACCGCGGGTACGGGCGATACCTCGAGCGCTTCGCCGGCGACCGATGGGACGCGCTCCGCGCCCGGGGGGCCCGCCGGCAACGGCCGCTGTGGGCGAGCACCGGCACAAAGGACGGCGCCCTCTCCGACGTGCACTACGTCACGCGGCTGATCGCGCCCGGCGTGATCAACACGATGCCGATGCAGACTCTGCGGGCATTCGCAGCCCACGGCGTCGTCGACCCGCCGCTCGCTACCGACACGGGCCCCGCCGAGCGGGTCCTCGCAGAGTCGGCTCAGGCCGGGCTCGACCTCGACGAGATCACGGTCGCCCTGGAGCGCGAGGGTGTCCGCTCCTTCTGCAACTCCTACAACGACCTGGTTCGCTGCATCCAGTCGAAGCTGTCGGCGCTCGTGCTGGGCCAGCAGGCCTGACGCCTCGACGCAGCGCTGCGGGCACCTCTCCATGCGCCTGGGGTGACTCGAACACCCACCCCGCATAAGCAGGACAAGGCCCTCAACCTTGCGCGTCTACCAATTCCGCCACAGGCGCGTGCGGCCGCCGATCATAGCGGCGGGGGTGGGCCCGCCCTTTCCGTCCGGGGCCGCGCTAGTCTACGAACACATGTTCGACTCAGCGGCCAAATCAGCCACCGGAGAGGGGTTCTGAATGGCGGATCTCGACCTCACCAAGCGCCAGCAGGAGATCGTCGACTTCATCAAGAAGTACTCGGCCAAGTACGGCTACCCGCCGACCGTCCGGGACATCGGCAAGGCCATCGGGCTCACGTCGTCGTCCACGGTGCACGCCCACCTGGCCAACCTCGAGAAGGTCGGCCTCCTGCGCCGCGACCCCACCAAGCCGCGCGCCATCGAGCTGCTCGTCGACAAGGCCAAGCGCGCTGTCACGGGGGGCATCCCCGTGGTCGGCCGGGTGGCCGCCGGTGAGCCGGTGCTGGCCGAGGAGAACGTGGACGAGTACGTCCAGATCCCGTCGCTCGCGGGCGGCGACGACGGCGAGTTCATCCTTTCCGTCGCGGGCGACTCCATGATCGAGGCGGGCATCCACGACGGCGACCACGTCGTTGTCCGCTCCCAGGACACGGCCCGCAACGGCGAGATCGTGGTGGCCCTCGTCGGCGAAGCCGACGCCACGGTCAAGCGCTTCTTCAAGGAGTCCGACCACGTGCGGCTCCAGCCCGAGAACTCGGGAGATGGAGCCCATCCGCAGCTCCGAGGTCAAGGTGCTCGGAAAGGTGGTCGGCGTGCTCCGGAGGGTCTCGTGACCTGGCTCGCTGCAAACCGTCGCTCGGCTGTGTCCTCGGTCGGTCGTGTGCAGAGCACTACGACCTCCCTGCGTCCTTGCCCAGCTCGGTTTTCGCGGCCAGCCCACGAGACCGGAGTCACATGACTTCCGCGGTCGTCACACGCTCGCGACGCCCGCGTTCTCCTTGTTCAGTCGGCAGAACGGGCGCCGTTGCTGGCGTCCCCGCTCCGTCCGGTGGCGATGGGCTCACGCTCGAGCAGCTGCTCGAAGGCGTCTGGGAGGGCCTGCGCGCCGGCGGGGCGGCCGAATGCCCCGTGTGCCATTCGCACATGCGGCGGGCACCGGGGGCGGCGAGCTCCCGCTGCGCCGGCTGCGGCTCCACCCTCTCCTAAATCTCTCGGCGGTTAGCGCCCAGCCCTTGGCGGCAGCGCGCCAGGCGCCTACCATTGGCTCGCCGGTCAGGCAGCCGCGGGCGTCGGAGAGAAAACCGGCGTTCGAGGAAAGTCCGGACACCGCAGGGCGAGGTGGTCGGGGGACCGACCCGGGGAAACCCGCGGGAAAGTGCCACAGAAACACACCGCCTAAGCGGCGGGGCTGCACGTGCGCTCCGTCGCCGGCAAGGGTGAAATGGTGCGGTAAGAGCGCACCGGCGGCGCGGCGACGCGCCGGCCAGGCAAACCCCACCCGGTGCAAGGCCAAGCAGGGACGATGACGCTGCCCGCCGAGTCCCAGGTAGGCCGCAGGGCCGTTGGGCCCGCCCGCCGCACGCGGCGGGGAGATGGATGGCTGTCCACGACAGGATCCGGCTTATCGACCGGCTAAAGAAAGGGCCCCGAGCGATCGGGGCCCTTTCCATTGCCGGTGCGGGTCCGCTCAGCGGAGCGAGACCGCCACTTCCTCCAGGAGGTCCATGGCGTCCTGCATGCCGTCCTCCATCCCGGACTCGATGTGTCCGTCGCGGTGCTCCTTGCTCGAGTGCTGCACCAGCACCTCGAGCGTCGTGCGGCCATCGGTCTCGGTGAGGGTCAGGGTGTTCACGGCCTCGGCCTCGGGCATGCCCTCGTAGACCTCGGTGGACACCAGCCGCTCGTTGGGCACGATCTCGCGGTACTCACCGTGGAAGCCGACCTCCATGTCGCCGTCGGCCACCATCACGTAGCGCCACTTGCCGCCCACCCGCAGGTCGATCTCGGCGACAGTCATCTGGCCGCGCTTCGCCGTCCACCAGCGCCTGACCAGCTCCGGCGTCGTCCACGCCTGGAACACCAGGTGCTTCGGGGCGTCGAACTCGCGCGTGATCAGGATCTGCTCGTCCGTGGGGAGCGTCACCTTCGCCGTTCCGCTACTCGTCATCGCCGCCATCTCCTTACTCCTTCTGTTGTTGTTTGAGGTCCTCCAGTACGGCGTCGAGCAGGTCGAACCGCTCCGACCACGAGCGCTCGTAGGTCTTCACCCAGTCGTGGATGGGCTTCAGCGCCTGGCCGTTCAGCCGGTACAGCCGCTGCCGTCCGTCCTCGCGCACCTGGACCGCGCCCACCTCCCTGAGCACCCGCAGGTGCTTGGAAACCTGCGGCTGCGTCAGCCCGACGAGGCGCACCACGTCGTTCACCGGCCGCTCGCCGCCGGCGAGCACATCGAGGATCTGACGCCGCCGGGGCTCGGCCACCGCGTTGAACGCATCTGCCGTGGTCGCTGCTCTTGCCACGTCTCCGACTATATATACCAATATCAGCATATGTCAAGCGGGAGCACATGCACGGGGTGGGGGACCGGCTCGCACTGCGGCGCTAGCCTCAGCCGTGATGCCGGTAGCGATCGAGCCTCAGGTCGCGCTCGCGTGGATCGAGCGGGTGGGGCAGGGCGCGCGCCGGCGGGTGCGCGACGAGCTGGCCATCGAGGAGCCGCTGGAGATCCGCGTGGACGGCCGGCCGCTTGCGGTGACCATGCGCACGCCGGGGGAGGACGAGGAGCTGGCCGTGGGCTTCCTCGCCGGAGAGGCGCTCATCGGCGGGCATGACGACGTGGCCGCCGTGGGCCTGACCTCCGACCTGGCGGCCAACACCGTGGAGGTACGGACGCGCGCGGGCCTGCGCCGCGACCCGGCGTCCGAGCGCGCCTTTCACCTGACCTCGTCCTGCGGGGTGTGCGGCAAGGCCGCGCTCGAGCACGTGCGCCTGCACGCCTCCCGCGGCGCGACGGGCGGCGCGCCCGCGGCGGGCGTCCGGGCGCGACTCGACCCCGAGCTGATCCGGGAGATCCCGGTCCGCGCGCGTGCTGCGCAGCGCAGCTTCCAGCGGACGGGGGCCCTGCACGCCACGGGCCTGTTCGACGCCTTCGGCGAGCTGCTGGTCCTCAGGGAGGACGTGGGCCGCCACAACGCGATGGACAAGGCCATCGGCGCCATGCTGCTGGAAGGGCGCTATCCGCTGCCGGGCGTGGTGGCCTGCCTCTCGGGTCGCGTCAGCTTCGAGCTGGTGCAGAAGGCCGTGCTGGCCGGGCTGGCCGGGATCGTGGCCGTGGGCGGCCCCACCTCGCTTGCGGTGGAGCTCGCGGAGGAGAACGGGCTGGTGCTGTGCGGCTTCGCGCGCGACGGGGCCTTCAACGTGTACTCCGGCGCCTCGCTCGTGGGCGACGACGCGCCGCGCGCCGCCGACTGAGCGCGCTCGACCTGGGCTCCGCAACCGGCGCCCAGGCACTCACCCGCGTCAGCCGGGTCGAATAGCATCCGCGCGCACATGGAGGTCATCGCCTTCCTGATCCCGTTCGTGCTCCTCGGCGTGGCGGTGTTGTTCATCGCCTTCTCCGGCGGGCCGAGCGCCGCGCGCGAGGCCTACCTCACTCGGGGCGGGCGCGCCTTCAAGGTCGTCATCCCGGTGCTCTACGTGGCCCTGGGGCTGGGGGTCCCGGCGCTGATCCTGGCCAACCGCGGCGAGGCGACGGGCGGCACGGGCAACCTGCGGACCGAGAAGATCGGGGACCAGGCGGAGCGTGGCAAGCAGCTCTTTCGCCAGCAGTGCGCCAGCTGCCACAGCCTCGCCGCCGTGAACGCGCGCGGCGTGACCGGCCCCGACCTGGACGACCTCGGCGAGGTGTCCCAGCAACGCGTGCTGAACGCCATTCGCAACGGCGGCAGCGGACAGGATCGGATGCCCGCGCGGCTGCTGGAGGGCCAGGAGGCGCGCGACGTGGCCGAGTACGTGTCCGAGGTCGCGGGTCAATAGTCCTGCTTAGAGCGTTTTCGGGGCCTCGGCGGACCCTGTTACAGTTCCCGCGTCCCAACCCGCCGAAGTCCCGACCGGGACGTGGGGGAACCACTGGTCGCGAGGCCGGGGGCGAATCGGCTCACACCCAGCCGTAGCGCAGCTCTTTCAGCGCGAGCCCGTCAGCTAACCCCGCAGGCATTACGAAAGAGAGCCGATGCAAGAAGCCGCCTTCCGCACGGAGCGGGAACCCGAGCCAGACGTGTCCGTCCCGCGCCGTAGGCTCCACCTCGTGGAGACCGAGCAGGGGCCGACCTACGCCGCCAACGGCCGCCGCACCGTGAAGATCACCGGGCACCCCGTGCCCCCGAGGCGCCGCCGTTCGCCCGCCGCCGAGCAGATCCACGCGCGCCCCGACCGCATCGCCCTGTGGGCAGTGCTCTGGGCCTCTTCCTCGTGTTCATGGCCGCGGCCACCGCGGCGTCTAGCTTCCGGGCGTCTGTGCGCGCCTGACGTCCGCCGGCTCCTCGCCGTGCTATCAGCACGGCTGCGATCGCCGGCGAACGCCAGTCACACACAGCCATCCCGGAAACGGCGAGCCGCGCCCCGGCGCCGTCTTCAGGAACGGCTGATCCACCCGGCTAGACATCCGGCGCGGGATGCTGCTGCGTATCCGTTCTTGCAGGCGGCGTTGCCGGCGCATCGTCGCGTATCCTTACTTCCAGTAAGCACAACGGAAAGAGAAGCGGCCATGAAGACCAAGGAGAGCAGGTTCCAAGTTCACGACGATCTGACCGCGCCCGAGCGCAGCATGCCGGTCCTCAAGGGCGCGCTCGCCGGTGGCGGCCAGCTCTCCAACATCGTCGGCGTGCTGGCCGGCGCACCGGCCACGCTCCGCGCCTACGCGCGAATGCGGTCGGAGCTTCGCCACTGCACCCTGCCGCTGAAGACCCAGCAGCGGATCGCGCTGGCGGTGGCCAGCACCAGGGCAGCGAGTACGCGCTGGCCACGCTGGCACGAACCGGCCGCGAGGCCGGCCTGGGCATCGACGAGATCGCCCTGGCACGGGAGTTCGACTCCCACGACGAGGGCGAGGCGGCGCTGCTGCGCTACGTCCAAGGCGCTCCTGACGAGCGACGGCCCGCCGCCGCTACACCTCCACGAGGAGGCGCGCGAGGCGGGCTGGGAGGACGAGCAGATCCTCGAGGCGGTGGCGCACGTGGCCATGAACAGCTTCGCGAACCTGGTCACGCGCGCCGGCGACGTCCAGGGACGGGTCCCACGAGGAGTCCCGCCTGCTGAGGGCCGCATAGGCGATCCGGCGGTGCGGTCCCGCAGTCCCAGCCCTCCCGCCGGTTCCCTTACAGATGAGGTCGCGGTCGCCGGAACGCAGACGGCAGCCCGCGATGGCCGAGAGCCGGCCCGCGTGCTGTTCGCTCTACCACCGGGCCGTCGAGCTGGTGGGCAAGCGATGGACGGGAGCGATCCTCAGCGTCCTCCTGGACGGGCCGCTGCGCTTCTCGGAGATCAAGCAGCTGGTGCCCGACCTATCCGACCGGCTCCTCTCGGAGCGCCTCAAGGAGCTGGAGGCCGAGGGCATCGTCGCCCGCCGCCTGACCGGCGACGGGCCGGGGCGCGTGGAGTACGGCCTGACCGCCAAGGGCCGGGCGCTGGAACCCGCCGTGCGGGCCCTGAAGGCTGGGCCCAGTCCTACCTCTAGTCCATATGTGACCGCGGTGGCGGGCGTTAGGCTGCGCCGATGCCCGACCACCCGAAGACCGCCGACGACGTGCAGGCGCTCGTGAAGGAGCGGGACATCCGCTTCATCCGCCTCTGGTTCACGGACATCCTCGGCCAGCTGAAGAGCTTCTCGATCAACGCGGCGGAGCTCGACGACGCCTTCGAGGGCGGGATGGGCTTCGACGGCTCCTCGATCACCGGCTTCAACGCCATCGAGGAGTCGGACATGATCGCCATGCCCGACGCCTCCACCTTCGCGGTGCTGCCCTGGCGGCCCGAGGACAAGGGCGTGGCGCGCATGTTCTGCGACGTCGTGACGCCCAGCCGCGAGCCGTACGAGGGCGACCCCCGCCAGGTGCTGCGGCGCGCGCTGGAGCGGGCCGAGTCATGGGCTTCGACACCTTCAACGTCGGGCCCGAGCTCGAGTACTTCTACTTCCGCAACGCGCGCCCGGAGTCCGGCCAGCCGGAGATCCTCGACGAGGGCGGCTACTTCGACCTGACCACGCTCGACGCGGGCTCCGACGTGCGCCGCGAGACCGTGCTGGCGCTGGAGGAGCTGGGCATCCACGTGGAGTACACCCACCACGAGGTCGGCCCCTCGCAGCACGAGATCGACATGCGCTACGCCGCCGCGCTGAAGATGGCGGACGACTGCATGACCTACCGGATCACGGTCAAGGAGTACGCCATGAAGTACGGCTGGCACGCCACCTTCATGCCCAAGCCGCTGTTCGGCGAGAACGGCTCGGGGATGCACACCCACCAGTCGCTGTTCAAGGACGGGCGCAACGCCTTCTACGACGCCGACGACCAGTACTACCTCTCCGACGTGGGCAAGGCCTTCATCGCCGGCCAGCTGAAGCACGCCCGCGAGATCTCCTCGGTGTTCGCCCAGTGGGTCAACTCGTACAAGCGGCTCGTGCCCGGCTACGAGGCGCCCGTGTACTGCGCCTGGTCGCGGCGCAACCGCTCGGCGCTGGTGCGGGTGCCGCTCTACCACCCCGGCAAGGAGCAGGCCACGCGGATGGAGCTGCGCTGCCCCGACCCGGCGTGCAACCCCTACCTGACGTTCGCGATCCTGCTGAACGCCGGGCTGGAGGGGATCGAGAAGGGCTACGAGCTGCCCGAGCCGATGGAGAAGAACCTCTACCACCTGTCGCCCGACGAGCGCAAGCGGCTGGGCATCGAGCAGCTGCCCGAGACCCTCGGGCGAGGCGATCGAGCTGACGGCCGAGTCCGAGCTGGTGCTGCGCACCTTCGGCGAGCACATCTTCAACCGCTACGTCGAGATCAAGCGGCAGGAGTGGGAGGACTACCGCGTGCAGGTCTCCCAGTGGGAGCTGGACCGCTACATGTCGATCCTGTAGACCTCAGTGTCCCCGAGCAAGGATGCTTCGATGTCAGACCGGATGGATGCCTACTACGAGATGGTGCGCGCCGAGCACCCCGGGACCTCGGTGGGCAACCTCGCCTTCTCCCTCCAGCGAATGTTCGAGGGCGTGCCGCTTGAAGGGTCCAACGTCCTGGACATTGGAGCCGGCGACGGCCTCCATGGCCTCCCACACGCTGGCCGCGGGCGCCAGCCGGCTCGCGGCGCTGGAGCCGGAGCAGGCCGGGTCGACCAGTGGCATGCAGGAGAGGTTCGACCGCGCTGCCTCGCGGCTGGGCGCCGACTCCGCGGAGCTGCGGAGGGAGACCTTTCAGGAATTCGAGCCCGGCGATGAGAGGTTCAACAGGATCCTGTCCGTCTCATCGGTGAACCACCTGGATGAGGCGGCCTGCATGCAGCTGCATCGCGACGAGGGGGCAAGAGACGCCTATCGGAAGCTGTTCGAGAAGCTGGCCCGGCTGAGGCTGGGGCGCATGTAAACATATACAGCTTTATTATAAAAGAATCCCTAAATGCTAATGAAAAAATTAATAGTTCTGCAATAATAGAGGCTAAGAAAACATTTGGAGTATTACAGAAGAAGGGACACTAATGTAACTTCATAAATAATATTTATCTTCATTTGTATTACAATATATTTTTAGTTTTATTCTATACATCTTTATAATAAACATTAAGACAGAAAGATTGAGTTGGTATCTTGAATGAATAACTATATCTCTAAACCCTTAGATTTGTAATTGAATAATTATTTATTGATAATATAAACAGCGAATATAGTTTCAGGGTGAGTCCCACTCTGGGCGCTGAACTCGTGGAGTCTAATTTAGAAATCATTTAGAGTATAGTTATATTCAAGATATTTATTATTTATGAAGATTCTTCAAATCTTCTTCTTGTAATACTACTTCTTGTAATACTACTAATTCTATAATCTTTCACATAATTTGAGACTAAATATGTTGAACTTTTTTAAATTAATTGTTAATCGTTATTTATAAACTTAATAAAAAATAGTGCTCTTGGACTAAGAGAATGTAAAAATGCCTACTATTAAAGGTAAAAATATATTGATAGTAGATGATGATGATCCCATTTGATGCAGTAACAAATCCAGCAATGAGTTTGCTTGGAATCGATTTTTTACAAAACTTTATGATCTCATTTAAAAATAATTTTGTTTTCTTAGAAAAATAATAATATTGATCAAAAATGTTAGTAATTCATTTTCTTTGTAAAGCCATTCGCCTGTTTCTAGCAAAATTATCAAGTTCCTTTTCACTTCTTCCCTATTCTCCAATGACAGTTCATATTTAGACAATAATGTTTGATATATAGTATTTAGTCAATTAATTATTCATAAGAATATGCAGGCTAAGAATAAGAAATAATAAATCAATACAATAACTATTTTATGTAGTGACCTTTAGGACCATTTCGAAAACAATATGAACCTACCGGCATTATAATAAATTTGCCTCCAATTATTAAATAAAATATTTCTCTATCGATATTACCGCAATTCAATCATTGATGTGCATACATAGTCTTCTATGGTCATTAGAGGGCTATGTTTTTTAAATCATTTTTTACTTGATTTGTGCAAACTCATAAATTATGTTTTTATTGGAATATTTATAACAAGTCATATGATTTATTGTCATAGCCTAGATCTATAAACCTGGATTGAGTTCAGGATAAGACAATTAAATTTATTATCTTGTAATATTTTATTACCAGCAACCAGGTGATGCTAAAAATCCATACTTTGCACAATACTCTGCAGTAATGGAAGATTCGCCTGTCATTAAATCATGTACTGTCATAAAAAGTAACACTCCTATAAAGAAGATACTAAAACCAGTAAAAACAAATTTTAATATTTTTTTAATTAAAATTATTTTACTTGTAGCCCTAAACATTTATGGTGAAATTAACAATATGTACCTCTATATAACCATTATAATACATTTATCAAAATGAGAATCTCAATAATAGATAAATATATCCATCACTATTTTTTCTATACCTACACAGATCCTTAATTTGAAAACTATTTGACATAAGTCATAGTCTGGATTTAATCTATAACCTCGAGTGAGTTCAGGCTATGACAATAATAGCCTAATGTTATTTAAAACTCTAAAAGAAAAGTTTCAAAAGTAATAAATAATATAGTTTCTAGGTATTAGAATCTTTGACACCAAAGAAATATTCACATCATAGCCTTCTATTGTTATGATATATTCCTTAGAAGGTTATGGCTTTTTTGTTCTAACATTAAATTAAAAAGTGAGAGAAGGTTATACAAGGATCCGTTAATCACATCTTAGGCTCATTACGTTTCTGTAAAGTAGATAAGTCCAAGTTAGAAATAATAAGAAATAAAAAGTTGAATCTATTACTAATTTGTTAGATTAGTTAAAGATATTCTTATTTAGTATTTCTTGTCTTTCATCATCATTTTATTTTTATCATATTGATCGTCGTAACCGTGAGCGCTGCTGCCGTATTTTTCTTCACCATATTTCATTTTTTCATGTTCATAATCACACCACGTAATTTCTTTCTTCATCAAAACTTGTCCATTTCCTGGATCTACAATTACTTTATATTTTTTCATATTTTCATCTACCACCACTATCTTGTATACTAAAAATCCATGTGCAGCAGTTAACTCTGCTTCCTTAACGAAAGAATTTGCTCCAACACTTGATTGTGCTGTAGTTATTGCATCAATTATGTTAACAGTAACTTTAGATTTGAAAGCCTCGCCAATTGTAGATTTTACATCAATAGTTCCCGTAAAATTTACTTTCTCCTGCATTTGTGATGTATCATTAGTATTAGTAGTATTATTCATTCCTTGGGCAGAAACATTAGATATTCCTGTAATTCCAATTGCAGTTATTATACCAGCAAGTATACCAAATAAAATATTTCTAGAAACGTTATATTTTATTCCATTTTGGTTAATGTCATTTTTTGACATAACCATACATAATTTAGATATATTTTAAATTTGACTAAACACTGAGAGTTAACAATGTTAATTTTTTAAAATAATAGTAATAACAAAAGAAGAGAAATTATTATTTTTATATTTTCATATATATACTCACTTATTAAGTAATTTATTACTCTAGCGATATTGTAACCATCTATAGATAGGTTATTATGATTACTTCGACAAGTAAATCTATATCAATAACTAATAATGTCATCTACATGTAAAGGAATTTGTCAACGTTATAAAGCATTAAAACCAACAAAGGGTCGAGGACGTTATGTTATAGGTCAAAAACGGTGTCAGATTTGTGGTATTTATCTTAATTGGAAAGGTCTCTGGTGTCCTTGTTGTGGTAGTCGATTAAGAACTAAGCCAAGAAATAGAAAATTCAAACTTGCTTTAAGAGAGAACCAAAAAATACCAAATTCAAATCATAAATAAGATTTTTAAAAATTTATAAATATCATTTATATCAATTTTTTTTACCATAGGCAAAACTATTGCAAAATCATTGTCATAGTCTGGATAACATCATTAAACCTCGATTGAGTTCAGGCTATGACGATTTATAATTATGAATAAAAAATATCAAGTTATTGACATTATGGTAAGGAATTAAACGAATTATTTTATTGGTTGAAGCATACATTTCTAATCCTATCTAGAATTAAATATTTTAATATTAGATAAGTAGGAACCCACATTTGATGGATAAGGG
>CAWFBA010000009.1:0-316227 GCA_963814005.1 uncultured Thermoleophilaceae bacterium
CAACGGAGGCGCTCGGCAACGAGGCCACCTACGAGATCCTGATCGACAGCGCCGGCCGGATCGTCGACCAGAAGGCGCCCAGCGGCACCGTGGCGATCAACGACGTCGACGAGAGCACTCCTTCCCGCGCGGTCAACGTGAAGGTGATCGGCCGCGACGACGTCGCCGACGTGGGCTCCTTCGTGGTCGGCAACACCGCTGCCGAGGCCCAGGCCGAGGCCGCCGCCGGGAGGTGGCGCGCCTATACGGGCACCGGCTCCACGCCTCACGCGTTCAACTGGACCCTGGACGCCGGGCCGGGCACGAAGACCGTGCACATCGTGCTCCGTGACGGCAGCGGCAAGACCGCTCGAATCACCGACACGATCGAGCTCGAGGCCGGCGGCGTCGGCGACTCCGACTACTCCAACGAGGTGCTCGAGGACTCTCCCGCCGGCTACTGGCGGCTGGGCGAGACCGGCGGCACCGTCGCGGCCAACTCGGCCGGCTCGGGCAACACGGGCAGCTATCAGCGCGGCCCGCAGCTGGGCCAGGCGAGCCTCGTGCCGTCCGAGACCAATCTGGCCACGCGGTTCAATGCCGCATCGCGCCAGCACGTGCGGGTGCCGCACTCCGGCTCGCTCAACCCGGGCTCGGAGCTCACCGTGGAGGCATGGATCAAGCCGGATGAGGTCCCGGCCGGGTTCGCCACCGTGGCCGCCAAGCCGGGTGCCTACGCGCTGCAGTTCAACGCTGGGCAACTCGAGTTCAAGGTGGACGGCGAGTCCAACCCCGCTCGTGCTGTGGCCCCCGCCGGGGCGATTCAGGCCGGCCGGGCCTACCACGTGGTGGGCACCTATGACGGCACCGCCGTGCGGCTCTACGTGGAAGGCCAGCTGGTGAACTCGGTGCTCTTCAGCGAGGACCCGGCTTCGAGCCCGGACAGCTTCCACATCGCCGCATGGCGCGGCGAGGTGGAGTTCCTGTCCGGCACGGTCGACGACGTGGCGGTCTACCCGCAGGCGCTCTCGGGCCAGCGGGTCACCGACCACCGCGAGGCGGCGAAGCTGCCGCCCCCGCCCCCGCCGCCCCCGGTGACGGTGAACGCGCCGACGGGCCTGGGCGCGGTGGCCAAGTCCGCCTCGACCATCCAGCTCAACTGGGCGGACAAGTCCAACAACGAGTCAGAGTTCGTCATCCAGCGCTCCACGAGCCCATCCTTCGCCTCGCCGAAGGTGTTCTCGACGGAGGCCAACGATGTGGGCCTGCTCGACACCGGGCTCAGCCCCAACACGACCTACTACTACCGGGTCAAGGCTCACCTGGCGGCGGCGCTCGTGGACTCCGCCTGGTCCAACGTGGCCAGCGCGAAGACCGCCTCGGCCGGCGGCGGCGGGGGCGTGGTGAAGCCCCCGGTGATCATCCCGCCGACCCCGGAGCCGGTGTTCCCCGCGGCCAAGGTGAGCTGGACCGGCACCAAGGCCGCGATCCGCACCGATCGCAAGGGCCGCCTGACGTACACCTTCCGCGTGACGGGCGGGATGTCGGGAATGGCCAAGTTCCTCACCCGGAAGGCCGTGCGCACGAGCTCGAAGTCCAAGCGCAAGCGCCACGTGACCTTCATCGCAAAGGCGTTCAAGGTGCCGCGCTCGGGCAAGGTCGTGCTCAAGCTCAAGCTCTCCAAGAAGGGCTTCGCGATCCTCAAGCGCAACAAGACGGTGTACCTGAAGGTCAGAGTCGGCGCCTACGGCAAGGGCCCGGCGAAGCTTGCCGAGAAGCGGCTGACCCTCAAGGCGCCCAAGCCCAAGCGGTAGGGGGAGCACGGGGCCGGCCGGCGCGGCCGGCCCCGTGACACGGTTCGCCCGGTCACGCGGCTCCGTCGTGGGCGACCGCCCCGGACGGGGTGTTGAGAGCCGCCGATCCCGCCTGACGGCGGGGTTTCGACCGGTCGGAGGGGGTGCTCTCTACCGAATGGACAGAGGGCACCCCCGAAATCTTCGACACCTGGCTAAAGACCCCCCGCCGGAGCGCTGCCTACCTTGGTCGGGATCCCTGACCCCGAGGAGGAATTCGCCAAATGAGATCCAGTCTCTAACGGGTGGGGCCTGTCGCGCTCGTCACGTTGCTCGCGCTGCTGGTCCTGCCCGCCTCAGCCCTGGCTACCGCCGACGACCTGAACCAGGCCGTCGAGGGAACCCTGGGCGACACCGTGCCGATCAACACCATGTGGGTGGTCATCGCCGCGGTGCTCGTGCTGTTGATGCAGGCGGGCTTCGCGATGCTCGAGATCGGGTTCTCGCGCGGCAAGAACGCGGGCACCGGCGTGGCCAAGATCCTGACGAACCTCTCGATCGCGGCCATCTGTTACTGGGCGGTGGGCTTCGCCTTCGCGTTCGGAAGCTCCGACGTGCTCGGATCCGGCTCGATCATCGGCCGCAACGGGTTCTTCCTGGAGCTCTCGGCGGGCTCGACCCTGGACGGAGGCGATCCTGCCGGTCATGGGCGTCTCGAACGCCACGGTGGAGGCGAAGTTCCTGTTCCAGTTCGCCTTCTGCGCTGTGTCCCTTGCCATCGTCTGGGGCTCGACGCTGGAGCGGATCAAGTACTCCGCCTACGTGATCTACGCGATCGTGTTCGCGTCGATCATCTACCCGATCGGCTCGCACTGGGTCTTCGGCGGCGGATGGCTGCAGAACGGCGAGACGGCTCTGCTGCCGACCGGCATGCAGGACTTCGCCGGCTCGACGGCGGTCCACCTCATCGGGGCCACCGGCGCGCTGGCGGCTCTACTCCTGCTCGGCCCCCGCAAGGGCAAGTACGGGCCGGACGGCAAGCCACGCGTGATCCCCGGTCACTCCATGCCGCTGGTGGGCCTGGGAATCATCATCCTGTTCTTCGGCTGGTTCGGCTTCAACCCGGGCTCCACGCTCGGCGCGACCGACGGCCGGCTGGCCGAGGTGGCTGTGGTCACACTGCTGGGAGCCGCCGGTGGCGTGATAGGCGCCTTCGCGGCATCGCAGCTGAAGCTGAAGACGATCGACATCGGCATGGTCGGCAACGGCATGATCGCCGGCCTGGTTGCCATCACGGCGCCCTCGGGCTACGTGGAGGCATGGGCCGGGCCCCCGATCGGCTTCATCGCCGGACTGATCGTGGTGTACGGGGTGATCGCGATCGACAAGCGCATCGACGACCCGATCGGGGCCACGTCCGCGCACGGCCTGGCGGGAGTCTGGGGCACGGTCGCGTGCGGCCTGTTCACCTCGCCGCGGCTCGCTCAGTACAACGCCTTCGGGGATCCCGACGGTGGCCTGTTCTATTCGGGCGAGGCGACCCAGCTGATCGCTCAGGTCGTGGGCCTGGCGATCATCTTCGCCTTCGTGTTCGGCCTGAGCATGCTCACGTTCGCGCTCATCAAGGCGACGATCGGGCTGCGGGTCACCGAGGAGGAGGAAGACGCAGGGCTGGACATCGTCGAACACGGCATGTACGGCTATCCGGAGCAGTTCATCCCGGAGGCCGAGATCGGTGCCGCTTCGACCGGTCCCGCCTCCGCCACCGGCGCCAAGGCGCCCGTCACCGCGGCGGCCGCAGTCGCGCCGCGGCCTGAGGAGGTGTCCCCATGAAGAAGGTCGAGGCGTTCATCCGCCACGAGTCGTTCGAGCCGATCCGCATGGAGCTGCTCGAGCGGGGCTTCCCGAGCCTCTCAATCGCCGAATACAAGGGCTCGGGCAGGCAGAAGGGCATCACGGAGCAGTACCGAGGCTCCGAGCTGACCATCCACCTCCGGCCCAAGCTCAAGCTGGAGATCGTGGTGGAGGACAAGGACGCGAACGTGATCGTGGAGACGATCCTCAAGCACGCTCGCACCGGCCAGGTGGGCGACGGCAAGGTCTTCGTCCTGCCGGTGGAGGAGGCGATCCGCATCCGCACCGGCGAGGACGGGGAGGACGTTCTGCAGGCCCACGAGTCCGAGGAGATCCCGGCCGGGACCTGATCGATGCCGATGTCGGCCCCCGAATCGCTCCCAAGCCCGCGCGGCGCCCACCTGGAGATGGTGGGCGCCGTGCTCGCGGGAGACGGCTTGGAGCGGGTGGCCGAGATCGCCGCCTCGCACGCGGGGGCGCCCGTCGCGGTGATCGTGCCGCGGCTGGGCGCTCCCGTGGAGGCGTGGGCGGCGCTGGAGCGCTACGTGGCCAAGCGGCTGGCCGGCGGGCGCCCCGACCGCCCGGCGGAGGTCACGGCCGAGGTGCCGATCGCCTCCGGCAGCCAGGAGCTGGGAGCCGTGCTGATGCTCGGGCGCGGCGGGGCCGACGCCGGCGAGTACCTGCACGTGGCCGCCGTGGCCGCGTTGACGGAGGTCGCGGTGGCCGAGGCCCGCGACGAGACCGAACAGAACCTTCGCGGCTCCTTCCTCGAGGAGCTGCTCACCCGCGACGACCTCGACCCGGGGGACATCGTCCGCCGCGCCGCGCGGCTGGGGTGCGACCTGCGCGACGGGGCCGTGGGCCTCTGCGCCGACCCCGGCGAGCGCGCCCCCGGGCGCCTGCTGGCGGCCATCTCGGGCGAGCGCCCGGGCGCCCTGGCCCAGGCGGTGGGGGGACGCGTGTACGCGCTCCTGCCCGGCACGGTCGAGGACGCCCGCGTCGTGGCCAACCGGCTCGGGCGCCAGGCTCAGGTGGGCCTGTCGTCCCACTACTCCGACCCGGCCGACGTGCGGCGCGCGCTGGAGGAGGCGGAGCTGGTCCTGGGCGTCATGGCCGCAGGCGGCGGCCCGCCCGGCGAGCAGATGGAGGGCGGCACCTACAGGCTGCTGTTCCGCGTGCTGGCGTCGCACCCCGAGGAGGTGCGCAGCTTCTACGCGGACACGATCGCGCCCCTCGTCCGTTACGACGAGCAGTACTCGACGGACCTGGTCGGCACGCTTGAGGCCTACCTCGGCGAGAACTGCAACATGAACGCCACGGCTGCGGCGATCCACGCGCACCGGCACACGGTGAGCTACCGGCTGGAGCGCGTGAAGGACCTGTCCGGGCTCGACCCGTTCACCAGCGAGGACCGCGAGCGCCTGGGCCTGGGGCTAAAGGCCTACCGCATCATCGAGCCGCGGCTGCCACGGTAGGGGCGCCCCTGGGGCCCCGGCGTCGCTCACGGCGGGCATCGAGGGGGCGGGCCTGTTGCGGTGCTGTTGCGGTCGTAACCGGGGCGTCGTGATCGTTACGGCTGGCTCGGGTGGCGGCGGATGAGTGGCCGATTAGCGGCCTATACGACCCGTTTCGCGCCTTTCATTCGCGGCGGGCTGGGCGTTAGCCAAGGCCGCGGTCGACCGTCGCGTGCCCGTTGCTCAGGTCACACGCCGGTGCGGAACGCGACGCGCCGGGATGGCCCGGGCGCCGGCGGACCTGGTTCCGACGGGGACCGGCCCTCTCGGGGCCCGAGCACCGAGCACTACGGCCGAGTGGCAAGATGCCGTCCGTGACGCGCCGCCACACACCGGGCCTCCTCGCCGCCCTCCTCGCCATCTGCGCTGCGACCACGCTCCTCGCGCCCGCCGCGGCCGATGCCAAGACCAGGTCTTGCAAGAGTGTCGTCAACCCTTACCCGAACAGCCGCTACGAGGGCGTGAACCTGAGCCGCATCCGGGCCACCGCCGTCTCGTGCCCGGGCGCCCGGAAGGTGGCCAAGGGCGCCCACTACAAGGCGCTCGGGCTCACGCCGACAGGCCCGATCAGGCGCTTCGCCTGGCGCGGCTGGCGGATCAAAGGCGACCTGCGCGGCTCGTCGGACCGCTACCTGGCGAAGCAGGGCAAGCGGCGGGTCACATGGCGGTTCTAGTGATTCACTGAGCCGACCCCGCGGCGAAAGGAGCCTCGAAATCTTTGGACAGCGGTACAAGACTCATCGACACGCGGCTGGCTAGTGTGGCTCGCGTTCCGAAACACTCGGCCCAGTTCGCGCGCCCGCGTCGGGCAGCGCGCAGTCCCCAGGAGGCTCGACCGAAAGCAATGGCAAGGATCCGGCAGCAGAACGTGACCGCGGCACAGTGGAGCCCCAATGGCTCCGCGATCGGGCCGCTCGACCTCAGCCAGCCCTCGAACAACCCGTTCGGGGCCAACGTCTTCTCGCTGGCGGTGCAACGCCAGCGGCTGCCGAAGGACGTGTACCGCAAGCTCCAGCGCACGCTGGAGAAGGGCGAGGCGCTGGACTCCTCGCTGGCCGACGCGGTGGCCAATGCGATGAAGGAGTGGGCGCTCGAGAACGGCGCCACCCACTACACGCACATGTTCCAGCCGCTGACCGGCCTGACGGCCGAGAAGCACGACTCGTTCTTCGGGCCCGCCGGCGAGGGCACCGCGCTCGCCGAGTTCTCTGGCAAGGAGCTGATCCAGGGCGAGCCGGACGCCTCGTCCTTCCCCACGGGTGGCGTCCGCGCCACCTTCGAGGCGCGCGGCTACACCGCCTGGGACCCCACCAGCCCGGCGTTCATCCTCGAGAACCCCAACGGCGCGCTGCTCTGCATCCCCACGGCGTTCGCGTCGTGGACCGGTGAGGCGCTCGACGCCAAGATCCCGCTGCTTCGCTCGATGGACGCGCTGTCGCAACTCGGCGGTCCGCGCCCTGAAGCTGCTGGGCGACGAGGAGTCCGAGCGCGTGTTCACCACCGTCGGGCCCGAGCAGGAGTACTTCCTGATCGACGAGCAGTACTACTTCGAGCGCCCCGACCTGATCAACACGGGGCGCACGCTGTTCGGCGCCAAGCCGCCGAAGGGCCACGAGCTGGACGACCACTACTTCGGGTCGATCCCCGAGCGCGTGCTCGCCTGCATGATGGAGACCGAGCACGAGCTGGCCAAGCTGGGCGTGCCCGTGAAGACCCGCCACAACGAGGTGGCGCCGGCGCAGTACGAGATCGCGCCCGTGTTCGAGAACTCCAACGTGGGCTCGGACCACCAGCAGCTCACGATGCAGATCATGCAGAGCACCGCCCGCAAGTACGGGCTGGTCTGCCTGCTGCACGAGAAGCCGTTCGCGGGCGTGAACGGATCCGGCAAGCACAACAACTGGTCGATGGGCACCGACTCGGGCGACAACCTCTGGAGCCCGGCGACACGCCCGCGGAGAACCTGAGCTTCCTGTTCTTCTGCGCCGCGGTCATCCAGGCCGTGAACAAGCACCAGGGCCTGCTGCGCGCCTCGGTGGCCGCATCGGCCAGGACCACCGGCTCGGCGCCAACGAGGCGCCGCCCGCGATCATCTCGATCTTCCTCGGCGCGGAGCTGGAGAAGGTGTTCGACACGATCGCCGCGGGCGAGGGCGACCCCAACACCCCCGGCGCTTCGATGGGCGCTGGGCACGCCGGTGCTGCCGCCGCTGCCGATGCACGGCGGCGACCGCAACCGCACCTCGCCGTTCGCCTTCACCGGCAACAAGTTCGAGTTCCGCGCGCTGGGGTCCAGCATGTCGCTGGCGTTCCCCAACACCGTGCTCAACACGATCGTCGCCGAGGCCATCGACGACCTGGCGGACAAGCTCGAGGCGGCCGGCGGCGACCTCGGCGCCAAGGTCACCGCGGTGGTCAAGGAGAGTCCTACAGCGCCAACAAGGCCGATCTGCTTCAGCGGCGACAACTACACCGAGGAGTGGCATGCGGAGGCCGAGAAGCGCGGCCTGAAGAACCTGCGCACCACGCCCGAAGCCCTGCCGGAGGTGCTCAGCGAGCCAACGGTGTCCGCCTTCGAGAAGTACGGCGTGCTGTCCAAGCGCGAGCTGGAGTCGCGCTTCGAGGTGTGGGTGGAGCAGTACGCCACGCGCGCCAACATCGAGGCGGAGACCGCCAGCTCCATGGCTCGCACCATGCTGCTTCCGGCCGCTCTGCGCCACCTGGCGCTGGTGGATGCCGCGGGCATGGATGCGCTGGCCACCGAGACGCGCAGCCTGGTGGATGAGTTCGCGCAGGCCATCAGGGAGCTGGAGGCGGCCAACGTCTACCCGGACGACACCGAGGGCATGGACCTCGCGGTGTACGCGCGCGACAACCAGATGACGGCGATGGCCAAGGTGCGGGAGCTGGCGGATCGGCTCGAGAAGGTGGTGGCCGACGACCTGTGGCCGCTTCCGAAGTACGCGGAGATGCTCTTCATCAAGTAGCGGCTGGTCGGCCTCGAGCGCCGGCCGCGCGCCGTGGGCGCGAGGACTCGCCATCGAGGCGACAGGGAGCACCTCTCTGGCGAGTCCTCGCCCCCCGTCGCGCGGCCTCATCTGTGAACTACCTGCGCCGGGCGGCCCGCTCCACCGGGCGCCGGAGGGAAGAGAGAGATACTTCGTGCGTGCGCGCGGGGCTCTGCGATAGGTGCCGTCACCAGCGGGTGATCCGCAACACGCGCGGCAGCTCGTTCTCGCTCTGCGAGCGCTCGAGGACGGACC
This sequence comes from uncultured Thermoleophilaceae bacterium, assembly GCA_963814005.1. Classification (GTDB taxonomy): domain Bacteria; phylum Actinomycetota; class Thermoleophilia; order Solirubrobacterales; family Thermoleophilaceae; genus JAAYBF01. The sequence goes on from CAWFBA010000009.1 coordinate 8,403, forward strand.
CGGCCTATCCGCGGTACCCGCGCGTGCCGGTCGAGCGGTGCGCCGGGTTCGAGGAGCGGGAGAGGGAGGGCGGAGCTACTCGGTGACTACGGTCTGGCCGTCTTCGCCCACGCGGACGTTCGGGGTGGCGCGCGCCACGTTCCCCTTGAACGAGCCCGGCCGGGGCCTGGCCGCCGGGTCCCACCGCCTTGGCCTTGCCGCTCAGCGGCGGCCACCGGTAGCTCACGTCGTACGCGCCCGGTCGCACGGCGGTCACGCTCCAGCGGAAGGTCTTCGACTGGCCCGGCCGCAGCGGCCCGAGCGCCCAGGTGTTCACGTAGGCGGTCTCGCCGCCCTTGGGCGCGGCCTCCTTGGACTCGGGGAGGCTGCCGATGTCCTCGGGCACGCCGTTGATCACGAACACGGGCCGGTTGGGGTCGGCCAGGTCGGGGTTGTCGAGCTGCGTGTCGAAGCCCTTCACGCTCACGGCGACGTTGGGGATCGTCTTGTCCGACTCGCGGTTGCGGACCGTGATGACGAGCTCGGAGCTCTTCGCGACGGCCTGCTTCCCGGGGAAGGGGGCGTTGGCGACCTCGACCCGGAAGTCGCCCTCGGGCTCGTCCTCGTCCTGGCGCTCCCCACCCCCGCATGCAGCTACGGCGACGGCGCACAAGCCCGCGAGTGCGAGCTGCAGTCTCCTCCGCTCCAAAGCCGGCGCAACATACCACGGTGGTCGCGTTGCAAACGACGGTTGCCCCTTGGCGTTCACATCGCCCATGGCGTAGTGTTCGCGCCGCAGAGGAAGCGTGCAGCGCGTCTGAAGCAGAGGGAGCGAGAGTGGTCAGAGCAGTTGCCGACCGGGCGTTTTTGCCGACCAAGAACCTGCTCGAGCAGGTCGGCGAGATGATGATCCTGACGGGCAAGACGATCGTCTCGGCGATCCGCCCGCCGTATCCCGTATGGCACGGAGTTCGTGCAGCAGTTCCTCTTCGCGCTCCGGCTCTGCTGGTTCCCGCTCACGATCTCGACGATCGCGTTCGGCTACGGCGCGCCGGGGCTGCAGGCGGGCAACTTCCTGGTCCTCTTCGGGGCGATCGACCGCCTCGGCGGCTTCTTCGTGCTCGCGTCGATCCGTGAGTTCGCGCCCGTTCGTGACGGCCATCATCCTGGCCGGCGTCGGCGGCACGGCGATCACCGCCGACCTCGGCGCCCGCAAGATCCGCGAGGAGCTCGACGCGCTCCAGGTGCTCGGCGTCGACCCGATCAAGAACCTCGTCGTGCCGCGCTTCCTGGCGCTGATGATCGTCACCGGGCTGTTCAACATCTACGCGCTGATCTTCGGCATCTTCGGCGGCGTCCTGGCCACCCTGACCTTCGACGCGCCCTTAGGGCCGTTCTTCGCCACGCTGCTCAACAACGCGTCCACCACGGACCTCTGGGGGTCGGTGGTCAAGACGACGCTGTTCGGGGCGATCATCGCCATCGTCTCCTGTTACAAGGGGATGACGGCATCCGGCGGCGCAGAGGGGGTCGGCCGCGCCGTCAACCAGGGCGTCGTGATCGCCTTCCTGGGCATCTTCGCCTTCAACTACGTCTTCACCCAGACGCTGCTGGCCACCCACCCCGAGATCTCGGTGATCAAGTAGATGGGTCGAACCTGGCTGGCGGTCCCCAAGGACTGGATCGCCAACTTCGGCGACATCGCCAAGTTCATGGCGAAGGTCATGGGCGAGGTCTACACGGGCCGCGTGCTCAAGTTCTTCGGCGAGGCGCTGCGCCAGGCCGGCATCCTGATCCTGGGCTCGGCCATCGTGATCTGGGGCCTGGCCTTCATCCTGGGCCTCACGTGCGGGATCGAGGGCGCCTACTTCAACCGCTCGGTGGGCGCCCCCGGCGACGCCGGCGCGTTCTCCGCGTGGTGCGACCTGCGCGAGATCATGCCCTACGCCTTCGGCTACATGATGTCCGCCAAGGTGGGCACCGGCCTGGTCGCCGAGATCGGCGCCATGCGGATCTCGGACGAGATCGACGCTCTCGAGGTGATGGGCATCAGCTCGCTCACCTTCCTCTGCTCCACCCGCCTGCTGGCGGCGTGGATGGTGCTGCCGTTCATGTACATCGCGGCCGTGGGCGCGGGCTTCTTCGCCTCGTACCTGGCGGTGGTCCAACAGATTGGCGAGGTCTCATCCGGAGGGTTCTTCCTCATCTTCTGGATGTTCCAGAACCCACCCGACCTGCTCTATTCGCTGATCAAGGGGATGAGCATGGCCACGGTCATCGTGCTCGTGGGCTGCTACTACGGCTACACCGCCGGCGGCGGGCCCGTGGGCGTGGGCACCGCGACGGCCAAGTCGATGGTGCTGAACACCGTGATGGTCCACATCATCGGGATGGTGGGCACCCAGATCTTCTGGGGATCGAATCCAAGAGCGCCGATCGGCGGCTGACAAGGAGGAGCGAATGGCTGACGACGAGGACAACGACCCGCAGGTGACAACGACCCTGCAGGGCGAGCGACGCCGGAGGGCGAGCCGGCCGTACCAGGAGCGAGCCGGGCGTACCAGGAGCGAGCCAGCGCCGACCGTGCAGCGCGAGGTCCAGATGGGCCAGCCCGAGGGCGAGGCCGACCCGCCGGACACGCGCACGCGCGAGGAGAATCCCGGGCAACATCGTCGACCAGACGCGCGAGGGCGAGCACCCCTACCAGTGGCACTCGGGCCTCAAGCGCGACCACGGCTCCACCGACGCGATCGAGTTCATCGACGTCAAGAAGTCCTTCGGCCGCACCACGATCCTCAACGGGCTGAACTTCGGCATCCCCGACAACCAGATCTCGATGATCCTGGGGCCGTCGGGCACCGGCAAGTCGGTGTGCATCAAGCACATGGTCGGCCTGCTCTACCCGGACGAGGGCGACGTGCTGGTGCACGGCGAGTCGGTGCCGAACATGGTCGACGACGAGCTGTTCGAGATGCGCAAGAAGTTCGGCGTGCTGTTCCAGGACGGCGCGCTGTTCGGCTCGATGAACGTGCTCGACAACACCGCGTTCCCGCTGCGCCAGCACACCGACAAGGGCGAGGAGGAGATCATGGAGATCTGCCACCGCCGCCTGCGCGAGGTGGGCCTCCAGGGCGCGCTGGACAAGATGCCCAACGAGCTCTCGGGCGGCATGCGCAAGCGCGCCGGCTTCGCGCGCGCGCTGGTGCTCGACCCCGACATCGTGCTCTTCGACGAGCCCGACTCGGGCCTCGACCCGGTGCGCACGGCCCTGCTGTGCGAGCTGATCCAGGAGGTGCACGCCGAGAACGGCGGCGCCTACGTGGTGATCACCCACGACATCATGTCCGCGCGCCGCGTGGCCGACTACATCGCGGTCCTGTGGAAGGGCCGCATCGTGGAGTCGGGCCCCGCGAGCGAGCTGTTCAACTCGCCGAACCAGTTCGTGCGCCAGTTCCTGAGCGGCGAGGCTCGCGGCCCGCTCGGCATGGAGTAGGCGCTCCGCCGCCGTCCAAGCACATTTGTTGAGTTGCTCCTAAGGCCCGACGCAGGGCGGCCTCGACCAGCCTTGTAATACTGCCGCGAGCCGACGCCGGGGAGGGCTGCGGTGGGGATAGAGGGCTGCACTTGACACCGCCAGACACGGCAACCACCAGCGCGCCGGCGACGGAGCTCCGATCGGTCGCTTCGCGGCGATCGCCGGGATCGTCGCCGTGGCGGTGCTCGTCGGGCTGATGCTGTTCGGCGGCGAGGCGGCTACAAGGTCACGGCCGTGTTCGAGAACGGCGGCCAGCTGGTGAAGGGCAACCAGGTGACACGTGGGCGGCCGGCCGGTCGGGCACGGTCGACAGCATCGAGCTGAACGACAACGGTCAGGCTGAGGTCGAGATGAACGTGGAGGACGAGGACATCGCGCCTCTCCACGAGGGCACCAAGGCCACGATCCGGGCGACTTCGCTGTCGGGCATCGCCAACCGCTACGTGTCGCTCGACCCGGGTCCGAACGACAGCGACGGAGATCGAGGAGGGCGGCGTGATCGGCGCCGACGACACCTCCGCTCCGGTGGACCTCGACCAGCTCTTCAACACTCTCGACCCCAAGACGCGCAAGGGCCTGCAGCAGCGTGATCGAGGGCCAGGCCACCTACTTCGGCGGGCGCTCCAAGGAGTACGAGAAGGCGCTCAAGTACCTGGCCCCGACGCTTCTCCACGACCTCGCGGCTGACCAAGGAGCTGACGCTGGACAGCGAGATCTTCGAGCGCTTCCTGGTCGACACGTCCCGGGCGGTGGGCGCCATCGCCGAGCGCAGCGGCGAGCTGGACGCAGCTGGTGGGCAACGCCAGCACCACAGCCGGGGCCATCGGCAGACGAGAGCGACGCGCTCGACCGGGCGCTCGCGGTCCTGCCCGACACCCTGCGCAAGGGCAACACCACCTTCGTGAACCTGCGCGGCGCGCTCGACGACCTGGACCAGCTGGTGGCCGAGTCCAAGCCCGCACACCAAGGAGCTGGACACGTTCTTCGCGCGCCTGCGCCCGCTGGTGGCCGACGCCGCGCCCACGATCCGCGACCTGCGCCGGCTGATCCGCGACGCCGGGCCAGAACAACGACCTGATCAACTTCACGCGCGGACTGCCGCGGCTCGAGCGGCTCACGCGCGTCGCGTTCCCGCGCACCGATCCGCGCCTTCGACCGGTCGCAGGACTTCGTGGACACGCTGCGCCAGTACACGCCCGACCTGGCCGGCTGGCTCACGAAGTTCGGCCAGGCGCGGCCAACTACGACGCCAACGGCCACTACGCGCGCGTGCAGCCGATCTTCAGCCCGTTCACGCTTCAACGACTCCGACGGACACCCTCACCAAGCTGCCCGACGCCAACAGCCTCGACGCCTTCGAGGCCCTGCAGCTCAAGCCGCTGCCCGGGCGGGGCCATGCAGCCCGCCGCCCGACGGCTCCGCGCCCTGCGAGGTCCCGCCGGCTGGCAACCCGGCAGCGGGAGAACCCGGCCGACTGCGACGTCGCGAGCTCCCCGCAAGGCTGATGCGACGCCTGATCGCGACACTCGTGCTCTGGGCGGCCCTCCCGGTCGTGGTCCTCTTCGGGCTGGGCGCCGACGGCGATGGCGGCGGCTACGAGGTGCGGGCGATCTTCGACAACGCCGCCGGCCGGTGCCCGGCGAGGACGTGAAGGTGGCAGGCGCGAAGGTCGGCGTGATCGAGTCGATGGACGTGGTCCAGCGCAAGAAGGCGGCGGTGGTCCTGCGGATCGACGACGACCGCTTCACGCCGTTCCGCAAGGACGCCAAGTGCTCGCGTGCGCCCGCGGTCGCTGATCGGCGAGAAGTTCGTGGAGTGCGAGCCCGGCACCACGCAGGTCGCCCGAGCTCGCGGAGATCGAGGAGGGCGACGGCAAGGGCCAGCACCTGCTGCCGGTCGACGCGCACCAGCTCGCCGGTGGACCTCGACCTGGTCAACAACATCATGCGCCGGCCCTTCCGCCGAGCGGTTCTCGATCCTGCTCGCCGAGTTCGGCACCGGGCTGGCCGGCCGCGGCGAGGAGCTGAACGAGGTCATCCACCGGGCCAACCCGGCCCTGCGCGAGACCGACCGGGTGCTGGCCATCCTCGCGCAGCAGAACCGGGTGCTGGCCGACCTCGCGCGCGACTCCGACGCAGTCGCTCGCCCCGCTCGCGCGCGAGCAGGCGGCGGTGACCGGCTTCATCGTGCAGGCCAACGCGCACCGGGGAGGCCACCGCCGAGCGGCGCGCCGACATCGAGGCGCGGCATCCAGCGCTTGCCGGGCTTCCTGCGCGAGCTGCGGCCGCTGATGGCGGACCTCGGCGGCTTCGCCGGCCAGGCCGCGCCGGTGGCGCGCGACCTCAACCGCGTCGGGCGACGACGTGAGCCGGATGATCCAGGCGCTGGGCCCGTTCTCGACCGCGTCCACGGCCCGCCGTCGACTCAGCCTCGGCGAGGCCCCCGAGACCGGGCGGCCCGCGCTGCTGCGCGCGCGGCCGCTGGTCCAGGACCTGCGGCGGCTTCGCCGCCGAAGGCCCGCCCGCTCTCGCGTGACCTCGACGAGCTCACCAAGAGCCTCGACGAGACCGGCGGCATCGAGCGCGCTGATGGACTTCCTCTACTTCTCGATGACTCGCGTCAACGGCTTCGACGAGCGTCGGCCACTACCTGCGCGCGGCGCTGACGTCAACCTCTGCACGCCCTACGCGTCGAGCCCAGCGGCCGGCTGCAACGCGAACTTCAACCGCGAGGCCGAGGGCGCGTCGGCCTCCAGCGGCGTCGAGCAGGCCCGCGCCTGCGCCAGATCGCGACGGCACCGCGCCGAAGGCCGACACCAAGGGCAGCGTGCCGCCGCACGGGCGAGATCGCTCGGCGGCATCCTCGGCGCCCGGCCAGACGCCGCGAGGGCCGCCGCAACGCCGAGCGCATCCGCAAGCGAGCCGAGGAGGGCTCGCCCGCGCTCCAGGGCAACGACGAGCCGATGCTCGACTACCTGCTGGGGAGCGACCGGTGAGCCGGCGCGGTCGGGCATCCAGCCTCACCGCCAGCCCGGTGCTGGTGGGGGCGGTGACGCTGCTGGTGTCGATCGTCGCCGTCTTCCTCTCCTACAACGCGAACTCCGGGCTGCCGTTCGTGCCCACCTACGACCTCAGGGTCCAGCTGCCCAACGCCGCGAACCTGGTGCGCGGGCAACGAGGTGCGCATCGGCGGCGCGCGGGTGGGCGTGATCGAGGAGATCGACGCGGTGCCGCGCGGCGACGGAGGTGAACGCGGTGCTCGACGCTCAAGCTCGACAAGCAGGCTCGAGCCGCTCCCGGTCGACTCCACGCTTCATCGTCCGGCCGCGCTCGGCGCTCGGCCTCAAGTACATCGAGCTCACGCCCGGGGCCTCGACAAGGCGGGCTTCGCGGCGGGCGCCACGATCCCGCTCTCGCAGGCCACGCCCGAGCCGGTCGAGATCGACGAGGTCTTCAACATCTTCGACGCCGACACGCGGCGCGGCGCCCAGCAGTCGCTCGACGGCTTCGGCAGCGGCTTCGCCGGCCGCGGGCGCGACCTGAACGAGGCGATCGCGGAGCTGCGACCCGCTGCTGCGAACGACCTCGAGCCGGTGGCCGCCAACCTGGCCGACCCGCGGACCCAGCTCGCGCGCTTCTTCACGCGCGCTGGGCGCCACGGCCGCCGAGGTGGCGCCGGTGGCCGAGGAGCAGGCCGCGCTGTTCGGCAACCTGGACACCACGTTCACCGCGCTCGCCGGCGTGGCGCGGCCGTTCCTCCAGGAGTTCATCTCCGAGGGCCCGCCCACGCTGGACACGGCGATCGCGCGAGTTCCCGAAGCAGCGGCCCTTCCTGCGCAACACGCGCGGCCTTCTTCCGCGAGCTGCGGCCCGGCGTCGCGACGCTGCCCGCCGCGGCGCCGTCGCTGGCCGACGCGTTCGAGGTCGGACCCGGACGCTGCCCACGGACCCCGGCGCTCAACCGCCGGCTGGCCGAGCGTGTTCGACTCGCTCGCCGAGTTCGCCGAGGACCCGCACGTGCCGCGCGGCGTCGAGCGCCTGCGCTGACACGGCCACGTCGCTGCGCCCGACGATCGCCTTCCTCGCGCCCGCCCAGACCATGTGCAACTACGTCACGCTGTTCTTCCGCAACGCGTCGAGCCAGCTCTCCGAGGGCGACGCCAACGGCACCTGCCAGCGGTTCATCATCATCGCCGCCGCCGCAGGGCCCGAACAACGAGGGCGGCCCCTCCAGCGCGCCGGCCAACGGCCCCGCGCGCGAACAACTTCCTGCACGCGCAACCCGTACCCGAACACCGCGTCGCCCGGGTCAGACGCAAGCGAGTGCGAGGCCGGCAACGAGGACTACGCTCCCGGGCGCCAGGTCGCTCGGCAACGTGCCCGGCAACCAGGGCACCGTCACCAGCGGACAGCAGGGGATCAACGGCCAGGGCGGAGGTGACTCCGAGTGAGGCGCACGGCCAGGGCCGGCTCTCGCGCTTGCAGACCGGGCTGATCGCGCTGCTCGTGCTCGCGGTCGGCACCTACTTCGCGTTCGCGCAAGGACATCCCGTTCACCAAGCCCTACGAGCTCAAGGCCACGTTCGACAACGCCGGCAGCCTCGCAGCTGAACTCGCCGGTGCGGATCGCCGGCGTGCACGTGGGCAAGGTGTCGAAGGTCGAGCCCGCTGGCGACGACTCGACGTGCCACGGTCGTGACGATGAAGATCGACAACGAGGCGCTGCCGATCCACAGGACGCCGAGCTGAAGATCCGGCCGCGCATCTTCCTCGAGGGCAACTTCTTCGTGGACCTCAAGCCCGGCACGCCGGGCCGGGCGAGCTGGACTCCGGCGACACCGATCCCGGCCGACCCAGACCGCCGCGCCGGTCCAGCTCGACCAGGTGCTCGGCGACGCTGCAAGTCCGACGCGCGCAAGGACCTCCAGAAGCTGCTGCAGGGCTACGGCGAGGCGCTTCGGCGGCGAGCCCGAGCCGGGCGAGGACGACGGACGAGGATCCCGACACCCGGGGCGAGACCGCCGGCCAAGTCGCTGAACGACTCGCTCGACGACGCCGCCCGAGGCGCTGCGCGGCACCGCGATCGTGAACGAGGCGCTGCTGGGCACCGAGGCCCGGCGACCTGCGCAAGCTGATCAAGGGCACGCCAGAAGGTCTCGGCCGCTCTGGCCAGCCGCGAGACCCAGCTCAAGGACCTGATCTCGAACTTCAACACCACCACCGGCGCGCTGGCCGCCGAGCAGGACGGCCTGCGCCGCACCATCAGGCTGCTGCCCGCAGGTGCTCGAGCGGCCAACCCGGCCTTCGACAACCTCAACGCCTCGTTCCCGCCGCTGCGCGCCTTCTCGCTGGAGATGATCCCGGGCGTCCGCGAGACCCCGGCCACGATCGACGCCGTCGCTGCCCGTGGATCGCCCAGGCGCGCCCGCTGGTGTCACCGCGCCGAGCTCGGCGGCCTGTGAAGGACCTGCGGCCGGCCATCCGCGACCTGGCCGCGTTCACCGACGGCTTCGTGCGGTTCCTGCCCGCAGGCCGACCTGGTGAACCGCTGCCTGCTCAACACCTGCTGCCCACCGGCGACGTGGTGATCCAGGACGGCAACCTGACCACCGGCGTGGAGAACTACAAGGAGTTCTTCCAGAGCCTCGTGGGGCTCGCGCGGCGAGTCGCAGAACTTCGACGGCAACGGCCAGTACACCCGCTTCCAGACCGGCGGCGGCAGCCAACCGTGTCCAGACCGGCACGCTGCGGCGCCGGCGGCCCGCTGTTCGCCAACGCGCTCCGCCCGCCGCTCGGGCACCCGCCCGGCACGGCCGGCGCGCAAGCCGCCGAACAAGCGCACCGGCGCCTGCCACAAGCAGGCGCGGCCCGAACCTGAACGGCGCGCGGATCGGAGGCGGCCCGTGACGCGCGCGATCCGCAAGCACCTGCGCGACTTCCTCGCGATCCTGTTCATGATCCTCGTGGCCGCCGGCGTGGCCGGGCTACATCCTGTCCAACCAGCGCTTCTACCTGCCGGCCTGGGTGCCGGTGGTGGGCACCGACTTCTACGAGGTCGAGGCCGAGCTGGAGACCGCGCAGGCGGTGGTCCCGGGCCAGGGCCAGACGGTGAACATCGCGGGCGTGAAGGTGGGCGACATCGGCTCGGTCGAGCTCGAGGACGGCGCGCGCCGTGGTGGAGATGAAGATCAGGCGCAAGTACGCGCCGATCTACAAGGACGCCTCGATCCTGCTGCGGCCCAAGACGCGGCTCAAGGACATGTTCCTGGAGCTCGATCCCGGGCAACCCGAAGGCGGGCGAGATCGAGGAGGGCGGCCGCGTGCCGAGTCGGCCAACACGCTGCCCGACGTCAACCCGGACGAGATCCTCGCCTCGCTCGACAACGACACGCGTGACTACCTGCGGGTCCTGCTCAGCTCCGGCGCCGAGGCGCTCGACGGGCGACGCGCCCGCGGAGCTGCGCGAGACCCTCAAGCGGTTCGAGCCCACCGCGCGGGACGCCGCGCAAGGTCACCGCCCAGCTGCTCCACGCGCCGCGCGCAACATCCGCCGCGTGATCACACAACTTCCAGGAGCTGGCCACCGAGCTGGGCTCCAAGGACCGCGAGCTGGCGGCGTTCGTGGACTCGGCCAACGCCAACTTCGAGGCGATCGCCGACCAGGACGCGCAACCTGCGCGAGGCGCTGCGCCTGCTGCCCGGACGCGCTCGACCAGACGCGCGACACGCTTCGGACCGAGCGCTCGGGCCGCTGGCCGGCAACCTCGGCCCGGCGCTTCAGCAAGCTGCGCCCGGGCGCGCGCGCGCTGGCGCCGTCGCTGCGCGCAGGTCCGCCCGTTCCTGCGAACCACCACGCCCGTCATCCGCGACCAGATGCGGCCCTTCGCCCGCGACGTCGCGCCCGACCGTGCGCGACACCAAGCGAGGCCGCGGAGGACCTGGCCGTGGTCACTCCGCGCCTGACCAGCACCTTCAAGCGTGCTCAACTCGCTCTTCAACACGCTGGCCTACAACCCGCAGCGGCAGCGAGGAGGGCTACCTGTTCTGGGCCGTCCTGGCTCAGCCACGCGGGCGCGAGCCTGTGGGCGCAGCAGGACGCCCACGGGCCGGTGCGCCGCGGGCTCGTGTTCATCGCGTGCACGGCGCTGACGACGTGCTCGAGACACGATGCCGCCCGGCGACGAGGCCGCAGCTGGACATGCTGATCCAGCCTGCTCAACCCGCCCGAGCCCGAGGCGCAGGTCTGCCCGAAGCGGGAGGCTAGGCCGATGGTCAAGGAAGCCCCCAGCGCAGGCCGGATGGTCGCGATGATCGCCTTCGCGCTCTCGTGCGTGGCGATCCTGCTGTACCTGTGGCTCGTGTTCGGCGGCTCGGTGCCGCTGCGGCCCGAGGGCTATCGCTTCGAGGTCAAGTTCCCCGAGGCCACCCAGCTCGCCCAGGAGGCCGACGTGCGGATCTCGGGCGTGAACGTGGGCAAGGTCAAGACGAAGGAGCCCGACAGCGAGACGGGCCTCACCGACGACCGTGCTCGAGGTGGACGACGACTACGCGCCGATCCCGCAGGACACCAAGGCGATCCTGCGCCAGAAGACGCTGCTCGGCGAGACCTACGTGGAGCTCACGCCCGGGCGACCGGGAGGGCAAGAAGCTGCGCGGACGGTGGCCGCCTGCCGTCGGCGCAGGTGTCGCCCACGGTCGAGCTCGACGAGATCTTCCGCACGTTCGACCCCAAGACCCGCAGCGCGTTCTCCGACCTGGCTGGCCGAGCAGGGACGCGGCGGTCGGCGACGGGCGGCCAGGCGCTCAACAACGCGCTCGGCCAACCTCACGCCGTTCGCCGAGGACGTGGGCGACACGCTGAAGATCCTCGACGAGCAGGAGCGAGGCCACGCGCGGGCTGGTGCGCGACACGGGCGCCGTGTTCGAGCGCGCTCAGCGAGCGCCAGGGGCCAGCTGCGCGGGCTGATCAGCAACTCCAACCGCGTGTTCCAGGCCACGGCCAAGCGCGACCGCGAGCTGGCCGACGCCTTCGTGGCGTTCCCCACCTTCCTGCGCGAGACGCGCACCACCACGCGCCGGCTGTCGCGGTTCGCCGCGGACACCGACCCGCTGGTCACCCAGCTGCGGCCCGTTCGCGCGCCAGTTCTCGCCCACGCTCGTGAGCCTGAAGGGGCTGGCGCCGGACCTCAAGGGCGTGATGCGCGACCTCGATCCGCTGGTCGACGTCTCGCGCCGGGGCCTGCCGGCGCTCGAGACGATCCTGGACGACACCAGCCCGCTGCTGGCGACGGCTCGAGCCCTACTTCCTGCGCGATCTCCAGCCGATTTCGACTACCTGGGCCTCTACAAGCGCGAGATCACGGCGTTCTTCGCCAACGGCGCGGCCGCCACCCAGGCACCGACCCGTCGGCATCGCGCCGCGGCCGCTGAAGCTACCTGCGCACCACCAACCCGCTCAACCCGGAGGTGCTGGCCGCCTACGACGAGCGCATCCCCACCAACCGCTCGAACCCCTACCCCGAGCCGGGCGCCTACTGACCAGCTCGCCCGCGGGCCTGCCGCTGTTCGGCAACTACCTCTGCCCGTCCGGCGCGGCGACCCGCAGGTGCCCAGCTCGCCGACCGACGCTAACCTCGACCCGCCCGCTGCAGGGCCAGATCCAGCAGTTCGTGTTCACGCCGACCGGGCCCGTCGCGCCGCCGTGCCGCGCGCAGGCGCCGCTCGGCCGCCTGGTCGGCCAGCCCGGCAAGTACCCGCAGATCGGGACGCTGCCCTCGCCGGACAGCTGACGTGCCGCATCGCCGGGCGGACGCGTGAGGCTCCCTAAGCTGAGCCCGTGAGGGAGAGGGGGGAAGCGATTGGCAGCGCTCGTGCGCGCCGTCACCCGGCGGCCGCTGGTGCCACTGGCGGTGGTGGCGCGTGCTCGCGCTGGCCGGGGCCGTGCTGGCGCTGCGGCTGGAGCCCCGAGCGGGCACGGACACACTGGTGTCCAGCCCTCGTCGGAGAGCTACCGAAGGCCACGGAGCGACTTCAAGCGCGACTTCGGCGACGACGCGGTGGTGGTGCTGGTCAAGGGCGACCTCCAGAGGACCATGCTCACGCCCGACCTCGGGCGGCTGATCCAGCTCGAGGGCTGCCTGTCGGGCAACGTGCCCGAGGAGGGGCTGCGCGAGCTGCCCGACGGCTGCCCGGAGCTGGCGAAGCTCAAGCCGGCGAAGGTGGTGTTCGGCCCCGGCACGTTCATCAACACGGCCGCCGGCCAGATCACCGAGGAGTTCACGCGCCGCACGCCGCAAGCAGGCCGCCGACGCAGAGGCGGCGAGGCCGCGCGCAAGCTCTCGGCCAAGCGGGGCGACCCGCAGGCGCGAGCAGGAGCGGCTGGCCGAGGCGGCGCGCGTCAGCTGGTCACAGGGCCGGTTCACGCAGGAGATCGCTGCAGCTCGCGCTGCGCTACGGCATCACCGGGCTGCCCATCGATCGACAACCCCGACTTCGTCTCCACGCTCGTGTTCGACACCCGCGAGGGCGCGAAGCAGGGTCGGCCGGAGTGCCCAAGTCCCGCTTCGCCTACCTGTTCCCCAGCCCCAACTCGGCGCTCGATCCAGGTGCGCCTGCAAGCCCGGGCTGAGCGACGCCGAGCGCGGCCGGGCGATCGACCTGATCAAGGAGGTCAGCCGCCGACAAGTCGCTCATGCCCGAGCGCGGCGCCCGGTACGTGGTACCGGGCGTGCCGGTGGTGGTCGAGGGGCTGGCCGACGAGGTGCGCAGCGCGATCTTCGTGCTGCTCGTGGCGGCCGCTGCTGGTGATGGCGGCGACGCTGGCGCTGGTGTTCCGCACGCCGGCTGCCGGCTGCTGCCCGCTGGCGCTGGCGCTGGCGGCGGCGGCCATGACCTACGGGGCGCTGGCGCTCGCGGGGGGCGGCCTGACGATGGCCTCGATCGCCGTGCTGCCGGTGCTGATCGGGCCTGGCGGTGGACTACGCGATCCAGTTCCAGGCGCGCCACGACGAGGTGCGCCGGCGCGAGCGCCTGGGCGGCGGCCGAGGCGGCGCCGCGAGCTGCCGCGGCCGGCGGCCCGACCATCGCCACCGCCGGGCTCGCCACCGCCGTGGGCTTCCTGGTGCTGCTGCTGTCGCCGGTGCCGATGGTGCGCGGCTTCGGCGCGCTCGTGGTGGTCGGCATCGTGCTGGCGCTGGCTGTGCGCCCTCACCGCCGGGTTCGCCGCGCTCGTGCGCTTCGAGCGGCCGGAGCGCTCCGTCGGACGTGCCGCCGCTGCTTCCCGCGCGTGCGCGCGCGGGCGCGCGGCAGCGCGGCGAGCGCGGTCGCGCGCTCGGGCGCCGGGCAGGTCGGCTGCGCCGGGCACGGCGGATCGCCGGCCGCCGCGCCGCCGAGCGCGGCGAGCGCGCCTCGCCTACGCGGTCGCGCAGCCGCGCCGGGTGCTGGCGGTGGGCCTGGCCGTGGCGATCGTGGGCTGGGCCGTGGACACCCAGAGCGAGGTGGTCTCCGACGTGCGCGAGCTGGTGCCGCGCGACCTCCAGGCGCTGCAGGACGTGAACACCCTGCAGGAGGAGACGGGGGTGGCGGGCGAGATCGACGTGACGGTGCGCGCCGACGACATCACCCGCCCGGAGGTGATCGCCTGGATGACCGAAGTTCCAGCAGCGCGCACGCTCGAAGGACGGCGGCTACCAGCAGGGCGACACCTGCCGCCAGGAGAAGGACCCGCCGAAGCTGTGCCCGGCGCTGTCGCTGCCCGACATCTTCCGCTCGGTGAACGCCGAGCGACCAGCGCCAGATCAACGCGCTGCTGGACGCCGTGCCCGGCCTACTTCTCCCAGGGCGTGGTGACGCGAGGACCGCAAGACCGCCAACCTGGCGTTCGGCATCCGGCTCCAGTCGCTCGAGGAGCAGAAGAAGGTGGTCGACCGGATCAAGGACCGGCTCGACCCGCCGACGGGCGTGACCGCCTCGGTGGTGGGCCTGCCGGTGCTGGCGGCCGACGCCAACGCCGCGCTGTCCTCGCCCTGGCGCCGCGCGCTGACGCTGCTCGCGGCGCTGGCCGCCGTGTTCCTCGTGCTGCTGGCCTTCCGGCGCAGCCGCCGCGAGGCGGCGGTGCCGCTGATCCCGATCGCGCTGGCCACCGGCTGGTCGGCCGGCGTGCTGTTCCTCCTCGGCCAGCTGCCCGGCCCGCTGTCGGTCGAGCTGAACCCGATGTCGGTCACGCTCGGCGCGCTGGTGATCGCGATCTCCACCGAGTTCAGCGTGCTGCTCTCCGCGCGCTACCGCCAGGAGCGCGAGGCCGGCGCGCCGCCGGCGCGCGCGATCGAGCTCACCTACACCTCCACGGGCGCCGCGGTGCTGGCGTCGGGCGTCACGGCCATCGCCGGCTTCGCCGCGCTGATCGCCTCCGACATCCGGATGCTGCGCGACTTCGGCATCCTCACCGTGGTGGACCTGAGCGTCTCCCTGCTCGGCGTGATGCTGGTGCTGCCCGCCGCGCTGGTGTGGGCCGAGCAGCACGGCCGCGTTCTCGCTGCGCGACCTCAACCCGCGGCCGTTCCTGCGCGAGCTGCGCGACGCGCTTCGGCGACTGTGGGCCGCGCCGCCCCGCCGCGCGGCTCGCCCGCGCCTGCGCGCGGCGCCCGGCTGCCGCTGCCTGCGCCGCGATGGCTGAGGACCGCTTCGGCGACCTCGGCGGCGGCGAGCAGACCGCCGCAGCGCCGCCGAGCGCTTCGAGGAGGAGGACCGCCTCCGCCCCGAGCCCGACATGCCGCCCAGGGCCCGCCGCGAGGTGCCGCGGACCGGCAACCAGTACGCGTGGGTCGTCGGGATCGTGCTGTTCATGGGCATCGCGGTGCTGCTGTTCACCACCGCGCTGCCGAACACGGGCGCGGGCCTGCGCGGGCCCGGAGCGCGGGGAAGGTCGTGCCCGACTTCGCCGCGCCGCTGGCCACCGGCGACACTGGAGGGCGACGCCAACGTCTGCCAGAAGGCGCAGCGAGTGCAACGACCAGGCCGGCACCGGTGCCCGGCCTGCCAGA
Source organism: uncultured Thermoleophilaceae bacterium (assembly GCA_963814005.1). Lineage (GTDB taxonomy): Bacteria > Actinomycetota > Thermoleophilia > Solirubrobacterales > Thermoleophilaceae > JAAYBF01. Next base: position 23,957 of record CAWFBA010000009.1, read on the forward strand.
TCGTCAGCGAGGAGATCTTCAACGTGTGCGAGGCGCGCAAGCAGCCGCTGGTGCTCACCTTCGTGGTCGACAAGGGAGCGGACTGCAAGCCGCAGGTGGACCGCGTCGCAGCGGATGAGGGACGAGTTCCCCGGCGTGAACTTCGCGGTGGTGTACTTCAGCGACGAGGAGCGCGAGGAGATCGCAGCAGATCGTGAGGCGGCGCGGGTGGACGATGCCGGTGGCCGCCACGCCCGACGGCGCGGTGGTGAACCTCTACGGCGTCGGCGGCTGCCCGACGACGGTGTTCTCCGCACGCGGGCGGCAAGGTCGCGGAGTACCAAGCTCGGGCCAATCTACCGAGGACGGGCTGCGCGCCCGCGGTCGCGCAGGCTCGCAGCGCGGGCTGAGGCGTGCCCGACCCCGAGCTGCGAGCAGGGCTGGGTCGACGCCGAGCTGGCGGAGGAGTTCCCCGAGCTCGCGTCTGGCGACACGCGCGTGGAGGCGCGGCTCGGGCCGCAGCGCCGCGACTTCGTGCGCGAGCGCCTGCGCAGGCTCTGGCCAACCGCATCACCGGCGGCCACGTGATCCACATGCGCCAGGACCCGGTGCCCTGGGCCTACCGGGTGTTCTGGCGCCAGGTGGGCATCGATCCCGACACCGACCGCACGCCCGGTCGAGCAGATCGCGCTCGACCGGCTCAAGTGGGGCGGGCTGCGCAGCCGCAACCTGCTCGACGACGCGATCACGATCGCCACGCTGGAGACCGGGGTGCCGGTGGTGGCGTTCGACGCCGCGAAGGTCGGGCACGGCCGATCGGTCTGCGCCTGACCGGCGGCGGCGAGCGGCTGGGCGGCTCCGGGCCGCCCGCTGTCGAGCCGCCAGATCGTGGTCGCCGACGAGGACCGCACGCTTGCCGTGCTCTCCGGCGAGGTGGCCGAGGAGCGCGGCGTCACGCCCGACGACCGACGAGCATGGTGCTGGCCTCGCTCCAGGTGAAGGGCGTGCCCGATGATCAGCGTCGAGGAGGCGCTCTGGACCGTGGTCGACACCCTGGCGGTTGGGGGCTGACCCGCCCAGGCCCGCTGGTAGCGCTTCGGACCTCGATCAGGGAGAGGGAGACTTGCCTGACGTCCTGGAGCCGCCAGCGGTCACACAGCACCGCCAGGGCCCGCCTGCGCTGCCGCCGCTGCACCCGGACCAGGCCGGACGAGCGGCCCGCGCGGCGGACGCTGCTGGACCAGATCGAGCGCCTGGAGGCGCGAGCTGTCGCTCGCTGTTCATGTCGGTCTGGCCGCGCAAGGGCTTCGACATGGGCGGTGGCCGGCCTCGGCGGCGGGCCGCGGATGCTGGCCGCTCGCCGAGCTCGAGGTGCTGCGCGACGACCTCGCCGAGCGGGTCGAGGACGCCCGCCGCTCGCTGTCGGACCGCACCTACGTCGAGGAGAAGCACCGCCGCCGGATCGAGGAGATGCTGCTCGAGCCCGAGAAGCACAAGTGGGTGCGGATCGGCAACGAGGACATCGGCGAGCCGGGCTGCAAGCACTGGCACGTCGCGACCGCGCTGGGGCATGCTCGGGATGCTGCATGAACTGGTGGCGCGTCCGGATCTCCTCGCGGCTGCCCCTTAGCCATGGGGCTCGACACCCGATGAGCGGTAAGCGCAGTCGGAAAGCGCGCCGAAAGCGCGCGCTGGGGACTCGCCCGCACCGGCCGGCAGCACCCGCGCCGAGCGCGACGCCGCCCGCCGCGAGCGCGCGCGCCAGGCGCGAAGGCGCCGGCGCGTCGCCGCCGCGCTCGAGGCCGCGGCCCGGGGCGCACGTCGATCGACGATCGGCCGCCGCCCCTGTGGGGCGCGTTCCCGCTCACCGAGCTGGTCACGCTCGGCGGCATCGTGCTGATGGTGTGGGGCTTTCTCTCCGGGCCCGGGCGCGACGGCAGCGCGCGCATCGCCGCGGGCCTGGCGATCGCCGTCGCTGGCCGGGCTGGAGCTGGCGATCCGCGAGCACGTGACCGGGTTACCGCTCGCACACCACCATGCTGGCCGCGGCGACGCGGGATCGCTCGTGATCGTGGCGCTCGGGCTCGGCGTGGGCGTCGGGCTTCCTGCCGGTCGCTGCTGGCCGGCGGGCGTGGCGGCCTTCGGCGGCGTCGTTCTACTGGCTGCGCGAGCTGTTCAAGCGCCGCTCCGGGCGGGCTCAGCTTCCGGTGAGGCGCGCGCTCGCCACGGGGGGAGCGGCGTCATCCTCATCCTGATCATGCTCGGCGGCGGGATCGTGCTGTGGGTGGGCGTGCCCGCTGGGCTGGCTGTACATCGGCTCGCAGGTCCAGGCGTCCACGGGCTCGCTGGGCACCGCGATGGCGGTGATGATGGTCGGGGTGATCGTGAGCATCGGCGTGATCGTCGCGGCGCTCGGCGTGGCTGAACCGCAAGCACCGGAGCTGCGCGAGGCGCGCGGCCTCGACGATCACGGCCAGACCGCGCTCGAGGCGGTCATGACGGTGAGCGCCGGGGTCGCGCTCGTCGGCTTCGGCGTCTGGTTCTTCTTTCTCAGCGGCTCGAGCCCGCTGCCGACCGGGCTCGGCATCTAGGAATCTGCATCGTGAGGCCGAGCCCTCGCGCCGCCTGCGCATCGCGGGCATCCACCACATCACCCTGATCTGCTACGAGCCTGGAGCGCTCGACGCGCCTTCTACCGCAACCTGCTGGGCATGCGGATGGTCAAGCAGACCGTCAACGAGGACGACCAGGGCGCGCGCCACCTGTTCTTCGGCGACGAGGAGGGCAGCCCGGGAACGCTGATCACCTGCCTCGAGTACCCGCAGCTGGAGCCCGGCACGCGTGGGCGTGGGCTCCACCCACCACTTCGCCCTGGCGGTGAGCGACGAGGAGGAGCTGGCGGCTGGCGCGACTACCTGACGGCGCAGGGAGTGGCCTGCACGGAGGTCATGGACCGGACCTTCTTCCAGTCCATCTACCTGCGCGACCCGGACGGCCACATCGTCGAGCTGGCCACCAGGGGCCCGGCATCGACGCCCGACGCCTGAGGCCGTCTAGGCGACGCTCAGGGGCGCAGCTGGCGCGGGGCGCGCGCTCCTTGGGCCTGAGCATGGCCGCGAGCGCCAGCGCGCTGGCGTTCGGTGAGCGTGCCCGACGGCCTTGTTCTCCGGCACGCCGATCGACAGCAGCAGCCGGCGGCAGCGCGCCCGTCCCCAGCGCTTCTGGCTCATCAGCAGGTCGCTGATGGACATGCTCTGCGCCTGCCAGGGGCAGCTCAGGATCACCTCCGCGGCGGCGAGCTGGCCGGCCGCGATCTCGCGCTTCATCGCGGCCCGCGCGAGCCGCACGCGGTTGGCTGCCTGTAGCGGCCTGAGATGTTGCTGCTCAGGCGCCAGCGTGGCAGTTTCACCCATCGAAGACCTCCCCGCACAGCAGTGCAGTTCTGAAGACAGCAGATGCAGTTCCCCGGTCGAGACCGCGTCCGCTCCGTCTCGATTCTGGAACGAGACTGGTCCGGCGCGGCCGCGGGTGAAATAAAGCCGAGGTCGCGGCGGGCGTCAACCGCGAACTTCGCGCTGGCCCATTCGCTAAGAGCGGCTTTTTCGGAGAGGGCGGAGCTTGTCCAATTTTGGACAAGCTCGGGCGGTCCGCGAGCTCAGCCGGAGCGCCTTCGCCCGCTCGCGGAACGGCCCGCGTCTTGTGCAGGTTGCCGCAGGTCGCCATCGAGCACCAGCGGCCCGAGCGGTTCTTCGACTTGTCGTAGAAGGCCCAGCGGCAGTCGTGTCCGGCGCACGCCTTGAGCCGGTGCCAGGAGCCGTCGGCCGCGCGGTGGCGCGACGATGGCCAGCAGCCGCGCCAGGCCGGCGTCGGTGCCCTTCGCCGCCGGGCGTGAGGCTGGGGCAGGCGGTCCGCGAAGGTGGCGCGCAGCGACGCGCGCGCCGGCGGCCCGCTCGAGCAGGTCGAGCGCGTCCTGGTCGCGCTCGCCGCCGTTGTGGGTGTAGAGGACCGCCCGCAGGCCCTCGCGGACCTCGAGCGCGCGCCGCAGGTCGGCGTCGCTGACCTCGGCCCCGGATCGGCCAGGTCGCGCGCCGCCATCCAGTCGCGCAGGGCCTCGGGTGAGGCCAGGTCCTCGCGTCCTCGTCCAGCTCGGCGGTGTTCACGAACTGCTGCACAACCGCAGGGGCTCGGGCGCTCGCTTATCGGGTCGAGCTCACGGGGCCTCCGCGAGCCGTTCACTGGGGTGTGGCGCGTAATCACCTTCGCTAATAGAGCCTATCAGAAGATGTAACTAGCTATCAAGGTTAGCCGGTGTAGAGTTGTATCCATCAAACGGAAAACGAAGGTTACGAAGGAGGAGCAGCATGGCACCGGCAATCACCATCAGGCACAGCAGCGGACGAGGACCGGCCCGCGCTTCAGCGCCTGGCGCAGCTCGACGACCGCGCCCGCCCCCGCAGGGCGAGGAGCTGCTCGCGTTCGTGAACGGCGAGCTGGCCGCGGCGCGGCCGCTCGGCGGGCGGCGCGGCCGTGGCGGACCCGTTCCGCCGCACGAAGGAGATCCTCTGAGATGCTCGACGCGCGGGCGGTGAGGGCCGCGTGAGCACGCTGATCAACTGGAAGGTCGCGTCGCTCGCATCACGAGCTGACCTGGCGCCCGCGCGTGCAGGGCACGCCGGCGCGAAGGCGCCGGAGGCTACGCTCGCGCGCCAGGGACCGGCTCGGCCTCTCGCCGTCGGCCAGCCGCTACCGGACCGGTCGAAGGCCGCCAGGGCGCGATCCAGGTGGTCGCGCTCGTGGGTGGCCATGACGCTCGTGCGCAGGAGCGCCCCGCCGCGCTGCACCGCCGGGTAGAGCGCCACGTTGGCGTAGACGCCCTCGTCGTACAGGGCCTTCCAGAACAGCACCGCCTGCCAGTCGTCGCCGATCGTGACCGGCACGATGGGGGTGAGCACGTCGCAGCCGTCGGGCATCGGCGTGGGCTGCACCACGTCGAAGCCCAGCTCGTCGAGGCCCGCGCTGCAGGTAGCGGGCGTTGTCGAGCACCCGCGCCAGCAGCTCGCGGCCCTCGTCGGAGCGGATCACCCGCAGCGCGCCCAGCGCGGCGCCCACGGCCGCCGGCACCGCGGAGGCGGTGAACATGAACGCCCGCGCCTGGACGCGCAGGAAGTCGATCACCTCGGCCGGGCCGGCGATGAAGCCGCCGCACGAGGCCAGCGACTTCGAGAACGTGCCCATCCGCAGGTCCACCTCGCCGGCCACGCCGAACTCCTCGCAGGCGCCCGTGCCGGTCTCGCCGAGCACGCCCACGCCGTGGGCCTCGTCCACCAGCAGCCGCGCGCCGTGCTCGCGGCACAGCGCCACGATGTCGGGCAGCGGGGCCAGGTCGCCCTCCATCGAGAACACGCCGTCCACGACCACCAGCACGCCGCCCCCGTCGTCGGCGGAGCGCTCGAGCATCTTCTGCCAGCTTGTCGAGCTTGTTGTGGCGGAAGGGCCGGATGCGGGCGCGGGACATCATCACCGCGTCGAGGATCGAGGCGTGGTCGCCCGAGTCGCAGATCACGGTGTCGCCGGCTCGAGCAGCGTGGCGATGCAGCCCACGTTGGCCTGGTAGCCGGTGGTGAACACCAGCGCGTCCTCGGCGCCCGTCCAGTCGGCCAGCTCGCGCTCGAGCTCCAGGTGCAGCGGGGTGGTGCCGTTCATGAAGCGCGAGCCGGTGAGGCCCGTGCCGTAGTGGTCCAGCGCGTCCTGGGCGGCCTGCTTCACGCGCGGGTCGGTGGTCAGCCCCAGGTAGTTGTTGGAGCCGAGCGTGATCCGCTCGCGGCCCTCCATCTCCACGACGGGGCCGGGCTCGCCGTCGACCTCGCGGAAGTAGGGCAGCAGGTCGTGCTCGCGGGCCGCGCTGAGCTGCTCGAGGCGCTCGTGGCGTGCGGGCCTTCTCGAAAGATCGGTGGGATCGTGAGCGTGAGGTGTGCGTTCGATCATCTAGGGTGCGCCGTCGTGGCGGTCGAGGTGAAACCCGTGCGCTCGCGGCGTGACCGCCGGGCGTTCATCGAGCTTCCGTTCAGCCTCCATGCTAACGCCGAGCAGTGGGTTCCCCCGCTGCGGATCGAGCGCCGGCTGTTCCTCAGCCCGCGCTTCAACAAGTGGTTCCGCCACGCCGAGGCCGAGCTGTTCCTGGCGCGCCGCGACGGCCGCGTGGTGGGCCGCATCAGCGCCCAGATCGACCGCAACTTCAACGAGTACCAGGGCAACGACTGGGGGATGTTCGGCTTCCTCGAGCTCGAGGAGGACCCCGAGGTCGCGACCGCCCTGCTCGACGCCGCGGCCGGCGTGGCTGAGCGAGCGCGGCCGCGACCGCATGATCGGCCCGATGGACTTCACCATGAACGACGAGTGCGGGGTGCTGATCGAGGGCTTCGACCGCGAGCCGTTCATCAAGCAGCCCTGGCACCCGCCCTACTACCAGCGGCTGTGCGAGGAGGCGGGGCTGACGCAAGGAGGTCGACCTGTGGATGTGGGAGCTGCACATCACGGACCGCTCGAAGGTCGTGCCGGCGATCGTGGAGATGGCGGAGAGGCTCGAGCCCGAGCACGGCATCCGCATCCGCAAGATGTCGCGCCGGCGCCTGCGCAAGGAGCTGGACCTGTTCGGCGAGACCTACAACGAGGCCTGGAAGGACAACTTCGGCTTCGTGCCCTACTCCAAGGAGGACCTCGACACCTACGCCCAGGACCTCCAGCTGGTGTTCGATAAGCACTGGTTCATGGTCGCCGAGCGGGTCGACACCGGGGAGAGCGTGGGCGTGGCGATCACGGTGCCCGACATCAACCAGGTGCTCAAGAAGATGAACGGGCGGCTGCTGCCGTTCGGCTGGTGGCACTTCCTGCGCCGCAGGCGCCTGATCGACCGCGTGCGGGTCGGCTTCCTCGGCGTCAAGCCGGAGTACCAGCACACGGGCGTCGCCGCCGGCCTGTACATCGAGCACTTCGACACGGCCGCCGTGACGCCCCAGAAGTGGGGCGAGATGGGCTGGATCCTGGAGACCAACGACGCCATGAATCGCGGCATGGAGGGCATGGGCGGCAGGGTCGCCAAGCGCTACCGCGTCTACGAGCGCCGTCTCGGCGACGCCTGAGATGGTTGAGTCAACCATCTGAGCGCGGCGTCCGCACCGGGAGTACACTCGCCCACTCGTGCCCGAGCCCGCCGACAGCGCGCAAGGCCGTCCCGAGCCTGTGGAAGGCGAGGTGGTGCCGGCCGGGGAGGGCAACGTGGCCGAGGTCCGCCACCTGCCGGTGCCCGTGGACGGGCGGCCAGCGGAGGTGGCGCGCCCGCGCCCGATCTCCACGCCTGCGGCCGTGGCCGCCGCCACCGGGTGGCTTCCTGCTCGGGGTGGCCACCTTCGTGCTCATCAGGGTCCTCAGGCGCCCCTCGGCCGCGCGCGGGCTCACGCGGCGGCGCAGCCGGCTCGACGCCCGGCGGCGCGGAGTCGACGTGCAGGCCACGCGCTCCTTCCTGGTCGACGTCCACCTCCTCAAGCGCTGAACGCCGCGGCCCCGGCAGCCGCTCCCCCGGCAGCGACGCTCGAGTGCCACGTGATCCCGGCCGGCCCTTTTCGCATGCCCGGCGGGGGCCGCGACGGCGTGATGCGGCGCCGCGACGAACTGCTCACCCGCGTGATCCACGTGGACGACGAGCCGGTGGTGGTGCGGGCCTGGCCGGTCGCGGGCGGGATCCGCATCAGGGCCCAGGGCCGCCGTCGGGACGCGGCCGCGGTGGCGGTCGAGCGGATGCGCTTCGCTCTCGGGGTCGATCAGGACCTGGAGCCCTTCCTTCGCCGCTTCTGGCGGGATCCGCTGCTGGGCCGGCTGGTGCGGCGCAAGCCGTGGCTGCGCCCGCGGCGGCGCCCGGAGCCGTTCGAGGCCCTGGCATGGGCGGTGTGCGAGCAGCTCATCGACGGCGCCCGGGCGGTGTCGATCCAGCGGCGGCTGATCCATCGCCATGGCCGCCGCAGCGCGTGCGGGAGCCTGCGCGACCTGCCGAGCGCCTGGCAGCTCAGCCGCCTCGCCCCCGCCGAGCTCGAGGCCTGCGGCCTGTCTCACTCACGCTCGATTGCGCTGGTGAAGGCCGCCCGCGAGGTCGCCAGCGGCCGCGCCGACCTGCGCGAGCACGAGCCCGCGTGGCGACGGCTGCGGGCCATCTCGGGCATCGGGCCGTGGACAGTCGAGTGCCTCGCCCTGCACGGCCAGGGCCGTGACGACCAGCTGCCGGCGGGCGACCTGGCCTACATCAAGCTCGTCGGGCGCCTGCGACGGCTGGGCCGCAGGGCAACGGAGGACGAGGTGCGCGAGTTCTTCGCGCCCTACGCGCCCTTCGCCGGCCTGGCCGGGACCCACCTGTGCAACGCGATGGCCAGCGGGGCGCTCAGGGTCGGCGGACCCACCGCGTAGCATCGAGGGCATGGACACCGAGGTGAACAAGACAGAGGAGCAGTGGCGCGCCGAGCTACCGGCCGATCGCTACCACGTGCTGCGCGAGAAGGGCACCGAGCCGCCGTTCACGGGTGCGTACACGCACTCCAAGGAGACGGGCATGTACCGCTGCGGCGCGTGCGGCAACGAGCTGTTCAGCTCCGACACCAAGTTCGACTCCGGCACCGGCTGGCCCAGCTTCACCGAGCCCGCCGTGGCGGCCAACGTGCGCCTGGAGGAGGACAACAGCCTGTTCATGAAGCGGACCGAGGTCCTGTGCGCGCGCTGCGGCTCGCATCTGGGCCACGTCTTCCCGGACGGGCCCGGGCCCGGGGGCCAGCGCTACTGCATCAACTCGCTGGCGCTGGACCTCGACGCGGAGGCTGAGGAGCAAGCCCGACGAGGGCTGACGGCGGCTACTCAGCTCGCCCGGGCGCCTAGAGCCCGGCGCCCGGCAGGTATTCGTTGGTGAACGAGCCGCCGGCGTCGGGCAGCTCCTTGAGGATCCGGTTCTCGCGCATCCAGGCGGCGAACTCCTGCCACTCCTGCGGGATCCTGGTAGCCGTACGGCTTGCCCTCCGGCGGCAGGAACAGCGGCAGGGTCACCCGCACGGCCGCCCGCTGCAGCTTGGGGTCGAGGTCGGGGTTGGCCTTCAGGAGGCCGTCGATGGCGGCGCCCGGGTCTTCGGCCAGCTCCTTCGTGCCCCTGGCCAACGCGCCGATGAACGCGCGGATCCGGCCGGCGTCGCGCTCGAGCGCGTCCTCGTTGGCCACCAGCACCAGCTCGTTGTAGGTGGGCACGCCGGCGCGCTCCACGCGGATGATGCGCGGGCGCCGCTTCTTGAGGCGCAGCTCCATGCCCTCGTAGTTCCAGAACGCCCCCAGGGTGGCGTCGACCTTGCGGGTGAGCAGCGCGGCGGAGAAGCCGAAGCCCACGTTTCGCTCCTTGACCGTCCCGGGGTCGACGCCCGCGTCGAGGAGGATCGTGCGCAGGAAGGCCGACTGGTAGTCGATCCCGGCGGTGCCCACGGTCTTGCCCTTCAGGTCTCTCGGGGGAGCGGATGCCGGCCCGCGGCAGCGAGATGATCGACGTGAGGGGCTTGCGTACCAGCGCGGCAACCGCCACCACGCGCAGACCCTGGTCGCGCGCGCGGAGCACCTCCGGCTCGTATGACACCGCCAGGTCCACCCGGCCCGCGGCGACCTGCTTGATCGGCGCGGCCGGGTCCGCGGGCTGGCGGATGTTCACCTTCAGCCCGGCGTCGGCGAATTGCCCGCCCGCCTGCGCCGCGTAGATCCCCGCGTGGTCGGCGTTGGGGAAGTAGTCCAGCAGCAGGCTCAGCTCCTTCGAGCCCTGGGGCGCCAGCTGACTCCTCCTTCTCTCCGCACGACGCCACGGCCGTGCCGGCTGTGAGCGCGAGCAGGGCGACCAGCAGGGGGCGAGGCGCGGGTCATGCGGTCCTTTCGTCGGTGCGGTTCCAGGGGCAGGCCAGCCGCTCGGCGAGCGTGACCAGGGCGAACAGGATCACGGCCATGGCGGTCAGGATGAGGATCCCGGCGTACACGCGCGGCGTCTGGAGCTGGGTGTTGCCCAGCAGCACGAGGCGCCCGAGTCCCTCGTCGGCGCCGGCCCACTCCCCGAACACGGCGCCGATCACGGACACCGTGGCGGCGATCCGCAGGCCGCTGAAGAGGCTCGGCAGCGCGGCGGGCAGCTCGACCGCGCGCAGGGTGCGCAGGCGCGACGCACCGAAGGAGCGCATGAGCTTGAGTTGCTCGGGGTCGGTGGCGCGCAGCCCATCCAGCGCGGCCACCGTGATGGGGAAGAAGCAGATGAGCGCCACGATGGCCAGCTTCGGGCCGATGCCGTAGTCGAACGCCAGCACGAAGATGGGCGCCAGCACCACGATGGGGATGGCCTGCGAGGCCACGAGCAGGGGATAGGCGGCATCGCGCAGCGCGCGGCTGAGGTGCATCGCGATGGCGGCTCCCACACCCGCGACCACGGCTATGGCCAGGCCCAGGAGCACCTCGTACAGCGTGACCCAGGCGTTGTCGAGCAGCAGCGTGCGATCGTCGCGCAGGGCGGCGAGGGTCTCGCCCGGAGAGGCCAGGGTCAGGTCGTCGACGGAGGCCAGGGACGCCACCCAGGCCCAGGCCGCCACGAGGAGGGCGATCAGCCCTGTCGCCAGCAGGACGCGCCTCACGCGAGGGCCTCCAGCGCCTGCTCGCGCAGACTCGCCACGCGCGGGTCGGTGACCGCGGCCCGGCGGTCTCGCGGCCGGGGCAGGTCCACGTCGAGCTCGGCCACCACTCGCCCCGGGCGCCGGCTGAGCACTGCCACTCGGTCCGAGAGGAAGATCGCCTCCTCGACGTCGTGTGTCACGAGGATCACGGTCCTCGGAGCAGCGGCCAACGCGCCCGCGAGCCACGCTTGCATTTCCGCACGGGTGATTGCGTCGAGCGCCGCGAAGGGCTCGTCGAGCAGCAGCACGGGACGACCGGGCAGCAGGGTGCGCATGAACGCAACGCGCTGGCGCATTCCCCCCGAGAGGGCGGCGGGGCGCGCGCCCGCGAACTCCGACAGCCCGAAGCGCTCGAAGAGGGGCGCCGCGCGGCGACGTGCTTCGGCCGATTTCGACCCCTTCGCACTCCAGCGCGAGCGCCGCATTCCCGAGTGCGTCGCGCCACGGCAGCAGAAGGTCCCTCTGGGGCATGAACCCGCATGCAGAGCGGCGTTGCGGGCTAGCGTATACGCCTCCGACGGTCACTTTTCCGGCGTCTGGCTCCTGCAGGCCGGCCACCAGTTCCAGCAGCGTGGACTTGCCGCAGCCCGACGCTCCGACCACCCCCAGCACCTCGCCGGGGGCCACCTCGAGGTCGAGTCCCTCGAGTGCGGTCACGCCGCCGCCGCGACCGCCGAAGCGGCGCGAAACGCCCTCAATCCTGACCTCGCCGCTTCGAGATGAAAGGAGCTCCGTGTCCGGAGCCTCGACCTTCGTGTGCATCCGCTCCCTCCGCGGGCATTACCCCACAGGTTCGAAGGGTCAGCGCCGGGCGGCCGAGGCCAGGGGCGCTATCTCAGCCCGCCTCCTGCGAGCCCCCCTGTTGTACGGCCGGGGAGTCTAGCCAAGCCGTTGCGCCGGGACGGCCGCGGCGGCTGCCCGAGTGAGTCGGGATCGGGGCAGGTTCACGCAAGAAGCCCGTGCGTTCGACACGGGTCTCGCCGAGAATCAGCCGAGACGCGCAGGGTTCGGGGTTTATCTCCGTGCAGGCTTGCGGTATACAGACCCCGTGGGAGCCTTCCTGGCAGGGGGTGCCGCGAGGCGGAGCTTGTGCCGGTCAGCGACGATCGCGCTGATGGCCTCTGCCGCGCTGCCCGGCTCCGCGGCCGCCGCCGACACCGGCCTCGGCCCCGTGGCGAAGCCGGTCGGCAACGCCGTGACCAAGGTCAGGGCCGCCGTTCCCCCGGCCCCGAAGGCGCCGCCGGCCGCCAAGGCCCCCGCGGCGCCCGTCCAAGCCCCGGCTCCGCCGTCTCCGCAGCCTCGGGTGGCTCCCCACCCCCCGAAGCCTGCCGCGCCCGCCGCTCCGGCTCAGGCGCCCACCGCACCCAAGCCCCCCGCCGTGGCCCCTCCGGCGGCCCCCGCGGCGGCGAAGCCCCCGCCGGTCGCGCAGGCCGTGACGGACAAGGCGGATGACCTGGCAGCCACACTCACGCCGCCGGCACCGCCCGCGGACCTTCCGAAGCTCCCGTCGGCCCCACCCGTCGAACGCGCCACCGAGGCGCTGACAGGAGCGGTCGGGGGCGGCAACGACGACGATGTCCCTGTCGTAGGCCTTCCGGTCGAGATTCCCACTGCAGAGCGGATCTCGGGTCGCGTAAACGCGCTTGGCTCGCTCGGTGGCGACGACGATCAGCCGCTTTCGGCGGTGCCGGTCGTCCGCGACGCGATGGACCGGCTCCGCACCGCGGTTGCCCCGGCGATGGCACCGGTGCCCGACCTCGGCGGACTCGTTCCCCCGAGCCTCCGAGGCCTCATCCCGCCGGCGGCCCCCAGCGGCCTGCTGCCTCCCGTCGACCTGAGCCGCCTCGCTCCCACGGGCGCCGGCCCGGTCGGCGACACGCTGGCCTCGCTGCTGGGAACCGCCACCGGCCCGGGTCCCGGCGGCTCTGACCTCGCGGACGTCCTCGGGTCCCTGCTGCGGACTCCGGTTGGCGAGTTCGATCAGGCCGCCTCTCGGCTGCTCGGAAGTACCGGAACACTCCCAACCCCGGTACGCAACCTCGGTGCGGACAGCATGCCCGCGCCGACCGTCGCAGGACCCGCCCCGCCGGCGCCGATGGCCGCCACAACGGGTCTCGGGTCGGGCAGCTCGCCGGACGCGGGGGCCCCCGCCGCCGCGTCCCCTGGCGCAGCCGGAGCATCCAGCCCCCGTACGGCGGATTCCCTGCGTCAAGGGTTCTTCGCGAATCCCCCAGCCGGTGCTGCCGATCCCTCGGCCGGCGCCATTGACGCTCCCGTACGCAATGGCGAGGGCCCCGCGCCCAGGACCCCCGATGTCCCCGCGCCCTCCAGCGGCGTCGCCACGGTGTCCAGCGCGCTCTTCTCCGCGGGCCTCGCCGTGCTCCTCGGCGCGATGCTCCTCCTCTTGGCGGGCCAGACCCGCAGGTTCTTCGCAGCGCCGGCCTTCCTGCGGCCGGCGCCTTTCATCTCGTTGCTCGAGCGCCCTGGCTAGGCGAAGCCGCCTCTAGTCAGGGCCGTGCCGGGGGCCCCCAACCCGAACCCCGGCAGCTGCAGTTCAAGAGCAACGAAAGGAAGTGGTGATGAGACGTATCACCCTGATCATGGCGACGGTGCTCGCCATGGCCCTGGGTGCCACGCCGGCCTCCGCTCTCCCGGTCCTCGACCAGGAGAACAAGTCGGTAGTGGTGCAGGGCGACGACACGGCCACCGGAGGCAGTAGTGCTGCCACCGGCGGTGACGGCGGCAACGCCAGCACCGGCAACACGCAGGCCCTGAATGGCAACTCGCTTGCCCTCTCGGGGACAGGTAGCGCAGAGTCCGAGGGGGGCGACACCGCAGCGAAGAGCGGTGACGCCTCTGGCGGCGACGGAGGGAATGCGAAGTCCTCCGGCGGCGACGCAGACGCCTCGGACACCGTTCACAGCGACCAGGGCAACGGCTCTGGTGGCTACGGCAAGGGCTCGGAGCAGGAGAACGAGTCCAAGGTCGAGCAGGGCGACGACACGGCCACCGGGGGCAACTCCGAGGCCAACGGCGGTAACGGCGGCAACGCCGACACCGGCAACAAGCAGATCGGCAACGGCAACTCGATTGCCGTGTCGCGGAGCCGCGGTGACGGGCCCCGCATCACGACTCGCCGGGCAAGTCGTCGCGGCGGTGCCGAGTCCGAGGGTGGCGACACCTACGCCAAGAGCGGCGATGCCCACGGTGGGGATGGCGGCGACGCCAAGTCCTACGGTGGCGACGCCGACGCCTCGGACCACGCGAAGGTCCGTCAGCACAACGAGTCCAAGCACGACTACGGCAAGGACAAGGGCCGTGGTTGGGACAAGGACCGCGATTACGGCAAGGGCCGTGATCGGTGCAAGAAGGACCGCGACTACGGCAAGGACAAGGGCCGTGGTCAGAAGAAGGACCGCGATTACGGCAAGGACGACGACCGTGATTACGGCAAGGACAAGGACCACGACTACGGCAAGGACAAGGGCCGTGGTCAGGACTCGGAGCAGAAGAACGAGTCGAAGGTCGAGCAGGGCGACGACGAGGCCAAGGGCGGCGAGTCCAAGGCCTACGGCGGTCGCGGCGGTGACGCCGATACCGGCAACACCCAGTTCCTGAATGGGAACTCGGTGGCGCTGTCGCTGTTCGGCAAGAGCGAGTCCGAGGGTGGCGACACCTACGCCAAGAGCGGCGACGCGTACGGTGGGGATGGCGGCGACGCCAAGTCCTACGGTGGCGACGCCGACGCCTCGGACCACGCGAAGGTCCGTCAGCACAACGAGTCCAAGCACGACTACGGCAAGAGCCGTGACCGCTGCAAGGACAAGGACCGTGGTCAGAAGAAGGACCGCGATTACGGCAAGGACGACGGTTACGGCAAGGGCTCGGAGCAGAAGAACGAGTCCGAGGTCAAGCAGGGCGACGATGAGGCCACCGGGGGCAACTCCGAGGCCTACGGCGGTAACGGCGGTGACGCCGATACCGGCAACAAGCAGTTCCTGAACGGGAACTCGCTTGCGCTGTCCCTGTCGGACGGGTTCAACGGGCCCGTCGGCATCGTGCCGTTCCCGATCCCGTCGAACGGCGGTGCCGAGTCCGAGGGTGGCGACACCTACGCCAAGAGCGGTGACGCGCACGGTGGGGATGGCGGCGACGCCAAGTCCTACGGTGGCGACGCCGACGCCTCGGACAGCGTGAAGGTGACCCAGCTCAACGGGGGAGGTGGGCTCCTCTAGTCAAAGCCTGCGCCGCTGACGCGGCGCACCGATCCCCGGGCAGGGGAACGCGGGTCAACAAAGGGCCGTCGGTGGCACCAAGCCGCCGGCGGCCCGCCCGCGGCGCTCGCGCCGGCATCGCCGTTGTGGCCGCCGGCGCGTCGCGCTGTCCGCGCTCAGGCCGAGGAGACGGGCCGCAGGTCGGCGATGGCGTTCACGAAGCCCTCGAGTTGCTTGGTGGTCCAGCACTCGAAGACCCCGGTGCAGTGGGGCTCATAGGCCGCCATCACCGAGTCGCCGTAGTTCCAGTAGAGCCTGGGCTCGGGGTTCATCCAGAACGTGCGGCCCGCGCGTTCGGCCACGTGGGCGAAGGTCTCTGCGTGGGGCTCCCGGCCGTTGGTCCGCGCGTCGCCCAGGACGATCACCGACGAGCGCGGGTCGAGGTCGTCGACCACCTGCTCGAGGAACTCCATCCACACGCGCCCGTAGTCGGTGTAGCCGGAGACGTCCGCCACCCCCGCGTCACTGGCGATCGCCCTGGACACGGCCTGGAACGAGCGCTCGCGCTCGAACACATCGGTGACCTCGGAGATCCGCTCCACGAACACGAACGAGCGCAGCTTGCGAAACGAGTCGTGAAGGGCGTGGAGCACGGACAGGAAGAAGACGCTGGCGCTGGTGACGCTGGTGGACACGTCACACAGCACGAACAGCTCCGGCCGCCGCGGGCGGCGCGGCCGGTAGCGCAGCTCGAGCGGCACCCCTCCCGTGCCCAGCGACAGGCGCATGGTGCGGCGAACGTCGATGGCCGCGGAGTGATTGCGGCCCCGGTTCTCGCGCCCCTGGGTGGCCAGCCGCCGCCGCAGCTGCGCCACCACCCGGTGGACGGCGGCCAGGTCCTGGGCCGCGCCGGTGGGCAGCGCGCGGTCGAACTCCCGCAGGGGCTTGGCGGGCGGCAGGGACTGGGTGCGCTCGATGAGCGCGCGCTCCAGCTCGCGGCGGATGTGCCCCTCGAACTCGCGGAGGCGGTCGCGCGGGACGCTCTCGGGATCTGGCAGCTCGGCCGCCTGCCCGTCGCCACGGAGGCCCAGCGTGCGGCGGATCCGCTGCACGTCCACGCCGATCACGCCCGACCCCTCGCCCTGGCGCCCGAAGGCGGCTATCGCCAGGCGCGCGAGGTCGCGCAGCTCGCCGTCGGTGGAGTCCAGCTCGCGCAGCGCGTCGCGTATACGCTCGCGCAGCGCGTCCAGGTCCATCCGCTCCGCGCCCGCCTCACGGCGATCGTCCTCGGTGACCCCGCGCTCCACGGCCTCGCGCTCGGTCGCACGGAAGAAGAAGCGGTCGAAGACGATCTCGAGCACGCGGCGGTCCTCCTGGGACTTCGCCAGCGTCGCGGACAGCGCCTCGCGGAAGTCGCCCCGGTCGGTCCAGCTCACCGCCCGCAGCGCGGCGAAGGAGTCCAGGAGCTCCGACGTGCCCACCGCCATACCCTCGCGCCGCAGCTCGTCGGCGAACTCGAGCAGCCGAGGCGCCATCCCGGCGGGCCCGGACGCCGGCGGCATGCCGCCGTACAGCCCCGCACGGGACGGGCGCGGCACCGCGCCGTCAGCCGGTCCGGCGGGATCCGATGAGGCCATCGGTGAGCTTCACGCCGACGCGCTCGGCCACCAAGTCGAGGTCGGTCCGGTGCTTGACGATGATGCTCATGGTGCGCTGCAGCACCTCGCCGTCCACGTCCTCGGCGCCCAGCAGCAGCAGCGCGCGGGCCCAGTCGATCGACTCGGCGATCGAGGGCGGCTTCTTGAGGTCGAGGTTGCGGACCATGTGCACCACCTCCACGAGCTTGCGCGCCATGTCCTCGGGCAGCTCGGGCGTGTGCAGCCGCACGATCTCCAGCTCGCGCTCCACGTCCGGGTAGTCGAGCCACAGGTACAGGCAGCGGCGCTTGAGCGCCTCGGTCAGCTCGCGCGAGTTGTTGGAGGTCAGCAGGACCAGCGGGTGGGTGCGCGCCTCCACCACGCCCAGCTCGGGGATGGACACCTGGAAGTCGGACAGGACCTCCAGCAGCATCGCCTCGAACTCCTGGTCGGTCTTGTCGATCTCGTCGATCAGCAGGACCACCGGCTCCTCGTCGGAGATCGCGCTGAGCAGCGGGCGGGGCAGCAGGAACTCCTCCCCGAAGATGTCGTCGCGTACCTCCTGCCAGCCTGCCTCGGAGGACTCGACCTGGATCCGCAGCAGCTGCTTGCGGTAGTTCCACTCGTACAGTGCCTTCGCCTCGTCGAGGCCCTCGTAGCACTGGAGGCGAACCAGGTTGCGGCCGGTTGCGCGGGAGAGCGCCTTGGCCAGCTCGGTCTTGCCCACGCCCGCGGGGCCCTCGACCAGCACCGGCTTGCCCAGCTCGGCCGCCAGGTAGGAGACCAGGGCGGTGGACTCCCCCGCCAGGTACCCCGCCTGCTGCAGGCCGTCGCGCACCTCGTCGATGGAGCCGAACGCCACGCTCACCGCAGGAAGGATACTTTCGCGGCCTTGACGGCCCTCCTCACCATCCTCGGGCAGATCGGCATTCCCGACGCCGGCCAGCAGGGGGACGAGGACCTCCAGCGGCTGCTCAACGCCTTCTACGTGCTCGTCGGCCTGGGCTTCTTGATCGCCGTTGCGGGCCACCTGTTCCAGTCGAAGACGCTCGTGATCATCGGCATCGCGATGTTCTTCGTGGGCACCGCGGTGTTCATGGCCGCCGTCGGCGCTACGGCTGACCGCGCTGGTCCAGCTCGTCGCGGAATCCCTGCCGCCAGCTCGGGTGGCCCGGCTTCCACCCGAACTCCGCCTTGAAGCGGGCGTTCGAGGCGCCGCGGAGGCCGGTGGCCATCTCCACGAGCATCTTCGGCGCCGCCATGCGGGCCAACCAGCGCGGCACGTGCCTGGGCGGCTTGGCACCGAGCGCATCGGCGTAGGCGGGCAGCCACTCGCGCAGCGGTGCCGGCTCGTCGTCCACCACGTTGAAGATCCCGGGCGGCCCGCCCTCGACGGCGGCCACCGTGGCCGCGGCGGCGTCGTCTACATGGATGAAGCTGAACACGCCCGACGCCCTTGCCGACCACCGGCTGGCGCCGCCGGCGGACGTCGTCGGCGCTGGCCCCGTCAGCGGCGTAGAAGGTGCCCGGCCCGTAGAACCAGCCGTAGCGGAGCACCACGCCCTCGATGCCCGCCGCGCCCGTGACCTGGGCCTCCAGGTCCATCAGGGCGCGGACCGCGCCGCCGAACGGCTCCGGCGCGTCGGTGAACGCCCGCGCGTCCTCGTCCTTGACCGCGTCGCCGTCGGGTGCGTAGAGGAAGGCGATGCTCTGGGCCACCATCCGCCTGGCGCCCGCTGCCCGGGCCGCCGCCATCAGGCTCCGCGTGCCCTCCGTGCGCAGGCGATCGGTGCCCGCGTAGGCCTCGTCCATCTTGCGCAGGTTCAGGCGCTTCGGCAGGGCGGTGAGCTGGTGGACCACGACCTCTGGCTCGGCGGCCGTCGATCAACGCGGTCACCCGGTCGGAGTCGAATACGTCCGCCACGACGGCCTCGGCCCCCGCGCGCCGGAGCTCCTCGGCGCGATCCTCCGACCGCGTCATCCCCGTGACGTCGTGCCCGCCCGCCACCAACCGCGGCACCAGCGGCCGCCCGATGGCCCCGCTGGCTCCGGCCACGAACACCCTCATGGTCGCTCCTCTCTGAGCGCGGTCGTGAGCATCCAGCCCAGCAGCGCCGTGGTCAGCGCCAGCGACACCAGGTTCACGGGGCCGAGCGCCTCGGGGTCCGCGTCGCCGACGTCGATCAGGTGGTTCACGGCGTGCAGGAGGTACTGGAGCAGTGCGAATGCCAGCACCGGCACGCGCCAGGACGGCCGTCCCACCGAGAGCAGCGCCACGGCCCCCAGCGCCAGGTAGAACGTGGCCACGTCGCGGATGTAGTGGTCGTTCTGCGGCGGGTAGGGCCCGATCTCCTCGAAGAAGGTGCCCGGCGCGGCCGCCATCAGCACCCCCAGCAGCAGGTGCACGGCGCCGAAGACGATGAGCAGGGGCGCGAGCACGCCCGTTGCGGTGGACCGGTCGCCCTCCACCCGGCGCAAGCTATCGCTACTCGAGCGCCAGGCGCATGAACAGGCTCCGCGAGCCGGGGCCGCCACCGCTCTCGAACCCAAGGGACTCGTACAGCGCCAGGGGCCGGGCGTTGTCCTCCACCACGTCGAGCTCCATCCGCACGCAGCCGCGCTCGCGCGCCCGCGCGACGGCTGCCTCGGTCAGCGCCCGCCCGGCCCGTTGCCGCGTTCCGCCTCGCGCACGTAGAGGTCCTCCAGCCAGCAGTCCTCGCCGTCGCGCCAGATGCCCCAGCGGTAGCGCAGCTGGCACACGCCCACCGGCTCGCCGTCGCCGGCCAGCAGGAACTCCGTGCGCGGGTCGTCGATCAGCCGCTCCACACCCGGTGGAAGCTGGCGTCGGGCGGGCTGTCGCGCCCCCACCAGTCGCGGAACTCGATCAGCAGCCCGGCCACCGCGTCGGCCTCGCCGGGCCCTGCACGCCACACCCGCATCACGGCCCCGAGGCTACCGCCGACTATTCTCCCGGCCTCGATCCGTCGAGCCGCAAGGAGGCGCCATGCCCGAGGTTGCCGAGGTTCAGTCCGGTCTCGAGGGCGTAGTCGCCTTCGCGACCGAGATCGCCGAGCCCGACAAGGAGGGTGGGGCGCTCCGCTACCGCGGGGTCGACATCGAGGACCTGGTCGGGCAAGGTGCCGTTCGAGCAGGTCTGGGGCCTGCTCGTGGACGGCTCGTTCGAGCCCGGCCTGCCGCCCGCGATCCCGCATCCGCTGACCGTGCGCACCGGCGACCCGCGCGTGGACCTGCAGGCGGCGCTGGCGATGCTGGGGCCCGAGTGGGGGCTCCAGGCGGTGATCGACATCGACGACGAGCAGGCCCGCGACGACCTGGCGCGCGTGTCGGTCATGGCGCTCTCCTTCGTCGCCCAGTCCGCGCGCGGCATCGGCCAGCCGCCGGTGCCCCAGACCGAGGTCGACAAGGCCGCGCTCGATCCCCGAGCGCTTCCTGATCCGCTGGCGCGGCGAGGCCGACCCCGACCACGTGAAGGCGATCGACGCCTACTGGATCTCCGCCGCGGAGCACGGCATGAACGCCTCCACCTTCACCGCGCGGGTGATCACCTCCACCGGCGCCGACGTGGCGGCTGCCCTGTCGGCCGGGGTCGGGGCGCTGTCGGGCCCGCTCCACGGCGGCGCGCCCGTCGCGCGTGCTCACGATGCTCGACGCGGTGGAGGAGCACGGCGACGCCGAGGCCTGGGTCAAGGACTGGCTGGACCGCGGGGAGCGGCTGATGGGCTTCGGCCACCGCGTCTACCGCGCCGAGGACCCGCGCGCCCGCGTGCTGCGCCGCACCGCCAAGGAGATCGGCGCGCCGCGCGTGGAGGTGGCCGAGGCGCTGGAGGAGGCGGCGCTCGCCGAGCTGCAGGCGCGCAAGCCGGACCGCGTGCTGGCCACCAACGTGGAGTTCTGGTCGGCGGTGGTGCTCGACTTCGCCGACGTGCCGCCCGAGCTGTTCACGCCGCTCTTCTCCTGCGCGCGCGTGGGCGGCTGGTCCGCGCACATCCTCGAGCAGAAGCGCGAGGGCCGGCTGATCCGCCCGACGGCCGTGTACACCGGGCCGGGGCCGCGGTCGGTCGACGAAGTGGACTGATGGAGGCGGCGACCACGAAGCAGGACACCCCCCGATCGAGGGGGTCTCCTCGTTCGCGAAGTCGCTGTTCCTGGGGGAGATCCACGAGGACATCGTCTTCCCGTTCCCCAAGCCCGACGAGGCCGAGCAGGAGCGGATCCGCGGCCTGTGCGCCGCAGCCTGCGCGAGGTGGCCGCCGAGATACGACCCGCGGAAGACCGAGGAGCGACCGCTGGATCGGCGACGACGAGATCGCCGCGCTCGGCGAGCGCGGGCTGATGGGCCTCTACGTGCCCGAGGAGTACGGCGGCCAGGGCCTGTCGCAGATGGGCTACTGCCGCGTGTCCGAGGTGTTCGCCCAGATCGACGCCACGCTGTCGGTGATCATGGGCGTGCACCAGTCGATCGGCATGAAGGGCATCGTGCTGTTCGGCACCGACGAGCAGAAGGCGCGCTTCCTGCCCGACCTGGCGACGGGCCGGAAGCTGGCCGGGTTCGCCCTGACCGAGCCCGGGGCGGGCTCCGACGTGCACGGCATGGACAGCCGCGCCGAGCGCGAGGCCGACGGCTCCTGGCGCCTCAACGGCCACAAGCACTACATCGGCAACGGCGACAAGGGCTCGGTGTTCGTGACCTTCGCCGCCACCGAGGTCGACGGCGAGGCGCCACACGGCCTTCATCGTCGAGAAGGGGATGGAGGGCTTCGAGGTCGGCAAGCCGCTTCGACACGATGGGCCTGCGCGGCAACGACCTGCGCGAGCTGTTCTTCAACGACGTGCGCGTGCCGCCCGAGAACGTGCTCGGCGAGCCCGGCGAGGGCTTCAAGATCGCCATGCACATCCTCAACAACGGCCGGATGAGCCTGGGCACCGGCTCGGTGGGCGGGCGCGAAGATCCTGCTCGACCGGACCATCGACCACGTGAAGGAGCGCAAGCAGTTCGGGCGGCCCGCTGGCCGACTTCGAGCTGGTGCAGGACAAGATCGGCTGGATGGTCTCCTACCTGTTCGGGCTCGAGTCGATGGCCTACCTGACCTGCGGGCTGGTGGACGCGGGCGTGCCCGACTACTCGCTGGAGTCGGCGATCGTGAAGGTGTCCGGCACCGAGTTCCTCTGGTACCAGACCAACCGCGCGCTGCAGCTCAAGGGCGGCGCCGGCTACATGCGCGACGAGCCCTACGAGAAGGTCGCTGCGCGACACCCGCATCTTCCCGATCTTCGAGGGCGCCAACGACGTGATGCGCGCGTTCATCGCGCTGTCCGGCATGAAGCCGGTGGGCGAGCGGCTGGGCGAGCATGGGCGGCCTGAACCTGGGCGACCCGATCGGCTCGATCGGCGTGCTCGCCGACTACGTGGCCGGCCGGATCCAGCGCGAGGTCCGGCCCGAGCGGGTCACGCTGGCCCACGACGAGCTGTCGGCCCTGGCGGACCCGCTCACCGACCAGGTCAAGCGGCTGGCCTCGGCATCCGAGTCGCTGCTGCGCGAGCACAAGGGCGGGATCGATCGAGCGCCAGTTCCACCAGAAGCGACTGGCCGACGCCGTGGCCGACATCTACGCCCAGATCGCCGTGCTCTCGCGCGTGACCGCGATCTTCGAGGAGCACGGCGTGGAGCCCTCGGGCCAGGAGCACTACATCGCCAAGACCTTCTGCACCCGCGCCGCGCAGCGCGTGAACGCCGAGCTCGACCAGATCGAGTCCAACGACGACGAGCGCATGACGGCGATCGCCAAGCTGGCCTACAAGCGCGGCGAGTACGGCTACGCCTTCTTCGAGGACTAGGGCACAGACGGCGGCCGGCCGCCACCAGGGCGGCCGGCCGTCCTGCTCGACAGGAGGGAGTCTGTGAGCCGCGCGTCTCCGCGCGCCGAGTGCCCGCGAACGGACTACTCGGGGCAGCTATCGGCCGGGGCACCAGGTCGCTTTAGCGCCTTCAATCGGTCTTGCATCGGAGCCGGGATGCCCCCATGTGCATACTCGATCGGTGGCCGACGCGGCATCCGCTTCGCTGGACGCCCGGACCAAACGCCTGGTGCTGGTGGCGTGCGTCATGGGCACCACGGTCGTGACCGTGGACTCCACGGTGGTCAACGTGGCGCTGCCCGCCATCCGCGACGACCTCGGCGGCGGCTTCGCCGGCCAGCAGTGGACGGCCAACGCCTACCTGGTCACGCTGGCCTCGCTGATCCTGGTCGGCGGCTCGCTCGGCGACATCTTCGGCGAGCGGCGGATCTTCACGCTCGGGGTCGCCGGCTTCGGCGTCACGTCGGTCCTGTGCGCGCTGGCGCCCACGATCGAGGTGCTGGTGCTCGCCCGCGCGCTCCAGGGGGTGGCGGGCGCGCTGCTCACTCCGGCGGCGCTGGCGGTGATCGTGGCGGTGTTCCCCGAGGACGAGCGCGGCAAGGCGGTTGGCGCCTGGACGGCCTGGGGAGCGATCGGCATGGTGCTCGGGCCGCTCGTGGGCGGCCAGATCGTGGACGCGGCGTCGTGGCGGTGGATCTTCGCGATCAACGTGCCGCTGGTGCTGGCCACGCTGCTGCTGGTCGTCACGCGTGGTCCCGGAGGGCCGAGCGGGCAGCCGAGGGCACGCAGGTCGACGTGGCCGGCGGCGTCGCTTTGCGCGCCGGGCTGGCCGGCGGTCACGTTCGGGCTGATCCGCCAGCCCGAGGGCGGGTTCGGCGACCCCACGGTGGTCGTGCCCCTCGTGGGCGGCCTGGCACTGCTTCGTGGCCTTCATCCTGTACGAGCGCCGCAGCTCGCATCCGATGCTCAACGCTGGAGCTGTTCAAGCGCCGCAACTTCGCCGTCGGCAACATCGAGACGCTGTCGATGTACGCCGGGCTGTCGCTGCTGTTCTTCTTCCTGGTGCTGTTCCTCCAGAACGCGGCCGGCTACAGCGCCATGCCAGGCCGGGCAGGCCAGCCTGCCGGTCACGATCGTCATGTTCCTCGCGTCCATGCGCTTCGGCGCCCTGGCCGACCGCTTCGGGCCGCGCTTCTTCATGGGCGTGGGCCCGATCGTCGCCGCCGTTGGGATGGCGCTGCTGACCCAGCTCGAGGCCGACCTCGACTACGTGACCGACCTGCTGCCGCCGCTGCTGATCTTCGCGCGTGGGCCTGTCGATGACCGTGGCGCCGCTCACCGCGACCGTCCTGGCCGACGCCGACGAGCACAACGCGGGCCTGGCGAGCGGCATCAACAACGCCATCGCGCGGGTGGCCGGGCTGCTGGGGATCGCGATCGTGGGCGCGATCGTGGCCGGCCGGTACGGCGACGCCGCCGACTCGTCGGTGGCCGCCTTCCACCTGGCGATGGCGATCTCGGCCGGCCTGGTGGCCATGGGCGGCGTGCTCGGCCTGATCGGGATCCGGAACCCCAAGCGCAAGGTCGAGGCCTGCGACTGCCCGGGCGGGCAGCTCGCGGGAGCCCCACGGGACGCGGCGCGTCACGCGGCACCGAGCCGGAGCCGGAGCTCGCCGGCGTGGGGGCCCGGGATTCGTAGGGGTAGGTCGCCGGTCGCCGTTCTGGACCTGTGACGGCTGGGTGGCGTGCGCGTCTCCCCACGGCGGGCATCGAGGGGGCCGGGGTCGACGATTGGCGCTTTGTGCACCCTATGCGGGGCAAAAAGCGCCAACCGATCGCTCGGCCCGATCCCTGCTCAGTCGTCCCGGCCCTCGCGCCGCGGCTCGGCCGGCAGCCGCGTCGTGGCCGCCTCGTCGGCGGGTATGCGCTCGGTCGCGGCCTCGGCGGGGGCTGCCGGGGGTGGCCGCACCGGGAGAGGGGCAGGTCGTCCATCGGGCCGCTTGGCCCGCTCGCGCAGCCCGGCAGCCGCGATGAGGGCCGCGCACGCCAGGGCCAGCACGCTCTGGCCCAGCGGGCGGTCGAACAGCCGCACCACGATCAGCAGCCCCGCCCACAGCCCGGCGGCGAAGATCACGGTGCCGTCGCCGAACGGCAGGTGGAACTCACTGCCGGTCGGCGCGCTGCTTGAGCAGGGCGAGGACGGCCAGCCCGGTGAGCACCATCGCGACCTCCACGAACGAGAACGGGCCGAAGGTGCTCACGATCAGCAGCACCGCCCCGATCCCGGCCACGCGCTGCTCGGAGTTGAGGCGGCGCCAGGCCTCAGCCATCGTCGAGGGCCTGGCGGCCGCCGAACCCGGCGTCGGGCTCGTGCCAGAACCCGATCTCGTCCTCGCCCTCCTCCCAGCAGAGGTACACCTCGCGGCCCTCGCGCAGGGACGGGAAGTCGGCCAGGCCGCGGTCGAGGTCGCGCAGCACGATCTCCATCTCGCGCAGCTCGATCAGCGCCGACGCGCATCGCAGGAAGGCGTCCGAGACCACCCTGCCGGCCTCGCCGCCGCCGTTGCCGGGGCCGGCCTCGGCCAGCGCGGCGCGGGCCTCCTCGTCGTTCAGCCCGGTCCGCGCCTCGCGGAGCTGGTCGATGCGCTGCTCGACCCAGGGGATCGCTGCGTTGGCCTGCTCGACGGTGTAGTGGCGCTCGTGCGGCACGCTCAGGCGATGGCTGCGCTCAAGCCGGAGCAGGTGCAGCCGCGGCTCGCTCGATCCGCTCGGCCAGCAGGCCGGCGTCGTGCGGCCCGACCGTGCGCAGCTGGCCCTGGAACGCCAGGTGCCAGTGCTCGGCCGGCCACTTGGCCACGTGCTCCAGCTCGGGCGCGACCTCAACGGCTGGCACGAACCGCTCCTCCTCGAGCACCCGCACCGGCTCGGTCTGGAACCGCCACGGGTAGGGGTCGGCCTTGCCCGGCTTGCCCGGCCAGACCTTCTCGCGATCCTCGAACATCTCGGACGTGACCCGGACGATGCCGCCGAAAGCCTGCACGCCGGTCACGTAGAAGACGATCTCGTCGCCGGGCTCGATCTGCTCGGCCATCCCGCGGCGCCCCTCCTTCGCGCCGATCAAGCGAGAAGCCCCGCTCGCGCGTCGCGCGGAAGTTCTCCAGCGAGCCGGTGAGGATCCAGGTCTTGTGCTCGGCCGCCACCCGCCGAAGGGTACGCCACAATCCCGGGTATGCCCGAAGACGACGACCTGATCGGCCCCGACGACACCGCCTACCGGCTGGAGCTCACGCCGGCCCAGCTGAAGATCACCCACACCGCGCTCAAGTCGCTGCTGGACGACTTCGGCCACGAGGAGCACGACGTGCACCGCGTGGTGCACGAGGTGCTG
This sequence comes from uncultured Thermoleophilaceae bacterium, assembly GCA_963814005.1. GTDB lineage: Bacteria > Actinomycetota > Thermoleophilia > Solirubrobacterales > Thermoleophilaceae > JAAYBF01. Next base: position 49,774 of record CAWFBA010000009.1, read on the forward strand.
GACAAGCTGCCCGACGAGCACGCCATCCGGGCGATAGACCTACGCCGGGAGCTTCCCTAGTCGATCGGGATGTCTTCCACTCGCGCCTTGCGCTGCGGGCGCTCGAGGCGCTCGAGGTACCAGTCGATCAGGGAGCGCAGCGTGAGCAGGGCCTCGCGGATCAGGCCGGTCAGGCGCTCCTGGAGCTCGGCCGGCGCGGCGCGGCGTACGGCGTCCAGGAGCACGAACAGCGCGGAGAAGTCCAGTCCGGCGCCCCTCGGCGGCGGAGGCGGCGCACCTCCATTGCGGAAGTAGGGCTCGTCGTCCCAGGCCGGGTCGCGGTCGGGGGTGTCAGTGGGGGGTGGCTTGGGGTGCTCCATCGCGGGACCTGTGGAAGTCGGACCTCGAGCGCGCCGTCGTGGAAGCTGGCGCCCTCGGTCTCATAGGCGGCCATCGCGGGCGGCAGGATGATAGTGCGCTTCTGGCCCGCGACCTGCACGATCACCTCGCTGGCGATCTTCTTGAGCTCGATGTCGCCGCGCTCGGCGAAGGGCAGCGCCAGCCGCAGCGTGGCGCTGCTCGCCCTCGGCCGACAGCTCCTGCGAGAGCGTCTCGTGCAGGACGCCCTCGGCCACGCGTCTGCCCGTAACAGCGCGTCGCCCAGCTGGTCGAGCATCCCGGGGCCGATGACCTCGCGCGGGAAGTATGGGGCGGTGAGGATCGGGACCGGCGCGAATGCCGACTCGCACCAGCTCCATCTGCTCCTGCTGGGCCTCGCGCCAGGCGGCGAAGTAGCCGTCGCCGGCGTCCTCCGGCAGCACGCGGTTGACCACCACGGCGTCGGTCAGGTAGCCGTAGAGGTTGAGGTAGGTGAAGGTCCGCATGGCCTCGCGCACGACCATCCGGTCGGGGTTCATCACCAGCCGGATCGACGTGTGGGCGCGGTCGCGCAGGATGCCGTTCATCGCCACGAGGTTGCGCACCAGCCGCTCGACGTCGTCGAACACGGCGTCGCTCGGGATCGGCAGGTCGAGCATCCCGGCGAACGGCCGCGCGGCGGCCACCATGCGTCCCTGGGCGGGGAACACCTTCTCGAGCCACCAGGTGCAGACGTCCGGGAACGACAGCAGCCGTAGCGTCTCGCCGGTGGGCGCGCAGTCCACCACGATCGCGTCGAACTCCTCGGACTCGTGGTGGCGCTTGATCTGCAGCAGGGAGAACAGCTCGTCCATCCCGGGCGGCACGGTCAGCTCCTCCGCCGAGATCGGGTCCACGCCGCGGTCGGCCAGCAGCTCCCCGAGCCAGCCGGACACGGCGTCCCAGTTGAGCTCCATCTCCTCCTGGGCCTGCACCTCCTGGCCCCAGAGCAGGTCGCCCACCTGCGTGGGGGCCCCGCCGAGCCGGCACTCCAGCGAGTCGGACAGGCTGTGGGCCGGGTCGGTCGAGAGCACGACCGTGCGCAGCCCCGCGGCGGCGCAGCGGCGCGCCGTTGCGGCCGCGACGCTGGTCTTGCCGACGCCGCCCTTGCCGGTGACGAGGATGGTTCGCGGCACCATCGGGCGATGTTATTGCGCCCCGGCCGCGCGGCCGCGTGGAGTGGCCCTGCTCAGCCCGGCGGGAAGGACCCCACCTCGCCGCTCACGCTCGCGCGCAGGCCGCGGCCCGTGCGCAGCTCCTTCGCAGCAAGGCGAATCGTGTAGACGCCGGCGGCGCGCGGTCGCCAGCTGAAGGAGCCCTCGCCGCGCCGGAAGGTGGCCAGCCGGTCCAGGGCCGTGCGTCCGTCGCGCGTGATCGTGACCTGGACGGCCGAGAGCTTGGAGAGGGAGAAGCGCACCCTGGTCCCCTCTCCCTCGCGTGACCAGCTCGGGCCCGAGCAGCTCCAGCTCTGGCGGCTCGATCGCGTAGAAGCGCGAACCGGTCCGCGGCGTCGCAGTAGACCGAGCGCCGTACCCGGTCGCACAGGCTCTGCAGGAACTCGCGCAGGAGCTCGTGGTACTCGGGTGTCGAGTCGCGCCCGCGATAGGAGTACTTCGACCAGTCGCCGGTGTCGTGGAAGCGGCACCTCCGCGCGCGCCTCGGGCTCGGCGGCCGCGTACAGCTCCTGCGCCTCCTCGTCGCCGGTCGCGCGCGCGTAGTCGTAGCAGCCCGATGACCGACTGCAGGAAGGCGTTGAGGATGTACAGCCGCGGAGCGAACGAGTACTGCAGGTAGTGGGTGCCCCCGCGGGGCCCGCGGGTGGCCACCCCGGTGGGCGGGGCGGTCCGAAACGCCCCGAGCGCCTCGCGGGCGTATCGGCAGCAGGCGATCGCCTTCAGCAGGTCGGCCGATCGCCCCAGTGCCTGGACTCCGGTGGCCTGGGCCATGCCGCGACATCCAGGGCGGCCGTCCGCCGCCGAAGTCGAAGTAGTACTCCCAGGCGCGGAAGCCGCCGCGGCGCGCCGAGACCTTGGCCATCTCGCCCAGCAACCTGGCCAGACCGCCTGGCTGGCACGGGTAGCCGGTGTCCCTGACGCATGCGGCATGCATCAGGTTGGCCTTCTTGAAGTTCACGAGCGGCTGCAGCTGCAGGCCGCGCCCGCGGTAGTACTCGTACACGAGCTGCGTGCCGCGGAACGTCACGCGATCGCGGTCGCCCGGGAACGGGCGCCGCGGCCAGAACTCCACGTTGCGCTGGAGGATCAGGAACAGCGGCCTTCATCCGCGACGAGGTGAGCTCGCGCCGCAGCGCCATCGACTCGAGCGTTTCGAGCACCGAGCCCAGCTCGCGCCCGCGAGCGCCCTTCAGCCGCTTGCGCGTGGTGAGCGCGCGCCGGTAGAGGTTGCGATAGGAGACGTAGCCGGCCCGCGAGATGCCGCCCGGGGCCCGAGCGGCCTCAAGCGCCGCCGCCACCGCTCGGCGGGCGCGCCGGGCACGGGCTCGCTCGCGCTTGGTCGCCGAAGTGGATGCGCGCGCGGGAGCCCGGCGGCGGGGCTCCGGGCCCAGCCCCGAGGCGGAGCGTGAGGGAAGGAACCGCTCGGAGGCGGCCGTGGCTTCGCTGGCCGACCCGGGGGATGCGGCGACGAGCGCGACCAGCACGGCGGTGCCGGCCGCCAGGGAGATGATCGTGCGGCCCATCGGGACCCCAAACGCGCGCCGGTCGCCCAAGTTGCGTAGCTGGGGCGTACCCCCGCTAGTGTCCGCCACTCTTGCGCTGCTCATGAGTCCAAGGCACTCGATACCCCACCTTCGACGCTCGCTCGCGCTGCTCCTGCCCGTGCTGGCGTCGGTGTTCGCCGTGGCCTGCGGGGGCGACGGGGACGAGAACCAGACGGACGCCGAGGGCCTTCTCGATCGCGCGTTCCGCCAGTCGCTCAAGAGCGCGGACGTGAAGGTCGACGCGCGGCTGGAGGTGAAGGGCCTGACCGGTTTCGATCGTCCCGTCCGCATCGAGGCGTCCGGTCCCTACATCGGCGGCAACGGCAAGCTCCCCAAGCTCGACATCGACCTCAAGATCGGCACTCAGGGCGGCGGTCAGACGATCGAGGCCGGCTTCCTGTCCACCGGCGACCGCGCCTTCATCAAGTTCGGCGGCCAGTTCTACGAGCAGCCGCGGGCCGACGTGGCGCGCGCCAACCGTCGCCTGGCCCAGACGCGCAAGCGCCGTCAGGGCTCGCTCGGCGATCTGGGGCTCAGCCCGCGCGACTGGGTGGTTGACGCCAAGGAGGAGGGCGACGAGCGCGTGGCCGGGGTCGAGACCACCCACGTGAGCGGCAGGCTGGACGTGCGGCGCCTGGCCCAGGACCTGAACGAGTTCGTGAAGCGCTCCGCCAGCGCGCTGGGGGGGTCGGGCGGCAGGGCGCCGCAGGGCCTGTCGAAAAAGGACATCGAGAGCCTCGCCGAGGCCGTGGAGGACCCGACCTTCGACGTATACGTCGGCAAGGAGGACTACGTGATCCGGCGCGTCTCGGCCGACCTCAAGGTCACTGTGCCGGAGGAGGACCGAGAGCGGCTGAACGGGATCGAGGGCGGCTCGCTGCGGTTCACCGTTGATCTGGGCGACACGAACGGGGACCAGAAGGTCGAGGCGCCGGCCCGGTCGCGGCCGATCTCCTCACTGACCACCCAGCTCGGCGGCGTCGACGCCTTGGGCGGGGTCACCGGCGGCGGTGCCACGTCTCCCGAGACCGAGCCCGATGCAGGCTCGGGGTCGGGTGGCAGCACCGCGCCGGACACGGGCGAAGGCGGCCCCTCGCAGGCCACCGAGGCCTTCCAGGAGTACGCCGAGTGCCTGGACAAGACCAAGCCCGACGACGCCCAGGCCCGGGCGCGCTGCGCCGAGCTGCTGCGCTGAGCGTGCCGAGCCGTCACGTGGGTACCGTCCTCGGGGAGATGCCTTGGAGTCGATAGCCCCGTGGGCGGCGCTGATCGCGGCGCTGCTCTTCTTCCTCTGGCTCGACCTGCACTTCTTCGCGCGCGGGCGCGAGCCCGACTTCCGCGAGGCGGTCATCTGGTCGATCGGGTGGCTGGTGCTGAGCCTGGGGGCGGGGGTGCTCGTGTTCGCCTTCAGGGGGAGCGAGGACGCGGTGCTCTACACCACGGTCTACCTGATCGAGCGCTCGCTCTCGCTGGACAACCTGTTCGTCTTCATCCTGATCTTCGCGTACTTCGGGGTCCCGTTCGAACGGCGCGCGCGGCTGCTGTTCTGGGGCATCGTGGCCGCGCTGGTGCTGCGTGGCGCGTTCATCCTGCTGGGCATCACGATCCTCGAGCAGTTCCACTTCGTGGTCTACCTGCTGGGGGCCGCGCTGCTGGTGCTGGCGTACCGGATATTCCAGGGAGTCGACGAGAACGTGGACCCGGACCGCAACCTCATGGTCCGCCTCGTCCGGCGCTTCTATCCAGTGACCGACGACTTCCGGGAGGGCCACTGGTTCGTCCGGGAGGACGGCAAGCGTTACGCGACGCCGCTGTTCCTGTGCCTCGTGGCCATCGTCTTCGCCGACATCGCCTTCGCGATCGACTCGATCCCGGCCGCGTTCGCCATCACGCGCGACCCGTTCCTGATCTGGATGGGCAACGTGTTCGCCCTGCTCGGGCTGCGCGCCCTGTTCGTGCTGGTGGAGGGCCTGATCGCCCGCTTCCGCTACCTGGACGAGACGATCGCGGTGGTGCTGGCGGTCGTCGGCGTCAAGCTCCTGATCGAGGATCTGGTGAAGATCGGGCCGGTGGTGAGCCTGCTGATCGTGGCGGCCCTGTTCGCCGTGGGCATAGCCGCGTCGCTGGTAGCCGACAGTCGCGATCCGCAATCGGAGGAGAAGCGCAAGGAGCGCGCCAAGCGCACCGAGCCGGACGAGGACCACGGCGAGGGGGACACCGAGGACGAGGAGCCGCACCCGGAGCGGGCCGGCAAGGCCTAGGGGCTAGAGCGGCTCGACCGCGCTTACGGCGGCGCCCACCTCGATGTCGCCGCCGGTGAGGATGTCGGCGCGCAGCCCGCCCCTGTGCACGAGCGCGCGCAGCATGCCGGGCGACGTCAGCCGCTCCAGGTGCGAGCAGGGCTCGCAGAGTCGCCGGCCCGCGCACGTAACCGAGCCCACCCGGAACACCTGGCCCATGAACGGGTTGAGGCGCACTCCGCGGGTGACCACGTTGCGCCGCGCATCGGCGGGCGCCAGGCCCACCGCGTCCAGCACCTCGCCCTCGATCAGTGTCAGCTCCCGCCCGTCGCCGCCCTTGGGGGAGAAGGTGCCGGTGCCCGCCGCGTAGCGATCGCCCTCGAGCCCGCTCCCGGCCACGGCCACGGCTCGCTCGACCCGCGCCCGGGCGCCTCGGCCGCGGGGGCGATCACGATGGCCTCCACCGAGCCCGCCTCCGGCCCGGGAGTGCCATGGGGCGCCTCCCCGATCCCCAGTCCTGCGTCGAGGGCCGCCAGCACGGCCGCCTCCTCGATCGGTCCGGCGGGCGCGCCGTGCGCCGGGTCCCAGAGCAGCGCGGGGGGCACGCCGAACATCACCACCCAGCGGGGCTCGGGCCCGCCGAGGCGGGCCAGGAACGAGCCTCCCCACTGGAAGCCGGCCGGGTCGTGCACCGGCGCCAGGCCCAGGTTGCGCCGCGCCAGCCAGGAGCGTGGGTCCCCACCGGGCGGGGAGCCGCCGAGGATATGGCCGAGGCAGGCAGAGAGGGAGCGGTCGGGCTCCATCAGGCGCCCGCCATGCTCACGCGAAGTAGAAGACCAGCCCGAGCACTGCGTACAGCGCCAGCAGCTGCACGCCCTCGAACCAGTTCGACTCGCCGTCCTGGGCGATGAAGTTGGCGATCAGCACGGCGAACACCAGGCCGCCAAGCTCGTAGCCGTTGAACACGAGCGCCATCGGCTCCGGCCCGATCACGAACGAGAGCAGCACCAGCACCGGCGCCACGAACAGCGCGATCTGGGCGCTGGAGCCGATCGCGATCGACACCGCCAGGTCCATCTTGTCCTTGGCCGCCACCAGCACGGCCACCCAGTGCTCGGCGGCGTTGCCCACGATCGCCACCACGAACACGCCCACGAAGAACTCCGACAGCCCGATCTCCTCCGAGGCCTCCGAGATCGAGCCCACCAGCACCTCGCACATCAGGCCCACCAGCACCGCCGCGATGGCCAGCAGCACCAGCGACTTGCGGATCGACCAGCCGCCCTCGTGCTCCTCCTCGCCCTCGAACGGGTTGAACACCTTGCGGTGGGTCTTCAGCGAGAACACCAGGCCGGCGGCGTAGCTGGCCATGAGCACGATGCGCCACGGCGAAGGAGAGCTTCTCGAGGTCGGAGCCGAAGTCCACCCGCTCGTCGCCCACATCGGGCAGCCCGCCGCCGTGCACGAGCTGGAACACGGCCGGCAGGATCAGCGCGCGTGAGCGCCAGGAGCAGCATGGCCGACTGGGCGTTGGCCGCCGTGCGGTTGAACGGTCTGCTTCTCGCGGTCCCAGCCCGCCCACCAGCATGGCCGCGCCCAGCACCAGCAGGATGTTGCCGATGATCGAGCCGACGATCGACGCCTTCACGACCTCCTGCAGCCCCTCCTTGAGCGCGAAGAACGCGATGATCAGCTCCGGCGCGTTGCCGAAGGTCACGTTCAGGAAGCCGCCGATGCCCGGCCCGGTCTTGGCGGCGATGTGCTCGGTGGCCTCGCCCATCACGGCCGCGGTGGGGATCACGCCGAGCGCGGCGGCGCCGAAGATCAGCACGGGCGCGGCGTGGGCGAGCTCGAGCGCGACGGCGACCGGGATGAAGATGCCTAGGGCGTAGACGGGGCGCAAGGGCGGCGAAGCTTAGGAAACCGGCGGGCGGTCAGGCCTGCTCGGCGTCCTCGTCCGCGGGGGGCGGGTCCTCGTCCTCATCGTCAGGCGGCGCGTCGTCGTCGGACTCCGGGTCCTCCAGCGAGCGGGTCTGGCGCCCGTCGCCGCCGTGCTAGGTGGCCTGGAAGTTCTCCAGCAGCTCGTCGCGCTGGGCCTCATCCACTGGCGACACGTCGGACACGAGCACCCAGTCGGCGCCCTCGAACTCCTCCAGAGTGAAGATCTCGTTGTCCATCGACGAGGAGTCGTCGACCACGACGAGCACCTCGGTCTGAGGGTTGAAGTAGGTGCCCGGGACGCACCAGCAACTCGTCGATCTCGTAGCGTGCGATCGTCGGCCATGGCCTACATATATCCGATGCGCGAGCGCCTCAAGCGGCTTTTTACGAGCCGCTGAACTCGCGCAGCTGTCGATCGACCTCCGACTCGACGTCGAGCGGCTCCTCGCCGCGCCGCATCCGGCGCTCGTTGCGGGCCACCACCAGCTGGCGGACCTCGTCGCGCAGGCCCGGTCGTCCACCGCGGCGGGCGCAGTCAGCGCCGCCAATCTCGGCGTCGATGTCCAGGGGCGGCTCGCCGCGCGCCTCGCTGCGGGCGGACTTGGCCTCCAGCATCTGGCGGATCTCCTCTCGCGCCTCGGCGTTCGCCGCCGCGCTGCCCGGCGGCGGCCCGGGGCGGAGGTCGGGCTCGTCGAGCGCCAGGCCGGTGCGGCCGAGGCCCGAGTAGATGCTCCCGCTGCCGATGTAGCTCAGGGCAGGCGAACACGATCGCCACGAGCACGAGCACGATCAGGACGGTGCCGAAGAGCTCCACGGCCTAGAGTCTGACGCGCATGTGGCGGCGCCTTCGACGCAGGACCATGGCGCCCAGCCGGCCGCTGCTCTACCCGGAGCAGGTGGGCCTGGGGCTGTTCTCGGCCGTAGTGATCGTGGGCGGCATCTTCGTGATCGCGAAGTTCGCCTTCTAGAAGGCAGGGTTGCCCGGCTGCCGGCGCGCGCTCCTTCCCCCTGTGATCGGTGGGGGCGGCACCATCGTCGCCCTACGGCGGGCAGCGAGGGGGTGTGTGGGCTGTTGCCGTGCTGTTGAGTTGCCGTCACGCCGTTAGCTGTTCGTCACGCTCGCGATACGGGGATGAGAAGGAGACGCTCGGGGAGGCCCGGCACCCGGCGGATCCGGTTCCGGCCGGGACCGCCCCCCTTTCGGTGCGCGAGCACCGAGCACCGAGCACCGAGCACCGAGCACGGCCGAGCACCGAGCACCAAGCCGACCGCCGACCTTCGAGCGGCGCACACAAGCCCCCCTGGTAGCCCCGCGAAGCTTGGGGTACCATTGCCGGACCACCGTTGACTGACGAATCAATCGGGCCGCCGCACGGCGCCCCCTCCAAGGAGCGCACACTCACGTGGTCGATTTCACGCTTACCGACGAGCAGAAGGACATCCGCGACATCGCGCACGACTTCGCGGAGAAGGAGATCCGCCCGGTCGCCTGGGAGTACGACAAGGACTCCACCTGGCCGCAGGAGATCGTCGAGAAGGCCTGGGAAGTCGGCCTGATGAACAGCCACATCGCCGGAGGAGTACGGCGGCCCCGGCCTCGACTACCTCACCGGCTGCCTGATCGAGGAGGAGCTCGGCTGGGGCTGCTCCGGCATCGGCACGTCGCTGATGTGCAACGGCCTCGCCACCGCGCCGATCGGCCTCGGCGGCTCCGAGGAGGTCAAGAAGGAGTACCTCGGCCGGCTCACCGAGGCGCCGCTGCTGGCCTCGTTCTGCCTCACCGAGCCCGACGCCGGCTCCGACGTGTCCGGGATGAAGACCAACGCCGTGAAGAAGGGCGACAAGTACGTCATCAACGGCTCCAAGTGCTTCATCACCAACGGCTCGCACGCCAACTACTACACGGTGTACGCGAAGACCGACAAGGAGGCCGGCCACCGCGGCATCTCCGCCTTCGTCGTCGATCGCGACCTCGACGGCGTGACGGTCGACAAGAAGGAGGACAAGCTCGGCCAGCGCGCCTCCAACACCGCCACGATCTCGTTCAACGACGTCGAGATCCCGGCGGAGAACCTCCTCGGTGAGGAGAACAAGGGCTTCAAGCTCGCGATGATGACGCTCGACCGCACCCGGCCCGGCGTGTCGGCCATGGCCGTCGGCATCGGGCGCGCGGCCTTCGAGTTCGCCGCCGACTACTCCAAGGAGCGCGTGCAGTTCGGCGTCCCGATCGCGATGCACCAGGCGATCCAGTTCATGATCGCCGACATGGCGACCAAGGTCGAGGCCGCCCGGCTGCTGGTCTACAAGTCGGCCGTGCTGCTCGACCAGGGCCAGCGCAACACGCTGGTCTCCTCGCACGCCAAGCGCTTCGCCGCGGACTCCGCGATGGAGATCGCCGTGGACGCCGTGCAGGTCTACGGCGGCTACGGCTTCATCAAGGAGTACCCGGTCGAGAAGCTCATGCGCGACGCGAAGATCATGCAGCTGTACGAGGGCACGTCGCAGATCCAGCGCCTGGTGATCGCCCGCGAGACGCTGATGCCGCGCCGGGTGGAGGAGCCGCAGGCAGCCGCCGCTGCCGCGTAGGCCCCACGCGTATGACGTTCTCGAGGGGCCGCCGCGGGCGGCCCCTCGTCGTTGTGGAGAGCGCGCCCGCGCCGGCGGCCCCCGCGCCTGACAGGATCCAGGGTCGATGCCGCCCCGGGGCTCCAAGCGCCAGCGCAGCCCGGCGTCCGACCGCAGCCGCCGGGCCGTCCGCGAGGCGGTCAAGCAGGCGGGCGGCATCGAGGCGACCGGCCGGAGCGCCGCCGCCACGCCCAGGCCCAAGGGCTCAGACCCGTTCAGCGGGGAGATGCGCCGCCGCGAGGTGCTGCCGCTGCTGGTGCTGCACCTGATCGCCGAGGGCCCGTCCTACGGCAACCAGCTGATGGAGCGGATCGGGGGCATGACCGAGGGCGTGCTCTCGGTGAACCCCAACACGATGTACCCGCTGCTGCGCCGGCTGGAGGAGCAGGGCCTGATCGAGGGCCAGTGGGAGCACCCCGAGCGCCGGACGCGTCGCTTCTACTCGCTCACCAAGGCCGGGCCGCAAGGAGCACAAGCGCCTGCTCGAGGAGGTGCGGCCGTTCCTCGAGTCCGTCGGCCGCTCGATCGACGAGATCGTGCGCGAGGTCTACGGCTGAGTGCCCACGGTGAGGGCTGCCGCCAGGTCCCGCTCGGGCCCGGAGGCCGCCGCGGCCATGTGGCGCGACCCCCGCCGCTGGGCCGGCATTCGTGGAGGGCTTCCAGCGAGTGGAGGAGCAGAGCCCGGACTGGCCCGCGGAGGGCGCGAAGGTCGTCTGGGTGTCCGGCCCCGGCGGCCGCGGGCGGGTGACCGAGAAGGTCAAGACCGCCGCCCCCACGGCGTTCGCGCACGCTCGTCTATCGAGGAGCGCCTGGTGGGCACCCAGACCTTCCGCGCCGCCGAGGACGGCGAGGGCAGCCGCGTCGAGCTGACGCTGGAGTACGAGCTCACGAGCGAGAGCCCGCTCAAGCAGGTGACCGACCTGCTGTTCATCCGCCGCGCCCTGCGCGACGCCCTCGGCCGCACCCTGCGCCGCTTCGCCGTGGAGGCCGAGGACGAGGCGGGGCTGAGGAGTAGCGTCCGGCCGCCATGGCGAAGGAACCGAGTGCCGCTCGCAGGGCAAGGTGGTGGCCATCACGGGAGCCGCGCGCGGCATAGGGCTCGCCACCGCGCAGGCCTGCGCGGCGCGTGGGATGAAGGTCGCGATCGGCGACCTCGACGAGGCCGAGGCCCGAAGCGCGCCGCCGAGGGCGTGCCCGGCGCCATCGGCCTGCCGCTGGACGTGACCGACCGCGAGTCCTTCGAGCGCTTCCTCGACGCCGCCGACGAGCGGCTGGGCAACGTCGACGTGCTGGTGAACAACGCCGGGCATCATGCAGCTCGGCCCGTTCGTGGACGAGGACGACGCGACGGCCCAGCGCCAGGTGGACATCAACGTGCACGGCGTGATGTACGGCATGAAGATCGTGCTGCCGCGCTTCCAGGCCCGCAACGCCGGCCACCTGGTGAACATCGCCTCGTCCGCCGGCAAGGGCGGCTTCCCCGGCGGCGCCACCTACTGCGGCACCAAGCACTTCGTGGTCGGGCGTCACCGAGGCCGTGCGCGCCGAGCTGCGCGACACGGACATCGAGGTCTCCTGCGTGATGCCCGGCGTGGTGAACACCGAGCTGGCCTCGGGGCTGCCCTCCGCCCGCGGCGTGAAGAACGTGGAGCCCGAGGACGTGGCGGCCGAGATCGTGTCCGCGCTGGAGCACCCGCGCTTCGACGTCTTCGTGCCGCGCGTGGCGGGCACGATCACCAAGGTGATGGGCGTGCTCCCGCGCAGCGCGCGCGAGGCCGTCGGCGGGAGCCCTGAAGGCCGAAAGGTGCTGGCGGCCGCCGACCCCGAGGCGCGCCGCGGCTACGAGCTGCGAGCGTCGCAGTCGGAGCCCGGCCTCGAGGGCGGCGAGCCCCAGAAGCAGCTTTCCGACCGAAGACTAGAAAGGACCCATGTACGTATTCAAAGCCGCCGTCGTCGGCGCCGGCACGATGGGCGGCGAGATCGCCCAGGTGATCGCCTCGACCGGGCGTCCCGGTCGTGCTCAAGGACGTGAAGCAGGAGTTCGTCGCAGACCGGGCTGGACAAGGCCCGCGAGGTCACGCAGGGCCAGCTCGCCGGCCTGGTCGGCAAGGAGAAGATCACCCAGGAGCAGGCCGACGCCCAGCTCGAGGAGATCACCGGCCGGATCACCGGCACCACCGAGTACGAGGGCTTCGGCGACGTGGACTTCGTGGTCGAGGCCGTGCCCGAGCGGATGGAGATCAAGCAGGCGGTGTTCGGCGAGCTCGACGAGGTCACCCCCGGCCACGCGATCCTCGCCTCCAACACCTCATCGCTCTCGATCAGCGAGATGGCCGACGCCACCGGCCGGCCGGACAAGGTGGTGGGCTTCCACTTCTTCTACCCCGCTTCGATGATGCGCCTGATCGAGGTGATCGAGGGCGAGGAGACCTCCGAGGAGACCCTGCAGGCCGCCACCAACTTCGCGCAGGCGATCCGCAAGACGGCCATCCGCTGCGGCGAGGGCGCCGGGCTTCGTGGTCAACCGCATCCTCAACTCCGCCGTCTCTGAGGTCTGGCGGGTGACCGACGAGGAGGGCCTGGACATCAAGGAGGTCGACAAGGCCATCCAGGAGTCCGGCACCGTGCCGATGGGCCCGTTCTTCCTCACCGACCTGCTGGGCCTGGACACCGTGCTCCACGTGGCCGAGCACCTGCAGGAGAGCTATGGCGACCGCTTCTACGTCTCACCGAAGATGAAGGAGCTCGTCGACGGCCGGCAACCTCGGCCAGAAGACCGGGAAGGGGTTCTATGAGCACGGCTGACACGACCGACGCGACGCAGACGATCGTCGAGCGCATGGCGCTCAAGACGCTGGTCGAGTCCTGCCTGGTGCTCGAGGAGGGCGAGGCGCGCGCCAAGGACATCGAGATCGGGATGATGATGGGCGCCGGGCATCCTGCCCGGGCCGTTCACCCGCGCCGACGACCAGGGGCTGGACTCCGTGCTCGAGGCGCTCGAGCGGGCCGCAGGCCGAGTGGGGCGACGGCTTCGAGCCGCCGCTGGTGCTCACGCGCCTGGTGGCGCAGGGGCGCCTGGGCAAGAAGAGCGGCCAGGGCTTCTTCCCCTACCCGCAGCCCGACGACGGCCAGTCGCGCGAGACGATCGCGCTGGAGACGCGCGGCGACGTGGGCATCGTGTGGCTCAACCGCCCGCCCGCCAACCCGCTCTCGCCGCAGGTGATCCGCGAGCTCACCGAGCCTGTGGGCCGAGATCGACGGCAAGCTGCGCGTGGTGGTGTTCGCCAGCTCGAACATCTTCACGTTCTCCGCGGGCGCCGACATCAAGGAGTTCACGAAGATGGCGCCCGACAAGGAGGGCAGGGAGCTGATCGAGTCCGGCCACGCGTTCATGCGCTGGATGGAGCAGTCGCGCGACGGTCACGATCGCGGCGGTGAACTCGATCGCGTTCGGCGGCGGGTGCGAGCTGGCGATGGCGTGCGACTTCCGCCTCGCGGCGGAGTCGGCCTCCTTCGGGCAGCCGGAGATCAACCTCGGGATCATTCCCGGCTTCGGCGGCACCCAGCGCCTGCCGCGGCTGGTGGGCGAGGCCAAGGCGCTGGAGATGAACCTGGTCGGTGATCCGATCGGCGCCTACGACGCGCTGCGGCTCGGGCTGGCGAACCAGGTGGTGCCCGACCACGAGCTGTTCGACACCGCGCTCGCCTGGGCGACGAAGCTGGTCGGCCAGGCGCCGATGGCGGTCGAGCAGATCAAGCGCGTGTCGGCCGACGGGCGACCTGGACGCGGGCATCGAGGCCGAGAAGCAGGGCTTCGCCGCCGCGTTCGCGTCCGAGGACGCCAAGGAGGGCATCGGCGCATTCCTCGGCAAGCGGCAGCCGATCGTTCAAGGGCAAGTGAGGACCTCTTGTCGGTGCTGAGCGTCGAGACAAGGGAGGGCGCGCTCCGCCTGGGGGCGATGCTGCGCGACGCGCGGTCGGCCGTGGTGCTCACGGGCGCCGGCATCTCGGTGCCGTCGGGCATCCCGGACTTCCGCTCGCCCGGCACGGGCCTCTGGGAGAACGTGGATCCGATGGAGGTCGCGCACATCGACGCGTTGCGGCGCGATCCCGATCGATTCTGGCGGTTCTACGGTCAGCGGTTCGCGTCGCTGGTGGACAAGCGGCCCAACCCGGCGCACGAGGTGGTGGCCGAGCTCGAGCGGCGCGGGCTGGTGCGCGGCGTGATGACCCAGAACATCGACCGGCTGCACCGCATGGCCGGCACGGACCGGCTGGTGGAGGTGCACGGCTCGATCGAGTGGAGCCGCTGTCCGATGTGCAACGGCCGGGTGGAGCTGGAGCGGGTGGTGGAGATGCTCGAGGCGGTCGCGACGGCGCGCCCGAATGCCAGGCGTGCGTGTCGCCGCTGAAGCCCGACGTGGTGCTGTTCGGGGAGCTGCTGCCTGAGGCGGCCATCGCCGAGGCCCAGTCGCTGGCCGCCGAGGCGGACCTGATGCTGTGCATCGGCTCGTCACTGACGGTCATCCAGTGGCCGCGCTGCCCGAGGTCACGCGCCGGGCCGGCGGGAAGCTGGCGCTGGTCACCGAGGGCGAGACGCCCTACGACGACGAGGCCGAGCTCAAGCTGGGCGGCGACGTGGTGGCCGAGCTGGAGGCCGTGCTGGCGGCGGCGACTGAGGGCGGCTAGTCGAAGGAGCGCGAGAGGTGGGCGAACCTGGGGTCCTCTCCGCCCACCTCGCGCCCGTTGATCCACGCCCTTCCGCGACCCCCGGAGGAGGAGAGGTTGCGGCGGGCCTCCATGACCCGGGACACCCGCTGACCGCGACCACGGGCAGGACCGCGGTCACGGGGAAGGCTGTACACCGGTCCTTGCATGTAGGGCATCTTCGGATCCTTCACGGCCCGCTCCTATCGACAGTTGGCCAGAATCGCCCGCCCGGGGTTCGACGGGATGTCGGAGCGAAAGTTAGCGCCGCCGGATGGGCTGTCGTGAAGAACGCGTGACCCGTGGAGGATCGATGGAGCTTCGGCCTCAGAAGGCGCTGCCGAGGCGCCTGGAGCGCAGCGCCGTCTCCATCCGGCCCACTGCGCCGGCCAGCTGCTCCGCGCGCTCCGCGGTCAGCTCGCCGCGCAGCGCATCGTTGGCCGCGTCGCCCACGGGGCCGCGATCGGCCTCCAGCGCCGCGCGCCGTTCAGGCGGCATCTCACCGATCTCCGCCAGCAGGCTCTCGAGGGCCACGCGCGCCTGCAGCGCCGCGGCGCGCGAGCGACCGGCATCCAGGTCGGCGCGCGCCCTGAGCACCAGGTCCTCGCAGACCAGCACGGCCTCGCGCCCGCCGAGCAGCGCTGCGAAGCGCTCCTCCGGAGCCTCCATGGAGCGGCGGGTGCGCCCGCCCTCGCGCGGCAGCTCCCATGCCTCGGCGAAGCGCCCCTCGGCCACCGCCTCGCCCGAGCCGTAGCCCAGGCGGACCACCAGCGCGGCCTCGCGCGAGACCTCGCGGGCGTGCGGGTCCGCACGCGCGGCGCGGTGCGCGTGCAGCGCGCGGTTGACCACCGCCACGGCGCCCTCGACCTCGGCCGCCGCGAGCTCGTCGCTCGCGCGGCGCTCCGACAACCAGGCGGCGCCGGCGTCGCGGTCGGGCAGCGGCTCGGGCTCGATCACGGTCACCCGGCTCGTGGGCACCGGCTCGGGCCCCGCCTGCTCGACCACGGATCCGCGCCGGCCGCGGAGAAGGCGCCGCTCCGGGGCGCCGAGGGTCCCGATGACGATGATGCGCTGCGGCCCGCCCCCCGCCTCGGAGCGCACGATGAAGCGCCCGTCAGGAGGACCGAGCAGGAAGCCGAACTCGAGCTGTACGAAGGCGAACGGTGAGGAGGCGGCGGCTGGCGAGGCCTACTCGCCCTGGTGCGCGTCCGATGAGCGCCGGTTCTTCTTGACCGGGATGGCGTACTTCGATGGTTTGGTGGGGACGGTGGGGTTGTCGATTTTGCGGAGTTGGTTGATGAGGTTTGACCATTGGCCTGGTTTGAGGACGGCGAGGGCTTGTTTGCCGAGCTTTTTGTTGTCGCCAAAGAGGGGCCGGAAGCCGACGTGGATGTGGTCGGCGTGATCGCCCATCGCGATCGTTTGGCCGCCCATCTCCAAGCAGCGAGATGATCTGGTCGGGGGCGACTGTGCCCTGTAGGCGCAGGAGGGATTTGACGGTTTGTTCTGTGATTCCGCCGGGGTCTTGGTGGCCGAGGATCGGGACGCCGTTGATCTTGGCGATGTCGACCGCGTTCCCGGAGGAGTGATGGGAGACGTTCCCAGACGCGGTGTAGTACCCATGCCCACACTTCAGGCTGGTGACCGATCGGCCGCAACCCGGACTCAGCGAGATAAGCGAGCGTGGCGAGCACGCGGCGGTCTACCTGCCCCGAGCGGACGTCGTCGCGGCCGCAGTCATAGAGCTCGATGCGTTCGTCTGAGAGCACCCGCTTCTCCAACAGCGGCTTTGGCAACAGCAAGATCTGCCCGATCGAGAACCCATCCGCCCCATCGTCCCCATACAGCACGTTCTTCCCAGACGCCCTGTACACAGCCGTCGCCTCCAACAGCTTCCACCCATCCAGAATCGGCTTCGGATCGATCCGCGGCGCACCCCGACCAGCCGGCCGCACCGAAAAATCAAGATGCGCACCCTTACCCACATCAGGCGCACCAACCCGGCCCAGCACCGTCCCACCGATCACACGCGAGCCGACCTTGAGCCGCCGCAGCCTCACCTTGTCCGGGTCGGCGTCGGTGCCGAACGGCTTGGCGAACAGGGCGCCGTATGACTCCCAGCCGCCCTCCTTGCGCGCCTTGGCGTCGAGCATCTGCTCGAGCCCGCCCTGCTCGCGTGCTCCCGGAGCGTTGGGGTGGGCGAACAGGCGGTCCTTGACCGGGATCGACGCCTCCGGCTTGTCGGCGTCGCCGTTGCGGTCGGTCCGCGGAGCCGAGTCGGAGTCGTCCACGTCGGGCTGGCGGCCGGCCGACGCGGGGGCCGAGGGCTGAGCCTCGTCGCCGTCCGCGTTCGCCTTCAGCGCCTTGGCCGAGAGCTTCGGATCGGACGCGTCGTCGCGCGGGACCGGGTAGTGGGTGGCGGTGGTTTTGAGGCCGGCGTAGGTGTAGCGGTTGCCGTAGGGGTCTTGGAGGGTGATGTATTTGCCGAGGCGTTGGTTTTGGCCGATGGTTTTGATTTGGCCGTCGTTGACGGCGACTGCGGGGGCGCCGTTCTGGGTGTAGATCTCGATTTGGCGGCGGTCGTCTTGGGAGGCGACGAGGTTGGCGGCGTTTTGGCCTGCTTTGACGCGTTTGGTGGCTTCGGCTTCTTGGAGGTCGTCGGCGTAGCGGGCCCTTGCGGCGACCGGGAACCGGCCCTCGGTCAACCCGGTCAGCGACCCGACCAGATCGGCGGGGACCCCGGCGATCAACCTGGCGCGTAGGAGGACGGAGTCGACGTACCAGTCGGCGTGGTTATAGGCAAAGATCGCGCGGCGGACGTCCTTGTCATAGCCGGCGGCCTTCAAATAGCGGCCGGCGGCGAAGATCGCGTCGACGGGGTTATAGGGGTCCTTTCTGCCGTCCTTGTTCGCATCGACCCCATACGCCCGCCACGACGACGGGATGAACTGCATCCACCCCAGCGCACCAGCAGAAGAGACATTCAGGTTGCGCCCATAGTCGGTCTCGATCTCGTTGATCGCGGCCAACACCTCCCACCGCACCCCATACTGAATCCCAGCCGCCTGATAGATCGGCAACAAGAAAATCGGCACCCGGAACTTCCTGATCACGAAATTCGGGACCCCAGACCTAAACGACGGCCCCGGCAACGCATCCACAAACCCCGGATTCGACCGCGCCGGCGAACCATCACCATTACGCAAACGCTCACGGCGTGAGCGCTTCTTCCGACGCTCTACTCGAGGTTTAGGCTTGGCCTCATCCTCGTCGGCGTCCGCCTTGCGGCGCTTGGGCCCGGGCTTGACCTTCTTCTTGTCGCCGCCCGTGGGCTGCTCGGTGCCCGTGCCGGGCTTGGGGGCCGGCTCGGACGGTGCCGCGGGGGCGGGCGTGGGCGCCGGTGCGGGGGTGGTGGCCGGCGGAGTGACAGGGGTACCGGGCGGAACGATCACGCCGGGCAGCTTCACGAAGTTGCCGATCGCCTCGTTCGGGGTGCCCGGCGGCACGTCCACCGTGATCTCCACGACCTCGCCGCTGGGAAGCTTGACGAGGACCGTCCGCAGCTCGGCGGAGGCGGGGAGCGTGAAGGCGGTGAGCGCGGCGGCGGCCAGCAGACCTGCGCAGAGCAGGATGTGGAGAAGCCGCTTTCTCATCCCTGTGCCCAGTTTCCTCCCCCAAGGCCCCATTCACGGGACACCGATCGAACGCGCGCAAGCTATCAGAAGCGCCTGCAGCTAGGCGTAACCTAACGAGCGGGTTTTTCGGCCGCAACGCCGGGCGCTCGGGCTGCAAGAAGTCTCTCGTCCCGGCGGGACCTCGACCCGATCTTCACCCCGCCGTGGCCGGTGCCGGCCGGCGGGTTGAGGGCCGCGAAGGGGTGCGCTAAGGTGCCCGCGATGACCGAGGCGCAGGACCGCACCTTCGTGGACCGCCTCTCCCGCCAGGGGGAGGAGGCACTCGGGCGCATCGCCGAGGAGCTGATCGCCAACCCCGTCGTGAACCGCGCGATCACCAGCGCCTTCGACGCGCGCGAGAGCGCCGTCCAGGCCCAGGAGGCGGCGATGGGCGCGCTGAACATCCCGTCGGCGGCCGACGTGGAGCGCCTGACTCGCCGGCTGCGGTCGGTGTCCCAGCGCCTCGAGGGCATCGAGGACTCGCTGGACCGGCTCGAGGTCAAGGCGTCCAAGGCCGTGGACGCCGCGGCCTCGGAGGACTCCGAGGCCCTCGAGGCTCGGCTCGACGAGATCGCCCGCGATCTGGCCGCCCTGCGCGAGGCGGTGGCGCCCGGCGCCGAGCCCGTGCCGCGGGCGCAGGAACGCCTGACGGTCACCGAGGCGCAGGGGAGCTGAGCGCGGCGAACGCCGTCTCGCCGAGCCGCACTCCGGCCGCCTGGAGCTCCTCGCCCTCCGATCCGCCGCCGGCCGCCGTCCGCCAGCAGGTCGCTCACGCACAGCAGCACCGCGGCCGGGCGTCCCTGCGCGCGGCAACGGCCAGCAGCGTCGCCGCCTCCATCTCGACCACCTCGGCGCCCGCGCGCGACCCAGTCGCGCTGCTCGTCCTCGCGCGCGTCGTAGAAGAGGTCGGTGGACACCACCGTCGCCGGGCGGGCGCCGGCGAGCGCCGAGGCCGGCCGACAGCTCGGGGTCCGGTCGCATCGGCGAGATGGCCCCGAGCGCCGCGCTGGCGCCGTCGGCGGCGATCACCTCGCGGGCGAAGACCAGCTCGCCGAGCTCGAGCCCCTCGGCGAGCGCCCCGCAGGTGCCGATCCGGATGAGCACGGCCGCGCCGAGGTCGATCAGCTCCTCGACCACGATCGCCGCGCTCGGGCCGCCCATCCCGGTGGACTGGACGGTGAGCGGCTCCCCGTCGGGCGCCGTGCCCGTGTAGCCCCAGAGGCCGCGCGCGTGGTTGAACATCCGGGGCTGCTCGAGCAGCGACTGCGCCACCGCCAGCGCGCGGTGCGGATCGCCCGGCAGCAGCACCCGCTCGGCGACTGGCGCGCTGGGGCGGAGGTGGATCGGCGTTGGGCCCGTCACGGCCGCGCACCCTAGGCGCACGGCGGAGCGGCGCCTTCGCCGTCGCCTGCCGGCATCTCGGTCGCTCGCCTGCAGAGCAGGCGGCTCCTGCTTCCTTGGCATGCTCGGCGCAGGCGCCGCTCCGACGTGCGGCAGGCAGCTCAGACTCCATCCCGTGGCGGAGCGACGCGACATCCCGGATGCCCTGCGCGAGGCGGTTGACCGCACCGTGCACGCGACCGTGGACACTCGCGTGCGTGCCCAGGATGCGGTCGACGACCTCGCGGGCACGGTCGACAGGTCGTGAAGGGCGCCGAGAAGAACATCACTCGCAGCGGCCGCACCGTGCGCGCGGCGGTGGAGGAGCGGCTGCCGGCCACCCAGGACGACGTGAAGGCGATCCACACCAGCCTGCGCAGGATCGAGCAGCGCCTCGACGCGCTCGAGGCCAGTGGCAGGCCGGCCAAGGCCGGCGCCGGAGCGGGCAAGCGGGCCAAGGCCAAGCCCGCGAAGGCCAAGAGCAGGGCCAAGGCCGCGAAGGCCAAGCCCAAGCGTTGACTGAGTGGCGGGCCGCCGGGTCCTGATCACCGGTGTTGGGCAGCGCCATCGGCTCGGCGCTCGCCCGCCGGCTGGAGGCCGACCCGGGGTTCGAGCACGTGGCCGGCCTGGACGTCCGCCGCCCGAGCCGCCCGCTCGCGCGGACGCAAGTTCATCGAGGCCGACATCCGCGACCCGGTGATCGCGGCGCTCATCCCGCGGGAGGAGGTCGACACCGTGGTGCACAACCAGATCGTGCGCCGGCCCGGGCCCGGGCATGTCCAGCGCGCACGATGCACGACATCAACGTGATCGGCACGCTCCAGCTGCTCACGGCGTGCGAGCGGTCCCCGTCGATCCGCACGATCGTCATCCGCGGCTCCGCCGGCATCTACGGCTCCGAGCCCCACGCCCCGCAGTTCTTCACCGAGGAGATGGCGCGGCTGTTCCCGCTGCGCACCCGGTTCCAGCGCGACGTCGGCGAGATCGAGAACTACTTCGAGACCTACGCGCGCCGCCACCCCGGACGTGGTCTGCACGATGCTGCGCTACCAGCCGGCGATCGGCCCGGCGCCTGGACACCCAGGTCACCCGCTATCTCGTCGCTGCCCGTCGCGCCGACCTACCTCGGCTTCGACCCGCGCATCCAGTTCGTGCACGAGGAGGACGGCCTCGACGCGCTCACGGCGGCGGTCCGGCGGCCCGTGCGGGGCGCCGTGAACGTGGCCAGCCCCGGCACGATCGGCCTGACCCGCATGATCCGGCTGGCGCGCAGGCCGTCGCTGCCGGTGGCCGGCCCGCGTTCGGCGCGGCCACCGAGCGCTGATGCGCCGGGCGGGGCTGGCCGAGCTGTCGACGACTTCCGCCGGCTGCTGCGCTACGGCCGGGCGGTGGACACCACGCGGCTGGTCGACGAGGTGGGCTTCACGCCGCGCGTTCACGCACCGCGGCCGCGGTGGAGGACTACGTGGCCGGCCGGGCGAACGATGGCGCCGATCCGGCCGGCCGCGCACGCCGGCACGTTCCTCCGCGCCTGCGCGCAGGGCCTCGACGCCGGGCTCGAGCTGCCCGAGGCGGCGGCGCGCGTCGGCCGGCGGCGCTGCCGCGCGGCGCGCGCGAGCGGGTGCGGGCGGCGCTGCGGCGGCTCGAGGGCGACTACGGCGAGGACGAGTGGGGCTTCGACGAGGAGTTCGCCCGCGCTGGTCGAGCCGCTGCTTCGACTTCCTCTACGACCGCTGGTGGCGGGTCAAGGCGACCGGGGTGGAGAACGTGCCCGCGCACGGCCGCGCGCTGCTGGCCGCCAACCACGCCGGGATCCTGCCCTGGGACGCGACGATGATGTCGGTCGCGATCATGCGCGAGCACCCGCTGCCGCGCTACCCGCGCTTCCTGGTGCTCAACTGGGCCTTCGAGCTGCCCTACGTCTCGATGGCGATCCGCAAGGTCGGCGGGGTGCGTGGCCTCGCCCCACAACGCGCTGCGGCTGCTGGAGGAGGACCAGCTCGTCGCCGTGTTCCCCGAGGGCGTGAAGGGCACCGGCAAGGCCTACTCGGAGCGCTACCGCCTGCAGCGCTTCGGCCGCGGCGGGTTCGTGGAGCTGGCGCTGCGCGCCGGCGCGCCGATCGTGCCGGTGGCCGTGGTGGGCAGCGAGGAGATCTATCCCAAGCTCGGCGAGTCGCGCGCTGCTGGCCCGGCTCACCGGCGCGCCGTTCTTCCCGCTCACGCCCACGTTCCCGTGGCTCGGCCCGCTCGGCGTGGTGCCGCTGCCGTCGAAGTGGCGGATCGAGTTCTGCGAGCCGATCGAGACCGCGTCGCTACGGGCCCGGACGCCGCCGACCGACCGCGCGCTGGTGCTCGAGCTGTCCGAGCGCGTGCGCGACACGATCCAGCGCAAGGTCTACGAGAACCTGGTGCGGCGCGGCAACGCGTTCGTCTGACCGCCCACGTACGCGCGCGCGTGGAATAGGGTTCGCGCGATGAGCTTCAAGTCGAGCGACGAGTTCCGGAGGTCATGGACCGAACGTTCGAGATGATGAGCACCGACCCCGAGATGGGGCCGAAGCTGCGCGACGCGGAGACCCCGCAGCGCTTCGAGTTCCCCGACATGGACCTGGTCGTGAACATCACGGACGCCGACGAGGTCAAGACGGCAAGCACCTGCGAGTGGGTGTGGTCCGACGACGTGCGACTGGGACCCCGACGTCGAGATGACGATGGACTCCGACGTGGCCAACCGCTACTTCCAGGGCAAGGAGAACGTGGCGATGGCGATCGCCCGCCGCCGCATCAAGACCTCCGGCAACGTGAAGAAGGCGCTGGCGCTGGTGCCGATCACGAAGCCCGTGCTTCGAGACAGTACCGCGCGATGGTCGAGCGCGAGCTACCCGCACCTGGTGGCAGCTAGCAGAGGCACGAGGCCGCCGTGCCCGGTCCTAGAGCAACTCAGCGCTGGCCTAGAAGTGCACGCCCTTCAGCAGGTACGCCATCGCGCACGGCCTCCGTCGACATCTTCCTCGCTCCTTGGTCGCCTCGCGCCTCCGCTCGGCGCCGTCCTTCTCGCCCGCCGGCAGCTCCTCCTTCTTGCCCTTCGGCCGCCTTGGAGTCGGGGAACAGGTTGTAGGCCTGGTTGAGCACGATGTCCACGGTCTCCGGCGAGAGCGAGTAGAGCACCTCGCCGAAGGTGCCGAGCCGCGAGGCCTTGCGCTTGGGCTTGTCGATCATCGCGTCGCGAGAGCATCTGCCGCGGCCTCGTCGGGCGAGAGGGTGGGGAACGCCTTGTACATGTCGGTCGGCGCGATCATCGGCGTGCGCACCAGCGGCATGTAGATGGTGGTGAACTTCACGTTGTCGGCCACGCACTCGGGCGCCGCGCAGCGCGAGAACGCGTCGAGCGCCGACTTCGACGCCACGTAGGCCGAGAAGCGCGGCGTGTTGGTCTGCACGCCGATCGACGACACGTTGATGATGTGGCCCGTCTTGCGCTCGCGCATCCCGGGCAGCAGCGCCATGATCAGCTTGAGCGCGCCGAAGTAGTTGAGCTGCATCGTGCGCTCGTAGTCGTGGAAGCGGTCGTAGGAGCGCGCCACGCTGCGGCGGATCGAGCGGCCGGCGTTGTTGATCAGCACGTCGACGCCGCCGTGCTCGTCGATCACCTCCTGCGCCATCCGCTCGATGTCCTCGAGGTCGGACAGGTCGGCGGGGTGCACGTGCGCGGTGCCGCCCGCGCTCCTCGACCTGCTTGGCCACCTCCTCCAGCTTCTCGCGCGTGCGCGAGACGAGGATCACCGTCGCCGCCGGCCTCGCCGACCCTGAGCGCGGTCTCCAGCCCGATGCCCGACGAGGCGCCGGTGATCAGCACCTGCTTGTCCTTGATCGCCGTGGCCAGCGAGCGGTCGCGGAACAGGTCGGGGTCGAGGTTGCGCTCCCAGTAGTCCCACAGCTTGCGCGGCGTAGGTGTCCAGCGGCGGCACGGCGATGCCGGTGCCCTTCAGCGCGCGCTGGGTGTCGCGCGCGTCGAAGGTGCAGCGGAAGTCGCGCACCTCCATCGCCTCCGGCGGGATGCCGAGGTCGCTGTAGACCTGGTTGCGGATCTTCTTGACCGTCGGCAGCGCCATCACGCCGGCGCGCACCGCCCTTGGGCACGGCGTTGGTCAGGTTCTGGTCGATCGCGCATCGCGAACTGCGGCGCGTGCGCGGCCTTCGCGAAGGTGTTCAGCGCCTCGCCGACGGTCATCGGCTCGGGGTCGACCAGGTGGAAGGTGTCGCCCGGCAGGTCGTCGTCGGGCAGGTGGGCGATGTGGTCCATCGCCTTGCGCCACGAAGTCGACCGGCACGATCGTGGTCTTGCCGCCCTCGGGGCCCGCGAGCGGGAACCACTGCGGGCAGCGCGTCGCGCAGCCTCTGGAGCAGCTTGAAGAAGTAGTAGGGCCCGTCGATCTTGTCCATCTCGCCGGTCTCGGAGTGGCCGACGCACGATCCCCGGGCGGAAGACCAGCGTCTGCGCCTTCACGCCGTCGCGCACCAGCTTCTCGGACTCGTACTTGGTGCGGTGGTAGTGGTGCGGGCAGCTTCTGCTCCTCGTCGAACATGTCCTCCTGGAACACGCCCTTGTAGGAGCCGGCGACGGCGATCGAGCTGGTGTGGTGGAAGCGCCCGACGTCGTGGGAGTTGGCGAACTCGATCACGTGCCTGGTGCCCTCGCACGTTCGCGCGCTCCGAGGCCTCCTCGTCGGCCTCGATGTCGTAGACCGCGGCGAGGTGGAAGAGGTGGTCGATCTTCTCGTCGAAGCCCTCGACGCCGAGGCCGGGCTTGGACAGGTCGCCGGGCACCGGCACGATCCGGCCCTCGCCGGCGCCGAGGCGCTCGATCAGGGCGTCGACCTTGCCCGCGCGAGCCCTCGCGCACGAGCACGTAGATGGTGCCGTCGCGCTTGAGCAGCTCCTCGACGAGGTGCCTGCCGATGAAGCCCGTCGCGCCGGTGACGAAGTAGTTCAAGTCGCCTCTCCCTCTGTCCCTCGGAATCAGGCCGCGAGTCTATCCCGGGGCAGCGAGTCGACTCGCGGCACGTCGCGGGACGCTCCGTGCGCGTGTAGCGTCAGGCCTGCGCGTGACCGACGCACGGCGCTCGACCCTCAAGGAGGCCGCGGAGCGCGCCGGCGTCTCGCCCGCACGCTGCGGCGCTGGGCCGACGTCACGGGCCTGATCCCGCAGGCTGACGGCGCGCGCGTCCGGCGGCTGGACGCCGGCCGCCGCGGCGCAGGCGCGGATCGTGGCGCGGCTGCGCGAGCGCGGCCACTCGCTCGACGAGATCCGCGAGGCCACCGAGAAGGGCCGGCTGGCCTACGGCTTCGTCGAGGAGATGTTCCCCGACGCGCACGGGCGAGCCGGTCGCTGGACGAGGCCGCGGAGGCGACGGGCCTCGAGCCCGCGCTGATCGAGCGCTTCTGGACCAGCCTCGGCCTGCCCGGCCCAGACGCTCGAGACGCCTGACCGACGAGGACGTGCAGGCGCTCCAGTACGCGGCGTCGGTGCTCTCGTCCGGCTTCCCGCTGGTGGCGTTCCTCCAGCTCGCGCGCGTGTACGGCCAGGCGCTGGCGCAGATCGCCGACGCCGAGGTGCGCCTGTTCCACATCTACGTGCACGAGCCGCTGATGCGCGAGGGCGTGCCGGGCATCGAGATGGCGGAGGAGATGGAGCACCTGGCGCGCGACCTGCTGCCGCTGACCTCGCCGCTGATGGACTTCGTGCACCAGCGCTTCCTGCAGCACTACATCGAGCAGGACGTGGTCGGCCACATGGAGGTCGAGCTGGACGAGGACATCGACCTCGGCCGGCTGCGCGTGGCCGATCGCCTTCTGCGACCTCGCCGGCTACACGCGCTACACCGAGGAGGAGGGCGAGGAGGAGGCGCTGTCGTTCGTCGAGCGCTTCGTGGAGGCGGTGACCGACACGCTGCCCGACGACGCGCGCGTGATCAAGACGATCGGCGACGAGGTGATGATCGTCGGCCAGGACGTCCAGGCGCTGACCGACTGGGCGGTCGGCTTCCAGCAGCCTCTTCGCGCGAGCGCCCCGAGCCGCGCATCGGCATCCACTACGGCGTCGACGCTCTACCGCGACGGCGACTACTTCGGGCGCGAGGTGAACCTGGCCTCGCGCGTGGTCGCGCGCGCGCGCGGGGGCGAGGTGCGTGGTCACCGACGCCGTGGTCGAGCGCGTGGCCGAGTCCGAGCACCTGGTGTTCGAGGGCGTCGGCCAGGTGAAGCTCAAGGGCTTCGACGAGCCGCGCCAGCTGTGCCGGGCGACGATGCCGCCGAGGGCTGAGCGCCGTGGAGCCGCGCTGGACGCCGCCCGCGCGCAGCGGGCTGGTGCGGGCCGGGCGAGCCGCTGCTGGTGCATGCTCTCCGGCGGCGCCGACTCGGTCTGCCTGCTGGACGTGGCGCTGCGGCTCGGCGCGCGACGTGTCCGCCGCTGCACGTGAACTACGGCCTGCGCGCCGACGGCCGAGCACGACGAGGCGCACTGCCGCGCGCTGTGCGCGCCGCTCGGGCGTGCGACGCTGGCGGTCGAGCGGGCGTGGCTGCCGGACGCGGGCAACCTGCAGGCCGCACGCGCGCGACGCGCGCTACCGGCTGGCCGAGCGGCATGGCCGACGGCGACTACGCCGCCGCCCACACCGCGTCCGACCAGGCCGAGACCGTGCTCTACCGGCTGGCGGTCTCGCCCGGGCCGGCGGGCGCTGCTCGGGATGGAGCCGCGCCGCGGGCGGCTGGTGCGGC
This sequence comes from uncultured Thermoleophilaceae bacterium, assembly GCA_963814005.1. Taxonomy (GTDB): domain Bacteria; phylum Actinomycetota; class Thermoleophilia; order Solirubrobacterales; family Thermoleophilaceae; genus JAAYBF01. The sequence continues at coordinate 76,233 of CAWFBA010000009.1, forward strand.
CCGCTGCTGGAGGCGACCCGCGAGGAGACGCGCGCGCTACTGCCGGGCGCGCGGGCTCGCCTGGCGCGAGGACGCCTCCAACGCCGACCCGCGCTTCGCGCGCGCGCGCGTGCGCGCAGAGGTCCTGCCCGCGCTGCGCGACGCTGTCGCCCGCCGCCGAGCGCACGATCGCCGAGACCGCGCGGCTGCTGCGCGACGAGGCCGAGGTGCTCGACGCGGGCGGTCGCCGAGGCGCTGGACGGGCTGGGCGGCGGGCCGGCGGTGGAGCTCGCGGCCTGCGCGCGCTGCCGCCGGCGCTGGCGCGGCTGGTGCTGCGCGCGCTGGCCGAGGAGGCGGTCGGCGGCGACGCGCTCCCTGTCTCGCGCGCGAGGTCGACGCGCGTGCTGGCGCTCGGACGGGCCGCGGCGGCACCGCCGTCGCTCGACCTCGGCGGCGGCCTGCGGGCGGTGGCGGAGTACGGCACGCTGCGCTTCCGGCGCGGCGGGGAGGCGCCGCCGCCCGAGCCGGTCGCGCTGCCGCGTGCCCGGGCGTCGCCGGCTTCGGCGCGTGGGAGGTCGAGGCCGGCGGCCGGCGCCGGCGAGGTCACCGTCGTCGCGGCGCGCGCGTGGACGGCGCGCTGATGGTGCGCGCCTGGCGCGACGGCGACCGCATGCGCCCGGTCGGCCTCGGCGGCACGAAGACGCTCCAGGACCTGTTCACCGACCGCAAGGTGCCGCGCGCGCTGCGCCGCTCGCTGCCGGTGGTGGAGTCGGGCGGCGAGATCGTGTGGGTGGCCGGCGTGGCGGTGGACGAGCGCTTCGCCGCCGGCCCGCGGCGACGCCGGAGCGCGATCGGGCTGTCCGCGCGGCGGCGTGTAGCCTCCCGCGCCCGTGACGGACCCCGCGATCGGCGAGATCCTCGTCCAGCAGGACGACCTGGCGCACCGCGTCGAGGCGCTCGGCGAGCAGATCTCGGCCGACTACGAGGGCCGCAGCCTGCTGCTGGTCGGCGTGCTGAAGGGCGCGATGTTCTTCCTCTCCGACCTGATGCGGCAGCTCGAGGTCGCCGTGCGAGGTGGACTTCATGGCCGTGGCCTCCTACGGCTCGTCGACCGACTCGAGCGGGGTGGTGCGGATCCTCAAGGACCTCGACGCCTCGATCGAGGGCCGCGACGTGCTGATCGTGGAGGACATCGTGGACTCCGGGCTCACGCTGTCCTACCTGCTGCGCACGCTCAAGGCGCGCGAGCCCGCGTCGCTCGAGGTGTGCGCGCTGCTCACCAAGCCCGAGCGGCGCAAGGTGGACCTGCCGATCCGCTACGTGGGCTTCGAGATCCCGAACCGGTTCGTGATCGGCTACGGGCTCGACCACGCGGAGCGGTACCGCAACCTCCCTACGTGGCGGTGCTGGCCGACGAGGCCGTCTGAAACCGCGCTGGGCGGGCTCAGACAGGCGTCCGGAGCGGCGCTACACCCTTGCTAGGCTTGCGTTTCACCGCGGATTCCGGCCCTTTTCCATCCCCATGAGCAGATTCTTCAAGAGCGCGCCGTTCCCGATCCTGATCGTGGTCGTGCTCGCGTTCTTCGCGCAGAAGCTGATCAGCCCGGGCGACGCGCGGCAAGGACCCCAACTACAGCGAGTTCCTGACCCAGGTCGACCGCGGCCAGGTCAAGAAGGTCACGCTCAACACGAAGAACAACAGGATCGACGTGGAGCTCAAGCCGGGCGCCGGCGGCCAGAAGCGCAAGTACCAGACCGCCTACCCGGACAACACCGAGCAGAACCTGGTCAACACGCTGCGCGCGGAGAACGTGCCCGATCGACGTGAAGGCCAAGTCGGGCAGCGGCTGGCTCACCGCGCTCACCTACATCCTGCCGTTCGTGATCTTCCTGCTGTTCTGGCTGTTCATCATCAATCAGATGCAGGGCGGCGGGTCGAAGGTCATGTCCTTCGGCAAGTCGCGCGCCAAGCGGATGTCGGTGGACGCGCCGAAGATCACCTTCCGCGACGTCGCCGGCGTGGACGAGGCGGTCGAGGAGCTGCACGAGATCAAGGAGTTCCTCGAGAACCCCAAGAAGTTCCAGGCGCTCGGCGCGCGGATCCCGAAGGGCGTGCTGCTCTACGGCCCGCCGGGCACCGGCAAGACGCTGCTCGCGCGCGCCGTGGCGGGCGAGGCCGGCGTGCCGTTCTTCTCGATCTCCGGCTCGGACTTCGTCGAGATGTTCGTGGGCGTCGGCGCCTCGCGCGTGCGCGACCTGTTCGAGCAGGCCAAGCAGAACAGCCCCTGCATCATCTTCATGGACGAGATCGACGCCGTCGGGCGCCACCGCGGCGCCGGCCTGGGCGGCGGCCACGACGAGCGCGAGCAGACGCTCAACCAGCTGCTCGTCGAGATGGACGGCTTCGAGATGAAGGACAACATCATCCTGATCGCCGCCACCAACCGGCCCGACATCCTCGACCCGGCGCTGCTGCGCCCCGGCCGCTTCGACCGCCAGATCGTGGTCGACCGCCCCGACCGCAAGGGCCGCGCCAAGATCCTCGAGGTCCACACGCGCGGCAAGCCGCTGGCCAAGGAGATCGACCTCGACAACCTGGCCGCCCAGACGCCCGGCTTCACCGGCGCCGACCTCCAGAACCTGGTCAACGAGGCCGCGCTGCTGGCCGCCCGCCAGGGCAAGCGCGAGATCGACCACGTCCAGCTCGAGGAGGGGATCATGCGCGTGATCGCCGGCCCCGAGAAGAAGACCCGCGTGATGAGCGAGAAGGAGCGCCGCATCACCGCCTTCCACGAGATGGGCCACGCGATCGTCGCCCACTTCCTGGAGAACACCGACCCGGTGCACAAGATCTCCGTGATCTCGCGCGGCCAGGCGCTCGGCTACACGATCTCGCTGCCCACCGAGGACAAGTTCCTCACCACGCGCGCGGAGCTGCAGGACACGATGGCGATGACGCTCGGCGGCCGCGCCGCCGAGGAGCTCGTGTTCGGCGAGGTCACCACCGGCGCGTCGAACGACATCGAGAAGGTCACGGCCACCGCCAAGCAGATGGTCATGCGCTTCGGGATGTCGGAGAAGCTCGGCCCGCGCGTGTTCGGCCACGACCACGGCCAGCCGTTCCTGGGCCGCGAGTTCTCCTCCGAGCCCGACTACTCCGACGACGTGGCGCGCGAGATCGACGACGAGATCCGCCGCGTGGTCGAGGAGGCCCACCAGGCCGCCCGCGACGTCCTGGCGGACCACCGGGGCGACCTCGACACCACCTCCGAGATCCTGCTCCGGCGCGAGACGATCGAGCGCGAGGAGTTCATCCAGCTGCTCGAGGGCAAGCCCGAGGAGGAGGTCTTCGGGCCCGACGAGCCCGTGGTGCCCCAGGGCAGCCCGCCGGCCGAGCCCGAGGCGCCGGCACGCAAGCCGGAGCGCAAGCCATCCCCGCTGCCGCGGCCGGGCCTGGCCGGCGGCACCGCGGACATGCGCGGCCTCGAGGCGCCCGAGAAGCCGGACCTGCCGTAGCTCCCGCCGGCGTTGCTGGCCGGGCGGGCCGTCACCGGCAGGGACCCTCCGGGGCTCACTGAGAACCGAGCGCCATGAGCTTCACAGTGATGGGCATGGTGAACGTGACGCCCGACTCGTTCTCGGACGGCGGCCTGTTCCTGGATCCCGACGCGGCGGTCGCCCACGGGATCCGGCTTGCCGCCGAGGGCGCGGCGATCCTCGACGTGGGCGGCGAGTCCACGCGCCCGGGCGCCGACCCGGTGTCCGAGGAGGAGGAGCTGCGCAGGGTGCTCCCCGTGGTCGAGGGGCTGGCCGCCGAGAACACCGAGTGGGAGATCTCGATCGACACCACCAAGCGCGCGGTGGCCGAGGCGGCGCTGGAGGCCGGCGCCGCGATCGTGAACGACGTGTCGGCGTTCCGGTTCGACCCGGAGCTGGCGGGCCTGGTCGCCGATCGCGCGCGCCAGCTGCTGCCTGATGCACATGCAGGGCGAGCCGCGCACGATGCAGGACGACCCGCGCTACGACGACGTGGTGTCCGACGTGAAGGCGTTCCTGGAGGAGCGGCTGGCGTTCGCCGTGGGCGAGGGCGTGCCGGAGGAGAACGTCTGGCTCGACCCCGGGCATCGGCTTCGGCAAGACCGTCGAGCACAACCTGCGAGCTGCTGCGCCGGCTCGACGAGATCGTGGCCATCGGGCGGCCGGTGGTGGTCGGCACCTCGCGCAAGAGCTTCCTCGGGAAGCTTGCCGGTGGCCGGCCGGAGGGCGAGCGCCTGGCCGGGACGATCGCGACCAACGTGATGGCCCTGGAGCGCGGCGCCAGCGTCTTCCGCGTGCACGACGTGGGCCGGTGGCGGACGCGCTCGCGGTGGCCGCTGCTACGGTCGCGCGCTCGGCGGCGGAGGAGTGAGCTGATGGAGGGAAGGGACCCGGGCGACCAGGTGAACCCCGACGACGCGCTCGGCGGAGGAGGCGATGCCTCGGTGACCGTGGAGATCAGCGGCCTCTCCCTCTACACCCACCACGGCGTGTCCGAGGCCGAGCGCGAGCTGGGCCAGCGGCTGGTGCTCGACGTGGCCTTCGAGCTCGGCGACTGCGACGCGATGGTCACCGACCGGGTCGAGGACACCGTCGACTACGCGGAGGTCTGCGAGCAGGTCGCGCTGGCGGCCCAGGAGCGCTCCTACCGCACGCTCGAGCGGCTCTGCTCTGCGATCGCCGACCGCCTGATGGAGCGCTACGGGGCCGATTCCGTGCGGTGCGCGCCGCCAAGCCCGAGCCGCCGATCCCGCTGCCTGTCGACGAGGTGTCGGTCGAGGTCTGGCGCGAGCGCTGACATCCCGCGGTCGCCCGTGAGGGGCTATCTCGGCCTGGGATCGAATCAGGGCGACCGGCTCGCCGCGCTGAGGGACGCGCGCGAGGCTCCTCGAGGCGAACGGGCGTCGCGAGTGGTGGGCTCCTCGTCGGCCTATGAGACCGCCCCTCAGGGCGAGGTCCTCGACCAGCCCGACTTCCTCAACGCCTGCCTCGCCGTGGACACCGACCTGGAGCCGGAGCCGCTGCTGGACGCCTGCAAGCAGGTCGAGCGCGAGCTGGGGCGCCGGGCCGGCGGGCCGCGGCACGGCCCGCGGCCGATCGACGTGGATCGTCCTGCTGCTGGGCGACCGGCAGGTGCGCTCCGAGCGGCTGACGCTGCCGCACCCCGAGGTCACGGCCCGGCGCTTCGTGCTGGAGCCGCTGCTGGAGCTCGACCCGAGCCTGGCGCTGCCGGACGGAACCGCCCTGGCTCCGCTGCTGGCGTCGGTGCGCGATCAGCCAGTCCGGCGACTCCCCCCGATCGGGGGGTTCTGAGCCGCCGGGTGTAGGAACGTCCGCCGGCCTGCGCGAAGGTGTTGGCATGGCTTTGACCGAGACAGCGACCTTCCGGGGCGACGACGTGCCGTGCCTCGTCGAGGCGTCGCTGGCCTGCAGCGTGTGCCTGTCCGGCGAGGTTGGCTGGTTCCTGCGCGGCGGCGACTGGGAGACCGAGGTGGAGTGCCGGTGCGAGCGCTGCGGGCACGTGCGCACGGTCTCCCTCACCGGCGAGCAGGCGCTGCGCCTCTCGCTCGACGCGCAGCGATCCTGACGCGGGCGCGCCGCGTCGGGTAGACCTCGAAGGGTGAGCGCCGCTCGCCCGCGACCGAGAATGGAGCAGCTCGACGTGGTCGTCGAGTTGCTCTCGGGCATCGACGCCGACGGAGCGGCGGGCGGCGCCTTCTACGACCGCCTCTGCGAGGCCGTCTGCCGGCTGACCTCGATGGAGCGCGCCGGGCTGCTTCTCTACGACGACGTGCGCAAACTGGTGCTGCCGGTGGGCAGCCACGGGGTCGAGCCCGGCCTGCTCACGGACGTTTACGGGACCCTCCAGGAGACGCCGATCGCCCAGCGCGCCCTCGCGGAGGACCGGGTCGAGCTCGTGCACTCGCTCGCCGGCGAGGTGCCGGCGCGCTACGCCGGCCTGGGCGGGATCGCCACCCTGACATGCATCCCGGTGGCGGCGGGAGGCCGCTGGCTGGGGGTCGTGTTCGCCGACCGCGGCGGTGCCCGCTTCGAGCTCACGCGCGCCGAGCGAGACACCATGTGGACGCTCGGCAAGACGGCCGCGCTGGCGGCCAGCGCCCGGATCGCCACCAGCGAGGGCGAGCGCGCGCGGCGCCTTGACGAGCGCATCGGGCTCGCCCGCGAGGTGCACGAGCGCGTGATGCAGCGCCTGTTCGGCGTGTCGCTGGTGCTGGGGGCCGAGCGTGAGCTGGACGGAGCCGAGCGGCGGCGCGCGGCAGAGGAGATCCAGGCCGCGGTGTCGGACCTTCGCAGCGCGCTGGCCAGGCCCGCGTCGGGCGCTGCCGCGTTCACGGGCGCCAAGCTCCGGGACGAGCTGGAGCGGCTTGCGGGCGCACTACGAGTCCGAGCTCGACGTCGAGCTGGGCAGCCGGCACCGAGGTCCCGGACGAACTGGAGCCGTTGGCCCAGTCGGTGCTGGCGGAGGCCCTGCGAAACGCCCACAAGCACGCCCGGCCTGAGCGCGTGAGCGTGAGCGTGGCGGCGGCCGGCGGCGCCTTCACGCTCGAGGTGCGCAACGACGGCGCGCAGTCGGCGCCCCGCGGCCCGGGCGCAGGCATGGGCCTCAAGCTCGCGGCGCTCGACGCGCTCCAGCGCGGCGGGGTCGTGGAGTTCGGGCCGGGCCAGGCCGGCGAGTGGCGCGTTCGGCTGGTGGTGCCGCGAGCCGTGAGCGACCGGGGTCGCCTGCGCGTGCTGGTCGTCGACGACCACGACGTGGTGCATTGGGGGTTCCGGCTGCTGCTCACCGAGCAGCCTTGGGTAGAGCGTTGCCTGACCGCCCGCGATCCCGAGGAGGCGCGCGCCCTGGCCCGCCGTTACGAGCCACACGTGGCGCTGGTGGACCTGTTCCTGGGCGACCGCTCGGGAGCCGAGCTGTGCGAGTCGCTGCGGCGCGAGTCGCCCTCCACGCGGGTGCTGCTGATCTCGGGCGCCGGCTGGATCTCGCCCCAGGCGGCCAGGGCCGCGGGTGCTCGGGGTTCGTCTCCAAGGACTCGAGCGCCGACGCCGTGGCGGCCGCGGTGCGGGCGGTGGGCAGCGGGCGCACGGTCTTCGCTCCCAGCCCGGAGGAGCCCGCGTCGCCGCTCTCCCCGCGCGAGCGCGAGGTGCTGCGCCTGCTGGCATCCGGGGCCACCAACCCGGAGATCGCGAAGCGCCTGCACCTCTCGCCGCACACGGTCAAGGAGCACACGAGCGCCCTCTATCGCAAGCTCGAGCGTGCGCAACCGCGCCGAGGCCGTGCAGCGCGCGGAGCGCCTGGGCCTCAGCGGTTAGAGACTCGGTCGATCCAGGCGGCCAGCCGCGGGCGGCCCTGCACCGACTGGTGCTCGTCGAGGATCACATGGAAGGCCTCGTCGTCGGCGGCCTCGCGACCCACGGCGTACTTGAGGAACGGGTACGCCGCGCAGTCCGCGGCCGAGAATCCGCCCAGCAGGAAGTCCCGGCCATCGAGGAGGCTCTCGAAGAGGTCCAGGTGGGCCGCCATCTGTATGGCATGCCGCGGCGTGCCCGAAGGGTCGGCCTCGATCGCGTTCGGGGCGACCTTCCAGACTTGGTCGAACCAATCCAGGAAGAGGTCGACCTCGGAGCGAGGCGCCGGCTCGGGCGGGAACAGCGGCGGGTCGGGGTGGCCGAGCTCGAGATGGCGCAGGATCGTCAGCGAGTCCGCCACCACCGTCCCGTCCTCCTCGAGCACCGGCACCAGCTCTTGGCCGCTCACCTTCGATCACAGGCGAGCGGTCGGCGTAGTCGATCCAGACGGGCTCGTGCTCGAGCCCCTTCTCGGCCAGGGCCAGCAGTACGCGCTCGCAGTTGGTGGAGAAGGGCGCTCGGTAGAGGCGGATCATGGCCGCGCGAGTCTCCCCGTCGCTGCGCGATTGCGCCAGTCAAATCCCTGGCGACCGCCATTAGCGGCGATAATCGCCGCGATGCTGCTCGCGGTCGACGTCGGCAACACCCAGACCCACGTCGGGCTGTTCCGCGACGACGACCTGGTGGAGAACTGGCGCATGCACACCGCGCGCACGGCCACCGCGGACGAGTTGGCGCTCGTGCTCAACGCGCTTCTGCGACTGCGGGACCTGCGCCTGAGCGATGTGGACGCCACGATGGTGTCCTGCGTGGTGCCTGCGCTGGCGCAGGAGTACGACCAGATGCGGCTGCGCTACCTGGACGGCCGCGGCGCACTGGTGGGGCCGTCGATGAAGACCGGCATGGCCATCCGGATCGACAACCCGCGCGAGCTCGGCGCCGACCGGCTGGTCAACGCCATCGCCGCGTATGAGCGCATCGGCGGCGCGTGCATCGCGGTCGACTTCGGCACCGCGCTCAACTACGACGTGGTCTCATCCGAGGGCGAGTACCTGGGCGGCGTGATCTCGCCGGGGGTCGAGATCTCACTCGAGGCCTTGAGCCAGCGCGCGGCCGCTCTGCCAAAGGTGCGGTTGGGGCCCCCGCGCGCCGCCATCGGCCGCGGGACGCTGGAGGCCATCCAGTCGGGGGTCGTGTTCGGCTACGCCGGCCAGGTCGACGGCCTCGTCGCCCGCCTGCGCGAGGAGCTCGGGGAGGAGGCGACGGCCATCGCCACGGGCGGCTTCGCCGGCACCATCGTGCCTCACTGCGAGCAGATCGACGAGACCGACGAGCTGCTCACGCTCAGGGGCCTGCGGATCATCTGGGAGCGCAACCGGGAGCCCTAGCCATGGCGCCGCTCCGTGCCGCCACAATGTGCGCATGGACGTGATCGCGCGATGCGGGCGCTGACCGACAGCTGGCGGCTGGCCGGCCACGAGCTGCCCAACCGGCTGGTGCTGGCGCCGCTGGCCGGCATCGGCAACTGGTTCGTGCGCCTGCAGGCGCGGCGCCACGGGGCGGGCCTGGTGGTGTCCGAGATGGTCTCGACCTTCGGCCTCAAGCACGGGAATGAGCGGACCATCCGCGAGTTCCTGCGCATCCACCCCGACGAGCACCCGGTATCGATGCAGCTGTTCGGCCATGACGCCGAGGTGATGCGCGAGGCCGCGGAGATCGTGGCCGATGCGGGCGCCGACGTGATCGACCTGAACATGGGCTGCCCGGTGCGCAAGGTGTGCAAGACGGGCGCGGGCGCCGCACTCCTCGACGACCCGGACAAGGCGGTCGCGATCGCGCGCGCCGCGGCCGAGGGAAGCGGGCTGCCCGTCACGGTCAAGCTCCGCCCCGGACAGCGGCCCGGCGACCGCGCGGGGGTCGAGCTGGCGCGCCGGCTCGTGGACGAGGCGGGCGTGGCCGGCATCTCCTTCCACCCCCGGCACGCGTCGCAGCAGCACAAGGGGCGGCCCGACTACGCGCTCGCGGCGGAGGTCGTGGAGTCGGTGGACGTGCCGGTCATCGTCTCCGGTGGGTTGCTCTCGGACGAGAAGCCCGCGGAGGCGCTCGAGCAGAGCGGGGCCGAGGCGGTGATGCTCGCGCGCGGCTCGCTGGGCAACCCCTGGCGATTCGAGCGGCTGCTGGGCCTGCGCGAGGGCGAGCCCTCGCGCCAGGAGGTCATCGACGAGCTGCGCTGGGTCGATCGACCGCTGCGAGGAGCATCTGGGCGAGGAGCGCGCGGGCCGCTACCTGCGCAAGTTCTACCCCTGGTACGCGGAGCGCTTGGAGCTCACGAAGGCGGCCGGCCACGAGCTGTCCACGGCTCCCACGACCGCTGCCGCTCGGCGGCTCCTGGCGGAGCTCGAGGCTGCTCCGGAGGCCGCGGTCGCCTGAGGCTCCGAGTCCCCGGGGCGGGTCCCAAAACGGGTTCGGGCGGGCGCGGACGGGTTGCTACACTGCCGCGTCCCCCCGAGCAGCCACGGGGGGTTTTCTATGCCGCGAGAGACACTGCTCACACCCGAGGGCCTCAAAGAGCTCAAGGCCAAGATCGAGCACCTCTCGGGCGATCGCCGCCGCGAGGTGGCCGCCCGGATCAAGGAGGCGCGCGAGTTCGGCGACATCTCCGAGAACTCGGAGTACGACGACGCCAAGAACGAGCAGGCGATGCTCGAGAAGCAGATCGCCGACCTCGAGGACAAGCTGCGCAACGCCCGCCTCATCGACGCCAAGGACGTGGACACCGAGTCGGTCACCGTGGGCGTGACCGTCCACGTGAAGGACCAGAAGACCGACAAGTCCACCAAGTTCAGGATCGTCGGCTCCGCCGAGGCCAACCCCTCCGAGCAGAAGCTCTCCAACGAGTCGCCGGTGGGCAAGGCCCTGATCGGCCACAAGCGCGGCGAGATCGTCTCCGTGCCGGTGCCCCGGGGCCCCGCGCGCAAGCTCAAAATCACCAAGATCGAAGCCGCCTAAGCGTTCAGGCGGACAGGCCGCGCTCGCGCATAGGGTTCCCGGCGTGACCGACGACCGGCGCGAGAAGCTCGAGCGGCTGCGTGCTGAGGGCGTGGAGCCCTTCCCGCATGCCTACGCGGGGGTGGTGCCGTCGGCCGGCGTGCACGAGGAGCACGACGGGCTCGAGGCGGGGGAGGAGACCGACGCGGCGTACCGCGTGGCCGGCAGGCTGGCGGCCCGGCGCGGCCATGGCGGGGCGGCGTTCCTCGACGTGGTCGACCGCTCGGGGCGGATCCAGGTCCAGGCGCGCCGCGACGTGCTGGGCGACGACTCGTTCGACCGCTTGCTGTCGCTCGACCTCGGCGACCTGATCGGCGTCGACGGGACCGCCTTCAAGTCGCGCCGGGGCGAGCTCACGCTGCGGGCCACCGACTGGGCGCTGCTGGCCAAGTCGCTCGCTAGCCCCGCCGGACAAGTTCCACGGCCTGGAGGACACCGAGACTCGCTACCGCCGCCGCGAGCTGGACCTGATCGCCAACGAGGAGGCCCGCGAGCTGTTCATCCTGCGCTCGAAGGTGGTGGCAGCGGTCCGCCGCTGGCTCGACGAGCGCGGCTTCCTGGAGGTCGAGACGCCCGTGCTGCAGCCGCTCTACGGCGGCGCCCTTGCGCGGCCGTTCACCACCCACCACAACGAGCTCGACCGCGACCTCTACCTGCGGATCGCCACCGAGCTGTACCTCAAGCGGCTGATCGTCGGCGGGCTGGAGCGGGTCTACGAGCTCGGCAAGGACTTCCGCAACGAGGGCCTGTCTCACAAGCACAACCCCGAGTTCACGATGCTCGAGTGGTACGAGGCCTACGCGGACTACGAGGACATCGCCGCCGAGCTCGAGCAGCTGGTCTCGTTCGTCGCCGCCGAGATCGGCTACGCGGGGCAGATCGACTTCTCCCCGCCGTGGCGGCGGGTGACCCTGCGCGACGCGATCCGCGAGCAGACCGGCATCGACGTGCTGGGCGTCCGCGACCGGGACGCGCTGGTCGCCGCCGCCCGCGAGAAGGGCATCGAGCTCGATGCCGACGGCACCTGGGCCAAGCTCGTGGACGACCTGCTGTCCAAGCACGTGGAGCCCAAGCTGAAGGCACCCGACCTTCGTCGCTCGACTACCCGGTGGAGCTGTCGCCGTTCGCCAAGGCCCATCGCTGCGAGCCCGGGCTGGTCGAGCGCTTCGAGTGCTTCGCGGGCGGCATGGAGTTCGCCAACGCCTTCACCGAGCTGAACGACCCCGACGAGCAGCGCGCCCGGTTCGAGGAGCAGCGCGCCACACGGCCGAGGGCGACGAGGAGGCCCAGCCCTACGACGAGGACTACGTGCGGGCGCTCGAGCAGGGCATGCCGCCCACCGGCGGCATCGGCGTGGGCATCGACCGGCTGGTGATGCTGCTGTCCGGGCGGAGCTCGATCCGCGAGGTCGTGCTGTTCCCGGCGATGCGCGATCGCTGACCCGCCCGGCGGACGTCTCACCGATGCCGCTCGCAGCGGCTTTTCGCGCCACCTGAGGCCTCGCGTGGGCGACCGAGGGGCGTTGTTAGACTGATCGGGTCGCGGAAAGAGATCCGGCAGTTCATCCCGAAGGCGTAAATGCCGATGAGATGGGAAGGGACGTCCGGACCAGTCTCCGACCCGCAAGACCCCGAAGAGAAGGACCCAGGGATGTTCGAGCGCTTCACAGAGCGGGCCCGCCAGGTGGTCGTCCTGGCCCAGGAGGAAGCCCGCATCCTGAAGCACAACTACATCGGCACCGAGCACATCCTGCTCGGGCTGCTGCGCGAGGAGGAGGGCCTGGCCGCCCGCGTCCTCGAGTCGCTCGACATCACCGTCGAGCGCGTGCGCGCCCAGGTGGTCCGCATCGTCGGCTCGGGCGAGGAGGTCACCTCCGGCCAGATCCCGTTCACCCCGCGCGCGAAGAAGGTGCTCGAGCTCGCGCTGCGCGAGGCGCTCAGCCTCGGCCACAACTACATCGGCACCGAGCACATCCTGCTCGGCCTCGTGCGCGAGAACGAGGGCGTCGCCGCCCGCATCCTGCTCGACTTCGACGCCGACTCGGAGAAGATCCGCAACGAGGTCATCCGCATGCTCTCCGGCCCCGGCGGCCGCCAGCGCTCGGGTCGGCCAGGGCGCCGCCAGGGCGAGGGCAAGAAGAGCTCCAAGCTGCTCGACCAGTTCGGCCGCAACCTCACCAAGCTCGCCTCCGAGGGCAAGCTCGATCCCGTCGTCGGTCGCGAGACCGAGGTCGAGCGGATCATGCAGATCCTCTCCCGCCGCCAGAAGAACAACCCGGTCCTGATCGGCGAGCCCGGCGTGGGCAAGACCGCCGTGGTCGAGGGCCTGGCCCAGCGGATCACCTCCGGCGAGGTGCCCGAGACGCTCAAGAACAAGCAGATCTACACGCTCGACCTGGCCGCCCTGGTGGCCGGCTCGAAGTACCGCGGCGAGTTCGAGGAGCGCCTGAAGAAGGTGATGAAGGAGATCACCCAGCGCGGCGACATCATCCTGTTCATCGACGAGCTGCACAACCTCGTCGGCGCCGGCGCCGCCGAGGGCGCCATCGACGCCGCCAGCATCCTCAAGCCCGCCCTCGCGCGCGGCGAGCTGCAGACCATCGGCGCCACCACGCTCGACGAGTACCGCAAGTACCTGGAGCGCGACTCCGCGCTCGAGCGCCGCTTCCAGCAGATCCGCGTGGAGCAGCCCTCCACCGAGGAGACCGTGCAGATCCTCAAGGGCCTGCGCGACCGCTACGAGACCCACCACCGCGTCGGCATCACCGACGAGGCGCTGGAGGCCGCGGCCGAGCTGGCCGACCGCTACATCTCCGACCGCTTCCTGCCCGACAAGGCGATCGACCTGATCGACGAGGCCGCCTCGCGCGCCCGCATCAAGTCGATGACCGCCCCGCCCGTGTACCGCGACCTCGAGGAGGAGATCGAGACCACGCGGCGCGACAAGGAGGCGGCGATCGAGGCGCAGGAGTTCGAGAAGGCCGCGAACCTGCGCGACTCAGGAGCGCCAGCTCACCAACAAGAAGCGCGACCTCGAGGAGCAGTGGCGCTCGGGCGAGTCCGGCGAGCGCCCGGAGATCGGCGAGGAGGAGATCGCCGACATCGTCTCGATGTGGACCGGCATCCCGGTGTTCAAGCTCACCGAGGCCGAGACCCAGAAGCTCATGCGCATGGAGGAGGAGCTCCACAAGCGCGTCATCGGCCAGCACGCCGCCATCGAGGCCGTGTCGAAGGCCATCCGCCGCTCGCGCGCGGGGCTCAAGGACCCCAAGCGCCCCACCGGCTCGTTCATCTTCCTCGGCCCCTCGGGCGTCGGCAAGACCGAGCTCGGCCGCACCCTGGCCGAGTTCCTCTTCGGCGACGAGGAGGCGATGGTCCGGATCGACATGTCCGAGTACATGGAGAAGCACTCCGTGTCGCGGCTCGTCGGCTCGCCCCCCGGCTACATCGGCTACGACGAGGGCGGCCAGCTCACCGAGGCGGTGCGGCGCAAGCCCTACAGCGTGCTGCTGCTCGACGAGATCGAGAAGGCGCACCCGGACGTCTTCAACATCCTGCTCCAGATCCTGGAGGACGGCCGGCTCACCGACAGCCAGGGCCGCACGGTGGACTTCCGCAACGCCATCGTGATCATGACCTCCAACGTCGGCGCGGCCGAGATCGCCAAGAACACCGGCATCGGCTTCACCGTCGGCGACGCCGACGCGGCGTGACCTACGACGACATGAAGACGCGGATCATGAGCGACCTCAAGAAGGTCTTCCGGCCCGAGTTCCTCAACCGCATCGACGAGGTCATCGTCTTCCACAAGCTGGCCAAGGAAGAGATCAAGGAGATCGTGGACCTGCTGCTCAAGCGCATCCGCGAGTCGCTCGCCGAGCAGGAGCTGTCGCTGAACCTGTCCGACGACGCCGCCGACCTGCTGGTCGAGAAGGGCTGGGACCCGTCGATGGGCGCCCGCCCGCTGCGGCGCGCGATCCAGCGCTACATCGAGGACCCGCTGGCCGACGAGGTGCTGGCCCAGAGCCTGGAGCCGGGCTCCACCGTCGAGGTCGACCGGGCCCCCGAGGACGACGAGAACGAGGTCTAGATCACGATCGCCAAGCCCGCGCGCAAGCGCGAGGAGGTGGGCGTGGGCGCCGAGGGCGACCGGCTCCGACGACGAGCCGTCGGGCGACGCCGAGCCCGAGGCCCGACGAGCCTGCCCGAGGCCCGACGTGCTGCCGGACGTGCCGGACGCCCCGCCGCCGGCGGACGACGCCGGCGACGAGCCCGTCAAGTAGCCGCCGGCCCGGCGTGACCCGAGTCGAGATCAAGGCTCGCGAGAACGGGCCGTATCGGGTCACCGGGCCGGTACGGCTGATCGACGCCGACGGCAACGAGTACGACCTGGCGGAGCAGGGTGAGGTCATCGCCCTGTGTCGGTGCGGCGCCTCGACCACCAAGCCGTTCTGCGACAAGACGCACTCGAAGATCGGCTTCGAGGCGGCGGAGCGGGCCGTCGGCGAACAGGGCTGACCGTCAGGCCGCGGCTGCGGCCAGGAAGCTCGTCAGCCGCCCCGCCGAAGGGGCGTCGGCGACCGCAAGCTCGGGCGGAGCGTGCTCGGCGATCCAGGCCGAGGCGATCCGGACCTCGTCGACCTCCTCGGCCGGCACCGCGGTCGCCCGTCCCGGTCCCTTCGGCGCCGCTGCCAGCACCGCCTCGGTGCGGCGGGCCAGCTCGTCGGGCCCGCCCTCCAGCGGCCCCCAGTCCACGACCCTGCCGGCCACGAGCCAGAACGCGTCGAAGGCGGCCTTGGTGGGGTGGCGAGCCAGCACCAGGCGCGGATCGGCGTGAACGGCGCGCAGCACGCCGTCCAGGCGGTCCAGCAGCGCGGCCAGCCGCTCCCGGCGCCGCGCCAGCGCCGCGGCCGCCTCGTAGCGCTGCTCTCGCGACGCCGTGGCCATCCGGTCGTCGATCTCCTCGAGCAGGGCCGCCGCGGCGCCCTCGGGGGCCTCGAACAGCGCCAGGGCCGCGTCGACCTGGCGTCGGTAGGCATTCGGGTCCAGGTCGCCCAGGCACGGCGAGCAGCAGCGGCCCATCTGTCCGTAGATCGAAGGCGAGTCGCGCCGGCGCAGGGCGCGTCCGCAGTGGCGCAGCTTGAACAGCGACGTCAGGTGGTCGGCCAGCTCGGCCGCCAGCTTGCGGCCCCGGACCGGGCCGACGTTGATGGCGCGGCCCGCGGCCGGCTGGGAGGAGGCCTCGAGCACCGGGTACTCCACGTCCAGCCTGCAGCGCACATACGCCCATCGGTCCGTTCGCTTCAGCGCCTTGTTGCCCGGCGGGCGCCACTGCTTGATCAGGCGGTTCTCCAGCACCAGTGCCCCGAGCTCAGACCTGGTCGCGCGGTAGTCCACGATCTCGGCGCGCTCGGTCCACCCGGCCGGCGCGCAGAAGTGCGACCGCGCGCGGGTGCGCAGGGACACCGACTTGCCCACGTACAGCGGCCGCCCGCGCACGTCGCGGAACACGTACACCCCGGGGTCCTCGGGCAGGTGCGACAGGTCAGGCCGGTCCTGCGGGCGGGCGGCGCCGGACCGCGCGGCGCGACCCCTGCCTGCGGCTCCTGGTGGAGCCCAGCGCCTGCACGGCGTCGCCGACGGTGGCCGCGAGCACGCACAGCTTGGGGAACAGCGCGCACAGCACACGCGCGCACGTGAGGGCGTCGGGCAGCGCGCGGTGAGCCACCTCGACCTCGATTCCAAGGGCATCGGCCAGCGACGACAGCCCGCGCCGGCGCACCAGGGGGGCGCAGCGGCGCGCGAGCGCGACCGTGCAGATCACCGGCGGGTCGGGCCACTCCAGGTCGCAGCGGTCGAAGGCCTGCTTGAGCACCCGGCGGTCGAAGGAGGCGTTGTGGGCCACGAGCACGCGGCCGCGCATCAGGCGCTGAAGCTCACGGCAGCACCTCGGCGGGCGGCGGCGCGCCATCGACCATGCCCTGCGTGATCCCGGTGAAGCGCTCGATGCCGCGCGAAAGCGGGCGCTCCACCCGCACCAGCGACTCCCACGTGTCGTGAACCTCGCCGCCGCCCACAAGCGCCGTGCCCACCTCGGTGAGCTCGCAGTCCTCGCCGCCACGGCCGTTGGTCTCGGTGTCCACCGCCAGGTACTCGGCGCGGGCCGCGGGCTGGTCGAGCAGCTCCATCGGGGCCATGGAACGCCTGCGCGCGGACGGACTGCAAGGGCGCGTGCGGCGCCGGGGGCGAGACTCGTCCTCGCCCGCCCTTAGCTTTGGCGGATGGCCCGCGCCGCCTCGACCTTCGTCTGCTCCGCCTGCGGGCACGAGTCCGCCAAGTGGCACGGGCGCTGCCCGGGCTGCGAGGAGTGGAGCACGCTCGTGGAGGAGGCTCCTCGCCGGCAGGCCGCCCGTCCCGGGCCCGGCGGCGGCCGCCGCTCCGGCCGGGCGCTCACGCCGGTGGCCCTGCGCGACGTGCGGGCGCCGGAGGTGGCTCGCCTGCAGACCGGCATCGGGGAGCTCGACCGCGTGCTCGGCGGCGGGATCGTGCCGGGATCGCTGGTGCTGCTGGGCGGCTCGCCCGGCATCGGCAAGTCCACCATCACGGCCAGTGCGCTGGGCAACCTGGCGGCGGCCGGCCACGACGTGCTCTACGTCTCGGGCGAGGAGTCCGCGGCTCAGGTGAGGCTGCGCGCCGAGCGGCTTGGCCAGGGCGCACTGGCGGTGCCGATCGTGGCGGACACGGACCTGGACGCCGTGGTCGCGACCATCGAGGCGGAGCGGCCCGCCGTGTGCGTGGTGGACTCGGTGCAGGTCATGCACTCGACGGGGCTCACGCGGCGCCCCGGGGTCGGTGGGCCAGGTGCGCGAGGTGGCGGGCCGGCTGATGGGCGTGGCCAAGGAGCGCGGCAGCGCCGTGGTCCTCGTCGGCCACGTGACCAAGGAGGGCGCGCTGGCCGGACCCCGGGTGCTCGAGCACCTGGTGGACTGCGTGCTGTCCTTCGAGGGCGAGCGCGAGCGCACCTACCGCACGCTGCGCGCGTTGAAGAACCGCTTCGGCTCCACAAACGAGGTGGGGGTGTTCGAGATGCGCGAGCAGGGGCTGGTCGAGGTGGAGGACGCCTCGGCCCGGTTCGTGGCCGAGGCCACGCGGGCGCCTGGGTCGGTGGTGCTGTGCGCCATGGAGGGATCTCGCCCGCTGCTGGTGGAGGTGCAGGCGCTCGTGGCGCCCTCGGAGCTGGTCACCCCGCGGCGGATGGCCAACGGCGTGGATCGCAACCGGCTGGCGCTGGTGCTGGCAGTGCTGGCACGCCACGCCGGCATCTCGATGGCCTCCAGCGACGTGTTCGTGTCCCTGGCCGGCGGCGTGCGAGTGGACGAGCCCGGCGCCGACCTGGCCGTGGCGCTGGCCGCTCGCGTCGGCCGCCCGCGGCGTGACCGCCGGGTGCGGCGAGGCCCCGCTCGCGGCCTTCGGGGAGCTCGGCCTCACGGGGGAGCTGCGCCACGCGGCCCATCCCGACCGGCGCCTGGCGGAGGCTGCCAAGTTCGGGCTGGCGGGCGTGCTGCACCCCGGCGAGCGGCTGCCCGACCTGCGCTCGGCGCTGGCCAGCGCGTTGGGCGACGTGCCGGCGGCCGTGGCCGCCTGAGCGGGAGGCGCCCGAGCCTGGATCTGCCCGATTCCGCCCTCCAGAGCGGAAAAGTGGCCCTTTGCCGTACAATCGACCCGGATGGCCTACACCGGGGGTGATGTCGCAGAGCTGGAGGCTCGTCAGGAACCCCGGCTGGTAAGGGCCCTGGAGATGATCGCTCCGGGCACCGCCGTTCGCGAGGGCGTCGACGCGATCGTGCAGGCGCGGACAGGCGCGCTGATCTGCATCGGAGACAGCGAGGAGCTGTCCTTCCTCTACTCGGGCGGGCTCAAGCTCGACGTGGACTACACGCCCGCCCTGCTGTTCCAGATCGCGAAGATGGACGGGGCGATCGTCCTGTCGTCCAACGCCACGAAGATCGGCTGGGCCAACGTCCAGCTCATGCCGGACCCCACGATCCTCTCGCTGGAGACCGGCACCCGCCACCGCACCGCGGAGCGCGTCTCCAAGCAGACCGACGCCCTGGTGATCGCCGTCTCGCAGAGCCGCAGCGTGGTGTCGCTGTACCTCGACGGAGCCAAGTACATCCTCGAGGACATCCCGGTCGTGCTGGCCAAGGCCAACCAGGCGCTCGCCACCCTGGACAAGTACCGCAGCCGCCTCGACCAGGTGTCGACCCGGCTCACGGCGCTCGAGTTCGAGGGCGGCGTGACCCTGCATGACGTGCTCACCGTCCTCCAGCGCGGCGAGCTGGTGACCCGCATGGCCGTGGAGATCGAGCGCCACATCGTGGAGCTCGGCGCCGAGGGCCGCCTGATCGAGATGCAGCTGGAGGAGACGATCGTGGGAGTGGCCGCCGACAAGGCCGCCCTCGTGCACGACTACATGGTCGAGCCCAACGAGGAGAGCTTCGCCAACGTGCTCGACTCGCTCGCGCGGCTGGCGCACCAGGACCTGCTGGACTTCGGACGGCTGGCCGAGCTACTCGGCTATGACCGCAAGCTCAACACGCTCGACCACTCCGTGGGGCCGCGCGGTCACAGGATCCTGGGGCGCATCCCGCGCCTGCCCAGGCTCGTGGTGCACGGCATCGTGGGGGAGTTCGGCGGCCTCGACGAGATCCTCGCGGCAGGCGACGGGGAGCTCGAGGCGGTCGAGGGGGTCGGGGACATGAGGGCGAAGGACATCCGCGAGGGCCTTCGCCGGCTCCAGGAGATCAATCTCGTGGACCGCTATCTGCAAACGTGAGAACGGGTCCGCCCCGATGCCGGCGGCGGGCCAATTTACCTAGGAGGGAAGTCATTACCGAAAGCGCGACGGAGCAAGAGATCACGGACCTCGAGATCACCCGTGAGATTCCCAACATCGATTACGAGATCGGTGACAACGTCGTATATCCGCATCACGGGGCGGGCAAGGTCTGTAAGAAGGAGCAGAAGGAGGTGCTCGGCGAGACCCGCGAGTACCTGACGATCAAGATCCTGCACAACGACATGACGGTCATGGTCCCGTGCGAGAACGCGGGCATGGCCGGCCTGCGGCGGGTGATCGGCGAGGAGGCGGTGGCCAAGGTGCTGTCCGTGCTCCGCGACGACGTGAGCCAGATGCCGAAGAACTGGAACCGGCGCTTCAAGCACAACCGCGAGAAGATCAAGACCGGCGACGTGTTCGAGCTGGCCGAGGTCGTCCGCAACCTTGCCATCCGGGAGTCCGAGAAGGGGCTCTCCACCGGTGAGAAGCAGATGTACACGCGCGCCAAGAAGATCCTGGCGTCCGAGCTGATGTACGCGCTCGAGATGGAGGAGGAGGACGCCGAGGCGCACCTCGACTCCCTCATCGAGGAGGCGCACAGCTCGCGCGTCGGCGCCGGAGCCACAGCCTAGGTACGGCGAGCTGTCCGGCGGGGACGCGGGGTCGGGCCTTGCCCGGGCTCGTTGACCCCGCCGGACGGCTCTCGCCGGCCGCTCACGGTGGGCGTGGTGCCCGCCGGCGGCAGCGGCGAGCGGCTCGGCGCGGAGCGACCGAAGGCGCTCGTGGAGCTGGCCGGGCGGCCGATGCTCGATTGGAGCCTCGAGGCGCTCGGTGCGGCCTGCGACCGCGTGGTCGTGGCGGTCCCGGCCGGCCACGAGCGACCGCCCGACCGGGTGACCGGCGGGCCCTCGCGCTCGGAGTCGGTGCGCAACGCGCTGGCGGCGGCGCCGGAGGCCCAGGTGGTGGTCGTGCACGACGCGGCGCGCCCGCTGGTCACGCCGGAGCTCGTGCGACGCTGCGTAGCGGCGCTGGAGGGCGCCGACGGCGCCATCGCGGCCGCGCCGGTGACGGACACGATCAAGGAGTCCGATTCGGACGGTCGCGTGGTCCGCACCCTCGACCGCGCGGCGCTCTGGTCGATCCAGACGCCGCAGGTGTTCCGGGCCGAGGTGCTGCGCGAGGCGCTGGCCGCGAGCCCGGACGTGCTTGCGGGCGCCACCGACGACGCCTCCCTGGTGGAGGCTGCCGGAGGGACGGTGCGTGTGGTGGAGTCCGCCGCCGAGAACCTCAAGGTCACCACCGCGCTGGACCTGCGGATGGCCGAGGCCATACTGGCGGCGCGATGCTGACCGACCTGCACACCCACCTGAGACCCGACGACGACGGCACCGAGGCGGCGCGCTACTTCACCCCCGAGAACGCCGCGCGCTACCGCGAAGCCGCCTCGGAGCGCGGCATCGCCGAGCTGGGGGTGTCCGAGCACGTGCACCGCTTCACGCAGTCCCTGGAGGTGTGGACCCACCCCTGGTGGCGCCAGAACGCCCACGACGACATCGACGCCTACTGCGAGTTCGTCCGCGAGCAGACCGACCTGCGGCTGGGCATCGAGGCGGACTTCGTGGCGGGGCGGGAGGACCGCATGGCCTCGCTGCTGGATGCCCGCGAGTGGGACTACGTGGTGGGCTCGGTGCACTTCCTGCGCGACGAGGCGGTGGACATGCGCGGCAGCGACTGGGACGTGTGGCGCTCGAGCGACCCGGAGAAGGTCTGGCGGCGCTACTTCGAGACGCTCGGCGAGGCGGCCCGCACCGGCATGTTCGACATCATCGCCCACCCCGACCTGGTCAAGGTCTGGGGCGATGGCGCCCTGGTGCCCGATGGCGACCTGCGCCGCTTCTACGAGCTGGCCATGGACGGCATCGCGGAGTCCGACGTCGCGGTAGAGGTGTCCACGGCCGGGCTGCGCAAGCCGGTGGGCGAGATCTATCCCGCCGCCCCCTTCCTCGAGATGTGCCTCGAGGCCGGGCGCCCGGTGGCCCTGTCCAGCGACGCGCACGTGCCCGAGCACCTGGGCCACGGCTATGACCAGGCGGTGGCAGTGGCTGACCGAGCCTCGGAGTCCAGGAGCTGGCCATCTTCGACCGCCGCGTCCCGGCGCCTGGAGGCGATCGGGTGAGCTCCCGGGCGGGCATCGGGTACGACTCGCACCGCTTCGAGGAAGGCCGGCCGCTCGTGCTCGGCGGCGTGCGGGTCCCGGAGGCCGAACGCGGCCTCAGCGGCCACTCCGACGCCGACGCGCTCACCCACGCGATCATCGACGCGCTGCTGGGCGCGGCCGGGCTGGGCGACATCGGCCAGCACTTCCCGGACACCGACGAGCGCTGGCGCGACGCCGACTCGATCGCGCTGCTGCGCGAGGTGTGCGGCTTCCTCTCCGACGCACGGCTGGACTCCGCGGCACCTGGACGCCACGGTCGTGTGCGAGGAGCCCAAGCTCGGACCGCACCGCGACGCGATGCGCGCGCGGCTTTCAGAGGCGGCCGGCCTGGCACCGCTGGAGGTCAATGTGAAGTTCACCACCAACGAGGGCATGGGCTTCGTGGGCCGCGGCGAGGGCGTGGCCGCGCTGGCGGTGGCCACGGTGGAGAGGCCTGCGGCGCCCGAGCGCGACGGCGACTGAGACGGTTGATTCCTTATTCGTGCACTCGCGGATGACGCGCCATACCGGCGCTGGTTCGCCACCCGAGCCCTTGCAGGTAGCGCTGCTACCTGCTTCGGACTCGTGCGCTGCCCAGCTTGGTCTGGCGCGCCCCCACGAGCACCCGAATTCGGACTCAACCATCTGAGCGCCTCGGGCGGATAGGGTCCCGCGCCGTGGACTCCACCGACCTGGCCTTCGCAGGAGCGGCACGGCAGGCCGAGCTGGTCCGTGCCGGCGAGGTGGGCTCGCGAGAGCTCACGGAGGCCTATCTGGAGCGGATCGAGCGCATCGACCCCGAGCTCAACTCCTACCGCGTGGTCATGGCGGAGCGGGCGCTGGCGGAGGCGGAGCAGGCCGACCGGCGCCGCACCGCCGGGGAGCAGCGGCCGCTGCTGGGCGTTCCGGTGGCGGTCAAGGACAACGTGGACGTGGCGGGCGAGCTGACCACCCACGGCACGGGTGCCTTCCCGGATCGCGCCACCGCCGACGCCGAGATCGTGCGCCGCCTGCGTGCGGCGGGAGCGGTGATCCTCGGCAAGACGAACCTGCCGGAGCTGGCCATCACCGGCTCCACGGAGTCCATGAACTGGGGGGTCACCCGCAACCCGTGGAACACCGACCGGACGTGCGGTGGCTCGAGCGGCGGCAGCGCCGCGGCGGTGGCGGCCGGCCTGGCCGCGGCGGGTCACGCCACGGACGGCGGCGGCTCGATTCGCATCCCGGCCGCCTGCTGCGGCCTCTTCGGCCTCAAGCCCCAGCGGGGACGCGTCTCGCTGATGCCCGACCCCCAGCACTGGCACGGCATGAGCGTGGCGGGCGCGGTCACGCGCACCGTGCTCGACAACGCGCTGTTCCTGGACGTCGTCAGCGGCGCCGCGGAGGGCGACGCCCACACCCCGCCTCCGCCCGCCCAGCCCTTCGCCGACTACGCCACCCGGCCGCCCGGAACCTTGCGGATCGCGGTGTCGGCGCGCCCGTCCATGCCGATGCCCGTGGGCGAGGCGCCGCGCGCGGCGCTGCGAGAGACGGCCGACCTCCTGCGCTCCCTCGGCCACAGCGTGGAGGATCGGGACCCGGCCTACGGTCGCCTGGGCGAGGTGTTCACGCCGCGCTTCCTCAAGGGCATCGAGGACGACGCGGCCAGGGTGCCCCAACCCGCGCGGCTGTCGCGGCGCACCCGCGGCTTCGCTCGCCTGGGTAGCGGCATCCCGCGCCCGGTGCTGGCGAAGGCGATGCGCGACGAGGCCGCCCACGCCGAGCGCGTGAACCGGCTCTTCGCCGACCACGACGTGCTCATGACGCCCATCACCACCCGCACGCAGGTGCGCGCAGCGGAGTGGGAGGGGATGGGCGCGTTCCGGACGCTGATCGGGATGCTGCGCGTGTATCCGTTCACGGTCCCCTGGAACGCCACCGGCCAGCCGGCCGCCTCGGTTCCGGCGGGCTTCACCGACGACGGCCTGCCGCTGGCCGTCCAGCTGGTGGGGAAGCCCGGGGACGAGGGCACCCTGCTCTCGCTGGCGG
This sequence comes from uncultured Thermoleophilaceae bacterium, assembly GCA_963814005.1. GTDB lineage: Bacteria > Actinomycetota > Thermoleophilia > Solirubrobacterales > Thermoleophilaceae > JAAYBF01. The sequence continues at coordinate 99,727 of CAWFBA010000009.1, forward strand.
CGCAGATCGAGGCCGAGCGTCCCTGGGCGGATCGCCGCCCACCCGTGGCATAGCCTGCGGGCGTGCGCGAGATACGCCTCCACGACACGCTCAGCGGGGAGCTGCGGCCCCTCCAGCCGCGCGAGCCGGGACGGGTGGGCATCTACGCCTGCGGGCCCACGGTGTACGGCCGCGTGCACGTGGGCAACGCCCGCCCGTTCGTCGTCTTCGCGCTGCTCAAGCGCTTCCTCGAGCACGAGGGGCTCACCGTGACCCTGGTCGAGAACGTGACGGACGTGAACGACAAGATCTACGCGGCGGCCCGCGACGCCGGCGTGCCCAGCACCGAGCTGGCGGCCGACATGACCGCTGCCTACGAGGCCGACACCGACGCCTTGGGCCTCGGGCGGCCCGACCACGAGCCGCGGGCCGCGGAGACGATCGGGCCGATCGTGGACCTGATCGCCGACCTGATCGACTCCGGTCACGCCTACGCGGCCGGCGGCGATGTGTACTTCGACGTGGCGGGGTTCCCCGGCTACGGCAAGCTCTCGAACCGCCCCGCCGAGGAGATGCAGCAGGGCGAGGGCGACGACGCTGCGGAGCTCAAGCGCAGCCCCCGGGACTTCGCCCTCTGGAAGGCTCGCAAGGAGGGTGAGGACACGGCCTGGCCGGCGCCATGGGGGGAGGGCAGGCCGGGCTGGCACATCGAGTGCTCGGCCATGGCCGAGCAGCTGCTGGGCACCGACTTCGAGATCCACGGCGGCGGCTCGGACCTGGTGTTCCCTCACCACGAGAACGAGATCGCCCAGACCGAGGCGGCGCGCAACGCCCCGCTCGCCCGCATCTGGATGCACAACGGGATGGTGCGGATGGGCGACGAGAAGATGGCCAAGTCGGTGGGCAACATCCGCCTCCTCCATCAGGCGATCGAGGAGTACGGGAGCCTCGCGCTGATCACGTACTTCGGCCAGGGCCACTACCGCCAGCCGCTCGCGTTCTCCCCCGAGGCGCTCGAGGACGCAGGGCGGGCGGTGGACCGCCTGCGCGAGCTCGGGCGGCGGCTGGACCCGGAGGGCCCCGAGCCGGCTGAGCTCGACGGGCTGGCCGAGCGGTTCTTCGATCGGCTCGCGGACGACTTCGACACCCCGGCCGCGCGAGCCGTGCTCTTCGACTGGGTGCGCGACGCCAATCGCCGCCTCGATGCCGGCGAGGAGATGGGCCCCGGGCGGCTGCCGGAGATGCTGCACGCGCTGGGGCTCGAGGCGGTGCTGGACGCGCCGGACGATGGCGGCGGCGCCGACACCGCGGCCCAGGACCTGCTCCAGCGCCGCGAGGCGGCCCGGGCGGCGCGTGACTTCGAGCTGGCGGACCGCCTGCGCGACGAGCTGGCCGAGCGCGGCTACGAGGTGCGCGACACGGCCGAGGGCGCGCGCCTGGTCCGCCACGCGTGATCGTCTACGGCCGCAACCCCGTCCGCGAGGCGCTGCGGGGCCGCCGCGCCGCGCACACGCTTTGGGCCAGCCCAGCTGCGCTGCGATCCGAGCCCTGGCTGCGCGAGGCCGGCGCCCGCTCTGCGGCCGACGAGGAGCTGGAGGGGCTGTGCGGTTCGCGCGACCATCAGGGTGCCTGCGTCGAGGTCGATCCCTACCCCTACGCCGACGCCGGGTCGCTGCTGGACGCCGAGGACGCACTGGTGGTGTGCCTCGACGAGGTTCAGGACCCGCACAACCTCGGCGCCGTCTGCCGGGTGGCCGAGGCCGCCGGGGCCGCGGGCGTGGTGGTCACGCAGCGCAGGTCGGCGGAGGTCACCCCGGCCACGTGCAAGGCATCGGCCGGGGCGGTCGAGCATCTGGCCGTGGCGCGGGTCCGCAACCTGGCCGACTGGCTGGAGGAGGGCAAGCGGCGGGGAGCTTGGGTCTACGGCGCGGCATCGGGCGAGGGCGCGGTGCCCTATGACCGGCCCGACTACTCGGGCCGGGTCGCGCTGGTGCTGGGATCGGAGGGCCGCGGGTTGCGCAAGCGCGTGGCCGAGACCTGCGATCAGCTCGTGGCGCTGCCGCTGAGGGGGCGCGTCGAGTCGCTCAACGTGTCCACCGCGGCGGCCGCGCTGGTGTACGGGATCTTGCACCTGCGTACCGCGGGGCTTGACAGGGGTCCATAACACGTCATACTGCCGCGCCATTGGATAAGGCTGGAGTCGAGCTTTAGGTTCGGACCGGTCAAATGAGCGCGGCGCCAGGGGAGGTAGCGCGCCATTGAGCTTCGGGGCTTCGAGGGAGGCCCGAAAGGAGCAATGGTGGCTGCATCTGTCTCAACGTCGGTACCCGCCCGGTCTCAGGCTCAGGCTGAGCCAGAGGACAACTATCTGATCGCACTGGCCAAGCAGGGCCGCCCCGATGCCTATGACCGCATCGTCAAGCGGTACCACGGCTTCGTCCGGCTCAAGGCCAGCTCGTACTTCCTGATCGGCGGCGATGCCGACGATCTCGTTCAGGAGGGCCTCGTTGGGCTCTACAAGGCGGTGCGGGACTTCCGCACCGACCGCGAGTCGAGCTTCCGGAACTTCGCCGAGCTGTGCATCACGCGGCAGATCATCACGGCCGTGAAGACCTCGACCCGCAACAAGCACACCCCGCTCAACGAGTACGTGTCGTTCTCGCAGACCCCAGCCGCCTCGGGGGGCGACGGCGACCCGACGCTCGACGAGCTGCTGCCAGGGCCCACCGTCCACGACCCCGTGAACCAGGTGATCTCCACCGAGGAGCTCCACAGCCTGGTGGGCTGCCTCTCGAGCGTGTTGTCAGAGCTGGAGAGCTCCGTGCTGTCGCTGTATCTCGACGGGCGCTCCTACGAGGAGGTGGCCGAGCGGCTGGCGTGCGACACCAAGACGGTGGACAACGCCCTCCAGCGCGTCAAGCGCAAGGTGGGCGCGCACCTGGACTCGCGCGCTGTTCCGCTCTAGAGAGCGGTTTGGCGCCCCGACCCCCGGGTAATCCGGAGCCACTCAACCTAGGGAGGTCTTATGGTCGGAATTCTCATCACGCTGCTGGTGGCGGCGCTGGCGTATCTGCTGCTGGTGGCCATCACGGGATCCACGATCCTGGGCCTCGTGGCCGCGATCCTGATCCTCATCGCCGGCATTCCCAGCGGCGGCTTTGGCCTGGGAGCGCGCTACGGCGGGCGCGGGGGCACCGTGCGCTGAGCGCTCAGCCGCGCGCGAAGCCGGAGGTCGGACTCGAACCGACGACCTGCGCTTTACAAGAGCGCTGCTCTGCCAACTGAGCTACTCCGGCGCGGTGGCCGAGTCTACGCCGCGCCCACGGCCATCTCGATGTTGCCGTGGCCGTTGGATGACGCGGGAACGGGCGGGGGCTCGTCCTCCGCACCGTCGGTGTTCAGGCGCCGCTCGAGCTCTCCGAGCACGAGCCCGAAGATGAGGTGCCGCCAGGCGGCCTGCGCGAACGCGCGCGGGTTGCCCGTAAGCGGCGTGAGCTGCTTGCGGGCGGGGTGGTAGCGGTCCACGAGCCGGCCGAGCGGCCACAGGGCCACGTGCTCGGCCATGGCCATGGTCAGCGCACGCGCCGACCTGGGGGCCGGGCAGGAACGGCCGGAGCTGCGAGTAGACCGCGCCGAACACCGCCCCGTTCTGCAGGTGGAGCGCCAGTCCGGCCACGGGCCAGGCGTCGCCGCGGGTCACGAGCTTGCCCAGCAGCTCCACGTCGTCGTAGCTGCTCTGAAAGGCGCGCTTGTCGGCCGGCTGCTGGGCGGCCCACACGGCCGCGGCCGCACCGCCGGCGATCGCCCCGTTCACGCTCCTCCGAACGTCCATGGGCGCAGCGTAACGGGGTGGGCCGGCGCGGGTAGCTGAGGTGATGGCAGCGGCCCCACCCGAGCGCCTGGCCCTTCACCACCGGCGGATCCGCGAGCGCGGCGTCAACAAGCTCGTCTACTGGAGCCTGCGGTCGATCCTCAAGCCGGCGATCCACGTGTACTTCCGGCTGCACAGGACCGGCCGCGAGCACATCCCCGACGGACCGCTGCTCCTGGCCGCCAACCACCGCAGCTTCCTCGATCCGTTCGTGATCGGCTGCTGCCTGCGGCGGCCGATCTACTTCGTGGCCAAGCGCGAGCTGTTCGACATCCGGCTGCTCGGCTGGGTCCTGAACTGCATGGGCGCGTTCCCCGTCCGGCGCGGCGAATCCGACGAGGAGGCGATGACCACGGCCCTCACGCTGCTCGAGCGCGGGGAGGCGGTGGTGATCTTCCCGGAGGGCACGCGCAACCGCATCGGGCCACTCGCCGAGCCGCGGCGCGGGATCGGCCGGCTGGCCCTGCAGAGCGGGGCGCCCGTCGTGCCCATCGCAGTGAAGGGATCCGACCGGGCGCGCCGCGGGTGGAGGATCCGCCCCGTGCGAGTGGACGTGCGCTGCGGGCGCCCGCTCACCTATCCGCTGCTAGACCAGCCGTCGCCACGGCTCGCGCACGAGGTCACGGCGCGGATCTGGCCGTGCGTCGAGCTGCAATGGGCGTGGCTCGGCGGGGAGATGCCCGCGGAGCACGCGGTGGCCCACGAGCGCGCGGAGCGCCGCGCGGCCTGACGCCGCGCCGGGGGTAGGCTGCTCCATGCTTGGACTCGATCGCGGAGAAGCAGCGCCTGGACGGCGACTTCACGGAGCTCTACCGCACCCATCTGCGCGACGTCTACTCCTACGCCTACTACCGGGTGGGCAACCACCACGACGCCGAGGACCTCACCGAGCAGACCTTCCTGCAGGCCTACCGGCACTTCGCGCGAGCGCAGCGCGAGTCCAACGGCCGGCCGCTGCGGCCGTGGCTGATCCGGATCGCCCACAACCTGGCCGCCAACTACTACCGCGACCGCTCGCGCCGGCCACAGACCCAACTCGAGGACGCGGCCATCGTGTCCGACCCGCACGGCACCGAGGACCTGGTGGAGGGACGCCAGGAGCTGCAGGCGGTGCTGGAGGGCGTGTCCAAGCTGCCCGACGACCGGCGCGAGGCCCTGATCATGCGCTTCGCGCTGGGAATGGACAACCGCGAGATCGCGCGTGCGCTGGACCGCTCCGAGGGAGCGACCAAGGTGTTGATACACCGGGCCATCAAGCAGCTCGAGCAGGGACTCAAGGACGAGGAGGCCACGGATGAGTGAGTTCGGGGACGTCGAGGCGCTGCTGCGCTCGGCTCTCGTGCCGGTCGAGCCCTCCGAGGGCCTGTCCGACCGCCTGGAGCGCGGGCTGTCGGAGATCACCGACCTGGCGGCCGACGAGCTGGCCGACTGGGAGCTCTCGACCATGCGCGACCCCCGCAACTGGGGCCGGCCGGTGGCGGCGGTCGTGGTGGGGGGCGCCGCCGCCGGGGCGCTGGTCCTCGTGCGCGCCCGCCAGCAGCAGAAGAAGCGCCAGTTCGGCGGCCTGCGCGCGCTGGAGCGCAGCGTGCGTGACGTGGCCGACGATCTGGCGAAGCGGCTGGACCGCTGAGCGCCGGTCGCTGGTCGCGGCCGACGATTGGGGCCGACTGCGTGGCTGCCGACGGCCACGCCCACGAACGCGACGATCACGCCACCGAGGGTGACCTGGACGAGCGAGCCGGTCAGCGAGACCTTCAGGTAACGGCGGCGGATCCAGGCGATGGCAAGCAGCTCGACGGACACGAGCGCGTAGGCGAGCATCAGCGCCCTATCCACGTCGCCGATCAGGAAGGGCAGCGTGTGGAACGCTCCGCCGAGGAAGGTCGCCAGCCCGGTGATGAGCCCGCGCGTGACGAGCGCCGCCGCGGCCGGTGAGCGTGCCGTCATCGGACAGGCCCTCGGACATGCCCATGCTGATCGCGGCGCCGAGCGCCGCGGCCACTCCCACCAGCAGGGCGGCCCTGGAACCCGACACGTAGGCGGCCGCGAAGATGGGCGCGAGCGTGGAGATCGTGCCGTCGATCAGCCCGATCAACGCCGGCTGGACGACCTGCAGCAGCCGCTCGCGATCGTCCGCCCCGCGCCAGCTGGCGATCAGGTCCCTTGCCAGTTCGGCCATCGGCTCACTATAACAAGTCACTTGTGATAAGGTCCGCCTAACTCTGGAAGCACGCCACCGCCCGACGAAGGACGCCGTCGGCGCGACCGCCAGGCGCTCCGCGCGACCGGCCGGCGCGTGACCCCGCAGCGGGTTGTGCTCCACCGCGCGTTGCACGAGCTCGGTCGCCACGCGTCGGCGGAGGACGTGCGCCGGGCTGTGGGCCGGCGGCTTCCCAACCTGGCGCTGCCAACGGTCTATGACGCGCTCGAGCTGTTCGATGAGCTCGGGCTTGCGCGCCGTGTCGCTGCCGGCGCCGGGCCCACCCTGTTCGACCCGCGAGCGGACCATCACGCACACTTCGCATGCCGGGTCTGTGGTCGGGTGGTCGACGTCGAGGACGCGCCTGACTATAACGGCGGCTTCGGCCTCTGCGCGCGCGGCCGGGCTGCGAGTGGAAGGTGCCCAGGTGCTCCTCACCGGCACCTGCGAACGCTGCGCATAGGGCGCGTCGTCCAGCTCCACTGATCCACCGTCTGGCCCAGGCCGAATCATGGATACGCCTTGGGCCGTCCCGACGACATCCCCAGCCTCGCCGACGAGGAGGTCATGCACCTGGTCGCCCAAGGGCAGCCGCGCGCGTTCGAGGTGCTCTATGACCGCCACGGCGGCGCCGCCTTCTCGCTGGCCTACCGGATGGTGGGCAACCGAGTCACGGCGGAGGACATCTCGCAGGAGGCCTTCCTGTCGATCTGGCGGAGCCGGCTGCGGTATGCGCCAGAGCGCGGAAGCGTGCGCACGTGGGTGCTGGGGATCGTGCACCACCGCGCCATCGACGCGCTTCGGCGCAACCTGGTCCACGACCGCCGCCGAGCCAGCGCCGAGGGCATCGAGGAGATTCACGAGGCGCCCGAGCGCGAGCAGACCGACGTTCAGGCGGCCCGCCGCGACGAGGCCCGACAGGTGCGCGCCGCGATCGCCGGGCTGCCAAAGGAGCAGGCGCGCGTGATCGAGCTGGCCTACTTCGGCGGCTACAGCCACAGCGAGATCGCGGAGATGCTGGACATGCCCATCGGCACCGTGAAGGGCCGCATGCGGCTGAGCCTCGACAAGCTCCGGCGCGAGCTGGCGGAGGAGCCCGCATGAGCATCGAGCGCCACGACATCCAGTGGGAGAACGTGGCCCCCTACCTGCTCGGGGCGCTCGTCGACGTCGAGGAGCGGGCCTTCGAGAGCCACCTCGATGAGTGCCATGTGTGCCGCGACGAGGTCGAGCGCCTGCGCCCTGCCGTGGACGCGCTGCCGCGCTCGGTAGAGCCGATGGAGGCGCCGCCGACCCTCAAGGCGTCGCTGATGCAGGCGGTCGAGGCCGATGTCCGCGAGCGCGAGGGTCGCTCGCGGCCAGGCCTGTTCACGCGCCTGCGCGAGCGCGCCGCAGTCGCGGCGTCAGCGTTGGCAGGCGCGCGGCCCCGCACGGCACTGGCCGCGGCGTCGGTGGTGCTGGTCGTGGGCGCGGCACTCGGCTTCGCGGCCACCCAGGCCGTCTTCGTCGACGACAGCCAGACCCTGTCCGCGCAGGTCGACAGGGAGCGGATTCCCTCCGGCGGCGGCAGCCTCGAGATTCCAGAGGGCAAGGACGACGGTGCGGTGCTGCGCGTGACCGGCATGCCCGAGCTGACCCCCGGCCGCACCTACCAGGTGTGGGTCCAGCGCGGCGACTCGTATGTTCCCCAGGACTCGCTGTTCACCGTGGGCGAGGACGGCCAGGGCTCCGCCGTGGTCACCGACGACCTGACGGGTGCCGACGCCGTGGCCGTCACGCGGGAGCGTGCCGGAGGCGCCCGGGCCCCCGGCGAGGACCCCATCCTCACCGTCGAGCTCTGAGCACGGCCGGCGCCCGGCGGCGGGCGTCGCGACCGCCCCGGCGACGCCGGGACCGTTGACTAGTCTCAGCTCGGATGGACACCTGTTACCGCCACCCCGACCGCGAGACGGGCGTCTCGTGCTCGAACTGCGGCCGGCCGATCTGCCCGGACTGCATGACGGTCACGCCGGTGGGCATGCGCTGCCCGGAGTGCGCGCGCCAGCGCACGAAGGTGAAGACGGTGAGCTCAGTCGAGGAGCCCACGCTCACCTACGTGCTCATCGGGATCAACGTGGCGGTGGCGCTCGGCACCTTCCTGAGCGGCGCCAGCGCCACGGGCGGCGGCGGCCTGGGCTCGACGCTGCTCACCGACGGCTCGGTGTCGCGCCCGGCGGTGGACAGCGGGGAGTACTGGCGCATCCTCACCGCGGGCTTCCTGCACACGGGCTTCATCCACCTTCTGTTCAACATGTTCGGCCTGTACATCCTGGGTGGCCTGCTGGAGCCCGCGATCGGGCGGTTGCGCTTCGGGGTGATCTACTTCGTGTCGCTGCTGGCCGGCTCGTTCGGCGCGCTGCTGCTGGAGCCCACGGCGCCGACGGTGGGCGCCTCGGGCGCGATCTTCGGGCTCATGGGCGCGGCCGTGGTGGTCATGCGAAACCGCGGCGTCAACCCCATGGAGAGCGGCCTGGGCCTATGGATCGGCCTGAACCTGCTCATCACGTTCACGATCCCCAACATCTCGATCGGCGGCCACATCGGCGGGCTGGTGGGCGGCGCGGTGGCGGCCGCGCTCATGTTCGAGCTGCCCGACCGCGCGCGGATGCCCGCGATGCTCGCAACCGTCCTGGCCGGCGCGCTGGGCGTGGCGGCCGTGGTGGGCTCGATAGCGGTGTCCGGCCCGGCGTAGGCACCAAGCACTAAGCGCTGAGCACTGACTCAACCCAGCTGAAGCGCCCCGGCGGCGGCTCGGGCACCGCCCCTGGATGCAGCAGGTGCGCGAGTAGCTCGATGCCGTCCACCAGCCGCGGCCCCGGCCGCGAGAAGTAGGCGGAGGCGTCCACCGCGGCCACCCTGGCTTCCAGGCCGGCGAGCCGGTCGCCCGCAGCACTGGTCTCGGTGGCCGCTCGCTCGGCGTCGTAGCCGCAGGGCATGGAGACCACGACCTCGGGGGCGGCCGCCTCCAGCTCCGCCCAGTCGGCCGTGCGCGACTTCTCGCCGGGCATCCCCATCACGTCCTCGCCGCCGGCGAGCTCGATCATCTGCGGCACCCAGTGGCCGCCCACGTACAGCGGGTCCAGCCACTCGAGGGCGGCCACGCGCGGCCGGCCGGCGCCCGCCACCGCCGACTCCACGGACTCGATCCGCCGCCCGCATTCATCCGAGAGCTGCTTGCCCGCCTCGGGCACGCCGGCCGCGGCGGCCAGGCGCGGCACGTCCGCCAGAACCTCTCCGAGCGTGGAGGGGTCGAGCGAGAGGACCTCCGGGCGCGACGGCAGCCGCGCCGCGGCGGCCACCACGTCGTCGAACGACACCGCGCAGACCTCGCACACGGCCTGGGTGACGATCAGGTCGGGCTCGAGCTCGGCCAGTGCGGGCTCGTCGAGCTCGTAGAGCGCGCGGCCGGCCTCGGTCCGCTCACGCACGGCCGCGTCGATGTCACCCGCGGACAGGCCGTCGGGGATCACGCTGCGGGTCAGATGGGGCAGCTCGGACGCGCCTGGCGGATAATCACACTCATGGGTGACCGCCACGACGCTGCCGCCCAGGCCGAGCGCGAACAGCATCTCGGTCGAGGAGGGCACGAGTGAGGCAATTCGCATCGAGGAGGAACGATGGCACGTCTTGAGAACGAGCAGGTGGAGGAGCGTCTGGCCGGCCTCGAGGGGTGGGAGCGCTCCGGCGAGGCGATCGAGAAGGGCTTCGAGCGGGGGGATTTCAAGGGGTCGGTGGGGTTCGTGAACGAGCTGCTGCCGGTGGCCGAGGAGATGAACCACCACCCGGACCTCTCGATCTCATGGGACACCGTCACGGTGACGATCACGACCCACTCCGAGGGCGGCCTGACGGCTGCTGATTTCGACCTGGCGAAGCGCATCGACGGCTTGGCATAGGCCGCTCCGGCCTCTGCTAGCGTCACAGCGTCACTCGGATGAGCGACGACGAACCTCCTCGAAGTAGGCCCTCCGCGGGCGCTGCCTGCCCGCAACCGGGGGCACCATGACCGAGCTGCTCCTGCTGGTCGGCGTCGCTGTGCTCGTGGCCGCCAACGGGTTCTTCGTGGCGGCCGAGTTCGCCCTCGTACGCGCCCGATCTGCGCGCGTGGACGAGATGGCTGCGGAGGGTGTGCGTGGCGCGGCCCTGGCGGCGCGGCAGATCGACCGGATCGACGAGTACCTCTCGGCCTGTCAGCTGGGGATCACGATGGCCTCGCTGGGCATCGGCTTCATGGGCGAGCCCGCGATCGCCAGCCTGCTCGAGTCGGCGATCGGCGACTCCGTCTCGCATGGCCTGTCGCTGGCGATCTCGATCGGCATCGCCTACCTGATCACCACGGCTCTGCACATCACGATCGGCGAGCAGGTCCCGAAGATCTATGCGATCACTCATGCCGAGGCCACGGCGCGCCGCACCGCCCGCCTGCTCGAGCTGTTCCGCGTGAGCTTCAAGCCGCTCATCTGGCTGCTGAACAGCGCCTCGAACGCGATGCTGCGCGCGGTGGGGGTCAACCCCAAGGCGGAGTTCGAGGAGGTCTCGTCCTCCGACGACCTCAAGCTGCATCATCGCGCGGAGCCAGAGCGGCGGCAAGCTCGACCCGGGCGAGGCGGGCATGCTCTCGGGCGTCTTTCACCTGCACGAGCAGCAGGCCCGTCAGGTGATGACGCCGATACCCGCCGTGGTCACCGTGGACGTGTCGGAGACCGCCGAGGCGGCGCTGCGGCGGTGCGTCGACTCGGGCCACACGCGCCTGGTGGTCACCGAGGAGGGCAACACCGACCGCATCCGGGGCGTGGTGCACAACAACTCGCTGGCGCGCCGCCTGATGGCCGAGGGCCCGGACGCGTCGATCGTGGCCAGCGTGAAGGACGCGCTGATCGTGCCCGAGACCAAGCCGCTTGACGACCTGCTGGCCGACCTGCAGCGCGAGCGGGCGTCACTGGCGGTGGTCGTCGACGAGTACGGCCGCACCGCGGGCATCGTCTCGATCGAGGACATCGTGGAGGAGGTTGTGGGGGAGATAGCCGACGAGACCGACCCAGCGGTGGCCGGGGTGCGCCGGCTGGCCAACGGCGACTGGTGGGTCCGCGGTCACGTGCCCGTCACCGACCTCGAGGACTACGGCCTCGGGCTCCCGGTGGACACGGACGCCTACAACTCAGTCGGCGGGTACATCTTCGCCGAGCTCGGGCGACTGCCCAAGCGGGGCGACATGGTGCGCGCCGACGGCTACTCGCTGCGGGTCGAGTCCGTGCGCGAGAACCGCATCGAGGCCATCCGCATCCGCGACCACGGGCGCCCGGAGGCCACCCCCGCCGAGGACCTGCCGCGCGAGGCAACCGAGGGCGCCTGACGGCGAGGGTCCGTCCGTCCGCGGGCGCCGCTAGCTTCGCTTCGCAAGTCCCTGTCCCGTTACCAGCCAGGGAGGTCTTGCATGTGGTGCGTCAGGCTCAGCGATTCTCAGCGCGATGCGCTGCGGGCGCTCATCAGGGCTCAGGGCGAGACCGGGCCCTCGCTGGGTGGCGCCCTGGAGGCGCTGGACTTCGCGCGCTGGGACGACCTGCCAGACGCCGAGCTGCCGTGGGACCGGGTGGCCGAGCTCGCACGGGCGCAGGGCATCGGCGAGGCCGACGTGGTGTGGGACCTCACCGCCAGGCTCGCCCCGCCGGACAAGCGCCAGGCCGCCTGAGCGGCAGGCGTCGGCCGCTACTCGTAGTTATGAAAGCCCGCGCCGCTCTTGCGGCCCAGGTGCCCCTGCTCGACCAGGTCGGTGAGCCGCGCGGGGCACGTCGGCGCCTATTGACTGGCCGATCGCCGCCGCCACGTCCAGTCCCACGAAGTCGAGCACCTCGAGGGGGCCCATCGGGTGGCCGGCGCCGAGCTTCATGCACGCGTCGACCTCGGCGGGCTCGAGTCCGTGCTCGTCGGCCAGGGCCACCGCCTCGAAGAGGTAGGGGAAGAGCAGGCGGTTCACCACGAACCCGGGCACGTCGGGAACCTCCACGGCGGTCTTGCCCAGCCTCTCGCACAGATCCGTGAACCCCGCGCGGGTGTCCGGCACGGCTTCCGAGGGGAACGCCAGCTCCACCAGCTTCATCCTCTCCACCGGGTTGAACACGTGCAGCCCGCAGAAGCGGTCGGGGCGGCCGCTGGCGCGCGCCAGGTCGGAGATCGACAGCGATGAGGTCGTGGTGGCCAGCAGCGCGCCGTCGGCCAGCAGCCCGCCCAACCGCGCGAGCAGGTCGCCCTTGACCGCGCTGTCCTCCGCCACCGCCTCGACCACCACGGCGCAGCCGGCCAGGTCCTCGAGGTCGGTCGAGACCGCCGCGCTGCCATCCAGCCGCGCCCGCGCGCGCTCGGCCGACGGCTCGCTGCGGGCCCACACGATGGTCCCCATAACGGGGCCGGCGAGCCGCGCCAGGCCGCAGGCGATGGCCCCCGATCCCGCTATCCCAAGCGCCTTATCGGTGTTTGGTTGACTCACCAGTCAATGAAGTACCCTAGCCGTGGATGGCGCGTAGACGCCGTCTCGCCAAGGGCGACAACACACTCGGAGGGCCGACAGCTCATGCAGAACGGAAATCGCGAGGTAGTGATCGTGGAGGCGGTGCGCACCCCCGTCGGGCGCGGTCACGAGGAGAAGGGCTACTACAAGGACACCCACCCGAGCAACCTCCTCTCGAAGACCTACTCGGAGCTCGTCGAGCGCGCGGGCGTCGACGGGAGCGAGGTCGAGGACGTGATCACCGGCTGCGTGCAGCAGTTCGGCGAGCAGGGCTTCAACATCGGCCGCAACGCGTGGCTCGAGGCGGGGCTGCCCATCGAGACGCCCGCCACCACGATCGACCGCCAGTGCGGCTCGGCCCAGCAGGCCGTGAACTTCGCCGCCGCCCAGGTGGGCGCCGGGGTGCTGGACTGCGCCATCGGCTCGGGCGTCGAGCACATGGGCCACATCTCGTTCGCCGACGGGTTCCAGGTGCAGTCCGAGCACGGCGCGGCGTTCTCGCCCGAGCTTCTCGAGCACTACAACCTGATCCCGCAGGGACTGTCGGCCGAGATGATCGCCGACCAGTGGGAGATCCCCCGGTCGGAGCTCGACGAGCTGGCCGTCAGGTCTCACGCGCTGGCCCACCAGGCCACCGAGGAGGGCCGGTTCGAGCGCGAGATCGTGCCCTACCAGGTCAACGGGGACACCTACGTGAGTGACCAGGGCATTCGCCCCGGGACGGACATCGAGAAGCTCGCCGCGCTCAAGCCCGCCTTCAAGGAGGACGGCAAGATCACGGCAGGCAACTCGTCGCAGATCTCCGACGGCGCCGCCGCGGTGCTGCTGATGGAGCGGAGCAAGGCCGAGTCCCTGGGGCTCAAGCCGCGCGCGCGTGTGGTCGACCAGGTCACGGTCGGCGTGGACCCGGTGATCATGCTCACAGGTCCCATCCCCGCCACCCGGAAGCTGCTCGAGCGCAACCGGATGACCATGGACGACATCGACCTCGTGGAGATCAACGAGGCGTTCGCCCCCGTGGTCGCCGCATGGCAGCGCGAGCTGGACGCCGACATGGATCGCGTGAACGTGAACGGCGGCGCGATGGCCATCGGCCACCCGCTCGGTTCCACCGGCGCGCGGCTGCTCACGACCCTCCTGCACGAGCTCGAGCGCTCGGACAAGCAGGTCGGCCTGGTCACCATGTGCTGCGGCGGCGGCCTGGGAACCGGCACGCTGATCGAACGGATCTGAACAGGTTTGATCCGACCGGGTTCCGGTTACGGAACTCGTTAGACAGTTATCGCGAGGACGGGTCGCACTTGATTCGCCTGCAGAGAGCTGAACGGGAGCCGGCCTAGCGCCGGCTCTCGGCTTTCAGGAACCTTGCTCGGGCGGCCGGCTGGCCTGCGCCGCGCCGGCGCCTGACTCCAGCCGCGCCACCAGCTCGTCTAGCCGCAGCTCCTCCAGACCGCGGCCCACCGCCTCCAGCTCCGAGGCGCAGAAGTCCACCAGCGACCGGCCCTCCTGAACGAGGTCCAGCGTCTCGCGCAGCCCCGCGGCCCCGGAGTCCAGTCGCTTGATGATCTCCTCGATCCGTGCGGCCGCCGACTCGTAGGTGCGGGCCTCGTCGGTCATCGGTCCTCGACCCTCGCCGTGACGCTGTCGTCGTGGAAGCGCAGCGAGAGGTCGGCAGCCGCCCGTGCCGCGCGGGCGCTGGTCACGAGCTCTCCCGCCGGGGTCTCCACGAGCGCGTAGCCGCGCTCGAGCACCCGCGACGGATCGTGAGCGGCCAGCGCGACCCTCAGCGCCTCCAGCTCCTTCGCGCGCCGGGCCAGCGCAGCGGGTCCCGCCCGGCCGAGCTCTCGCGAGCGCGCCACCGCCGGGTCACGCTCGCGGCGCAGTGCTGCGGTCGCCGTGTCGGCCTTGCGCCTGAGCACCAGCAGCCGGCGGTCGCTCACCTGTATCTCCTCCGCGAGCCGCCGGCGTCCGGAGGCACGCATCTCGCGGAGCTGCTGGTGGGCCCGTGCGCGGTGGCGGTGCAGCGCGGCCGCAGGGGCGCGCGTGAACTCCGACAGCCCTCGGCCCCGTTCCACCACGGCTCGGCGGCCGAGCTGCTCCAGGCGAACTCCCGCAGCCGCTGCCGCGGCGCGCGCCTCGCGGCAGTCCAGCCGCACAGCGGTCTCCGCGGCGTGGGTGGGCGTCGAGCACGAGACGGCGGCCACGTCGTCGATGAGCGTGCGGTCGGTGTGATGCCCCACCGACGCGATCACCGGCACGGGCAGCAGGGCGACCGTCCGGCACAGGGCCTCGTCGGAGAAGGCCATCAGGTCCATCACCGAGCCGCCGCCGCGAGCCACCACGATCACTTCGACGTCGCCGACGGCCACCAGGTCCCGCAACGCCCTCGAGATGCTGGGCGCTGCGCGCCGGTCCTGCACGGGTGCAAACCCCCACACCAGGCGCCCTGCCCACCCGCGACGGCGAAGCCCGGCCAGCACGTCGTCGCGCGCCTTGCCGGCCTGGCCCGTGACCACCCCGATCGACCGCGGCAGCGCCGGGCGGGGCAGCAGCTCCTGGGGCTCGAACAGTCCTTCGGCATGCAGCTTGCGCCGCAGCCGCTCGATCTGGGCCAGCAGCTCGCCCTCGCCCGCCACCTTCAGGCCGGTCGCGCGGAACGAGAAGGAGGGGGAGGACGTGGCGCTGCCGGTGTAGTAGTCGCAGCCCCCGGCCAGGACCACCTGCATCCCGTTCTCCAGGCGCACGTTCAGGCGGTCGAAGTCCGACCGCCACATGGAGCACGGCAGGGCGCCGTTGGCGTCGCGCAACTCGAAGTACACGGCCTTGGCCCGCACGCCCAGGCCGGACACCTCGCCGAAGACCTGCACGCGCGTGAACTGGCGCAGGCGCTCGCGCAGCGCCCGGGCGTACTCGCCGACCGGATGGGGCCCCGAGAGCCCGCTGCCGTCGATGCCGGTTGGCGGCAGCGCCTGCTGGTCGCCGCTCATGCGGCGGCGCCGCGGGCTGCCGCGGCCAGCGCCTCGACGATCCGAGGGCGGTCGCCGAAGGGCATGGCCAGCAGGCAGTCGGCACCGGCGTGCTCGTAGGCGGCCAGCCGGTCGTCCAGCTCATCGGAGCGACAGCAGATGGCCGAGGCGTCGATGAGGTCGTCGCTGAGCGCGGCCGCGGCGCCCTCGCGGTCGCCGGCCATGAACAGCTCCTGCACCTGCCGAGCCGACTCGCCGGCGCCCATGCGCTCGGCGGTCTCGACATAGAAGTTCTTGCCCTTGGCGCCCATGCCGCCGAGGTAGATCGCGAGCCAGGGGCGCGCCAGGTCGCGCGCGGCCGCCACGTCGTCGTCCACGCACACCAGCACGCACGGGGACACGTCGACGGCGCGGCCGGCGGCCCGGACGGGCGCGATGATCTCCTCGCCGCGATCCGGGTCGAAGAAGAACGGGAGCCAGCCGTCGGCGATCTCGCCGGTCTGGGCCACGGCGCGCGGGCCGATGGCACCCAGATAGATGGGAATGTCGGCCCGGGGCGGGCGGATGAGCAGCTTCAGCGGCTTGCCCAGGCCCGTGCCCTGCACCGGCAGCCGGTATTCCTCGCCCTGGTACTCGAGCGGGCCCTCGCGGGCGAGCGCCGCCCGCACGACCTCCACGTACTCGCGGGTGCGCGCGAGCGGCCGCGCGAACGAGACGCCGTGCCAGCCCTCGGATACCTGTGGGCCCGACACGCCCAGGCCCAGGCGGAAGCGGCCGTCCGAGAGGGTGTCCAGGGTGGCGGCGGCCATGGCCGTCATCGCCGGCGAGCGGGCGGGGATCTGAAACAGGCCCGAGCCCAGGCCCACGCGCTCTGTCACCGCGCTCATGTGGCCGAGCACGGTGGCGGCATCCTGCCCCCAGGCCTCGGAGACCCACACCGAGTCCAGCCCCTCGCGGTCGGCCTGGCGGGCCAGGTCGATCTGCTCCTCGGGGGAGAACCAGGGCCAGTAGGCGAGAAAGAGCCCGATCCGCATGCGGTCAATCCTATGGCCGGCGTCGGAACGGGCGGGTAGCTTGCGGGAGTGGCGCGCGTTGCGGCGATCCTCCTGGTCTCGGTCGTGGCGTGCACCGCGGGCCCGCCCGTGGCCGTGGGTCAGACGGGACCCGCTCCCGATCCGCCGCCGCGCGAGTGGAGGCCGGCGGTGGGCGCCGCCAAGGCGTATGCGGTCCGGCGCGCCGGGTCGGTCGCGTTCGCCGTGCGCACCGAGAGCCGGCTCTACGGCTACCGGACCCGGCGCACCGCCCGCTCGGCCAGCGTGGTCAAGGCGATGCTCATGGTGGCCTACCTCAACCACCGCAGCGTGCGGGGCAGGCGGCTGCGGTCGCGCGACCTGGCCCTCATCACCCCGATGGTGCGCTGGTCCGACAACAACACCGCGAGCCTGGTCCGCAACTTCGTGGGCAACAGCGCGCTCTCCGCACTGGCGCGGCGGGTGGGCATGCGCAGCTTCGCGCCGATGCCCGCGTGGGGGTTCTCGCGCATCTCCGCCGCCGACCAGGCCCGGTTCTTCCTCGGGATCGACCGGTTCGTGGTGCGCCGCCACCGCGGGACGGCTATGCGCCTGCTCAACACGATCGTCGGCTCGCAGCGCTGGGGGGTGGCACGCGCCCGGCCGCGCGGGTGGGCTCTGTACTTCAAGGGCGGCTGGGGCTCGGGCTCCGGCGCCGTGGACCATCAGGTGGCGCTGCTGCGCCGCGGCAAGCGCCGGCATCTCGCTCGCCATCCTCACCACCGGCAACCCCGGGCACGAGTACGGGAAGGCCACGCTAGAGGGTGTGGCGAGGAGGTTGCTGCGGGGGCTCCGGCCGGGGTCTGCTCTGCGGTAGCGCGGCGCCCGGCAGGCTTGGCTACTCGGCCAGACGCGTTAGCATGCGCGCCCCGTGGACCTGACCCTCTCGCCCACCGAGCAGGCCTTCCGCGACGAGTTGCGGGGCTGGCTGGACGAGAACCACCCGGGTGAGGAGCCCACCGGCGACGACGCCGGGTTCGCCTTTCGCAAGGAGTGGCAGCGCGAGCTGCACTCGGCGGGCTACGCGGGGCTGTCGTGGCCGAAGGAGTTCGGCGGGCGCGGCGCCACTCTCATCGAGCAGGCCATCTTCGGCGAGGAGATGGCGCGCGCGAAGGCCCCCTCGACGGCCAACGTGCTCGGGCTCGTGATGGGTGGGCCGGTGG
Organism: uncultured Thermoleophilaceae bacterium; assembly: GCA_963814005.1. Taxonomy (GTDB): domain Bacteria; phylum Actinomycetota; class Thermoleophilia; order Solirubrobacterales; family Thermoleophilaceae; genus JAAYBF01. The sequence continues at coordinate 117,520 of CAWFBA010000009.1, forward strand.
TGATCGCCCACGGCACCGAAGAGCAGAAGCAGCGCTACCTCGAGCCGATCCTCTCGGCGCAGGAGATCTGGTGTCAGGGCTTCTCCGAGCCGGAGTCCGGATCTGACCTGGCTTCGCTCAAGACCAAGGCCGTGAAGTCCAACGGCGAGTGGGTGGTCACCGGCCAGAAGGTCTGGACCACGCTGGCGCACGAGTCCAAGTGGTGCATGCTCGTTGCGCGCACCGACCCGGACGCGCCCAAGCACAAGGGGCTGACCTACTTCCTGATGGACATGGAGCAGGAGGCGGTGCAGGTGCGGCCGCTGCACCAGATCACGGGCGAGGCGGAGTTCAACGAGCTCTTCATCGAGGAGGCCCGGATCCCGGACGAGAACGTCATCGGCGGGGTGGGCAACGGCTGGACGGTGGCCATCACGACCCTCATGCACGAACGCGCGGGCCTTGGCGCGGCGGCGGCGGCGGGAGTGCGGATCGCGCTGGGCCAGCTGATCGAGCTCGCCCAGGAGCGCGGCGTGGCCGACGACCCGATCGTGCGCCAGAAGATCGCTCAGCTGCTGATCGAGGTGGAGGCGTTGCGATTGAACGCCTGGCGGGGGCTCACCGCGATCATGAAGACCGGCATTCCGGGCCCCGAGGGGTCGCTGCCCAAGCTGCAGTGGTCGGCGGTCAACCAGTCGCTCACCGAGGTGGCCATGGAGATCCGTGGCGAGGAGTCGGTGGACAAGGACTCCGACTGGACCTACCGCTTCCTGCGCGCACGCGCCAACTCCATCGAGGGCGGCACCACTGAGATCCTCAAGAACATCATCGCCGAGCGCGTGCTCGGCCTGCCCAAGCTGCGATGAACTTCGACTTCACCGACGACCAGCAGGCCATCAAGCGGACCGCGCGCGACCTGCTCGCCCAGCGCTTCAAGCCCGACACCGTCCGCGAGCTGGCCGAGGCCGGGCGCTACGAGGACTCCCACTGGGCCGAACTGGCGGAGCTCGGTTGGCCCGGCATTTTCGTGGCCGAGGAGCACGGCGGCCAGGGCCTGGCCACCGTGGAGCTGGCGATCCTGATGGAGGAGCTGGGCTACTCGCTCGCGCCCGTGCCGTTCCTCTCCAACGCGGCCGCTGGGTTGGTGCTGCAGCACGCGGGGACCGACGACCAGCGCTCCAAGTGGCTGCCCGGCATCGCGTCCGGCGAGGCGCGCGGCACGGTGGGCATCGCCCGCGACGGCGAGGCCGCGCTGGTGCCGGACGCGGACTCGGCCGACGTGATCGTGCTGCTCGAGGAAGGTGCCGGCGCCGTCCACGAGGCATCGGCCTGCGAGCTGGAGCCGGTCGACGCCATCGACGCCACCCGCCGCTACTCGCGCGTGCGCGCCACGGGTGCGGGTGACGCGCTGGCAAGCGACCCCGCCGCGGCCCGCGACCGGATCTCGATAGCGGTGGCCGCGGAGCTTGTGGGCGTGGCGCAGCGGGTGATGGAGATGGCCGTGGAGTACGCACGCGACCGCAAGCAGTTCGACCGACCGATCGGCGCCTACCAGGCCGTGTCGCACCGCTGCGCGGACATGCTGCGCGAGGTCGAGAGCGCCCGCTCGACGATGCTGTGGGCGGCCTGGGCGGCGGAGGCCGAGCCCGAGACCCTGCCGCTGGCCGCGTCGATGGCCAAGGCGCTGGCCTCGGACGCGGGCTGGAACGTGACCTCCTCGGCGCTGCAGGTGCACGGTGGCATCGGCTTCACCTGGGAGCACGACCTGCACTTCTTCCTCAAGCGCGCAAAGGTCGACGGCACGCTGTTCGGCTCGGCCCGCGCGCATCGCGACCGCGTGGCGGACCTGAGCGGCCTGCGCGCCGCCGCGCCTGCCTGACTAGCTCAGCCGTCCACCAACGAACTGCATCACGCCCGTGATCCGCTGGCGCACGTCCTCGAATCCCCGCGCGACCAGGGCGTCGACGATCTCGCCGCGCTCGAACATCCTCGCGCCGCCTCGTTCGCCCACCACCGACTCGAGCGTCCGCAGCGGCGCCGAGCGCCCGCGGACGGTGGTGAAGATGGCCACCCGTCCGCCGGGCGTGAGGGCAGCGGCCATGTCGTCCAGCGCGCGCATCGGGTCCGCGAACAGGTGCAGCGCGAGGAAGCAGCAAACGGCGTCGAAGCTCCCGGCCCGAAACGGCAGGTCCTGGGCGCTCGCGCGAACGTAGGCCACCCGGTCGTCCAGCCGCGCCGCGCGCGTGTCGGCAACGGCGCGTGTGAGCATCGTCGCGGACACGTCCAGGCCCACGACGAGCCCGCCGGGCCCGACGGTACGGGCGAAGCCGCGGCTGAAGTTCCCCGTGCCGCAGGCGATGTCGAGCACGCCGTCGCCTGGCGCGAGGCCCAGCAGCAGGCGCGCGATCCGCTGCTCGTCCCTGGTCCCGGGGCCCAGGACGCCCTTGGCGATGCGCGCCAGCGGCGGCCGCCACCAACGCTCGTAGATGCGCGGCACCAGCCCGGTGAGCATCAGGTCCTGCACTGCGCCCGTGGACGCAGGGCCGCCCGCGTCCAGTAGGTCGAGGTACCCGCCCGGCGTGACGCGCTCCGGCGCCCGCGCCCCCGGCTCCAGCAGCGCCAGCGCGCGCTCAAGGCCGGCTGCGGGCGCCGTGTCGACGGCCACGCGCGTCAGGCCGCGCCGGAGTCGCCGGCCGACTCCGGCACCGCGCCGCCGCGCAGGCTGGGCATGGCGGGCTCGCCCTGGCCCTCGTCGCCGCGGCGCTCGGACCCCAGAGCCACCTGGTCTAGCCGTGCGATCTCACGCTCGCCCTCCACCCGCGCCGGGTGGCCCTCGGCAAGGCCGGAGATCAGCGTCTGGATCCGGTTGCGCAGCTGCAGCGCGAAGTGGGGGGTGGACGCGCCCATGAGCTGGCGCACGTCCTCCAAGCTGGGCTCGCGATCCAGCCGCCCCGGCTGCTCGTACTCGCTCACGCGCTGAGGTTATCCGCCCTCGCCCGCCATGCGCGCGTGTGCCGGCCTATGGCGCGTTGGACTGCACGGGGATCAGCTCCGTGAGCTGATCCAGGCGCGCCTGGGCCTCGACCGAGACCTGATCGTCGTCGCCGAGGATCCAGACCCGGTTGTACACCGCCTGTCCCGGGTCGTCCTCGAACCCGGGCTGGACGCTCAGCAGGTAGTCCTCGAGCGGCTTGGGGAGGGCGTCGGCCCGGTCGGTGAGCAGCAACGGCGCGAAGACGCCCTTGGTCGCGAGGATGGCCGCCGCCGCGGCGTCCAGCGGGCGCGAGATGTTGGCGATCGTGAAGTTGTATCCCGGCACCACCACTCCCCAGCCGAAGTCGCCGCTCTCGAACCGCGCGAAGGCGATGGCATTGGCCACCGGGTCGGCGCCCTGGATCCTGCGCACCCGCCCGAGCCGCCGCAGCGCCCGCTCGACCTTCGGCGAGACCACGCGCTCCGGGCCCAGCACGAAGATGTTGGGCTTGTCGTGCGCCCGCAGCGCGCGCCGGGTGGCGGCCGGGAGGGCGTTGCGGCGGGTGAACAGCACGCTGTCGCCGGAGCGCGCGGCCCAGGCGGCGGCCGGCATCGCGTAGGCCGCCTGCTCGCCGGAGGCCACCACCACGCTGGGCGAGGGCTTGCCCTTTGCGGCCGAGAAGAAGCGGTCGATGGCCGCCGCCCGGGTGTACGGATCGCGGCCCTGGATCACCGCGGTCTTATAGCCCTCCGGCCGCGGGGGGACCGAGCCGATCCTGATGACCTGGGCGTCGCGCGAGAGGTCGGACCCCTTGGGCTTCAGGCGCTTGAGCGTGTCGGCGGTGACCGGGGAGAGGTCGTCGCCGTCGGACACCAGCAGCGGCGCCCCGATCGGGTTGGCGGCCAGCGCCGCCGCGGACACGCCGGCCTGCCAGTCGCGCTCGTCCACGAGCACGACGGCGGTCGGCCGGGTGGGCGCGCTCGTCCCCGGGAAGATCGCGTTGGCCACGCCCGCGGCGTCGGCGGCGGCATCGCCTCCGCCCACGCGGATCGTGTTGCGAGTGGCGGTGGAGGGAAAGCCGAGCTTGGAGGCGCCCTGCTCGTCGTCCGAGGAGGTGCCCAGCTGAGGCGGCTGCTGCTCGGGGTCGTCGCCCAGGGAGCAGCCCCCGAGCCCGGCGAGCGCCGCCAGGGCGAGGGCGGCGTGAGTCCTCAGGCGCACGTTGCCGGAGACTAGCCGCCGCTCGGACCGACCTCGTCGCCGGTACCATTAGCCGTTGGTTGACCAGTCAGTCAATAGCTGGTTGACTGGTCAGTCAACAGGAGTTCTTGGAAACGGAGGCGCCGTGGACTTCAGGCTCAACGACGAGCAGCTCGAGTTTCAGAAGCACTGCCGCAGGTTCGCCGAGGAGGTCATCCGGCCGCTGGCGGACAAGTACGACCGCGAGCAGAGCGTCCCGTGGGAGGCCATCCAGGCGGCCCGGGAGTGGGGTCTTCACGGCCTCGACCACATCTACCGGATGGGTGGCGACCCCGACGGCATGCTCAGCGTTATCTACGCCGAGGAGCTGCACTGGGGCTGCGCCGGCATCGCACTCGCGATCTCGGCCTCCTCCCTGGCCGCCGCGGGCATCGCCGCGTCGGGCACGCCGGAGCAGATCGGCAAGTGGGTCCCGGAGTGCTTCGGGGAGGGCGACGAGATCAAGCTCGGCGCCTACGCGGTGACCGAGGCAGGCGCGGGCTCCGACGTCAAGTCGCTGCGCACCACCGCCAAGCTCGACGGCGACGAGTGGGTGCTCAACGGCACCAAGGTCTTCATCTCCAACGGCGGGATCGCCGACGTGAACGTGGTCGTGGCCACCGTCGACCCCGAGCTCGGCCACCGCGGGCAGGCCTCCTTCATCGTCCCCAAGGACACGCCGGGCCTTTCGCAGGGCAAGAAGGAGGACAAGATCGGCATTCGCGCGTCGCAGACCGCGGAGGTCGTGCTCGAGGACGTCCGGATTCCGATGGACAACCTGCTGGGCGGCAAGGAGAAGCTCGACAAGAAGCTCGAGCGCGCCCGCTCGGGCCAGCGCTCGGGCCCGTCCAACGCGCTCGCCACGTTCGAGATCACGCGCCCGATGGTGGGCGCCTCGGCGCTGGGCATCGCCCAAGCGGCGTACGAGTGGACGCTCGAGTACCTCGAGGGCAAGGAGGACGAGGGCGGCCCGCTGCTCGAGCAGCAGCGCGTGCAGCAGACCCTGGCCGACGTGGCCACCGAGATCGACTCGGCCCGGATGCTCGTGTGGCGCGCCGCGTGGATGGGCCGCAACGGCATGCCGATGACCGCCGGGCAGGGCTCGATGTCAAAGCTCAAGGCCGGCGACGTGACCATGTGGGCCACCACCACCCTCATGGACCTCGTGGGCGACTACGCGCAGACCACCGAGTGCCCGCTCGAGAAGTGGTTCCGCGACGCCAAGATCTACCAGTTGTTCGAGGGCACCGCCCAGGTCCAGCGGCTGGTCATCACGCGCATGCAGCGCCAGGACTACCGCGAGCGCCGCGAGGCCAACGCCGAGGTGCTCGAGCAGGCCCCCGGGACCGCCACCGGCGACAGCGCGATCCCCGAGAAGGAGCAGGCAGCCGCCTAGCTCGGCCGCGCCCGACGCCCGCCGTTCACAATGGCGGGCGTGGGCTTCTCGTTCGACCCCGCGGTCATCGTGCTGCTGCTGGGCGCGGCGGCCCTATACGTGCGGGCGGTGCGCGTGCTGGCGCGACGCGGGTACGAGGTGCCGGGGTGGCAGCAGGCCGCGTGGTTCGCGGGCTTGGGCCTCACGGCCATCGGCCTGCTCTCGCCGCTGGACGGGCTGGGCGAGGAGCTGCTCATCGCCCACATGGGTCAGCACCTCCTGATCGCCGACCTGGCGGCGCCGCTGATCCTGATCGGCCTGCGCTCGCCCGTCTACGCGTTCCTGCTGCCGCGGCAGGTGCTCGTTCCCCTGGCGCGCCAGGAGGGCCTGCGGCGGCTGCTCAGGTGGCTGCGCAAGCCGCTGGTGGCCATCCCGGTTTGGGTGGCGATCCTGTACGGCTGGCACCTGTCATTCGCGTTCGAGGCGGCGCTGGACAACGACCTGGTGCACGCGCTCCAGCACCAGACCTTCGTGCTGGGAGCGCTGCTGGTGTGGTGGTCGGTGATCGAGCCCAAGCGCAGGCGGCTGCCGCCCGACCTCTGGAAGGTGCCCTATGTGCTGGGTGCGCGGCTGGCCGGGATGTTCCTGGGCATGGCGTTCATCATCATGCGAACGCCCGCCTACGGCGCCTACGCCGCAGAGCGCGCGCGAACATGGGATCTCGCCGCTCACCGATCAGCAGGTGGCCGGCGGGATGATGCTGGGCCTGGATCTGCTGGTCATGCTCTTCACCGTGGGCTTCTTCTTCCTGCGCTCCAGCGACGAGGCCGAGCGTGTGGACCGCCCGGCGGCGGTGCCCGGATGACGCGCCGCCTGGCGGCGATCGCGATCGCGGTTCTCTGCGCTGCGCCCGGCTGCAGCTTGGGCGACGACGACGAGCCCAAACGCCCCGAGCTGCAGTCGCCGCCACGTGGCGAGAGCGGCGAGCCCCGGGCCGGCGAGCCGCCCGAGGCGCGCACGATCCGGGCCTGGTCGTCGTCGGTGAACCGGGGCGACTACGTGGCCGCGGCGTCCTTCTTCGCGCCCGGCGCGATCGTCGAGCAGGCGCGGGAGTTCCGCCTGCGCGACCGCCGGGCTGCGATCGCCTTCAACCGCAGCCTGCCGTGCCGGGCCCGGGTCACCGACGTGGCGGACGACGGCGCCACGGTGCTGGCTGCGTTCACGCTCCGTGACGGCCCCGGCGGGCGCTGCGACGGGGGCAAGGCGCGCGTGCGCTTTCGCTTCCGCGGCGGCAAGTTCATCGAGTGGCGGCAGCTGCCGGAGTCGCAGGGCCCGCAGGGCCAGGTGGCCTAGCGCCGCGCTACCGGGTGGGCGGCGGGATGCGCTTGGTCGAGCGGCGGCAGCTCTTGCCCTTGCAGGCGGCGAGCCGCTTGAGCTCCTTCGCCAGCGTCGCCCGGGTGCGCCTGTAGCGCCGGTCGGCGTGACGGGAGGCCAGCTCGTAGGGGTCGCGAGCGCGGTCGTACAGCTCGCGGTTGCCGTCCGGGTGCTCCACCCACACGTAGCGCGGGGTCCTGATGGCGCGGTAGCCGCCCGGCCCGATCTCGTGCAGGATCGGCCGCCGCGTGCGCTTCGAGGGCTTGCGCGCGTAGGGGATCAGCGAGCGGCCGTCGATCGAGCGGCTGGGCTTCGCGCCGGTCACGTCCAGCACGGTGGCGGCCAGGTCCACGTTGCCGGCCAGCTCGCCGCTTGTGCGCCCGCCGCGGATGCCGGGTCCGCGAACGATCAGGGGCACTCGCGAGGAGGGGTCGTACACGAAGATCTTGCCGTTGGGGATCCGGTGCTGGCCGTGGAAGAAGCCATTGTCGGCGGTGAAGATCACGTACGTGTTGTCCAGCTCGTTCTCGCGGCGGAGCGTGTCCACGACTCCCTGCACGGCCTCGTCGATGGACAGCAGGGACTCCTGGCGGGCCCGGTAGTTGATTGCGATCCGCCTGATCTGACGCCGGTTGAGCAGCGGCCGGTTGCGGAAGCCGGGCGGCTTGTCGCTCACGTCGGCCTCGTTGAACGCGGGCGAGCGGGGCAGCGGCTTGGTGGCGAAGCGGCCGCGGTGGCGCGGGGCCGAGCGCGGGTTGCCGGTGCGCGTGCGGCGCGCGGCGGCCTCGGTGTGGGGGCCCAGGAAGGCCAGTGACAAGAAGAACGGCTTGCCGGGGCCGGAACGGCGGCGGATGAAGTCCTCAGCCTTGGCGCGGTACACGTCGTGCTGGTAGAGGGCCGGATCCTCGACGTTGGGGGCGCCGTAGGTGCGCAGGGTGCCGTTCTCGTTCAGCGTGTAGCCCCACATCCTGTAGGTGGACGGGTCAACCGACCCCCTCCATTCGGTCCAGCCGGGCGGCACGTCGGCCGGGACGTCGCGCCCGTAGCCGTTCAGGAACTTGCCGATGTGGCTGGTGGCGTAGCCGCGCCGCTGCAGCCACACGGGAAGGGCGTTGGCCTTGTCGAGGCGGCCGTAGCCACCCTGCGGCGGGCGGTTGCCCTGCACGCCGTGGTTGTGGCTGTAGCGGCCCGTCTGCGTCGTGGCGCGGGATGGGCAGCACAGGGGGAAGGAGACGAACGAGCGGCTGAACGTGGTGCCGCGCTGGCCGAGCACCCTGCGCGTGCGGGTCATGACCGACATGTCCTCGACCGTCTGGTCGTCGGTCATGATCAGGACCACGTTGGGCCTGGCCTTGGCGGCCTCGGCCGTGTCCTCGGGTGACGACGCGGTCACCGCGAGGGCCGCGGCGCCCGTCGCGACGATCGCTCCAAGAGCCCACACGGTGCGCGCCATCGGGGGTCGAGACACGCGCCTCGGGAGAAAGTTGCGGTTCGGCGCCGAGACGCGAACATTCGGACTCAGGTCACTAGGCTTGGCGGCCCAGTCGTTTCACTCAGACACGAGAGAGAGGAGCCGCCATGGCAGGTCTCGGCGGACGGATGTCCACAGTCATCAAGTCGAAGATCTCGAAGATGCTCGACCGGGCAGAGGACCCCTCCGAGACGCTCGACTACGGCTACCAGAAGCAGGTCGAGCTGCTGCAGAACGTCAAGAAGGGGATCGCCGACGTGGTGACCTCCAAGAAGCGGCTCCAGATGCAGTCCCAGAAGCTCGAGCAGCAGGTCGTCAAGCTCGACACCCAGGCGCGCCAGGCGCTCTCTCAGGGTCGAGAGGACCTCGCTCGCGCGGCGCTCGAGCGCAAGACGGTGGCCCAGACCGAGCTCCAGTCCCTGGACACCCAGGTCAAGGAGCTCGAGGCCCAGCAGGAGCAGCTGACCGAGAACGAGAAGAAGCTGCGAACCAAGATCGAGACCTTCAGGACCAAGAAGGAGGTCATCAAGGCGCAGTACTCCGCCGCCGAGGCGCAGGTGAAGATCTCCGAGGCCGCCAACGGCGTGGGCGAGGAGATGGCAGACCTGGGGCTGGCCATCCAGCGCGCGGAGGACAAGACCGAGACCATGCGGGCCCGCGCATCCGCCGTCGAGGAGCTCGAGAAGGCCGGCACCTTCGACGACCTGACCCAGCTGGGCGGCGGCCAGGACGACATCGACCGCGAGCTGGCCCAGATCGGGGCCGGCTCCCAGGTCGAGGACGAGCTGGCCAAGATGAAGGCCGAGCTCGGGCCCGGCGAGTCCGCCGACGCCCCGCAGCTGGAGCAGGGCGAGAAGGAGGGCGCATGATCGTCCGCGTCAGCGGCGAGGGTCAATTCCGCTTGCCGGACGAGGACGGCGACCGCCTGAACGAGCTCGACAACCGCGCGGTCAAGGCCGCCGAAGAGGGCGACGAAGCCGGGTTCAAGGAGCTCTGGAGCCAGATGCTCGAGATCGTGGCCGCGGACGGCAACGCCATCGGCGAGGACGAGCTCGTGGAGTCCGACGTGATCCTGCCCCCGCGCGACGTGACGTTCGCGGAGGCGCAGGGCGAGTTCACGGGCGAGGGCCTGATCCCGGACTAGCCGCCGCGCGCCGCCGCGCGGTTCAGTTAGCCTGGGCCCGTGAGGGGGATGCATCGGAGGGCGCTGGCGGCCCTGTTGGCGGTCATGACCTGCGCGATCGCGGCCGACACCGCTATGGCCTCGTGGCCCACCCGCTGCAACGGTGAGCGGCGCCTGTGCGAGCGCCGTCTCGACCGGGTGGTGCTGCCGGCCGCGCACAACGCGATGTCGGCCGCCTCGCTGGGGTGGCAGATCCCCAACCAGCAGGTGGGCCTGCCCGAGCAGCTACGGGCCGGCGTGCGCGGGTTCCTGATCGACACCCACTACGGCCATCCAGAGCCCGACGGCAGGGTGGTCAACGATCCCGTGAAGACGCCGCAGAGCCGCCTCTACCTCTGCCACGTGCTGTGCGGCCTCGGGGCGACCCCGCTGGTGGACGGCCTGCGAGCCATGCGCGCGTTCCTCCGCGCTCGGCCGGCCAACGTGCTGGTGATCGTCAACGAAGACAACATCTCGCCCGCTGACTTCGCTGCCGCGGTGAAGCAGAGCGGCCTGATCCGCAACGTGTACCGCCGCAAGCCCGGCCCGCGATGGCCGAAGCTCAAGACCATGATCCGCCGCCGCCAGCAGGTGGTCATGCTGGCCGAGCGCCAGGCGGCCGGGGTGCCCTGGTACCACGAGGCCTACGGGGGGATCGTGCAAGAGACGCCTTACAGCTGGCCGATCCAGAGCCAGCTCACGGATCCCGCGAACTGGCCCGCCAGCTGCCGGCCGCTGCGAGGGGGCACGACGGGCTCGCTGTTCCTCATGAATCACTGGTCGCCAACGGTGGCTCCCAGCCCCGCCACCTCGGCGGTCGTGAACGCTCGGAACACGATCGTCGGCCGCGCCAAGGCTTGCCGCGACCTGCGCGGCAAGCTGCCGAACCTGGTGGCCGTGGACATGTTCCAGAGCGGTGGCCTGTTCGCCGCGGTGCGGCGCCTGAACCGGTTGGCACTCCGGCGCTAGGCAGTTAGGCTCAGGACGCGTCGCCGTCCTCGTTCGGCGGCGAGAATCATCGATGGGCTACCGCGACCACCTTCCCCAGCTCGACGGCGGTTTCTTCCTCACCGACGGCGGCATCGAGACCTCGCTGATCTTCCACGACGGGCTGGACCTGCCGCTGTTCGCGGCGTTCGCCCTGCTCGAGAACGAAGACGGCACCGCGTACCTGAGGCGGTACTTCGAGCCCTACCTGGCGCTGGCCTCCGAGCGCGGCGCGGGCTTCGTGCTCGAGAGCCCTACATGGCGCGCGAGCCCCCGCTGGGCTCACCAGCTGGGGTACGACGACGAGCAGCTCGACGGGCTCAACCGCAGGGCGATCGCGCTCATGGAGGCGCTGCGCGCGGAGCATGGAGGCCGGGAGGCGCCGGTGGTGATCAGCGGCTGCGTGGGACCCCAGGACGATGGCTATGACCCCGACACGATCCTGTCGCCCGCGGACGCGCAGCGATACCACGCCACGCAGATTGGAACGTTCGCTGACACCGCGGCCGACATGGTCACCGCGATCACGATGACCTACGCGGCCGAGGCGATCGGCATCACGCGCGCCGCGGCTGAGGCCGGCATACCGGCGGCCATCTCGTTCACGGTGGAGACCGATGGGCGGCTTCCCGGCGGCCAGGAGCTTGCCGAGGCAATCGAGGAGGTCGACTCCGAGACGGGCGGTGGGCCGGCCTACTACATGCTCAACTGCGCGCACCCGACCCATTTTGCGGAGGTCGTGAAGGGCGACGGCCCGTGGCGCGGCCGCGTGCGCGGCCTGCGCGCCAACGCTTCGACGCTGAGCCACGCCGAGCTGGACGAGGCCGAGGAGCTGGACGAGGGCGACCCCGGGGACCTCGCGCGCCGCTACGCCGCCCTGCGCTCCAGCCTGCCCGAGCTAACCGTCCTGGGTGGCTGCTGCGGCACCGATCACCGCCACGTGGCGGAGATCGCTCGGGCCTGCGCCGCCTGACGCGCGCCGACCATCGACCTAGGTCATGGCGTAGCTCTCGCTGCCCATGATGTGGAGCGACACGTACGCCTCGTCGCCCACCACCCAGCTGTCGTGGCCGGGAGGAACGAAGAAGAAGTCCCCCTCGCGCATGACGCGTTCCGTGCCGTCGGCCATCCTGACGGCCGCAGCACCGCTCAGAACCAGCCCTACGTGCTCCACCTGGCACAGGCTCTCGCCGGTCGCCGCTCCCACGTGCTGGGACCAGACCCAGCCGGGCCCATACGTCGCGCGCCCGATCGTCGCCGGGCCGACCTCATAGACCTCGAACCGGCCGTTCTCGAACGTCCTTACCTCGGTGGGCTCGGTCAGGTTGAGGAGGGTCAGGTCCATGGTCGCGCAGTGTCTCAGCCCGATGTGGCGTGCCGCAGACCGACGACCGGCGACCAGCGATCAGCGACTAGAGCGGTATCTCCCACAACGGGAACCACCGCGTGAGCTCCTGCTCGAACGGCAGCTCCTTGTCGAGCTGTGCCTTGAGCCGCAGCTCGCGCTCGGAGTCGCGCTGCTTGTCTCCCGGCGCCGGCACGAACGGGTAGAAGGCGCCGCGCTTGAAGTTGTAGATGAAGTGGACGCGCTTGGCCTTGGCATCCTCGAACGAGAACACCGCGGCCAGCAGGCGGTCGCCGTAGCCGCCGCCCTGGAGCTCCGTCGAGAGCGTGTTCAGCGATACCACGAGGTCGTCGAAGTCGGGGTCGCGCAGGATGATCCAGCGGTAGCCGAACTCGTCGTCGGCGGACTCGAGCGTGGAACCGGTCTCCTGGGCGGTGCCGCGCAGCAGCTCCTCGGCGTCCTTGAGGATCTGCGGGAAGTCGGCCGTGTCGAGCGGCTGGAAGACGATGCCCGCGCCGCCGGTGCTCTTCATGTCCAGGCCGGTCTGCATCGTGATGTACGCGGTCGTCATGGCGAACAGCCGGTCCGGCGCGACGCCCTTGAGCTTGCTCTTCCCGCCCAGCAGGGCGTCGAGGAAGCCCACCGCGGCTAGGCGGTGCCGCCCTGGAGCTGTGTCTCGAGGCGGTTGAGGCCTCGATCCGCTTCTCCATCGGCGGGTGCGTGGCGAAGAGCGTCTGCACCACGCCCTTCACGCTCGACGGCACGATGAAGAAGGCGTTCATCCGCTCGGCCTCGCGCAGGTCGCTGCTGCGGGCACGGACTCCATCGCGCCGGAGATCCGCATGAGCGCCGAGCTGAGCGCGCTCGGGCGGCCGGTGATCAGCGCGGCGCCGCGGTCGGCCGCGAACTCGCGGTAGCGCGACAGGGCGAGCATCAGGAAGAAGGAGAGGATGTAGACGGCGAAGGAGACGGCGAAGATCACGAGCACCGACGGCGCGCCCTCGTCGTCGCCCCCGCCGCCGAAGAAGAGGGCGAACTGCAGGATCATCGAGGCGATGCTGGCGAAGAAGCTGGCGATGGTCATGATCAGCACGTCGCGGTTCTTGACGTGCGTGAGCTCGTGGGCCATGACGCCCTCGAGCTCGGCGGGGGAGAGGGTGCGCATGATCCCCGTGGTGGCGCACACGGTGGCCGACTTCTGGGACCGGCCGCAGTGCGAAGGCGTTCGGCAGGTCGGTGTCGGCGACGGCGATCTTCGGCTTGGGCAGGTCGGCCTGGATGCAGAGCCGATCGATCATCGCGTGCAGCCCCGGGGCCTCCTCGGGCGAGACCTCCGGGCGCCCATCGACCGCAGCGCCAGCTTGTCCGAGAGGAACAGCTGCGCGAAGGTCAGCGCGCCGATCACGACGATCATCACCGTGGCGCCCGGCGCCGGCGGCGAGCAGACGCCGACGAGGGCCACGTAGAGCAGGCCCAGCAGGAACAGCGTGACAAGCATCCGCACCTGCAGGCCGGTGTCGCGGGGGAAGATCGCCTTCTGGGACGCCACGATTCGAAGTGTAGTGAGGGGTGCACGAACGCTTGCACCGAGGAGGAAAGCCCGCCCGGAGCGTGCCTGCGTGCTACGGTCCCCCGGTCCCGGATGCTGAATTGCCCTGCACAAAGGGGTAAACGGGGGAACCGAAGGCCGATGGCCGGGGCGAATCCTCTCTCGAGCGAGTGGTAGCGCCAGGCGGCGCGAGCCCGTCAGCTAACCCCGCAAGCGCCCCCGGGCGCGCATGACGATGAAGAAGCTCTTCTGGTGCCCATGACCCTGGCCCTGGCGGCCTACGTGCTGCTGCCCCTGCCCGGGCAGACGGCGCCCGCTGTCCAAGCGCATCGAGGCCAAGCGCGCGCAGGTCGAGCAGGGCAAGCGCAAGGAGGGCGTCCTGACCCAGGACATCCGGCGCTACAACAACCGGATCGAGGGCCTCCAGGGCGAGATCCGCGGCACCCAGCGCCGCCTCACGACCGTGCAGGACGAGCTCGACGGCGCGCGCGCCGAGCTGCTGGAGGTGCGCGACGAGCTTGAGGTGGCGCGCGACCGGCTCGAGCGCGCCCGCTCAGAGCTCCGGCAGGCCCGCATCGCGCCTCGCCGACCGGCTCGTCGAGCTCTACAAGGCCGATCAGCCCGACGCCCTGACCGTGGTGCTGGAGGCCGACGGCTTCTCCGACCTGCTGGAGCGCACCGAGTTCCTGGAGCGGATCTCCGACCAGGACCGCCGAGATCGTCGACGCGCGTGCAAGGTGCTCAAGGCGCAGGCCGAGAAGGCGGAGGGCGCACCTGGCCGAGCTGGAGGGACGCAAGCAGGCCGCGGCCGAGACGATCCTGCGCCGGCGCGACGACATCGCCGTCGGCGCGGGACCGACTTGCCTCGGCTCAGGGCGAGCTGCGCAGCGCGCGCAACGGCCGCCGCACGCGTGCTGGCGCGGTGTGCGTCAGCGCCGCGCCGCAGGCCCAGGGGGACCTGGCCGCGATGGAGCGCGAGCAGGCCAGCATCCGCAGCGCGCTGGCCGGGCCAGCTCCAGCGGCAGCGCTCCCGGGCCGATCCGGCGCGGCACCGGCCGGCTGATCTGGCCGGTGAACGGCACCTTCGTCGTCGCCGTTCGGCGATGCGCTGGGGCCGCCTGCACGCCGGCATCGACATCGCGGCCCCGACCGGCACGCCGATCCGCGCCGCCGACTCGGCGGCACGGCGTCGCCTGCTCGGCGTGGCGCGGCTACGGCAACTACACCTGCATCCAGCACGGCGGCTCGCATGTCCACCTGCTACGGCCACCAGTCGAGCATCGGCGTCTCGGTGGGCGCGTCGTCAGCCAGGGCCAGGTCATCGGCGCCGTCGGCAACACCGGCCACTCGCTCCGGCGACCACCTGCACTTCGAGGTCCGCATCGGCGGGTCGCCCGTCGAACCCGATGGGCTACCTGTAGCCGCCGCGGCGCGGAGCCGGCACTCCACTAGGTTCCGGGCCGTGCTACCCGGAGATCGAAATCGGCCCGATCACGCTGCAGACGTTCGGGATCTGCTTCGCCGCTCGGGTTCCTCGCGGCGGGTGCGCTGGTCGCGCGGCGGCTGGAGGAGCTCGGCAAGCCGGCGCGACTGGGCCTACGAGATGGTCGTTCGCCGGCGCTGGTCGGCGGGCTCGTCGGCTCGCGGCTGGACTACGTGATCCAGAACTGGGACGACGTGTCGGACGACCTGCTCGGCAACCTCTTCTCCGGCTCGGGGCTGGTGTGGTTCGGCGGGCTGCTCGGGGGGCGCGCTCGGCGTGAGCCTGTGGGCGCGCTGGCGCGGGCTTCCTGGAGGCGCGGATGTTCGACCTGGCCGCGCGCCGGCCTGGCGCATCGGCTACGCCCTCGGACGGGTCGGCTGCCAGCTCTCCGGCGACGGCGACTACGGCGAGGCCACCGGCCTGCCGTGGGGGATGGCCTACCCGGACGGCACCGTGCCCACCACCGACGAGGTGCACCCGACGCCGGTCTTCGAGACGGTGGCCATGGGGCTGATCGCGCTCGTGCTGTGGAACCTTCGCGACCGGTTCCGGCCCGGGCGTGCTGTTCGCCCTCTACCTGGTGCTGGCGGGCACCGAGCGCCTGCTGATCGAGTTCATCCGCCGCAACGAAGCGGTGGTGGCCGGGCCTGACGCAGCCGCAGCTGATCAGCCTCGTGATGATCGCGCTCGGCGCCGCGCTGCTGATCCGCCTGCGCGGGCGCCCGCGGGAGCCGCGTCCCGCCTGAGGCCCGGCAGCCGCCGCGCCCGCCACCGCGGCGGCGCACAGCGCCAGCGCCACCGATGCACCGGCGGCGCTGCCCAGGTGGTGCGAGGCGTAGAGCCCGGCGACGCCGGCGCCGGCCCCGACGACCGCGCCGAGGGCCATGCCGGCGCCGGGGCCTGCCGCGTGGCGGCGCGCCGCCACCGCCGGCGCCACCAGCACCGCCAGGACCAGCAGGCTGCCCAGCCCCTGCACGGCCACCGCCACCGCGGCGGCCAGCAGGCCCAGCAGTGCCACCTGCACGCGCGCCGCCGCGACGCCGAGCGCGCCGGCTGCGCCCGGCGTCGAACGCCACGGCGCACAGCGGCCGGTGAAGCGCGAGCAGCGCCGCACCGCCCACCAGGGCCAGCGCCGACGCCGCCACCAGGTCGGCATCGGCCACGCCGAGCGGGTCGCCGAACAGCAGCTCCTCCAGGCGAGCCGGGGCATCTGGCGACAGGGCCAGCAGGCCACCGAGGCCGAACGCGCCCGTGACCACCACCGCGGTCGCGGTGTCGGCGCCGATGCGCTCGTCGCGCCCGGCGAGCGCCACCAGCGCCGCGGCCGCGCTGACCCCGACGCCTGCGCCCAGCAGCAGCGGCGCGCCCGCCAGTGCCGCCAGCACCAGGCCGGGCAGCAGCCCGTGGGCCAGCGACTCGGCCGGGTAGCTCAGCCGGATAGCTGACGATCCAGAACAGAGCGCGCCGCAGACGCCGCCCAGCAGCACGATCTCGATCAGCGCGCGGCGCTCGATGCCCGAGCGCCAGGGGTCCAGCAGGGGTCCAGGACGTCCATCTCAGTGCGAGTGGTGCTGGACGGCGATCGCGCGCACCGGCGCGCCGTCGTCCTCGATGACCACGATCTCGCTGCCGTAGGTCTCCTCGAGCACCTCGCGCCGGAGCGCCTGGTCCGGCGGCGCCGAACGCGACCTGGCGGCGGTTCAGGCACAGCACCTGGTCGAACGCGCGCGGCGCTCTCGACGTCGTGCGAGGTAACCAGCAGGGTGCGGCCCTCGGCGCGCGAGCTCGCCGAACAGGGCGCCGATGCGCTCGGCGCTGGCCGGATCGACCCCGGCGAGCGGCTCGTCCAGCAGCAGCACCGGCGCGTCCTGCACGAGCGCGCGGGCGATCAGCACCCGTTGGCGCTGGCCGCCGGAGAGCTCGCCGAAGAGAGTGTCCGCGCCGCTCCTCCAGGCCCACCCGCGCGAGGGCGGCACGGGCGGAGCGCCGCTCCGCAGCTCGCGCCGGGAGCCACCAGCGGCCCCGCGCGAGCGTGCCCATCACGGCCACGTCGAGGGCGCTCACGGGGAAGTCCAGCCGGGCGCGCTCGGACTGGGCCACGTAGGCGGGGCGCCCCGCGAGCCCGACCGCCCCGGAGAGCGGCTGAAGCTCCCCGGTCAGGGCGCGCATCAGGGTGGTCTTGCCGCCGCCGTTGGGCCCGAGCACGGAGATGGCCGCCCCGGGAGCGGCGGCGAAGTCCACGCCGGTGAGCACGGCATCAGCCGCCGTAGCCCAGCGACAGCCCGCGACAGCGAGACGCTGGGCTCGCTCATGCCGTGCCCTCGCAGGGCGCGGGCCCGCGGTGCGACGGCCAGCCCCGCTGCGCACACGCCGTAGGCACCGGCGCCGAGCACGGCCACGGCCGGGCCCGGCGGCACGTCGAGCCAGACCGAGAGGTAGAGCCCGAGCACCGCCTGCACGGCCGCCACCGCCACGGCGGCGCCCACGAGCACGTTCACGCGCCGCGCGAACAGCCGCGCGATGGCGGCGGGCACGGCCAAGAGCGAGGTGACCAGCAGGGCGCCGACGGCCGGGAGGGCGGCGGCCGCGACCAGCGCCACCAGGCCCAGCAGGGCCAGGTCCACGCGCGCGAGCGGCACGCCCAGCGCGCGCCGCACCCGCGGGATCGAAAGCCGCCGCGGTCCACGCGCGGCTCAGCAGCCGCCACGCTAACCAGCGCCAGCAGCGCGGCCGCTGCGGCGAAGACGAGGTCGCCGTCGTCCAGCGCGATCGCCGAGCCGAAGAGCAGCCGGTCCACGGCTGCGCCCGACTCGAACACGTCGCTGGCCAGCACTATCCCCAGGCCCAGCGCGGCGACCAGCACCAGGGCCGTGGCGGCATCGCCGGCATCGCGTCCGTGCCTTCCCGCTCGCTCGGTCGCGCCGGCGTAGCCCGCGGCCACGCCGATCGCCGCGATCCGCGGGCTCACCGACGCGGCCTCGGCCAGCACCAGGCCAGGGAACGTGGCGCTGCCCACGGCGTGGGAGAAGAAGGCCAGCCGGCGCAGCACCACGAACGCGCCGGCCACGCCGCCCGCCACGGCAAGCAGCGCCAGCTCGAGCAGGGCGCGGCGGGTCGAGCGCAGCTCCACCAGGTCCGCCGGGCTGGGCAGTGCGCCGAGCAGCTCCATCCCGGCGGATGCTAAACGAGAATGATTCTCAAGACTTAGGTGAAGGCCTGCTCGATGAACCCGGCCGAGAGGTTCTGCACCTCGAGGTCGTGTTGCAGCGAGCGATGGTGGCCGCCCGGGAAGACCAGCAGCCGCTTGGGCTCGCGCGCCGCCTGCGCCAGCTCTTCGCTGACCGTGTAGGGCACCTGCTCGTCTCCGCGCGCGTGCAGGAGCATCAGCGCCGTGGCCGGGCCGAGCTCGGCGGCGGCCGCGAACACGTCGAGCGAGCCCAGGAGGCGTTCGAGCCCGTCGCGATCCACCCTGAAGTCGGTGAGCGACCCCGAGCGCAGGCCCCGCAGCAACAGCTCCTCGGGCGCGGGGCAGATGGCCACCACAGCGGCCGTGCCCGGGCGCGCGGCCGCGGCGTGGATGGCGAACAGGCCGCCCATGCTCGAGCCGCGCAGGGCCACCGCGGGCGCGTGCTCGGCCATGAGCCCACAGACGGCCACCGCGTCGTCCACCGCGCCCTCGCCCAGCGCACCGGCCGATCGACCGTGCCCGCGGGCGTCGTAGGCCAGCGCCGCGAGGCCGCGCTCGCGACACAGCCGCCCGAAGTCGAAGTGGCTCTCCTTGGCAGAGCCGGCGCCGTGCAGGATCACCACGCCGCCCACGGGCTCGCCCTCGGGCATGAAGAGCGCATAGGAGAGGCCGTCGTGGACTGCCAGCGCGGGCGGCGCCGGAGGGGCGTGCTTCATAATCGCCCAGCCTATGGCCGGCGAGGACACCGAGCAGGCGCTGGCCGACGCCGGCGCGGCGGAGCTCCCCGGCGGGCTGGCGGGCGTCTACCCGCTCGGCTCGCGCCTGAGTGCCGAGGGGAGGCTGGAGATCGGCGGCTGCGACGCGCTGGAGCTCGCGCGCGAGTTCGGCACTCCCGCGTACGTCTACGCGGAGGACGACATGCGCGCCCGCGCCCGCGCCACGGTCGACGCCTTCGCGTCACGCACCGAGCGCTTCGAGGTCGTCTACGCCAGCAAGGCGTTCCCCTGCACCGCCGCGCTGGGGATCTTCGCGGCCGAGGGGCTGTCGTGCGACGTCGCGTCGCGCGGGGAGCTGCACCTAGCGCTGGGCGCCGGCTTTACGCCCGAGCGGATCTACATGCACGGCAACAACAAGACCGACGCCGACCTGGAGGCCGCGCTGGCGGCCGGGATCGGCCACGTGATCGTGGACTCGCTGGACGAGCTGGATCGGCTCGAGCGGCTGGCGGCTGGGCGGCCCCAGCGGGTGCTCGTGCGCATCACGCCCGGGATCGAGCCGGAGACCCACCGTGCGATCCGAACCGGCGGGGTGGACTCCAAGTTCGGGGTGCCCATGCGCGACGTGGAGCGGGCCCTGGAGCGCTGTGCCTCCGCCGGCCTGGAGGTCCGCGGCCTGCACGCCCACATCGGGTCGCAGGTCTTCGACACCGAGATCTACGAGTCGCTGGCCGACGTGCTGCACGAGATCGGCGACCACCCGCTGGTGAACCTGGGCGGCGGCTTCGCGATCGCATACACGCGCGAGGACCGGCCGCCACCGCCCGCCGAGTACGCCGAGGCGATGCTGGCGCACGCGCCCGCGGGCGCCCGCGTGCTCTGCGAGCCGGGCCGGTCCCTGGTGGGCAACGCCGGCGTGACCCTCTACTCCGTCGGCACCGTGAAGGAGATTCCCGGTGTGCGCACCTACGTGGCGGTCGACGGTGGGATGGCCGACAACATCAGGCCCATGCTCTACGGAGCGGTCTACGAGGCCGATGTCGTGGACCGCTTCGGCGACTCCACCCCCTGCAGGATCGTGGGCATGCACTGCGAGTCCGGCGACGTCCTGGTGTCCGAGGCGGCGCTCGAGGACCCGCGTCCCGGCGACGTGGTGGCCATGCCGGCCACGGGCGCATATGGGCACGCCATGGCCAGCAACTACAACGCGGTCATGAGGCCGCCGGTGATCTTCTGCCGGGACGGCGACGCGCGGGTGGTTGTGCGTCGCGAGACCCTCGACGACCTCACCGCCCGTGACGTCGGATAGCGCGCCCTTTCGCATCGGGCTGCTCGGCCACGGCACGGTCGGAGCCGCCTTCGAGGCACTGCTGTCTGAGCGCGCGGACGCCATCGCCGAGGAGGTGGGGCGCGCGCCGGAGCTCTCTGGCGTGCTCACCCGCAGCCGCGGCGACTTCGACGACATCCTGGCCCGCAGCGACCTGATCGTGGAGCTGATCGGCGGCACCTCGCCCGCGCTCGAGTACGCCCGCGCGGCGATGGGCGCCGGCAAGCACTTCGTGACCGCCAACAAGCAGCTGGTGTCGCGGCACGGGGAGGAGCTCTTCGACGCCGCGGGGAAGGCCGGTGTGCAGCTGCGCTTCGAGGCCGCGGTGGCCGGCGTGGTGCCCGCCATCCGGGTGATCTCGGAGACCCTGGCCGCCGCCCATATCGACCGCGTCCACGGGATCGTGAACGGCACCACCAACTTCATCCTCACCGCGATGGAGCGCACCGGCGCCTCGTATGCCGACGCGCTCAGCGAGGCTCAGGAGCTGGGGTACGCCGAGGCGGACCCCACCGAGGACGTCACGGGCAAGGACGCGGCGGCCAAGATGGCCATCCTCGCGCGCCTGGCGTTCGGCACACCGGTGCACCTGGACGACGTGCCCCACGAGGGGATCGAGCGGATCACGAGCGACGACATCGCCTACGCGAAGGAGCTCGGCCTGTCGCTCAAGCTCATAGGCAGCGCGGAGCGAGTCGACGGCGGGCTCGCGGTGGCCGTGTACCCCGCGTTCCTGTACGCGGGCCACCCACTGGCGGCCGTGAACGGCTCCTTCAACGCCGTGACCGTGGAGTCGCCCGCCATCACCGAGATCACCCTCTCCGGCCCCGGCGCCGGCGGCAGCCAGACGGCGTCGGCGGTGCTGGGCGACGTGATCTCGGCCATGATCCCGCCGCCCTTCGTCGCGCCGCCGGCCAAGCCGGTGGAGCTCGTCACCGATCGCGAGTCGGCCTTCTACCTGCACGTCGAGGTGGCCGACCGCCCCGGCGTGCTCGCCCAGGTCGCCGAGATCCTCGGCCTGCAGGGGGTCTCGATCAAGTCGGTGGTGCAAAAGGGCATCGGCGCCGACGCCCGGCTGGCCATGGTCATGCACCCGGTGCTGGAGTCCAAGTTCCGCGCGGCCGTCGACCTGATCGGGCGGCTGGACTTCGTGCGCTCGCGCCCGCGGGTGATCCGCGTGATCGAGGAGGTATTCGAGTGACGCGGGAGCTCCCTGAGCCTCTGGCGGTACGCCGACCGGCTGCCGGTCGAGCCCCTGGTCACGCTCGACGAGGGCGACACCCCGCTGGTGCGGGCCCCGGTCCTGTCCGAGCTCTCAGGCGCTGATGTGTGGCTCAAGATCGAGGGCGCCAACCCCACCGGCTCGTTCAAGGACCGCGGCATGACCGTGGCGGTGTCGGCGGCGGTCCGCGAAGGCGCGGAGGCGGTGGTGTGCGCATCCACGGGCAACACCGCCGCCAGCGCCGCCGCCTATGCGGCGCGCGCGGGGCTGCGCGGCGCCGTGATCGTGCCCGAGGGCAAGATCGCCACCGGCAAGCTCGCCCAGGCGCTCATGCACGGCGCCCGGGTGATCGCGTTGCGGGGCAACTTCGACGAGGCACTCGCGCTCGTGCGCGAGCTTGCCGAGCGCCATCCGGTCTCGCTCGTGAACTCGGTCAACGACTTCCGGATCGAGGGTCAGAAGACCGCGGCGTTCGAGGTCTGCGACCAGCTCGGCGAGCCGCCCGACGCGCTCTGCATCCCGGTCGGCAACGCCGGCAACGTGACGTCTTGGTGGCGGGGCTTCCACGAGCTCGGCCACGCGCCGCGGCTGCTGGGCTTCCAGGCGGCGGGCGCCGCCCCGCTGGTGCACGGGGCGCCGGTCGAGCAGCCCGACACCGTGGCGTCGGCCATCCGGATCGGCAACCCGGCGCGCTGGGAGGACGCGATGGGTGCCTTCACGTCCTCGCGCGGCGCGGTCGCCGCCGTGACCGACGAGCAGATCCTGGATGCGTACTCGCTCCTGGCGGCGCGCGAGGGCGTGTTCTGCGAGCCCGCATCGGCCGCCTCGGTGGCGGGCCTGCTGGCCGGCGGGGTCGAGGGCCGCGTGGTCTGCGTGCTCACCGGCCACGGCCTCAAGGACCCGCAGACGGCGATGAACCGCGCCGCTCCCGTGATCCCGTGCGAGCCGGAGATCGGCGCCGTGGAGGCGGCCGTGCTGGAGCCCTCTTGAACCGCCGCCGCCTGGTGCGGGTGCCCGCGTCCTCGGCCAACCTCGGCCCGGGCTACGACGCGTTGGCCGCCGCGCTGTCGCTGGGCCTGGAGCTGGAGGTGGAGGAGACGGGCGAGCTGTCGGTGGAGTGCGACGTGCCCGGTGTGGCGCTAGACCGGACCAACCTGTGCGTGCGCGCCTTCGAGGCGTTGCACCCTGCCGACGGGGTGGCCTTTCGGATCCGGTCGGAGATCCCGCCGTCGGCCGGGCTGGGCTCCAGCGCCGCGGCCATCGTGGCGGGGCTGGTGGCCGCGGACCACATGTATGAGCTCGACGCCCCGCTGTTCGAGCGTGCGCGCGAGCTCGAGGGCCACCCCGACAACGTCGCGGCGGCGCTGCTCGGCGGGTTCGTCGTGTGCGCCGGGCACGAGCCGGCCCGCTTCGAGCCGCCGCCCGGGCTCGAGGGGGTGCTGGCCATCCCGCCCGATCCCGTGCCCACGGCGCAGGCCCGGGCAGCGCTTCCCACCGAGGTGCCGCTGGAGGACGCGGTCCACAACGTGGCGCACGCTTCGCTGCTGGTGCTGGGCCTGGCCCGCGACGACTTCTCGCTGATCGGGCGCGGGCTGTCCGACCGCCTGCACCAGGACCGGCGCGCTGGCCTGTACCCGCGCTCGATGGAGCTGGTGCGGGCCGCGCCCGACCTGGGCGCCGTGGGGGCCACCATCTCCGGCGCCGGTCCCGCCGTGCTGTTCTGGTGTCACTGGCAGCAGACGGGCAACCTGCTGGCCGAGCTCAGGCGGCGGGCCCAGGACTGCGACGTGCGGCGGGTGATGTTCGCGCCCGGCGGCGCCGACGTGACGGAGATCGAATGACGGTCGAGGCGGCCGGGGGTGTGGTGCTGCGGCCGGGGGCCGCGGGCCGGGAGGTGTGCATCGTGCACCGCCCGCGCTACGACGACTGGACCCTGCCCAAGGGCAAGCTCGACCGCGGCGAGAGCTTCGAGGCGGCGGCCCTGCGTGAGGTCGAGGAGGAGACCGGCCTGCGCTGCCGGCCGGTGCGCGAGCTGGCGAGCACCGAGTACCGCGACAACAAGGACCGGCCGAAGCTCGTGCGCTACTGGCTCATGGAGGTCGAGGGCGGCGCCTTTAAGCCCAACGACGAGGTCGACGAGGTCCGCTGGCTGGGGCTCGAGGAGGCCTCCGCGGCGCTCACCTACCAGCGCGACCGCGAACTGCTCGCGAGCGTCTAGCTAGGCCGTTGCCCGCGCCGGCTCGGGCGGGAGCCGGTCGGCCCAGGGCCGGGCCTCCTCCAGCTGGCGGCACACCTGCAGCAGCAGGCCCTCGCCCAGCTGTGGTCCCGCGAGCTGGACGGCCACCGGCAGCCCGTCTTCGCCCTGGTAGAGCGGCACCGAGATCGCGGGCTGGCCGCTCACGTTGAATGGCGCCGTGTAGGGGGTGAACTGGCCGCGACTTGAGGAACTCGTACGAGGGGTTCTCGCCCATGGCGTCGATCTCGCCCATGGGCACCGGCCGCTGGGCCAGCGCGGGGGTGAGCACGAGGTCGTGCTGCTCCCACAGCCCCATCACTCCGCGAGAGAAGGCCTGGAGCGTGACCACGGCGCCGATGTACTCGGGCGCCTTGTAGTTCATGCCCTCCGTGAAGAGCCACCACGACAGCGGCTCGATGTCCCCCTCCTCGAGCTGGCGGCCGGTCACGATCGCCCCGTGCATGGCGGACGCGGCCACATTGGCGGCCCACAGCACGCTGAAGGTGGGGAGCAGGTCCGCGCCCTTCCAGGGCGCCTGCACCTCCTCCACCTCGTGGCCGAGCTCCTCCAACAGGGCGGCGGCGTCGCGCGCGCCCCGTTCGGCGATCGGGTCGAGCTCGCTTTCGATCGGCATATCCATGGTGAGCGCCACGCGCAGCTTGCCCGGGTCGCGGCGGGCGGTCTCGGCGAACGGCTCCGCGGGGGGCGGCGCCCAGGTGGCGTCGCCGGGCTCCGGCCCCGCCATCAGGTCCAGCAGCACGGCGGCGTCCTCGGTGGTGCGAGTGACCACGCCGTCGGTGGACAGGAAGTGATCGCCCAGGTCGGGGGCGCGGGAGATTCGCCCGCGCGCGGGCTTGAGCCCCACCAGGCCGCAGCAGGCGGCGGGGATGCGGATGGAGCCACCACCGTCGCTGGCGTGAGCCACCGGCACGCAGCCGGAGGCGACCGCGCCCGCGGAGCCGCCGCTCGAGCCGCCGGTCGTCCGCTCGGGGTCCCAGGGGTTGCGCGCGGGGCCGAACCGCCGCGGCTCGGTGACCGGCAGGATCCCGAACTCCGGCGTCTGGGTCTTGCCGACGATCACGAACCCGGCTTCCTTGAAGCGGCGCACGAGCGCGTAGTCGTAGTCGGGCGTGAACTCGCCCAGCAGGTCCGACCCCTGGGCCATCCGCAGGCCCGCCACGGGAGCGAAGAGGTCCTTGATCGCGATCGGCACGCCGGCGAAGGGCCGCTCGTCGTCCGGCCCGACGGCGTCGGCCGCCGACAGCGCGGCGTCCTGGTCGAGGAGCGTCCAGTGGTTCAACGTGCCCGTGGCCTCGATGCGGTCGAACGACGCCTCCACGAGCTCCCGGGAGGTGACCTCTCCGTCGCGGACCATGCGGGCCAGCTCGACAGCCGGCTTGCGGAGCAGCTCGGACACGCGACGCAGCCTAAGCGGGCACCAGCTCGGCGCGCAACTCATTCAGTCGCGAGCGCTCCGAGCGCCACCCCAGCCGGGCCAGCACCTCCTCCGCCAGGCGCCAGGTAGTC
Organism: uncultured Thermoleophilaceae bacterium; assembly: GCA_963814005.1. Classification (GTDB taxonomy): domain Bacteria; phylum Actinomycetota; class Thermoleophilia; order Solirubrobacterales; family Thermoleophilaceae; genus JAAYBF01. The sequence continues at coordinate 142,670 of CAWFBA010000009.1, forward strand.
GGCGCCGAGGTCGGGCGCGTAGTCGAGGATCGAGACGCCGCGCTCGGCCGACTCCGCGTAGCGCACCGAGCGCCGGATCACGGGTCGAACACCTTGTCGCCGAAGCGCTCCTTGAGCTGCTCGAGCGCCTCGCGCGCGTGGACCGGGCGCAGGTCGGCGATGTTCAGCACCACGCCCAGCCAGTCGAGCTCGGGGTGGAGCGACTCCTTGGCCAGCTCCACCACCTCGAGCGCCTGCTCGACGCCCTGGAGCGAGAAGTACTCGGCCTCGCTCGAGATCAGCGCGTGGTCGGCGGCCACCAGCGCGTTCACGGTCAGCAGCCCGAGCGACGGGCGGGCAGTCGATCAGGACGAGGTCGTAGCGCCGCTTGGCCTCGCGCAGCGCCCGCTTGAGCGTCATCTCGCGGCCCATCTTCCCGCTCAGCACCAGCTCCGACTCGGCCAGGCCCAGGTTGGCGGGGAGCACGTCGTCGTGGATCGCGTCGAGTGCCCGGCGCCTGGCCGGCCAGCACGTCGGCGATCGTGGGATCGGCGTCGGCCGGCACGTCGAAGTAGTCGGAGAGGTTGCCCTGCGGGTCGAGGTCCACCGCCAGCACGTCGAGCCCGATGCGGCGGAAGCACGTCGCAGAGCGTGCGCATGGTGGTGGTCTTGCCGGTGCCTCCCTTCTGGGAGCAGACGGTGATCGTGGTGGCCATCGGGCGCAGAGGACGTCGCCGCGCGCCGCGCCCGGCCGCGCCACGTGGCGCTCGCTCGCTAATTGCGGGCTTTTCGCCGCCTGGCGGGATCCGCCCGGCGGCTGTCCTCGCCAACGGTGGCGCCCGGCGGTATTATGCCTGCTCCTACCCCGTCGCGCGCCCGCTCGGAGAAGGCGCGGAACCCGAGGAGGACCCATGTCGCACCCGCCGACGCCCGCCCAGCGCTACTCGCCTACGCAGGCGTACCGCCCGCTGCCGCGCGCCGCAGACCGTCGAGGACAGGACGCCTGCGCGCTCTACGCGTCGGTCGAACAAGGGCGCGCAGCCGACCCACGAGGCCGATCGCAGACCGCGCTCGTGGCGCTCGAGAAGATGCTCCACCGCGCCGGCAACGTCGACGGCGAGGGCGACGGCTGCGGCGTGCTGATCGACATCCCGCGCAAGATCTGGGCCGAGGAGATCCGCACCGGCGGCCACGCCTCGCAAGCTGGCGCTCGACGAGCGCTTCGCGGTCGTGCACGTCTTCATCCCGCGCAGCGGGCGACGTGAAGGCGGGCCAGAAGCAGCGCGCCCGCGAGCTGATGAGCAAGATCGGGCTGCGCGTGCTGGCCGAGCGCGAGAACGTGGTCGACTCCTCGGCGCTCGGGCCCGACCGCCCGCGAGGAGGAGCCGGTCTTCTGGCAGGTCGGCGGCCTGATCGAGGACCCGAAGCTGTGCTTCGAGCTCACGCTGCGCGCTCGAGGAGGAGCTCGACGTGCACGTGGCCTCGCTGCTCCACCCACACCGCCGTCTACAAGGTGCTCGGCGCCCCGGCGGCGCTGGGCCGCTACTACCCCGACCTGCACGACGCGCGCGCCGAGACCGCCGCGGTGCTCGGCCACAACCGCTACTCCACCAACACCTGGCCGTCGTTCAAGCGCGTGCAGCCGTTCGGCGTGCTCGGCCACAACGGCGAGATCAACACCATCGCCCGCCTGCGCCAGGAGGCGCGGATGCTCGGCGTGCCGATCACACAAGGACGGCTCGGACTCGCAGGACCTCAACCGCACGGTCGAGTCGCTGGTCACCGCCAGCGGCCTCACGCTGGTCGAGGCGATGGAGCTCGCGCTGCCGCCGATCGTCAACGAGATCAAGGGCATGCCCGGCGGAGCTGCGCGGCTTCTACATGTACCTGCGCCAGGCCTTCGGCCCGTTCGCCCAGGGCCCGGTGGCGCTGATCTCGCGGCTACGGGGACGAGTGCGTGTTCTCCGTCGACGCGCTCGGCCTGCGCCCGCTGTGGCACGCTCGAGACCGCCGACGCGCACGTCTTCTCCTCCGAGCCCGGCGTGGTGGCGGTGGCCGACACCATCGGCGAGCCCAAGCCGCTCGCGCCGGGCGAGAAGATGCTGGTGCAGATCGACCGCACGAAGGGCGAGTCGCGCCTGCGCGACCACCAGCGAGCATGCAGCGGCTGTGCGCCGAGCGCTGGCGCGAGCGCACCGGCGCCGACGAGGACGACTACGAGCTTCGCGGGCGCGATCCTCACCGGCGGCCCGCTCGAGGGCGCCGAGATCCCCGGCTACACGAGCGCCGGCCCGTCCGAGCCGGTGAAGGTGGAGGACCGCGTGCTGGGCGGCTTCGGCTGGCAGCGCGAGGACATGAAGCTCGTGCAGCAGATGGCCGCCACCGGCGCGGAGCCGATCGGCTCGCTCGGCTACGACGGGCCGCTGGCCTGCCTGTCGCCCGAGCGCCAGAACCTGGCCGACTACTTCAAGGAGTCGGTGGCGGTGGTCACCAACCCGGCGATCGACCGCGAGCGCGAGGTCGAGCACTTCTCCTGCCGCGCCGTGCTCGGGCGCGCGCCCGGCGCTCGCACGAGGTCGGCCGGGAGGCGTCGACACGGTCGAGATCGCCTTCCCGGTGCTGCTCGGCGGCCACGACGAGCTGGCGCCGCTGTCCGACGAGACCTACCGCAAGATCGCCCACGAGCACAAGACCTTCCTGCTCGAGGACCTGTGGGAGGCCTTCCGCGGCCGGGCCAAGGTGCTCGACATCTCCTGCCTGGAGTCCGAGTACACCGAGGGCGCGATCGAGCGGCTCAAGCAGGAGGCCACGACCGCCGTCGCGCGGCGGCGCGCGAGCTGCTGGTGCTCTCCGACCGCACCGCCTACGAGGGCGACCGCCGCTACCTCGACCCGCACCTGGCGCTGGCCGCCGTGGACCTGGCGCTGCGCGAGCACTGGGTCGAGGCCGGCGAGACCAACCTGCGCCGGCGCTGCGGCGTGGTGCTGCGCTCGGCCGCGCATCCGCAACGTGCACGACGTGGTGGTGGCGCTCGGGCTGGGCGCCGACGCCGTCTGCCCGTACGCGATGGTCGAGGTCGCGCTGATGGACGACTACGCGCACGGACGTCGGCAACCTCGCCGCCGCGCTGCGCAAGGGCATCGAGAAGGTGATCTCCACGATCGGCATCCACGAGGTGCGCGGCTACGCGCGGCTGTTCTCCTCGATCGGGCTCAAGCCCGAGCTCACCGCGATCTTCGACACGCCCGCCTACATGGGCACCGAGGCAGGGCGGCACCGGCTTCGCCGAGCTCGACGCCGACGGCGACGAGCGCCAGCGCGTGCTGGCCGGCGAGGACGGAGTCCAAGCCCGCCAAGACGTTCCGCTTCTACCCGAAGGTCTACAAGGCGGCGGTGGCCGCGGCCAACGGCACCGGCGAGTACGCGGAGTACTCGGAGAAGGTGCGCGAGCTCGAGCACGAGCAGCCGATCTCGCTGCGCCACATCCTCGACCTGAAGTCCGACCGCGAGCCGATCCCGACGCGCGAGGCCGACCCGGGCGTGGGCCTGCACAGCTACCCGATCGTGATCTCCTCGATGAGCTTCGGCTCCCAGGGCGAGATGGCCTACCGCGCCTACGCCGAGGCCGCCAAGCGGATCAACATCATCGCCATGAACGGCGAGGGCGGCGAGATCCAGGACATGTACGGCAAGTACCCGCTCTGGCGCGGCCAGCAGGTGGCCTCGGGCCGCTTCGGCGTGACCAGCGAGATGATCAACTCGTCCTACCTCGTCGAGATCAAGATCGGCCAGGGCGCCAAGCCCGGCGAGGGCGGCCACCTGCCCGGCAAGAAGGTCACCGACAAGGTCGCCCAGGCGCGTAACGCCACCGAGCGGCACGGACCTGATCTCGCCCTCGAACAACCACGACCTCTACTCGATCGAGGACCTGGCCGAGCTGATCGACGAGCTCAAGACCGCCAACCCCGACGTGCGCGTGTCGGTGAAGGTGCCGGTGGTGCCGAACATCGGCACGATCGGCGTGGGCATCGCCAAGGCGGGCGCGGACATGATCACGCTGTCCGGCTTCGAGGGCGGCACCGGCGCCGCGCGCTCGCACGCGCTGCGCCACGTGGGCCTGCCGTCGGACATCGGCACGCGCGCCGTGCACCTGGCGCTGATGGAGGCCGGCATCCGCAACCGCGTGGAGATCTGGGCCGACGGCGGCTACCGCCACGCCTACGACATCGTGAAGCTGCACTGCCTCGGCGCCAACCGCGTGGGCTTCGGCACGCTGGCGATGGTCTCGCTCGGCTGCACGATCTGCCGCGGCTGCCAGCTCGACACCTGCCACGTGGGCATCGCCACCCAGATCGAGGACAAGGAGGAGGCCGACCTCAAGGGGCTCAAGAAGTTCACCCCGCAGGAGTTCGAGACCGCGGCCGAGAACTGCGCCCGCTTCTTCGAGGCGATGGGCGAGGAGGTGCGCGAGCTCACCGCGTCGCTCGGCTACGAGCGCGCGCAGGACCTGGTCGGCCGCTCCGACCTGCTCGTGCAGGCGCGCGCCAACGACCGCGTGGACGTGACCGAGATGATCAAGCCGCTCGAGGAGATGCTCGACCTCGAGCCGCTCGACCTGCCCGCTGGTCGACGACGCGCGAGGCGGCCGGGCCTGATCTGCGCGCGCCCGATCCGGATGAAGCCCAAGGAGGCCTCGGCCGCAGCTCGCCGCGCTGTCCGGCGAGATCGCGCCCGGCACGATCGTCGCGGCGCGAGTGGGACGGCAGCCGGCCGACGCGGACGACCGCGTGCTCGGCACCGAGCTGGCCGGCGAGATCGCGCGCATGCGCGCATCTTCGGCGGCGGGCCCGCAGGCCACCGACGACACGCTCGCCTCGCTGCACTTCAACGGCGGCTCGGTGGGCGGCCAGGGCCTCGGCGCGTTCAACGTCTACGGCGTGGACATCACGCGTCGAGGGCGGCGCCCAGGACGGCGTGGCCAAGACGATGCTCGGCGGCAAGGTGGCCGTGATGAAGGGCAAGAACCGCTTCGGCAAGCGCGTGAACGGGTCGGTGGGCAAGTCGTTCGCCTACGGCGCCCAGCGCGGGCCGGCTGTTCGTGCAGGGCGTCGCCGACTCGCGCTTCTGCATCCGCCTCTCCGGCGCCGACGTGGTGATCGGCGGCGAGCCCGAGCAGCCGCTCGACGACTCGCTCGGCTGCGTGGCCGACCGCGCCAACATCAAGGGCTTCGCGTTCGAGTACATGACCAACGGCCGCGCCGTGGTGATGGGCGACCCCGGCCCGTGGATGTGCGCCGGCCAGACCGGCGGCCGCGTGTACCTGCGCGTGAACGACGAGTGGAACCTCGACCGCGAGGCGCTCGAGCGGCGCAAGGGCAAGGGCGCCAAGATCGCGATCCGCGACCTCGACGCCGAGGGCGTGCTCGACGTCCAGGAGCTGCTGGGCCACTACTGCGACGAGCTGCGGGCGACCGGCCAGGAGGAGGAGGCCGAGCGGGTGGCTGCGCTGGCCGCCGACGCCCAGAGCCAACTTCCTGATGTCGATCCCCGAGCAGCAGCAGACGGACCCGTCGATCTCGACGGAGTAGCCGGCGGCTAGCCCAGGGCGTTGGCGGCCGGGGCCGGCTCGTCGCGGCCGTCGCCCTCGCGGAGCGAGATGAAGTGCAGGGTGAAGCGTCCGACGCTGATGGCGTCGCCGTCGTCGAGCTCCGCCAGGTCGAGGCTCTCGCCGTTCTTGAACACGCCGTTGAGGCTGCGGTCGTCGAGCACCGTGCAGCGCCGTCCTCCTCGCGGTGAATGAGCGCGTGGCGGCGCGACACGGTCGGGTCGTCGAGCCTCACGTGCGCTGCCAGGCTGCGGCCCACCCGTGTCCAGCCGTCCTGGAGGGCCACGACCTGCACTCCCTGGCCCGCGTCGAAGGCCAGGTAGTCGCCCGCGGACGTGAGCGCGTCGCGTGCTTCCGGGAGCCAGTCGGGCTCGGACGGGTCCGCGTGCGGCGGCTCGGCCGGGGAGGCATCCGCGAACATGGGCGCCCGGCGGTAGCTGCGGCCCCCGCAGCTCGGGCACGCCGGCACCTGGTCGCGTTCCCTCAGGCCGACCGCGAAACCGCACTCCTCGCAGCGGAACGACCCGGCCCCCGCCAAGGTGCCTGCTTCGAAGCTTTCCATCAAATCTCCTCGTTCTCAGCGGTCGTGGGCGACCGAATGTGCCGATTCTATCGTCGTGCCACCGCAAACCCGGCCCCGAAACAGCGCAATTAGCGGGCTGATGGCCTACGAGGCTAAATCCGGGTACCCAGACCGGACGATCCGTACCCGCGTGGAGGGAAGTTGGCGCGCGGGGCGAAGTCACGTCAATGCCCGACCTCTCCGCAATGCTCCTCCGAAGCACCGTCGGGTCGCTCGGCAGCGGCGTTCCCCGCTGCCACGCCTGCCACCGGACGCCCCTCGCCGGCGAGCGGATGCACGCCACCGACGGCGGCCCGGCCGTGTGCGACCTGTGCGTCGCGACGCTGCCGCACGCCGACCGCGGGAGCCTGCGCTCCGAGCGCGTGCACGCCAGCGAGCGTCACCTGGTCGGTCGCGCCCCGCGCCGCCTGAGCGGCCGCGACATAGAATCCCGCCGCGATGCGCCAGGTCACGGTGGACACGGTCATCTCCGCTCCTCGCGAGGACGTCTTCGACTTCGTGGCCGACCTGTCCCTGCGGCCGGCGTTCGCGGACCACTACCTCAAGGACTACCGGCTCGCGCGCGCCAACCCGGTCGGAAAGGGCGCGGCGGCGCGGTTCCTGCTGGACACGCCGGTGTTCAACGAGCGCGGCGAGATCGCCATCGTCGAGTGCGACCGGCCCCGGCGGATCGTCGAGGAGGGCCGGGTGGGCAGGGTCGGCCGCTCCCGCCTGCTCGCCATCTACGACTTCATCCCCGGGGCGGGCGGCTCCACCCGCGTCGAGCTCACCACGCTCAGCGAGCCGAAGACGATCGTGGACCGCGTGCGGCAGACGGGCATCCACGGGTGGATGCGGCGCAAGACCAAGAAGGCGCTCGAGCGGCTGCGGCGGATCTTCGAGGAGCCCGGCGACGCCGAGCTGACGCGCGCCACCGTCGCCGGGTACGAGCCGAGCAAGGCCCCGCGCTTCGGCGCCCACGTGCCGGCGGGCGAAGAGCCCCCGCGGCCGACGGGTAGACTGCCCGCCCCGTGGCAGCCGACCGCCTCAGAAGCACCGTCGCGGCATGCGCCGTGGCGCTCGTGGCGGCGGCGGGGACGTGGGCGTGTGGCAACAAGGACGAGGAGCCGGGCGTGGAGGAGCCGGCCCGCGAGGGCCTGGCGATCGACGTCGGCGGGCATGGACTACAACGTCTTCCTCACCCGCCAGCTCAACCCGGGATCCCGCCCGACAAGGCCTACTACGAGGGCGAGCCGGCACCGCCGGGCAACGCCCTGTACGGCGTCTTCATCCAGGCCTGCAACCCCGGCGACGAGCCCCGGAGCGCACCGCCACGAGCTTCATGGTGGAGGACAACCAGGGCAACGAGTTCGAGCCGATCGAGCTGCCCGAGAACAACGCGTTCGCCTACCAGCGCGCGCGAGCTGGGCAAGGACGATGCATCCCCGAGGACGGCAGCGTGGCCCAGCTCGGCCCCACCGCCGGTCGATGCTGCTGTTCCAGTTCCCGCTCGACACGACCGAGAACCGCCCGCTGGAGCTGGTGATCGAGCGGGCGCTCGAGACGAAGCGCATCGAGCTCGACCTCTAGTGGCTCAGCCCGCCGGGCCGCTACTTCCCGAGCGCGCGGGCTAGCACCAGGCGGCGCGGCGGGCGCGGCCGTCGCGCCGCCCGCGCCGTTGCGCACCAACAGCACCGCCACCGCGATCTTCGGCTCCCGCGCGGGGGCGAAGGCCGTGAACCAGGCGTCGGTGTTCGACGGGTCGGCCGGCCGTGCCTCGTCGGCGCTCGGGCCGCGGGTGTCCTCCAGCTCGGCGGTGCCGGTCTTGCCGGCCACGTCCACGCCCGGGATGGCCGCCGCCGTGCCGGTGCCGCAGCCCACCACGCCGATCATCAGGTCCTCGAGCGTGGTCGCGACCTGCGGCGAGGTCACGCGTACGCGTCGGGCGCGCGCCGGGCCGGCAGCAGCGTGGGCAGCACCCGCACGCCGTCGTTGGCCACGGTCTGGGCCACGCGAGGCCATCTGCAGCGGCGGTGGCCAGCACCCTGCCCTGGCCGATCGCCGTGGAGCCGAGCTCCAGCGGGGTCGCGATCTCGCCGGCGTCGGGCAGGGTGCTGGGCCGCGCGCCGGCCAGCCCGGCCGGCTGATTCCAGCCGTAGCGCTCGGCGGTCTCGACCAGCCGCTTGGCGCCCACCTTCACGCCGAGCGGCGCGAACACCGAGTTGCACGACTGGGCGAAGCTGTTGGCGAAGGTGCCGCCGCACAGCTCGCCGTTGGCGTTCTCGAGCTCGACGCCGTCGATCAGCGCGCGGGTCTCCACGGGGAACTGGTCGGCGGGCTTGACCAGCCTCTCCTCGAGCGCGGCGGTCGTGGTCACGATCTTGAACGTCGAGCCCGGCGGCTGGGGTGCCGAGAACGCGATGCCGGCGAGCGCCCGGATCCGCCCGGTGCGCGGTGTCGAGGGCCGCGATGCCGCCGAGCCGGCCCGCGAGCGCGCTGACCGCGGCCTCCTGGAGCCGCGTGTCGATCGTGGAGCGCGCCGGCGGCGCCGGCGCGCGGCGACGGAGCGCGCCAGCACCCGCGACCCCGCCAGCAGGCGTGCCGCCCGGAACGCCCTCCACCCTCCGCTGAAACGCCCGCTCGAGCCCGGAGCTGCCGACCGGCGTGTCCGCCGGGAACCCGCGCGCGTAGAGGCCGCGCCGCACTCGGCCCGTCGTCGCTGGGTGCCAGCGTGCCCGCGATCGAGGACGCCAACGCGCCAGCGGGGACGACGCGGCTCTGCGGCCGGTCCCTCCGCCAGCACCTTGCCGTCCACCGACAGGATCGCGCGCGCGCTCGGGTAGCTCGACTCGGCGCGTCAGCGCCTCTCCCCGGCGCAGGCCCGGGAAGGCCATGCTCCGGCTCCCAGTCGATCGCCTCCTCCTCGACGTCGAGCTCCACCCGGCCGCGCACCGTGCCGAACACCCTCGTGCCGACGGTGACCGGCACGGCCACGCGGTCCCCGCCGCGCTCGCGCGGCCCGCCCAACCGCCACGAAGCTCGTGGTGGCGGTGGACCGCCGCCCGGCTCGTAGGCGCGCTCGGAACGACGGCAGCGGGTAGCGGGCCGCGCGCCTCGGGTGTGAGCAGCACGTGCATGGCCGCGTAGTCGCCGCGCGCCCACAGACGCGGCGAAGTCCCGCGCGATGCGCTCGGAGCCCGACTCCGCCCTGGAGCCCACCAGCAGCCCCGCGCCGAGCGAGGCCAGCCCCAGAACGCAGAGGAGCGGCAGCGCCCGGTGGGTCACGCGCCGGCGTCGCTCGGACCTGCGTCTCCGTCGCCAAGTGCGCCGCAGGGTACCGTCCGGCTCGGTGACATCCCTCGACTGGATCATCGTCGCGTTCACGCTGCTGATGGCCGTCTGGGGCTACATGCAGGGCCTGATCGTCGGCGCGCTGTCGCTGGTCGGGTTCGCCGGCGGGGCGCTCGTCGGCTCGCGCCTGGGGCCGCTCCTGCTCGAGGAGGGGTCGCAGTCGCCCTACGCGCCGCTGGTCGCGCTGGTGGGCGCGCTGCTCGTGGGCGGCGTCCTGGCCTCGGGCCTGGAGGTGCTCGGCTTTCGCCTGCGCCACCGGCTCGGGCGAGGCCCTGGGCGTGCTCGACGGGCTGGGCGGGGCCGCTGCTGGTGGGGTGCCTGGGGCTCGGGCTGGCCTGGATCGTCGGCGCGGTGGCGCTCAACACGCCGGGCGCGCGCGAGCTCCGCGAGCCGATCCAGCGCTCGGCGATCCTCGCAGAGCTCAACGCCGTGCTGCCGCCGTCCGGGCCGCTGATCCAGGCGCTGGCGCGGTTCGACCCGTTCCCGCGCATCGCCGGCCCGGCCCCGGGGGTCGGCGCGCCGGACTCGGCGATCGCGCGCGACCCGCAGGTGCGCGCGGCGGCGCCGCAGCGTGGTGAAGGTGCTGGGCACGGCGTGCGGGCTCGGCGTCCAGGGCTCGGGCTGGATCGCCGCGCGACGGCGTGGTGGTGACCAACGCCCACGTGGTCGCCGGGCCAGGACGACACCACCGTCCAGGTGGGGGGCGAGGGCCCGCGCCACGACGCCGACGCGATCTGGTTCGACACCGAGAACGACCTGGCGATCCTGCGCGTCGTCCGGGGTCGAGGGCGCGCCGGCGCTGCCGCTGAACGTGGGCGCCGACCCGGGCACCTCGGCGGCCGTGCTCGGGCTTCCCGGAGAACGGCCGCTACGACGTCCAGCCCGGCCGCCTCGGCCGGACGAGCACGGTGATCAGCCAGGACGCCTACGGGCGCGGGCCCGGTCCAGCGCCGGATCACCTCCGCTGCGGGCGCTGGTGCGCTCGGGCAACTCGGGCGGGCCGATGGTGGACGGCCGCGGCCGCGTGGTCACCACGATCTTCGCCGCCGCCACCGGCTCGCGGCAGGGCACCGGCTTCGGGGTGCCCGACTCGATCGTGCGGGAGGCGCTCGAGCGGGCCGACGGGCGCGTGGACACGGGGCCGTGCGCCAGGTAGGGCGCGGGTCGATCGTCGGTCCCTGGTGGACCGCCGGGCCCTGGCGTCGCCCCACGGCGGCACCGACGGGGCAGGGCTGTTGCGGAGCTGTTGCGCTCGTGACCGAGTGTGTGATCGTTACGTCCGGCTGAGCTCGTGGCGGATGAGTGGTCGAAACGCCCCTCATAGGGATGATTTCCCACCATTCATTTCGTGGCTTCCGAGTCGATGTCACGGCGGCGTTACGAGCGTGACGGGCGACCGCGTGCCGCCGCCCGCTCCCGGTTCCTCGGTGCCCGAGCACCAACCACCGGAACGACCGCAACTACGCCCCCGTCTCCCGTGTTCACTAGAACTCGCCGCGTGGCTATTGACTTCCCGAACATCGACCGCCGCTCTTGCGCTCGCCGTGGCCCTGACGCTGCCCGCCGCGCCGGCGGCCGCCCAGAAGCCGGCCAACCCGTGCCTGGACCCCGCCAAGCGCGAGCGGCTGCTGTGCCCGGACCTGATCATGAAGCGGCCGTTCGGGCTCAGCGCTCGACCGATCCGTGCGGCCCGGGCGCCAGATCCTGCGGGCCGGCAACTCCATCGACAACATCGGGCGCGGGCCCGCCGAGCTGCGACGGGGTGCGCAGCTCCCGCTACTTCATGCGCGCCAGGCAGCGGATCTACCGCAGGGGCCGGGCAGGATCTCGATCAAGACGGGCGCCCGGCTGTTCTTCAAGTACATCCCCGGCCAGCGGCGCTACTGGAAGTTCGACCACGCGGCGCGGTTCGAGCTGTGGCGGATCGACGCCCTCGGCCGCCGGACCCGGCGCGTGAAGGTCGGGCCCAAGGTCAGCTACTGCCTGCGCGACCTGCGCCGCACCCGCCCGGGCCGGCGATTCTCGCCGCGGCGGTTGGCCTATCCGGCGCTGCAGCGTCAACTCGGGACAGCGGCGGGTCACCCTGGGCACGTCGGTCGGCTGGTCGGACATCTACCCGCCGACCTACCCGGAGCAGTGGCTCGACGTGACCGGCTTCCGCGGCTGCTTCGCGTTCCGCCACGTGGCGGACCCACGGAACGGGATCTACGAGAGCAAGGAGACCAACAACTCGGCATCCGTGGCCGTGCGGCTGCCCTTCAGGCCGGGGAACCAGCGCTGTCCGGGAGTCCGCTCGCCTGCGCCGGACCCCACGCCCGCTCCGCCGGCGCACGCCGTACCCCTACTGAGGCTTCGCCCCGCCTGTCCGCCGCCTGCGTACCCTTGACCCCCATATGGCTAAGACGCTCGTAGTCGCGGAGAAGCCCTCGGTGGCCAGGGACCTGGCCTCCGCGCTGCCGGGATCCTTCCCGCAGGCCAAGGACAAGGCCAGCCTGGAGGGCGACGACTACGTGATCACCTGGGCGGTCGGGCACCTGGTGGGCCTGGCCGAGCCCGACGCGTACGACCCCAAGCTGAAGAAGTGGCGCTACGCGGACCTGCCGATCGTGCCCGACAAGTTCAAGCTGGTGCCCAACGACGATCGGGCGAAGAAGCAGCTTTCGGCGATCCACCGGCTCATGGCGCGCGACGACGTCGACCAGGTCATGAACGCCTGCGACGCCGGGCGCGAGGGCGAGCTGATCTTCGCCTACGTCTACGAGACGGCCAAGAAGAAGAAGCCGGTGCAGCGGCTGTGGCTCTCCTCGATGACCGCGCCGCGCGATCGAGGACGCCTTCACCCGCCTGCGCCCCGCGGAGGAGATGGAGCCGCTGGAGGCCGCGGCCCGCTCGCGCTCGGAGGCCGACTGGGTGGTGGGCATGAACGCCACCCGCGCCGCCTCGATCCGGCTGCGCGCGGCCTTCGACGGAGCGGTGTCGCTGGGCCGCGTGCAGACGCCGACGCTGGCGCTGGTGGCCCGTCGCGAGGAGGAGATCCGCGCGTTCAAGCCCGAGCCGTACTGGCTGGTCGAGGCCTCGTTCGCCGCCGAGGGCGAGCGGCTCTACTCCGGCCGCTACATGGGCGGCAAGCGGATCTCCGAGGAGGAGGCCGCCACGATCGTCGACGAGGCCAAGGACCGGCGCGGCGCGATCACCAAGCTGGAGAAGAAGGAGGAGTCCGAGCGGGCCCAGCTCCTCTACGACCTCACCTCGCTCCAGCGCCACGCCAACACGCTGCACGGCTTCTCCGCGCGGCGCACGCTGTCGGCCGCGCAGAAGCTCTACGAGGAGCACAAGGCGCTCACCTACCCGCGCACCAACTCGCGCTTCCTCACCGGCGACATGGTGGCCGAGATCAGGCCGATCGCCGAGCTGGTGGGCCACAACCCGCAGTACCGGAAGGCGTCGGAGTACGTGCGCGCGCTCGAGAAGCTGCCGCTGGGGCGGGTGGTCAACGACGCCAAGGTCGAGGACCACCACGCGATCATCCCCACCAAGTCCGAGCACGACCTGTCGAGGATGGGCGCCGACGAGCTGAAGGTCTACGACCTGGTGACCAAGCGCTTCCTGGCGGTCTTCCATCCGGACGCGGTGTTCGAGCGCACGCGCGTGGAGACCACCGTGGCCGAGCACGTGTTCCGCACCAGCGGCCGCGTGCTGATCACGGCCGGCTGGCGCGCGGTCTACGGCGAGGAGGCCAACCAGTCCGCCAAGCCGGACGACGACTCCGGCGGCGACCAGAGCCTGCCCAAGCTCGAGGAGGGCGAGGAGGTCGACACGCGCTCGATGGAGTCGCTGCGCAAGGAGACCCAGCCGCCGCGGCGCTTCACCGAGGCGTCGCTGCTGGCGGCGATGGAGACCGCCGGCAAGGAGATCGAGGACGCCGAGCTGCGCGAGGCGATGAAGGACTCGGGCATCGGCACGCCCGCCACCCGCGCGTCGATCATCGAGCGGCTGATCTCCGTCGGCTACATCGAGCGCGAGGGGCGCGCCCTGCACGCCACCGAGAAGGGCATCCAGGTGATCCGGCTGCTCGGCGAGCACAAGCTCACCTCGCCCCAGCTGACCGGCGACTGGGAGCGCCGCCTGGGGCTGATCGAGCAGGGCGAGGACTCGCGCCCGGCGTTCATGAAGGACATCGCCAAGTTCGTGACCGAGACCGTCGCGGAGCTCGACAAGCTCAAGGGCGTGAAGATCGAGCGCGCCAAGCTCGGCCCCTGCCCGGTCTGCGGCCGCGAGGTGAACGAGAACCGCAAGGGCTACTCGTGCTGGTCGCGCGACGATCCGGGCTGCGGCTTCGTGATCTGGAAGAAGAAGGCCAGCAAGATCCTGCCGGTGGCGGTGGCCAAGGAGCTGATGGACTCGCTCAAGGCCGCGATCGAGCGCGGCGACGACCCGCCGATCGGCCGCACCGAGAAGCAGGTCACGGGCTTCCGCGGCCGCTCCGGGCGCACGTTCCGGGCCAAGCTGCGGATCGAGCCGCGCGAGGACGAGCCGGGCAAGTGGAGGGTGGAGTTCGACGAGGAGTGGGCCAAGGAGCCGCCGAAGGACCAGCCGGCCGCGGACGGCGATGACGGCGAGGCAGCCACGCCGGCCGCAGGGGCGGAGGCTGCGGCAGAGCAGGGCAACGGGGCGGCCAAGAAGCGCAACGGGGCCGGCAAGAAGCCCGCGCCGCGCAAGCGCTCCAAGGCCCCGGCCGGCTGATCGCTCAGCGGTCGAGCCGCGTACAGGTCCAGGTCGCTCAGTGCGTTGGTCAGCTCCGGCGGGCCCTCGTCTCGCAGCAGCGTGACCGAGCCCGGCCAGTAGGGGTTGCCGGCCCCGGCGGGAGCGCCGCCGCTGAGGAACACGCGCTCGAGCAGCCAGGTGCCGGTGTTGTGCAGGCGCGGTGCCGCCCGGCAGCTCCCAGCCCGCCTTCGTCGCCGGCGAAGGGGCCGGCCCGGTGGGTGTGGCCGAAGATCACGTGATCGGGCGCGCACGCCCAGGCGCTCGACCACCTCGCCCATGGCCCGCAGGCCGGCCCGCCGCAGCTCCGGCCGCTGATGTCGGACCGGAACGGGCCAAGGCCCAGGGCGTTGAGGGCGGCCACCGCCGCCGGGATCCCCACCTTCCCCACCGCGAAGCCGGTGAGCCCGCGCGAGCCGTTGGGGTTCGCGTGGCCCCAGACCGCGCGCGACAGGTTGGCGCCGCGCGTGACGGCCCGCGCCTCCGAGCGCTGCACGATGCTGTGGGCGAACGCGTAGAGCGGCGAGAGCGCGGCCTCGTAGTCGTCGGGGCCGGGCGATCGGGCCTCCGACGGGTCCCCGGCGAAGCGCGCGATGGCCGACGCCAGCACGCACTCCATCCGCGGCACGGTCAGGTGCAGGTCGAGGTAGTGGCCGTGGGTGGCGTAGACGTCGTCGCGCAGCCACACGCCGGGGTAGGCCAGCACCACCTCGGCGCGGGACATGTGGGCGGCGACGCGCCGCGACAGCGCGCCGATGTCGGGGGAGAAGCTGCCCGCGGGCACCAGCGGACCCGAGTCGTCGATGCGGGCGGCATCGAGCGCGGGCGCGATGAGCTCGTGGTCGTGGTTGCCTGGCACGATCAGGACCTGCTTGCCCGCTGCCGCCTCGCCGATGGCGTCGAGCGCGGGCGCGGCCATCTCGAGCACGCCCGCCATGGGGCGCTCCCGCAGCTCCAGCAGGTCACCGAGCAGCACGATCCGGTCGGCGCCCTCCAGGGCCTGCGCCAGCCGCTCGCGCACCGCCGGCCGGAGGGCGATGTCCGTGCCGGCGGTCATCCCCAGGTGCAGGTCGGAGACGATCGCGGTGAGCATGGCGGCGCATCCTGACAGGGGTGCGGCGCGCCTATCCTGCGCCGGGCGTGTCGCTCTTCTGCCGCCACAACCGGTTCATGGCCGACTGCCCGATCTGCTCGAAGGGCACCGTGCTGGAGGACCGCGGGGGCCGGGCGCCACGTCGCGCCCCGGCATCCGGCGCGCCGCGGAGGGCACAGGCCAAGCCGGCATCTGCGGCGTTCTCGGGTCCCAGCGTGTCGGCAGGCCCGTTCGAGGACGCCGACGGCGTGCGCTACGAGGTCCGGCTGGAGAAGGTGCCCGGTGGGCTGCGGCTGGCCGAATGGGCCGGGTCGCAGCTGCGCCGCCGCGCGCCCGAGCTGCCCTCCGGCGACTTGATGGCATTGCTCCACCGGGCCGGCGCCATCCTGACCGAGCGCGAGGGCGCCGCGCTGGCCGAAGCGCTGGCGGCGAGGCCGGACGCGGACGGTCCGAGCGGGCCGGGAGTCAGCCGCGGGCGCAGTGGGGACTTCAAGGAGGAGCTGCGCGTGGAGGAGGTCGATGCCGGGCGTCTGCGCGTCGCCCGCTGGGTGCTGCGGCCCGGCGCGGGCTGGCAGCTCCAGGACGCGCCGCCGATGCTTCCATCCCAGCGCTTCACCGGCGCCGTGGCCGGGGCGCGGCGGGCCGGTCTGCTCAGCCCCGCTCCCGCGGCGCACGACCGCGGCGCGTCAGAATCGCGCGACGCCGCCCGACCCTGAGGGCGTGAGCACCCCCGCTGTCCTGGCCCCGGCCTATACATCTCGGCCGTGGGACTGACGCTCGTCACCGGGCCTGCCAACGCCGCCAAGGCAGGCGTGGTGCTGGGCGGCCTCCGTGAGCGGATCGACGAGGAGCCGGTCCTGGTCGTGCCGTCGTTCGAGGACGTTGAGCACAGCCAGCGCGAGCTGGCCGACCGGGGCGCGGTGTTCGGGGCAAGCGTCGTTCGCTTCGCGGCACTGTTCCGGCTGATCGGAGAACGCTGTGGGCTGAGGCTACGCCCCGCGACCCGGTTTGCAGCGCTCGCTCATCGTCGAGGATGCGGTTCGGCGCTCCCGCCTGGAGGTGCTGGCGGACTCCGCGCGCCGCCCCGGCTTCGCTCGCGCCGCCGAGCGCTTCTTCGCCGAGCTGGAGGCGGCGATGGTCGACCCGGCACGCTTCACGCGCGGGCTGCGCGACTGGGCCGGCGACGGCCCGCGGCGCGCCTATGCCGACGAGGTGGCTCAGGTCTATCGCCGCTATCGCGACGGCCTCGAGCGGGCTGGTCTCGTGGACGCGGAGCTGTTCGCGCAGCGGGCGCTCGAGGCGCTGGTGGCCGAGCCCGAGCGGTGGGAGTCGCGGCCGGTGTTCGCCTACGGGTTCGACGACTTCACCCCGCTCGAGCTGGCGGCGCTGGAGGGGCTGGCAGCCGCACCCGGCACGGACGTGGTCGTATCGCTCCCCTTCGAGGAGGGCAGGGAGGCGTTCAGCGCCATCGCCACCGTGCACGCCCGGCTCGCCGAGCTGGCGGACCGGGTCGAGGTGCTCGAGGCCGTGTCCGACCACTACGCCCCCGGCTCCAAGCGGGCGCTGCACGCGCTCGAGCGGGGCCTGTTCGAGGTCACGGGCGGCGCCGTGGCACCCGGCGACGCCGTGCGGCTGCACAGGGCGGGCGGCGAACGCGCCGAGCTGGAGCTGTGCGGGGCCGAGGTCCTGCGCCTTCTGCGCGACGGGACTCCTCCGGGCGAGGTGGCCGTTGTCCTGCGCGACCCGCCCTCATACGCGTCGCTACTGGAGCAGGTCTTCGGCGCATACGGGATTCCGTACTCGATCGACCGCTCCCTGACGCTGTCGCACACCGGCGTCGGCGGCGGCCTGCTCGCACTGCTGCGCGCCGCCGGCCCCGAGGGCACCGCCGAGGACCTGCTCACGTACCTGCGCACGCCAGGGTGGCTGGAGCGGCCGGAGATGGCCGACCGGCTGGAGCTCGAGGCCCGCACCCAGGGAAAGGCGGACGCCGCCGGGGCGCGGGAGGTATGGGAGCAGACCGACGGGCGCTGGAGGCTCGTGGAGCTGGACCGGGTGGCCGCCGCCGGCGGCGGCACACGGCTGCTCGACGAGCTCGACCGTCGCCTGGAGCAGCTGTTCGCCGGCCCGTACAGACGCGCGGCGCACGTCCTCAACGGCGCCGAGCTCGATGACGCCCGCGCCTTCAAGGCCGCGCGGGAGGCCATCGCCGAGCTTCGGACCCTCGCCGAGGCGGACGCGGAGCTGCCGCTCGACACGCAACGGGTGCACGACACGCTCGCGGCGGTCCGGGTGCGGGTGGGCGAGAGCCCGCAGCCCGACCGGGTGCAGGTGGCCTCGCCGCTGCAGGTCCGCGCGCGGCGCTTCGAGGCCGTGTTCGTGTGCGGGCTGCAGGCGGCGGAGTTCCCGCGCCGGGCGGCTCCGGAGGCGTTCCTCCCCGACGCCGACCGGCGCGCGATCCGGCGTGTCTCCGGCATGCCGCTCTCCCTGCGTGAGGACCAGCTGGAGCGCGAGCGCTACCTGTTCTACGTGTGCATCTCGCGTGCCGAGCGCCTGCTGGTGCTGAGCTCACGCACAAGCAACGAGGACGGCGATCCAGATCCGCGCTCGTTCTTCGTCGAGGACGCCTGTGCCGTGTTCGCCGGTCTGGAGGACAGCGCGCGCACACGTTCCCTGGCCGATGTGACTTGGAGCCTGGACGCAGCCCCGACCGAGGCGGAGTGGGAGCGGGCGGTCGCCCGCCAGGGCCCCACCCTGGTCCCCGCCGCGGTCGGCCCGGTGACGGCACCCGCTGCCAGGGCTGCGCTCGACTCGCGCCAGGTCGTGTCGGCCAGCGCGCTCGAGAACTATGCGGGCTGCCCGGTCAAGTGGCTGGTGGAGAACGTGCTCCGCCCGGACAAGCTCGAGCCGGATCCGGAGGCGATGGTCCGGGGCTCCTACGCGCACAAGGTGCTCGAGGTCACGTTCCGGACCCTGCGCGAGTCCACCGGCTCGCGCAGGGTCACGCCGGACAACCTGGCCGAGGCCGAGCGGATCCTGCTCGCGGCCCTAGACGAGCGCCGCGGCGACTTCCTCCTGTCACCCAACCAGACGCGCGTCAGGGCACAGGTGCGGCGGCTGGAGTTCGACCTGCTCCGCCACCTGCGCCACGAGGCCGCCAGCGACAGCCTGTTCGAGCCCGAGCACCTCGAGCTCGCCTTCGGGACCGATGGCTCCGAGCAGCCCGCGCTCGAGCTGGAGGACGGCACCCGCGTGCGGGGCGTGATCGACCGCGTGGACACCTGGAACGAGTACGCCCTCGTGCGTGACTACAAGGGCGGCAAGGTGGACACCTACGGGGAAGCGAAGTGGGAGAGCGAGCGGCGGCTGCAGGCGCCGCTGTACATGCTCGCCGTAGAGCAGGCGTTTCCCGGCCTGCGGGCCGCGGGCGGCGTGTACGTGCCGCTCGGCGGCACCAATCGAAAGCCCCGAGGGCTCCTGGCTGCGGACCTGGCCGGCGAGCTCGGCGGCGAGTTCAGCGACAAGGACTTCAAGACGCGGGCCGAGCTCGAGGAGCACACCGCACGCGTGCGGGGTCAGGTGGTGGAGGTGGCCGGCCGGATGCGCTCCGGTGAGCTTGCATCCTGTCCGGACACCTGCGCCTATCGCGGGGGCTGCTCCTACCCCTCGATCTGTCGGGCGGAGGGATGACGGCCTTCACCGAGGAACAGCTGCGGGCGATCCAGCGCCGCGAAGGCGATCTGCTGGTCAGCGCCGGCGCCGGCACGGGCAAGACCTCCGTGCTGGTCGAGCGCTTCTCACGGGCGGTCCTCGAGGACGGCGTGGCCGTGGACTCGATCCTGGCCATCACCTTCACCGAGAAGGCCGCCGCCGAGCTGGCCCACCGCGTGCGCCAGCGATTCCGCGATCTCAATGCGCTCGACCAGGCCCGCGCGGCGGAGTCGGCCTGGATCTCGACGATCCACGGATTCTGCGCGCGCCTGCTGCGCGCGCATGCGCTGGCGGCCGGGGTGGACCCCGAGTTCCGCGTGCTGGACGGGGTCGAGTCCGAGCGGCTGGGGATCGACGCGTTCGATCAGACGCTGCGCGACTTCATCGGAGCCGGTCGCGACCCCGAGCGGCTGCGGCTCATCGCCGCGCACAGCATGGATCGGCTGCAGGCGATGGTCCGCACCGCTTACGCGCACGAGCGCAGCCGCGGATCTCGCGACCCGGCGCTGCCCCAGCCCCTCCAGCCCCAGCCGCGTGGCGAGCTCGAGGCACTGACCGCAACCGTCGGACCGGCCTTGCAGGAGATCGCCGCCGGGGACCAGGCCACGGTGGTGTGGGCCCGCGAGGCGATCGAGCGCTGCGGGTTGGTCACCGGGCGCTTGGAGGACGGCTCCCACGCGGATCCCGCGGATGTCAGGGCGCTGAGGATCCGCGCTGGTGTGGGCGCGCTCTCGGGCCCGGCGTGCGAGGCGTACCGCCAGGCGCGGGATGCCTACGAAGACCTCTGCCTGCGGATCGAGGAGCACAGCACGCAGGTGCTCCTCGCCGAGTTGATCGTGCTCTATGGCGGTCACTTCAGCCGGCTCAAGCGGGACCGCTCCGGCCTGGACTTCGACGACCTCCAGCTCATGGCCCGTGACCTGCTTGCCCGCGATGCGGGCCTCCGGGCCCACTACGCGGAGCGCTTCAGGCACGTGATGGTCGACGAATACCAGGACACGAGCCCGCTGCAGGGCGAGTTGATCGACCTGATCGGGCGCGACAACGTCTTCCGGGTGGGCGACCAGCGCCAATCGATCTACCGCTTCCGGCACGCGGACGTCGGCCAGTTCCGCAGGCTGCGCGACGAGGCGGAGGCACAGGGGCGCCTGGAGCCGATCACCGTGAACTTCCGCAGCCGCGGGGAGGTGCTCGACGCGGTCGACCTCGTGTTCGCCGATCTCTGGGGCGAGGCCTTCCAGCCCCTCCGCGAGGCGGCTGGCGCGCGTGATGAAGCTCCCCGCGTCACCCCGAACGTCGAGCTGCTGGTCACGGACCTCCACAGGGGCCGCTGGGTGGGCGCGGTGGGCGGAGCGGATCGGCTGCCGTTCGGCGCCGCCATGCGGGACGCCACCCTCTGGAGGGCGGCCGAGGCCAGACTCCTGGCCCGGCGGATCGATGAGCTCACGCTCCGGGGCCCATTCGAGTTCAAGGACGTGGTCATCCTGCTCAGGGCCACGACCCACATGGCCAGCTACGAGAGGGCTCTCGAGGAGCGCGGCATTCCGACGTACGTGCTGGGTGGCCGGGGCTACTGGAGCCAGCAGCAGGTGGCCGACCTGCGGGCATATCTCGCCGGGCTGGCAAACCCTCGCGACGAGCTGGCGCTCTACTCCGCGCTGGCCTCGCCCCTGGGAGGGCTGTCGCTCGACTCGCTCGTGGTCCTCGGCTCCGCCGCGCGGGGGCGTCAGCTCTGGCGGGTGCTCGAGGAGCTCGCCGACGGCCGGCCCGAGGGCCCGGCGGCCGAGCTCCTCGACGAGGACCTGGTACGGCTACGGGAGTTCGTGGACCGATTCCGGGCCGATCGCCTGGCCGCTCCGAGGATCTCGCTGGAGACGCTCATCGACCGGGCCATCACGGGCTCGGGCTACGACCGGGCGCTGCTGGCCATGGCCGATGGCGACCGGCGCATGGCCAACGTCCGCAAGCTCATGCGCATGGCGCGCGAGTACGAGGCCGAGGAGGGTCGTGACCTTCGCGGCTTCATCGACTTCGTGGCCGAGCGCGACCTGATCGAGGAGCGGGAGGGCCAGGCGCCGCTCGAGGCGGAGGACCTGAACGCGGTGCGGATGATGACCATCCACCGGGCCAAGGGGCTCGAGTTCCCGGTGGTCTGCGTTGCGGACCTGGGCAAGGTCGGCCGCGACGAGGACGCGCAGCTGCGGATCACCGAGGACGGGCGGGTGGGAATGCGGCTGGCCTCGATGTCTGGTGAGCGGACCGACAGCTCGCGGATGGAGGCGATCAAGCAGGAGGACAAGCGCGAGGACGAGCAGGAGGAGCGGCGGATCTTCCACGTCGCGCTCACGCGCGCCGAGGAGCATCTGATCCTCAGCGGGGCGACGGACCTGGAGAAGCTCGACCCGCCCGGCGACCTGTGCGAGCCGATGCGGTGGATCTGGCGGCCGCTGGCGCCGGGCCTGGCCGAGATGGGCTCCGGCGGCCTCTCGCAGGTCCACTACGACGGCCGGCCGCTGTCGGTGCGCTGCCAGGTCCTGCGCCCGGAGAACGTGGACGAGGTTCTGCCGGCCGCCGACCGCGAGCCCGTGCGCGCCGACTCCGACCCGCCGGGCCTGGAGGCGCTGGCGGCCCCGGCGCTCGCGGCCGTGCCCGTGCGCACGGCGCTGCCGGTCAGCCGGCTGAGCTACACGGGGCTCGCCAGCTATGACCGCTGCGGCTATCGCTTCTATCTCGAGCGGGCTCTGCGGCTGCCCGCGCCCGCGCGCCATCCCCCCGCCGGCGGGGAGGCCCCAACCGGCCTGTCGGCGCTCGCGCGGGGAGCCATCGTGCATCAGCTGCTCGAGCAGGTCGACTTCGGCGACCCTCGCCCGCCGGCGCGCGAGGATGTCCGGGCGCTGCTCGCGGCCCACGGTGAGGAGGCGCGGGAGCCCGACGTGGACGACCTGGTGGCGATGGTGGAGCGCTTTCTCGGGGCTCCCATCTGCGCTCGCATCGCCTCAGCCGGAACGCCACGGACCGAGCTGCCGTTCCAGTTCACGCTCGCCACCAGCGCCGGCCGTAGCCTCCTCATCAACGGCGTCGTGGACGTGCATGCCGAGGAGCCCGGGCGCACCCTCGTCATCGACTACAAGAGCGACCGTCTGGGCGAACAGGATCCGGCCCAGCTCACCGAGGCGCAGTACGCCACCCAGCGGATCGTCTACGCGCTGGCAGCCCTGCGGGCGGGGGCGGAGCGGGTGGAGGTCACCTACGTGTTCCTCGAGCGCCCCGGTGACCCCGTGTCGCAGGAGTTCTCGGCGTCCGATGCCGAGGAGCTCGAGCTGCGGCTCAACGAGCTGGCCGCGGGCATCACCGAGGGCCGCTTCGAGCCCACCGACCGGCCCCACCGGGCCCTGTGCCACGACTGCCCGGGGCGCGCTGCCCTCTGCAGCTGGGGTGAGGAGCGCACCCTCGCGGACGAGCCCGTGGCGGGCGCCACGTGACCTCCTTTCCGTCGGGAGCGGCCCGTAGCTTCCCGCCCATGCCCCTGTGCTTCATAGAGCCCCAGGAAGCCATTCGCGTCGTGGCGGACGCCGTCGGCCGCGAGGCACGGCGCCAGCTGCTCGGCGAGGTAGTGCGCGCGTGGGTCGACGAGATCCCCGACGACGAGCTGCAGGTGCACTACGCCAAGGCCGTCGAGATCCTCGACGACGACGACCTCTCCATGCTCGCCGCGTGGCATGCCTCGCTCGAGGTCGGCCAGCCCATCGCCAACAAGGAGTTCCTGCTGAAGGCCTTCGCGCAGCTCGGGGAGCACCGCCGCGAGGCGCTACGCATTGCCGCCGGCTTCCGTGGTGAGGATGCCTTCGACGCCGGCGTCAGCGAGGAGCAGGCGCTCGACACAGTCCTGCCGTGGCTGTCCGAGGAGCGCACGATGGAGTTGGCGGCTGAGGCTGTTGAGCTGTACTGCTGGGACCGCCTCGGCAGCGACAACTGAGCTGCGCGGCTGAGCTTCGCATCGCGGCGTCCTCGGTCGCTCGCGTGCGGAGCACGCGTCGCTCCCTGCGTCCTTGCGCTGCTCGCTCCCCGCGCCGCTCAGTTGTCGCTGCGCTCCTGCTGACTGCCCTGGCTGGGTGCTCGTCTGACGATCTTCAGCTTCCGGTCGATAACGGGCCAGTCGCCGGGCCGCGGCTTCCCGCCGACGCCCGGTCCGCGCGCGTGGAGCGCGTGGTCGATGGGGACACGCTCGTGCTGCGTGGGGTTGGCAAGGCGCGGCTGATCGGGGTCGACACACCGGAGGTGTTCGGTGGTGTCGAGTGCTTCGGCCGCCAGGCGTCCGCGTATGCGCGCCGGCAGCTCACGGGCAGGGCGGTTCGGTACACCGTGGGGCGGGGGGAGCGCGACCGCTACGGGCGGGTGCTCGTGTACGTGTGGCTGGACGACGGGCGGTCCTTTAACGCGCTGCTGCTGAGCCGCGGCTACGCCCAGCCGCTCACCGTCCCTCCGGACGACGACTACGCCGACGCCTTCGTGCGCCTCGGGCGCCGCGCCCGCGAACGCGGTGCGGGGCTGTGGTCGTCCCAGGCGTGCCAGGGAGGCTGACGGCGGCGCTCGCGCGGATTGGCCGAAAGAGCGGGATCTGCGCCGGTTGGGGGTTGACGCGGACCGCACCCGGTGGTCGAATGAATGCAGAGACGCGAACCCAAGCGCAAAGAGCGAGGCCACGAGGTGTAGGGCCCGCCGCGCAGCCCCTCGGACTTCGGTTTGAGGTCGGCGCGCTCCTCAAGCGCCGGTTCGCGTCTCTTTTTCTTCTACCGCCGGGCCGGCTACCGCTTGGTGACCTTGATCGTCTGGGTCATCGTGACCGGGTGCAGGCCGCAGAACAGCTTGTACGTGCCCGGCTTCCTCAACCGCTTCGAGAACCGCCGCCCCTGGTCGAGGTGGGTGGACGAGAAGCCCCGCGGCCCGCTCGCCACGGTGATGTTGTGCAGCTCGCGGGTGTTGAAGGCCCAGTTCAGCCGGCCCCCCGAGCGGATCGACACGTTGGGCTGGGAGAAGAACTGGTCGCCCACGTTGATGCGCGCCCCGCTCGGCAGGCGCTTCCGGGCCCCGCGGGGCGCGGCGATCTCGCGCGCCTTGCCGTTCTTGATGCCGATGATCGGCACCTTGAAGCGGGGCGCCTTCTTGCGCCCGCGAACCGGGGGGCCCCAGTTGCGAAGGTCCCTGGGCTTGGCGCAGCCCCTCGCGCCCGCCCCGGGGTCGCCCTCCGCCATGTACAGGATGAAGATGCCCATTACCCGGGTGTGCAGCAGCTGGCCGTCGTAGTCGGCGTCCAGTCGCAGCGTTTCGCCGCGGCGCACGCCGAAGCCCCTGGCGCTGGTGAACTCGCTCATGTGGATGGGCCCCGGCTCGTGCAACACGGGGCGGACGTTGTAGAACGGGTGCCTGGCAGAGCCCCACGTGGGCTTCGACGCATACAGCTCGCACCCGCGGCGGTTGAGCGACAGGTCCTTCGCGCCGCCGTGCACGTGGCCTCCGCCGGCGACGATCCGGCCGGACTTAGGGGCCGTCCAGTTGAACGATTTCCGGTGAGTCGAGCCCTTCTTGCCCCCGCCCGGCACGTCGTAGATCGGGTCGAAGAGGCAGTTCTTTACGTCGAGCCAGTACGGAGTAACCGGCTTCTGCGGCGCCGTGTCGTACTGGACCTTGTATTCGATGTAGGCGCTGTCGGAGACGCGACGGTGGTTCATCATCATCCACGTCATCGCCCACCGGTCCTGCCCCTTGGACTCGTAGCCGTAGCCCTTGGGCAGGATCATCTTCGCCCGCTCCTCACCGGCCGCGTAGAACCGCTCGCCCCAGGCCGGGATCCGCGTGCGCGAGTCCAGCTGCGTGAACTGGCCGCAGGTGCGGTCGCGCTTGCTACCCAATTCGGGCCCGATGTTGGCGAACACGATGTGGTGGAGCATGAGCCGGCTGATCGGCACCTTGGAGCCGTTTGAGTCGACGATGTCGACCTCCATCCCGGTGATGTAGGCGTCCTCCGCCGGCTTCGGGATGCCCAGGTCGTAGTCGTTCTGCTTGACCTGGTATGGACCGACCTTGATCGGGCCGAAGCGGTACGTCTTGGTCGTGGGTGCTGCACTGGCGGTGCCGGTGAGCACCAGGGCCAGGATTGCGGCCGCGGCCACGGCGTGGCGAAGGCGAAGCGTCATCGATCTCCTCCCAGGCGCCCCTCCCTCGGGCGCGCTAGCTCGGCGGCGAGTATAGCCCGCGATTTCAGTCCGACTGCAAGAAGGGGTACCCTGAATGGCGCATTGGAGGCGGCGGTACCAGCCGGAGTGGAGCAAACCCGCGATGGGCGCAGCGTCCGCGCGGAGCGCACCCGCACGGCCATAGTCGACGCCCTGCTGTCCCTGCTCGACGAGGGCGACGTGAAGCCCACCGCCGAGCGGGTCGCGTCCCGGGCCAAGGTCTCGGAGCGCTCGGTGTTCCAGCACTTCTCGGATCGCGAGGCGCTGTTCGAGGCGGCCGCCCAGCGCCAGTACGACCGGGTCATACCCAAGCTCGTGTCCGTACCGCGAGAACTCGAGCTCTCCCGGCGGATCGACACCTTCGTCGACCAGCGGGCCCGGCTGTTCGAGATGATCGGCGGCGTGCGCCGCGGCGCGCTCCTGATCGAGCACGAGTCGGAGGTCGTGGCCAATCGCCTGAGCTCCGTGCGGGCGGCCAAGAAGGCGGAGGTCGGGCGGCTTTTCGAAGCCGAAATCGAGGCCGTGCCGGCACCGGAGCGCGATGCGCTGGTCGCCGCGCTGGCCACGGCGTCCTCCTGGACCGCCTGGGAGAGCCTGCGCTTCCACCAGAGCCTGGACCTGGACACCGCCCGCGCAGCGGTGCGCCGCACCCTGGCGGCCCTGCTCGGCGCGCGCTAACTCGCCAGGGCGGCTTCCACGTCGGCCTTGGCCTGGGCCGTGTCCTCGAACAGGACGGCCTGCCAGCCGAGCTCACGGGCCGCCTGGCAGTTGAGCTCGATGTCGTCGACGAGCACGCAGTCGGCCGGGCCCAGGCCGTCGCCCAGCCGTTCCAGCGTGAGCGCGTAGATGGCGGGCTCGGGCTTGCGTGTGCCGACGAAGGCGGAGTCCACGATCACCTCGAAGATCTCGTCGATCTCGGGCAGCATCGAGCGCCACCGCGGCTCCCATTCGCGCACGTTGTTGGTGAGCAGCGCCATCCGCAGCCCGCGGCCGCGCAGGTCGGCCATGAAGTCGATCATCTCCACGTTGCGCTCGAGGTGCGCGAAGTAGACCTCGAGCATCCCGTCGAGGCTGCGGCCCTCGCCCAGCTCGGCGTCCAGGCGGCGCAGGAACTCGGCCTGCGTGATCTCGCCTCGCTCCAGGACGAACAGAGGATGCTCGTCGTGGCGTTCGGTGGCGGCGGCCATGGCCTGGCCCAGTACCTCCAGCCCGATACCCGACTCGCGTGACCACGCGGCGAAGGAGTTGCCCAGGGGCGTGGTCAGCACGCCGCCGAAGTCGCTGACCACGGCCCGCCTCATGCCGCCGCGGGCTCGTCTCGCAGCCACAGCTCGTAGCTACCCGGCCCCTCACGATCCTCCATCCGCCAGCGGAAGATCGCGGCGTGCACCTCCAGGCCCTCGAGCTTCAGCGACGACCCCGCCACCACGGTTCCCGAGCCGCGGCTCGGGAACTCCTGGCCCGGCAGCCACAGCTCCAGCCCGGCGCTGCGCTGGCGGCCGTCGCCGTCGTAGAGGGTGGAGATGCGCCCGTCCTCGACCGTGGTCGGCTCCCCGTCGGCCAGCAGCCATGCCGCCACCCGCTCGTCGCCGTGCCCGGCCGCGCCCCGTGGCCGGCTCGCGATGGCCAGGAATGCGTTCTCCGCGTCGAAGATCGCGCTGACCGCTCGGAGCGCGTCCAGGTCGGCCCACGCGGGGGGCTCGGCGGTCTCGCTCGACGGTTCCCATGCAGCGGACCTTCTTGCCGGCGGCGCGACCGCGCGCCTCGCACACGTGGATCGTCGCCCCGGCCAGCCGCGCGGGCTCGGCGACCGGCTTGAGCTCGAGCTCGAACGCACCGTCCAGCTCCGCCCGCCAGCCGCCACCGCCGGCCTCGACGCGCGGCCCCTCCGCCAGCACCCGCGAGCTCCCGCCCTCGAAGACGATCGTGGTCCCTGCGCGCGCGCTCGCGTGTAGCCCGTGCTCGGGATCGAAGAAGGAGATCGAGAGCGCGGGAGCGCTCACCGCTCGAGCCGTGGCGGCTCGGCCGGTGGGTGCTCGCTGGCGGTGCCCTCGACGTCGAAGTCAGGGCGCCCCCGGCGCGGCCCCTCGGAGACCGAGATCCGCGCGGCCATCCTGCGCGCCAGCACCTTGCCGGCCGCGCGGAGGATCAGCGCGCGTGTGGGCGGCAGCAGCAGCGCCAGGCCCACGATGTCGGTCAGGAATCCCGGTGTGATCAGGAACGCGCCGCCGAAGATCACGGCCACGCCGTGCTGCACCTCACGGTGGGGCATCCGGCCAACCGCCAGCGCCTCGTTGAACCGGCGCCAAACCGAGCGGCCCTGAGACCGCAGCAGGACCGAGCCGAGCACCGAATCGGCCGCCAGGAGCAGGATCGTGAGCCAGATTCCGATGGCGTCCCCGACCTTGTAGATCACGTACAGCTCCGCCAGGGGAACGACGATGAAAAGTGCCAGCAGGGCGAGCAGCGGCATTCGATCAACCCTACCCGCCACTACCATTGAGCCCATGTCCCAAGTGACCGTCGACGACGTGCAGGAAGCGCTGGAGAACGTGATCGACCCGGAGCTGGGCCTCGACTTCGTCGAGCTCGGCCTGGTCTACGACATCTCCGTGGAGGGCGAGGACGTGGCCATCACCTTCACGCTCACCTCTCCGGGCTGCCCGATCGGCCCCCAGGTGTCGGAGCAGATGCAGGAGTTCGTGGGTGACCTGGAGGGCGTGTCGAGCGTCAAGACCGAGATGGTCTTCACGCCGGCGTGGACCCCCGACCTCATGTCCGAGGACGCGAAGTTCGCGCTGGGCTACTGAACCTCGCGCAGCTTCCCGCTCTCCACGTCGTAAACGAACCCCCTGACCTCGCCCTTGTGCGGGATGAAGGGGCTCGACTTGATCCGGGCCAGCGACTGCCGCACGTCGTCGTCGAGGTCGGCGAACGCCTCCGCGGCCCACTGAGGCTTGATTCCCGTGTCGGCCTCGATCTGAGCCTTGAAGTCGTCGTCGCTGAAGGTGAGCATCCCGCAGTCGGTGTGGTGGATGAGCATGATCTCCTCGGTGCCGAGCAGCCGCTGGGAGATGGCCAGCGAGCGGATCTCGTCGTCGGTGATCACGCCGCCGGCGTTGCGGATCACGTGGGCGTCCCCCTCCTCGAGCCCGAGCAGGGCGAACGGGCTCACGCGCGCGTCCATGCAGGCGATCACGGCGATCTTCTTCGCCGGCGGGATGGGCAGCCCGCCCTTTCCGAAGTCCGCGGCGTAGCGGCTGTTGTTCTCGACCAGCTCGTCGATGGCGCTCATGGGAGACAACTCCTGTCGGTGGGAGGCGGGCCGGCGATTCTAGACAAGCCCGATGAAGATTTGCCGTGATCAGCCTGGTCACGGAGAGCTTCCCGCAGGACGCCGCGCTCGACACCGCGATCTCGCGCGCGCTGATGCTCCGGGTGGCGGCCGGCGAGCTGCGCGGAGACCCTGCGGCTGGCGCGGCCGGGCGCAATCGTGGCGTTCGGCAAGCGCGACGCGGTGTCGGCTGGCTACGCGGGCGCGATCCGAGCCGCGCGCGACGGTGGCTTCGAGGCCATCGAGCGCCTGGCGGGTGGCCGCGCCGCCGTCTTCCATCCCGGAACGATCGCGTTCGCCCACGCCATCCCGGACACCGATCCGCGCGTCCGGATCGAGGAGCGCTTCCACGCGGCCGCGGGTTTGATCGCGGCCGCGCTGGCCCGGTTGGGCGTGGACGCGCGCGTGGGCGAGGTGCCGGGCGAGTACTGCCCCGGTGCGCACAGCGTGAACGCGCGCGGCGAGCTCAAGCTGGTTGGCATCGGGCAGCGGCTGGTGGCCGGAGGCGCCCACGTTGGCGGCGTGGTGGTGGTCGACCGCGAGGACCGGGTCCGCGACGTGCTCGTCCCCGTCTACTCGGCGCTGGGCCTGGACTGGAGGCCGGACACCACCGGCAGCGTCGCGCTTGAGGCGCCCGGCGTGCGCTGGGACGACGTGGCGGGCGCGATCGCCGACGAGTACCGCGCGCGCCACGGACTGGAGCCCGCGGGCCTGGATGAGCAGACGCTCGCGCTGGCTCGGCGCCTGGCGCCCGAGCACCTCAGCCCGGCGGCCTAGCTCTTGCGCTTGGGGGCGGAGCGCTTGGGCTTCGAGTTGCCGCCCGCGGTGGCCTTCGCGCGCGCCCGCGGCTTGGTGCTCTTGGCCGCCGCCTTGCGCTTGGGCGCGGCTGCCCTCTTGAGCTCGTCCAGGGACGCCTGGAAGTGGCCCGCGAGCTCGTCCAGGTCCGGCATCGCGTCGTAGTCGCCAAGCAACCCGAAGACCAGGTTGCCGTTGTAGCTCATGGCGGCGATCGCCAGGGCGTGGTCCTCGGGCAGGAACGCCACGGGCACTATGGCCTGCATCTCGCGTCCCAGCAGGTAGAGCGGGAACTGAGGCCCCGGGACGTTGGTCACGATGAGGTTGAACAACCGGGTGGAGAAGTTGAGCCGCGAGGCCATGGCCAGCAGCGTCGGCGGCGCGAAGTCCTCGAGGCCGGAGATCACCTCGGCGCCCAGCGCCTGCTTGGACTCCTTCACGCCCTGCATGGCGTCACGCACGATCTGCAGGCGCTCCACGGGGTCCTTTGCGTACACCGGGAGCGGGCCGCGCAGCGCGGCGATGCGGTTGCCGAGCTGGTGGTGCTCGTCCTGTGCGCGGATGGACACCGGCACCAGGCCGCGCAGCTCCAGGCCCTCCGTCCGCACCCCGCGCGAGCGCAGCCACCGGCCCAGCCCACCGGCCACCACGGTCAGGAACGCGTCGTTGACCGTTCCGCCCAGGCCGTTCTTCACTGCCTTGAGGTCGGCCAGGTCGGTCTGCGCCCAGAACACGCGCCGGTGCGGGCCGATCGGCACGTTCAGCGGCACGTCCGGCGCCGGGTTCATGCCGTTCCAGACCACCTCGCCGATCCCCTCGGCAGCCTCCCGGGCGCGCGCGATGGTGGCGCCGGGGCGCCTGGCCACCCCTACGGCCTCCTCGGCCAGCCGCGCCGGGGTCCGCAGGAGGCCGCGCACGCCCTCCGCGGCCAGGTCCGCCTGGCTTGGCTCCCGCTCCGGGTTCCACGGCTCGGGCGCGGGACCTGACTCCGGCACCGGGGAGAGGTCGAACAGCACGGTGGCGATGTCCACCCCCGAGACACCGTCCACCAGCGCGTGGTGGGTCTTCGAGACCAGCGCGAAGCGGTTGC
This sequence comes from uncultured Thermoleophilaceae bacterium, assembly GCA_963814005.1. Lineage (GTDB taxonomy): Bacteria > Actinomycetota > Thermoleophilia > Solirubrobacterales > Thermoleophilaceae > JAAYBF01. Next base: position 173,184 of record CAWFBA010000009.1, read on the forward strand.
CCTCGAGCCCCTGCACCAGCCAGATCTCCCACAGCGGCTTGGAGCGGTCAAGGCGCTGGGAGAAGACCCGCCCGGCCAGGCCGCGCAGCTGGTCCTCGGAGCCCGGCGCCGGCAGGGCCGTGTGACGGACGTGGTAGTCGATGTTGAAGCGAGGGTCGTCGATCCAGAAGGGCCGGCCCATCTCCAGCGGGGGGAACGAGAGCTTCTGGCGGTAGCGCGGGACCAGGTGCAGCCGCGACTCGATGTGGTCGGTGAACTCCTGCCGCGCGGGCGGCGGGCCCTCGAGGATCACGACCGCGCCGACGTGCATGTGGGACGCCTCGCGCTCCTGGTGCAGGAAGGACGCGTCGACCGCGCTCAGGCGATCCTTGTGGCCCTGAGCCATGCCGAGACCATAACGCCGCCACAATTGGGCGCGTGAGGTTCCTGATCGTGGTCCTGTTGGTGCAGGTGGCCCTCGGCGGCACCCTGATCGCGCTGGTGGCCACCGACAACGTGCCGTTCGTGGCAGACGACGACAACGGCAGCGCCGCTGCCGCGGTTCCCAGGCCGGCCGTGGACCGCTTCGACGCCGGCGCCGCCCTGGCCTCGGTGCGCCGGCAGGTGGCTCTGGGACCGCGACCGGCCGGGTCGCGCGCATCGCGCGTGCTGGCCAGGCGCATCCGCTCGAAGCTGCCGCGCAGCCGCTATCAGCGCGTCCCGGGCGGGTTGCGCAACGTGATCGGCTCGGTTCCCGGCCGTTCCGCAGGGCCGCCGGTGGTGATCGGCGCCCACTACGACACCAAGGACATCCCCGGCTTCGTGGGCGCCAACGACGGTGCATCCGGGGTCGCGGTCATGACCCAGCTGGCGCGAAGCGTGAAGCCACGGGCGCTGCGCAGGACGGTGGTGTTCGTCGCCTTCGACGGGGAGGAGAGCCCGCCGAGGCACGCCCGGCGGCCAGTTCGCGCAGCGAGGCCTCCGCGGCAGCCGGGCTGCGGCGCCCGGGCTGCGCGGGGCACGGGCGATGATCCTGCTGGACTTCGTGGGCGAGCGGGGCCTTCGCCTCCCGCGCGAGCGCTACTCGAACCGGCGGCTCTGGAAGGGCATGCGGGCCGCGGCCCGGCGGGCGGGGGTGGCCGCGGTCTTCCCGGGCGGGCACGGGGCCGGCGGTCGCTCGACGATCACATTCCCTTCATCCGCGAGGGGGTCCCCTCGGTCGACCTGATCGACTTCGACTTCCCCTGCTTCCACCGCCGCTGCGACGACATGCCGCGGAATCTCGGCCCGCAGCCTCGACGCCGTGGGCGAAACCGTGCTCGAACTGCTCCCTACACTCTGAGGAGATGCCCTCGGCACCCGACAGGCTGCTGCTCGCGGCCCCCCGCGGCTACTGCGCGGGGGTCGACAGGGCCGTGCAGACGGTGGAGCGCGCCCTCGAGCTCTACGGCCCGCCCGTGTACGTCCGCAAGGAGATCGTGCACAACAAGCACGTGGTCGAGCAGCTGCGCGAGCGGGGCGCCATCTTCGTCGAGAGCGAGACCGAGGTTCCGGAGGGCGAGACGGTCGTCTTCTCGGCGCACGGAGTGGCCCCGAGCGTGCACTCCAACGCCGGCACGCGTGGCCTCGCGACCATCGACGCCACCTGCCCGCTGGTGACCAAGGTGCACGTGGAGGCCAAGAAGTTCGCCGCCGAGGGCCACACGATGGTGCTGATCGGGCATGCGGGCCACGAGGAGGTGGAGGGCACCATGGGCGAGGCGCCCGACGCCATCGTCCTGATCGAGACGGAGGACGACGTGGACCGCCTGGAGGTGGAGGACCCGGACAAGGTGGCGTTCATCTCCCAGACCACGCTGGCGGTCGACGAGACGCGAGCCATCATCAACAAGCTCCGCGAGCGGTTCCCCAACATCACCGGCCCCAGGACCGACGACATCTGTTACGCCACCACCAACCGCCAGATGGCGGTTCGCCAGATGGCGCGCGAATGCGACCTGGTGCTGGTCATCGGGTCGCGCAACTCGTCGAACTCGAACCGGCTGGTCGAGGTGGCGCGCGACCACGGCGCGGACTCCCACCTGATCGACAACGAGTCTCAGGTGCGCGAGGAGTGGCTGGAGGGCAAACGGGTCGTGGGCATCTCGTCGGGCGCCAGCGCCCCCGAGGAGCTCGTGCAGCGCCTCGTGCAGTTCTTCCGCGACCGCGGCACGAGCGACGTGTCCGAGTTCGAGGTCGTTCAGGAGGACGTGCGCTTCATGCTCCCCAAGGAGATCCGCAAGGCACTGGCCGCCCAGGCCGGCTAGGGTGGCCGACCGCCGGCGCGTCGAGTGTAGGGTTGATGGGGCTATAGCCGAATGCATCACTCGAGCGCCCGGGCTCAGGGCGCCCTGGGCGTGAACTGGAACCCGTGGAGCCTGATCCCCGGGTCGTCGGCCACGACGGTTCCGTCCGTGTCGTAGAGGCCCGGCTCGACCGTGCCCGACAGGACGGCCCAGGCTCCCCCGGCGTCGAAGGTCACGGATGCGGCCGCGCCGGAGTCGGCCGCCTCGATCCAGTCCTCGCCGTCCGTCCAGTCGCGCACCAGCTCGAGCCGCCTGCGCTCGGCCGGTAGGGCCACATCGGCCGTCTGGGGCTGGAGCAGCACGCCCTCGGCGTCCTCGGGCCGGATCGGCTCCAGGGGCGGCGGCGCCTGGAAGTCTTCGTCGAGCTCGCCCAGCACCTCGCCGATCGCCCGTTCGGCGTCAAGGTAGTCGCCCTCGCCGTAGTGGATGTAGCGCAGGTAGCCCCGCCGGTCGAAGAGGTAGCGGCCGGGCCAGCCGCGGTTCCCGTACGAGTGCCAGATCTCGAGCTGGGGGTCGAGGACGACCGGGTGCTCGACTCCGAGCCGATCGACCGCTCGTTCCACCACCTCGGGATCGCGGCCGAACGAGTAGCCGGGCGAGTGGACTCCGATCACGCGCAGCCCGTGGCCGGCGTATCGGGCGTGCCAGCCGGCGACGTACGGCAGGGTGCGGTGCGAGTTGATGCGGGCGGTGTCGAAGAACTCCACCAGAACGGCGTGGCTGCCCAGGAGCCGATCCATGCGCAGAAAGGCCACGCCCAGCCAGTCCATCCGGGGCGGGAACTCGGGCGCTGCTATCTCGGCTTCGGCGGGAGGTCGCACCTCCTCGGTAGGATGCCCGACGTCTCAAGGACGCCGCCGACAAAGGAGACTCTGCCCGTGGACTTCTTCGACCGCCTCGACTCGATCCGTGCTCGCTGGAACGTGCTCGAGCACCCCTTCTACCAGCGCTGGAACGAGGGCCGGCTGGAGCGCGACGAGCTGGCGTTCTACGCTGCCGAGTACCGTCACGCCGTGATCGCCCTGGCTGAGTCGCTGGACGCCGCCGCGGGCGACGCCGCCGCTCCGGGCTCCGGCTTCGGCTCCCAGGAGGCGGGCCAGATCGGTGAGCACGCGGCCGAGGAGGCCGAGCACGTGGCCCTGTGGGAGGAGTTCGCGAGCGTCCTCGGTGCCGATGTCGATCGCAGCCCTCGCCCGGAGACGCAGGCCTGCCGGGAGTCCTGGACCGCCGGTCGCGACGCGCTGGAGGGGCTCGTGGCGGCGTTCACGATCGAGTCGGGCCAGCCCGCCGTGGCCGAGACCAAGCTCAGGGGACTCCTGGGCTCATACGGCTTCCAGGAGGGCCCGGCCACCGAGTACTTCTCGCTCCACGCCGAGCTCGATCACGAGCACGCGGCGCAGGCTCGGGAGCTCATCGACGAGCGCCTGGCCGACGCCGATCTCGAGCGGCTCCTGGCGATCGCCGAGGGCGCGCTGAAGGGCAACTGGGAGCTGCTGGACGGCGTCGAGCGTCACTTCGGCCGCTAGCAGCACGCGCAACTTGGCCCTGGCACGCGGGTTCCAGCCTAGATAAGGTGGCGGGGCGCCTCCTGCAGGGGGCCGTCGTCCCATCAGTTTCCCGACTCACCAGGAGGAGAGAGTGCGTCTCAAGCTAATCGGCGCCGTCGTCGGCGTCCTCGTGCTCGCGGTGGCCGTCACGGCCTCGCAGGCAGCCACAATCGGCCAGACCGTGCTGAAGGTCACGGGATCGGTCAACACCAAGAACGCCGGCACCAAGAAGAAGCCCAAGGGCCTGACGGTCAAGCTCAACATGCGTCAGACCACGACCGTCCCAAGCGATCCGCGGCCCGCCACCACCAAGGGCTTCAAGATCGTCTTTCCGAGCACCTGGAACCTGAACAGCAAGAAGTGGCCGAAGAAGGAGCGCTGCTCGCAGGCCAGGGCCGACGCCGCGAAGTCCGTCAAGCCGTGCCCGAAGAAGTCCAAGGTCGGCACCGGCACCACGACGGCGCTCGTTGGCGAGGGCGGCGCGATCAAGTCGGTGCTCTCGGTCAGCGCTCACGTGCTCACGACCGGCAACATCGGCTTCTTCATCTCGACCAACGTCCCGATCGCGGTCGACGAGTTCCTGATCGGCAGGGTCAGCGGCCGGACGCTCACGATCCAGATCCCCGACCGGATTCGGAACACCGACGCCGGCAAGAGCGGCATCTCCGTGCTGAACAACACGCTCGGCGGCTCAGTCGGCAAGGGCAAGAAGAAGGTCAACCTGCTCGAGGCCACCGGCTGCAAGGGCAAGCAGTGGAGGGTCAAGTTCTCCAACGTGGCCGAGGACGGCACGAAGACGGTGAACATCGACTCGAAGTGCAAGAAGTAGGCGCTCAGCGCTGACACAGCAGGCGATCGCGGCCCCGCTTCGGCGGGGCCGCGGCGCTTCTGGGGTGACTCAGCGGGCCAGCGCCTCGAGCAGATGGGGCGAGACCCACAGCTCCACGGCGGCGCTTGCCAGCAGCACGGGCACGGCCAGGCCCACCGTCACGAAGGTGGCCGCCAGCAGCTCCTCCCAGCGGCCGCGCCGACTGGCCACCAGCCAGGCGGCCAGCGGGAGGAAGAGTGCGGTGAGCTCCGGAATCGCGTGTGGGAGCAGGCCCACGATGAGCGTTGCGGGGCTCACGTCCAGCTGCCCGGCCAGGTTTGCGGCGGTTCCGCCGATGCCGTAGGCCTGGGTCGCCAGCGAGAAGCAGGTGGCGCAGACCACGAAGCCGATGGCGAAGGTGCCGGCCTTCTCATGGACCCACCGGTCGAGTCCGCTGCGGTTGGCGGCGGAGAGGGGAAGCGAGCTACCGGCCATGAAGCCGGCAACGCACGCCATCCCGTGCAGTGCCAGCACCAGCGAGTTGCGGTACAGCACGCGCAGGTAGTCGATGCTTTCGGCCTCCACGGTCAGGCCCGGGATCGCGTAGCGGGTGGAGTCCGGCGTGCTCAGCGTGGCCACGATCCACACGGCCATCAACAGGCCGGCCGCGGTGAGCAGGCTGAGGATCAGCCACGGCCCGACCGCGTCCAGGGGCCGCTCGTTCCAGCGGCGCAGGGTCAGCCGCGTGTCCTTCATGCCCTGCACCAGCACCAGGTCGTTCACGTCCACCCGTGAGGCATCGGCACCCGAGCCTGGGGGGTTGAGGACCGCCCGGGGGGCAAGGCGCCACAATGCGACCCCGCCGGACCCGTTCGCTCACCAGGAGATCCGATTGGCGCAAGACAACAGCAGGGAAGCGATTCGGATGCGCGGCTTCGTGAAGCGGTTCGGGGAGCTCACGGCCGTGGGCGGCCTGGATCTGACCCTGCCTGTCGGATCCTGCGTCGGCCTGCTCGGGCCCAACGGCGCGGGCAAGTCCACCACGATGAAGGCGCTGACCGCCCAGGTGATCGCGGACGAGGGCGAGCTGGAGGTGCTGGGCTGCCGGCTGCCGGAGGACTCCAAGCAGGCGCGCGCCAGGATGGGCGTGGTGCCCCAGCTCGACAACCTGGACGTCTCGCTCACCGTCGAGCAGAACCTGCTCGTGTTCGCCCACCTGTACCGGGTGCCCGGCCGCTGATCGGCCGGCCGCAATCGAGCGCGGGCTCGAGATGGCCAACCTTGCCGAGCGCCGCTCCTCGAAGGTCGACGAGCTCAGCGGCGGGATGCGGCGGCGGCTCCTGATCACCCGTGCGCTCCTGCACGAGCCAAGGCTGGTGCTGCTCGACGAGCCCACGGTGGGACTGGACCCGCAGGTGCGCCAGGAGCTGTGGGCGCTGATCGACCGGCTGCGCTCCGAAGGGGTCTCGATCCTGATGAGCACCCACTACATCGAGGAGGCCGAGCGCCTGTGCGACAGCGTCACGATCATGTCCCATGGCAAGGCGGTGGCCGTCGGTGCGCCCAGCGAGCTCATCCGGGAGCATGCGGGGCCCGAGGCGCTCGAGGTCTACGGCCCGCCGGCCAGGCTGGCGGAGGTCGAGGCGGGGGCCCGTGCCCGGGGCTGGCGCACGCGGCGCACGGGCACGTCGGTCTCGATCCTGCAGTCCAACGGGTCGTCCCACTTCGAGGGTGAGCGCCGCGGTACCAATCTCGAGGACGTCTTCGTGCTGCTGACCGGCGAGGAGATCACCTGATGGAGGCACGCGCCGCTGTACCGCAGCGCCGGCTCGGGCGCCTCGAGCGTGCCGCGCTGCAGGGGGTGATGGTGCGGGAGGTCGTGAACTTCTCCTCGTTCTGGCGCTCGTCCACGTTCTCGTCGACGGTGGACCCCACCATCTACCTGCTGGCCTTCGGGTTCGGGTTCGGCTCCCTGGTCAGCACCGTCGCCGGCTACGACTACATCGACTTCGTGGGGACCGGGATCGTTGCGACGACGGTCCTGTTCTCGGGCGCGTTCCCGGCGATGTACTCGACCTTCGTCAAGTACGAGTTCCAGCACACCTACGACGCGATCCTGGCCGCGCCGGTGGACACCGAGGAGCTGGTCACGGGAGAGGCGCTGTGGATCTCGGCCCGGACCGGCACCTACGGCTGCGTGCCGATGCTCGTGGCGGTGATCTTCGGGCTCGAGCCGAGCTGGGGCATGCTGCTGGTGCCCGCGATCGCCGCGCTGGCGGGCTATGGGTGGGCGTGCTTCGGCATCTTCATCGCCGCCCGGGCGAAGTCGATCGAGAGCTTCTCGTACTGGCAGAGCGGCTTGCTCACGCCGATGTTCCTCGTCGCCGGGACCTTCTTCCCGCTGGACGACCTACCGCGCTGGGCGCAGGTGCTGGGCCACATCAACCCGCTATTTCACTGCGTCGAGCTCGTGCGCGACGCCGTCTTCGGCATCGAGGCGTCGAAGGCCGCCGGGCACTTGGCCTTCCTGATCGCCTTCGCCCTGATCGCCTGGCGGCTGGCGATCCATTTCATGGAGCGCCGGCTGATCCTCTGAGGCCCGCCTAGCCGATTGAGCCGACCATCTCCAGCTGGATGAGGCGATTCAGCTCGATGGCGTACTCCATCGGCAGCTCCTTCGTGACCGGCTCGATGAAGCCGTTCACGATCATCCCCGCCGCCTCCTCTTCGGTCAGGCCGCGGGACTGCAGGTAGAAGAGCTGCTCGTCGGAGATCTTGCCGACCACCGCCTCGTGCGCCACGGTCACGTGCGGGTTCTGGATCTGGATGTCGGGCCACGTGTCGGAGCGCGAGTGCGGGTCCATCATCAGGCCGTCGCACTGCACGTGGGACTTGGAGCCCTGCGAGTTGTGGCCCATCCGCACCAGCCCGCGGTAGCCCATGATGCCGCCGTCCTTGGAGATGGACTTGGCGAGGATGTTGGACGTGGTGTTGGGGGCCAGGTGCACGACCTTCGCGCCGGTGTCCTTCCACACGTCGCCGCTGGCCACTCCCACGTTGAGGTGGTCGGCGCGGGCGCCCTCGCCCATCAGGAATGAGCCGGGGTAGAGCATGACCTTCTTGGCGCCCATCGACCCGCCGACCCACTCGACGGTGCCCTCGGCCTCCACGATCGCGCGCTTGGTGTTCAGGTTGAAGACGTCCTTGGACCAGTTCTGCACGGTTGTGTAGCGGGCCTTGGCGCCCTCCTTCACGAAGATCTCGACGACCGCCGAGTGCATGGAGTTGACCGAGTAGGTCTGCGCAGTGCAGCCCTCGATGTAGTTCACGTCCGAGCCCTCGTCGGCGATGATGAGCGTGTGCTCGAAGGTGCCCTCGTTGGCGCCCTCCATCCGGAAGTAGGCCTGGAGGGGCAGGTCGACCTTCACGCCCTTGGGCACGTACAGGAACGAGCCGCCGGACCAGACCGCGCCGTGCAGCGCCGAGAACTTGTTGTCCTGCGGCGGCACGCACTTCTTCATGAAGTAGTCCTGGACCAGGTCGCCGTGCTCCTGGATGGCCGTGTCCATGGAGGTGAAGATGATCCCCATGTCCGCGTACTCCTTCTTGAGCCCCTCGTAGACGGGCTCCTGGCGCCACACGCCGACTACCCCGGCCAGGTGCTCGCGCTCGGCCTGCGGGATCCCCAGGTCCTCGTAGGTCTGCTTCATCTCCGCCGGCACGTCGTCCCAGGAGTCGTAGCGGCCCGCCTCGGGCGGGCTGTAGAGGACCAGCTCGTCCAGGTCGAGGTCAGACAGGTCCACGCCCCAGGTGGGGATGGGCTTGCGCTGGAAGATCTCGAACGACTTGAGCCGCAGCTGGCGCATCCAGTCCGGCTCGCCCTTGACCTTGGACAGCTCGTCGATGACCTCGCGCGAGATGCCGCGCTTGGCGATCAGCTGGCCCTGCTCGTCCTCGACGATGGGGCTGGGCTTGGGGATTCGAGTCTTGTCGGTGGAAGCCATGGGTTTCCTAGCGTCGGGTTAGAAATCCGCTCTCTGGAGTCGGATATCGATTCTAGCGGGAGGAAGGACGGGCAGCCGCGCGGCGACGCGCCCGAAACGCCCGCGCCGGATAGGCTCCGCAGCATGAGGCTCTACGTCTGCTACGGCACCTTCAAGGCGGCTCCACGGCCCGGCGGCCACCCGTGCGGTGTCGCCTACCACGCGCTCAAGGAGGCGGGTCACGAGCCCGAGGTCGTCAAGTCCTACGGGCTGGCCGGACTGCCTTCGTTTCTCAACGCCACGCCCGGGCGCAAGGCTGTGAAGGAGCTCACCGGGAGCTTCACGGTGCCCGTGCTCGTGACCGACGACGGCGAGGTCGTTCAGGACTCGAAGAAGATCGTGGCGTGGGCCAAGGCTCACCCGGCCGCAACGCCGGCCGCCTAGCCCAGAAGCGCCCGGACAGGCCTCGATTGTGGGACATTGCCGCGCCGCGCGCGGCGTGACAGCGTCGCGAAATGCTCTGGGCCGCACTCGCCACGATCTACGTCATCTGGGGCTCGACCTACCTGGCGATCCGCGTGATGGTCGAGACGGTGCCCCCGCTGCTGGGCGCGGGCGTGCGGTTCGCGGTCGCGGGAGCCGTGTTCCTGGCGATCCTGCGTCTCCGGGGTGACGCGCAACGCGTGCGGATCACCCGTGCGCAGGCCGGCGGCGCCGCGCTTGCGGGCACGCTGCTGTGCTTCGGCGGCAACGGCCTGGTGACCGTGGCCGAGCAGGAGGTGCCGTCGGGACTGGCGGCGCTGATCGTCGGCTCGGTGCCGCTGTGGGTCGTGATCATGCGCCTGGCGGAGGGCGACCGGCCGGGCCGCGGCACGCTCGCGGGCGTGGTCGTGGGCTTCATCGGGCTCGCGGTGCTGGTGCTGCCGGGAGACCGGCCGGATGGGGCGCCCCTGTGGGGCGTGCTGCTGATCGTGCTGGCCGCGATCCTGTGGGCGGCCGGCTCGTTCTACTCCAAGCGCATGACGCTCCCGGATGACGCCCTCGTTTCGACCGCCTACCAGATGCTCCTGGGGGGCGGAGCGATGATCGCGGTGGGCCTGGTGGCCGGCGAGGCCGCGGACGTGCACCCCTCGAGACTCTCGACGGACTCGCTGCTGGCCCTGGCCTACCTGATCACCTTCGGCTCGATGCTGGCCTACTCGGCCTACACGTGGCTACTGGGCAATGCGCCGATCTCCACCGTGACCACCTACGCGTACGTGAACCCGGTGATCGCGCTGGCGCTCGGCGCCGCGATCCTGTCCGAGGAGATCACCGCGACCGTGCTGGTGGGCGCCGCCGCGATCGTGGCCGCGGTGGCGACGGTGGTGCGGGAGGAGGCGGTCGCTACTCCGGCCAGGACGCGTCGTCGGTGGTGGCGCCGCGCATCACCTTCAGGCTGAGCAGCGCGCACTTCCGCCGGGTCGGGGAGATGTCGATGCCCAGGAGGTCGATGATCCAGTCGGCCCCGAGCTCGGCCACCTCCTCCACGCTCATCCCGATCAGCTCCTCGCTGGCGATCGACGCCGAGGCCTGCGAGATGGCACAGCCCTGGCCGTGGAAGCGCAGGTCGCCGATGCGCCCGTCCTCGACGCGGATGTGGACGCCCATCTCGTCGCCGCAGAGCGGGTTGTGGTCGTGGTGCTCGAGGTCGTGCGGCTCGAGGGTGCCGAAGTTACGCGGTCGCTTGTAGTGGTCGAGGATGTAGTCGCGGTAGAGGGCGTCCATTGGCACTAGAGCTCGAACACGTCTCGCGCCTGCTTGAGCGCCTCGATGAGCCTGTCCACGTCCGAACGCGAGTTGTAGACGTGGAAGCTCGCTCGGGCCGTTGCCGGGACGCCCATCTCGCGCATCAGCGGCTGGGCACAGTGGTGCCCGGCGCGGATGCACACGCCCTCGCGGTCACACAGCTCCGCGATGTCGTGGGGGTGGATGCCCTCCAACTCGAAGCTCACCACGCCGCCCCGGCGGTCGGCATCGGGCGGCCCGAACCAGCGCAGGCCCTCGATCTCCTCCAGGCGCTCGAGCGTGTAGGCGGTCAGGTCGCGCTCGTGGGCGCGGATCGCCTCCATGCCGATGCCGGCCAGATAGTCCACCGCTGCGCCCAGGCCCACGCCCTCGGCGATCGGTGAGGTGCCCGCCTCGAACTTCCACGGCAGCTCGTTCCAGGTGGAGGAGTCGAAGCCGACGTTGGCGATCATGTCGCCGCCGCCCAGGAAGGGCCGCATCGACTCCAGCAGCTCCCGGCGCCCGTGCAGGATCCCGATCCCTGTGGGGCCCAGCGCCTTGTGGCCCGTCCACGCGTAGAAGTCGGCGCCCAGCTCCTCCACGTTCACGGGCATCTGCGGCACCGCCTGGGAGCCGTCGACCACCGACACGGCCCCGGCCGCGCGGGCGCGAGCGGCGATCTCGGCCACCGGGTTGATGGTGCCGAGCACGTTCGAGACGTGGGCCACCGAGACCAGCCGCACACGGCCCTCGGCCAGCACCTCGTCCAGCTCGTCGAGCGAGAGCTGGCCCTCGTCGGACACGTGCAGGTAGCGCAGCTTTGCCCCGCGCTCCTGGCACAGCAGCTGCCACGGCACGATGTTGGAGTGGTGCTCCATGTGGGTGATGAGGACCTCGTCGCCCTCGCCCACGTGCTCGCGTCCCCAGGAGTAGGCCACCAGGTTGATGGCCTCCGTGGCGTTGCGGGTGAAGATCGTGGTGTCCGTCTGGCCGCCGGCCAGGGCCGCCACCCGCTCGCGCGCCCCTTCGAACAGCTCGGTGGCCTCCCGGGCGAGCCCGTAGACCCCGCGGTGCACGTTGGCGTTGTGCTCGCGGTAGTAGGAGCCCATGGCCTCGATGACCGCGCTCGGCTTCTGCGAAGTGGCCGCCGAGTCCAGGTAGGCGAACCCGCGCTCGAACACCGGGAAGTCCGCGCCGGACGTCGATCAGTGGATTCGCCGTCTTCATCACCGGGCTTCCAGCCGGTCGAGATCCGCGCGCTCTCCGATGAACTCGGCCACCTGGTCGTGGGCCGCCTCGAGCTTGGCCGCTATCCGGCGCCGGATCAGAGCCTCCAGCTGCGGGTCGTCGCAGGCGCTGCACGACCTCCTCGAAGTAGCCCTCCACCAGCACCCGCACGGCCTCGGACCGGGGGATGCCGCGAGCCATCATGTAGAAGATCTGGTCCTCGTCGAGCTCGCCGACCGTCCCGCCGTGGGACGCGGACACGCTGTCGGTCTCGACGATCAGCGACGGGATCGCGTCGCCCTTGGCCCTCTGGGAGAGCAGCATCTGGTGCGTCTGCAGGTAGGTGTGGCTCTCCTGGGCGTTGGGGACGATGTGGATCAGCCCCTCGTACGAGGCGCGCGAGTCGCCCGTGAGGGCGCCCTTCCAGACGGTGTCGCCGGTGGTGTGGCCCTGCTCGTGCTTGTCGGTGGTGAACAGGTCGAGGTGCTCGTTGCGCTCGGTGAAGTAGAGCCCGGTGTGGCGCATGTCCGAGCCCTGCTCGGCGGTCACGATGTCCAGCACCTGCTTCACGAGACGGCCGCCCAGGTGCACGGGCACCCAGCTCACGTGCGCGTCGCGCGCGATCTCCACGCGCTTGGTGGATATGTCGTAGATCTCGTCCGGGCCCCAGTCGTGGAAGTGGGCGAGCTTCACGTTGCTGCCCGGCCGGGCATACAGCTCGAAGCCGCCGGCGTGCAGTGCCTGCCCGCCGATGGCGGAGCCCAGGCAGTACTCGCGGATCGAGCACTCGGCGTGCTCGCCCACCACCGCGAGGGTGCGCGCGTACTGTGCGACGCCGGGCTCGTCGATCACGTACGCGGTTTGGATCGGGCGCTCCAGCTTCACGCCCTTGGGCACGTGGATGAAGGCGCCCCCGGTCCAGAACGCGGCGGTCGCAGCGGCGAACTTCCCGTCCTCGTGGGAGAGCCGGCGCATGTACCACTCGCGCACGAGGTCGGAGTGCTCTCGGACGGCATCCTCGAGCGAGCTCACGATCACGCCCTGCTCGGCGAGCTCGGGCGCCACCTCCACGTGGATCGTCGTGGCGCCGCGCTGGACGACCATGGCGCCCACCTCGTCGTCGCCAAGCGCGTCGGCCAGCACCGCCGGCCGTACGTCGGACGGCTCGTAGTGGCGCGCCTCCAGCGAGTCCAGGTCGAGATCGCGAAGCGAGGTGGTCCAGAAGCCCGAGCGGCGCCAGGTGGGCACCGGCTCGGCCTCGTAGGCCGCCAGCGCCTCGGCGCGACGCTCGTCCAGCCAGCTGGAGATCGTGGCGGCCTGGTCAGGCATTGCCCGCCGCGACCTCCTGCCGCACGAACTCGTAGCCCTTCTCCTCGAGCTCGTCCGCCAGCTCCGGGCCGCCCTCGCGGACGATTCGGCCGTCGAGCATGATGTGCACGTAGTCCGGCTTCACGTACTCGAGGATGCGCGTGTAGTGGGTGATGATGAGCGTGCCCATGGTGGGCCCGCGCAACGCGTTCACGCCGTCCGAGACGATCCGGAGCGCGTCGATGTCCAGTCCCGAGTCGGTCTCGTCGAGCACGGCGATCTCGGGCTGGAGCATCGCGAGCTGGAGGATCTCGGCGCGCTTCTTCTCCCCGCCCGAGAAGCCCTCGTTGAGGTAGCGGCTCACGAACTCGCGGTCGATCCGGAGCATGTCCACGTTCTCGCGCAGCAGCTTGCCGAAGTCCTTGACCTTGATCGGCTCCTCGCGGCGGGCGTTCACGGCCAGGCGGAGGAAGTTGGCCACCGACACGCCCGGGATCGTGGCCGGGTACTGGAACGCCATGAACAGCCCCGCGCGGGCGCGCTCGTCGGGATCGGCCTCGGTCAGGTCCTCGCCGTTGAAGATGATCTGGCCGTCGGTGACCTCGTAGTTGGGGTTGCCCATCACGGTGTTGGCCAGAGTGGACTTGCCGGACCCGTTGGGGCCCATCAGGGCGTGGGTCTCGCCCTTGCCGACCTTCAGGTCCACGCCGTGCAGGATCTCCCGCTCTTCGATGCGAACGTGGAGGTTGCGGATCTCAAGGCTCATGCGGTCAGGGTCTCCGTTCTCTTCTGGGCGGGCCGCGCCAGGTCGGCCAGCGTCATGTCGGTGAGCGTGCGGACGATCGAGCCCTGCACGCGGGTCCAGAGCAGCTTGGTGGGACAGGGCTCGGCGCCGGGCTCGCCCTCGCGCACGCAGACGAGCGCGCCATCCGAGCCGGCGGTGATGCACTCGATCGGCGCGATGTCGCCCTCGAGCGCTCTAACCACCTCGGCCATCGTGATGGCCTCGGCGTCTCGGGCCAGAGAGTACCCGCCGCGGGCGCCGCGCCGGCTCTCCACCAGCTCGGCCCGCCGCAGCCGAGCGGCCAGGTGCTCCAGGTAGGCCAGGGGCAGGCCCTCGCCCTCGGCGATCGCGGCCAGGGAGATCGGCCCGTTCCCGCTCTCGCGCGCCAGGTGCGCCATCACGCGCACGCCGTACTCGGCTTTCGTTGAGAACATCATCGCGATCGGGCGCCGGCGGGCGCCTCCTTTCGGGAGGGGAGCGAGGGCTCCCGGATAACCTACCTCCCAGGTAGGATAACGACCCTCGGGTGGTGGCTCAGGCGCCCTTCGCCAGCAGCCGCAGGTCGTGCGCCAGCCGCTCGGGGGTGAGCTGGTCGACCGGAAAGCTCAAGCGCTGCCGACCGCGCGGGTCCACGAGCACGAGCCGCGCCGTGTGCTCCAGGTCGTCGCGCTGCGGTTGCACCGAGTAGGCGCGCCACAGGCGGGAGAGCTCGCGCCGCGAGCCCAGCACGAAGTCCATCCTCCCGGTCATCCGCTGCTCGGAGAGGAAGGCGCGGGCGCGTTCCGGGTCGTCGCGCGGAGGGTCGACGGCGATCGCGATCGCCGGCACGTCCTTGCCGAGCTGGTCCAGCGCACCCTTGACCTGCTGGGCCTGCGTCGGGCAGGTGTCCTCGCAGGTGGTGTAGAGGAAGGTGACCACCACCGGCGAGCCGCGCAGCGAGCGCATCGTGAGCCGGTCGCCGTCCTGGTCTCGCACCGAGAAGTCCGGGGCGCGCAGGCCCTTGGGCAGCACGGCGCCCTCGAAGCGCTGCGGCCCGGCTGTCGGCTCGTCGGAGTCCCTGCCGGCGGCGGCCACGAGCACCGCGACGAACGCGAAGCCGGCCACCAGCACCAGCGCGATCAGCGCCCTGGGATTCACCGGGCCAAGCGTAGAGCGAGGCCGGTGCGGCGCGACCGCCCGGCTACGGCTCCACGAGCCCGCGCCGGATGGCGTAGCGGACGAGCTCCACGCGGTCGCGCATCCCGAGCTTGGCCAGCACGTTGGCGCGGTGGGACTCCACGGTCTTCTCGGAGAGCTGCAGGGCTTCCGCGATCTGGCGGTTCGTGTGGGCCTCGGCGATGAGCTTGACCACCTCGAGCTCGCGTGGGGTGAGCGCGTTCTCGGCCCTGGCCCGGCCATCTTCGAGCCACTGCTTCATCAGCGCCTGCTGCGTTCGCGAGCCCAGGAAGGTCTGGCCTCTTGCGACGGTCCGGATGGCGTCGATGAGGCTGCCGTCGGCGGCGCGCTTGGACACGTACCCGGCCGCGCCCGCCTCCAGCGCATCGAAGAAGTAGCCGTCCTCCTCGTGCATGGAGAGCATGAGCACGTGCACGCTCTCGGCGTGGGCGCGGATCCGGCGCGCGGCGTGAAGCCCGGTCAGCCGGGGCATCGAAACGTCGAGCACGGCGACGTCGGGCCGCTCGGCCAGCGCGCGCTCCACCGCCTCGAGGCCGTCCTCGGCCTCGGCCGCGACCTGCATGTCGGCCTGGCGCTCGATCAGCATGGTCAGGCCGGACCGGACGATGCCGTGGTCGTCTGCCACCAGGACGCGGATCACGGCAGCCTCAGGGTGACCTCGGTGCCCGCGCCCGGTGAGGAGCGCAGGTCCAGCTCTCCGCCCACCAGCCGCGCCCGTTCCGCCATCCCGTCGAGCCCCAGCCTTCCGGTGCCGCGGGCCGCCACCGGGTCGAACCCGAGGCCGTCGTCGCGGACGCTGAGCACCGCGCCCTCCGCGCCGGCCTGCAGCGCGACGTCGATGCGATGGGCCTTGGCGTGCCGGCCGGCGTTGGTGAGGGCCTCCTGGGCCACCCGGTAGATGACCGTCTGCTTCTCCTCGTCCAGCGCATCGGGGTCGCCGCGGGTGTCCAGGGTGGCCTCCACGCCCGTGCTCTCGCCGAAGCCGCGCAGCTGGGCCTCGATGGCCGGGACCAGCCCGTGGTCATCCAGGGCGGTGGGGCGCAGCTGGCGCGCCAGGTTCAGCAGCTCATCCATGGCCTGGCTGGCGATGCGCTTGAGCTCGGCCACCTCCGCCGCTCGCTCGGGCGGGAGGTCGTGAGCGAGCGCCTCGAGCCGCAGCAGCACCGCCGTGAGCGCCTGGTTGACCTCGTCGTGGAGGTCGCGGGCCACGCGCCGGCGCTCCTCCTCCTGCGCGCGGAGCACCAGCTTGCCCGAGCGCCTGCGCTCCTCGTCCACGCGTTGGAGCAGGCGCTTGAAGGAGTGGGCGAGCCGGTCGATCTCCTCGACGGGGTCGCCCGTGATCTCGAACGTGGCCGGCTCGGCCGGGTCCACGCGCTCGATCCGGTCAATGAGGTGTTCCAGTGGGCCGAAGCGGCGCTGCAGCATCCAGATGTTCACGCAGAAGGTGAGGACGATGACCAGGGCGAGGACCACGAACTCCCAGCGCTGAGCGCCCTCGGTGGGGTCGAGCCCGGACACCAGGCTCACCGAAACCACGGTGAGGGTGACCAGCACGACGTTGGCGGCCACCACTTGGCCGATCAGGGAGTCGTCGCGATTTCTGAGCTTGTGCCGCATAATTGGGGTCCAGACCCCATATCGGCAGCGACCGGCATGGGCGACACTCCCGTTAGAGACTTTTTCGGGGCATGGGCCCCGGGTCTTCGGCAGTGAAGGGTTTTGGGTTTTGGGTACCGGGGCGTCCGTGAGGGCGCCCCGGTCGCGTTCAGGGGTCCGTCGCTATCCTTTCTGAAGCAATGGCGTCCGGCACAGACCTCATCCGAAAGGCCAAGGAGCACGTTCGCGAGGTGGACCCGAAGGAGGTCCACGACCTCCTCGCGGCCCGCAACGGCGAGGTGATCGTGGACGTGCGGGAGCAGCAGGAGTTCGAGGAGTCCCACATCCCGGGCGCCGTGCACGTGCCGCGCGGCCACCTGGAGTCGCGGATCGAGGCCGCGGCCAAGGACAAGTCCGGTCGCGTGGTCCTCTACTGCGCCTCCGGCAACCGGTCGGCGCTGGCCGCCAAGACGCTCCAGGACGAGCTCGGCTACGCCGACGTCCAGTCCATGACCGGTGGCATCACCCTCTGGAAGGACCGCGGCTACGAGGTCGAGGTGCCGCGCCGCCTGACCCCCGAGCAGCGCGAGCGCTACTCGCGCCACCTGCTGGTCCCCGAGATCGGCCTCGAGGGCCAGCTCAAGCTGCTGGACGCCAAGGTCCTCCTGCTGGGCGCCGGCGGGCTCGGCTCGCCGACCGCCCTGTACCTGGCCGCCGCCGGCGTCGGCACGCTGGGGATCGTCGATGACGACGTGGTGGACCTGTCCAACCTGCAGCGACAGATCGCGCACACCAGCGACCGCATCGGCACCCCCAAGGTCGACTCGGCCGAGCAGTCGATCCATGGCATCAACCCCGATGTCGAGGTCGTCAAGTACGAGACCCGCCTCGACGCCTCGAACATCATGGAGATCATCGACGGGTACGACGTGATCGTCGACGGGGTGGACAACTTCCCCACGCGCTACCTGCTCAACGACGCGACCGTGCGGCTGCGGATCCCGGTCGTCTCCGCCTCCATCCTCGGCTTCGATGGGCAGCTGTCGGTGTTCGCCCCCTACGAGGGGCCCTGCTATCGCTGCCTCTACCCGACGCCGCCGCCGGCCGAGCTGGCGCCCTCGTGCGGAGCCAACGGCGTCCTGGGGGCGCTGCCCGGGATCATGGGCGTGCTGCAGGCGATCGAGGTCGTGAAGCTCATCACCGGATCCGGCGAGCCCCTCATCGGCCGGCTGCTGCTCTACGAGGCGCTGGGCACGTCCTTCACCGACCTCAAGGTGCGCCGCGACCCCGACTGCCCGATCTGCTCGCGTGACCCGGGCGAGATCTCCGACGAGGAGATGGGCGTCTTCCCGGATTACGAGGCCTTCTGCGCCGCATCTGGCTGAGCCGTCGCAGGTAGGCTTCCCGCGTCGTGAGCACGGTCAAGATCCCACCCGTCCTGCGCGCCTCCACCGGCGGTGAGAAGGAGGTCTCCGCCGAGGGCGGGGACGTGGGCGAGGTGCTGCGCTCGCTGGCCTCGCAGCACCCGGACACCCACGGGCAGCTGTTCGGCGATGACGGCACGCTCAACCGGTACGTGAACGTCTACCTCAACGACGAGGACGTGCGGGTGCTCGACGGCCTCGATACCACCGTGAAGCCGTCGGACACGCTGGTGATCCTGCCGGCGATGGCCGGCGGGGCGTAGCACCGCACCGCCACGCCCTGGTGGCTCGCGGGGTGCTCTAGCCGCCGAGCGCCTGTCGCAGGTTGCTCGCGACCCAGCCCGGTTTGCCAGTGAGATGGCGGTAGGTGAACCTCAGCGGTGGCGGGTAGCCGCCGGCGCGTAGCTCGACGTCGCGCTCGCGGTCCCGTTCGAAGCTCACGCGGTCGTTATGGGACTCCCATCCGTCGGTTTCAACGATCAGCTTCTGCTCGGGCCAATAGAAGTCGACGCGGAAGCCGAGAATCACCACCTGGCAAGAGGGCTGGGGCAGGCCATGTCGGCGGCAGAGGTTGACATCAGCTCTTCGAGGTCGGTTTCCGTGCGGGTGGTGCCAGGCTCATGACGCTCCAGCGCTTTCCGCAATGCCCGTGCTCCGGGGCGCATCCTGGAGCGATCGACAGCGCGCCGGAGCACGCTGGGCGTCGCACGCTTGCGGTAGATCGCCTCGTCGAGGGCGCGCTCCAGGCTTCGGCGAGGCAGCGAGGGGGCGAGGTCCAGCAGGGTGCGGGCCACGATCGTCACCGGGATCCCGTCGCGACTGGTGGTGTCGCTGCGCCTCAGATCGCAACGGTGGATGCTGATGCCCGGGCGGCTACGCCGGCCCGAGCCCGCCGGGACCGAGATGTTCACCGATCGGCTCTCGTCGTTGTCGATCAGTCCCCACAGCATCCCAGCGTCAGCGTGGCTGAGCACGGCGCCCGGGCCGCAGGCCAGGACGGCCGCCAGCCACTGGCCTTCGGTGCTCAGGGGCTGGTGTCCGAGGGCATAGACCCCGCGGTGAACCCGCTGTAGCCGGCCGTCGGCCACGCGGTGCTCGATCCCGCGGCGGCCGAAGCCGATCTGCCTCAGGTGCTCGACGTTCAGAATGCCGTGCTGTCTGCCGACGATTGCGTAGAGCGCCCGTTCTCGCTCCCTGTTGTCGAGTTTTCCACCCACCTGTGTGGTCCAGGCGACAACAGGCGCGGGCTCGCCCCCGCGAGCGCTCCTCCCAGCCACTACACTTTTTGAAGTGCTCGAGCCGCTGCAGAACCGGCCGTGTGGGGGCAGATACGCCGACATCGTTGCCGCGATCGGCAACACGCCGCTCGTGGAGCTCAGGCGCCTGTCGCCCAAGCCGGGCGTTCGCATCTACGCCAAGCTCGAGTCGTACAACCCCACCGGCTCGGTCAAGGACAGAGTCGCGCGCGCGTTGATCGAGGACGCCGAGGAGCGCGGGGCCATCGCGCCGGGGCAGACGATCCTCGAGCCCACGTCGGGAAACACCGGCATCTCGCTGGCCATGATCTGCTCGCGCAAGGGCTACCCGCTCAAGGTGGTCATGCCCGACAACGTGACCCAGGAGCGCACGCAGCTGCTGCGCATGTACGGCGCCGAGATCGTGTACTCGCCGGGCGAGCAGGGGTCCAACGGCGCGGTGGCGATGGCGCTGGAGATGGCCGAGGCCGACGCCTCCTACTACATGCCCTACCAGTACGGGAACCCGGCGAACCCGAACGCGCACTACACGGGAACGTCGGTGGAGATCCTGGAGGAGCTGGACGAGGTCACGGCCTTCGTAGCCGGGCTGGGCACCGGCGGCACGTTGATGGGCAACGCGCGCCGCTTCAAGGAGCATGACCCGGACACGCTCGTGGTGGCCGCCGAGCCGCTCCAGGGCGAGCTGGTGCAGGGCCTACGGTCGCTGGACGACGGCTTCATCCCGCCGATCATCGACCTCTCGCTGCTGGACCGGAAGATCTTCGTCTCCAACCGCGACTCGGTCGTTTGGACCAAGCGGCTGCTGGAGGAGGAGGGGCTGTTCGCCGGCGTCTCCAGCGGCGCCATCGCCTCCATCGCCGTTCGCGTGGCCGAGGGCCTGGACGAAGGCAACGTGGTGTTCGTGGTCTGCGACGACGGCTGGAAGTACCTGAGCTCGGGGGTCTACACGCGCAGCGTCGACGAGCTCGAGGCCGACGGCACGTTGGACCGCGCCGCCTTCTGGTAGCCGGTCAGCCGCGATCCGGGGCGCCGACGCCCTCGGCCTGCGCGTCCGCGTCCGGCGATCGGTCCTCGTCGCGATCCTCGCCGGCTTCGTCCTCCAGGGCCTGCCAGTCGCGGTCGTCCTCGTCGTCGTCTCGTCCTCGTCGTCCTCGTCGCTCATGCCCTGGAAGGACTCGCGCATCTCCCGCATGCCACGGCCGACCGACCGGGCGACCTCGGGCAGCCGCTTGGGCCCCAGCACGATCAGCGCCAGCATGGCGATGAACACCAGCTCCATGGGCGACGGGGAGAGGAACGCGATCAGCATGCGCTCAGGCTAGCGCGGCTCTCGCCGCTACTCCACGACCTCGACCGTGCCGGTCATGAAGCGGTGGAAGTCGCAGAAGTAGGTGAACCGGCCGGGCCGATCGAACCGCACCGCCTTGCTCTGACCCAGGTTCAGGCGGCCGGTGTCGAAGGCGGGTTTGGACTCGCCCTCGGCGGTGTGCGGCGCCTTGTCCTGGTTCACCCAGGTGACGGTGCCGCCGGCCTTGACCTCGATCGGGTCCGGCACGAACTTGAAGCTGGCGATGTTCACCTTGACGGCGCTCTTGGCGGCCCCGCCGTCATCGCCGCCGCCGCCGCCGCAGCCGAGGGCGAGCAGGGCGACGCAGGCGCCCAGCGTGCCGGCTGCCCGGCGGGCGCCTGTCCGGTAGCGGGTGAGTGACCGCGAGCCGATCATCTGGCCAACCCTTCGTAGCGGGGCCCGCCCCCGGATCAGCCGGGCCCCGAGGTCGGTTGCCTAGGGGTTCGCGCTTGTGAGAGGGTCGGGACTCCGCGCTGCTGCGGACGGGAGTCTGGCCCCGGACCACTGGAGGTTCCGTTGATGCGTCGCACCCTCGCCGTTGCCGGTTTGTTCATCTTCGGGCTCGTAGGCTGCGTGGGCAACACCGATCCGGCCAGCCACATCCGCGCCACGGAGGCGCAGCTGAACGCCCACGGGCGCACCAACAACGGCCCGGCGTCCTGGTGGTGGGAGTACGGGACCTCGCAGAGCGCGGTGCAGAACGGCCAGGGGCGCGACACGCCGCACCGCGGGCCGGCGTCGAGCGCCAGTGACGTCCCGTTGCGGGAAGTGGTGACGGGGCTCACTCCGGCCACCACCTATTACTTCCGTGTTTGCGGCCAGGACCAGAGCAGCACGACTGCGGTATGCGGACAGATCCTCAGCTTCAAGACCTCACCGGCGGATTCGGTCGCCTTCGCCGGGTTCCCGGGACTCAACTACGCCTACTTCGGGGGGGCCACCAACATCGTGCACTCCGACTGGCGGGCCTATTCCTCGGACGGTCGCATCTACATCGAGGAGCAGGCGTTCGGGTTCTCGTTCCCCCACATCGGCGGCACCATCGAACCTCGTCTGGCCTGCCAGACGGCCGTCATCTCCGGTGACCCCTACGACCGAGCCGTCAGCTGCAGCCCGGCGAACGTCTCGTTCCTGGAGGCCTCGTTCGGTCCCTTCGCCGACCAGGCCGATGCCCTCGATCTCAACCTGCCGACGCTCTTCCACGGCGAGGGCGGGAAGGACGTCATGGTCGGGGGCAGTCAGAGCGACACGTTCTACGGAGGCGACGGGGACGATCAGCTGGCCGGTAACGGAGGGCGCGACTTCGTCATCGGCAACGCCGGGATCGACACCCTCAACGGAAACGGCGGGGACGACGACGTGGATGCCCGCGACGGCAGCTTCTTCGACAAGGTCGACTGCGGGTCGGGCACGGACACGGCCTACGTCGACTTCGTGTCCGGCATTCCCGACGAGTACAACTACGCGGTCGCCCGCGGCTGCGAGACGGTGCTCGGCTCCGCGAGCGCGTCCCGGGAGGCGCGGGCTGAGAACGAGGCCCGGCTGGACCGGATGCGAAAGCGCTAGCGGGGCGGGGCGAGGCGCCGGCAGCGCCCGCGTAGTCTCTGAACGGATGAGGATGAGCAGCTCGCAGTGGGAGGAGCTCGTGGCCCACGCGCGCGAGGAGGCTCCCAACGAGTGCTGCGGGATCCTCTGGGGACGGGACGGCACCGTGGAGGAGGTGGCGCGCGCTGACAACCCGCGGAAGTCGCCCTATGGGTACGAGCTCGATGCCCGCAGCCTCCTGCGCGCCAACGAGCTGGACGAGGAGGGCTACGAGGTCGGCGTGTACCACTCGCACCCGCGCAGCCCGGCCGAGCCCTCGCAGACCGACATCAACCTGGCCACGTACCCGCACTGGCTCTACCTGATCGTGTCGCTGGCGGGCGACCCCGAGGTGCGCGCCTGGCGGATCGCCGACGGCCGCCCCTCCGAGGAGGAGATCGCGGTCGGATGACCACGGCCGGGGCGGAGCCACAGCCACTCGCCTGCCCCTCCTGTGCCCTCCGGTACGGGCTCGACGAGAGGTTCTGCTCGAAATGCCAGATGCCGCTCGTTTACGTGGGCCGGGAGCCGGTGGAGGTGCCGGTGAGCGACGCTCACGACCGCGCGCGCAAGATCGACCCCCGCTACACCGAGGGTGAGCTGGTGCGCGTGGCGGGCGGACGCAACCAGGCCGAGGCCGAGCTGATTCAGGGAATGCTGATCGAGGAGGGCGTGCCCAGCATCCTGCGTCGCACGGCCGGCTTCGACGTGCCGGATTTTCTGGCCGCCGGCCCGCGCGACGTTCTTGTGCCGAGCGCGGGGGCCGAGGTCGCGCGCGAGGTGCTGCTGGAGGCCGACATGGCCCCGCCGCCTCCCGTTGCCAGCGGCTCGAGCCGGCCGAGCCACGCCGCGCGGCTGGCGGTCGTGATCGCCGGCGGCGGCGCGTTGACCGCGCTGGTCACCTGGGGCCTGATTCGCCTGGCCGGCTGAGACGGTTGATTTCCGAGGCGCGCTCAAGCCGCCCCGGCGATAAGGTGCGGGCGTGGATTTCGCACCGTCGGACCGCGTCGCCGAGCTGCTCGAGCGGGTGCGTGGGTTCATGGAGGAGCACGTGGATCCCGTCGAGGCCGAGGCCATGCGCGCGCTCGACGAGGAGGTCGGTCCCGGGGTGGCCTATCCCCAGATCATGGTCGAGCTGCGCGAGCGCGCGAAGGCCGAGGGCCTGTGGAACCTGTTCCTGCCCGACGAGGAGCACGGGCCCGGGCTGACCAACTGGGAGTACGGGATGCTCTGCGAGCAGATGGGCCGCTCGGGCGTCGTCGCGCCCATGGCGTTCAATTGCTCGGCGCCGGACACCGGGAACATGGAGATCCTGGCCGAGTACGGCACCGCCGAGCACAAGCGGCGCTGGCTCGAGCCGCTGCTCAACGACCACGTGCGCTCGTGCTTCTCGATGACCGAGCCCGAGACCGCCGGCTCGGACCCCACCGGGCTGGCCGCGCGCGCGGAGCTCGACGGCGGCGAGTGGGTCATCAACGGGCACAAGTGGTTCACGTCGGGCTACAACGGGGCCTCGGTGGCGATCGTCATGGTGGTCACAGACCCCGACGCGGCACCGCACCGCCGCGCCAGCATGATCCTGGTGCCCATCGACACGCCGGGTTTCACCGGGGTCCGCCCGGTGCCGGTCATGGGCCACGACGAGGGCCCGGGCCACTGGGAGGTCACCTACGAGGACGTGCGAGTGCCCGAGGACAACCTGCTGGGCGAGCGCGGCGCCGGCTTCTCGATCGCCCAGGCCCGCCTCGGGCCCGGCCGCATCCACCACTGCATGCGCGCCATCGGCTCGGCCGAGCGCGCTTTCGAGCTCATGTGCAGGCGCGCGCACGAGCGCGAGGCCTTCGGGGGCAAGCTCGCGGAGAAGCAGTTCGTCCAGGACTTCATCGCCAAGTCCCGCATGGAGATCGACGCGGCGCGGCTGATGGTCCTGCACGCGGCCTGGAAGATGGACACCGAGGGCAAGCGCGCCGCCAGGCAGGAGATATCGATGATCAAGGTCATCGCCGCGCAGATGCACCAGGAGGTGTGCGACCGCGCGATGCAGGTGCACGGCGCGCTCGGGATGTCCGACGACACGCCGCTGGCGTCGATGTGGCGGCAGGGCCGCTGGCTGCGGATCGCCGACGGGCCCGACGAGGTGCACAAGATGGTGATCGCGCTGCGGGAGCTCAACCGCTTCAAGCCGCGCGAGCCCGTCGAGGCGTAGGGGCGCCGACCGATCGCCGTTGCTCCGCCCAGCAGCCCGGCCGACCATGGCCTGACCGACGAGCAGCGCGACTTCGTGGCCGCGATTCGGGACTTCTGCACGCGCGAGCTCACGCCCGACCGGGTCAGAGCGCTCACCGACGGCGGCCGCGACCCCCACAGCGACGAGCTGGCCAAGCAGATGGCGGAGCTGGGCTGGTACGGCCTCGAGATCCCGGAGGAGTACGGCGGCTCCGGCGGCTCGTTCTTCGACGCCGCCCTGTTCCTGGAGGAGACCGCGCGCGGCCAGGCGCCCATCGGCGCCTACGGCGTGACGCTGATCGTGGTCGGCGCGCTCAACCGCTTCGGCACCGAGGAGCAGAAGCGCGACCTGCTCGCCCGCGTGGCCGCGGGCGGCACGCTGGCGATCGCGATGTCCGAGCCCGACGCCGGGTCGGACGTGGCCGCGCTCAAGTGCCGGGCCCGGCGCGACGGGGACGAGTGGGTGCTGTCGGGGTCGAAGATGTGGTGCTCCTTCGCCCACAAGGCCAGTCACACGCTCATCGTGTGCCGCACCGGCGAGGGCTCGGAGCGCCACGACGGCCTGTCGATGATCTTCGTGCCCCGCGACGCCGAGGGCTTCACGATGCGGCCGATCGACACGCTCGGGGGCGAGGACACCAACGAGCTCCACCTCGATGACGTTCGCGTCCCGGCCGACGCGTTGCTCGGCACCGAGGGCGGGGGCTGGGTTCAGCTCATGGCGGGACTCAACAACGAGCGGGTGATCCTGGCCGCGTCGGCGCTGGGATTGGCCCAGCGGGCGTTCGACGACACGCTGGCCTACGTGAAGGAGCGCAAGCAGTTCGGGCGCCCGGTGGGCTCCTTCCAGGCGCTCCAGCACCGCCTGGCCGACCTGGCCACCGATCTCGTGCAGGCGCGCCTGCTGGTCCGGTGGGTGGCGCGCCTGACCGACGAGGACCCGGGGAGGATGCTCCCTCAGGAGGCCTCGATGGCCAAGCTGGCCGCCACCGAGCTGGCCAAGCGCTGCGCGCTCGAGGCGGTGCAGATGGCCGGTGGCTACGGCTATGCCAAGGAGTACCCGATGGAGCGTCACCTGCGGTCCGCGGTGGTCACCACGATCTACGGCGGCACGTCCGAGATCCAGCGCAACATCGTGGCCAAGACCCTCGGTCTCTGATGGGTCTTGCCGGGTCGCCCCCGGCGGGTCAAGCTGTGAGGGATGGCCCCGTACACCCGAGTCGAGGCGAGCGCGGCGCCGACGCGAGCCGGATCAGCCTGGGTCCAGCGATCCTCGCCGGCTGAGCCCGGCGCGGCCGACGCCGTGCGCGCGATCGCGCGCCTGCTCGACGACAGCCTCGACCTGGACGGCGTCCTGGAGCGGATCTGCGCGGAGGCAGCGGCCCTGCTGGGCGCCGAGCGCGCCGTGTTCGTCCGCGGAGGTGGCGAGGAGGGGCTGCTGCTGGAGGCCGCGCAGGGCCTGCCGCCCGAGTCGCTCGGGGTGCACGTGCAGGCCGCCGACGGACTGGCGGCAACTGTGGCGCGCACCGACCGGGCGCTGGCCAGCTCCGACGCAGCTGCCCCCGAGCCGAACCTGTTCGGCGACGTGCGGTCCGCCATGGGCGTGCCCGTCCGCTGGGACGGAGCCCCGCGCGGGGTGCTGGGCGTGGGCTACACGCGCCTGCGGCCCAAGGCCGATGAGGGCGGCCTTGACCTGCTGGCCGCCCTGGGTGAGCTGGCGGGGGCGGCCTGCCGGAGCGCCAGCGCCCAGGCCGGCCTGGCCCACGCCGCGCGCACGGACGGGCTCACGGGTTGCCTGAACCACGCCGCCATGCACGAGGCGCTCAGACGCGAGATCCAGCGCTGCGAGCGCACCGGGCACAGGCTCTCGCTGGCGCTGGTGGACATGGACGACTTCAAGCGGGTCAACGAGGAGAATGGGCACCTGGTGGGAGACGAGGTGCTGAGGCGCGTCGGGCATGCGCTCCGGCACGCGGTGCGGCCCTACGACCTGGTGGCCCGCTACGGCGGTGACGAGTTCGCCGTGGTGACCATCGAGGCGGACGAGCGCGAGGCCATGGAGGTGGCCTCCCGCGCGCTCGAGGGAGTCGAGGAGTCGCTGAGCGACCTCCGACGGCCAGGCCGCGCGAGTGCGGGCGTGGCCGAGTGGTCACCGGGCCAGGCGTCCACCCAGGTGATTGAGGCCGCCGACACCGCCCTGCTGTACGCCAAGCAGCGCGGCGGGCGCGGGGGCGCCACCCCGGCATCTGCGCTGCCGCCGGCCTTCAGGCCGAGCGCCGACGGGGCGCACGCCGCTCAAGCCGCTGCGCCCGCCCCGGCGGCGGCGCCGGGCTGGGACGAGCGCGACCGGGTCAACACCGAGCGCCTGCGCCGGCGCTCGCGTCAGCTGTCGCTGGCCAACCGGGTGGGCAGCCGCCTGGCGGCGATGACCGATCCCGGCTCGATCGCCGAGGCCGCGGCCGAAGAGCTGCACCACGCGTTCGGCTACGCACTGTGCGCCCTGGTGCGCCTCGAGGCCGACGGCGCGGTCACCCTGGCCGCGGCCACAGGGGAGGCCCTGCCGTCGCTGGCGGACGGATCGAGCCAGCCGCCCAACCGGGGGCCGGTCGGCCGCGCCCTGCGTGAGCGCCGGCCAGTGATCGAGGGCAAGCTGGGCTCGGACGCCGAGCGCGGGCCCGCCGCCGACGCGGTGGAGGCGCGCTCGGAGCTCGCGGTGCCGGTGTGGGCGGGTGAAGTCCTGTGGGGGGCCATCGACCTGGCCGACGCGCGCCCGGACGCCTTCGACGAGGACGATGCACGGCTCGTCCAGGCGGTAGCCGAGCAGGTGGGGTCCGCTCTGCGCTCCGCGACGCTCTACCTCCAGCTCGACACCGCTTACCTGCACACCGTGGAGGCGCTGGCGCGGGCGCTCGAGGCCAAGGACCCTCATTCGGCGAGCCACTCGCAGGCTGTGGTGGAGCGTTCGCAGGCGGTGGGGCGCAGGCTCGGGCTAACCGGGCAAGACCTACGCGTGCTGCGCCTGGCGGCGGCATTTCACGACATCGGCAAGATCGCGGTGTCGGAGACGATCCTCTCCAAGCGTGGTCCACTCACGGACGCCGAGCGGGCACAGATCACGAGCCATCCCATCCACGGCGAGCGGATCCTGTCATCAGTGGAGATGCTCGAGCCCGTGATGCCGCTCGTGCGCCACGAGCACGAGCGCTGGGACGGGCGCGGCTACCCGGACGCCCTGGCCGGCGAGGCGATTCCGCTGGGCTCTCGCATCATCCTGGCCTGTGAGGCCTACGACGCGATGACCCGCGAGCGCCCCTACCGCCCGGCCATGTCGGAGCGGCAGGCGCGCGCCGAGCTGCTTGCGGGGGCCGGGGCCCAGTTCGACGAGCGCGTGGTATCGGCGCTGCTCCAGGTGCTGGACGTCGAGACGAGCGCCGCTCAGGCCGGTCCGAGCGCCGCTAGGTAGTCCGACCAGGCGCGCTCCACCCGCGGCGCGGGAAGGCCGAAGGCACGCTCGATCGCGCGCGCGTCCGCGGCGACAGCCGGAGTCCGGGCGAGCTGCACGCAGGCGTCGACCCCCACCTCGCGCTCCAGCAGCGCGAACAGGGTGCCGCCGAGCACCCAGGCATCGCGCGCCTTTGGCGGGAACCGAGGGCGCCTGCCCTCGCGCAGCCGGCGCGCGATCGCGGCGCGCATGTGCGGGACCTGGCCCGCGAAGAAGGTTGCCGAGCCCTCGCACAGCCAGGCCGCGTCCACGTAGGCGCGTAGCGCGGAGGGCGAGAACGGCGGTGGGAGCGAGGGGTTGGCCGCCCCCACCACCAGGTGGGCGTACTCGTGCCGCGGGGAGCGCACCAGCACCTCTCGCGAGCCGGGTACGGCGGACGCACGGCGCTCCAGCGCGGCGGGCGCCAGCACGTGTATCTCGTCACGCGCGAACGAGCCCGCGAAGTAGCGCCGTCCGGCGGGCGCGGAGATCAGCCGCGCCAGCGGGAGCCAGGGGCGGCCAGGTCCAGTGCCAGCCTGCGCGCGTGCATGACCACAGCGACCTCGCCGGGCGCGGTCCCGAAGAGCGCCTCGAGCTCCACGCGGAAGCGCTCGAGGTCGTCCAGCACCTCGTGCGCGGCCGCGGCATCGCGCGACTCGTGACGGGCGACGAAGGAGAGGCTGGCGGTCTCGACCCAGGCCACGCGGGCGCGGAGTCAGTGCGGGGCTGCGGCGTGCCGGCGGTGGCTCAGGCCAGCGCCGGGACCGCGGCGTCGGACGCGATCGCCTCGATCTGGCCCTCCACGCGCTCGAACTCCTCGTCGGAGAGCACCGGGGTGCCCTCGAAGGGGAGGTCGCGGTGGAGCTCGATCCAGGACCTGCAGCCCAGGTACTCCGGGCGCACCTTCACGGTCACCGGACGGGGAATCCTGTACGTGCGGAGCAGGATCACATGCATCGGATGACGCCGCTTCCACTCCAAGCGCTTCTCCGCGTAGTCGGTGGTCCAGATGTAGTACGGCGACAGGGCGTCGACCGCGCGCGGGTCGGTGATCAGGTAGCTGGCCGCCACCTCCGCCCACGCCCGGATCCGGACCCGGTCGGGCTGGGGGATGCCGCCGTCCTGCAGCAGCGCCCGGGCGGGCGGCTCGCCGTCCGGCCACACGCCCTCCTCGAGGGCGCGCCCCAGCTCGGGCATGTGCGACTCGCGCACGAGGTCGTTGCGCTGATGGTCGAACGTCGGGTACAGGAAGAAGCGGTCGTGCTCGATCTCGAAGTGCTTGTGCTCCTCGCGGATCCCGCCCTTGCGCAGGGTAAGCAGCTGCTCGCCCTCCGCGAGAGCGCGCACGGTCACAGCCCATTCCTTGAAAGCAACTGGCATTGAGAAGGAGAACCTCCGTCCGTGCCTACGACAGGGAGGTGGGCGGCACGGGCCAGGCATTCTTACTGACCAGAAGGGCTATTTCAAGCCGGATTTCGTGCCGTTCGCAACGCGTCGGACACCGCGGCGCCCGCCGCGGCGCATGCCTCGATGCCGACCTCGAGGGCGCCGGCGAGCAGCATGAAGCTGTGAATCGTGCCCGGATAGGCCAGGTGCCGGACCGGGACGCCCGCCGCCTCCAGCCGCTCCGCGTAGCGGGTGCCGTCGTCGCGCAGCGGGTCATTTCCGGCTGTGACGATCACGGCGGCCGGCAGCCCGGCCAGGCTTTCCGCCAGCAGCGGGGAGGCCGAGGGGTCCGAGCGGTCGCGCCCGGGCGGCAGATACTGGTCGTACATCCATGCCAGTGAGCTGCGGGTGAGCATCCTGCCCTCCGCCAGCTCGCCGAGCGAGGGGGAGGACATGGTCACGTCGGTCACCGGGTAGAGCAGGAGCTGGGCTGCGATCGCCGGCCCGCCGCGATCGCGAGCCCGCAGCGTCGCCACGGCGGCCAGGTTGCCGCCCGAGCTGTCGCCGCCGACCGCGACGGGGCCGTCGGCGCCCCGCTCGGCCCACGCGGTGACCGCGAGGGCGTCGTCGGCGCCCGCGGGGTGGGGGTGCTCCGGCGCCAGCCGGTAGTCCACTGCCAGCAGCTCGCAGCCGGCGTCTCGGGCCAGCCGGCGACACAGCGGGTCGTGCGTGTCCAGGTCGCCGCGCACGAAGCCGCCGCCGTGGAAGTACACGAGCAGGCCGTGAAGCTCGCCCGGCGGCCGGTAGCGGCGCGCGGTCAGCTCGCCCTCGCCCCCCGGGACACGCTCGTCCTCCACGCTCTGCCATCTCCACCCGCTCGCCTGCCACGGCAAGGGCGTCGTGGGCCGCGCGGCGGAACTCCTCCACCGGAACCGAGCCGGGCGGTGGGGGCGGGTTGGCGGCCACCATGTCGAGCAGCGCCCGAGCCTGGTCGTCGAGCGGCTCGGTCATGGGCGCGTGGCCTCGGCCACCGCGGCGAAGTCGCGCTCGCCCAGCCCCCGCCGCTCGGCCTCGGCGTAGAGGGCCTCGGCGGCGCGGGCCAGGGTGGGCTCCACGCCCAGTGCCTCGGACTCGTCGATCAGGTGGCGTACGTCCTTGAGCATGTGCTCGAGCTTGAACAGCGGGTCGTAGTCGGCGCTGAGCATCGGGCCGGACTTGAGCGCGAGCATCGCGGAGTCGCCGGAGCCCGAGGCCGCCACCTGCAGCGTCTTCTCCAGGTCCAGCCCGGCGGCGCGGCCCAGGGCGATGCTCTCCGCCAGCGCGGCCGCGTTGGCCGCGGCCATGGTGTTGTTGATGAGCTTGACCATCGACCCGTGGCCCTGCGGGCCGACGTGCAGCACGAGCTTGCCCATGGCCTCGAGGTAGGGCCGCGCGCGGGCGAAGGCCTCGTCGCTGCCGCCGGCCATGATCGTGAGCGTGGCGTCCTCTGCGCGCGTGCGCGAGCCGGTGACCGGCGCGTCCACGAAGGCGATTCCGCGTTCGCCCAGCCGCAGCCCGATCGACCTGCTGGCGGTGGGCGAGATGGTGGACATGTCGATGGCAAGCCCGCCCGGGCCGAGCCCGTCCGCGGCGCCGCCCGTGCCCAGCAGCACGGCTTCGACCTCGGGCACGTCGGGCACCATCGTGATGGCGGCGCCGGCCGCTCGGGCGGCCTCCTCCGGCGAGGCGGCCACGCTCACGCCGGCCTGCTCGGCGGCCAGCTGCTCGGCGCGCTCGGCGGTGCGGTTCCAGGCCACGACCTCGATGCCGGCGGCAGCCAGGTTGGTCGCCATCGGCCGCCCCATGATCCCCAGGCCCAGGAACGCAATCCGCTCAGGCGCCATGTCCTCCACCTCCGGGTGTCTCGATTCGGAGCCGATCGCCGGCCCTCAGGGTGCCGGAGGCCTTCGGCGGCTGCTCGACTCCGTTGAGCAGGTTCCTACCAGGTGAGCCCGGCCTGCCGCCCTGGGCGCCCGGCGGCCCGTGACGGCGGCGCTCTGTGATCAGCGAGTAGCGCATGTCCTCCAGCGCCTGAACCTCGCGCACGACGCCTTCGCCTCCGCTCCGGAGCCCCGCGCCGCCCGATCCGCGGCGCAGCGAATACTCGATCGCGCGCAGCGGGAACTCCAGCTCCAGAGCCTCGATGGGCGTGTTCAGCGTGTTGCTCATGGCAACGTGCACGGCGCTCGGCCCATCGGCGTCAGGGCATGCGCCCTGACCGCCGCCGAGCGTCTCGTAGTAGGTGAAGCGGTCGTTGCCCAGGGTCAGGTTGTTCATCGTTCCCTGACCCAGCGCGTGGCCAAACGCCCCGAGCACCAGGTCGGCCACGCGCGAGGAGGTCTCCACGTTGCCGGCTGCCACGGCGGCGGGCGGGCGCGCATTGAGCAGGCAGCCCTCTGGCGCCCTGACGGTGAGCGGGCGGTGGGCGCCCTCGCACGCCGGCACGTCGGGGTCGGCCAGCACGCGCAGGGCGAAGATGCAGGCCGACATGGTCACCGCCAGCGGGCAGTTGAGGTTGCCCTCGTGCTGGTCCGCGCTGCCGGTGAAGTCCAGCTCCAGCGCGTCGCCGCTCACCGTGGCCCGCAGGTGCAGCTCCAGGTCCCCGCACTGCGCCTCGAGCACGTCCCGCGCCTCGCGCACGCCGTCGTCGATCTCTGCAAGGCGCGCGCGGGTGCGACGCTCGGCGTAGTCCAGCGTCTCCTCGAAGCCCGCGCGGACCGTCGGCAGGCCCATCCGCTCGGCCAGGACGCGCAGCCGCTCGTCGCCGGCGCGGTTGGCGGCCAGCTGGGCGCGCAGGTCCGCCTCGCGCTGGCGCGGGTTGCGCATGCGCTCGGTGAGCCGCGCGAGCAGGTCGCGGTCCAGCCGGCCGCCGGCCACCAGGCGCGTGGGCGGTATCACCACGCCCTCGTCCTCAAGCGTCCGGGAGTCGGCCGGCATGCTGCCCGGCTCGGACGCGCCCACGTCGGCATGGTGCGCGCGGCTGGCGGCAAAGCCCACCAGCTCGGAGTCCGCGAACACCGGCGAGATCGCGGTGATGTCGGGCAGGTGCGTGCCGCCGGCGAATGGGTCGTTGAGGATCCAGGCATCGCCGGGGGCGTGGTCCTCCTCGAGGATCGACGCCACGGCGCTGGGCATCGCGCCGAGGTGCACGGGGATGTGCTCGGCCTGCATGACCATCCGCCCGCTGGCATCGAACAGGGCGGTGGACGCGTCGCGGCGCTCCTTGATGTTGGCGGAATGCGCGGCGCGCACCAGCACCACGCCCATCTCGTCGCACGCCGCCCGAAGGGCTCCCACCAGCACCTGAAGGGCGATCGGGTCGAGCTTGCTCATCGCTCCAGCACCACCGCCTCGGCGTCGGCAGTCGCGCGCCAGCCCGGCGGGACGACGAGCGTGGCGCCGGGCAGCTCGAACACCGCGGGCCCGTCGACCTCCGCGGCGCCGGGGCCCAGCACCGGCGTCTCGGTCT
Source organism: uncultured Thermoleophilaceae bacterium (assembly GCA_963814005.1). GTDB lineage: Bacteria > Actinomycetota > Thermoleophilia > Solirubrobacterales > Thermoleophilaceae > JAAYBF01. The sequence goes on from CAWFBA010000009.1 coordinate 205,920, forward strand.
CCGCATCGCCGAACCGCACCGGGCGCTCGTGCCGTCGCTCGGCGCGCTCGGCCCCGGCCGGCGGCGGCGGATCGGACCCCGGCAGGGCCGCGGCCACTCGCACCGTGACCAGCTCGAGTTGCGCGTGCTCGTCTGAGTACCCGTAGCGGCTGCGGTGGGCGCCGGCGAACCGCTCTCGCAGCTCCTCGGGGTCGGGCTCCAGCTCTGCCTCAACCGCGAGCTCAAAGGCCTGGCCCGCGTAGCGCAGGTCATAGGTGGCGCGCAGCTCGGCGTCGGGTGCGCCCAGGTCGGCGCGGCCGCGCCGACCCAGGCGCCGAACGACCTCCGCGACGGCGTCGCGCGTGAGGTCGGGGCCGGTCAGCAGCACGCTCTCGACGACGTCGCGCCGCCGCTCGGAGACCGCCAGGCCCAGCGCCGACAGCACGCCGGAGACGGCCGGGACCACCACGCGGCGCATGCCGAGCTCCTCCGCGATCGCGGCGGCGTGCAGCGGTCCCGCGCCGCCGAACGCCACCAGTGCCAGGTCGCGCGGGTCGATGCCGCGCTGCACGGTCACCACCCGCACCGCCTGCGCCATCGCCGCGTCGGCCACGCGCGCGATCCCCACGGCAGCGTCCTCCGGCGAGAGGCCAAGCTCCCCCGCCAGCGCCCCCACCGCCCGCTCGGCGGCGGCGCGGTCGAGCCGCACCCCGCCGGCCAGCGGCGTGTCCTCGTGCAGCCGGCCCAGCAGCAGGTCCGCGTCCGTGACCGTGGGTAGCTCGCCGCCGCGCCCGTAGCACGCCGGTCCGGGGTCGGCGCCCGCGCTGCGGGGCCCCACACGCAGGGCGCCGCCGGCGTCCGTCCACGCCAGGCTGCCGCCCCCCGCGCCGACCGTGTGCACGTCCACCATGGGCAACGCGAGCGACCGGCCGCCGACGTCCCGGCCGCCGGTGATCGCCACACGCCCCTCCAGCACCAGCGAGACGTCGCACGAGGTGCCGCCCATGTCCAGGCCCACGGCGCCGCCGGCGCCCGTCCGCCTGGCCGCGCGGGCGGCCGCCTCTGCGCCGCCGGCCGGGCCCGAGAGCACCGTCCATGACCCATGTGCTGCCGCCGTCGAGCCGTCGGCCACGCCGCCGCTGGAGAGCATGACCTCCGGCTCCGGCAGGCCGGCGGCGCCCGTGCGCTCCCTCAGCCGCGCCAGGTAGCGCGCCAGCAGCGGCGACAGCGCGGCGTCGACCACGGTGGTGGCCAGGCGCTCGTACTCGCGGAAGACCCCCGCCGTCTCATGCGAGGTCGAGACGTGTGCGCCCGGCAGCGCAGCCTCGATCGCCTCGGCGGCGGCGCGTTCATGCTCGGGGTGGCGGAATGCCCACAGCAGGCAGACCGCGACCGCGCCGACGTCGCCGTCGAGGTCGCGCAGCCGCCGTTCGAGCGCCTCGCGATCCAGCTCGCGCAGGACGCCATCGGGCCCGCAGCGCTCGGGCGCCGCGACCCTGAGCTCGGCCGGCACGAGCGGCTCCGGGTGCGCCGCGCAGAGGCGGTAGAGGTCGGGGCGGGCCTGACGGCCGAGCTCCTCCAGGTCGGTGAAGCCCTCGGTGGCCACCAGCGCAGTCCGCTCGGTGCGGCCCTCCAGCAGGGCATTGGTGCCCACCGTCATCCCGTGCACCAAGCGCTCGACATCGCCGGGCTCCGCCTGCGCGCTCGCGAGCGCCTGCGACACGGCGGCCATCACGCCCTCGGACTGATCGTCGGGGGTGGTGGGGGCCTTGCCCGTGACCACGCCCTCGCCGGTGAGCAGCACGGCGTCGGTGAATGTGCCGCCCACGTCCACACCGAGGACCATGCGCGGACGCTACCCGCGCCGGCGCAGCGACGGCCGGGCCGGCCCCGGTGCCCAATCGGAGCCGGCCGACCGAAGTGCTGGGCGTCAGTGCCCTAGGCGGCCGTGAGCTTGAGCCCCTCGAGGTCTTCCTCGAGGTGCTTGTGGGACGGGCAGTACTTGCTGGCGGGCAGCGGGACGCGCTGGCAGGAGGTCCCCTTGCGGGTGGTCGCATGGCAGCGGAGAGGGCTGCCGTCGAAGGTCACGCCGTCGCGTGCCTGCGAGTCGACGTAGGCGGCGGCCAGGAGCACGTGGTGCTCGATCACGCGGTACGCGCGCATCTGTGCGTCCATGGGGAAGAGGCAGCGAATGTCGTTGAAGAGCGTCCGGACGGGCCGGGCGAAGTAGTGGCGGTCGGTGGCCAGCCGCTCCATCGCGGCCTCGCACTCGCGCAACAGGCGCTCGCGTCGCTCCGTGACTGAATCGGGCCGGCCGTCTAGGACGTCGGTCGAAAGCTCGCGATAGATCGCGCGACTGAATTGGTACATGTGGTGGGCCTCCCTGTCCCCGGGTGGCGTCATGCCATCCCGCTCCCCTGCTTAGGGCGATTGAAGCAACGCCCCGTGAAGTGACAACGAACGCAAAGTTAAGTTCGGGTTAACCCGTGCAAAGGGTTCATCCCCGGCCACGTTTGGGTGAGGTCCGGGCGGGTTTTGACCCGGGCCCGCGCGGGCGGTAGCGTCCGGGCATGGCGACCCTCCTCGATCACGCACAGCAGGGCGACGTCGCCACGATCGGCGACGACGCGCAGATCTCGAGCAAGCTCAAGCTCATGGACCCGCAGCAGCTCTACGAGCTGTGGGAGCGCCAACCGTGGTCCGCACACGCGATCGACCTCGAGCGGGACCGCCGCGACTGGGCCGAGATGGACGACGAGGCGCGCGACGAGATCCTGTGGGGGCTGTCGTCGTTCTTCATCGGCGAGGAGCGGGTGACCACGCAGTTCTCGGGGCTGGTCATGGCTTATGACGACGAGGCCGAGGAGTCGTTCCTGACGACCCAGCAGGTGGACGAGGCGCGCCACATGCAGTTCTTCAACCGCTACTACCGCGAGGTCTTCGCTTACGACGGCGACATCGGCGAGCGCCTGGCGCGCGTGCGCGAGCACGTGACGGACGCGTTCGTGAAGCTGTTCGACGAGTGCCTCGTGGAGGCCGGCGAGAGGCTCATCGCAAGCCCGCGGGACGTGGGGGCCAAGGTCGACTTCGTGACCCAGTACCACATGGTCATCGAGGGCACGCTGGCCCTCACCGGCCAGCACTTCCTGCTCAGGCACTTCGAGGAGGACGTGCAGAAGCTGCCCGGGTTCGTGGAGGGCTTCTCGAAGATCGCGCAGGACGAGCACCGCCATGTGGCCTACGGGACCTGGTACCTCCAGCAGAAGGCCGGCGACCCGGAGCTCCGCGAGCGCATGCAGTCGACGCTCGGCGAGCTGCTCCCGATCGCGGCCGGAGTGCTCGTTCCGCCCGGCTACTCGCTCGGCGACGATTACACCTTCATGGGCTACACCAGCGAGCAGCAGACCGAGTTCGCATTCACCGCGCTCACGCGGCGGCTGAAGGTGATCGGCGTGGGGCTCCCGGTCGCGGCGTAGGGGCTACTTGCCGGCCAGCGGCTGCTGGTCGGGGTCGAAGACCGCGGAGCGCCGGCCCTCCAGGCCGCCCGTGACCGTGACCACCCGCCCGCCGTCGGGCGGCACGGCGAGCACGAACGAGTTGAAGCCGTCGAAGCGGACGAACAGGATGCGCCGGCCATCGGGCGCCCACGCCGGCGTCTCGGCGCGCCCGGCGGTCAGCCGCCGCAGCCGCCGAGCGTCCCGCGTCATGCGCAGCAGGACCGGTCCGCGGGACCGCGAGCCGCGCCGGAGCCTGACCTTGCGGATGAAGGCCAGCCGGCTTCCGGTCGGCGACCAGGTGGGCGATGCGCCACCGAGCCTGGTGAGCCTTATGGGCCGCAGCTCGGTCAGCGGTACCAGTGGCACGGCAAAGGGGACCGCCATCCGGAACACCTGGCCTCGGCGCACGAACGCCACCTCACCGCGAATCGACCAGGCCGGCTCGGATCCCCCGCGGAAGGTCAGCTGGACCGCCGCGCCGCCCGCGGCGTCGACCACGAACAGCTCGCGCCGGCGACGGGGGACGGCCGAGAAGGCGATCCGGCGGCCGTCCGGGCTCCAGCTCGGGCTGCTCACCTTGGCCAGCGTGGGCAGCGGGATCCGGCGCAGGTCGCCGCCGTCCGGCCGCATGGTCGCGAGCCCCCGCCCCAGGCCGAACGCGATCCGCTCGCCGTCCGGCGACCAGACCGGGTCGATCGCGCAGGGGCCGGGAACCGCCGCCTCGCCCTCTCCGCCGCAGGCGGGGCCGAGCGGTCTGAGCGTCTGGTTGCGCCCACGCGCGTCCGCGACCGCCAGGCCCACCGGGTCAACGCCTCCGGTGTCCGCCTGAAAGAACACCAGCCGGCCGTTCTGACCCGGGTACGCCGCGTGCGCGGGCGCAGCACAGAGGGCCACTAGGACGAGGGCGATGGCCGCCGCCCTGGCTGTCGCCGGCGCCCCGCTCACCCGCCCGTGCTCAGCAGCCAGTCCATGCGCCGGCGCGCGTAGAGGAGCGGCTCGCCGCTGCCGAGCCGGCCGCCGTCGATGTCGGCGATCAGCACCGTGTGGTCGTAGTGCTCGAAGTTCGCGGCGCGGCGACAGCGCAGGTAGGCCAGCACGCCGTCCAGCGCGGGCACGTCGTCGTCCCAGTGCCAGTCGAGCCCGGCGAACTTGTCGTCGCCCTTCCCGGCGAAGGTGCGCGCCAGCGGCTCCTGTCCGGCGTGCAGCAGGTGCAGCCCCAGGCCCTCGCTGTCGCTCAGTGCGGCGTGGCAGCGCGAGCCGTGGTCGATCGCCACGAGCACCGAGGGCGGGTTGGCGCTGTAGGAAGCCACGGACGTCACGGCCAGGCCACAGGGAGCGCCGTCGGCGCGGCGGGCCGTGACCACGGCCACCCCCGACGCCAGGGACGCCATGGCCTCGCCGAACAGCGCCTCCGGGGTGGTCATGCCCAGTGCTCCATGCCCACTTCCTCGGAAGCGGACACCACGGCGTGCCGGGCGTCCAGCGCCGGATCGGTGTTGGGGTGGTCGGTGCGCTGATGGGCGCCGCGGCTCTCCTCGCGCGCGGCACAGGAGCGGGCGATCATGCGCGCCAGGGGAAACTCCTCGCGCGCGAGGACGGCCAGCCCCTCGGCGTCGCGGCGCAGCCCGGCGTGGCGCCAGAGCGCGGCGCGGGTGCCGTCGGTGGGCGGGGCGGGCAACGCGGCCCCGGCGGCGCCGGCAACGTCGGCAGGCGGTGGCTCGGCGCCTGCGGCCAGCGCGGCCCGCCGTCCCAGCACGAAGCACTCCGCGAGCGAGTTGGACGCCAGGCGGTTGGCCCCGTGCAGGCCGGTGCACGCGCACTCGCCCACCGCGTACAGCGCGCCGATCGAGGCGCGGCCGTCGAGGTCGGTGGCCACGCCGCCCATCGTGTAGTGGGCGGCCGGCGCCACCGGCACCAGGTCGCGCGCCGGGTCGATCCCCACCTCGCCCAGTGCCTCGGCGATGTTGGGGAAGCGGCCGAGGTCCACGGAGCGCATGTCCAGGGACACGGCCGCCGCGCCGCTCGAGCGCAGCTCGGACTCGATCGCCAGGGCCACCTCGTCGCGCGGCGCCAGCTCGTCGACGAACCGCTCCCCGCCGGCCCCCAGCAGGGTGGCGCCCTCGCCGCGCACGGCCTCGGTCACGAGGAACCCGTCCCGCGGGCCGTCGGACACGAGGGCCGTGGGATGGAACTGCACGAAGTCGAGGTCGGCCAGGCCGGCGCCGGCGGCGTGCGCCAGCGCCAGGCCCACGCCGCTCGACCCGCGCGGGTTGGTGGTGCGCGCCCACAGCGCAGCGGCGCCGCCGGTGGCCAGCACGGTGGCACGCGAGACCACCTCGAGCGCGGCGCCGTCGCGCTCGGCCGACACGCCCAGGCACCGCCCGCCGTCCACCAGCAGAGCGGTCACGGTGGTGTGCTCCATCACGTCGATCCGCTCGTGGGTGGCCGCCACGGCGGAGAGCTGGCGAGTGATTCGGCGTCCGGTGGCGGCGCCGCCCGCGTGGACGATCCGGCGTGCCGAGTGCCCTCCCTCCAGGCCCAGGGCCAGCGCGCCGCGGCGATCGGCGTCGAAGCGCACCCCGAGCCCCTGCAGCTCGCCGACGCGAGCGGGCGAGTCCTCGCACAGCACCTCCACCGCGGTGGGCCTGGCTGCGCCCCGCCCGGCGGTGATGGTGTCGCTGGCATGCAGGGCCGGAGAGTCCTCCTCAGCCAGCGCCGCGGCGATCCCGCCCTGGGCCCAGTAGCTGGCCGACGCGGGCAGCGGCGACCGCGACACGAGCGCCACGCGCGCGCCCTGCTTCGCCGCGACCAGGGCGCAGAAGAGGCCCGCCGCCCCCGCGCCCACCACGGTCACATCGGCGCGGAGCGGTGTGGAGGCGGCGCGACCCACTGAACGGCGGGTACGGTAACGCCATCGGCGCGCCGCTCCTCCTCCGCCACGAGGCTTCGCTTGGCCACGACACGGGCGCCCACCCCGAGCGAGCGGACCGGATCCGCGCCATCGAGGCGCTGCTGGAGCAGCGCGACTGGCTCGGCTACGAGCGGCATGAGGCGCCGCGAGCCGAGATGGAGCAGCTCCTGCGCGTGCACCCGGAGTCCTACGTCCAGTCGGTCCGCGACCACTGCGAGCGTGGTGCGGCCTTCGACCTGGACACCCCCACCAGCGCGGGCTCCTGGGAGGCAGCGCTGCGCGCCGCGGGCGCGGCGTGCGCGCTGGTCGAGGCGCTGGCCGCGGGCCACGCGCCCACGGGGTTCTGCGCGCTGCGCCCGCCCGGCCACCACGCGGAGCCCGAGCGTGCCATGGGGTTCTGCCTATTCGCCAACGTGGCCATCGCCGCGCGCCACGCCCTCGATGCGCTCGGCTGCGAGCGCGTGCTGGTCCTCGACTGGGACGTGCATCACGGCAACGGCACGCAGGCGATCTTCGACGCTTGCCCCGAGGTCCTGTTCGTGAGCCTCCACCAGTGGCCGTTCTGGCCCGGCTCCGGCGCGCTCGAGGACGCAGGGTCGGGCGCCGGCGAGGGCTTCACGATCAACCTGCCGGTGCCCGCGGGCTCCGGGGAGGAGGAGTGGCTCGGGCTTGTGGAGCACGTGGCCATGCCGGCTGCGCGGGCCTTCGCGCCCGACCTGGTGCTGGTGTCGGCGGGCTTCGACGCCCACCGCGACGACCCGTTGGCGGAGTGCCGGCTGGAGACCGAGACCTATGCGCACCTGGCCCGTCATGTGCGCGCGCTGGCCGACGGCCTCGGGGTGCCCTGCGGGGCGGTGCTCGAGGGCGGCTACGACGTCGACGCGCTGGCGGCCTCGGTGGCCGCGACCATGGAGGCGCTGGCCCGCGGGGGAGAGCCCAGGAGCGTGACGCCCGGGTCGCTCGTCCGGGCCCAGGCGGCCCAGGCGGCCCGCTTCTGGCCCGGCGTCAGCGCCTGACGGCGAGCGCCTCGCGGACCGCCGCGAGGATGCCCTCGCGCCGGATCCGCGGCGGGAACGCCTCCAGGATCCGCTCCCTCGCGCGCATGTGAGCGCCGGCGTCGAGGGCCAGCGCCTCCCGGATCCCCGCCGCCACCTCCTCCGCCTCCTGGGAGCCCACCAGCACGCCCGCGTCGCCGACCACCTCGGGCATGGCGGTCACGTCCATGACCACCGGCACGCAGCCCGCCAGCATCGCCTCGGCCACCGCCAGCCCGAAGCCCTCGTGGCGCGACGCCTGCACGTAGACCGCCGCCTCGCGGTAGAGCTCGGTGAGCTCCTCGTCGGAGAGCCAGCCGGTGAACTCCACGTTCTCGGTGGCGATCGCCCGCAGCTCCTCGATGGCGTCATCGTGCCACTTGCCCACGAACACGAACCGCACGTCGGGCAGGGCCGCCGCCGCCTCGACGAACGGCCGGTGACCCTTCTGCATCAGCGTCGTCTTCACGAGGTGCCCGACCGTGAGCGCCATCCGTTCCCGCTCGCGCGACTTATCCAGCGGTCCGAATGGGTCCGGCACCCCGTGGTGGACCACGGTGACCCGCTCGGGCGGGATCGGGGTGTTGGCCGCGATCTCGGTCCGCGAGTACTCCGAGTTGGTCACCAGGCGGGTTGCGCGGCGCATGATCCAGCGGCTGGCCAAGCGCCGCAGGCCCCCCTGCTGGTAGCCGTAGCCGATGTCCGGCATGTTGGCCGTGTCGAAGCCACCGATGATCTGGACGCTGGGCTTGCGCAGCAGCCAGGCCAGCGTGATCGGCAGGAACGTGTGCCACGAGGCGAACCACCCGAAAACGAGGTCGGCCCGCGCCACCGCCGGTACGACCTTCAGCGGGTTGGGCACCCGCCCGGGCTGGTACAGGTCCTCGACGTCGTACTCCGCGGCGAGGATGGCGCGGTCGATCGCGACGAAGCTCGCCTTGCGGCTGTGCACGTAGAGGATGCGTGTCACTGCGAGGCGGCCGCTGCCGCGGTGGGCACGGCGCCCTCGATGAACGCGCGGTGCCATTCGGAGAGCTCCAGCAGGCAGAACAGGATCCGCTTGTGGTCGGCGCGGCCGGAGCGGTGGGCCGCCACGAGGCTGGCCACGGTGGCCCCGTCCACCAGCTCGGTCAGGTCGGTCGGCGTGTCGTAGCGCCGCTGGACCTCCTGGCCGAGCGACTCGCGCAGCCACGTGTCGTAGGGCGTCGAGAAGCCGTGCTTGGGACGGTCCACGATCTCGCGCGGCAGCAGCCTGGCCATCGCCGCGCGATGCAGGCGCTTGCCGGCGCGGGGGCGGACCCGCTCCCGGGCGGGAACGCGCTCGACGAAGCGCATGAGCTCGAGGTCGAGGAACGGCACCCGCTGCTCCAGGCTCGCCGCCATGGACATCTTGTCGGCGCAGATCAGCAGGCCGTCCGGGAGGAACATGCGGGTGTCCAGGTAGAGCGCCTGCTCCACCAGGCCGCGGTCGCCCACGTCGCCGAGCACGTCGCGCGCGAGGGCGGTTCGCTCAGCCGCCGCATCGGCGCCGGCGCTGCCCACGAGGCCGGCGCGTTCGTCCTCGGCGGTGATCTCGACCAGCCGCACGAGCCGCTGCGCGGAGTCGGCGGGCTCCAGCAGCCGGGCGGCGCGCCGGGCGCGCTCGTTGCCCGGCGCCAGCCGAAGGGCCGCGGCTCTCAGCGGACGAGCGAGCGGACCCAGGCGGGCGGCGGGCCCCAGGGCGGCGGCAGCCTGGTGGCGACCGTAGCCGCCGTGGGGCTCGTCGGCCCCCTGGCCCGACAGCACCACCTTCACGTTCCGGGCGGAGAAGCGGGATAGCTGCAGCAGCGCCGGGGCGGAGGGGATCCCGCACGGCTCCTCCAGCCGTCGCACGGAGCGCTCGAGCTCGGGCAGGAAGGCCGTCTGGCCCATGGCGGTGTCGGTGTGCTCGGTGCCGATCGCGCGCGCCGAGGCGCGCGCGTACTCGCGCTCGTCGATCACGTCGCCGTGACCCGGAAAGCCGATCGTGAAGGTGCGCGGTGCGGCGTCCGAGCGGGCCGCCATCGCGGCCGTGACCGCGGCGGAGTCCACGCCGCCCGAGAGGAAGGCGCCGTACGGAACGTCGGACATCATCTGCCGCTCGACCGCGTCCACGAAGCGCCCGGACAGCTCCTCGGCCAGCTCCGCGCCGCCGAGCCCGGCCAGCGGCTCGCCGGGTGCCTGGCGGTAGCTGTGGATCCGCGGGGCGCCGTTGGGCTCGGCCACCAGAACGGACGCCGGCGGCAGCTTGGACACGCCTTCGAACATCGTCCGCGGCGCCGGCACGAAGCGGCAGGCCAGGAAGTGGTCGAGGGCCATCCGGTCAACGCGCGCCTGGACCATGCCGGATGCCAGCAGCGCCCCCACCTCCGACGCCAGCGCAACGCGCCGGCCGTCGCTCCACCAGTACACCGGCTTGACCCCGAACGGGTCGCGGGCGGCCACCAGGCGCTCGCGCCGCGCGTCCCAGACGGCGGCCCCGAACATGCCGTTCAGGCGCCGGAAGATGTCCTCGCCGTGCTGCTCGTAGCCGTGGACCACGACCTCGCAGTCGGAGTGGGTGGCGAAGGTATGGCCGCTCGCCTCCAGCTCGGCACGGAGCTCCCGGTGGTTGTAGATCTCCCCGTTCACGATGGCGGTCACGGACCCGTCCTCGGAGGACAGCGGCTGGTCGCCTCCGTCCACGTCGATGATCGCCAGCCGCACGAACGCCAGCGTCGCGGGCCCGATGGCCCGGACGGCCTCGCCATCGGGGCCGCGGTGGCGCAGCGCGGCGGTCATCCGCGGGCCGGCATCGGCGGAGGCCGTGCCGGCAGGGTCGAGGATTGCGCCGATGCCGCACATCGCCGCCATCTTCGCGCACTGCGCAGAGCGGTCCTGCCCGCCTGCGAGCGCATGGCTTGTGGCGTTCCCGTAGCGGCCTCGTCACCCGCGGGTGTGGAACCGCGTCCCGGCGCTCCGGACGATGGCGCAAAGCAATCGGACGTGGGAGGTGCGGGGTGTACGGATTGGTTGGTCTGGCGCACGCGATGGCCTGGCGAGGGGTTGAGGCGCTGCGCGCCCAGCGCGGTCAGGGCACGGTCGAATACGTGGCGTTGATCCTGTTGGTCGCCCTCGTGATGGCGGGGGTGGTGGCGGCCATGAAGGGGTTCCGCTCGGACGAGGGAAAGGAGCTCGGCGACGTGATCCTCGGCAAGATCAAGGAGGCGGTGCGCAAGGTCCAGTTCTGAGCCTCCGGGGGCAGCGCCGAGCGCGCTGGATGCGGCGCATTGATCGCCCGCCGCCGTAGGCGGATACTGGGCGGGCGATGTCGCAAACGTTCGTTCGAGGCGTGTACGACGCCTTCAAGCGCCAAGATCTCGACGATCTCGTGGCGCTCCACCACCCTGACTGTGAGATATCGCCGCTCATAGTGAGGGTGGACGGCGGTCATCCCTACCGAGGACATGCGGGGATCCGAGAGTTCTGGGGAACGGTGCATGGCGCATTCGAGAACTGGCTGCCCGAACCGGAGGAGGTCCGGGAGTACGGCGACACGCTGATCGTCGGTCTGCACTTTCGGGGTCGTGGCAGGGACAGCGGTGTCCCGGTCGATCGACACGTTTGGCAGGCGGTCAAGCTGCGGGACGAACGCGCCGTCTGGTGGGCGATCTATCCGACGCGGGCAGAGGCCCTCGAAGCCGCGGGACTGTCCGAGCAGGCGATGTCCCAGGACAACGTCGAGGTGGTGCGGCGGCTGAATGCCGCATTCAACCGAGGCGACATCGAGGCGGCGCTTGCGTTCTTCGATCCTGCAGCGGTGTGGCATTCCCGTGCGGACGAGCCGGACACGGGCGAGTATCAGGGGCGCGACGCCATTCGGGAGATGGCGCGCATGTGGGTCGGGATGTTCGATGACTTCCAACTGGACTTGGACGAGTACGCCGTCGCCGGGGACCAGCGCGTCGTCACGTCGGGCTCCGTGTCTGGCCGCGGCCGTGCAAGCGGCGCAGAGGTGCGCGAGGCCTACGCGTGGGTGATCCGCTTGCGCAGTGGCGCCGTCGTGGAGGTAAGGGAGTACCCGGGCAGGGCCGAGGCCATCGCAGCCGTTCGGCCTGTCGGCGTAAGGCCGATCTCGCTCATCCGGCCCAGCGTGACCACGTGCACACACGCCGTCGCGCCAGAGGCAGATGCTCGTCCTCGTCCGATCACCCCGAAGGAGGACAACCATGTCCTACGCGTCACACCCAGCAGCATCCCTAACAAGCCGGATCCGGTCGCATCGGCTCATCGCCGTCTCCGCTCTGCTCGCGCTCCTCGCCACGGTCGCGGTGGTGTTGGTGCTGGCGATCGGCGGATCGTCGGATGCGGGGAGCGCCGTCTCGCAGCCGCAGGTCGCGGCAAGCGGGCCCAGCGAAACCTCAGTCGCCGCCTCGGTGGGCTCCCGGCCCGCCGTCGGTCCCGATGAGAGCGGGATCGCGTCGTCGATAGGCCCCGGCAACGATCACGCGCCGGTCGGTCCCGACGAGAGCAGCACGGCGGCATCGCTTGGCGGTCGGTAGTCGAGCGGTATCCGCTCATCGGACCGGGTCGGGCACCTGCCCGGCCCGGTTCGTTCCTACGTCCCAGTCCTTAGGTCTTGTGCGCGCCGGCGGGCGGTCGCGGGCGTGCAGGCGGGGCGGCGGGCCGCTCGCCGTGCGAGCATGCCGCCCGTGACGACCGCCCCCAGTGAGCTGCCGGTCGCCGTCTTCGACTCCGGGGTCGGCGGCCTGACCGTCCTGCACGAGTGTCTGGTGTCTCTGCCGCACGAGGACTTCCTGTACCTGGGGGACACGGCGCGCTTCCCCTACGGCAACCGCTCCGCCCAGGAGCTGCGGGCGTTCTCCCGCGAACTCGCCGAGATGCTGCTCAGCCACGGGGCCAAGCTGCTGGTCGTGGCGTGCAACTCGGCGACCGCGGCGGCGCTGCCAGCCCTGCGCGAGCATCTGGCCGGCCGCGTCCCGGTGGTTGGCGTGATCACCCCGGAGTCGCGCCGCGCGGCGGCGGTCACGCGCAACGGGAAGGTGGGCCTGATCGCCACCTGCGCGACGGTCGAGAGCGGCGCCTACGACCGGGCGCTCGCGGAGGCGTCCGGCGGCACGGCGCAGCTGGTGCCGGTCGGCTCACCCGACCTCGCTTCACTGATCCAGGCCGGCGGCGAGGTGGACGAGCACACGGTCGCGGCGGCGGAGCGAGCCTGCGCGCCGCTCCGGGACGCCGGCGTGGACACGGTGATCCTCGGGTGCACCCACTACCCGCTGGTGCGGCCGCTGTTGCAGCGGACGCTCGGGCGCGGGGTGGAGATCGTGACCTCCGGCGAGGCCATCGCCACCGCCGTCGAGGCCGAGCTGGCCGCCGCGGGGCTGGCGGCGCCGGACGAGCGCCGCGGCATCTACCGGTTCATGGCCACGGGCGACCCGGAGGGCTTCCGCCGCGCGGGCGTTCGGTTCCTGCAGCTGCCCATCGCGCGCGTGGCGCACGTGCGGGTCGACGACGGGTTGCCGGGGCTCGCGCGACCCGCGGGAGTCACGGCATGAGGCACGACGGCCGGGCGCCCGGCGAGCTGCGCGAGGTCCGGATCGAGCCGGGCTTCATGAGCACGGCTTCCGGGTCGGCGCTGATGTCCATGGGCGGCACCCGCGTGATCTGCACCGCGTCCGTGGCCGAGACGGTCCCGCGCTGGATGCAGGGCAAGGGCCGCGGCTGGGTCACCGCCGAGTACGGGATGCTGCCCGCGTCCACGGGCGAGCGCAAGCAGCGCGACGTCTCGAAGGGGCGCCCCGACGGCCGCACCGTCGAGATCCAGCGGTTGATCGGCCGGGCGCTCCGCGGGGTGGTGGACTTCGAGCGCCTGGGCGAGCGCACGGTCTGGATCGACTGCGACGTGCTCGAGGCCGATGGCGGCACCCGTTGCGCTGCGGTCACCGGTGGCTACGTGGCATTGGAGCTCGCCCTCGCCGGTTTGGTGGGCGAGGGCCTGCTGGAGGCGCTGCCGCTCACGGAGTCGGTGGCCGCCGTGTCGTGCGGGGTGGTCGAGGGCCAGGCCGTGGTCGACCTCGACTATCCGGAGGACTCCACCGCCGAGGTGGACATGAACGTGGTGATGACCGGCGATGGCGGCCTGGTGGAGGTGCAGGCCACGGGCGAGCGGACGCCACTGTCGCGCGCCTCGCTGGACGAGCTGCTCGGCCTGGCCGCCGATGGCATCGCGACCCTGCGCCAGGCCCAGCGCGCCGCGGTGGCTCCCCAACCCGCCTGAGGCCGCCCCGGCGATGCGCCTGGTGCTGGCAACCCGAAACGAGCACAAGGTGCGCGAGCTCGGGCCGCTGCTGGCCCCGCACGAGCTGCTGCCACTGCCTGCCGAGGTCGAGCTGCCGCCCGAGGACGGGAGCACGTTCGCCGAGAACGCGCTGGTCAAGGCGCGCGCCGCGGCCGCGGCCACGGAGTCGCCCGCGGTGGCCGATGACTCGGGGATCGAGGCGGCGGCGCTCGGCGGAGCGCCTGGCATCCGCTCCGCGCGGTTCGCCGGCGAACACGCGACCGACGAGGAGAACCTGGCCCGGCTCCTGCGCGAGGTGCCCGCCGGCGGCGACACCCGCGTGGCCTACGTGTGCGTGATGGCCTTCGCCGGCCCGGCCGCAAAGGAGCTCGTGGCGGAGGGCCGCTGCCAGGGCCGGCTCACCCACGACCCGCGGGGCGACGGGGGCTTCGGCTATGACCCCGCGTTCGTCCCCGACGAGCCTGGCGACGGGCGCACCATGGCGGAGCTGACCCAGGAGGAGAAGGACGCCATCAGCCACCGTGGCCGCGCGGCGCGTGCGCTCGGGCGGCTGCTGGCCGACCGGGAGGAGGCGCCGTGATCGGCCCCGCGCGCGCCGTGGGCCCCGCCGCGCAGGCCCCCAGCAAGGTCAAGGCGGCGCGCCTCTCGATCATCTCGAACTCGATCCTGATCGCCCTCAAGGTCGTCGCGGGAGCGGTCACGGGCTCGATCGCGATCCTCACCGAGGCGGCTCACTCGGCGATCGACCTGGTGGCGGCGATCGTGGCCTACTTCGGCGTTCGTAAGGCCGACGAGCCGGCCGACGAGGACCACCCCTGGGGCCACGCGAAGATCGAGAACCTGGCGGCGGCCATCGAGGGGATGCTGATCCTGGTCGGGGCGGGCATCATCATCTTCGAGGGGGTCAGGCGGCTGGTCGACACGCCCGAGGTCGACTCGCTGGGCTTCGGCATCGCGGTGATCGGCTTCTCCGCCGTGGCGAACGTGGTGGTATCGCAGTACCTCTACCGCCAGGCGGCGCTCACCGACTCGCCCGCGCTGGCCGCGGACGCGGCACACCTGCGCACCGACGCGGCCACCTCCACGGGCGTGCTCGTGGCGCTCGTGCTCGTGCAGGTCACGGGCGTGGAGTGGATCGACCCGGCGGTTGCGCTGGTGGTGGCCGCGGCGATCGTGGGCGCGGGCGTGCGGATCCTCTCGCGCACCTCGCGCGTGCTGGTGGACGAGACGCTGCCGGAGTCCGAGCTGGCCGCCGTGCGGGCGGCGATCGAGGAGCACGGGTCCGACGAGGTCACCGGCTTCCACAAGCTCCGCGCCCGGCGTGCGGGCAGCCGCCGCTACATCGACCTGCACGTGCAGTTCGCCGAGGGCACCACGCTGCGGCGCGCGCACGAGGTCACGCACGAGCTCCAGCGCGAGATCCGCGACCGCGTCCGGGGCGCGGACGTGCTGATCCACCTGGAGCCCGAGCGCGACGCCTCGCGCCCGCCGCGGGAGGCGGGCGCCTAGTCCCCGACGAGGTTCACGGCGGCCGCGGCGCCCACCGCCAGCAGCACGCCGAAGTACCCGGAGTAGCCGTTGAGCAGCAGCAGCAGCGCGGCCAGCAGGCAGATCCCAACCGTCACGATCCACGAGATTCGGGAGATGGGCACGGCGCTATTGTGACGCCATGGCAGTCGCCCAGCTCGCACTCGCGACCGCCCTCGCCCGGCGCGCCGCCGCCGGGGCCGCGCGGTGACACCGGCGGGGCCCGCCCCCGCCGTATTCGCACACCCCTCCCCCGAGGCCGTGCCGGGCCGCTTGGTCGAGGTGTCGGCCGACGTGCGCGCCGCGGTGCTGCTGGACGGCGCCGGGGGGCTGCTGGCGGCCAGCGTGGCCGACGCCAAGCCCGCGCGCCGGCTGGCCGAGCTCACACACGAGCTGGTGCTGGCGGCGGACTCCGCCTCCGAGGTCCCGGCCGAGCAGATCGAGGCCCAGACGGGCGCCGGGGCCGTGTTCGCAGTCCGAAGCGCGCGCCACACGCTGGCCTGCGTGGTCCGGCGCCTGGCCCTGCCCGCTCTGATCCTGTACGACCTCAGGCGCGCGCTGGCCGAGGTCGAGGCGGCGGCGTGAAGGAGCAGCCCAAGGGCGCTGTGGCGCGTGCCACCGCCGTGGCCGAGGGCGTGGCCGCCGCGGTGCGCCGCCGCCAGCGCGACCGCGAGCCGCGGGTGCAGCTCTACGGAGGCCCGGGCGACCCGCGGCTGCTGGGGCCCGGAGCCAAGGGTCACGACCGGATTCTGGCCCTGGCCGTGGAGATGGTGGAGGTCGTGGACGAGGTGGACGCCGCCGATCGCCCGCGGCGCCGTCCGCGGCGCGAGGAGAACGGCGCGGCGCCAGGCGCCGGCGCGGCGGAAGAGGGCGCATGAGCCTGGTCGACCACGAGCTCGCGCAGCGCGTCATCACAAGGGCGCTCTCGCGCGGCGGCGACCTGGGTGAGCTCTACGCCGAGGATCGGCGCGGCTTCGCGGTCTCGCTCGACGACGGGCGCATCGAGCGGCCGCAGGCCGGCTCGGAGCGCGGCGCCTCCGTGCGGGTCGTGCGCGGCGAGGCCAGCTACTTCGGGCACGTGGACGGTCTGCGCGAGGAGGCACTGCTGGCGCTCGCGGGCTCGGTGGCCGAGGCCGTCCGTGGCGATGCGCGCGAGCCCCGGGCACTCGACGCGGCCCAGGCGGCGCCCGGGCACCCCGTGCGCGAGCGACCGGAGACCGTCGACGTCGAGCGCAAGGCGCGGCTGCTGCGGGCCTGCGACGAATGCGCCCGCGCTGCCGGCGACGAGGTCGCGCAGGTCACGGCCGGGTACGTGGAGGGCCGGAGGATCGTGGAGGTCTACAACTCGGACGGCGTGGCGGCGGCCGACGATCGCACGCGCGTGCGGCTCTCGACGCAGGTGGTGGCCCGCCGCGACGGGCGGGTCGAGACGGGCACCGACACTCGCGGCGGTCACGCCGGCTTCGAGCTCGTGGAGCAGGATCCCGAGGCGGTGGCGGAGTCCGCCGCGCGCAAGGCGCTCACCGCCCTGGACGCCGTGGACGCGCCCACCGGCCGCCTCCCGGTGGTGGTCGGCAACGGCTTCGGCGGCGTGCTGTTGCACGAGGCCGTCGGTCACGGCCTGGAGGCCGACGCCGTGCAGAAGCGGGCCAGCATCTACGCCGGGAGGCTCGGCGACGTGCTGGCCGACGGCGGTGTCACGGCGTATGACGACGGGCGCCGCGAGGGAGAGTGGGGCAGCGACGGCATCGATGACGAGGGCACCCCCACCCGCCGGACCACGATCATCGAGGAGGGCCGGCTCACGTCGTTCCTCTACGACCTGATCAGGGCTCGGGTGGACGGCGCCGACTCCACCGGCAACGGCCGCCGCCAGTCCTTTCGCCACCTGCCCGTCCCGCGGATGACCAACACCTACTTCGCGCCCGGCGCCGCCACCCCCGAGGACCTGATCGCCGGCGTCGATCGCGGCCTCTACGCCGTCTCGTTCGGCGGCGGCCAGGTGGAGCCCGCCACAGGCGATTTCGTCTTCGGGGTCTCGGAGGGCTACCTGATCGAGGGTGGGAAGGTCACCGCGCCCGTCCGCGGGGCTACGCTCGTGGGCAATGGCGTGGAGGCGCTGCGGGCGATCGACGGCGTGGCCGGCGACCTCGAGATCGCCACCGGCTACTGCGGGAAGGCCGGCCAGCGGGTGGAGGCCGGGGTGGGCCAGCCGCACGTGCGCATCCGCGAGCTCACGGTGGGCGGCACGGCCGCGTGAGCCCACCCGACCTCGCCACGCTCGCCACGACCGCGGTGGAGGTCGCGCAGGCCGCCGGGGCGGACGAGGCCGAGGCCTGGTGCGAGGAGTCCACCAGCCGCCAGATCCGCGTCTACGACGGTGCGGTTGAGAGCCTGAGCGACGCCGGAGGCCGCGGGATCGGGATCCGCGCGTTTGTCGACGGCCGCTCCGGCTATGCCTACGGCACGGACCTCGCCGAGCCCGGGCTGCGGGCGCTGGCCGAGGCCGCCCACGCAGCGGCCGCGGTCGCCGACCCCGACGAGCACGGTGGCCTCCCCGAGGAGAACGGGCAGGCGGACGCAGGGGAGCTGGCCTCGCCGGCCATGGCGGATTGGAACACCGAGCGCAAGGTCGAGCTGACGCTCGAGGTGGAGCGCGCCGCGCGTTCGGCCGAGGGCGTGTCCCAGGTCGAGAACGCCGTGTACTCGGACTCGGAGGGAGTCGCGGCCATCGCCAACTCGCGCGGGTTCAGCGCGTCCTATGCCTCCACGCAGGCGTGGGCCTACGCCTCGGCCTTCGCGGGCGAGGGCGACGACCTCATGACGGGGCTCGGCGTGGGCCTGGGGCGCGATCCAGGGGCGCTCGACCCGGTGGCGATCGGGGTCGAGGCGGCCGACCGGGCCCTCGCGCTGGTGGGCGCGCGCCAGCCGCCGAGCCGCCGCTGCCCGGTGGTGCTGGACGCGTTCGTGGCGGCGTCGTTCGCCGGATTCATCGGGGCGATGCTGTCGGCCGACGCGGTTCAGCGCGGTCGCTCGCTGTTCGCGGGCCGCGAGGGCGACGAGGTGGCCGACCCCGCGTTCGCGCTGGTCGATGACGGCGCCCACCCGGACGGCCCGGCCAGCGCGCCCTTCGATGGCGAGGGCTCCGCGACCCGCCGCACCCCCCTGATCGAGGGCGGCCGCCTCGCCGGCTACCTCTACGACGCGCGCAGCGCGCGCAAGGACGGCCGCGCGACCACCGGCAATGCCGGCCGCGGGTCCTATCGCTCGCCGCCATCGGTGTCGGCCACCAACCTGCTGGTCGAAGCCGGGGAGGGGACCCTCGAGGCGCTCGTGCGGGAGGCCGGCGACGGCCTGTACGTGACCGACGTCGCGGGACTGCACTCGGGAGTCAATCCCGTCTCGGGCACCTTCTCGGTTGGCGCCTCCGGGCGCCTGATCGAGGGTGGCCGGCTCGGTGCACCCGTGCGCGAGATCACGATCGCCAGCGACCTCGTCGGGATGCTTCGGGCCGTTGCCGCGGTCGGTGCGGAGGCCAGGTGGGTGCCGTTCGGGGGGAGCGTGAAGGCGCCGCCGATGCTCATCTCCGAGATGGCCGTCTCCGGATCCTGACCGCAAATAGCGGCCTGACTGCGGCGAAACCGCTTTCCAGAGCCATTGCGGACCGCGGTCGTCCGGCGTTGGTGGTTATGTTGCGCGCTCTGCTGAGAACCCTTCGAAGGAGGAGAACGTGACGAAGTCGGAGTTCGTCGACCAGGTAGCCAACGAGTCGGGTCTGTCCAAGGGCGATGCCGGCTCCGCCGTCGACGCGGTGCTCGAGGTCATCGAGGGCACGCTCAAGCGCGGCGGCGAGATCAGCTTCACCGGGTTCGGGAAGTTCTCCGTTGCCGACCGCGGCGCCCGCCAGGGTGTGAACCCCCAGACCGGCGAGCGGATTCAGATCGCGGCCAGTCGCGTGCCCCGCTTCAGCGCGGGCTCCGCGCTGAAGAAGGCCGTCAAGGGCGGCTAGCCGGCCGCGCCGGCGCGGCCCTCGGGCCGGCGCCGGCACGGCTCATGGCCTCGAACTCCCGCGGTGGCCCGGGCTCACTTCGCGGACCGGCTCGCGGCGCTCGTAGAGGAGCGCCGCAGCCGGGTCGTGCTCGGGCTTGACCCGGACCCCGCAGCACTCTGGCCCTCGGTGCTCGAAGGCGTGGTCGGCCAGCCGGCGGCGGCGGCCGCCGAAGCCGTGGCCCGGCACTGCCGGGCCGCGATCGAGGCGGCCGGGCCGGCTTGCGTCGCGGTCAAGCTCCAGCTCGCCTGCTTCGAGCGCCTCGGCGCGCCCGGGTGGGCGGCCCTCGACAGCGCTAGGGATGCTGCGCGCGAGCATGGGCTGCTGGTGATCGCCGACGGCAAGCGCGGCGACGTGCCGGTCACCGCCGCCGCCTACGGCCAGGCGCTGGTGGGCTCCACCCCCGGGCCGTTCGGCGAGGTCCCCGGCCTGGGAGCCGACGCGTTCACCGCCAACCCGCTGCTGGGCCGCGACTCGATCGAGCCGCTGCTGGAGGCGGCCGGCGCCGCGGGAGCGGGCTGCTTCCTGTTGGTCAGCACGTCCAACCCGGGTGCGGCGGACCTCCAGGACCTCGATGCGGGCGGCCGGCCGCTCCACGAGCGGGTCGCGACGCTGGTCGATGACGCCGGCCGGGAGCGCGTGGGCGACTGCGGGCTGTCGCTTGCGGGCGCGGTCGTAGGCGCCACCCGCCCCGAGCGGGTGGCGCGGCTGCGCGAGCTCATGCCCCGTGCGATCTTCCTCATGCCGGGCGTCGGAGCCCAGGGCGGCAGCGCGGAGGGCCTCGGCGCCGCGTTCGCGCCCCACCCGGCGGCCGGGCTGGTCACCGCCTCACGCTCGATCGTGAACGCGCATGCGAATCGCGGCGGCGACCCGGCCGCCGCGGCCGCAGCCGCGGCAGAGGAGCTGCGCGCCGCAGCCTGGGCCTAGGCACCGAGTACTGGGCACTACCTGTCGTACGTCGCGATCGCCCTGAGCGAGAGCGCCGTGAGCACGATCCCCATCGCCGCGATCACCCCGACGCAGGCGGCCAGCTTGTCGGCGTCCCATCCGTCGATCACCAGCGAGCGCAGCCCCTCGATCACATAGCTCACGGGGTTCGCGCGCGCCAGCGCCTCCATCACGGGCGTCAGCCGGTCGAACGGCACGAAGTTGGGCGTGAGGAAGAGCAGCGGGAAGAACAGGAGGAAGCTCGTGTTCGTGGCCTGGACGTTGCGCGTGCGAAGAGCCACGAGGATGCCGAAGCCCGCGTAGCCCACGCCGAACAGGGCGGCGAGCACTACCAGCACGATCGCGCCCAGGATCCCGCTCTCCATGTGCGCGCCGAACGCTAGACCGGCCACCAGCACCACGGTCGACCCCAACAGGCCGCGCACCAGGTCCGCGGCCAGGCGCCCGAGGATGATCGACGAGCGCCGGATCGGCGCGGCAAGCTGCTTGTCGAAATAGCCGTTCTCGATCTCGGTCACGAGCGCCAGCCCGGAGCTGGCCGTGGCCACGGCGAACATGAGCGACACGGGCAGCTGGAAGGCCACGTAACCCTGCCCGCCCAGGAACGGCGTCGTGTCCGGGAAGGTCTCGGACACCTGGCCGATGTTCACGGCCAGGAAGAAGAGCGGGATGAACAGCGCAGGGATTGTGGCCTCGGGGTAGCGCGCTATCTCCCGTACCGCGCGCTTGCTGAGCAGCAGTACCTCGGTCATGCCGCCTGCTCCGCTTCGGAGGCGCCTTCGAGGCGGCGGCCGGTGGCCTGCAGGAACACGTCGTCCAGCGAGGGGCGCGAGACCGCGATGGCACCGACCCGGATCTGCTCGGCCTCGAGGCGGCGGACGATCTCCGCGATCGACCCCGCCCCGTCCTCGACGTAGAGCGCCAGCGCGTCGGCCTCGGCGACCACGCGCTCGAGCCCGGGCAGCTGCGCGATCGCCGCTTCCGTGGCCGCCGCGTCCGCGCCACCCAGGTCGAGCGTGACCACGTCGTGGCCCATCTCCGCCTTGAGCCGTGCGGGCGTGCCCTCCGCGACGATCTCGCCGGCGTCGATGATGGCCAGGCGTTCACAAAGCGCGTCGGCCTCCTCCATGTATTGGGTCGTGAGGAAGACGGTCGTGCCCGCCTGGTTGATGCGGCGGACCTCCTCCCACACGGTCAGCCGCGACGCAGGGTCCAGGCCGGTGGTCGGCTCGTCCAGGAAGAGGACCTGGGGCAGGTGGACCAGAGCGCTGGCCAGGTCCAGCCGCCGCTGCATGCCCCCCGAGTAGGTCTTGGTGCGCCTGTCCGCTGCGTCGGTGAGCCCTACCAGCTCCAGCAGCTCGACCGTGCGCGCCCGCGCGTGCTGGCCGGTGATGCCGTACAGGCCGCACTGGAGCTCGAGCAACTCGCGGCCGGTCTGCACCGGGTCGAGCCCGATCTCCTGCAGCGCGACCCCGATGCGGCGCCTGACCTCAGCGCCATCGCCCTCGACGTCGATGCCCGCCACGGTGGCGCTGCCCGAGGTGAGCGGGAGGAGGGTGCAGAGCATCCGCACGGTGGTGGTCTTGCCGGCGCCGTTGGGGCCTAGGAAGCCGAACACCTCGCCCTCGGCAACGGTCAGGTCGATGCCGCGCACGGCCTCGACATCGCCCTTGAACGTGCGCCTCAGCGAGCGCGCCTCGATGGCCTGGGTGACGGTCACGGCGGGGCAAGCTACAGATGCATCAGGTCAGGGGGCGGCCGCTTTGTATGGGTCGGCGGCCGCCGGCCCTGCTCGATGGGTGGTGCCGTGTGCGGGCTTGCGCTGAGCCATCTCCGTGATCGTGTGGGAGGCGGAGCGCCGGTAGCCGGCGTCCTACCGGGACAGGTGTCAGGCGGTGGCCGAGTGGCGGCGGATCGCCTCCACCATCTGGTCCCAATCCCCCTCGTGGAGCTCGTGCCCGCCGCCGTCGACCGAGACCAGGGTGGCGTTGGGCACGGCATTCGCGAGTGCCTCGCCGTGTGCGTGGGGGAAGAGCGGGTCGGCGGTGCCATGGATCACGAGGAGGGGCGCCTGGAGCTCGCCCAGCGCCGCTGTTCGATCGTCGTCGTCCTCGAGCAGCGCGTGATTCACCAGGCTCGCCGGGTTGATCGTGCGCTGGAGGTCGCGCGTCACGAGCTCCCGGGCGGCGGCCTCGTCGAAGGGGTGCTTCTGTCCCGCCAGCGCGCGCGCATCCGCCACGAGGAACTCGGCCACCGCCTGCGTGTCCGACCAGGCGAGGCCTTCGCCCGCCGCCGCGTGCTGCAGGTAGGCGGGATCGGGACCCGGCAGGTCGGGGGCGGGGGCGCCCACCGCGGTCGTGCTCATTGCGGTCACGGTCGCCACCCGCTCAGCGTGCTCGAGGGCCACGAGCTGCGCGATCACACCGCCCATCGACATTCCCACGAGATGGCCACGGTCGATGTCGTACCCGTCCAGCACGGCCACGGCGTCGGCAGTCATGTCCGCGGCCGTATAGGGAGGCTGGCCCGGCTCGTAGCTGGTCGAGCGGCCGGTGTCGCGATTGTCGTAGCGGATCACGAGTCGCCCGGCCGCGGCCAAGCGCTCGCAGAAGCCCTCGGGCCACCAGAGCATCGAGGCCATCTGGCCCATGATCAACAGGACAGGCGGGTCGCCCGGATCACCGAAGGACTCGGTGCAGAGCTGTGCGTCGCCGGATGCGATCGTCCGCTCGGATCTGGCCTGCCCCGGCGCGCTCACTGCGGCCGAGGTTACCTCTGCCGCAACCGGCTTTCGTCGGCCATGCGCCATCTACACGGTCTATGGACCCGGTAGATGGCGCGTCGACGGCCTGGCCACCCGGCTCGGCCGTCTTCGGTGCCCGAGCCCCGGCCCCGGCCCCGACCCCGAGCACCGAGCACCGGCAACCGGGCCGCAGGCGCGCAGGAGCCCATGCCCCCGGCGTGGAATCTCCCTGCACCGGGCGGCCCCGATCTACCATCCGCCCAGGATCAAGATGTCCAACGGAGCACACCGCAGCCGCGCCCGCCTGCTCGCGCCCATGGCGCTGGCGGCCTGTGCGCTGGCGCTGGTCGCGGTGCTCCTGGGCTCGGACGTCGGCGGCGGTGACTCCGGCGGGAACTCGGACGAGGCATCGCAGACCACGCCCCGGCGCACCACGACCACGCGCACCAGGGAACGGCCGGCTCCCCGCTCCACCTACACGGTGAAGACCGGGGACACGCTGGGCTCGATCGCAGAGTCGACCGAGATCGACGTGGAGACGCTCCAAGAGCTCAATCCGGAGCTGGATCCCCAGGCCCTCGTGTCCGGCCAGAAGATCAAGCTGCGCGAGTGACTGCTCCTGCCCTCGCGGCGGTCGCCCTGATCTGCGCCGCGCTGGCCGTCCCGGCGCCCGCGTTGGGCCGTCGAGGCGCCCAAGAAGCCCGACCTCTCCGGCGCCGCGGCGGCGATCCTGGTCGACGCCCGCGACGGCACGGTCATCCTCGCCAAGGACCCGGGCGAGCGGCGGCAGATCGCCAGCACGACGAAGCTGATGACCGCCCTGCTGGCGCTGGAGCGCACCCGGCCCGACCAGGTGTTCCGGGCGCCCGACTACCGAGCGCTGCCCGTGGAGTCCAAGATCAACCTGCGTGCCGGAGAGCGGATGCGCGTGGACGACCTGCTCGAGGCGCTGCTGCTGGAGAGCGCCAACGACGCGGCGGCGACCATCGCGCAGGGCGTGTCAGGCAGCCGGCCCCGGTTCGTGGCGGACATGAACGAGCGCGCGCGGGCGCTCCGCCTGGCCGACACGAGCTACGCCAACCCGATTGGGCTGGACGACCCGCTCAACTACTCCAGCGCGCGTGACCTGGCCACGCTCGCTCGCCGCCTGATGCGCGACGAGCGCTTCGCCGCCGTGGTCCGCCGCCCGTCGGCCGTGCTCGAGTCCGGCGCCCGCCGGCGGGTCGTGCGCAACCGCAACGATCTGATCGGGCGGGTGCCGCGCGTGGACGGGGTCAAGACGGGCCACACGCGTCAGGCCGGCTACATCCTGGTCGGCTCGGCCGCGGGGGCCGGCGGTGCGCGAGTGGTCAGCGTCGTGCTTGGGGAGCCGAGCGAGGCCGCGCGCGATGAGACCTCGAAGGCGCTGCTGGGCTACGGGCTTGCCCAGTTCCGCCGCGTCAGGCCGCTCGACAGCCGCCGCACGGTGGCCAGGGCGGACATCGCCTATCGCGACGGGAGCGTCCGGCTGGTGCCGGCGCGCGACGTGGGCCTGGTGGCGCGCAGGGACGAGAAGGTGACCACGCGCGTGGACGCCCCGGCCGAGGTGGAGGGCGAACTGGCAGCGGGCGCGCGGGTGGGCGCCGTGGCGGTGCTCAGGGACGGCGAGGTCGTGCGCCGGGTGGCGCTGGTGACCGCCACAGGGGTGCCCGGCGCCGGTCCGCTGCGAAGGGTCGTGCACGAACTGGGGACCCCCTTGACCGGGCTCCTGATCGCGGTCATCCTGGTCGGTGTCTCGGCCGGTGCCATCAGCATCGGCTCGAGGCGCCGGGAGAGACAGCTGGCCGCCCGGCGCCAGGCTCGCTCCAAAGCACGGGCGGCGGGAGGCGGAGGCTAGCCTGGTCACGGAATGATCATCACAGTCACCCTGAACGCGGCGATCGACAAGACGCTCGCCGTTCCCAACTTCCGGCTCGGTCGTCGCCACCGAGCCGTCGAGCAGACCTCGATGGCGGGCGGCAAGGGTGTGAACGTGGCGCGCGCGCTCAAGGCGCTCGGCCAGCCTGTGATCGCCACCGGCGTGGCCGGAGGGCCCACCGGCACCCGCATCATCGAGCAGCTCACCGAGGAGGCGATCCTCAACGACTTCGTGCGGATCCGCGAGGAGTCGCGCATGTCCACCGCGGTGGTGGACCCCACGTCGGGCGAGCAGACAGAGATCAACGAGCGCGGCCCCGCGGTCACCGAGAGCGAGCTCGAGCTGTTCGTCGACAAGCTCCTGTACCTGGCTCAGGGTGCGGCGATGTGCGTGTTCTCCGGCAGCCTCCCGCGCGGCGTCGACGCCGATCTCTACGCGCGCCTGGTGGAGGAGCTGCGGCGCATCGGAGTGACCAGCGTCCTCGACTCCGAGGGCGAGCCGCTGCGGCTGGCCACGCGGGCCGGCCCCGACGTGGTCACCCCCAACGAGCTCGAGGCCGAGGAGCTCGTGGGGCATGAGTTCTCCGACGACGACGCCCTGGGCATCGCGGTGCAGGAGATGGTGGACCTGGGGGCCCGGGAGTCGATCATGACCAAGCCCGACGGCTGCATGGCCCTCCTGGGCACCGACACCGATCCGTCGCGGCCTCGGAAGCTCTGCCGCGCGACGCTCGAGCCGCTGGAGCCCGTGTCCTCGGTCGGCTCGGGGGACGCCTTCCTCGCCGGCTATGTGGCCGCTCGCTACGACGGCCGCCCCGATGTGGAGTGCCTGCGTTTCGGCGTGGCCTGCGGCGCGGAGTCCACCCAGCACTTCGGCGCGGGAGTGCTGGACCCGCGCGAGGCGGCGCGGCTTCAGGCCGATGTGGACATCGAGGTGTCCGGCGCATCCGCAGTCGGCCTCGAACGCTGAGCCGGGCGTCCCGGCGACCCCCGGGTGGGGGCTCAGGGACGCGCTGCTACGGTGTCCGTTCGTCCGCCGCCGAACCTAGGATGCCGCCATGGAAGTTGAGATCGGTCGGGGCAAGAAGGGCCGTCGCGCCTACGGCTTCGATGACATCGCGATAGTCCCCTCGCGCCGCACGCGGGACCCCGACGACATAGACATCTCGTGGGAGCTCGGGCTCTACCAGTTCAAGCTGCCGCTGCTCGCCTCGGCCATGGACGGGGTCGTCTCCCCGCGCACGGCGGGCGTCATCGGCAAGCTCGGCGGCCTCGCCGTGCTCAACCTCGAGGGCGTCTACTGCCGCTACGACGACGCCGAGGAGCAGCTCGAGCGGATCGCCGGCTTCGACAAGGAAGCGGCCACCGCGGAGATGCAGCGCATCTACCAGGAGCCGATCAAGCCAGAGCTCATCGCCAAGCGCATCCGCGAGATCAAGGAGCAGGGCGTGGTGTGTGCGGCGTCGCTCACGCCTCAGCGCGTGCGTAAGCACTACGAGGTCGCGGTCGAGGCGGGCCTGGACATCCTGGTCATCCAGGGCACCGTCATCTCGGCCGAGCACGTCTCCGCCGACGAGGAGCGCCCGCCGCTCAACCTCAAGGAGTTCATCCGCGAGGTTCCGCTGCCGGTCGTGGTCGGCGGCTGCGCCTCCTACGCCACGGGCCTGCACCTCATGCGCACCGGCGCGAAGGCGGTGCTGGTGGGCGTCGGCCCGGGCGCGGCGTGCACCACCCGCGGCGTGCTGGGCATCGGCGTGCCGCAGGCCACCGCCATCGCCGACGTGGCCGCGGCCCGCTCGCAGCACATGCTCGAGACGGGTGAGTACGTGAAGGTCATCGCCGACGGCGGCATGCGCAACGGCGGCGACATCTCCAAGGCGTTCGCCTGCGGGGCCGACGCCGTGATGATCGGCTCGCCGCTGGCTCGCGCCTACGAGGCGCCCGGCCACGGCTACCACTGGGGCATGGCCACCTTCCACCCCGAGCTGCCGCGCGGCGCGCGCGTGAAGACCACGCAGAACGGGTCGCTCGAGCAGATCCTGCTCGGCCCCGCCCACGAGAACGACGGCACGTTCAACCTCATGGGCAGCCTGCGCACCTCGATGGCCACCTGCGGCTACGAGGACATCCCGTCCTTCCACCGCGCCGAGGTCATGGTGGCGCCCTCGCTGCAGACCGAGGGCAAGCAGCTCCAGCGCGACCAGGCGATCGGCATGGGCGCGCAGTCGGCCGCCAAGGCGGCGCCGGCGTCGGACGGCGTCACGAACGGGTCGTCGCCGGCCACCGAAGCTGCCCTCGTCGAGTGACACCTGCGGCGCGGGTGCCGTCGACTGACGTCGTCCTCGGGCGCTCGCCTGCAGAGCAGGCCTCGCTTCCTGCGTCCTCGCCAGGCTCGGTCCCCGCGATCGCAGGAGGTCCTGGTTCTGGACTTCGGGGGCCAGTACTCGCAGCTGATCGCGCGCCGCGTGCGCGAGTGCGGCGTCTTCAGCGAGCTGCTGCCCCATCACGTCGAGCTGGAGGAGATCCGCGGCCGCCAGCCGCACGGGCTGATCCTCTCCGGCGGCCCGGCGTCCGTGTACGCCGAGGGCGCGCCCCGCGATGCCGCCGGAGCTGCTGGAGCTCGGGATCCCGGTGCTGGGCATCTGTTACGGGATGCAGGCCATGGTGCTTAACCTCGGCGGCCGGGTGGAGGGCGCCGAGGTGGGCGAGTTCGGGCGCTCCCGGCTCACCGTGCACGAGCCGGGCCGGCTGCTGGCCGGGCTTCCGCAGGAGCAGAGCTGCTGGATGAGCCACCGCGACACGGTGTTCGAGGCCCCCCCGGGGCCACGGCGCTGGCTTCCTCCACCGAGTCGCCCGTGGCCGCGTTCGAGGACGTCGAGCGCGGCCTGTACGGCATCCAGTTCCACCCCGAGGTGGTGCACACCCCCTACGGCACGCAGATCCTCACCCGCTTCCTCGAGGACATCTGCGGGTGCGAGATGGCGTGGAACGCGGCGTCGGTGGCCGAGGAGCAGATCCGCCGCATCCGCGAGCAGGTGGGCGACGGCAAGGTCATCTGCGGGCTCTCCGGCGGCGTCGACTCCTCGGTGGCGGCGCTGCTGGTGCACCGCGCGGTGGGCGACCAGCTGACCTGCGTGTTCGTCGACCACGGCCTGATGCGCAAGGGCGAGGGCGAGCAGGTGGTGAAGGCCTTCAGCGAGACCTTCAAGGTGCCGCTGGTGGCCGTGGACGCCGAGGAGCGGTTCCTCGATCGCCTGCGGGGCGTCACCGAGCCCGAGGCCAAGCGCAAGATCATCGGCACCGAGTTCATCCGCGTGTTCGAGGAGGAGGCCGCCAAGCTCGAGAACCCGCAGTACCTGGTCCAGGGCACGCTCTACTCGGACGTGATCGAGTCCGGCGGCGGCACCGGCGCGGCCACGATCAAGTCGCACCACAACGTGGGCGGGCTGCCCGAGGACCTCGAGTTCGAGCTGGTCGAGCCGCTGCGCACGCTGTTCAAGGACGAGGTGCGCCAGGTGGGCATCGAGCTCGGGCTACCCGAGCGGCTGGTGTGGCGCCAGCCGTTCCCCGGCCCCGGCCTGGGCATCCGGATCGTGGGCGGGGAGGTGACCAAGGAGCGCCTGGAGATCCTGCGCGACGCCGACTACGTGCTGCAGGACGAGATCCGCGGCGCCGGCCTGTACCGCGAGCTGTGGCAGTCCTTCTGCGTGCTCCCGGGCGACCTGCGCACCGTGGGCGTGCAGGGCGACGAGCGCACCTACGGCTACGTGGTGGTCATCCGCGCGGTGACCAGCGACGACGCGATGACCGCCGACTGGGCGCGGCTGCCCTACGACCTGCTGGAGCGGATCGCCTCGCGGATGATCAACGAGATCCGCCAGGTGAACCGGGTCGTGCTGGACATCACGTCCAAGCCGCCCGGCACGATCGAGTGGGAGTAGAGCGGGCCGAGCCCCACGCCACTGGACAATAGGAAGATAACTTCCTATTGTGCCGGCGATGCCGCGCCGCAAGCCCGGAGCCCTGCTGCCGCTCGAGATCGAGATCCTCGAGGCGGCGCTGGCGATGCTGCGCTCGGGGCAAGCCACCTTCCACGGGTTCGGCCTGGCCCAGACCATGCGGGAACAGACCGGATCACGCTCCCTGACGGGCCACGGAACTCTGTACAAGGCCCTGAGCCGGCTCGAGGACTTCGGCCTGCTCAGCTCCCGGTGGGAGGACCCGGCGGCGGCCGAGGGGCGACCGCGGCGGCGCCTATACGAGCTCACCCGTGAGGGCGCCTCGGTGGCCGATCGACCCGCGGCGGGCAACGCGGACCGCGCCACCGGACGTTTGCCACGCGTGGCCTCGGAGCCCGCATGACGGCCGGAGCGCGTGGCCGAGTTGGTGGCGCGGTGGGTGCGGTTCTACACGCGGGACCTGCCGGCCGAGATCGCGCGGCGCCGGATCGACGAGGTGGACGCCGACGTCCATGACCACATCGCACACGAGCGGGCCCACGGGACCGGCGACCGGCGTGTGGCCCTGAGCATCCTGTTCCGGATGGTGCGTGGGGTTGGTGCTGACGCGTCATGGCGCGGTCAGCACGTCAAGGCGCTCAGGAGGCGGAGGACCGCACACCGACCCGCCCTTCGCGTTGCGCTCGCGACGGCGTTCATCCTGCTGCTGCCACTGGTGGCGATGCAGATCACCGACGAGGTGGCCTGGGGGCCGGCCGACTTCGTCCTCGCCGGCGCGCTCCTGGGAGGGACCGGTCTCATCCACCAGCTGGCGGCCAGGAGGGCGGGCAACATCGCGTACCGAGCGGCCGTGGGCCTTGCGCTCGGCGCGGCACTCGTTCTGGTCGTGGATGGTGGGTGCCGTTGGCGTCATCGGGGAGGACGGCGATCCCGCCGACCTGATGTACGGCGGGGTGCTCGCCATCGGTGCCATCGGCGCCGGCATCGCGCGCTTTCAGCCACGAGGGAATGGCCCGCGCCCTGCTCGCCACGGCGCTCGCACAGGTGCTGGTCGCCGTGATCGCCCTGATCGCCGGGAAGCACCAAGCGCCGATCAGCTCCGTCCTGGAGATCGTCGCGCTCAACGGGTTCTTCGTCGCGCTGTTCATCGGGTCGGCGTGGCTCTTTAGGCGCGCTGAGCGCAATGAGCAGCGTCCGCGGCGCCTTCGCCCGGCGGGGCGACGAAGCGCGCGTTAAGGGCGACGTAACACACCGCTGCCATCCTGCGCCTGTGGTTTCACGGCGCCGCCCGCTCGCTCTGTTCCTGCTCACCGTCCTGCTGGGCCTGACGGCGTGCGGGAAGGACGACGACACCGACGCGGTCATGGCGCCGGCTGCCGAGCGCGAGTCGCCGAAGGAGGCGGCTCCCGAGACGGAGGCCACCAAGCCCAGGCCGGCTAAGGCAACGGGCACCGAGATCGTCCTGGGCGACTCGGAGTTCGGGTCGATGCTGTTCGACAGGCGCCGGCAGGCCATCTACATCTTCGAGAACGACCCCAGGGGCAAGAGCGCCTGCTACGGCGAGTGCGCGGTGGCCTGGCCGCCGGTGTACACGGACGGTCAGCCGCGGGCCGGCAAGGGGGTGAGGCAGTCGCTGCTGGGAACGGTCCGCCGGCGCGACGGCAAGCGGCAGGTGAGCTACGCCGGGAAGCCCCTGTACTTCTACGTGAACGAAGGGCCCGGCGAGGTCCGCTGCCACAACGTGGACCTCAACGGCGGGCTGTGGTGGGTCGTGGGCCCGAACGGGCGCCGCCGGCCCTGACCCGACCGCGGCAGCCCTGGCCGCGACGCGGCTACGGAGCGGTCACAATCCGCTCGTGGCCGACTCGTTCTCGCTGGACACCGACCAGCTCCACCAGCTGGTGCCGCTGGCAGCCCAGCTCGGCATCCGGGCGCTGAGCGCCAGCCCCGAGGCTGTGGAGGTGGCGCTGGACTGGCGCGAGGAGCTGTGCACCGCAGGTGGGGTCATGCACGGCGGCGCGCTCATGGCCCTGGCCGACACCGCCGGCGCGGTGGTGGCGTTCCTGAACCTGCCCGATGGGGCTCAGGGCACCACGACCATCGAGTCGAAGACGAACCTGCTGGCGGCGGTCCGCGACGGCAGCGTGACTGCCACCGCCACGCCGCTTCACGTGGGTCGCAGCGTAATCGTGGTCGAGACCGAGGCCCGCGACCCAACGGGCCGCCTGGTGGCTAAGACCACCCAGACTCAGGCAGTCCTGCGGCCCTGACGGCCAGCTCGGCCAGAAGTCCGGGACCTTCTCGATCTCGTTCGCGGGGTCGGTCGCGGTGACCGAGGTCATGATCAGCGCCACGTCGGCGTCGGAGTCGTTGTGCACGCTGCGAACGGTCTCCGCGGCGATCCTCACCGCCGTGCCGGGACCGCATTCGAATACGTCGTCCTCGCACTTGAACGTAAGCGTGCCCGAGACCACGAAGTAGATCTCCTCCTGGGTGCGGTGGCGGTGTCCGTAGCTTCCGCGCCCGCCCGTGTCGGGCGGCATGCGGCGCCAGCTGAAGGCCACCTGCCGGCTGCCCAGCTCCCTCTCGAGCATCCGCATCTCGCCCGGATAGTCGCCCAGCACATCGGGCGCGTCCTCGAGCCGCTTGATCGTGTAGTCGCCGCTCATCTCGTCCCTCCGGAGCCGATCTTCACCACGGCGGGCACCGTCAGGCCCCCGCCGGGCCCTGTAAATGGGGCGGCGAGCTCGTGAAAGGCCTCGCGCACCCGCTCCCGCATCTCTGATGGCAGGCCCAATACGGCGGACGGCGCCCTGACGCAGCCGCCGAGCAGGCCCTCCCAGAGTTCCTCCGCGCCGGCCGCCTCCACTGACAGCTCCAGCGTCCGCACGCCCACATCACTCAGGCCGGCCCCCGACAGCAGCACGGCGAGCTCCGTGTCGGCAGCGAACCGGAACTCGTCCGGCCCGGGCGGCGGGCCCACGCTGCGGTCGCCGCCCGCCGCCGCCACGGCATCGCCCAGTAGGCCGATCAGGCGTGCGCGCTCCGGGCGGTCCCAGACCGCGAAGGCGACCCGGGCGCCCGGCCTTGCCACCCGCGCGGCCTCGGCCGCGGCGACCTCGGGGCGGGGGAGGTGGTTGAGCACGAAGCCGCCGAAGACTGCGTCGAAGTCGTCGTCGGCGAACGGCAGCCGCTCCGCGTCTCCCGCCACGAACTCGATGCCCGGGCACGCGCGGCGCGCCTCGGCGAGCATGCCCTCCGCCAGGTCCAGCCCGACCGGCCGCGCGCCCAGCCTGCTGGCAGCGAGCGACAGGTGCCCGGGGCCACAGCCAAGGTCGAGCACACGGTCGTGTGCCTCCACGCCCGCGGCGTCCAGCAGCGCCGCGCAGGCAGCGGCGGTGGCACGCCCCGTCAGGCGGCGGTACGACTCGGCGCGCTCACTCCAGCCATCGGCCTCGAAGCGCTTGAAGGCGGCGGGGTCACCCGCGTTCGCGAGCTCCATCTCAGGGCTCAACGCTAACGCCGGGGGCGGGGCTCCGGAGGGATCGTCAGGACCAGCGGTCCCAGGCGCGCAGCGACGGCAGCGGGTCGAAGGGCCGGCCGCCGTCGTACCAGCCCGGCGCGCTCCACATCTCGTAGTGCAGGTGGCAGCCTCGGGCGTTGCCGGTCTCGCCCACCGCGCCGATCTGCTGGCCCGTGTACACGCGGTCGCCGCGACGGAACGGCGTGGGTTGGGCGAGGTGCATGTAGACGTAGTCGACGCGCGTGCCGTCGCCGTCGATGACCAGGTAGTTGCCGGCGGCGCTGTGGTAGGCCTTGAACTCCACCCGGCCGCCCCGGGCGGCCACCATGCGCGTGCCGCAGCGTGCGAACACGTCATGACCCTGGTGGCTGTGGCCCGATCGCCCGCTGCCGAAGTCGGCGTTGGCGCCGCCGAAGTCGTGGCGGCCGCGCACAGGGAACACGTGGTCGTAGAGGTCGAAGCTGTCACGCCGCACGTGCTGGGCGCTGGCGCTTCGCGCGATGGCGCCGGAGGCGCCGGAAGCGGTCAGGCGGAACGAATAGCGACCGGGCCGCGCGGAGCGGGAGCCCGACCGGCCGTTCCAGGTGACTCGCTGTACGTAGCCGGGGCCGAGGGTGGCCGGCATCCAGCTCTTCACGACCTTGCCGTCGCTGCCGCGCACGAGCTGGACAGCCAGCTCGGTCGCCGCGGTCTCGGTCACGCGGAACGAGAACGTGACCGAGCGCTCAGCGCCCACGAAGGCCTTGGTCGAACTGGTGCCGGTCTCGAGCCGGGGGGCGCCGCTCTGTCGCGGGCCGGGCACCGGCGTGAGCGTGGGATTGGCCTGCGGCGGGGGCGGGGGGAGGATCACGACAGGCCGCGACCGTGGCGAGCGCAGCTTGGCGGACACCCTGGCGGAGACGGGGCCGCTGCCGGCGCCGAGAGGCACCCGCACGTCGATCCGGCGGGAGCTGCCCGGGCGCACCTTGGCCGCGATGTCGTCGCCCCGGCCGGCGCCCGCGTGGAAGGTCACGGCTCGGACCCTGGACAGGCCCGCGCCCAGCACGCGAACGGTGCTTCCGGGACGCGCTCGGCCACGCGAGGCGCAGCGCCTGAGGCAATCGATGGAGGAGATGCGCGGCGTCTCCTGGTACTGGGCACCACCGCCCGACCCGGCCTGCGAGCCGCTCGGGAGCACCAGGCCCGGCGCAGCCGCCAGCGCGGCGACCGCCAGAACGCGGACCCCGGGCTTGCTCCATCTGCGATTCCTCGAGGAAGAGATCCTCGACGGCACTGTGTGTGGCCTCTCTTTCGGGAGCCGACGGGGTTAGCTGACGGGCTCGCGCTGAAAGAGCAGCGCTACGGCCGGCGCCCTCGCGGGCCAGGGCCGATTCGCCCCTCCGGAGCGGCTTGCGCGCGCTCCGAATGGTTCCCCCGTTCCCCGGCGGGAGCGGCCCGCGCGGGGATTAGGCAGGCTTGAATTCGCGCGGCAGTATAAACGGGCCTCCGGCCGGGGTTACACGCGAGGCGGGCGCAGGCCCGACCCAACGGCCATCTGCCACACTGTCCGGCCGGCCGCGGCTTCGGCGGCCGCTTTGACGCATGAAGACCTACGTTGCCACCCCAGAGAACCGCGAGCGCGACTGGCTCGTGGTCGACGCCGCCGGGCAAGACGCTCGGCCGGCTGGCGACCCAGATCGCCGACACCCTGCGCGGCAAGCGCAAGCCCGAGTACACCCCGCATTGCGACGTCGGTGACTTCGTGATCGTGGTGAACGCCGAGAAGATCGCGGTGACCGGCAAGAAGCGCGAGGAGAAGCTCTACCACCGCCATTCCGGCTATCCCGGCGGCCTGCGCACGCGCACGCTCAACGACATGCTCGAGCGCCAGCCCGAGGAGGTCATCCGCAAGGCCGTGAAGGGGATGCTGCCCCGCAACCGCCTCGCCGCGCCAGCAGCTGCGCAAGCTCAAGGTCTACGCCGGGCCCCGACCACCCCCACGCTGCCCAGCAGCCCAAGCCGATGGAGATCGCGCATGAGTTCGACCGACGAGCGCGACGAGCCTCAGGACGAGCAGGCGCCCGAAGAGGCCCGAGGAGGACACGCCCCGACGCCGAGGCGGATGCCGAGGCCGACGAGCCTGAGCCGCGGAGGAGCCGGCAGCCTCCGAGGAGGCCGAGCCCGCCGCCGAGGAGCCCCGGCCGAGGAGCCGGCCGCCGAGGAGCCCGCTGCCGAGCGAGGAGCCCGCCGCCGAGGAGCCCCCGGCCGCGGAGCCCGCTGAGGAGGAGCCCGCCGCGGAAGCCCGCCGCCGAGGCCCCCAGGACGCCCAAGCGCGAGCGCAAGAAGGAGAAGAAGGACGAGCCCGAGGTCATCCCCGGCGCCGACCTGGAGCCCGACCTGGTGCTCGAGGAGGCGCGGCCCGGACGCCGGCGTCGGCGAGCAGACGCCGCGGCCAGATCGAGGCGGCCGAGGAGGCCCTGGCGGCCGAGGACGGGACGGCCGCGGAGCAGCCCGACGGCGCCGAGCCGCAGCCGGTCCGACCACGGTCCTCGAGCTGGCCGCCGACGCCCGCTACCAGGCCACCGGCAAGCGCAAGCGCGCCGTGGCCCGGGTCACCCTCAAGCCCGGCAAGGGCGAGTACACGGTGAACGGCCGCGAGCTGGACGAGTTCTTCCCCCGGCCGCACGCTCCAGCAGGTCGCCCGCGGCCCGCTGGAGACGGTCGGGCAGCAGGAGCGCATGGACGTGGTGGCCAAGATCCACGGCGGCGGCGTCTCCTCGCAGGCCGGCGCGCTGCGCCACGGCATCGCCCGCGCGCTGGTGGAGGCCGACCCCGCGCTGCGCGGCGAGCTCAAGCGCCGCGGCTTCCTCACGCGCGACCCGCGCGTGAAGGAGCGCAAGAAGGCCGGCCTCAAGAAGGCCCGCAAGCGCCCGCAGTTCTCCAAGCGCTAGACCGTCCAGAGCTCTTCGGCACCGACGGGGTCCGCGGCGTCGCCGGCGAGTTCCTGACGCGCCGATCTGGCGCTCGGCGCTCGGCCGCGCCGCGGCGGCCCTCAGCGCGGCGGAGGCCCCGCAGGTGCTGATCGTGCGCGACACGCGCGAGTCGGGCGAGATGCTCGAGGCGTCGCTGGCCGCCGGGGTGGCGGCCGGCGGCGGCCACGCGCTGCTCGGCGGCGTGCTGCCCACGCCGGGCGCCGCGCTGCTCACGCGCCGGCACGGGTTCGACCTGGCGGCGGTGGTCTCGGCCTCCCACAACCCCTACACCGACAACGGGATCAAGCTCTTCGGCCCCGACGGCACGAAGGTCTCCGACGAGCTCGAGGCGCGGATCGAGGCCGCGGTCGCCGGCGACGAGGCGCTGCCCGAGCGCGAGGTCGGCCGCGTGCGCGAGCTGCACGGCGCCGCCGGGCGACTACCTGCGCGAGCTGGAGCTGCGCTTCCGCGACCTCGACCTGTCGGGCACGCGGGTGCTGCTGGACTGCGCGCACGGCGCCACCTACCGCGCGGCGCCGGAGATCTTCCGCCGGCTCGGCGCCGACGTGGAGGCGCATGGCCGCGGCGCCGGACGGCCGCAACATCAACGACGGCGTGGGCTCCACCCACGTCGACTCGCTCGCCGCCGCACGGTCGCCGAGGGCGGCTTCGACGCCGGGCTTCGCCTTCGACGGCGACGGCGACCGCGTGCTGGCCGCGGACCGCAACGGCGCGGTGGTGGACGGCGACGAGCTGATCGCGCTCGCCGCGCTGCACCTGCGCGAGGCCGGCCGGCTGCCCGGCGACGGCGTGGCCGTCACGGTGATGACCAACTACGGCTTCCACACGGCCATGCGCGAGGCGGGCGTGGAGGTGGCGGTGACGCCCGTGGGCGACCGCCACGTGCTCGCCGAGCTGCTGCGGCGCGAGCTGGGCGCTGGGCGGCGAGCAGTCGGGCCACATCATCGACACCGGGTTCGTGCCCTCCGGCGACGGCATCGCCGCGGCGCTGCTCACGCTCGAGGCGCTGGGCGGCGGCGACCTGGCCGACCGCGGCGCGATGGAGAAGCTGCCCCAGCAGCTGGTGAACGTGAA
Source organism: uncultured Thermoleophilaceae bacterium (assembly GCA_963814005.1). Taxonomy (GTDB): domain Bacteria; phylum Actinomycetota; class Thermoleophilia; order Solirubrobacterales; family Thermoleophilaceae; genus JAAYBF01. The sequence goes on from CAWFBA010000009.1 coordinate 242,347, forward strand.
GGTGGCCGACCGCGGCGCGCTGGAGGGGTCGAAGGCGGTGCGCCAGGCGATCGACGTGGAGCAGGCGAAGCTCGAGGGCCGCGGCCGCGTGCTGGTGCGCCCCTCCGGCACCGAGCCGCTCGTCCGGGTGATGGTCGAGGCGCCCGACGAGGCCGAGTGCGACGGAGGTCACCGCAGCGGCTCGTGGAGGCCGTCGGTTGAGCGCGAGCTAACCTAGCTGCCCTCCCATGTGCGGAATCGTCGGATACACCGGCTCGCGCCCCTGCCTGGAGATCCTCATGGCCGGGCTCGGGCAAGCTCGAGTACCGCGGCTATGACTCCGCCGGCTTCTCGCTGGTCGAGGACGGCGACGTGCGGACGTGCGCGCCGTCGGGCCCCTGAAGAACCTCCGCGAGCGCATCAACGGCGCCGGCAGCGGCGCGGTGAGCGGCATCGCCCACACCCGCTGGGCCACCCACGGCCGCGTGACCGAGGAGAACTGCCACCCCCACGACGACACCTCCGGGCCGCGTGCACGTGGTGATGAACGGCATCGTGGAGAACTGGACCGACCTCAAGAAGGCAGCTGCTGGAGGACGGCGCGCGAGTTCACCTCGGAGACCGACACCGAGGTCGTCGCCCACCTGATCGCCTCGCCACTACGACGGCGACATCGTCGAGGCCGTCCGCCTGCGCCTACAACGAGCTGCGCGGCCACTACTCGTTCGTGATCATGCACGCCGACGAGCCCGACGTGATCGTGGGCGCGCGCAAGGAGTGCCCGCTGGTGGTGGGCGTGGGCGAGGGCGAGAGCTTCATCGCCTCCGCCATCCCCGCCTTCATGGCCGAGACCCGCCGGGTGCAGATGATCGAGAACGGCGAGATCGTGGCGATCACCCCCGAGGGCACCCGCTTCCTCGACGCCGACGGCGCGCGCCGTCGAGCGCGAGGTCGAGGAGGTCGACTGGGACGAGGAGGCCGCCGAGAAGGGCGGCTACGAGACCTTCATGCTCAAGGAGATCCACGAGCAGCCGGACGCCGTGGCGGAGACGGTGGCCGACCGCCTCGCCCACGGCACCGTCGAGCTGGGCGACATCGGCATCTCCGACGACGAGCTGCGCGAGCCTGCGCCGGATCGTGATCGTGGCCTGCGGCACCTCCTACCACGCCGGCCTGATCGGCCGCTACGCGATCGAGACGTGGTCGCGCGTGCCGGTGGAGATGGACGTGGCCTCGGAGTTCCGCTACCGCGACCCCGTGATCGACGAGCGCGACCTGGTGATCGGCATCTCCCAGTCGGGCGAGACGGCCGACACGCTGGCCGCCATGCGCCTCGCGCGCGAGAAGGGCGCGCGGGTGCTGGCGATCACGAACATCATGGGCAGCCAGGCCACGCGCGACGCCGACGGCGTGCTGTTCACCCGCGCCGGCCTGGAGATCGGCGTGGCCGCCACCAAGACCTTCGTCGCGCAGGTGGCCGCCATGTACCTGTTCGCGCTCAAGCTCGCCGAGGTCGCGCGGCACGCTCGAGCCCGAGGTGTTCGCCACGCTCGTGGCCGAGCTGAAGGACATGCCGCACCGCGATCGAGGAGCTGCTCGGCCTCGGTCGACGAGCCGGTGCGGGCGATGGCCGAGCACTGGCGCGACGCCGGGCTTCTTCCTCTACCTGGGCCGCAGCGTGGGCCTGGGCGTGGCGCTCGAGGGCGCGCTCAAGCTCAAGGAGATCTCCTACGTGCCCACCGACGCCTACGCGGCCGGCGAGATGAAGCACGGCCCGATCGCGCTGCTCGACGAGCGCACGCCGGTGGTCTGCGTGGCCACCGACTCGCCGGTGCTCGACAAGGTGCTCTCGAACGTCTCCGAGGTGCGCGCCCGCGGCGCGCACGTGCTGGCCGTGGCCACCGAGGGCAACCTCGAGGTGGCCGAGCACGCCGAGGAGGTCGTCTACGTGCCGCGCACCGACTGGCTGCTGCAGCCGCTGCTGGCGGTGATCCCGCTGCAGCTGCTGGCGTACCACATCGCCCGCGGCCGCGGCCTGAACGTGGACCAGCCGCGCAACCTCGCCAAGACCGTCACGGTCGAGTGACCGTCGGCCTCGACCTGCTGGAGATCGACCGCCTGGAGCGGGCCCTGGCGCGCCGCCCCCGCCTCGCCGAGCGCCTGTTCACCGACGCCGAGCGCGAGTACGCGGCCGCCCGCGCGCGGCCCGGCGCAGCACCTGGCGGCGCGCTTCTGCGCGAAGGAGGCGGTGGCGAAGGCGCTCGGCGCTGCCGGGCTGGAGCTTCCGCGACGTGGAGGTGGTCGCCACCGCCGGCGCGCCGCAGGTGCTGCTGAGCGGCGCCGCCGGCCGCGGCGCCGCGGCCGGGCGGGTGACGGTGTCGATCTCGCTCACCCACACCGACACCACGGCGGGCGCGGTGGCGGTGGCGACCCCGCGGTGACGCCTCGCCCGGCTGGCTCGACCCGCTCTACGAGGCGGACGAGATGCGCGCCGTGGACGCGTGGGCGATCGAGGAGCAGGGCGTGCCCGGCGCAGGACCTGATGGAGCGGGCGGGCACCGGGCCTGGCGCGGCGTGACCGCGCGCGGCCGCCGCGCCCGGGGCCGATCCGGATCGTGGCCGGCAAGGGCAACAACGGCGGCGACGGGCTGCGTGGCGGCGCGGCTGCTGCGCGAGGAGGGCCGCGAGGTCGACGTGCTGCGTGGTCGATGGCCTCGGGGACCCGCGCCAACCTGAGCGCCTGCCCGGCGACCGCGCGTTCGACCGCGGCCTGGAGGGCTCCGGCGTGGTGGTCGACGCGCATGCTGGGCACCGGCTTCTCGGGCGAGCCGCGCGAGCCGGTGGCCGGCGCCATCGCCGCGATCAACGCGCAGGACGCGCCGGTGGTGGCGTGCGACGTGCCCTCGGGCGTGGACGCCTCCACCGGCGAGGTGGCGGGGGAGGCGGTGCGGGCGCGGCTGCACGGTCACCTTCCACGGCTCGAAGGTCGGCCTGCACGTGGCGCCCGGGCGCCTACACGCGGGCGAGGTGGAGGTGGTGGAGATCGGCGTGCCCGCGCGGCGCGCCCGACGCCGGCGGCGGCCGGGCTGATCTCGGAGCGGGTGCTGGAGCTGTACCCGCACCGCACCCGCGAGGGCTCGAAGTTCACCTCGGGCGTGGTGGTGGTCGCCGGCGGCGGCGCGCGGGCTGACCGGCGCGCCCGACGATGGCCGCGCTGGCGGCCCAGCGCGCGGGCGCGGGCTACGTGCAGGTGGCGGTGCCCGCGTCGGCCGAGCAGACGCTGGAGCTGCGCGCTGCTGGAGGCGATGACGCGGGGGCTGCCCGAGACGCGCGACGGCTGCCACACGCGCCGAGGGCGTGGAGCCGCTGCTGGAGATGGCGGAGCGCGCCGGCGCGGTGGTGCTGGGCCCGGGCCTGGGCCGCTCCGACGGCGCGGTCGCCGTTCGCGCGCGAGCGTCGCGCGAGCGCGCTCGAGACGCCGCTGCTGATCGACGCCGACGGCCTGAACGCCCACGCCGGCGCGCTCGAGGTCGCTGCGCGGCGCGAACGGCCCCGACGGTGCTCACCCCGCACGAGGGCGAGCTGGGCACGCCTGCTGGAGCGGCGACCCGGCGGAGATCGCCGCCGCACCGGCTGGCCTGCGCCCGCGAGGCGGCCGAGCGCAGCGGCGCGGTGGTGCTGCTCAAGGGCGACGACACGATCGTGGCCGCGCCCGGACGGGCCCGGTGGCGATCAGCCCCGGCGGCACGCCGGCGCTGGCCACGGCCGGGACCGGGCGACGTGCTCTCGGGCCTGATCGGCGCGCTGCTGGCCAAGGGGATGGACGCCGTTCGAGGCGGCCGTCGCTCGGGCGCGCTGGCCCACGTGCGCGCCGGAGTTCGCCGCCGCGGAGCGCCACGGAGCGGACCACGTGATCGCGGGCGACGTGATCGACGCGCTGCCCGACGGCCTGCGCCCGACTAGATTCCCGACGCGTGGCGCGAGCACGGTCAGAGAGATCATGGAACCGAACCCGGAGACGGTGACCCCGGACACCGACGTCGAGGAGGTGATCGCGCGTGCTGCGCGAGAACGAGCTGCCCGGCGTGCCGGTGGTGAACGACGGCGGCCGCTGCGTGGGCATCGTCACCGAGACCGACCTCGTGCTGCCCGACGACGACGGCGACCTCCACCTGCCCCACTACGTGAACATCTTCGGCGGCACCGTCTTCCTCGAGCCGCTGCAAGCACTTCGAGGACAGGCTGCGCAAGGCCTTCGCCTCGACGGCGGCGGACATGATGACCGAGAACCCGACCACGGTCGTCAGCCCGGACACCACCGATCGACGAGGCCGCCGGGATCATCCACGAGACCGGCCACAACCGGCTGCCGGTCGTCGAGCACGGCCGGCTGGTGGGCGTGGTCACGCGCGTCGACGTGCTCGGCGGGCTCGTCTCCTAGGAGCGATGCCATGCCGGAGCGTGCGCTGCGCGCGCATCTCGCGACGGCCGCGATCGAGGCGCAACTGCGCGCTCCTGCGCTCGGGCTGGAGCGCGGCGCGCGAGCTGTGCGCGGTGGTGAAGGCCGACGGCTACGGGCACGGGGCGCGCCGAGCGGCGCGCGCGGCGCGGCCGGCGGCGCCGACTGGCTGGCGGTGGCGACCGCGGGCGAGGCGGCGGAGCTGCGCGGCGGCCGGCATCGGCGGGCGGATCCTCGTGATGGGCGCGCTCGACCGACGAGGCCGACGGCGCTGGGCGACGCCGACGTGGCGGTGTGGGACGCTGGAGTTCCTGCGCGCGATCGCGCCCGCGCCGGCCCGCGGGTGCACGTGAAGCTCGACACCGGCATGGGCCGGCTGGGCACCAAGGACGTCGGGCGAGGCGCTCGCGATCGTCGACGAGGCCGCCGCCGACGAGCGGCGTCGAGCTGGCCGGCGTGATGACCCACTTCGCCACCGCCGACGAGCCCGGCGACGACCACTTCCCGCGCCCAGCTGGCGCGCTTCACGGAGTTCGTCGGCGCGGTGCGCGAGCGCCACGCCGGGCGTGATGGCCCACGCCGCCAACAGCGCCGCCACGCTGCGCGACCCCGGCGTCCCACTTCGACATGGTGCGCTGCGGCGTGGCGATCTACGGCCTCGACCCGTTCCAGGAGGACCCGGCCGCCCACGGGCTGGAGCCGCGCTGGAGCTGTCGAGCTACGTGGCCGCGGTGAAGCGCTTCGAGCCGGGCGAGAGCGCGGGCTACGGGCGGCGCTGGACGCGCCGAGCGAGCCGCACCTGGGTGGCCACCCTGCCGATCGGCTACGGCGACGGCTGGCGGCGCGCGCTGACCAACAACTGCGACGTGCTCATCGGCGGCGCGCGGCGTCCGCTGGTCGGCACGGTGAGCATGGACAACGTGACCGTGGACCTGGGCCCCGAGACCGACGTGGCGGTGGGCGACGAGGCCGTGCTGATCGGCGAGCCAGGGGGACGAGCGCATCCTCTGCGAGGAGGTGGCGCAGGCGGCTCGGGACGATCAACTACGAGGTCACCTGCGGCCTCGAGCCCGCGGTGCCGCGTGAGAGCCGTGATCGACGCGCTGAGCGGCTGGCTGGTGCGGCGGCGGCGATCCGCGGACCGCGCTGCTGCGGGCGGCGCGGTGCGCGACCGCGACATCGTGGTGGCCGCGGCGACCCGGAGGCAGGCGGCGCGCGAGCGTGGCCGCGGCGGCGGAGGCGCGGGCCCGGTGTTCCCGCTCTCGGAGGAGTTCGGCGCCTGGCGGGTGCTGAGCCGCGACCGCGCGGTCACCTACGACTTCTCGCCGCTGCAGGGCGCGACGATCGAGGAGGACCTCGCCCAGCGCGACTTCACCGTGAACGCGATGGCGGAGCCGCTCGGCGGCGGCGACCTGATCGACCCCCACGGCGGCGAGCGCGACCTGCGCGACGGGCGTGCTGCGCGTGCTGGGCCCGCAGGCCTACGAGGCCGACCCGCTGCGCGCCGCTGCGCCTGGTGCGCTTCGCGGCCGAGCTGGGCTTCGCAGCCCGAGCCCGAGACCGAGCGGCTCACGACCGGCCGCCGCGCCGCGGCTGACCGAGCCCTCGCCCGAGCGCGTGTTCGCCGAGCTGCGGCGCGTGGTCGTGGCCGGGTGCGCTGGCGGGCTGGAGCTGGCCGACCGCCTGGGCGTGCTCGACGCGGTGCTGCCCGAGCTGACGCCGCTCGAGGGCATCGAGCAGAGCCGCTTCCACCACCTCGACGTGTTCGACCACACGCTCGAGGTGCTGCGCGCTGAGCTGCTGAGGACGACCTCGACGGCTGTGCAGCCCGACGGTCGAGGCCGTGCTCGCCGAGCCGCTGGCCGACGAGCTGACCCGCGGCGAGGCGCTGCGCTTCGGCGCGCTGTTCCACGACGTCGGCAAGCCGGCCACGCGCGGCGAGCGCGCCCGACGGCCGCGTGACCTTCATCGGCCACGACGCCGCCGGCGAGGAGATGGTGGGCCAGATCTTCCGCCGGCTGCGCACCAGCGAGAAGCTGCGCGCCTACGTCGCCAAGCTCACCCGCGAGCACCTGGTGCTCGGCTTCATGGTGCACGACCGCCCGCTCGACCGCGCGCGCGCATCCACGCCTACCTGCGCCGCTGCGAGCCGGTGGAGGTGGAGGTCACCGTGCTCTCGTGCGCCGACCGGCTGGCCACCCGCGGGCGAGGGCCAGGAGCCGTGGATCGAGGCGCACCTGGAGACTGGCCCGCGACGTGATGGCGGCCGCGCTGCGAGTGGCGCGCGCGACGGGCCGCCGAAGCTGCCGCTGCGCGGCGACGAGCTCGGGCGTCGAGTCCGGCCCGCGAGGTCGGCGAGCTGGTCGCGCGAGCTGGAGGCGGCGGTCTACGCGGGCGAGGTGAAGGACCGCGACCAGGCGTTGGCGCTGGTCGGCGCGGCTGCGCCAAGATTCGCCGCGCATGATCGTCGACTGCGCGGTATACGAGCACGGGGTGCGCCGCGACGGCGCGATGGACTCGGCGACGCCTTCGAGGACTGCCACGACGACGACGCGCTTCGTCTGGATCGGCCTGCACGAGCCCACCGAGGAGGAGTTCGACTCGGTGACGGCGCGAGTTCGACCTGCACGAGCTGGCGGTCGAGGACGCCATCCACGCCCACCAGCGGCCCAAGCTCGAGGTCTACGGCGACACGATCTTCGTCGTGCTCAAGACGGCCCGCTACGTGGACAGCGAGGAGGTCGTGGAGTTCGGCGAGATCCTGATCTTCATCGGCGAGGGCTTCATCGTGACCGTCCGCCACGGCGAGGCGACGGAGCTGCACGAGCGTGCGCGACGCGCGTCGAGACGATGCCGGAGCGGCTGCAAGCGCGGGCCCGGCGCGGTGCTGCACGCGATCGTCGACCGCGTCGTGGACGACTACGCGCCGGCGATCGAGGGCCTGCGCGAGGACATCGAGGAGGTGGAGACCGACGTCTTCTCTGCCGACCGCGAGAGCTCCGCGGAGCGCATCTACAAGCTCAAGCGCGAGGTGCTCGAGTTCACACCGCGCGGCGCGCGCCGCTGGTGGACCCGGTCGACCGGCTGGCCGGCCGGCCGCTACGAGCTGATCCACCCCGAGGTGCGCGAGTACTTCCGCGACGTGAACGACCACCTGATGCGGGTGCACGAGCAGCTCGAGGGCTTCCGCGAGCTGCTCACCAGCGTGCTCGCCGCCAACCTCACCCAGGTCAGCGTGCGCCAGAACGAGGACGTGCGCAAGATCTCGGCCGTGGTGGCGATCATCGCGGTGCCGACGATGATCGCCGGCATCTACGGCATGAACTTCGAGCACATGCCCGAGCTGGCGTGGCGCTACGGCTACCCGCTGGTCGTCGGCGTGATGGTGCTGCTCTGCGCCGGGCTGTACCGCTACTTCAAGCGCGCCGGCTGGCTCTGAAGCAGCCCGGTGCGGCTGGCCGCACCGGTCGAGTGTGACCACCCCCACTGTGCGGCCCCTGGTGGCGGCGCGAGGATGCCGCCATGGACTCGCGTCTCACACTCGAAGCCCTGGAGGTCATGGTGGCCGACAGCCGCCGCGCGGCCGAGGAAGCCGCGGGCGTGCGGTCGGCAAGGCGCTCACGGCGCCGCCGGCCGTCCAGCGACCGCGGGGTCACGCCGCGGGGCGTGCCCCGTTCCCGCCGGCTGCGATCAGCCTGAGCAGCAGCCGCGCGCAGTCCGCCACCGTGCCGTAGTCCACGCGGTCGGCCGTGTCGGTGGGCCAGTGGTAGTTGGTGGGGATCTTGAACTCGTCGACCGAGCCGAAGGTCACGGTCGGATAGCCGGCGCGCAGGGAGATCAGGCCGTCGGTGGCGTTGCGCAGGCGCAGGTTCGGCCAGATGAAGATCCCGAGCTCCTCGGCGTGGGCCTTGACCTCCGCCAGGAAGTCCTTGGGGTACTCGTTCATCCACACCATCCCCTCGCCCTCGAGCGCCAGCAGGTGGGGCGAGCCCACCGTGTCCACGCAGATGAAGCGCGTGGTGTCCGTCGGCAGGTCGGGAAGTGGCGGCGCCCGAAGGCCTGCATGCCCTCCATGAACGACTCCTCCGAGCCGGTGGACAGCAGGATCACCCGCAGCCCCTCCGGAGGCCCGTCCTCGCGCAGGGCCCGTGCCAGTGACAGCAGCACCGCCACGCCGGTGAGGTTGTCGTTGGCGCCCGGGACCACCGCCCGCGAGCCGATGTCCGCCATCGCCGCCGTGTAGCCCGCGCAGAGGAAGATCCCGACGCGGCGCAGCGCGTTTAGCCCAAGCAGCGAGCCGATGGCCACCGCCAGCGGCCCGCCGACCGCGCCCCACATGGTCCCCGGGGTGGTGTCGGCCTCTCGGCCAGGACTTCGGGAAGCGGCGCAGCGGGGCCCGCGCCAGCTCGGGGTGGAACACCAGGCCCGAGTGGGCGGCGTCGTGGTGGGCCACCACGACCACGGTGTGCTCGGCGTCCTCGGGGCCCAACTCGGCCACGACGTTCGTGGTGGTTCGCGATGGGCAGCAGGGTGCGCCGAAACCACTGACGCCCGCCGGTGATGTCGTCGGTCATGGCCGCCGCCGCGAGCAGGCCCCCCGCCACCCCGGCGACCCGTCCCGGAAGGCGCCGGCCAGGCCCGCGGCGGCGGTGAGGATGCCCACCGGCCACCAGTAGGTGCCGTGTGCGCGCTCCTCCTCCACCCGCACCCGCGCACCGGCGCCGCGGAGCTCGGCCGCGATCAGCTCGGCGGCCTCGCGCCTCCCCGGCCGAGGCCGACGGGCGCTCGATCGCGGCCAGGCGCTCGACCCGGTCGCGAAGCTCGTCTCGTCCAGCAGGTGGCCACGGCGGCGCTGTAGGGTATCCCGCCGTGCCCGAGGACGACTGCATCTTCTGCAAGATCGTGGCGGGCGAGCTGCCCCACGGAGCGGGTGGACGAGGACGAGCACACCGATCGCGTTCATGGACATCAACCCGTGGACCGCGGGCACGCGCTGGTGATCCCGCGCAACCACTCCCGAACCTGTACGAGGTCGGCGGCGAGGACCTGGCGCACACGGCGCGGGCGGCCCAAGCGGCTGGCGCCTGCGGGTGCGCGACCGGCTCGGCGCCGACGGCGTGAACCTCCTGAACTCGCTGCGAGCCGGCGGCCTGGCAGACGGTGTTCCACTTCCACATCCACGTGATCCCGCGCTACGCGGACGACCCGCTGCGCCTGCCGGGCAGCCCCACCGAGGCCGGGGCCGGACGAGCTGGCGGCGGTGGCCGCGGAGCTGCGCGGATGAGCGCCGGCGCGCGCTACGAGCGCGACGGCGACCTCGGCGATCGTCACGATCGACGACCCGCCGCTGAACCTCTTCGACCGCGAGCTGATCCGAGGCCGTGCGGGCGGCGCTCGACGCGGCGGCGTCCGACTCGCCGCGCGCGCTGATCGTGCGCGCAGAGGGCGAGGTGTTCACGGGCGGCGCCGACGTGAAGGTGTTCCACGGCCTGTCGGAGGCGCAGGGCGCGGGAGTTCGCCGCCGAGCTGCTGTCGCCTCACCCACAGCGTCGAGGACCTGCCGTTCCCGACGCTCGCCGTCGTGCACGGGCTCTGCCTCACCGCGGGCTTCGAGCTGTCGCTGGCCTGCGACATGATCTGGGCGGCCGAGTCGGCGCAGTTCGGCCTGGTGGAGATCGTGGTGGGCCTGACCCCGCTGATGGGCGGCACCCAGCGCGTGGCCGAGCGCGCGGGCCCCGCGCGGGCGCGCGAGCTGGTGATGACGCGGCGGCCTCTACCCGGCCGCCGACGCTGGAGCGCTGGAACGTGGTCAACCGGGTGCTGCCGGACGCCGACCTGCCGAGAAGGCGCTGCGAGTTCGGGCACCGCCTGGCGGCCGGGCCCGACGCTGGCCAACGCCGCCACCAAGCGGATCGTGCGGGCCCAGACCGACGAGGGCACCCGCGGCGCCGACGCCCGCACAGCCGGACATCGCGGCGCCCCTGTTCGAGACCGAGGACCTCAGGGGCGCGGTCGAGAAGTTCCTGTCCGAGGGCCCGGCAAGGCCACGTTCCGGGGACGCTGACTGCTAGCGTCCGTCGCGCTGCGCCCGGCGAGGGGGCCGGTGCGCGCAGACAAGAGAGGTGCGTGGCGAGATGCCGACCGGAACGGTCAAGTGGTTCAACGACGAGAAGGGCTTCGGCTTCATCACGCCCGGACGAGGGTGACCGCGACCTGTTCGTGCACTACTCCGGCATCGACGGCGATGGCTTCAAGACCCTGCCCGAGAACTCCAAGGTCGAGTACGAGGAAGAGGCCGGCGACAAGGGGCCCAAGGCGGTGAACGTCCGCAAGCTCTAGCGCGGACGCCCATGGCCAAAGAAGAGAAGATCGAGATGGAGGGCGAGATCCTCGAGGCCCTCCCCAACACCATGTTCAAGGTCAAGCTCGACAACGACCACGAGGTGCTCGGGCCACATCTCGGGCAAGATGCGCCGCCACTACATCCGCATCCTGCCGGGCGACCGCGTGAAGATCGAGCTGTCGCCCTACGACCTCGACCGCGGCCGGATCACCTATCGGTACAAGTAGGAGGCGGGCCCGCAACTTTGCGCCGTGCGGCGTGTTCGTAACCCAGACATGAAGCGAATACTGCACTCATCGCCCTGATCGCCCTCTGCCGCGCTCGCGCTGCCCCAGGCGGCCTCGGCGCAAGATCGTCGAGCTCGGCGGGACGATCCCCACGGCCGCGGTCAGCTGCCCCGAGAACTGCCAGGCGCGTCGGCCGCGTGACCGGCTACCAGGGCCGCGGCGGCGACCGTCGCGCAAGCCGTTCGTGATCCCGCGCGCCGGCAAGATCATCGCCTTCACCGTCCGGCTGGGCAATCCCGACGCCAACCAGGTCCAGTTCTTCGAGGACCTCTACGGCGACCCGCCGCAGGTGCAGCTCTCGATCCTGCGCCGGGGCGAGCAAGCGCAGCAAGCGCCGCACCACCGGCTGCTGGCGCAGAGCCCGGCCTGCCGGCTCGAGCACTACTTCGGCTCCGCGCCCACCTTCATGCTCGACAAGCCGCTCGACGTGGCGCGCCAAGAACATCGTCGCGCTCACCGTGCCCACCTGGGCGCCGGTGTTCGCCGTCGGGCCTGCAGCGCGACCACTGGTGGCGCTCGTCGCGGCGAGCGCAAGCTGCGACGAACGTCGAGCCAGAGGCGCGCCGCAGACCAAGCTGGACTCCGGTGAAGGTCTTCGGCTGCACCTACTTCACGGCGCGCCTCGTACTACACGGCCACCTACGTGCCGGACAACCGCCGACCCGACCAGGCGCACCAGCCGCTCGAACTAGAGTCGGCGGGACGCGCCCGCCTTGGCCCGTCCCCGAGCCTGGCGCGACACCCCTGTTACCGCGGCCCCGCCGCCGGGGTAGCATCGGCGTGTGAGCACCGAGGGCTGGATCTTCATGGTCGGCTTCCGCGTGTTCGACGTGGGCCTGCTGGTGCTGTGGCTGGTCTGGTTCTTCCGCCTGCGCGACGACGCGCGAGGAGCCGCCCGACGACGAGGGCGGCGGTGGCGGTGGCGGCAGCCGCGGCCCCGAGCGCCCGCGCCGTGGCCCGGCGGCGGCGGCCTGCGCCTCCGCTCGGCGGGTCGCGCCCGGCAGTCGCGCCCGCGACGGCCACCGCCCGGCTCGGGACCCAGCGCGCCGCCGCCACGCGCCGCCGCCTGCCCGACAGCCCTGCCCGCCCGGGTGCGCTCGCCCGGCGCCCCGGCGCGGGTGCCGCGCCGCGCCTGAGCTGTCGGCCGGTTTGCAGCCGGCTAGCCGCAGGCGCCTGGGTTGTCGTCGCAGAACTCCTCGAATCGCTCCGCCGGGGAGCCCGGCGGGGGCGGGGTGTCGTTCTCCGGGCTGTCCTCGGGCTGGGGCTCGGGAGCGGGCTGGCCGCCCGAGCTCCGGCGCTGGGCTGGGGCGGGGTCGGTCTCGGGTCTGGTGGCGGTGTCGTGGCGCTCGGTGGTGTCCGGCGGCGCGTGTCATCCGTCGGGACGGTGAGTCCGGCGGCTGGTCTCGGCTGCCTTCTCGTCGTCGCCACCGCAGCCGGGGGCGAGCGCCAGCAGCCCGCACGCGAGCGCGATCGTCGCGATCCGCATGGGCCTAGCCCTCGAGGGCGGGCAGGCGGCGGCCGCAGTGCGGGCAGTCGTTCAGGTCCTTCTGCACGAGCTGCTCGAGCGAGCAGCCGCAGAGGCGCAGGTTCTCCACCGCGTAGGGCAGGTCGCTGGGAGAGGGGCCAGCGGGATGAGCTTGCCGACGACCTCGAACGGCCTCGCCGCGACTCCTTGTCGACGTAGGTCGTGCCCGGGCTCGATCTCGCGGATGACCTCGCGGTCCGAGCGCGCGCGCAGGCGGTATTTCTGCCGGAGACTCACGATGCGGCAATCTACCAACCGCCATGCGCGTCCTGATCTTCCACGGCTACCTGCTGCGCGGCACCGGCAGCAACATCTACAACGTGAGCCTCTGCGGGCGCTGGCGGCGCTCGGCCACGAGGTGCACATGGTGTGCCAGGAGCGCGACGCGGCCGCGCTGGACCTGCCGGCCGCGGTGTCACGTGCACAACCCCGACATCGGCCGGGTGCTGCCGGTCTACGTGGCCGACGAGTACGCCGGCTTCGACGCCGTGCCCTTCTCCGAGCTCGACGACGACGCGCTCGAGCACTACCTCGAGGCGAACGTCGCGGCGGTGCGGGAGGTGGTGGAGCGCTACTCGCCCGACGTGGCGCTGGCCAACCACCTGGTGATGGGCCCGGTGATCCTGGCGCGCGCCCTGCGGCGGCCGGGTGCCGTACGCGGTGAAGGTGCACGGCAGCGCGCTGGAGTACACGGTGCGTCCCCAGCCGCGAGCGCTTCCTGCCCTACGCGCGCGAGGGGCTGCGCGGCGCCGCCGCTGTGCTGGTGGGCTCGCGCCACACGGCCGAGAGCCTGTGGGAGGTCATGGGCGACCCCGAGCCTGCCGGCGCGCACCCGCCTGGGCCCGCCCGGCGTGGACGTGCACGAGTTCCGCCCGCGCCCGCCCGCCGATGCGGCCGAGCGGCTGGACGCGCTGGCCGACCGCCTGGAGCGCGGCGACGCTGCGGCCTGGGGCGGCGAGCCCGGGGCGGCGCAGGCGCTGCGCGCGCTCGATCCCGCGCGCGACCGGATCGTGAGCTACGTGGGCAAGCTGATCGTCTCCAAGGGGGTCGACCTGCTGCTGGCCGCCTGGCCGCTGGTGGTGGCCGAGGTGCCGCGAGGCGCGGCTGTGCATGGTCGGGCTTCGGGACCTACCGCGACGCGCTTGGAGCGATGGTCGAGGCGCTTGGCGCGCGCGGACCTGGACGCCCTGCGCGAGATCGCGGCGCGGGGGCGCGAGCTCGAGGGCGGGCCCGCGGGCGAGCTGACCTACCTGGCGGCCTTCCTCGACGGCCTGTCGACGGCGCGCCGGCGCGACGCCTACCTGGCCGCCGGCGCCGGAGGCCGCGGCGACGGGTCGTGCTTCACCGGCCGCCTGGAGCACTCCGACCTGCCGCGGCTGCTGCCCGCGTGCGAGGCGCAGGTGGTGCCGAGCACGTTCCCGGAGGCGTTCGGCATGGTGGCCGCCGAGGCGGCGGCGTGCGGCGCGCTGCCGCTCTCGGCGGCTCACTCCGGGCTGGCCGAGGTCACCGCCACGCTCGCCGAGCGCGCTGGACCCGAAGACCTCAGGCCGCTGCTGTCCTTCGAGCGCGGGCCCGGCGCCGTGGAGGAGATCGCCGCCAAGCTCGTCGCGCTGGCTCACGCTGGCGCCGGAGACCCGCGCCGAGGCGGCGGCGGCGCTGGCGGCGGTGGCCCGCGCCGGTACGGCTGGGAGGCGGTGGCCGAGGGGGTGATCGCGGCCGCCCAGGGCCGGCTCGACGAGCTGCCCGAGCCTGGCGCGTGAGGGCGCGCTTCGCGCTGGCCGAGCGGATATTCTTCCGCGCCGTGAGACGTCCCGCCAAGACCGCCGCGCTGCTCGCGGCCGGCGCGTTGCTGGTGGCCGGCGCCGGCTGCGGCCGCGAGGACGCGCCCGACCTGGTGAACGGCAAGGAGCTGTTCGTGGGCAAGGGCACCTGCGGCTCCTGCCACGTCCTGAACCGGGCCGGCACCAAGGGCGTGCAGGGCCCGAACCTCGACGAGGCCTTCGGGCCCGCTCGCCGCGACGGCCTGGGCGAGGAGACCGTCGAGGGCGTGGTGCTGCGCCAGATCGGCGACCCCCCGCAAGAGCAGCAGCATGCCGGCGAACCTGGTCACCGGCCAGGACGCCCGCGACGTGGCCGCCTACGTGGCGCCGGTGGCCGGCCGCGGCGGCAAGGACGCGGGCGCTCTGGCGCGCGCGGGCCAGCCCAAGGTGTCCAACAAGCCGATCGCGGCCAAGGGCGGCGTGCTGACCATCGACGCCGACCCCACCGGCGCCCTGGCGTTCGCCTCCACCAAGCGCCACGGGCCCGGCCGGCGCGCTGGAGTTCGCGATGGGCAACGAGTCGTCGGTGCAGCACAACATCGCCCTCGAAGGCCCAGGGCGGGGACCTCATCGAGGAGGGCAAGGTCGTGGGCCAGGGCGGCACGTCGGAGTTCACCGCCGACGTGAAGACGGGCAAGTACGTCTACCTGTGCACCGTGCCCGGCCACGAGGACGGCGGCATGAAGGGCGAGCTCACCGTCAAGTAGGGCCCGGCGCGGCCCGCTAGGCGACCAGCTCGGCCAAGCCCTCCGCGATCCCCGGCGAGGCTGCCACCAGCCCGGCCGGCTCGCCCCGGAAGCGCGGCGCACCTCGCCGCCCGCCTCGCGCACGACCACGCTCCCGGCCGCCCAGTCCCACGGCTCCAGGCCGCGCTCGTAGTAGCCGTCCACGCGGCCCGCAGGCCACCGCGCACAGGTCCAGCGCGGCCGCGCCGGCGCGGCGGATGTCGCGCACCGCGGGGAGCGGCCGTGCGAGCAGCTGGGCCTGGCGCTGCGCGGCGCTCGGCCTCGTAGCCGAAGCCGGTGGCCACCAGCGCGGTCTCCAGGCGGTCGCAGCCGCTCACCTCGATCGGCTCGCCGTTGAGACGGGCGCCCGCGCCGCGGACGGCGCTGAACAGCTCGTCGCGCAGCGGGTCGAGCACCACGCCCACGGACGCCGCCGTCCGCGTCCTCCAGCGCGACGCTCACCGCCCACGCCGGGAAGCCGTAGAGGTAGTTGGTGGTGCCGTCCAGCGGGTCGACCACCCAGCGCCGCCCGCTCGCCGCGTCGCTGCGCGCGCCCTCCTCCGCCAGCAGGCCGTCGTCCGGCCGCTCCTCGGCGAGGATGGCCTCGATCGCAGCCTCGGCGTCGCGGTCGGCGTCGGAGACCATGTCGGTGCGCGAGGACTTGCGCTCGACTCCGCGCGCGGGGCCTCCGAAGCGCTCGAGCAGCAGCTCGCCGGCCGCGCGGGCGGCGCGCTCGGCGAGCTCGAGGTCGGCGGCCGCCGCGGGCTCAGAGCGCCCGGACGACGAGCACGACGGCCACGCACCACGCCGACGATCACGGCCACCCAGAGCAGGAACCGGAACGCCTCCTGCTCGGACCGCAGCGGGTTGAGCAAGCGCCCGCCGCCGGCTCACAGGATGTAGATCGACGTGTAGACGACGATCCACATCACGTCGACGAAGTGCCAGTAGATGCCCGGCACCTCGACGCCGCGGTGCTCCTTGGCCGTGAAGTGGCCGCGGAAGGCGCGGATCGTGGCGAACAGGAGCAGCGTGAGCCCCACGAACACGTGCGCCCCGTGCAGGCCCGTGAGCCCGTAGAAGATCGTGCCCTGGGCGTTGTCGGCGGGGGCGAAGCCGATGTGCACGTACTCGTTGATCTGGATGCAGAGGAAGGTGGCGCCCAGCAGCAGGGTGGTGAGCAGGCCCGCCCGCAGCGCGGCGCGGTTCTCGTTGCGCGCCCCCTCCAGCGCCCAGTGCATCGTGAAGCTCGAGCGAGATCAGGATCGCGGTGTTCACGCCCGGCGACGGCGACCGGCAGCTTCCTCGCCGCTCGGCCGGCCACGGGTCTGTCGCGCCACGACCCGGATGAAGAAGTAGGCCGTGAAGAACGCCCCGAAGAGCATGATCTCCGAGATGATGAAAAGCAGCATCCCGAGGAACTGCGCCTCGACCCGCGAGGACTGATTGGCCGGCGGGCGGGCCGTGGTGGTCGTCGTGGGCGCCCTCGGCGTGGCCGAGCGCGACGGAGGCGGATTCCACTAGGCCTCAGCCTCCTGAAGCTCGCCGTCGCCGTCGGAGACCACGTGGTGGACCGGCTTGCCGGTGGACGAGCTGCACGCGGCCGACAGATCGCCGCGCAGCCAGCCGGAGCGGGTCTCGGGGAAGGTGGAGATCACGATCTCGTCGATGCCGTAGAAGTCGGAGCGCGTTCTGGATCGCGGTGTAGGGATCGGGGTGGGTGACCTGGCCCGATCGCCTCGAGGCCCTCCTCGCTCGAGCACGCTCGAGCGTGTGCGCCAGGCGCTGCGGCGGCGTCGTCCGTCGTCCTCTCCGGACTGGGGCAGATCACGATGAAGCGGCGCTCGCCCTCGGCGGCCAGCTCCTTGAGCTGGTCGATCAGCGGCTCGCCCGCCGACGGTCTGGTTGGCCACCACCAGCGTCCTGACCGCGTCGTCCTTGTCGGCGTCAGGTCCACCACCACGTGCTCGACGGGCCGGCGGCCGGCCTGCTGCACGCGCGTGATCAGGTCCTGGCGCAGCCAGCCCGAGCGGGTCTCGGGGTGGGTCGAGATGATGATCTCGTCGTAGTCCGCGCTCGCCGAGCGCGTCCATGATCGCCGAGTAGGGGTCGGGGTCCATGACCTCGCCCGTGGCCTCGACGCCCGCCTCCTTGAGCTGGGCGATGGTCATGGCCAGCCGGTTCTCGGCGGCGTCGCGCACGCGACTCGTCGTAGATCACGTAGCCGGCTTGGGCTGGATTCTGCGGGCAGATCACGTGGACGGACACCGCGCCCGCGTCGGCGTGGTGCTTCACGGCGTCGATCAGCGCGTGCCCGACCACGGTCTCGTTGGCCACCACGAGGATTCCTTCGTGGCTCATTCGCTGGGCGGCGGCGCGCCGCCGCCGCCGGCGGGCGGTGGCCGAGCGGGCCGGGCCTTCTGGTCGCCGAACACCGCGTGCACCGCGCCCGGGACGCCGTACTCGTAGGGCCCGCCCACCACGGTGGGGATCTCGTCGAAGTTGAAGATCGGCGGCGGCGAGGACACCTGCCACTCGATCGAGTGCGCGCGCCACGGGTTGGCCGCGGCCTTGGGGCCGTTGCGCCAGCTCGTGATCATGTTGTAGAGGAAGATCAGGAACGAGAGGCCGAACAGGAAGCTCGACACCGAGATCAGCGCGTTGAGCGTGGCGAACGAGTCCGCGTAGTCGGCCACGCGGCGCGGCATGCCGTCGACGCCCACGAAGTGCATCGGCCCGAACGTGAGGTTGAAGAACACGAACGAGAGCCAGAAGTGGAGCTTGCCCAGCGTCTCGTCGTACATCCGCCCGGTCATCTTCGGGAACCAGTGGTAGATGCCGGCGAAGATCGTGAACACGCTGCCGCCGAACAGCACGTAGTGGATGTGGGCCACCACGAAGTAGGTGTCCGACACGTGGATCACCACCGGGATGACCGCGAGCATGATGCCGCTGATCCCGCCCAGGGTGAACATCGTGATGAAGCCGAGCGCGAACAGCATGGGCGTGGTCATGTGGATCACCCCTCTCCACAGCGTCGCGAGCCAGGAGAAGATCTTGATGCCCGTCGGCACGGCGATGAGCATCGTGGTGATCATCATCGGCACGCGCAGCCAGTTGGCCATGCCCGACACGAACATGTGGTGCGCCCAGACGGTGAAGCCCGAGGATCACGATCGCCACCAGCGAGAAGGCCATCATCCGGTAGCCGAACACGGGTTTTCGCGCGTGGGTCGAGATGACCTCGCTGATGATCCCGAACCCGGGCAGCATCATGATGTAGACGGCCGGGTGCGAGTAGAACCAGAAGACGTGCTGGTACATGAGCACGTCGCCGCCGTCCGCCGGGTCGAAGAAGTGGGTGCCCAGCGAGCGGTCGAGCAGGACGAAGAACTGCGAGCCGGCGATGAACGGCGTGGCGATCACCACCAGCAGCGAGGTGGTGAAGTTGGCCCACACCAGCAGCGGCATGCGCCAGAACGTCATGCCCGGCGCGCGCATCGTGATGATCGTGACCAGGAAGTTGAGCGCGGTGGCGATCGACGAGGCGCCCGGCGAACTGCACGCCGATGGTGAAGAACTGCTGCCCGAGCGGCGTCTCGGTGGAGAGCGGGGCGTAGGCGGTCCAGCCGGTGGCGAACGCGCCGCCCTCCACGAAGAAGCTGGCCAGCATCATCACGCCGGCCGTCGGGAGCATCCAGAACGAGAGCGCGTTCAGCCGCGGGAACGCCATGTCCGGCGCGCCGATCATGAGCGGGATCACGTAGTTCGCGATGCCGGCGAACACCGGGATGATGAACAGGAAGATCATCAGCGAGGCGTGCACCGAGAACAGGCCGTTGTAGGTGTTCGGGTCCACGAACTGCGTGCCCGGCTGGGCCAGCTCCGCGCGGATGAGCATCGCCATCAGCCCGCCGAGGATGAAGAAGAAGAAGGTGGTGACGATGTACTGGATGCCGATCACCTTGTGATCGGTGTTCACCCGGAAGTAGTCCTTCCACGAGGTGGCGCCGTGGCCGGAGTGGTCCTCCGGGACGGTTGGCGCGCCCGAGGCCCAGCGGAACCAGTAGTCGAAGCAGCCGATGCCGACGATGAAGGCCAGCGGCATGGCGATCAGGGCGACGGTGGTGATCGGCCGTCCAGTCGAGGACCGGGTCCTAGCCGTAGAGGGCCCGGACGCAGGCACACGAGCCCGATCGAGAAGGCGAACGCGAGCGGCTGGCTGACCGCCACGCGGTACCAGCCCGGCGCCCAGAGCTGGCCGCCAGCGTCACTTGGCGTCACCTCCTCCTGCCACGCCGAGAAGGTACTCCACGAGCGTGTCGATCTCCGCCGGCGAGAGGTCGTCCTCGTAGGTGTTGGGCATGACGCCCTCCGTGAAGCCCTTGACCACGAAGGCGCCGGGACGGGTGATCGCCGTGCGCACGTACTGCTCCGGCGACTGGCCCTCGGACTTGCCCCGCTTGGCCGCCGCCGAGGCCAGCTCGTCCAGCTTGGGGCCGACCGCGGCGTTGGTGCCGGCATCGTCGAGGCGTGTGGCACGAGCCGCAGCCCGTGTCCGTGAACAGCTGCTTGCCGGCCGCGGCGGTGTCGCCACCCGCGGCCGCGGCGCCGCCGTCGCCGGCGCTCTGCTTGCGCTCGTCGACCCACGCCTGGTAGGCGCGCGGCTGGATCACCCGCACCGACTGGCGCATGGTCGAGTGGCCGATTCCGCACAGCTCCGCGCAGACCACGTCGTAGTTGCCCAGGCGGCTCGGTGTCAGGCGGATCTTGGTGGTGAGGCCCGGCACGGCGTCCGACTTGAGCCTGAACTCGGGGACCCAGAAGTCATGCAGCACGTCGCGGGTCTTGATCCTGAACTCGACCGGGCGGTCCTTCGGTAGCACCAGCTGGTTGGACTTCACCCGCTCGGCCGGGTAGTCGAAGCTCCATGCGAACTGCTGGCCGGTCACGTTGACCACCAGCGTGTCCGCCTTCTTCGCCTCGATGTCCTCGAGCACGATCCACCCGTAGACGGCCAGGGCGGAGACCATGATGAACGGGATCGTGACCCAGATGACCTCCAGCCTGGTGTTGCCGTGGATCGGCTCGCCATCGCTCAGGTCGCCCGGCTTGGCACGGAAAGCGAGCACGGAGTAGATGGCCACGGACATGACCAGCACGAAGACCGGGACCGAGGCGATGAGCAGGACGTCGTAGAGCAGGTCGATGTCGTCCGAGGCGGTCGACGCCTGCTCGGGGAACCAGTCGATCGCCAGGGAGATGGCGATCCCGATGATCGTGGCGACGACGCTGACCAGCGCCATGCCGAGGAGTGGTCGTCTACGCAGGAGGCGCACAGCTGCCCCGGGTCAGAGTCACGGCGCGCGAGTCTATGTGACGCAGGCGACGGGCGCGACACGGTTGGCGCGCGCGGCGTGGCCGTCAGCGCGGCCGCGCCAGTCAGGCGGCGAGCGGCTCGCGGGCGACGCCGCGATAGCTCGACGGGAGGGCGCCGTGATAGCGCCGGAACGCCTTGGCGAACTGAGCCGGCTGGCGGTATCCGACAGCGGAGGCCACCTGGTTCACAGACCCATGGCCCGCCCGCAGGAGCTCTGCGGCGCGGTTCATGCGCACGTGATGGAGGTAGGAGCGGAAGCTGGTTGTCCCGGACTCGGCAAAGGCCCGCTGGAGCTGCCGGCGCGAGGTAGCGACCCGCCTGGCCACGTCGTCCAACGCGAGCTTGGAGGGGTATTCCGCCTCGATGATCGCGGCGGCCTCCTCGAACAGGGTCCGGCGGCGGTGCACCGTGGCTGGGCGCTTCGCAGTCTGGAGCATCTGACTGGGATACGGGCTACCGGCCTGATTGGATGTTTTGGCCGTTCCATCTCGATTAAGATTGCGCCGAAAGTCACTTAGCTAGGAGGCTGGATGCGGGTTCGCGACGGGATGAGCAGCGTGGTCCTCACTGTGGGGCCCGGCCACACGCTGAGCCAGGCCGCCCGGGCGATGTCCGAGCGTGGCGTGGGGGCCGCGGTGGTGCTCGACCCCGAGCAGCCCGGGCCTGGGATCCTGACCGAGCGCGACGTGCTCGACTCGCTCGGCGGCGGTCAGGACCCCGGCGCCGAGAAGGTGGCCGACCACCTGTCGGCCAACCTCACCTTCGCCGACCCCGAATGGTCGCTGGAACGGGCCGCCGAGGCCATGGTCCGGGGCGGCTTCCGCCACCTCGTGGTCATCGACGGCGGCGACCTCGTGGGAATCCTCTCCATGCGCGACATCGTGCGCTGCTGGGTTCAGGACGGCGCCACGTCGGAGATGCCCCGGGAGGTGGCTGGGGGGTAGGAGGGCCGGGCCGAGATCGCTCCCCAGGGGGCGAATCCCACTAACCGTGCGCTTTGGTGGCTATGGACACCCAAAGCGCAGGGTTTGTGCCCGGGGAGGTCTGGCGGCTGGTAGAGCGCCAGCACGGAGTGGTCGCTCGCTCTCAGTTGCTTGAGCTCGGCCTGACCGCCCAGAGCATCAAGCAGCGCACGGCGAACGGAAGGCTGCACCCCCTGTGGCGAGGCGTGTACGCGGTCGGTCGGCCCCGTGTAGGCAGGAAGGGTCGTATCACCGCAGCCCTGCTGGCGTGCGGAGACGGCGCCATGCTGGCTCGGAGAAGCGCGGCGGAGCTGTGGGGCCTGCTGTCGTCGCGCGCCTCTCTGATCGACGTGTTCGTGCCGCGCCATCTGACGCGACGGCGACCGGGCATCCGCGCCACGCCGAGAGTCGTGGACCGGTACCACGTGACTCGGCATCGCGGCATCCCTGTCACGAGCCCTGCTCCCACTTTGCTGGACCT
The DNA here is from genome assembly GCA_963814005.1 of uncultured Thermoleophilaceae bacterium. GTDB lineage: Bacteria > Actinomycetota > Thermoleophilia > Solirubrobacterales > Thermoleophilaceae > JAAYBF01. The sequence goes on from CAWFBA010000009.1 coordinate 264,308, forward strand.
CGCCACCACCACGACGCCCGAGCGCCTCGAACGGGCCATCGACGAGGCCGATCGGCTCGACCTCATCGATCCCGAGCGGCTTCGCGGAGAGCTCGAGGGATTCGCAGGGCTCAGGGGCGCCCCCGCGCTCCGGGCGGCTCTCGACCGCCACACCTACGTCCTCACCCGGTCAGCGCTCGAGCGCCGGCTCCTGCCGATCGCCCGCCGCGCTGGGCTGCCGCGCCCGCGGGCACAGGCCCGGCTCAACGGCTTCCGCGTCGACTTCTACTGGCCCGAGCTCGGCCTGGTGGTGGAGACCGATGGTCTCCGCTACCACCGGACCGCCGCTCAGCAGTCCCGCGACCTGCGCCGAGACCAGGCTCACCGCGCCGCCGGGCTTCTGCCGCTGCGCTTCAGCCACGCCCAGATCGCGTTCGAACGCCCCTGGGTCGAGCGCGTGCTCCGGGACGCGGTAGCTCGACGCGCCTAGTGCTCGTGCTCGAGCGGCAGGTCGGCGATCTCGTCGCGCGTCTGGCCCACCCAGCGCACGATCGCCACCACGGTGATCGCCACGCCGATGCCGCACAGGACCCAGTTGATCACCACGCCGACGAGGGCGAGCGTCAGGCCCGCCGCCACGATGATCGGCAGGTACGAGGGCCCGGGAAGGTGAATCGGCTCGCCGGGCGGCGACACGTGCTCGGGGCTGCGCGGCTCGTCGGCCATCAGTAGACGAAGCCCACGACGAACGACGCGGCGAACACGATCATGATCAGCGCCCCGGCGATCAGCCCGGTGCGCAGGTTGCGGTTGGCCAATCGCCGGTCCACCGCGAGCGTTCTACCAGATCGGCGCGCCGGAGAACCCGGGCCGCCACCGCCGCATATGCTGCCCACGTGGCCTCCGACCGCGCTCACGACGTCGTCCTGCTGGGCGCCACCGGCTTCACCGGCGGTCTGACCGCGGAGTACCTGGTGGCGAACTCGCCGCCCGACTCGCGGCTGGCGCTGGCCGGCCGCAACCGCACCAAGCTCGAGGCCCTGCGCTCGCGGCTGGCCCAGGCCGACCCCGCCCGGGCCGAGCTCCCGCTGCTGCATGCCGACTCCTCCGACGAGGGCTCGCTGCGCGAGCTTGCCGAGTCGGCACGTGTGGTCGTGAGCACCGTGGGCCCGTACATCAGGTACGGCGAGCCGCTGGTGGCCGCCTGCGCCGCGGCGGGCACCGACTACGCCGACCTGACCGGTGAGCCCGAGTTCGTGGACCTCATGTACGTGCGCCATCACGCTCGCGCGGCGGAGACCGGCGCGCGGCTGGTGCACGCGTGCGGGTTCGACTCGATCCCGCATGACCTGGGCGCCCAGTTCACCGTGGAGCAGCTGCCGGAGGACGTGGGCATCGACCTGCGTGGGTTCGTAAGCGCCGGGGGCCGCCCGTCGGCGGGCACGTACCACTCCGCCATCACCGCCTTCTCGCGCGTGCGCGACACCAACCGCGCGGCGGGAGCGCGCAAGCGCGCCGAGCCGCGGCCCGCGGACCGGAGGGTGCGCGGCAGCAAGCAGCCGCCCGTACCGCGAGTCCGAGGTGGGCGCCTGGGCGCTGCCCATGCCCACGATCGACCCGCAGGTGATCCTGCGCTCGGCGCGGGCGCTCGAGCGCTACGGCCCCGACTTCACCTACGGCCACTTCGCGGCGGTCAAGCGGCTGCCGGTGGCCATCGGCGCGACCGGAGGCCTGGCGGGCCTGTTCGCGCTCGCCCAGCTCCCGCCCACGCGCAACTGGCTGCTGGGGCAGGATGGACTCCGGCGACGGCCCGTCCGCGGAGCAGCGCGAGAAGAGCTGGTTCCGGGTGCGCTTCGTGGGCAAGGGCGGGGGCCGGCGAGTGGTCACAGAGGTCTCCGGGGGAGACCCGGGGTACGGCGAGACGTCGAAGATGCTGGCGGAGTCGGCGCTCTGCCTGGCCCACGACGACCTGCCCGAGACGGCGGGACAGGTGACCACCGCCCAGGCCATGGGCGCGACCCTCACCGGCCGCCTACAGCGGGCGGGGATCTCCTTCGAGACCGTCTCGTCGGGCCCGGATCACTAGCCCCCGGGGTTCGCGATCCGGGCATGGAGGTGGTTGTCGTGGTTGGGCCACGGCACCACCACGCCCGCCGGCCCCCGAAGCCCGACGCGCGGCCCCACCAGCACCCGCTCCGACCCGGCCGCGACGAACAGGTCCACCAGCTGCTGGGCTCGGCGGCGGTCCACCGCCGCCGGCGTGCGCGGCACCCCGGGACGCCCGTCGCGGCGCGGGTAGTACACGTCCACGTCCAGGCCGTTCTGATGGGTCGAGTGCCCGACGATGCCCCAGCGAATCCCGAAGTCGCCGCCGCGCGGCCGACTCAGGTCGCCCACGAGCATCGGCAGCGCGCCAGGCTGGGCAGCGGCGTAGCGGCGGGCCACGCTCAGCACCACGTGGACCAGGTCGTCGGTGCCCCACCGGCGCCAGCCGCGGTTGGGCGATCGCTTGAGCACCGGGTCCCAGGTGGTGAAGTGCCGGCCGCGGTCCGGCAGCCGCACGCCGCGGACGAGCCGCCCGGCTGACGGGATGCCCAGGGCCCGCGACTCGCGGAAGCGCACCCGCTCGGCCGCGGAGCGTCGTGGCCTGCGCCGCGGCGCGCGCTCTCGGGGACCCGCCCGGCGCGGGCCCTCCGCCCCGGCGGGGGGCGCCGCGCTGCGGGGCTGGGCCGCCGAAGGGCTCTCGCGCCGGCTCGGCCCGGCCAGGAGCACCGCCGCGGCTACCGCGAGGCCGGCTGCCACCAGGTACAGCGCGGCCGCGCTGGGAACACGGGTCGCGGGCCGGCGCACGCGCCAGATCCTGGCCCCGATTCCTAACGCGTGCCTCAAGTCCAGCCATCCGTCAGGGCCCCGTAACCCGACCAGCTTGCATCCGGCGGCGTAACGCGGACAGAATGGCCCGTGGGCAAGGTGCTGGGTATCGATGTGGGCGGCACGAAGGTGGCCGTGGCGCTGGTGGATGGGAACGAGCCCGTGCACGAGCTCGAGCGGCCCACCGACCTGGCCGACTCCGAGGCGCTGCTGCTGGGCATCGAGCAGGCCGTGGCGGAGGTCACCGAGGCCGCCGGGCCGGCGGAGGCGGCAGGCATCGGCGTGCCGTCTCAGGTGGAGTTCGAGACCGGCACCGTGCTGTCCAGCGTGAACATCCCGCTGGAGGGGGTGCCCCTCAGGGAGGAGCTGGGCAGGAGGCTCGGCATCCCGGTATTCGTGGACAACGACGCCAACTGCGCCGCGCTGGCCGAGGCCCAGCTGGTGCCCGACCCGCCCGCCGACCACCTGGTGATGCTCACCCTGGGCACGGGCGTCGGCGGCGGGATCATCATCGACCGCCGGATCGAGCGCGGGCACAGCGGCCTCGGCGCCGAGTTGGGGCACGTGATCCTCGACGGCCGGGAGACGCTGGCCGCCTCGGAGCCCGGCTTTCCACGCCCCGGCTCGTTCGAGCTCAAGTGCAGCGGCACCGGGCTGGAGCTGGCAGCCACCGCCGCGGCCAAGGCCAATCCGGCCGGCGCCCTCGGGCGCCATCTGGCGGAGCACGGCCGCGTCAAGGGGCGCGACGCCGTCGAGATCGCCAAGGCCGGCGACTCCGAGGCGCTCGGGTTGTTCGAGAGCCACGGCCGCTGGCTCGGCCTGGGTATAGCCAGCGTGGTGAACGCCTTCGAGCCCCAGTACGTGGTGATCGGCGGAGGCCTGTCGCGGGCGGCCGACCTGTTCCTGGCCGCCGCGATCGAGGAGGCCTCCCGCCACACCCTCCCGGCGCTCTGGGAGCGAGCCGAGGTGAGCCTGGCCAAGGGCGGGGCCGGGGCTGGCGTCGTCGGCGCGGGCCTGCTCGCCATGCAAGAGCTGGAGCTAACCGGAGATACTGCGCCCCGAGGGGCTTGAGCTGACCAGCGAACGAGGAGACAGATGACCACCAGCACGGAGCCGGCGAAGCTCGACAAGCTCTGCATCGACACCATCCGCACGCTGTCGATGGACGGCGTCCAGAAGGCCAACTCGGGCCATCCGGGTGCCCCGATGGCGCTCGCCCCCGTGGCCTACCAGCTCTACGCGCGCACGATGCGCCACAACCCGGCCAACCCGGACTGGTTCGACCGCGACCGCTTCGTGCTGTCGGCCGGGCACGCCTCCATGCTGCTCTACTCCTCGCTCCACCTGGCGGGCTACGGCGTGAGCCTGGACAACCTGAAGAACTTCCGCCAGCTCGGCAGCCCCACCGCCGGCCATCCCGAGTACGAGGCCGACGGCGCTCCCGGCGTGGAGGTCACCACCGGCCCGCTGGGCCAGGGGATCGCCAACGCGGTGGGCCTGGCGCTGGCCGAGCGGATGCTGGCCGCGCGCTTCAACCGTGACGGCCACGAGATCGTGGACCACCACACGTTCACGATCGCCAGCGACGGCGACATGCAGGAGGGCGTGGCCTCCGAGGCCTGCTCCCTTGCGGGCCATCTGGGGCTGGGCAGGCTGATCGCTTTCTACGACGACAACCACATCCAGCTGGCCGGCCCCACGTCGATGGGCTTCAGCGAGAACGTGGGCTTGCGCTACGAGGGCTACGGCTGGCACGTGCAGGATCTGGGCGAGGACATCGAGCTCGGGCGCCTGGAGGAGGCGATCGCCGCCGCCAAGGAGGTCCAGGACAAGCCGTCGCTGATCATCCTGCGCACGCACATCGGCTACGGGTCCCCGAACAAGCAGGACACCCAGAAGGCACACGGGTCGCCGCTCGGGGAGGACGAGGTGCGCCTGACCAAGGAGGCCTACGGCTGGGATCCCGACGCGCACTTCCTCGTGCCCGACGAGGTGCGGGAGGTGTTCGCCGAGGTGGGCGAGCGAGGCGCCCGCGAGCAGGAGGAGTGGGAGAGCCGCCTGCAGGCCTACCGGTCGGCTCATCCCGAGCAGGCCGACTTGCTTGACCTGGTGATGTCCGGCGGGCTGCCGGCTGGCTGGGACGCGGAGCTGCCGCGCTTCGACCCCGGGGACGATCCGATCGCAACCCGCAAGGCTTCGGAGGCCGTGATCCAGTGGGCAGCGGCCCAGGTGCCCCACCTGGTTAGCGGCTCAGCCGACCTGGAGCCGTCCACCAACACCGAGATCGCCGGCGGGGGCTCGGTCACGCGCGACGACTACTCGGGGCGCAACGTGCACTACGGCGTGCGCGAGCACGGCATGGGCGCGGTGGTCAACGGGCTCAACCTGCACGGCCTGCGCGCCTTCGGCTCCACGTTCTTCAACTTCCTGGACTACATGAAGGGCAGCGTGCGCCTGGCGGCGCTCATGCACCTGCCGGTGATCCAGGTCTACACGCACGACTCGATCGGGCTCGGCGAGGACGGCCCCACGCACCAGCCGATCGAGCAGCTGGCGCACCTGCGGGCCACCCCGAACGTGAACGCCGTCCGCCCCGCCGACGCCAACGAGACGGCGCTGGCGTGGCGCTTCGCCCTGCGCCAGACGGACGGTCCCTGTGCCCTGGTGCTGAGCCGTCAGAACCTGCCGATCATCGACCCCGACGCAATACCCGACGACGCCATCGAGCGCGGCGCCTACGTGCTGCGCGAGGAGGGCAGGGAGACGGGACCCGAGCTGGTGCTGATCGGCACCGGGTCGGAGGTATCGGCCTGCCTCGAGGCCGCTGAGGAGCTGGAGGGCGAGGGCATCGCCACCCGCGTGGTGAGCATGCCCTGCTACGACCGCTTCCTCGAGCAGGACGAGGAATATCGCGACTCCGTGCTGCCGCCGGCCTGTCGGGCGCGCGTATCGTTGGAGGCGGCCGCCACCTTCGGCTGGGAGCGCTGGGTGGGCGCCGACGGCGAGTCGCTCGGCATGCACGGCTTCGGCGCGTCGGCGCCTGCGAAGGACCTCTACGCGCACTTCGGCCTGACCGCCGGGGACGTGGCCGGCGCCGGGCGGCGCGTGGTCGAGCGACTGGGAGCGGCGGCACGGAGCTAGGGCTCCGGGAACGGACTTCGGATGACACAGGAGGCTTGAGATGGCAACTGCGGCACAGGCGAACGAGCGGCTCGCGAAGCTCACCGCGGCCGGGACCAGCGTGTGGCTGGACCAGATCCGGCGTTCGCTGATCGAGTCGGGCGAGCTGCAGCGGCTGGTGGACGAGTACTCGCTGCACGGCGTCACGTCCAACCCGGCCATCTTCGAGAAGGCCATCCTCGGCTCCGATGACTACGACGAGGACATCGAGCGGCTCGCCCGCGAGGGCCTCGACGCGACCGCGATCTACCTGAACCTGGCGATCAAGGACGTGCAGATGGCCTGCGACGTCCTGCGCGGCGTCTGGGAGGACACCGACGGCGCGGACGGGTTCGTGTCGCTGGAGGTGGAGCCAGCGCTGGCTCACGACACCGACGCCACGCTCAACCAGGCACGCGAGCTGTGGCAGGAGGTCGACCGCCCCAACGTGATGATCAAGATCCCCGGGACCGAGGCTGGGCTGCCGGCGATCGAAGAGGCGATCGCAGACGGGGTGAACGTGAACGTGACGCTGCTGTTCTCGGTGGAGTCCTACGAGGCGGTAACCGAGTCGTTCATCAAGGGCCTCGAGCGCAGGCACGCCAAGGGCGAGAGCGTGGACGTGCACTCGGTGGCCAGCTTCTTCGTCTCGCGCGTGGACTCCGAGGTGGACAAGCGCCTGGAGGCCCTCGACCGCACCGACCTGCAGGGGAAGGCCGCGATCGCCAACGCCCAGGCCGCCTACATGAGCTTCAAGCGCACCTTCCTGGGCGAGCGCTTCGCGGAGTTGCGCGAGGCCGGTGCGCCGGTCCAGCGCCCGCTGTGGGCTTCGACCGGTGTTAAGAATCCCGCCTACCCCGACACCAAATACGTGGACGGCCTGGTGGCCCCCCACACAGTGAACACGATGCCCATGGCCACCCTGCTGGCAGCGGCCGAGAACGCCGAGGTCGCGGGCACCACGGCCGATGAGGACCCGTCCGACACGCTCGCCGCCCTGGCCGACGCGGGCATCGACATGGGCGACGTGACCAAGAAGCTGCTCGAGGACGGCATCGCGGCCTTCGTGACGCCCTTCGACCAGCTGATCGCGGGCGTGGAGTCGAGCAAGGAGGCGGCGGTCACCGGGCGCCCGTCCACCATGGAGTCCTCTCTGCCCGACCAGCTCGAGGAGCCCCTGGCCAAGCGCGTCGAGCGCGCCGTGCAGGAGGACGTGGCGCGCAGGGTGTGGAGCAAGGACGAGACGCTGTGGGGCGGCCCCGGCCCCGAGATCGGCGACCGGCTCGGCTGGCTCACGATCGGTGATCGGATGCTCGAGCGGGTGGACGAAATGCAGGCCTTCGCCGCCGAGGTCAAGTCCTCCGGCATGACCGACGCCGCCCTGCTGGGCATGGGCGGGTCCAGCCTCGGCCCCGAGGTCATCCGCCGCAGCTTCGGCGATCAGGGTGGGCTCACCCTGCACGTGCTGGACTCCACAGACCCGGGCGCGGTGCTGGAGCTGGAACGCTCGCTGGACCTGTCCAAGACGCTGTTCATCGTCTCCTCGAAGTCCGGTGGCACCGTGGAGACGCTCTCCCACATGCGCCACTTCTACGAGCGCACGGGCGGCGCGGGGGACCAGTTCGTGGCCGTCACCGACCCGGGCTCAGGGCTGGTGGACCTCGCCCGCGAGCGCAACTTCAGGCGCGTGTTCGAGAACGACCCCAATATCGGCGGGCGCTACTCGGTGCTGTCGTACTTCGGCCTGGTGCCCGCCGCGGTGGCGGGGGTCGACGTGCGGGCGCTGCTGGAGTCCTCGCAGGAGGCCGAGCAGAACTGCAACCACTTCGACGCCAGCTCGTCCAACTCCGGCCTCTGGATGGGGATGGCCATGGCGGAGCTGGCGCTCCAGGGCCGCGACAAGCTCACGTTCATCGTCTCAGAGCCGATCGCCAGCTTCGGGCTGTGGGTGGAGCAGCTGATCGCGGAGTCCACCGGCAAGCACGGGCGTGGCGTCCTGCCGGTGGCGGACGAGCCGGTCGGTGCCCCGGAGGCATACGGCGACGACCGCGTCTTCGTCTACATCCGCAACGAGAAGGAGCCCGACGCCGACACCGACGCCCAGGTCGAGGCGCTGCGAAAGGCCGGCCAGGCGGTGCTCACGCTCACCACCCGGGGCACCCCGGAGGATCTGGGCCGGATCTTCTTCTTCGCCGAGTTCGCCACCGCGGTGGCGGGCTGGGGGCTGGAGATCAACGCCTTCGACCAGCCCAACGTGCAGGAGGCCAAGGACAACACCAACAAGGTGCTCGAGGCCGCCGAGCCGCCGCAGGTGGACGACGCCGACGACGAGGCCCTGAAGGCGCTGCTGGGCGGGGCCGGGCCGCCGAGCTACGTGGCGATCATGGGCTACGTGGCTCCGTCGGACGCCTTCGACGAGGCGGTCGCCGAGCTGCGGGCCACGATCCGCGACGCAACCAAGGCCACGACCACGTTCGGCTACGGGCCGCGGTTCCTGCACTCCACGGGCCAGTTCCACAAGGGCGGGCCGGCCACCGGGATCTTCCTGCAGCTGGTCCACGACGGCGACGAGGACGTGGACATCCCCGAGGCCGGCTACAGCTTCAAGACGCTCAAGAACGCGCAGGCAACGGGCGACGTGCTGACCCTGCGCGACCACGGCCTGCCCGCCGAGCGCGTCCGCCTGGACGGCGACCCCGCCCTGGCCCTGAGGGACCTGACCAAGCGCATCAAGGCAATGCTCTGAGCACCAAGCACTAACCACCAAGCACTGGAGAATCGAATGCAGTTGGGCTTCGTTGGCCTCGGCAAGATGGGCGGCAACATGGTCCATCGCATCCACCGCGACTCGGACCACCAGGTGGTGGCCTTCGACTTCTCCGAGGAGGCGGTGAAGGAGGCCAAGTCACACGGGGCCGCGGGCGCCGGGTCGCTGGAGGAGCTGGTCTCCCAGCTCGACGGCGCCGCGCGCGGTGTGGGTGATGGTCCCGGCCGGCGATCCCACCGACCGAGACCGTGGACAAGCTCGGCGAGCTGCTGGACGAGCGGCGACATGATCATCGACGGCGGCAACAGCCGCTGGAGCGACGACAAGCGTCGGGCCGAGGAGCTGCAGCCGAAGGGCATCCACTACGTGGACGTGGGCACCTCCGGCGGCGTCTGGGGCCTCGAGGTGGGCTACTGCATGATGGTCGGCGGCCCCGACGAGGCGGTCGAGCGGCTGGCGCCGCTCCTCGACGTGCTCGCGCCGCCGCTCAACCGAGGAGCACGGCCCAGGCTGGGGCCACTTCGGGCCGACCGGGCTCGGGGCACTACGTGAAGATGGTCCACAACGGCGTGGAGTACGGGATCATGCAGGCCTACGCCGAGGGCTTCTCGCTGTTCGACGCCTGCGAGTACGAGCTGGACAACGCGAAGATCGCCCACCTGTGGATGCAGGGCTCGGTGGTGCGCTCGTGGCTGTGCGAGCTGGCTGCGCTGGCCTTCGAGCAGGAGGGCAACGACCTGGCGCGGCTGGAGCCCTACGTGGAGGACTCCGGCGAGGGCCGCTGGACGGTGGAGGACTCGATCGACAAGCGCATCCCCACGCCGGTGATCACCACGTCGCTGTTCGAGCGCTTCTCCTCGCGCGGGCAGAACGCGTTCGCCGCCAAGGTGAACGCCGCCTGCGCAACCAGTTCGGCGGGCACGCGGTGAAGGCCGCGGACCCGGTGGCGCAGAGCCAGCCGCACGCGGAGTGATGGCGGTCGTCGAGCAGAACCCGCTGGCGGAGGGCCTCGAGCGCCTGCCCGTCCAGCCCGACCACGCTCACGATCTTCGGCGCCACGGGGGACCTGTCCAAGCGCAAGCTGCTGCCCGCGCTCTACAACCTCGCCCACGAGGGCGCGCTGCCCGAGCGGTTCAACCTGATCGGGTCCTCGCGCGGCGAGATGTCCGACGACGAGTTCCGCACGCTGGCGCGGGAGTCGATCGAGGAGTTCTCGCGCCGCGAGCCCGACGCGAAGGTGCTCGACGCGCTGCTCGAGCACGTGCGCTACGTGACCGGGTGCGTTCGACGACGACACGGTCTACGAGCAGCTCGGCGAAGGTGGCCAGAGGAGTTCGACGACGAGGCCGGCATCACGTTCAACCGCGCCTACTACCTGTCCACCTCGCCCGTCGTTCTTCTCGGTGATCGTGGGCAAGCTCGGCGAGCACGGGCTCGACCACCACGAGGGCTCCGAGGTGCGGGTGGTCATCGAGAAGCCGATCGGCACGCAACCTCGCCGAGGCGCGCGAGCTGAACAAGGCCGTGCTCGACGTGCTCGACGAGGGCCAGGTCTTCCGGATCGACCACTACCTGGGCAAGGAGACGGTCCAGAACATGCTGGCGTTCCGGTTCGCCAACGGCCTGTTCGAGCCGATCTGGAACCGCAACTTCATCGACTACGTGCAGATCACCGCGGCCGAGGACATCGGCATCGGCAGCCGCGCCGGGCTACTACGACACCTCGGGCGCGCTGCGCGACCTGGTGCAGAACCACATGCTCCAGCTGCTCATGCTGCTGTGCATGGAGCCGCCGGTGAACTTCTCGGCCGACGAGGTGCGCGACGAGAAGGTGAAGGTGCTGCACGCCATCCACCCGCCCGAGCCCGACGAGGTGCCGGAGATGGCGCGTGCGGGCGCAGTACGCGGCGGGCGTGGCGGCGGGCGAGCAGGTGCACGGCTACCTCGAGGAGGACGACGTGCCCGGCCGACTCGTCGCACCGAGACCTACGCCGCGCTGCGCCTCGAGGTGGACAACTGGCGCTGGGCGGGCGTGCCGATCTACCTCGCACCGGCAAGCGCCTGGCGCGCAAGGTCACCGAGATCGCGGTGACGCTCAAGCCGGTGCCGCACCTGGCCTTCAAGCAGGACGGGCTCGGTGGGCGTGCAGCCCAACCAGATCATCCTCACGATGCAGCCCAACGAGGGCGCGTCGATCTCGCTCGGGCGCGAAGATCCCGGGCACGCCGGATGCGCATCCGGCCGGTGAACATGGAGTTCCTCTACGGCACGGCGTTCATGTCCGAGTCGCCCGAGGCCTACGAGCGGCTGATCATGGACGCCATGCGCGGCGACGCCACGCTGTTCACGCGCGACGACGAGGTGGAGGCGCAGTGGACGATCGTCGACCCGATCCTCGAGGCGCTGGGCGGCCAGCCCGGGCCCGATCCCGCAGTACGCGGCCGGCTCGGCCGGGCCCGAGGAGGCCGACGCGCTGCTGGCGCCCGGCCACCGCTGGCGGGCGATCTGAGCGGGAGCTCGCGGTGACCGTCAGCGGCAACGTCTGGTCGGCGCAGGACACCACGCCGGCGGAGGTCGAGGCGCGCGCTGCGCGAGCTGCTCAAGCAGCGCCACGCCGAGAGCGAGGCCTACGCGCCGGCGCGCGTGCTGAACCTGGTGGTGGTGGCCGACCGCGAGTGGCGGGGCGAGATCCAGAACCGGCTCGACAAGGTGGGCCGCTACCACGCCTCGCGCACGATCCTCTGCTGCGGTCGAGCCGGGCCGACCAGCGATCGACGCGCTGGGCCACCATGACCGGCGGAGGAGGAGCCCAAGCCCGGCGAGCTGGCGGTGTGCCACGAGCAGGTGGTGCTCGACGTCGGCCCGCAGCACCTCCAGCACCTCGACACGATCGTCGACCCGCTGGTGGTCACCGACCTGGCGACGCTGGTGTGGTCGCCGCACGGCCACCCCGAGGCGGTGGACGCGCTGCTCGACCTGGCCCAGATCGTGCTGATCGACTCGGTGAACGAGCCCGACTCCGGCCGCCGCGGTCGGCGCGCGCGGGCAGCTGGCCGAGCGCGCGTACATCGTCGACCTGGCGTGGCTGCGCTCCACGCCCTGGCGCGAGCGCGTGGCCTCCACCTTCGACCCGCCGCAGTGGCGCGACGGAGCTGGCGCAAGATCAGCGCCGTGACCGTGCGCCACCGGCCGGACTCGGCCATCGCCGGGCTGCTGTTCTTCGGCTGGCTGTGCCAAGCGCCTGGGCTGGGAGCCGCGGCGGCGATGCTGGCCCAGAACGGCTCGATGCACGGCACGCGCGCAGTCGCGCCGCCAGGAGGTGAAGCTGCAGCTGGAGCCCGACCCGACGATGAACGCGCCCGGGCCTGGCGGGCATCACGATCGAGACGGCGTCGGGCACTCGCATCTCGCTGGACCGCGGCGCCGGCGGGCTCACGGCGCGCCGCGCGGACCGCAAGGGCCGCGAGTCGGAGTGGACGGTGATGGGCGCCTCGCGCGGCGAGGCGGGCATCCTCGGGCGAGGGCATCCGCCAGGCGCTGCTGCGCGACAAGAGCTACGGCCCGGCGCTGAAGGCCGCGCGAGACGATGGTCTCTTGAGCGGACCGCGAGGTCGTAGATCACTGGAGGACGTGGCGGGCGCCGCCGCCGAGCGGATGGCCGCGGCGGTGCGCGCCGGCGGGCACATCGCGCTGTCGGGCGGCTCGACGCCGCGCAAGGCGCTACGAGCAGCGTGGCGGCGATGGACCTGGACTGGTCGGGCGCGGAGCTGTGGTTCGGCGACGACCGCGCCGTGCCGCCGGACCACGAGCACTCGAACTACCGCATGGCGCAAGGAGAGCCTGCTGGACCGCATCGTGGCGGCCGCCGGTGCACCGGATCCAGGGCGAGCTCGGGCTACGAGGCGGCCGGCCGACGCCTACGAGGCGCGAGCTGCGCGCGACCTTCGGCCACGGCACGCCGCGACTCGACCTGATCCTGCTCGGGCTCGGCCCCGACGCCCACACCGCCTCGCTGTTCCCGGGCGACGACGCGCTCGGCGAGCGCGAGCGCTTGGCGGTGGGGGTCGAGACGCCCGGGAATGGCGCCGCTCGTGTCCCGCGTGACCCTTACGCTCCCGGTCCTGAATGCGGGCAAGGAAGTGTGTTCCTGATCTCGGGCGAGGACAAGGCGGAGGCGGTGGCGCGCGCGTTCGGCGACGCGCCGGGCCCCGACGCCCCGGCCAGCCTCGTGCGCCCCGAGGCCGGGCCTCACGCTGCTGCTCGACCCGCCCGCCGCCGCGCGCCTGGGGGCCGCCGGGTGAGCGACAGTCGACGCCGACGGCGCGGTCGGGGCCAGCCCGTTCCCCCCGATCGCCGACTACGGCTTCCTGTCGGACTGCGAGACCACGGCGCTGGTGGCGCCGAGCGGCGAACGTGGAGTGGATGTGCCTGCCGCGGATGGACTCGCCGAGCGTGTTCGGCGCGATGCTCGACCGCGACGCGGGCAGCTTCCGGCTCGGCCCCGCCGACGTGGAGGTGCCCGCCGCGCGCCGCTACCTGCCGGGCACGATGGTGCTGGAGACCAGCTGGGGCACGCGCGGCGGCTGGATCATCGTGCGCGACGTGCTGCTGATCGGCCCGTGGCACCACGAGGACGAGCGCTCGACCACCCACCGCCGCTCGCCGACCGACTACGACGCCGACCACGTGCTGCTGCGCCTGGTGCGGTGCGTGAACGGCGAGGTGCAGGTCAACCTGGACTGCGAGCCGGTCGTTCGACTACGGGCGCAGGTTCGCCGACCTGGGAGTACACGGGCTCGGGCTACCACGAGGCGCTCGCGCACGGCGGAGGGCACGCGACGTGCAGCTGCGCGCTGACCACGCGACATGAACATCGGCTTCGAGGGCCCGCGCGCCACCGGCGCGCACGATGATGAAGGAGGGCGACACGCTGTTCGCGGCGCTGTCGTGGTCCGAGCACCGCCCGCCGCAGAGCTACGACGAGGCCTACGAGCGGCTGGTCTGGACCGCGCACCACTGGCAGCACTGGCTCGACCACGGCGAGTTCCCCGACCACCCGTGGCGCACCTTCCTCCAGCGCAGCGCGCTCACGCTGAAGGGCCTCTCCTACGCGCCCACCGGCGCGATGATGGCCGCGCGCCACCACGTCGCTGCCCGGAGACGCCGGGCGGCGAGCGCAACTGGGACTACCGCTACACCTGGATCCGCGACTCCACGTTCACGCTCTGGGGCCTCTACACGCTCGGCTTCGACTGGGAGGCCAACGACTTCTTCTACTTCATCGCCGACGTGGCCGAGGCCGAGGAGGGCCAGCTCCAGATCATGTACGGGATCGACGGCGAGGCCGAGCTCGTCGAGGAGACGCTCGACCACCTGTCCGGCTACGAGGGCGCGCGGCCCGTGCGGGTCGGCAACGGCGCCTACAACCAGGACCAGCACGACGTGTGGGGCGCGGTGCTCGACTCGGTCTACCTGCACACCAAGTCGCGCGACCACCTGCCCGAGCGGATCTGGCCGATCCTGGTCAAGCAGGTCGAGGACGCGCTCGAGCAACTGGCAGCGAGCCCGACCGCGGCATCTGGGAGGTGCGCGGCGAGCCCAAGCACTTCACCTCGTCGAAGCTGATGTGCTGGGTGGCGCTGGACCGCGGCGCGCGGCTGGCCGAGATCCGCGAGGACGAGGAGCAGCGCCAAGGAGTGGCAGGCGGCCGCCGACGAGATCAAGGACGACATCTGCGCGAACGCGCTCGACGACCGCGGCGTGTTCTGCCAGCACTACGACACCGACGCGCTCGACGCGTCGGTGCTGCTGATGCCGCTGGTGCGCTTCCTGCCGCCCGACGACGAGCGGGTCGATGAAGACGGTGCTGGCGATCGCCGACGAGCTCACCGAGGACGGGCTGGTGCTGCGCTACCGCGTCGACGGAGACCGACGACGGCCTGTGCGGGCGAGGAGGGCACGTTCACGATCTGCTCCTTCTGGCTGGTGTCCGCGCTGGTCGAGATCGGCGAGCTCACGCGCGCCCGGGCGCTGTGCGAGAAGCTCCTCTCCTACGCGTCGCTCGCTGCAGCTCTACGCCGAGGAGATCGACCCGCGCTCGGGCCGCCACCTGGGCAACTTCCCGCAGGCCTTCACCCACCTGGCGCTGATCAACGCGGTGATGCACGTGATCCGCGCCGACGAGGAGCTCGAGGCCAGCGAGTTCGACCGCGAGCTCAGGCGGACGCGCGGGGCGCGGTAGGGCCGCGCGGCCCACGAGCGATTAGTTCCTGGGCTCCGCGCCGTCTCCACCAGCATGAGCTCAGTCACCGCCCAGATCTCCGTGTCCCTCGACGGCTACGCGGCCGGCCCCAACCAGAGCGTCGCGAAGTTGGAGCCGATCCAGGTGGTGGCCTCACCGGCCGTGACCCACGTGAAGTACCGAGTGGTGCGCTAGACGCGCCTGTAGCTCAGATCGAAGTCTTGCTCCCAGGCTGCGCCGTTGTCAGCCCGGCGTTCCCACGCGCCCTCGATCGCCCGGCCGTCGGCGCTGAAGCGCCCGGTGAAGCGCTGGGCGAAGTCCGGCCCGTCGCGCCATAGCCGCAGAACACCATCCTCCAAGCCGATCTCGTATACGCGCGCTACCCCACGGGAGTCGAAGTAGTGCTGGACGATCCGGTCCCCGTTCAGATCGGGCCCGATCACCATCACCCCGACGGGGAAGGCGGGGTCATCCGCTGCGGCGTGCTGGACCAGGTATCCACCGCGCTCCAGCCACGCGAACGTGGTGCGGCCGCTCACCACACGCTTGGGCTCGCTGCCCGGCAGCGTCGCGCTGGTCGCCCACTCCCCGACTAGCGGCTCCAGGTCCTCGAGCTCCATCTCTAGGCGCTAGGCCGCTAGGCCGAAGGCCGCCGGCGACTGCGGCTCGATCCGCTCCTCATGCGCCTCCCACACCGCGACTATCTGCAGCGTGCAACCGCACTCACATAGCAGCATGTCGAGCTCGTCGAGGTGCCCGACGGCCTCCACGACCTCGGCGCAGGCCTCGTCTGAGCACAACAGCTCGACTCCGAACACAGCGAACATGGCCGCGAATGGTGGGAGGGTTGCCGGACGGACCGCGAGCCCGCGCCCGCGGGTCAGGCTCCGCTGCCGCTAATTTCGAGCGCCGCGTGCGGTCTTACCCATGGGTCCGCAAGGCGCCCCAACCGATCGATGAAGGGAGAGCGCGTGAATTGGACACTCGAGGTGGTCGTGGTCCCCGTCGCGGACGTGGACCGTGCCAAGGCCTTCTACGCAGAGCAGCTCGGATTCGAGGTCGACCACGACACCAGGGTCAGCGAGGGGAACCGGATCGTCCAGCTGACCCCACCCGGGTCCAGCTGCTCGATAGTCATCGGCGAGGGGATCGTGCCTGACATGCATCCTGGCTCGCTCAAGGGTCTGCAGCTGGTCGTCCCCGACCTCAAGGCAGCCCGCGCGGAGCTCGAGCAGCGAGGGGTCGTGGTCGGCGAGATCCAGGTGATGGGCGAGAGCCCGACTCCCCAGCCCGACCCGCTCGACAACGTGGGCTTCTTCTTCTTCGCCGACCCTGACGGCAACGCCTGGGCCGTTCAGCAGATCTCGGCCCGAGGTTGAGCGGCTACAGCCTGGCGTCCGCCACCATGGCCCCGAACAGCAGCGCGAGGTAGGCGAGCGAGTACAGGTACAGCCACAGCGCGGCCCTGCGGTCGGCCCTGCGGTACAGGCGCACGGCCCCGCCGATGAACACGGCGCCGAGGCTCACCGATGCCGCGAGATACACGGCGCCGAAGCCGCCCGCGCAGAAGGGCAGCTGGGTCACGGCGTAGAGCAGCAGCGAGTAGAGCAGGATCTGACGGCGGGTCTCGCGCTCGCCGCGGACCACGGGCAGCATGGGCACGCCGGCGCGCGCGTACTCGTCCTTCATCAGCAGCGACAGCGCCCAGAAGTGGGGCGGGGTCCAGTAGAAGACGATCGCGAACAGGTACAGGGCGGTCCAGCTCAGGCTGCCGGTCGTGGCCGCCCACCCGACCAGCGGCGGCACGGCGCCCGCTGCCCCGCCGATCACGATGTTCTGTGGGGTCGTGCGCTTGAGCCACACGGTGTACACGAGCACGTAGCCCAGGAAGCCCGAGAGCGACAGCACCGCGGCCAGCGGGTTCACGCCCACCGCGAGGATCGCGAAGGCCAGGGCGCCCAGGACCAGGCCGTAGGTGAGCGCGGCGGCGGGGGAGACCCGCCCCGAGGCCACCGGCCGGTCGGCGGTGCGCTTCATGCCGGCGTCGATGTCGCGGTCGTACCAATGGTTCACCGCGCCGGCGCCGCCGGCCGACAGGGAGCCGCCGAGGCAGGTGAGCGCCACCAGCTCGATCGAGGGGTCGCCGGCCACGTACATCGTGGTGACCGTGGTGAGAAGCAGCAGCGACTGCACCTTCGGCTTGGTCATCTCCACGTAGTCGGAGACGACCTGGCGCACGCCCGCGGCGCGCAGCGCGCCGGCGGGAGCCCTGGAGGCCTGGGAGCCCATCAGGCGGTGACCGCCTCGGCCCGCGAGCTACTCGGCGCCCCGGCCAGGACTCTCACCGGGTAGAGCTGGAGCGCCAGGCCCACGACGCTCGCCCACAGCGCGGTGCCCAGCGCCAGGTGCAGCACGATCAGCGCCTCGTACTCGTCGAGCCAAACGTTCAGCGCGCCGACGAGAACCTGAGCAGCAAGCACGGCTGCCGCCAGCCAGGCGCTGCGCACGATCCCGGGCGTCGGGCGCCGGCGCACCGCGACGACCACCAGCGCGATCACCAGCGCCGAGGCGATGTACATGAACGCCCGGTGGGTCAGATGGATGTCGACCAGCCGCGCCTGGCCGAACGGCATGAAGTCGCCGTTGCAGGACGGGAACTCCTTGCCGCATGCGTGGTGGGCGCCGTCGCCCGCCTGGTAGTCGGCGCGGCCGTAGTTCTGGGTGCCGGCCATGTAGCCGCCGGCGACGATCGTGCACAGCACGAAGGCCGACGACGCGAGTGCCAGCGGGCGCAGCCAGCGGCCGGTTGCCTCGGCGGGGGCGCGGGCGCCCGCTCGGCGGGATCGCGCGCGGCGCGCACCACGTAGAGCAGCAGCGCCAGCAGGGCCATGGCCAGGCCGAGGTGCGCGGCGACCAGGCCCTCGTCGAGGTCCTTCTCCACCGTCGCGGCGCCGAGCAGGCCCTGCGCGATCACCAGCACCGCGGCGGCCACCGTTGCACGCACCAGGCCGGGCTGCGAGCGGTAGCGGCGCCAGGCCAGCACGGCGAGCGCGATCATCATGATCCCCACCACGCCGGCCAGCGCGCGGTGGGTGTACTCGATGATCGAGTTGAGGTTCACGCCGGGCACCACGTCGCCGTTGCAGAACGGCCAGCCGTTCAGGCCCGAGCCCGCGGGCCCGCAGCCCAGGCCGGAGTCGGACACGCGGACGATGCCGCCGACGATGATCAGCAGGAAGGTCGCGAGGGCGGTGGCGATGGCCAGTCGCCGGAAGCCCGCGGACGGCGCGGCGGTCACGTGCCCGAGGCCACGGGCTGCGCGACCGTGCCGGCCGGCTCGCCGGCCTGCTGCACCTCGCGCCGGATGTCCTTCATCGGCTCGACCGAGCGCACCCGCGGCACCACGTCGAAGTTGTTCTCAGGCGGGGGCGAGGTGGCGAACCACTCGAGCGTGTTGCCCTTCCACGGGTCGTTGCCGGCCTTCTTGCCGTGCTTCATCGAGTGGAGGACGTTGATCACGGTGATCAGCACGCCGATGCCCAGCAGGAACGAGCCGATCGTCGACACCAGGTTGTAGCCGGCCCACCCGGCGCCCTCCGGGTAGTCGTAGATGCGGCGCGGCATGCCCGACAGGCCCGCCGAGTGCTGGACCAGGAAGGTCAGGTTGAAGCCCACGAACATGATCCAGAAGGAGAGCTTGCCGATGCCCTCCGAAAGCATCTTGCCGCTCATCTTCGGGAACCAGTAGTAGAGGCCCGCGAAGATCCCGAACACCGACCCGCCGAACAGCACGTAGTGAAGGTGGGCCACCACGAAGTAGCTGTCGTGCAGCTGCCAGTCGACCGGGAACACGGCCAGGATCACGCCCGAGATGCCGCCGATCACGAACAGCGCGGGCAGCGCGGCGGCGAAGTAGAGCGGGGTCTTCATCACGATCGACCCCTTCCACAGCGTCGCGATCCAGTTGAAGATCTTGATGCCGGTGGGCACCGCGATCAGGAACGAGCGACAGCATGAAGAACACGAGCACCACCGTGGCGGTGGGCGTGGTGAACATGTGGTGCGCCCACACCAGCAGGCCGAGGAACGCGATGGCCACCGTGGCCGCCGCGATCGCCTTGTAGCCGAAGATCGGCTTGCGGGCGAACACCGGCAGGATCTCGGAGATGATCCCGAACGCCGGCAGGATCATGATGTAGACCTCGGGGTGGCCGAAGAACCAGAACAGGTGCTGCCACAGCATCGGGTCGCCGCCGCCGGTGGGGTCGAAGAAGTCGGTGCCGAAGTGGCGGTCGGTGAGCAGCATCGTGACCGCCGCCGCGACCGCCGGCAGCGCCGCGATCAGCAGGTAGCTGTAGACGAGGATCGTCCACACGAACAGCGGCATCCGGCCCCAGCCCATGCCCTTCGCGCGCATGTTGTGGATCGTGGCCACGAAGTTGATCGCGCCGACCAGCGACGAGAGGCCGGACAGGTGGATCAGGAAGATCCACGCGTCCACGCCGCCGCTCGGCAGATAGGCGTCGTCGGAGAGCGGGGCGTAGGAGGTCCAGCCGGCCTGGGGCGGCTCGAAGAAGATCGACGCGTAGAAGGCGATCGCCGCCGAACACGAGCAGCCAGAACGAGAGCGCGTTCAGGCGCGGGAACGCCATGTCGCGCGCGCCGATCATGAGCGGCACGAAGTAGTTGCCGAAGCCCGCGAGCACGGGCACCACGAACAGGAAGACCATGGTGGTGCCGTGCATCGAGACCAGGCCGTTGTAGGTCTCGGGATCCACCAGCGTGCCGTCCGGGGTGGCCAGCTGCAGGCGCATGATCAGCGCCTCGACGCCACCCAGGATGAAGAAGACGAAGGTGGCGAACAGGTACATGATCCCGATCTTCTTGTGATCGGTCGTGGTGACCCACGCGAGCCAGCCGCGCGGCGGCTCGCGGTAGCCGCGCATCACGACCTCGGGGCGGGCCAGGGCGGTCACTGCTCCTCACGCCCCCTGCGCTGCTCGGCGAGGCCCTGCTGCGCGGCACGGATCTGGCGCTGCTGGCGGCGCAGGAAGGCCGTGTAGCGCTCGGGCGGCACGGCCTGCACCTCGGCCCGCATGTCCGCGTGGTTGGAGCCGCAGAGCTCGGCGCACTGGCCCTTGTAGATGCCTTCCTTGGAGATCTTGAACCACGTCTCGTTGGTGTGCCCGGGCACCGCGTCGGCCTTGCCGCCGAGCTTGGGTATCCACCACGAGTGGATCACGTCGGAGGCCGTGATCCTCAGCACCACGGTGGTGTTCGTGGGCACCACCATGCGGTGGTAGTTGTAGATCTCGCGCCCGGGATAGTCGAACCGCCACAGGTACTGCTGGCCGTTCACCCCGATCTCGATGCTGCGGCCGCCGCTGCGGGGCGGCGCCGGCTGGTCGATCGACGCCACCTGCACCCCGCGCGCCAGGCCGTTGGGCCCGGACGCGGGCGGGTTCTTGATGTCGCCGAGGTAGATGAAGGTCACGATCCCCAGCACCACCAGGATCAGGGCCGCGCCGACCGTCCAGCCGAGCTCGAGGGGCGTGTTGCCGCGGATCTGGGCCGGCTCGGGGCCGCCCCGGCGCGCGCGGAACTTGACCAGCGACCAGATCAGCGTGCCCTCCACGAGCAGGAAGATCGGGATGGCCACGTACAGCACGATCTTGTAGAGCGTGTCGATGTAGTCGGCGTTGGGCGAGCCGCCCGACTCGGGCGTGAACACGTCGGCCATCGCGCCCGGCGCGGCCACGAGAAGGGCTGCCAGCCCCACCGCGAAGGCGAGCAGGGCTATGCGGCTGCGGTGTCCGGCTGCGGGCGCGGGCAAGGCGGGCGGCATCATATCCCGCGCCCTGCCCGGCTCTCCACCTCCTGAGGACTTCAGGCGCCCTTGAACTTGGGTTCGCGCTTCTCCACGAAAGCGCCCACGCCCTCCACGAAGTCCTCCGTTCGCGCCAAGGCGTGCTGGATCTCGGCCTCCAGGTCGAGCTGCCCGTCGAGATTGGGGTAGAGCATGCTGTTCAGGGCGCGCTTGGAGCCGGCGTAGGAGCGAGTCGGGCCCGCCGCCAGCCGCCCCACCACCCGCTCCGCGGCCGGTATCAGCTCGTCGTCCGGGTGCACCGCGTTGACGAGGCCCCACTCGTAGGCCTGGTGGGCAGGCACGCGCTCGCCGAGGATAGCCATCTGGAAGGCCCGCGCCTTGCCCACCGCGGCGGGCACGAACAGGGTCGAGCCGCCGTCCGGCATCAGGCCGATGTTCACGAACGCCAGGCCAAAGAACGCCGACTCCGCCGCCAGGACGATGTCGCATGCCAGCGCCAGCGACAGGCCGATGCCCACGGCGGGGCCGTTCACGGCGGCCACCACCGGCTTCTCCAGGTGCCGGATGCCCGCGATGATCGGGTGGTAGACCTCGTGCAGCTCGGTCCGCACGTCCGGCTTCCCGTCGTCGGGGCTGGGGTCGAAGCCCGCCTTCAGGTCGGCGCCGGATGAGAACCCACGGCCGGCGCCCGTGACCAGCACGGCGCGCACGGAGGGGTCGGCGGCACGCTCGTTCACCACCTCGCCCAGCTCGCGCCCGAACTCGGCCGTCCACGCGTTCAGGGTGTCGGGCCGGTTGAGCGTGATCCGGCCCATGCCCTCGGCCTGCTCCCACTTGACGGTCTCGTAGCTCACTGGCTCCTCTCGGTCGGTGGCCGGACGCCCGGCTCCAGGGCCGGCGGCGGGTCAAACGTATCCTGCAGCGATGCTCGCCGACTCGCTCGAATGGCTCGGGCACTCGGGCTTTCGCGTCCGCTCACGGGGAGCCACCATCTACATCGACCCCTACCGGGTCGGCGAGGACGGCCCCGCCGCGGACCTGATCCTCGTGACCCACGGCCACTACGACCACTTCTCGCCGCAGGACGTGGAGCGCCTGTCCCATCCGGGCACGTGGCTCGTCGCCCCCGCTGCGGTGGCCGAGCGGGCACGGGGCCGGGTGGCGTCCATCGCTCCCGGGGAGCAGCTCGAGCTGGAGCCGGTCCCCGGAGTGGAGGTGGCCGCGGTGGCGGCCTACAACACCTCCAAGCGCGACCGCGAGGGCCGGGTCTTCCACCCGCGCGAGGCGGGCTGGGTGGGATTCGACGTGAACGTGCGCGGCCAGCGCCTCTACCACTCGGGCGACACCGACGTGATCCCCGAGATGGACGGCGTGGTGGGCGTGGACGTGGCGCTGCTGCCCGTGAGCGGCACCTATGTGATGACGGCCGAGGAGGCCGCCGAGGCGGCGCGCCGGATCCAGCCCGGGCTCGCGGTGCCGATGCACTGGGGCGAGCACATCGGCACGCGCGAGGACGCCGAGGCGTTCGCGGAGAAGGCCCCGGTGGAGGTGCGGATTCTGGAAAAGGTTGGGTAGGGGCGACCGATGGTCGCCGGGGGTGGGGCGTTGGTCTTCTGGCTCTGTTGTCGCCCGGCGGGGCGGGGGTTGGTCCACGGCGGGCACGGAAGACCGGTCTGTTGCGGTGCTGTTGCATTCGTGACCGGTTAGTGGGCTGGGCTGGGGGTGCGGCTGACGGTTGGTGAGTTGTGCCCCCCATGGGGTGTCTAACTCACCAACCGAGCGCGCTCCCGGCCGGGCACGATGAATCGGGGTCTCTTCCGTGGCGGGCCTTCGGTGCCCGAGCACCGGCGACCGGCCGCCCTACCTCGCCGCCGGCGCCGCCGTGGCCTCTTCGTAGACCTCCGCCACCCGTTCCGCCAGGGTCGCCCAGGAGAAGTCGCGTCGCGACGACACGTAGCCGTTGTCCGCGCGCCGCGTGCGCTCCGCGGGGTCGTTCACCGCGGAGACCATGGCGGCCGCAAGGTCGTCCAGGTCATCGGGCTCGACCAGCCAGCCGTTTGGCCGGCCGTCCTCCACGTTCACGAATGACGGCGGGCCGCCCGCGTTGGCCGCGATCACCGGCACCCCGCAGGCCATGGCCTCCACGAACACCTGCCCGAAAGACTCGCTGATCGACGGCATGACCATCACGTCCGCGCACGCGAGCCCCTCGTTGAGGTCGTCGTGCCCGCGCCAGCCGATAAAGAACACGTCCTCGGCGCCCTCCTCGAGGGCGACCGTGTGCGGGTGCTCGCCCTCCCACTCGCCCGGGAAGCCGCCCCAGATGACCAGCGGCGCGCGCACGGAGAAGCTCTCGCGCGCACGGGCGTATGCGCGAATCAGGAGCGGTATCCGCTTCACCTCCGTGAACCGGCCCACGAACAGCAACACCGGTGCCGGGCCGCCCGTCCGCGGGTCGGCGAACGCGGACAGGTCCGCCTCCGTGTAGGAGACGCTGCCGGGCTCCCCGCCCTCGCTCCATCCGAGCGGTTGTTCCACCAGCCACTCCCGCCAGCGGGACATGCGCTGATCGAAGCTCGGCTCGCTGCGATCGAAGCGGTCGAGCTGGACGCCGTTGGGCACCCAGGTGACCAGGTCGGGGTCGACGCCCAGCAGCCGGCCCGCCTCCTCGCTGTCGTGGGGTGAGATCACGATCAGGCGCCTGCTGCGCTGTGCCCACCCGCGCATGCGCTCGACCCAGTGAGCGGCGTGCTCCCATCCGCGCGTGCCGGGCGGCTCAACCAGGGCGCGCTCGATCATCTTCAGCTCGGTGCCGTGCAGATGGGTCACGAGCGGCACGTCTGGCAGCGCGCGCGCCGCCGCGCCATGGATCGGCGTGAGGTGGTGCAGGTGCAGGACCTCCGGGTCCGTCGCGTACGCGCGCTCCAGCACCCCCTTCCAGAAGCTCTCGAGACGGTCGCCCAGCTGCGGGCTGACCCCCGCCAGCAGCCTGTCGGCCGCCCCCGCGCGCGGCTCGTACGAGGGGTGCATGGGCACGGGCTGGACCAGAGCGTCCTCGCCCCGCGCGTGCGCCTCGGCCGCCGCGGAGTAGTCGACCGCGGTCAAGTCCATGTCGCGGTAGAAGGTCTGCGCGTTCGTGCGCTCTCCGGGGGGCCCCAGGGAGCCCGCCACGAGCTCCGTGGACCAGCTGACCCTGTCGAGGGCGGCCCCGAGATAGCGGATGACCTGAGCGGATCCGCCTCGCGGGTAGAAGATCGTGGCCATCCCCACGCGTCGCCTCACGGCGTCGACCCTACTCCCGGCCGCTCCGGAGGCTAGGCTCCGCGCCGTCTTGCGGAGCTCGCGCGCCCTACGAACCGTGGCCTGGGGCGCCGTGGCGGTGGGAGTCGCCACGCCGCTTCTGCGGCACCGCCTGCGCCTACCGGTGCCTGCGGTCACGGCGCTGAGCTTCCAGGCGCCGGCCGCCCTGGCGCTCGCCACGCCCCGCACCCGGCTTCGGGACGCCGGCATCTATGCGCTGCAGATGTGGGCCTACTACGCGCACTACGACATGCCCGACGACGAGCCCGAGCGCCTGCGCGCTCGCACGCTGGTGGACTATCCCATCGCCGTGGACCGCGTGATCGGTGGCGGGGAGACGCCCACCACGCGGCTGCAAAGGGCGCTCGGCACGCCGGGCGTGGTGCGCCCGCACGATCTGGCGCTGTCCTGGGTGCACTGGAGCTGGTTCCTGGTTCCCCACGGCACGCTGGCGTGGGTGTTGTGGCAACACCCGGAGCACTTCCCGCGCTCGGCCTGCTTCATGGCGGGCACGTTCGACCTCGGCCTCGTGGTCTACTGGGCGCTGCCCACCGCGCCGCCCTGGTACGCGGCTCAGGAAGGGCGGATGGAGCCGGTGCGCCGGATCATGGTCGAGTCAGGCGAGCGGTTCTGGAAACGCCTCTGGCGTCCGCTCTACGATGGGCTGGAAGGTAACCCCTTTGCAGCCATGCCCTCACTGCATTTCGGGACATCCGTGATGGCCGCTCGCGTGCTCGCCGACGTGGGCAGGCGGCACGGGGCGCTGGGCTGGGCCTACGCGCTCACGCTCGGCTTCGGCCTGGTGTATCTCGGAGAGCACTATGTGGTGGACCTGGCCGCGGGGCTTGCCCTGGCCGAGGGAGTCAGGCGCGCCGGGCCCCGTGCGCGCCCGCTGCTGGCCGCCGTTGCGCGGTCGGTGCAGCGCCTCGAGCCGAGGACGGCCTGATGGGCCCAGAGGAGCGGCTGCGCGAGCGCCCGGGGCGCGTGGCCGACGAGCCCGAGCCGGCGGACACGGCGCTCGAGCTGGAAAGTGAGAAGCTCGCCGACGAGGAGGAGGACCTTCGCGTTTCGGGGATGCTCTCCGACCGCCGGCAGCTGGTCACGCTGGCGGTCGTCTTCCTCGCCGGAGTGGTGGGCATCTACTTCCTCGCGCCAAAGGTCCTCGGGCTCGACGACGAGATCAAGCGCATCGGCGACGCCGACCTGGTCTGGGTGGCGGTGGCCATCGCCTTCAACATCGCCGCCTTCGCCTCCTACATGGCCCTGTTTCGCGGTGTGCTGGGGGGCACCGAGGACAACGAGGTCAGGCGGCGGCTGGACCGGGCGGCGTCGTACCAGATCACCATGGCCGGGCTGGCGGCCACGCGGATTTTCTCGGCCGGCGGCGCGGGCGGAATCGTGCTCACCTACTGGGCGCTGCGCAAGGCGGGCATGCCGCGGCGACGCTCCGCCTGCCGGATGGTGGCCTTCCTGGTGCTCACCTACTCGGTGTACCTGTTCGCGCTCGTGCTCTTCGGGGTGCTGCTGCGAACCGGCGTGCTGCCGGGCGACAACCCCGTTGGCGGCACGGTCGTGCCCGCGGCCATCGGCTTCGGCGCGCTCGTGATCCTCGGCCTTGTTGCGCTCATACCCGGCGACTTCGAGCGCCGCCTGCGCTCGTATTCGCGCGGGTACAGGCGCGTGCGCTTCGCCCAGAAGCTGGCCACCGGCCCGGCCACTCTGGCCACGGGCGTGCGCACCGCCATCGCCTACATGCGCCACCCGGGCCGCGGCGCCCTCGGCGTGTTCGGGGCCGTGGGCTTCTGGGCGGCCAACATCGGCGTGCTGTGGGCCAGCTTCGAGGCCTTCGGCGCGAGCGTCCCGTTCGGGGTGCTCGTCCAGGGGTTCTTCGTCGGGATGGCCGCCAACCTGATCCCGTCACCGGCGGGCGGAGTCGGATCGGTCGACGCCGGCATGATCGGCGCGTTCGTGCTCTTCGGCGAGCCCACCGGGGTCGTGTTCCCGGCCGTGCTCACCTACCGGGTGATCGCCTTCTGGCTGCCGATCCCGCCCGGCGTGGTGGCGTTCTTCCAGCTCCGCCGCACCGTCACGCGGTGGGAGCACGAGCGTCGCGGCGCTACACTTCAGAAAGTAAAGTAAGACGGAGGCGAATTGACCGAAGACCGCCGGATCGAGAACGTGATCATCATCGGCAGTGGCCCAGCGGGCTACACGGCTGCCCTTTACACCTCGCGCGCCGACCTAGAGCCGCTGGTGTTCGAGGGCTTCGCCTGGGGCGGGCTGCTCCAGCAGACCACCGACGTCGAGAACTATCCGGGCTACGCCGACGGCGTCATGGGCCCGCAGATGATGCAGGACTTCCGCGACCAGGCCGAGCGGTTCGGCACGCGCTTCGTGACCGACGATGTGACCCGCGTGGAGCTCTCCCGCGACGGCGGCCTGCACCGGGTCTTCGTCGGCGAGGAGGAGCATCTGGCCAAGGCGGTGATCCTGGCCATGGGCGCGGAGCCCAAGAAGCTCGGCGTCCCGGGTGAGGACGAGCTCGCCTCGAGGGGCGTGTCCTACTGCGCCACGTGCGACGCCGCCTTCTTCCGCGACAAGCCCACGATCGTGGTCGGCGGCGGCGACACCGCGATGGAGGACGCAACCTTCCTCGCCAAGTTCGCCAAGAACGTGAAGATCGTGCACCGCCGCGACGAGTTCCGCGCCTCGGCGATCATGCTCGACCGCGCCCGCGAGGCGGACAACATCGAGCTGCGTCACGCCGTACGTGATCGACCGCTTCGAGCCGGGCGACAACGGGTCGCTGGGCAAGCGTCGTCCTGGAGAACGCCGAGGGCGGCGAGGAGCACGACCTGGAGATCGACGGCGCCTTCATCGCCATCGGCCACCGGCCGAACTCCCACATCGTCACCGGGCAGGTCGACACCGACGAGAACGGCTACGTGGAGGTGGAGGGGCGCTCGACGCGCACCAACCTCGCGGGCGTGTTCGCCGCGGGTGACCTGGTGGACCACACCTACCGCCAGGCGGTCACGGCCGCCGGCTCGGGCTGCGCGGCGGCCCTGGACGCCGAGGCCTACCTGCGCGACACCCCGCCCGACCCCGAGGCCCACTGGGCCGGCGAGCCAGAGAAGATCGAGGCCGCGGCCGAGCGCGCCGCGCGGTAGCTCGGCTCCCGGCGGGCGGCGCCGGGTATAACGCAGGCAGGTGACCGGCATCTGGACCAACTGGGCGCGCGAGCAGCGCTGCGCCCCACAGCGCGTCGAGCGCCCGGCCTCGGAGGCAAAGGTGGCCGAGCTCGTCGGAGCAGCCGCTGCGGCCGGCACCTCGGTGCGGGCCGTGGGCAGCGGCCACTCCTTCACCGACTGCGCATGCACCGACGGGCTGATGCTCGACCTGGGCGGCATGGACCGCGTGCTCGACGCCGACACCACCAGCGGCCTCGTGTCGGTCGAGGCCGGCATCACCCTGCACGCGCTCGGCAAGCGCCTTGCCGAGCTGGGCCTGGCGATGGAGAACCAGGGCGACATCGACAGCCAGACGCTGGCCGGCGCCATCTCCACAGCCACTCACGGCACGGGCGCCCGGTACCGCAACATCTCCTCGCAGGTGGCCGCCATCCGGCTCGTGACCGCCACGGGCGAGGTCCTCGACCTCACCGAGGAGGCCGACCCGGAAGCGCTGGCGGCGGCGCGGGTGGGCATCGGATCGCTGGGCGTGGTGGCCTCCGTGACGCTGCGGGCGGTGCCGATCTTCACGATCGAGCGCATCGACGCCCCACGCCCGCTGGCCGACACGCTGGAGCGGCTGGATGAGTTGGCGGACGCCCCCGACCACTTCGAGTTCTTCGTGTTCCCCTACTCCGATGTGGCGCTTACCCGCACCAGCACGCGCAGCGACCGCCCGCCCGAGCCCGAGGACCCGCGCCGGGCGTGGGTGCGCGAGGCGCTGATCGAGAACAAGGCATTGGACCTCATGTGCCGGGCCGGGCGCAGGTTTCCCTCCGCGATCCCCGCGATCAACCGCCGCGTGTCGAGCCTGGTGACCGAGTCGGTGAAGGTGGAGCGCAGCCACAACGTGTACGCGACCCGTCGTGACGTGCGCTTCACGGAGATGGAGTACGCGATCCCGCGCGAGCACGGCGCCGAGGCCGTGCGGCGCGTGCTCGGCCTGATCGAACGCCGCCGCCTGCCGATCGGCTTCCCGATCGAGGTCCGAGTGGTCGCGGGCGACGACGCGTACCTCTCGACCGCCCACGGCAGGGACACGTGCTACATCGCGGTGCACCAGTACTCGGGAATGGAGTTCGAGACCTACTTCCGCGCAGTCGAGGCGATCATGGACTCCTACGGCGGCCGCCCCCACTGGGGCAAGCGCCACTACCAGTCCGAGGCGACCCTCCGGCCGCGCTACCCGGAGTGGGAGCGCTGGCAGGCGGTGCGCGCACGCGTGGACCCGTCAGGCACGTTCACCAACGACTACTCGCGCCGGGTGCTCGGGCCGGTCGGGGCGGGCGTGTTGAGCTCTTAGGGCCCTCGGACGCTTCGGGCCAAGTTACGGCCCGCCGAGCACCGAGCACTAAGCACTAAGCACTACCGGGGGCAGGTGGCCACGCCGCGATCAAGCGTGACCACGCGCCCGTCGCGCGCCGTGACCCGCGCGCGGATGGCCAGCAGGCGCCCGGCCGGCAGCCTCCGGCGCTTGACCGTCACGCGGAACGGCCGCTTGCGCGAGGTGCCCAGGCGCCGGCGCCCGAGCGTGTAGCGCACGGACTCCACGCGCTTGCCGTCGCGCCCGCTCAGCGCCAGCCGGACGTCGCGGGCGACGCAGGTCTGGCTCCGCTCGGCGGCCTCCTTCCGCTTGGGCTTGGGTCGTACCTCGCGCAGCGCCACGCGCACGGAGGGGCGCGGCACCTGGCAGGCCGCGGCCGGCGCAGCGCTGCAGCAGGCGCAGCCGGCGCGCGAGCACCCGGATGACCCCGGCGTACGAGTCGCTCTCGTCGCGGCTGGTGAGCTCGTACGGGTCCTTGCGCAGGTCGTACAACTCCGTCTCGCCGGTGCTGTCGTGGCGGACGAACAGGAAGCGGTCGTTGCGCAACGCCCGGTATGGCGGCACGCCGTTCACGCCCGCTCCGTTCTCGTGCACGAACTCGCGGCCGAGCTCCAGGGTCTGGTCGCGAAGCACCGACATCAGCGACCGCCCGTCCTGAAGGCGCCCGGGCGTGGCCTGGGCCGCCTCCAGGATTGTGGGCGCCAGGTCCACATTGGCCACCAGCTGGCGCAGGGTCTTGCCGCGCGGCACGCCGGGCCCGCGCATGACCAGCGGCACGTTGGCGGCGGGCCAGTAGGGCAGGACCTTCTCGCCCCGGTAGCGGTGCTCACCGTGGAAGAACCCGTTGTCGGACGTGTAGATGAAGAGCGTGTTCTCGAGCTCGCCGCTGCGACGGAGCGCGTCCAGCACGCTGCCCATGGCGTCGTCGACCGACAGCAGCGACTCCAGCTCCTGTTGGTAGTTCTCCTGGATCGCGGCGACGTCGGAGAGCGTCAGGCGGCGGCGGTCGGCCGTGATCTGCGGCTTGTCGAACACGCTGGCCTCGTCAAAGCTCGGCGGCCGCGGCAGCGGGGTGGTGCTGAACGCGTTGCGGTGGCGCGGCGCGGGCGACGGCGTACCCAGGTCGGGCGGGTCGTCGGGGTCGGCGGGCAGGCCGCTGTGGGGCGCCGGGAAGGTGAGCGAGAGGAAGAACGGCCGGGAGGAGGGTGCGGCCCGCTGGATCAGCTGGGTGGCGCGCCGGCCCAGGTAGTCGGTCTGGTGCTCGCCGGGGCGGTCGGGCCCGGGCTTCTCGATGATGCGGCCGTTCTCGTTCATACGCCAGCGCGTGAAGTGGAAGGTGGACGGGTCGAGGGTGGCGTACCAGTCGGTCCAGCCCGGTGGGATCTCCGTGATGTCGGGGTTCTGCGTGCCGTAGCCGTTGAGGTAGCGGCCCACGTTCATGGTCCGGTAGCCCGCGTTCTGGAGCCAAACGGGCAGCGTGTTGGTGTTGTCCAGACGGGTGTAGCCGCCAAACGGGCCGGCGTTGTGGATGACTCCGTGGTTGTGGGGATACTGGCCCGTCAGGTAGGTGGCGCGCGACGGGCAGCACAGCGGGTACACCGCCACCGAGCGCGTGAACTGCGTGCCCTGGTCGATCGCTCCGGCGCGCAGCTTGCTCATCACGCGCAGCGACTCCCGCGTCTGGTCGTCGGTCATCACGAACACGATGTTGGGGCGCGCGCCCGCCTGCGCGGTTGCGCCTGCCGGCGCCAGCGCAGCGGCGGCCAGGCCCACGGCCGTCAGGGCAAGCGCAGCCTTACTGCGCACAGCAGTCATCGAGCGGGGAATGTGCAACCAACACCCATTCAGGTCGGCGGTTGCGGCGCAGGACCTGAGCCCGCGCCGGAATCGGACTCCGGCTTTTACAGGAAGCAGCAGCTCTCGCCGCGGTAGGTGGGCACCTCGTCCACGATCTCGCCCCCCGCCAGGAGGTGCAGGCTGTCGAAGCGCTCGCACAGCTCGCCCGCCTTGGCGTGGCGCAAGTACACGTTCGATCCCACCCCCAGGGAAGCCGCGGCCGGCCCGCTGACGGGGGTCTGCACCTCGCCCGCGCCCTCCATCGGGTCGAGCGTGAGCCCGGGCGGCAGATGCGGCTCGGGCAGGCGGTCTCGCCCGGCCGCACCGGACGCCAGGTAGCCGCCGCCCAGCAACGTGACCGTGCGGGCGCTCGGTCGCCGCACGACCGGCAGGGCGAACATCGCGGCCGGTCGCAGCGTGAAGCTCGAATAGCGGTCGAACAGCGTCGGGGCGAAGAACCCCGAGCCGGCAGTCAGCTCAGTCACTGCCGGCTCGGAGCCCGTGGTGTGCAGGCTGCCGGTGCCGCCGCCGTTTACCAGGCTCAGGGTGGCCACCGCGCTCACCGCCTCGACCACCTGGGCGCGGCGCTCGGCCAGCTCGGCCGCTGACGCGCGCTGCATCCGCCTGATGATCGGGCCCTGCAGAGGCTTCCCGAGCGGCCGGTCGCCGACTCCCGCGATGTGGCCCTCGTAGCCCATCACCCCGAAGAGCTCCAACCGCGGTCGCGCGACGATCGCGCGCGCCAGCGCCTGCGCCTGCGCCGGTGTGCGGATGGGCGAGCGCTTGGGCCCGACCTTGATCCGCCCTCGCGCCAGGTGGAAGCCGGTGTCGAACTCGATGCACACGCGGATCGGGGCGGCCGGCGAGGGCGCGCACGCCTCGATCAGGTCCAGCTGGTCCACCGAGTCGACCATGACCGTGGGCCGCGCATCGCCCTCCAGGGTCCCCAGCTCGGCCAGGGCGGCGCGGTCGGCCGTGGGATAGGCCAGCAGGAGGTCTTCGAAGCCGTGCCCCGCCAGCCACAACGTCTCGGGCAGGGTGAACGTCATCAGCCCGCGAAAGCCGGGTCGCGCCAGCATCCGCTCCAGCAGCGCCCGGCTGCGCACTGACTTGCTGGCCACGCGGATCGGCTTGCCGGCGGCGCGGCCGACCATCCCGGCCGCGTTCGCCCACATGGCGTCCAGGTCCACCAGCGCGAACGGCGCATCCAGCCCGGCGAAGATTCGCTCGAGCTCCGCGTGCCGGCCGGCCTCGGCGGGGATCGGCCGAGTCCCGGCGGTGTCCGTGGCGGCCACGATCCCGATCATCCCACGCCCGGTAGCGTGGCGGCGATGACCGATGCCAGAGCGGCCCCAGGGGTGCCGCCCACGGTGCTGGTGCTCGCGGGGGTGGCGTCGGTGCAGGTGGGCGCGTCGCTTGCCAAGACGCTCTTCGACGAAGCCGGTCCGGGCGGCACGGTGATGCTGCGCATGGTCTTCAGCGCGCTGGTGCTGGCCGCCATCTGGCGCCCGCCGCTGCGGGGGAGGGTGCGGCGGGAGTGGGTGCTCATCGTCGCCTTCGCGGTGGCGCTGGCGGGCATGAACTTCTCGTTCTACGAAGCGCTGGACCGGCTGCCGCTCGGCGTAGCCGTGACGCTCGAGTTCGTCGGGCCACTGGGCGTGGCGGTGGCGGGATCGCGGCGTGCGCTTGACCTGCTGTGGGTCGCGCTCGCCGCGGCCGGGATCCTTCTGCTGGCCGACCTGGGCGGCGACGGCGGCGCCGACGCCCTGGGAGTGATCCTCGCGCTCACGGCCGGAGGGTTCTGGGCCGCGTACATACTGATCGCCGCGCGCGTCGGCCAGGCGCTGCCAGGCGGCGCGGGCCTGACCTTGGCGATGGTGCTCGCCAGCGCCCTGCTGTTGCCGGTGGGCGTGGCCGACGCGGGCAGCGCCCTGCTGGAGCCCGAGGTGCTCGCCGTCGGCCTGGGCGTTGCCATGCTCTCCTCCGCCATCCCCTACTCGCTGGAGCTGGAGGCGCTGCGGCGGCTTCCGGCGCATGTGTTCGGCGTGCTCATGAGCCTCGAGCCGGCCATGGCTGCCCTGGCCGGGCTCGTGGTGCTCGGCGAGATGCTGGGCGCGCGCGAGATCGTGGCGATCGGGCTGGTGGTGGCCGCCAGCGCGGGTGCGGCCCGCAGCGCCGTGACGCCTCCGGCGCACGACTGACGGCCTTCGCGCCTATTGGCGCAGCCGTTCGCTCAGCCTTCGAGCGTTCCCCAGGCCTGGATCAGGGTGAAGCTCGTGCCCCATCGGCCGGGCTCGCGCAACTCGCTGTCGGCCGCGCGGCGCAGCGAGGCAAGCTCGTCCTCGCTTAGCGTGTCGAGCAGCCGTGACTCCAGCGCGGCGCTGAATTGAAGCGGCAGACTCAAGTAGGGGTGACCTGGTTTGAGCGCGATCACGTGCGCGTCGATCTCCGGTTCCCGAATACCGACGTCGCTGAGCAGTTGGGGAACTCCGCGGCCCGCCTCGCCGCCCAGGGTGGCGAAGATCTCCGACAGCAGTCGGATCAGTTGCTCGGTCGCGGGCGCTGGAGGATTGAAGTGCCACGAGCCCAAGTCCCACTCCTCCAGCACCAGCGAGCCGCCCGGCCTGAGCAACCGCCGGTGCGCGGCCACCTGCTCGGGACCGCGTCCGAGCGGAGCGATCAAGTAGCGAGCATGGACGAGATCGAAGGATCGCGGCTGCAACTTGCTGTCGAAGAGATCATCGACGACGAGCTCCACGTTCGGGATCCCGTCGGCTGCCAGAAGAGAACGGGCGGCATCGAGCAGGCTTTCGTCTATGTCGGTGCCGACCACCTGGCCCGAGGCGCCGACCCACTCGCCGAGGATCCGAAGCCAGCCCATGGCTCCGCAGCCCACGTCGAGGACGCGTGCGCCGGCCCCGTCGCCGATGTTCGAGAGGAGCCGGCGCCCGCTCGGTTCCCACACTCGTGACTGCAGCTGCAGGCGCTGCAACTCCGAGGGCTGGTCGGCCAGCAAGTACTCGTAATCCGACAAAAGTCTCCCCATGACGTAGCGGGCGCGACTATTCCCAGCCGCTTCGACCGGCGTAGCGGCCGCCGATGATCGCAAACCGATCCGCCCTGCGGGCTTTCGCGTGAGCTACGAGTCGCTCTGGTCGAGCAGCGGCTTCGCGAACCACCGGTCGGCGAAGGGCTCGTCGTTGAACGGCGGGACCTCGACGTAGCCCGACGACCGGTACAGCGAGATCGCCTCCGGCAGCACGTCGCCGGTCTCGAGGTGCACCTCAATCGATCCGTGCTCAACGGCGAGGCGCTCGAGATGCCCGAGTAGGCGGCGAC
Organism: uncultured Thermoleophilaceae bacterium; assembly: GCA_963814005.1. Lineage (GTDB taxonomy): Bacteria > Actinomycetota > Thermoleophilia > Solirubrobacterales > Thermoleophilaceae > JAAYBF01. The sequence continues at coordinate 298,181 of CAWFBA010000009.1, forward strand.
CGAGCCCCAGACCTCGCGCCGACTCCGCGACCCACATTCGCTTGATGTCGGTCACTTGGTCCGGTTGGTGCTTGACGGCGCCGCAGGCGATGGCCTCGCCGCGCAGGTAGGCGAGAACGAACGCTCCCCTCGGCGGCCGCACCTCATGCGGGTCTGCGGTCGCGCCCTTGCTCGGGTCGAAGCGTCGCTGAGGTGCCCGACGGTTGAGCTCCGCCACGTACGCGCGCAGGCACCGCTGCGCGTCAGGGCTCTGCGGGATCGACCTGGCGCAACTCGATGAGGGACGTCGCAATGAGCCGTTCGACGGTCCGCATCGCGCCCACGAGCTCGGCGCGCTGCGCGTCGTCGAGCGGGTCGAGGATCGAGGCGGCCAGCTGGTCGCTGCGCTCATCGAGCGTCGCTCGTTCGATGAGTCCCTTCGAGGTGAGGCGCGCAACGCGAACGCGACCGTCGATGGCGCTTGGAGTCACGGTCACGATCCCGTCGCGCTCGAGCGCGCGGAGCATGCGGCTCATCTGGCCGGAGTCCACGCCCAGGCGCGCGCGGAGCATGACGACCTCGCCGCCCTCCGTGCCTACCTCCCAGAGCAGCCGCGACAACGCCAGCGGCCTGTCGCTCGAGAGGAACTGGTCGTTCAGGGCGCCGGCGCGCTGGGTGATCGTGCGGTTGAAGCGGCGGACCTGCGCGACGAGCGAGGAGATCCTCTGATCTTAGTCAGAGAACTGTCCGACCCCTACCGCAGGTAGATCGGGTTGGACAGGACCCACGTGCGCAGCTCGCCCCGCACCTGCGCCAGCGCCTCCACGCGGTAGACGCCCGGGCCCTCGGCCGCGTGCACCAAGGCGGGAGCGTCGAGCCGGGCGACCTCCCGGCCGTCGCGCGTGAGGCGCAGGTCCGCGGGCCTCGGGGCCACGGCGTGCAATGTCCAGCCCTGGTCGGCGGGCGCCTCCGAGCCCATCTCCACCTGGTCTCCGCCACGCGCCCGCGCGAAGAAGCGAAAGCCACGCGCCGGCCCGACGGGCGGGGCGGCGATGTAGCAGCGCCCCTCTCTCAGGGCGCCCAGCACCTGGAGGCGGTCGTGCTCGAGGTCGCCGCTCAGCGGCTCCTCGGCGAGCACGTGCGTGCGCAGCTGCCTGAAGGTGCGCGCGTAGCCCATGGCCCGGATCACGCGGCCGCCAACGCGCACCCCGAACTGGTGCGCGTCCAGCCCGCCGATGCCAACGACCCGGCGCCGGGCGCCCAGGCGGTCCCACTGCTCCAGGTTCTCGCGCGGCGCCAGGGTCACGTGGCGCTCGGGCCGGGCGATCAGCCCCAGGGCGCCGCGCGCGGTCTCCAACCGCTGGCCGTTGTCTGCCAGGAAGCTCCACACCTCGATCCCGTCGAGGCAATCCAGGTCGTCCCACTCCATCGACACGCCCAGCGACCGCACACGCCGGAACCGTTGGCTCCCGCGCGAGAACGGATGGGCGGCGATCCCGAACCCGCCCGCGTCGCGCGCCGCCTGGGCGATCTGGGCCGGCGTCCTCCCGCGCCAGTCGATCTCCTCGTCCACGCCGAACACCAGCAGGTGGTTGCGGCCCACGGGGGACACCTCGTGGCCGGCCAGCAGGAGCGTCCGCCCGTACCAGCCCTCCTCGCCCTCGCGGGCCGCGTCGAGCGAGTCGTGATCGGTGAGCAGTACCACGTCCACGCCCGCGCGCTCGCCCGCGCGGGCGATCTCGGCCACCGTCCCGGTGCCGTCCGAGTGCGTGGAATGCAGGTGGATGACACAGGAGATGTCGTGGAGATCGGCCACTCAGCGAGCCTATTCAGTACCCGCATCCTCGATTTCGACCGAACTCTCCGAGGGGGGTACTGAGTAGCGTTGAGAAGCGTGAGCCATCCGGACAGCTTCGGTGCCCGCGCCAAACTCGCCGCAGCCGGCGGCGAGTCCACGAGATCTTCCGCCTCGACGCGCTGCAGGAGAGTTCGACGTGGCGCGGCTGCCGTACTCGCTGAAGGTGCTGCTGGAGAACCTGCTGCGCAACGAGGACGGCGAGGCCGTCACCGCGGAGCGATCGAGGCGGTGGCCACCTGGGTCGCCTCCGACGAGCCGTCGAAGGAGATCGCCTACTCGCCCAGCCGCGTGCTGATGCAGGACTTCACCGGCGTGCCGGCGATCGTGGACCTGGCCGCCATGCGCGACGCGATGGAGGACGCTGGGCGGCGACCCCACGCGATCAACCCGCTGGTGCCCGTCGAGCTGGTGATCGACCACTCGATCCAGGTCGACTCCTTCGCCGAGAAGCTGGCCTTCCAGAAGAACGCCGAGCGCGAGTTCGAGCGCAACCGCGAGCGCTACGCGTTCCTGCGCTGGGGCCAGACCGCGTTCGACGAACTTCTCGGTGGTGCCGCCCAACACCGGCATCTGCCACCAGGTGAACCTGGAGTACCTGCTCACGCGTGGTGACCGCGCGCGACGGCCAGGCCTTCCCCGACACGCTCGTGGGCACCGACTCGCACACCACGATGGTCAACGGCCTCGGCGTGCTGGGCTGGGGCGTGGGCGGGATCGAGGCCGAGGCGGCCATGCTCGGCCAGCCGGTGTCGATGCTGCTGCCCCAGGTGGTGGGCTTCCGGCTCGAGGGCGAGCTGCCCGAGGGCGTCGACCGCCACCGACCTCGTGCTCACCGTCACCGAGATGCTGCGCGAGCGCGGCGTGGTGGGCAAGTTCGTGGAGTTCTTCGGGCCCGGCCTGGCCAACCTGCCGCTGGCCGACCGCGCCACGATCGGCAACATGTCGCCGGAGTTCGGCTCCACCTGCGCGATCTTCCCGGTGGACGCCGAGACGCTGCGCTACCTGGAGTTCACGCGGCCGCCCGGCCGAGCAGATCGAGCTGGTGGAGGCCTACACGAAGGAGCAGGGCCTCTTCCACGACGAGGGCTCCGAGGACGCCACCTACTCCGACACGCTCGAGCTCGACCTGTCGACGGTCGAGCCCAGCCTGGCGGGCCCCAAGCGCCCGCAGGACCGGGTGGCGCTCTCGAACGCGGCCACGCGACTTCCTGGCCGAGCTGGCCGACCAGGCCGAGGGAAAGAACGGCGACCACGGCGGCAACGGCTCCCGGCGAGACCTTCCCGGCCAGCGACCCGCCGTCCTCGATGGCGGGCCGAGGACCACGGGACGACGGCGAGCCCGCGCACCAGCACGGCGACGGTGGCCGTGGAGGAGGTCGCCAAGGCCAGCGCCAGCGTGACCCTCGACGGCGAGGAGTTCGACCTCGAGGACGGCGCGGTGGTGATCGCCGCCATCACCAGCTGCACGAACACCTCCAACCCGTCGGTCATGCTCGGCGCCGGCCTGCTGGCCCGCAACGCCGTGGAGCGCGGCCTGCAGCGCAAGCCGTGGGTCAAGACCTCGCTGGCGCCCGGCTCGAAGGTGGTCACCGACTACCTCGACCGCTCCGGCCTGACCGAGCCGCTCGAGGAGCTCGGCTTCAACCTCGTGGGCTACGGCTGCACCACCTGCATCGGCAACTCGGGGCCGCTGCCGGACGAGATCTCGGCGGCCATCGAGGCCGAGGACCTGACCGTGTGCTCGGTGCTGTCGGGCAACCGCAACTTCGAGGGCCGCATCCACCCCGAGGTGCAAGATGAACTACCTGGCCTCGCCCGCCGCTGTGCGTGGCCTACGCGCTGGCCGGCCGGATGGACCTCGACATGCTGGAGGACCCGCTGGGCGAGGACGCCGACGGCGAGCCGGTGTTACCTGCGCGACATCTGGCCCTCGCAGGAGGAGGTGAACGCCGAGATCGAGTCGGCGGTGGAGTCCGACATGTTCCGCAAGAGCTACGGCGAGGTGTTCGAGGGCGACGAGAACTGGGACGGCGCTGCGAGATCCCCGAGGGCGACCGCTACGCCTGGGACGACGAGTCCACCTACGTGAAGCGCCCGCCGTACTTCGAGGGCATGCCGGCCGACGCGCCCGACGGGCTTCGACGACATCGAGGGCGCCCGCGCGATCGCCGCTGCTCGGCGACAGCGTGACCACCGACCACATCTCGCCCGCGGGCGCGATCAAGAAGGACACCCCGGGCGGCCAGTACCTGATCGAGAACGGCGTCGAGCAGCGCGAGTTCAACTCCTACGGCTCGCGCCGCGGCAACCACGAGGTGATGATGCGCGGCACGTTCGCCAACGTGCGCCTGCGCAACCAGCTCGCGCCGGGCACCGAGGGCGGCTACACCGACGAAGGACGGCGAGGAGCGGTTCATCTTCGACGCGTGCGATGGAGTACGCCGACGAGGCGTGCCGCTGTGCGTGCTGGCCGGCAAGGAGTACGGCTCGGGCTCGTCGCGCGACTGGGCCGCCAAGGGCCCGCGGCTGCTGGGCATCCGGTTCGTGATCGCCGAGAGCTACGAGCGCATCCACCGCTCCAACCTCGTGGGCATGGGCGTGCTGCCGCTCCAGTTCCCCGACGGCGAGTCGCGCCGAGTCGCTGGGCCTGACCGGCTTCGAGACCTTCGACCTCGAGCCGCTGGAGGACGGCGCGCGCGAGCTGGCAGTGAAGGCCACGCCGAGGGTGGAGGAGCCCGATCGAGTTCTCCGCGCGCGTGCGGATCGACACGCCCAACGAGTGGCTGTACTACCGCCACGGCGGGATCCTGCACTTCGTGCTGCGCCAGCTGCGGGCGCGCGCCGGCGGCTAGCGGGTCAGGGCGCCAGCCCGGTGCCCAGCGCGGCGGCTCGGCGCAGCAGCGGGGCGGCCCGGTAGCGCTCCTCGCGCCGTTCGGCCCAGATGCCGTCGATGGCCTCCAGGATCGAGTCCAGCCCGATCGCCTGACCCCAGGCCGCCGGCCCGCGCGGGTGGTTCAGGCCCATCGTCATGCCGGCGTCCACGTCATCGGCGGACCCCACGCCTTCGCCCACGGCGAACGCGGCCTCGTTGACCAGGCAGGGCACGATCCTGCCGAGCACCAGCCCGGGAGCGTCGGCCACCCACTCGTGCGCCAGTCCGGCGTCGGCGGTGGCGCGCTCCGCGGCCTCGCACGCCGAGTCGGGGGTAGAGGGCAGGCGAGTGAGCTCCACCAGCCGGGCGCTCTCCAGCGGCTCGAGCAGGCTGTAGCCCACCGCCTCCAGCGAGCCCTGTGCGGCCAGGCTGGCCGAGGCGCACGACACCAGCGGCACGCCCGCCTCCCGCGCCCGCGCGGCGAAGGAGCCCGCATCGGCCTCGTCGGAGGGCGGCGGGTCCTCAGGGCGGTGCGGGCCGTCGCCGTAGTCGTACCAGCCGCGGCCGGCCTTCCTGCCGAGCCGCCCCGCGGCCACCATCCGCGCCTGCAGCGGGCTCGGCTTCCAGCGCGGCTCGCCGAACGAGAGCTCGGTGAACGACTGCGCCACCGCGTAGCCCACGTCGATCCCCACCAGGTCCATGAGCTCGAAGGGCCCCATCCGGAAGCCGCCGCCAAGGCGGCAGATGCGGTCGACCTGCTCGGGGGTGGCTATTCCCTCCTGGACGATTCGCAGCGCCTCGGCTCCGTAGGGGCGCCCGCAGCGGTTGACCAGGAAGCCCGGACCGTCGGCCACGACGATCACGCGGCGGCCCATCGCCTCACCCGCGGCGCGAGCGAGCGCCACGGCCCGGTCCGAGGACTGGTCGGCGGGGATGACCTCCAGCAGCCGCATCAGCGGTGGCGGGTTGAAGAAGTGCATGCCCACCACGTTCTCGGGGTGCCCGGCGGCGCCGGCCAGCGAGGTCACGGGGATCGAGGAGGTGTTGGTGGCCAGCACGGCCTCGGGCCCGCAGATCGTCCGACAGCTCGCCGAACAGCGAGCGCTTGAGGTCGGGGAGCTCGGGCGCGGCCTCGATCACCAGCTCGCAGCCGGCCAGTCCCGACAGCGCTGGCGCCGTCTCCAGACGCGCCCCGGCAGCCGCGGCGTCGTGGAGCCGGCCCTTCTCCTCCATCTTCGCGAGCCCGCGAGCGATGCCGGCCGGCGCCCGCTCGAGTGCCTCGGCCACCGGGTCGTGCAGCAAGGTCCGCATGCCGGCCGCGCAGCCCAGCTGGGCGATGCCGGCGCCCATCGTGCCGGCCCCCACGACGCCGAGCGTCGCGGGCGCCCCGGCCACTTCCTCGCCCGCCACCGGTCTCAGGTCATCGCGTTCACGCCGGTCACGGCGCGACCGATGATCAGCTTCTGGATCTGCGACGTGCCCTCGTAGAGGGTCGTCACGCGGGCGTCGCGCAGGTAGCGCTCGACGGGGTAGTCGTCCACGTAGCCCGAGCCGCCGTGCACCTGGATGGCGGTGTTGGCCGAGCGGATGGCGGCCTCGGTGCAGAACAGCTTGGCCACCGAGGTCTCCAGCGTGTTGGGCTGCCCCGTGTCCTTGAGCCAGCCCGGCCTTCCACAGCAGCGAGCGGCCCGCCTGCGGTGTCCACCACCATGTCGGCGATCATCGACTGCACCAGCTGGAACGCGGCGATCGGGCGGCCGAACTGCTCGCGCTCCTTGGCGTAGGACACCGACGCGTCCACGCAGCCCTGGCAGATGCCCACGCAGCCCGGCGGCCACGCTGAAGCGGCCGGAGTCGAGCGCGGACATGGCCACCTTGAAGCCCTCGCCCACCTCGCCCAGCAGGGCGTCGTCGCCCACCTCGACGCCGTCCAGCGCCAGCTCGGCCGTGTCCGAGGCGTTGAGCCCGAGCTTGCCGTGGATCTCCGCCGAGGAGAAGCCCGCGGAGTCCGGTGGGCACCAGGAAGGCGGCCAGCCCGCGGTGTCCCTTGCCCGGGTCGGTCTGGGCGAACACGAGCGCGAAGGCGGCCACGTTGCCCAGCGAGATCCACTGCTTCTGGCCGGTGAGCCGCCAGCCGCCGTCGACCTTCTCGGCGCGGGTCTTGAGGTTGGCGGCGTCCGAGCCGGTGTCGGGCTCGGTCAGCCCGAAGCAGCCAAGCGCCTCGACCGCGAGCAGATCCCGGGGATGAACGCCTGCTTCTGCTCCTCGGTGCCCCAGCGGGCGATCGCCGAGCCCACGAGCGACGTGTTCACCGACACCACGGTGCGCGCCGAGCGAGTCGGCGCGGCCGATCTCCTCCACGATCAGCCCATACGTGCGGTAGTCGATCCCGCGGCCGCCGTACTCCTCGGGCAGGATCGGGCCGATGAAGCCCATCTCGGCCATCTTGGCCACGAGCTCGGTGTCGAAGCGGGCCTGGCGGTCGTTCTCCCGCGCGCGGGGCGCGATCTCGTTGTCGGCGAACTCGCGCGCGGTGTCGCGGACCAAGCGCTGCTCGTCTGTCAGCTCGAAGTCGATCACGCGCCGCGGGGATTCTTCACGATTAGGTGCCGGCGGGTGGCCGGGCCCCGTCCGCGGCGGCGCGTCACGCGCCGGCCGACTCGATCACGACCGCCAGCCCCTGGCCCACGCCGATGCACATCGTCGCCAGGCCGTAGCGGCCGCCGCGGCGGCGCAGCTCGAGCGCGAGCGTGCCCAGCAGGCGGGCGCCGGACGCACCGAGGGGGTGGCCGATGGCGATCGCACCGCCGTTCACGTTGAGCTTGTCGTGGTCGATGCCGAGCTCGCGGGCGCAGGCAAGCGACTGTGAGGCGAAGGCCTCGTTGAGCTCGACCAGGTCGATGTCGTCCATCGTCGAGCCCGGCGCGCTCCAGCGCCAGGCGCGAGGCGGGGATCGGCCCGACGCCCATGTAGGCGGGCTCGACGCCCGCGGCGCCGCTGGCCACGATGCGGGCGATCGGCTCGCGGCCCACCTCGCTGGCGCGCTCTTCGGAAGCGATCACCAGGCAGGCCGCCCCGTCGTTGATCTGCGACGAGTTGCCGGCGGTCACCGAGCCGCCCTCGCGGAACACCGGCCTGAGCCCGGCCAAACGCTCCGCGGTCGTGTCGGCGCGTGGGCCCTCGTCGGCGTGCACGGTCACCGGCTCGCCCTTGGGCTGGGGCGCGCCCACCGTCACGAGCTCCTCGTCGAACACGCCCGCCTCGGCTGCGGCCACCGCGCGCCGGTGTGACTCGAGCGCGAAACGCGTCCTGGTCCTGCTCGCGACACGTCGTGGCGCTCGGCCACGTTCTCGGCCGTCTCGCCCATCGAGTCGGTGCCGTGCAGCTGCTTCATCACCGGGTTGGGGAAGCGCCAGCCGATCGTGGTGTCCTGCAGCTCCAGTCCGCCGCGGGGAAAGCCGCGCTCGGGCTTGAGGCCGACCATCGGCGCGCGGCTCATGGACTCCACGCCGCCGGCCAGCAGCAGGTCGCCCTCGCCGGCGCGAATGGCCCGGGCGGCCTGGCCGGCGGCCTCCAGGCCGGAGGCGCAGAGGCGGTTCACGGTCACCCCTGGCACCTCCACCGGGAGGCCGGCCAGCAGCGATCCCATGCGCGCGACGTTGCGGTTGTCCTCGCCGGCCTGGTTGGTGCAGCCCATGATCACGTCGTCGATCCCCGCCGGGTCGATGCCGGTGCGGGCCACGGCGGCCTCGATCACGCGCGCCGCCAGGTCGTCGGGCCGAACGCTCGACAGCGCGCCCGCGTAGCGCCCGAACGGGCGTGCGGACGGCGTCGATGATCACGGCGGCGGGCACGGCTGGGCATCGTATCCGCGGCCGCGTCGCGAGCCCGACCTACACTCAGCCGGTGGACGACTTCGGACTGCTCGTGTTTGGTGGGTTCGTCGCCCTGGTCCTGGTCTTCCTCGCGATCGGGAAGTGGTACCCGGGCTCGGGCGCCGAGCAGGTGCACTGGCGGCCGACCCGTTCGGTCGAGCTCGAGGCGCAGCTGGAGATGGATGACCTCGAGCAGATGCTCGAGGCCCAGAACGAGCGCCGCCGGGCCAGCGGCCGCGAGGAGATCACCGAGGAGGGGATGCGCGCCGACGTGGAGGCGGCCGAGCGCTGGCGCCGGGAGCAGGCGGAGCGCTATCGCGGCACGCCGCCACCTGCGGACGACGCCTGAGCCGTGGCGCGGGTGCTCATCGTGGGGTGTGGCTGCCGTGGCCAGGCGCTGGCGGGTGCCCTGGTGGCCGACGGCCACGCGGTTCGCGGCACCACCCGGCACCCGACCCGGCTGGCCGCCATCGAGCAGGCCGGGGGCGAGGGGGTGGTGGGCGACCCCGACCGTCTGGGCACGCTGCTGCCCGCCCTCGACGGGGTGGGAGTGGTGGTCTGGGAACTGGCCGGCGCCACCGGGTCGCCGGAGGAGGTCGCGGCGCTCCACGGCCCGCGGCTGCAGTCGCTGCTCGCCAAGCTCGTGGACACGCCCGTGCGCGGATTCGTCTACGAGGGCGCCGGCTCGGTGCCGGCCGACGTGCTCGCGAGCGGCGCGGCCGTGGTCAGGGACGCGAGCGAGACCTTCCGGCTGCCGGTGGCCGTGGTGGAGCAGAGTCCGGCCGACCACCAGCATTGGGTGGCGGCGATGCGCGCGGCGGTGGAGGCGGTGCTGGCCGGTCGCGTCTAGAGCGCGCCGGCGAACAGCATGGCCAGCGCGATGATGGCCGTGAGCAGTGCCGTGAGCGCCAGCGGTGCAACCACCGCCACGCCCCCGAGGAAGCCGGGCGCCTCGGCCTGGGCCGCCTCCTCGGCGCCCGTCTCGGCCTCCACGACCCGCAGCTGTGCAGCCGGCACCGACGGCTCGGCGGGCGGTCGCTCCGCCAGGAAACCGTTTGCCAGCGCGTTCTGGGCCTGGCCCAGGCGGATCTCGTGCTCGACGCAGCGCTCGCAGTTGGCCATGTGCACGTCGAGGCGGGCGTGGCCGCGCTCGTCCAGCGCGTCGTCGATCCGATCGGAGAGCAGCCGCTCGGCGCGCTCGCACCAGCCGCTGCCCGGGCAGGGGCTGCAGGGCGCGTCGCAGCTCCTTGCGCGCGCGGGCCAGGGCGGCGGCGAGCCCCTCGCCCTCGAGGCCCGACTGTGCTCCCGCCTGAGCGCGGTCGCCGCCCGACCAGGGCCACGATCGACGAGCGCGGCGACGGCGGGCGCGTCCAGCGCCGGAAGACGGGTGCTTACGTGCCGGGCGGCCTCAGTCGGATCGACCGGGCCCGGCGGGCGCGAGGGAACCGGGCGGAGCATCCGCGCGAGCATAGCCCTCCACGCAGAACGCATCGGCGAGCTGCTCGACCATCCCGCGCAACCGGCTCGGCCCGCGGGTGGCGTCGAGCTGGCGGCGGGCGCCCGTGTGCCGGCCCATCGCGGCCACCGGCTCCAGCTCGGGCTCGCAGCGACAGGTCCGGTGCGTGGGGCGCGCAGGCCTCCAGCAGGCGGCCAGCAGCTCGCGCGCCGGCACGCGTCGCTCGGTGTCCGGGTCGATCAGCTCGGCCTCCATCCCGTCGCGCGCTGCGAGGAAGCGGTTCTCGTCCAGGGCCTCCTGGGTCGCCACCAGTCGCTCGGACACGTAGCCCTCCTCGACCTCCAGTCGCGCGATGCACTGGATGAGCGCCGCCAGGGCGGCGGTCTCGGCAACCGTCGTCTGGGCGTCGAGGATGCGCACCTCCACGGTGCCGAAGCGCGGCTGCGGGCGCACGTCCCACCAGAGGAAGGTCGGCTCGGGGAACGCGTGGCAGCGGATCAGCAGGTCGACCGCCTCGACCCAGTCCGCATAGTCGCGGAACGGGACGCGGGATGCCCACGCGGGGGAACGCCTGGAACAGCGGGGTCCGGGCCGACCCCAGGCCGGTGTCGCGGCCCTGCCAGAACGGCGAGTTCACCGACAGCGCCAACAAGAGCGGCAGGTGCGCCCGCATCCGGTTGGTCAGCCGGATCCCGTTCTCGGGATCGCGGACCCCGACGTGCACGTGCAGGGCGAAGGTGGGCTCCCGGCGGGCCAGCTCGCGCATGGAGCCGTAGACCAGCTCGTAGCGCTCGCCACTGGAGATCACGGTCTCGTGCCACACGGTGAAGGGGTGGGTGCCGGCGCTGGCCGCGCGCAGCCCCATCGTCGACAGCTCGTTCTCGAGCATCCGCGCGCAGCCGCAGGAGCTCCCCGGCGATCCCCGCGGGCGTGGCGTGCACGCCGGTGCTCAGCTCGAGCGCGGAGCGGTGCGTCTCGGGCGTCACGTGGCCGGACAGCTGCTCGGAGAGCGCGGGCAGCACGCGGTCGACCTGCTGCGCCAGCGACCAGTCGTGGGGGTTGAGGAGCATGACCTCCTCCTCCGCGCCGAGGGTGTACTCGTGGCCCTCGTCCCAGACCGCCCAGTCGGGTAGCGCGCTCACGCGACCCGCTCCAGCGTGCCCGCGCCGGAGGCATGCTCGGCCGAGGCCTCCACGAGCGACTCGAACAGAGCGGCATGCTCGCGCCGGGCGGTGAGCGTCTCGGCGTGCCACTGCACTCCCACCAGGAACGGCGCGCGCGGGCGCCTCGATGCCCTCGATGACCCCGTCGGCGGACCACGCCACGGCGCGCAGCCCGGTGCCGAGCCGGCTGACGGCCTGGTGGTGGAACGAGTTCACCCGCACCCGGCGGCGGCGCATCACGCGGTGCAGCTGGCTGCCCGGCGTGACCTCCACGGAGTGGCTCACGCGCGCCCCCGGCCCGCCCTGGCGGTGCTCGATAGTGGCACCGGGACGGTCCGGCAGATGCTGGTGGAGGTGTCCCCCGCGGGCCACGTTGAGGGCCTGCAGCCCGCGGCAGATGGCCAGCGTGGGCAGGCCGCGCGCGTCGGCTCGCCGCGCCAGCTCCAGCTCGAAGACGTCGAGTTGGGGCTCGGTGGGGCCGAGCTCGGGATGGCGGCGCTCGTCGTACGCGGCGGGGTCCAGGTCGGGGCCGCCGGACAGGCAGATCCCGGCGAAGCGGTCGAGGAACTGGTCCACGGCGTCGAGCTCCAGCGGCGGCATGACCACCGGCAGGCCGCCGGCGGCCTCGATCGCCTTCAGGTAGGTCAGGCCCAGTGCCATCTCGCGGCGCGGCGGCTCGCCCTGGGGAGTGGGGTCCACCTGGGTCGCCACGCGCACCTCGGACGTCGTCACGCCGATCAGTGGCCTCATGCCAGCACCCAGGTGTCCTTCCCGCCGCCCTCCTGCGAGCTGTTCACCACGAGCTCGCCCTCGCGCAGCGCGAACCGGGTGAGGCCACCCGGCACCACTGTGGCGGCGTCGCCAGCGCCGATCACGTACGGACGCAGGTCCACGTGGCGCGGCGCCAGGCGGCCGTCGATCACCGTGGGGTGCGTCGAGAGGCTCACCAATTCTTGTGCTACCCAGGAATCGGGTTGCGCCACCACCAGCTGCGCGATCCGCTCCCGCTCCTCCGACGGACGCGTGCGGGCAGATGACCACGCCCTGGCCACCCAGGCCGCTACGCGGCTTGACGACCAGCTCGTCCAGGCGCGCGAGCTGCCGCTCGCGGACCTCGGCGTCGCCCAGGTCGTAGGTCGGCACGGACTCGATCGCGGGCTCCTCGCCGAGGTAGAAGCGCACCAGGTCCTCGACGTAGGCGTGCACGAGCTTGTCGTCGGCCACGCCGCCGCCGAAGGGGTTGACCACCGCCAGCGTGCCGGCGCGCACGGGGCCGAGGAGCGCGTCCGCCACCCAGGTGGGGGAGCCGTCCGCGTCGCGCAGCCCGTCGACGTCGGTGCGGCGGTAGACCACGTCAACGTCCATCTCCTGTCCATCCACACGCGCGCAGAGACGGTCGCCGCGGTGGCTCAGGTCGCCGGGCAGCACCAGCGGCAGGTCCAGCCTGCGGGCGATCTGGCGGTGCTCGTACCAGGCGTTGTTGGATGGCCCGTCGGAGAGCAGCACGATCGCCGGGTCGTCGACCCCGTCCGGAGCCGCGGCCGCCAGGGCCGCGCCCAGCAGGTCGAAGGCGGGTGACGGGTCGCGCAGGCCCTCCGGCCGCTCCCCGGGCAGGTGCGCGGACACGGCCGCCCGCGCGGCCGCCATGTAGGCGATCCCCGAGGGGGTGCGCATGTTGTCCTCAAGCACGCGGAGCGCTCCGTCGTCGCCGCGCACGAGGTCCAGCCCGGCGACCCAGCCGGCCGGCGGGGTCTCGAGCCCCTCCATGTCCCGCTCATAGCCCACGGCCGACTCGATCACCCGTGCGGGCAGCACGCCCGCGCTCGACCGCCTCGCGCGTCCCCGTGCGCGTCGGCGACGAAGGCCACCAGGGCCCGCATCCGCTGCGCCAGCCCACGCTCGACCGCCGCCCACTCGGAGGCGCCGATCAGGCGCGGCACCGGGTCCAGGCGGAAGGGGATCTCGCCGAAGGTCACTCCCTGCTCCACGAGTGACTCATCGACAGTCGCGGCAATGGCCGCGAGGTCCGCTCGCTCAAGCGTCGCGAGCAGGTGCTCGTAGAGCGGGCGGACGCGACCGTGGGAGTCCCAGGCCTCGTCCAGCGCGCCCGCCGTGATCTTGACCGCCGCGCTCATCCGATGGAGCTTACGTCGGCGCCGGAGCGACGGTCTTTGGACGGGAGTCCAACGTCAGTGGACAGTGTGTCGAAAGCAGGCCGGAACGGGCTCTCCGGTACGGCGCCGGAACCCGCGTGAGGCCTGCTAGAACTGAAGCCGCAAAACAGACCAACTTTTATCTCAATTGGAGTGTGGGAACGGTGGCCGACTACGCCAAGGACGTTCTAGTGGATACGCAGTGGGTGGAGGATCACCTCGGGGATCGTTCCGTCCGCATCGTCGAGGTCGATGAGAACCCGGCCCTCTATGCCGAGGCGCACATCCCGGGTGCGATCGGGTTTGACTGGAAGACCGACCTGCAGGACCAGGTCAAGCGCGACTTCCTCGGCCCGGAGGAGTTCGGCCGGCTGTTCGGCTCGCGAGGGATGTCCAATGACCACACCGTCGTGCTCTACGGCGACCGCAACAACTGGTTCGCCGCCTACACCTACTGGTACCTCAAGTACTACGGCCACGACGCGGTCAAGCTCGTGAACGGCCCGCGCGAGAAGTGGATCTCCGAGGGCCGCCCGGTCAGCACCGACGTGCCCAGCTACGAGCCGGCCAGCTTCACCGCCCAGACCGGCGACGACTCGATCCGCGCCAAGCGCGACGAGGTGCTCGACGCGCTCGAGGCCAAGACCCGCCTGGTCGACGTGCGCTCGCCGCAGGAGTACTCGGGCGAGCTGATCGCCATGGCCGGGTACGAGAACGAGGGTGCGCAGCGCGCGGGCCACATTCCCGGCGCGGCGTCCGTGCCCTGGGCGCAGGCCGTGCAGGAGGACGGCACGTTCAAGTCGGCAGACGATCTGCGTGAGCTCTACACCGAGAAGGGAGTCCTGGGCGGCAAGGACATCATCGCCTACTGCCGCATCGGCGAGCGCTCCGCGCACACCTGGTTCGTGCTGCACGAGCTGCTCGGCGAGGACGACGTGAAGAACTACGACGGCTCATGGACCGAGTGGGGCAACCTGGTGAACGTTCCCATCGAGAAGGGGAGCTAGCCGAGGCTCAGCGCACGCGGGTGATGGTCGGCAGCGGCCAGCGCTCGTTCAGCACCGACCGCTTGGGCTCGTACAGGCGCAGGGCCAGCGAGAACCGCCCGGCCGGCGCCGGAAGCCAGTTGGCCTCGCGCCCGGCGGGGGCGGTGCGCTGGAGGAGCACGTCGAGCGAGCCGTCGGCGTTGCGCCTCAGCCCCGGGGAGCGGTTGCCGATCGCGTACCGGCGGATGGGGTTCTCAACGAGGAACCGATCGGGCCCGTAGAGGGTTAGCGACCAGAACGCGTTCACCGGCGGGAGCTGCCCGCGCTTGAAACGCAGCACGTAGCGGTTGGCGCCCGAGAGCGGACGGCCGCGGCGATCGGTGCTGGTCAGCGGATAGACCGCCTCCGCGCGGATGTTGGCTCCCAGCGCCCGCTCCGAGATGTCGGCGCGCAGCAGGAACTTTCGGCCAAAGTCGCCGATGCCGCGCTCGGCGAGCTCCCAGCCGTTGTTGCGCCTGGCCGATGTCCGCGCCTGGCGCCGGCCGTAGGAGGCCACGAGGCGAGGGCCGGTGCTGACCGCCGCCGCCAGGCCGGCGCGGGTCGCGGCGCTGAGCCTGCGCGCCGAGGTCTTCAGGCCGGCCCCTATGCCAAGGCGGCGGAAGCTGCGGATCAGGGCGCGGTCGCGCCGCGGGGGCGGGTTCTCCCGCATGGCCACGCCCATGGCGTCGAAGAACGCGAGGCCCTCCGGCAGCGGATCGGGCTGAAGCGCGGAGCTGGGAAGGAAGATGGCCGGGTTGGGCGCTCCCCCGAGCCGCGCGAGCGGGGTGAGCGTGTATCCGCGCTGGATCGCGTTCACCGCGGGCAGGTCGGCGGGGCCGTCCACGAGCGTGCGCCCGAGCATCCACACCACCGGGGTGGGCGAGCGGATCGACTTCACGCCGCGTGGCAGGCGCCCGCGCCAACGCGGGGGCACGATCGCGAACCGCCCCGACCGGGTGCCGGTCGTGCGCCGTCCCACGTAGGCGAACGAGTTGGTATAGGCGTCGAGGAACTGCATCGTGTAGTAGCGGCCGCGAAGGTCGGGCACGCCCAGCACGAGCGGGCCGTCCCCGAGCTGGAGCCGGGCGACGGTGTAGACCGTGTCGACGTTGGGCAGGACCACCAGGCGCTGCGCGGGGTTGCTCAGGCGTGTCACGTTGATCGGCCGGTTGGCGGGGAAGATCTCGATCACCCGCGTCTGATTCAGCAGCGGCAATCCGTACACGTACGCGCGAAGCCCTACGTCGAATGCGCGCTTGGCGCGCGCCGAGAACTTGCGCTCATAGCGCTCCGCGTCGGTGCTCGCGCCCGGCGCTGCAATCGCCCCCGGAGTCACGGCAAGCAGGCAGGCCACGGTAAGGCCGATCGCCTGGCATGCCGCACGCCTCACGGGCGCGAGCATATCCCCGCGGCCCTTGGCCAGGCCTTAGAGCACCGGCTCCAGCCGCTCCAGCAGCAGCTGCACCATCCGCGCCGTGGCGCCCCACACCAGGTGCCCGTCCACGGTGTAGGTCGGCGTCTTGATCGGCACGCCCTTGCGAATCAGGCGCCGGCTCTCAAAGCCGCGGACGAGCCCGGGCAGCGACAGCTCCAGCACCCGCTCGACCTCCGTGGCCTGCGGCTCCCACGCATAGCCGGCCTCGATCGAGCCGACGAAGGGGAACACGCGGTAGCCGGTCACGAACGTGCCCACGGGCGGCAGCGCGCCCAGGAGCTCCACGTCCGAGGCGGCGCAGGCCGATCTCCTCCTCGGCCTCGCGCAGCGCCGTTTCCCGCAGGTCCTCGTTTGGGTGATCCTGGCGGCCGCCGGGGAACGAGATCTCGCCGGCGTGGCGGCGCAGGTCCGCGCGGCGCTCGGTGAACACGGCCACGAGCTCGCCATCGCGCTCATAGAGCGGCACGAGCACCGCGGCGTCCGTCTTGCCGGGGGCATCCATGGCCGCGGCGGCCTCGGGCGTGAGCAGCAGCTCCGAAAGCCGGGCGGGGTCGGGCATCGACCTATTATCGGCCCGGTGGACGACCTGGCCCTGTTCGCACACGCACTCGACGGCACGCGCGCGTTCGGACGCCTCGTAGGCCTCTCTCGCGGTTCCGAGGTGCACGAGCTGGAGGGCGTGACCGCCACGCTCGTGCCCCGTTGTCCCGAGCGGTCCGTCGTGAACTCGGTGTCCTACGACGACGCTGACGCCCTGGCGGCCGTGCTGGACGAGCTGGCCGGCATCTACGCTGCCGCCGGCGTGAGCAGGTGGACCGTGTGGGTCCCCCAGCAGGACCGCGGCGCGGCCGAGCTGCTCGAGCGGGCCGGCCACGTGCTGGACGCCGAGCCGGCCGCGATGGGGCTCGACCTGGGCTCCCTGCCGGACCTGCCGGCTGAGCCGCCCGGTGGGAGCGCGCGGAGGACGCAGCGGCGGTCGGGCCGCTCAACGACGCGGCCTACGGGTACGAGGGGTCCTTCACGCGCGCCCTGGACGGCGTGCCGACAGGCACGCTCGACGTCTGGGTGGCCCACGACGAAGGCCGGCCCGTCACGTGCCTGATGACGCTCGATCGCAACGGCGGTGACCGCCACGTGACGTTGGTGGCCACGGCGCCCGAGGCGCGGGGACGCGGGCTGGCTTCGGCACTGCTGGCCACAGCCCTCGCCGACGCGCGCGAGCAGGGTCTGCAGAGCAGCTCCCTGATCGCCACGCGGATGGGGGCACCGTTGTACGAGCGGCTCGGGTACCGCGCCGTGGGCACCATTCAGATGTGGGAGCGCCGCGAGCCCGGTTGAGGGCTAGACCAGGGTGACCGACTCGTCGAACATGACCTCGCCCTCCAGCGTGCGGTGCACCGGGCACTTGGCCACGATCTGCATCAGCTTCTCCCGCTGCTCCTCCGGCAGCTCCTTCGGCAGCGTCACCTGCATCCGGAACTTGGTGGGCGAGCCGCGCTGCGATGGCTCGTAGTCCACGTCCACGGCCACGGCCCCGATGTCCCAGCCCTTGCGGGTGGCGTACATCTCCATCGTGATCGCGCTGCACGACGCCAGGCTCGCCGCCAGCAGCTGTTGGGGGCTGGGGCCGGCGTCGGTCCCGCCGTGGGCGGACGGCTCGTCGGCGGTCACGCGATGTGACCGCCACCTCAACATGGTGCTTCAGGGTCCCTCCGGCCCGGCGCGCCACTGCCTTCATCGTCAGCTCCTTCCCTGGAACAGCTCGGGCGAGTCCTCGTCGGCGAAGCGCGCCATGGCGTACACCGCGTCGGAGGCTCGGTTGAGATAGGTCAGCACGGTGTGGTCGGTCAGCTCGCCCGAGTCCTTGAGCACGCTCACCCGCCGCTCGGCACGCCGCAGGACCGCCCGGGCCAGGTCCAGCCTGGCGGACAGCTCGGCGCCGCCCGGGATCACGAACTTCGGCGGCAGCTCCACGCGGTCCATGTAGCGGTCGATGTCCGCTTCCAGCCGGTCGATCATCCCGGCGGTGACCTTCGAGACGCCCTCCTCGAGGCGGCCCGAGGCCTCGGGCGCCGTGGCCAGCTCCGCCCCGGCCACGAACAGCTCGCCCTGGATCCGCAGGATGTCGGCGTAGAGCTCGCCGCCCCTCTCGGCGGCCGCGCGCGCCAGGCCCAGCGCCGACGCCGCCTCGTCCACGGCGCCGTAGGCCTCCGGCCGGTGCGTGGCCTTGC
>CAWFBA010000010.1:0-141427 GCA_963814005.1 uncultured Thermoleophilaceae bacterium
CCTCCTGGTGTTGGGCCAAGGTGGAACAGTAGGTCTCTGGCCCCACTGCGTGTGAATGCCCTGTAACGGCTTCCAACAGCGCTGCTCGCAGGAGACCACATTTCACCAGGTTTTGTTCCTGCAAACAAGTTGACTCGACGACGTCGCGGCTCAGCGTCAGCCAGGCCGTGGTGGGCGCCGTTGTCGCGTGGCCGCGTGCAACTGCTCACACCCGACGCAACCACGGGCAATACGGGCGTCCGCTGCCTCGGCGGCCTGAACCGACGCCCTGGATCATCCAATTCGGATGATGAGCGTCGCGGTTCGGCGGCGTACGCTCGCTCGCATGTCACAGACCGGCGAGTCGGTGGACCTGCGCGTCGAGCGCCTACGCGAGTGGCGGGACGCCGGCGATCGCGCCCTGCGCGCCTATAGGGCCTGGAGTGCCGCCACCCGGAGCGATCGCCACGAACTGCACGTCTCCTTCCTGGCCGCGCTCCGCCGGGAGGAGCAAGCAGCGTGTCAGGTTGAGCGCGCCCAAGTTCCTGTGGACCGGCGGCTGCCGAGAACGTAGGCGACGCCGAGGCTGACACGAGCCGATCACCCACTACGTTCGCCGGCCGGGGCATGGTCGTGTCCCTAACCAGCGTGCACAGCTTGCTCACTCGCTCGCGAGGGCGGGGTCTGGCCCCTCTGCCTGGGGGAGCGTCTCATCCCGCTCGTCCTCGGGACGGGCATGCGATAGGTCGGCCGAGATTCGCGTCACGGCAGATGTGACGGGCGCCGCGAGGATCAGCCCCACGGCACCGAAGAGGGCTCCGCCGCCGATCGTGACGATCAGGACGGCGAGCGGGTGAATGCCGAGCGCGGCGCCCATGGCGAGCGGCTGCACCAGCTGCTGAAGCACGCTGTTCGCAAGCAGCTGGACCGCGATCATGCCCATTGCGGCGTCCGTCCCGGCGCCGCCCAGCGCGACCAAGACAGAAAACGCGCCCGCCGTCCAGGCCCCGACATAGGGAACGTAGGCGGCGAGCAGGGTGACCACCATGATCGTTCCCGCCAGCGGGATGCCGAGCAGCAGCGCCCCGAGCCCGACCACGGCTGCGTTGAAGGCCGCCACCAGCGTGACGCCGAGGAAGTAGCCCCGCAGGGACTGGAGAGTCCGCGTGCTGATCGTGCGGGCGACCGGCGCCGGGACGCCCATGTGGCGCTCTCCCCAGGCCCGGATTTTGGGCCCGTCGGCGAGCAGGAAGATAAGGCTGAGGGCCGTCATGGCGAGAAAGAAGACCAGCGAAGAGAGCTCCTTGAGGCCCGTTCCGAGACCGTCCAGCAGCGCGCTAACGGCCTGGGTCGCGGACGAGTCGGCGTCCTGCGTCGCGCTCTCTGCGTCGTCCCGTTCAACGCCCAAGTCGTCCAGCCAGCCCTCGATCGTGTTCTTGGCCTCGTCCAAGTGGGCACTCAAATCACCGCTCTGACTCGTGACGCCGGCAAGCACGATGAACACGACCAGTGCGCCGAGCAGGACGGTCGCAACGAGCAGCAAGATCGCGCCCGCCCAACGCGGCACCCCTCGATGCTGGAGCCAGCCAACCAGCGGAGCGGCGACGGCCGCGATTACCCCCGCGGCAACCACGGGGAGCACGATCGTGTGCGTGAGCGAGAGCAGCCAGACAGCGCCGACCAGGAACAAGGTGACGCCGACCAGCAGCCACGCCGTGAGCCCGACATCGCGCAGCCAACGTGGAGCGGCAAAGACGTCCGTCAGCTCCGCAACGTCGATCTCGATGTAGTCGTCCTCGGGACGACCCGGCTCTGCGCCACGGTTCCGGCGTGGAAGCCGAGCGCGCATCACGTCAGGAAATCCTCGAGGAGGTGGGGCGGAAAGGCTGGCCCTCGTCTAACCCGCCGACCGAACGTCGCCTCAAGGCACCACGGCCGACCCGCCCGCCCTCGAGCCGGAGGATTTCCTCTCCCGGTCGACGCGACAAGCGACGAGCGTCGAGGAAACGTGGCGAACTCTTCGGACCATTCACTTCGGCCATGGGTTGCTTTTCTCTAACTACGCAGTTGGGTTTTGGCCCACTCCCGCTGGGGTCGGCGGACGAGGCCGGTGTCGCTCAGCCTTAACCCAGCAGCCTTGCCTTCTCGCGCTCGAACTCCTCGTCCGTAAGCACGTTCTGCTCGTGAAGCTCGCCCAGCTGCTTGAGCTGCTGCATCGCCTCCTGTGGCAGTCCGCCGGTCGCGGCAGGCCGGTCGGCACGGCCGGGATCAGCGGGCGCAGCCCCCTGGGCAGCTGCCGCCTCCTCCTGCCGCTGTTCTTCCTTCGCGTCCCTGTGCTTCTTGGCCGCAAAGGCGGCTCCTCCGATTGCGGCAGCGCGTCGTCTGCGCTGGCGTCTGTCTCGTCCCATCTTCACATCCTCCTCGATTGCACTGTTGGGGCGCCCTCAACCGCCCGAAGTCCGCACCCCGTCGGCACACGTCATGCCCTCCGGAATTTCGGGCTCCACCACGCAGAGCGGCGAGGGATCCGTACCGTCCCAAATGGAGGCACGGGAGGGACCGTCCCGGGTGGTAGAGAACGCCCTTTCCGACTGGGCGCTACCAGACTGGTGACAGACGGTGGTGGAAGAGGAGCGGATCATGCGTGTGCCTCCTCCGAGATTGAACGCTCCCCCGGTGGTTTGGTCATCATCCAAATGGGACGATCTTTCGGCCTACTTCGGCGTTCCCGGCGAAGGGTTCTGTCCTCACGAAGTAGAGGTCGGAGGCGGGAGTAGCCCGATGGCTGCCGTGATCACGACTCCTGAGATCGCCGTTCACCGGGGTGGGAAGCGTGTGCTTAGCTCACCATTTGAGCTCGATTTCGTTGCTGAGCAGCCGCGGGCCAACGCGCGGGAACGGACCCCCTGGGCTAGCGATGGGTAGCACCGGCGCCCCGCCACGCGGTTGGCCGCGGATCGTTGCCGGTTCCGGCATCCGCGCCGGGCTGAGGCCGGCCGCGCCATGGCCGAGAAGCGGCGCGGGCTCCAAACGCGCTCCAATTCGTAGGCGCGGCTGTCAGAACTTGTGCTGGCGAGCACCGACGCCCTGCCGGTCGAAGGCGGGGCGGTCAACAGCGCCCTCCTTCATTTCAGTGCTCGGCCCGCCCCAATCAGGTCCACGACAACGGCGGGTCGAGTGCTTTCCGCGGTGCCCTAACCCGACGCTCGCCGCTAGCCCGCGAGGCTGTTGGCCGTGATGACGATGAAGAGCGCGATCACGATCTCGCTGACAACCCACGAGTTGTCGTTCATCCAGTCGCGCGCCTTCGGCAAGAAGGCCTGTCCCCGCTGACCGAATAGGAGTAGCAGGATCGCTGGGAGCGCGATGAACAACAGAGTGAGCCCCACGAAGGGGAGGTAGTGCCACCACGGATCGCCGTGACTCGCCAGATAGGTGCCGGCGGCCCACGCGGTGAGGATGTCGGTCGGGAACACTCCCAGAAGCAGCATGCCGAGCCTGAACGAGAACTTCGGGGTCGCCGTCTCCAGCTTCCCCATCCATTTCGGCGGCTTGGCTTGCTCGCGCGTGAGGAACTTGATGAGCGCTGCGGCGACGAGCAGCACCAGGACCACGATGTCGAGCGTGTCGCGCGAGGCCCCGGCGTCGGAGGCGCCGCTGCTCACGAAGTACGCGGTCGTCACGATTGCGGTGATGGAAAGAGCCGCACCCCCGATAAAGGCGGCCGAGTTGCGGCGCCAGTTCTCGGTCGTGGCGAGGAAGATGGCGCTAAGGATTTGCGGCCCGGCGATCATCACGAACGCCAGGGGCAGGATCTTCGCGAAGTTCACGACCGGGCCATCTTCGGCCGGGATGAAACCAGCTTCCGCTTGCCGACGATAACCCGGGGTCGCGCCAGGGGATCTTTCACGACTTCCTCGGCTACCGCACCTCGCGGCATCCGCGTGATCGAGGTCTGGGACTCGACCGACGCGATCGAGCGCTACATGGAGTCGGGCCTAGGGGAAGCGCTGGAGCAGGCCGACCTTCCCGAGCCTCAGGTCAGCGACTTCGAGGTCCACGCGTTCGACTGGACTGACTGAACGAGGGCCGCCGTCGGCGGCAATCAGGGTGGCGGTGGGCCTAGTGCCAACACGATGGCCAAGAACAGGAACAGAAGCGCCCGTCTCATCCAAAATCCCTTTCGGTTGGGCGCCTCCCTGGCCCTATGCCCGATCTATCACCGCAGGGCATGCGAGGTAAACGGGCTCGTCGCACATTTTCCGCATTTTGCGGAGTGCTCCGTGCTCCACGCGCCGGTACCTAGCCTGCCTCTGCCAGACGCTCGGCCATCCGGTCGAAGAAGCCGCCCCAGCCCTCCTTCGCACGCTCGTAGCCCGCGGGTGGCAGGCCGCCGCCGGTCTGGGTCATCTGCATCTCCGTGCGGCCGTCGCCCAGGTCCGTGAGCTCGACCGTGACCAGGTCGCGCTCGGTCCCGCCGGGCTGGTCGGTGACCGTGAAGGCGAGCCGCTCGGGCTCGGTCACCTCGACGTACTCGCCCTCCCATTGGATCTCGTGGCGGCCGGGCCCGGCGAACATCGTCGCCTTCCAGGCCCCGCCGGGCCGCAGGTCCATCGAGACCGACTCGACCGGCACCTCGAACCCCGGCCCTCCGTACCAGTCCGCGAAGGCCTCGGGGGTTGTCCACTCCCTCCAGACTCGCTCGCGCGGGGTGTCGAAGATGCGGGTGATCAGGAGCCCGTCGCCAGGCTTGGGTGGGTCAACCATCGCCATCCGATCGCAGCCGCTCGTCCATCCGGTCGAAGCTATCGCTCCAGAAGCGGCGGTACCCGTTCAGCCACTCGGTCGCCTCCCTGAGGGCGTCGCCGCGTAGGCGCGACGGGCGGAGCCGCGCCGTTCGGCCGCGCGAGATCAGGTTCGCCCGCTCGAGCACCTTCAGGTGCTTGGACACGGCCTGGACGCTGATCGGGAATGGCTCGGCCAGCTCATTCACGGTCGCCTCGCCCTCGGCGAGCCTGGCGAGGATCTCCCGCCGGGTCGGGTCGGCGAGGGCGGCGAAGGTGTAGCTGAGCTCGTCGACAGGCATGGTGTGGTAACCGAACTTCGTTCAACCGTTAAGTTGAATATAGTCGAGCGCCCGGCGGAAATCGAACAGGAGGAACGATGGGAACCATCACCGTCACCGAATTCGTCTCGATGGACGGCGTGATGCAGGCGCCGGGCGGCGAGAAGTTCAAGTACGAGGGCTGGACGTTCGAGTTCGACCGCGGCGAGGACGGCGGCAAGTTCAAGGGCGAGGAGCTCTTCGACGCCGAGGCGCAGCTGATCGGTCGGGTCACCTATGAGAGCTTCGCCGGCGCCTGGCCCGAGCGAGAGGGCATGGGCGGCGAGATGGGCGAGTTCGCGAAGCGGATGAACGAGATGCCCAAGTACCTCGTCTCCTCCACGATCAAGGATCCGGAGTGGAACAACACCACGGTGATCGACGGGTCCGGAGACGTCCCGAAGCAGGTCGCGAAGCTGAAGGAGGAGATCGACGGCGACATCCTCGTCTCCGGCAGCCGGCGCCTGGTCCACGATCTGCTCGAACACGACCTCGTGGACGTGATCAGGCTGATGGTTTTCCCGGTGGTGCTGGGAACCGGCGACCGGGTCTTCGGCGAGTTCTCCGACAAGTCGACCTGGAAGCTCGCCGAGGCGAACCAGGTCGGGTCCGACGGCGTCCTCACTCTCGTCTACGAGAAACCTGACTAGAGAGCGGCGAGGCCGACGGTCAGCGATCGAACCCGCTCGCCCCGTTGGCTGCCTGGTCCGAGCGTTTAGGATGGCCCCGAGCTGATCGCTAAACGCGGGCGCTCCGGCGGGTGAACGGCGGGTTTCCGTGCACCTGCCACGCGCCTCCCCGGGCGCCGGCTGGACGTTGTAAGGGGCGTGATCACCCCCGAGGAGTTCGAAATCGCGCCCCGCGGCATTACCGCGGACGAGCGCCTGCGCAGCCGCTGGTGGCCGCCTACGCTCGCGGGGGTGGGGCCGAACGATGATCGAGCTCGGTGCTCCTGGCCAGCTCGGTCCTCGGCGTGGCCGGAGCGATCCTGGCCGTGCCGTTCGCCGCGGTGGTCAAGATCGTCCTCCACGAGGCGGGGCTGCCGCGGCGGACGCGGATGGCGGCATTGGGTGGCCAGTAGCCGCCCGGTCTCCTGCGTGGTCTCCCTTCAAACGCTGCACATCCCGGCGCCAGAGCTCCCGCTGCAGGCGCCAGCGGGCGAAGCCGATGCCCGACCGGGCCGCCACGAAGGCGAGTGTCGGCACGACTATGAGGAGTACGATGGTGCCCTCGACGGGCCGGCCGGAGTTTATTGCCCGCTCCACCACTCCTCGCCATTCCACGCCGAGCACGATCGTCGCCAGGAATCCGACCCAGAGGCAGTTCGTGAGCTTGCCGAACATCTCCAGGTAGCGGTTGAGGCGCACGACGTGGTTCCAGCTCAGCCGCTGGACGGTGAGCTGCTCGAAGCGGGTGGCCTGACGAGTGTGCTCGGGCGACAGCCGCACGGCCAAGGCCCCGCGCAGCCGGCGCTGAGCCTGGGCGATCCTCGACAGCTCGGCCGGTTCCTTCACCGCATGCATGATGCCGCCTGACGGCCACCGGGCGGTTCGCCTGGTGCGGCGCTCCGCCCCGGAGGGGCAACGAGTCTGGAGGTCAGCCGACCGCGATGAGCGCCACAACGGCCAGCGCGGACAGCGTGCCGACTGTGGCCATCGAGGCAACCACCCAGCGCGGGGCGATCGCCTCCTCTCCACCCGCGAGCGCGGTCTCCACCGCCGACCACCGCAACCAGCCAAGTGCCGTGACTGCGAGCGCCCGTCACGGCGAACACCGAGCCCAGAGCGGCATACGGCCAGGTCGTGCCCTCGACCAGCTCGGGAAGCAGCCGCCCGGTGGCCAGCGCCAGGCCGACCGTCGCCAGTCCGGTGCGCCACCAGGCGAGGAACGTGCGCTCATTGGCCAGCCGCGTCCGGCGAGTCGCGTCGACGGTCACCCCACGAATCATGACCCGCCTGGCGGCGTGCCGTCGCTCAGGCGCGCACAGCCTCGATAAAGGTCTCCAGCTCCCTGCGGATATCGGGCCCGGCGGGTTGGAAGACGATCTCCGTGACGCCGCGTTCGGCGAGCTCGGCGGCCTTCGCGCGCAGCGTCGCGGCAGTGCCGGTGAAGCTCAGGGTCTCGACCATCGAGTCGGCACCGGCGTCCCATGCCGCCCGGTCGGCCGCGTTGAGGTCGACCATATGCAGGTCGTGAACGGCCAGATGGCGCTCGTCCTCAGGCGTCTCCTCGACTACGGCCAGCCATTGCTCTCCGCCCGGCAGCTCCGCCAGGTTCGCGTTGTACTCGTACGCGCCGTGGTAGATGGTCAGGGTCGCCGGTCCCGCCGCCGCGCGGACCCTCTCCGACCGCGGGTCCTCTCCGTCGTCGAGCACCGTTCCCCAGCACAGATATGGGACCCATGAGAACTCCCTGGCGAAGTCGGGGACGGCGGCCACCGTGAAGAGGCCGTCGGCCAGCTCGGTTGCGACCGCCCGGCCCTTGGGCCCCAGGGCTCCTATCAGGATGGGTACCTCGATCGGGCGGGGGGCACCGTGCCCAGCGGGGTGCAGCATGCGCATCCGGGCGCCCTCCCAGTCCACGGTCTCGCCGCCCAGCAGCCCCCGGTAGGCCCTGATGTAGGCCTCCATGTAGGCCCACTTGATCGGCTTTGGAACGCCCATCGCTCGGCGACCCGTGAATCCGGTTCCGAACGCGACCGCCACGCGGCCGGGCGCGAGTGCTTCGAGGGCGGCGGTGCCGGCGGCGTTGACCATCGGATGGCGCAGCGACGGCACCAGTACCCCGGGGCCGAGGCCGATCCGCTCGGTGCGTTCCGCGGCGAGCGCCAGCATCATCCACACGTCGGGGCTCTGCTGCGGCGTGTCGTAGAACCAAGCTCGCGCGTAGCCGAGCTCCTCGGCGATTGCCACGTGCTCTGGCGAGTCGAGGGTTGTCGGTGTCGCGCAGGAGACGTCCATGGCTCGGAGTATCGCCGCGGCGGGGGGCTGACGTCAGTTGAGGCCCGCGCCCCGGATGAGCCCGTCGGCGGCATCGACGATGCCCGCCACGCTCGACTCCAGCGCAACCCGCGGGCCGATCGCGGTGCTCGAGGGGACGCTCGTACCGCCCAGGATCAGGCCGACGCCAGGGTCGGTGCCGGTGATCGCCTCGACCGCTCCCGGCAGCTGCTCTCCCGTCCGGGGCATGCGTCGCGGAGAGCGCGCACAGGGTGGGCTTGAACTCGCGGACGACGGCCGGGAGCGCGTCCGTGGGAACGTCTGCGCCGAGGGTGAACACCTCGTAGCCGGCCGACTCGAGCAGCTTGGCCGCCATGTCCAGCGCCACAACATGATGCTCCCCCTCGACCGCCGCGAGGATGGCCCGGTGCTCCGCGCGGCTGGCGGTGAGCATCGCCGCATCGTGCGCGAGGGCGAGCACCCGAGTGGCGATCTGAGTGGCCAGGTGCTCATGTCCGACCCCGATCTCGCCGGCCGCCCAGAGCTCGCCGATGCGATGCATGGCCGGTCCGACCACGAGGTCGTAGAGCATCGCCTCCCCGAGCGTCAGCTCCAGTGCGTCGCGGGCTATCTGCTCAGCGGCCTGCGAGTCGCCCGTCAACAGCGCGCGTCCGAACCGCTCCGAGAGGGAATCGGCCAGCAGGCGCTTGCGGAACTCGTCGCGGCTGCGCTCCACGCCTGCGCACGCTACGCGCTCGCGAGGAGCCGCGCCAGGTGTGCCAGGAAGTCGAGCCGGAGCTCTGTGCTCAGTCTCACGCGCGAGGGTTCGTCGCCGGGCATAGACTTGTGGCCCATGGCTGACGCGATCCGAGTCGTCGAGGACAACGTCGAGGCCACCGAGGCCTGGAACGGCCCGCTCTTCGACGTGTGGATCGAGTACCGCGACATCGTCGCGGAGGGTCTGGGAGAGCACGGCGAGGCGGCGCTCGCGGCCAGTCCTCCGCAGGAGGGCGATCGCGCCCTCGACATTGGGTGCGGGCTCGGCGACACAACGGTGCGGCTCGCCGGCCTGGTCGGCGCCGGCGGCCACGCCCACGGCGTGGACGTGGCGGAGCGGATGATCGAGACGGCGATCGCGGAGGCCGCTGACTCCGGCCGTGAGAACGTGAGCTTCGAGACCCGCGATGTGGAGGCCACGAAGTTCGACCAGACCTTCGACTACGCCTTCTCGCGAATGGGCACGATGTTCTTCGCCAACCCGGTGGTGGCCTTGCGCAACGTCCGCCAGGCCCTGAGCCCGGGCGGCCTGCTGAACATGGTCGTGTGGCGGCGCAAGCTCGACAACGTGTGCATGCATCGTGCGGAGCTGGTGGTGGCGGAGTACCTGGAGGAGCCGGAGGACTACGACGCTCCGCGCTGCGGGCCGGGCCCCTTCTCGATGGCAAACGCGGACACGGTCACGGATGTGCTCAAGCACGCCGGCTTCGGGGACATCCGCCTCGCTCGCCAGGACCTTCCCTACAAGATCGGCAATGACCTGGACCACGCGGTGGCGTTCAACATGGCGCTCGGGCCGGCGGCGGAGGTGCTGCGCGGTTGGGGAAACCGGGTCGACG
Organism: uncultured Thermoleophilaceae bacterium; assembly: GCA_963814005.1. Classification (GTDB taxonomy): domain Bacteria; phylum Actinomycetota; class Thermoleophilia; order Solirubrobacterales; family Thermoleophilaceae; genus JAAYBF01. The sequence goes on from CAWFBA010000010.1 coordinate 9,639, forward strand.
AGATCAGGCCCAAGATCGCCGCCGACCTGCGGGCGGCGCTGGCGGACTTCGTGGACGCGGATGGCGCGGTGGTCGCAGCCGCGTCGACGTGGGCCGTGACCGCCCGGGCGCCCGAACCGGCTAGCGGCCGGCCCGGCGCGCGCGCCACGAACGCTGCGGCCACGCCCCCCAGCGCCAGCGCCGCGAAGCCGGACGGCATCGTGAACCCGAACGCCACCACCTACCACTGGATGGCCTTCCGCGACGGCTAGGCCGCTCGCGTCTCAGTCACCGCATCGCGCCACCGCGCCAAGGCCCGCGGGCGCCGGTTTGCAGGCCTTGACTCGCGCGGCTCGATCGGGTGAGGATCGCGCCGTGATCAAGGAGTTCAGGGAGTTCATCCTCCGCGGCAACCTCGTTGACCTGGCCGTCGCGGTGGTCATCGGCACGGCGTTCGGGGCTGTGGTGACCGCCTTCGTGGCCGACCTGATCACGCCGCTGATCGCTGCCATCGGCGGCCAGCCCGACTTCTCCCAGCTCACCTTCGAGATCAACGGGAGCAAGTTCCTCTACGGCGACTTCATCAACGCGCTGCTCACGTTCGTGATCATCGCGGCGGTCATCTTCTTCTTCGTGGTCAAGCCGGTCAACGCGCTCATGAAGCGCTACAAGACCGAAACGGACGTGGATCGCGAGACGGGCGAGTGCCCTCAGTGCCTCAGCGAGATCCCGCTCGAGGCTCGCCGGTGCTCCTTCTGCACCGCCGAGGTCGGGGCTCGCACCGCCTAGTTGCGCGAAGCACCCCTGCCACGTCAGGGCTCGATCGTGTTGGAGGGGTCGGGCTTTCCTTCTGGGCCGGCCGCGCTGTAGTCGCCCCACGGCCCGTCGCGGCGCCCAACGGCGGCGCGAACGCCCTCGCGCTCCGCCAACTCGATCCATCGCTCGGCATCCGGGGTGTTGCGCATGAGCCCGTCGAGGATCGGCCCGAGCGTCTGAGTGGAGGCCAGGCCCATGTTCTCGTAGGCCTGGTTGACCACGAGCTTCATTGCGGCCAGCTGAGACGCCGGGCTCGTTGCAAGCTGGTCGGCCAGCTCCGCGACCTCCGCCTCGAGCCGGTCGAACGGGACCGCGCGATTCACGAGCTCCACGTCGGCCGCCTCCCGGCCCGACAGCGGCCTGCCGGTCAGCGCGTGCTCCTTGGCCTTGGTCAGGCCCAGCCTGTACAGCCACATGCCGCTCAGGTAGGCGCCCCACAAGCGCGCGTAGGGCGTGCCGAGCCTGGCGTCCTCGGACGCGATCACCAGGTCGGCGCACAGGGCCATGTCGCTGCCGCCGCCGACGCACCAACCGTGCACCTGGGCGATCACGGGCTTGGGTGTGCGCCAGATGGACATGAACCGCTGAGTCGGGCCCCACGCGCCGGCGCCCACGAAGTCCTTGCCCGGGTCCCACCGACCGTCCGTGGTGATGGACTCGTCCCAGTGGTGGAACCCGCCGCCGAAGTCGTACCCAGCACAGAACGACGACCCGGCGCCGCGGAGCACGATGACCTTCACCCGGTCGTCCCCCGTTGCGGTCTGGACCGCGTGCTCGAACTCCTCGGGCATGGGCGGCACGATCGTGTTGAGCCGCTCCGGCCGGTTGAGGGTGACCGTTGCCACCGCCCGATCCGCGTCCACGTCGTAGAGGAGCGTCTCGTAGGCCATGCGCGGCGACTCTAGCGCCGGCCGGGCGGCGCGGCGGCGCGTCCAGTAAAGGGCTGCCAGCATTCCCGTGATGCACGTGAACCTGGACACGCCCCACGGGCCCGCACGGGCGCACCTCCACCACGCCGAGCACCCGCGCGCCGCGCTGGTGCTGGGTCACGGTGCCGGTGGCGGGGTGGAGGCTCCGGACCTCATTGCGGCCCGGGACGCCGCCCTCGCCGGGGCGGTCAGCGTCGCGCTGGTGGAACAGCCCTACCGGGTCGCGGGCAGGCGATCCCCGGCTCCGGCACGCCAGCTGGACGCAGCCTGGACGGCGGTTGTGCAGCAGCTCGCCGCCGGGGAGCTGGCCGGGCTCCCGCTGGTGGTGGGCGGCCGGTCCCTGGGTGCGCGGGTGGCGTGCCGCACGGTGGAGGCCACCGGGGCCGGCGCCGTCCTCTGCCTGGCCTTCCCGCTCCAGCCGCCCAAGCGCCGCGACGGCTCGCCGCGGGCGACCCGCCTGGACGAGCTCGAGGCCGTGGCGCTGCCGGTGCTCGTGGTGCAGGGCGAGTCGGACCAGTTCGGGATGCCGCCCGACGGCCGGCGGCGAACCGTCGCCAAGGTGGCGGGCAATCACAGCCTGCGCACCGACGTCGACGCGGTCGGCCGCGCCGTGGGCGACTGGCTTCGCGCGCTCCCGCTGTAGCGGAGCCGGCTGGGTATAACGTCGCCCCCTGTGCGGCAGCTCGAGATCACCGGAGAGCGGTCGGTCGAGTGGCGCGAGGCGGCGGCGCCCGCGCTCCAGGGCGATGCCGAGGCGCTGGTGCGGCCCCTTGCGGTGGCCATGTGCGACCTCGACGCAGCGTTCCTGACCGGGCTGTTCCCGATGGGGGAGCCGTTCCCGCTGGGGCACGAGTGCGTGGCGGAGGTCGCCGAGGTCGGCGACGGAGTGGAGACGGTGAGGCCGGGGGACCGGGTGATCGTGCCGTTCCAGATCTCCTGCGGCACATGCGCGGCATGCGCGGCGGGCAACACGGGCAGCTGCCTGACCGTTCCCCGCGGCTCGGCCTACGGGATGCGGCCGCTGGGTGGGGACTGGGGCGGGGCGCTGTCAGATCTCCTGCGCGTCCCGTTCGCCGACGCGATGCTCGTGCCGCTTCCGGCGGGCGCCGAGCCGGAGGCCCTGGCCAGCGTGGCCGACAACGTGGCCGACGGGTTCCGCAGCGTGGCGGGCCCACTGGCCCGCGCACCCGGCGCCGAGGTGCTGGTGGTGGGCGGCTCGGCGCGCAGCGTCGGGCTGTACGCGGCCGCCTGCGCGGTGGCGTTGGGCTCCCGGAGGGTCGTCTACGCGGACACCCACGCGGGCCGGCTCGAGTCCGCCGGCGCGCTGGGCGCCGAGCCGCTGGCGGTCCCTGCGGACGATGGCGGCAGCCCTGAGTGGCCCGCCAAGCTCGGGCGCTTCCCGGTGACCGTCGACGCGTCGGGCGACCACGGTGGCCTGCACGCGGCCATCAGGTCGGCCGCGGCCGATGGCACCTGCACCAGCGTGGCCATCTACTTCGAGCCCACGACCCCCATGCCACTCCTGGAGATGTACACGCGCGGGTGCACGCTGCACGCGGGGCGCTGCCATGCCAGGACGCTGATCCCGGACGTGCTGGAGCTGGTGGGTCCGGGAAGCTCGACCCGGCGCTGGTCACGAGCGCCGTGGTGGGCTTCGACGACGCCGAGGAGGCGCTCGCCGACCCGCCCACCAAGCTGGTGCTCGTACCGGGGACCTGAGCGCCGGGGCGGAGTCAGCCCGCCGGTGTCGCCCGGCGCTCGCTCAGCGCTTGAAGTCCACTGGAACAGGCAGGTCCATGCCCGGCATCGAGTAGCCCTCCACGCGCGGGGCGGCCCGTGCGAGTCGCGCGCGATGCTGCGAGTGCATCGTTAGCCTGCGAGCGCTGTGGGATGGAACGGCGCGACATGGCGCTCGGTCGTCCGGGCGCGGCGGCGGACGGGGGGCCATCGCAGCCGCACCTGCTGGTCGCGGCGCGCGCTCAACGTCCCCGCGCCCGCTGCCGCAGCGAGGGCCCCGCGCTGCAAGGGCTCGCACTGGGTCACGACGCTAGGCCACGCGCCCCGGCGTTCTCCATCGGGTGCTTCAACCGCGAGACGATCCGGCTCACGGTCACGCCGCACATGCGGAGGGCGCCGCTTCCGGGTCCGGCACTCGAACCGCTGGGGCCTCGTGCCCGTGACGTTCAGCTCGGTGCGCCTCGCCCGCCGGGCCGGCGGGGCGGCGCTCGTGCCGGGAACCTCCCGCCGCGTGACCTTCGGCGGCAGGTCCTCGGTCACGATTCCCCGCGGGGCCGCCGCGGTGAGCGATCCGATCCCGCTGCGCGTCCGTGCCTTTCAGGGTCTGGCGCTGAGCATGTACGCGCCCGGCCCCACCGGCCCCGCCACCACGAACGTGACCAACGGAACCGAGGTCGGGTCTCGGGTGGCGCCGGGGGACCAGACCGCCAACACGTCGGGAGCTTTCTTCTCTCGCGCGAGCACCGCGCTCCAGTTCCTGGAGGGCATCGACGTGCTGGCGCCGCGCCGCGCGGGCGCGGTCGTGGCCTTCGGCGACTCGATCACGCACGGCTTCAACAGCACGTTTGCCCAGCGGCGCGGGCAGCGGGACACCCGGTGGCCGGACTTCCTGGCCCGCAGGCTGATCCGAGCCCGCAGGCCGCTGTCGGTGCCCAACGTGGGCAACGGGGGCAACAAGATCCTGCTGGATGCCGCCGTGGCGGGCGCTGCGCCATTCGGCCCCAGTGCGCTCTCGCGGCTGGCCGACGACGTCCTGTCGGTGCCGGGCGCCACGGACGTGATCGTGCTCCTGGGGATCAACGACATCGGAGGCATAGGTCCCTCGGCCACGCCGGAGCAGGTGATCGCCGGGCTGCGGCTGATCGTCTCGCGGTTGAACGTCCAGGGTTTCCGGGTCACGCTGGGCACCCTCACGCCGGCGGGCGGGGAGAACCTGATCAACCGCGCCGGCACGCCAGACGGCAACCGCACGCGCGTGAGAGTGAACAGCTGGATCCGGCGCACGAAGCTGCCCCACACCGTGGTGGACTTCGAGGCCGCGCTGCGCGATCCGCGACGACCCGATCGCATGCTGCCCCTGTTGGACAGCGGCGACCACATCCACCCCAACGCCCGCGGCTACGAGCGGATGGCGGCGCGGATCAAGCTCAGCCGTCTCAAGGGCACCCGCTGCCGATGAGGGCAGCTTCTGGCGCGTAGCCGCCCGAAGTCTTTTTGCAGACGCGCCGCAAACTGCTAGGGTCCGCGGCCGTGCGTTCCGCCCGTCTCACCGGCGCCCTGCTCGTGGTCGCCTCACTATTGCTGCTGGTGCCCTCTGCGCAGGCTGCCAAGCCGAAGGGCGCGCCCAAGGGAACACAGCGGGTCACCTACAAGGTCGGCCCCCTCAACGTGACCCCGGGCCAGAACCGGATCGCCTACGCGCCGATCCGCGAGAAGCCGCAGGTCGACGGCTAGATCACCCGGATCAGGCCCGACCTCACTTACGCTCGACGGGACCGTGCCTCCCACCGACGACGTGATGTTCCACCACGGCGTGTGGGTGAACATGCTCCGGCGGCAACGCCACGTCGGGCCTGCCCGAGCTCTTCTTCGCAGCGGGCGAGGAGAAGACGATCTCGAAGTTCCCGAAGGGCTTCGGCTACCGCTACGAGGCGACGGACTCGGTGGTTGCTCAACCACATGATCCACAACCTCACGCCCAAGCGGATGCGGCTGTACATCACTTACACCGTCGACTTCATCCCGGACACGGCCAAGGCGGCAAAGTCGATCAAGCCGGTGCGCCCGATCTGGATGGACGTCCAGAACGGCAGCCTCTACCCGGTCTTCGACATCCTCAAGAACACGGGCAACAAGGGCAAGTTCACCTACCCGAACCAGCAGAAGGGCGCCTACCCGCGCGGCGTGCAGAAGAACAAGTGGACCGTGGATCGCGACGGCGTGCTTGTCGCTACGGCCGGTCATGTGCACACCGGCGGCCTGTGGACCGACATGTGGCTCACGCGCCCAGGCGCGCGCTACGCGGGACCGGCGTGCGCGCAAGCGCGCCACGGCTTCGAGCCGGCGCAAGTGCCGCAAGGAGTCGCCGACCGTGCGCGGCAACAAGGCGCATCTCTTCAAGTCCGCGCGCGAAGTACTTCGAGCCGGCGGGCCCGGTGTCCTGGGACGTCGCGATGACCGCGACGCCCGACGACTGGCGCGTGGCCGTGAAGGAGGGCGACACGCTCGAGATCACCACCACCTACGAGACCGAGCTCGGCCTCCTGGTACGAGTCGATGGGGATCATGGTGGCCTACATGGCCGAGGGCGACAAGGGCAAGAACCCCTTCAGCACGAAGGTCAACCACGAGGGCAAGGTCACGCACGGCCACCTCAAGGAGAACAGCGTCCACGGTGGCAAGAAGACCGAGCTGCCCGACCCGCGCAAGCTCCCTTCCGGCGTCTTCGCCGGCGGGCCGCTGATGATCAACGGCTTCTCCTACCAGGCCGGTGACCTGCGCCTGCCCGGCGCGGCGAAGAACCCGCCGACCGTCAAGCGCGGCCAGTCGCTGACCTACGTGCTCGGCCAGGGCGACGCCCGGCAGGAGGCCTGGCACTCGGTCACCTCTTGCAAGGCGCCCTGCAACCGCTCGACCGGCATCGCCTACCCGATCCCGGACGCCAAGTACCAGTTCGACTCGGGGCAGCTCGGCGACCGGACACCCGCCGTCCGCAGGCGGACCTGGGAGACTCCAAAGACCCTCCCCGCGGGCACCTACACCTACTTCTGCCGCATCCACCCGTTCATGCGCGGCGCCTTCCGCGTCAAGCAGTAGCGCTCGTCGAACCGGGCCGCTGACGGCGTCCTCAGTCGCTCGCGTGCAGAGCACGCGTCGCTCCCTGCGTCCTTGTCAGCCGCCCGTTCGACGAGCGCTTTGTTTGGCGCATGTTGAGCTTGGGCTAAGGCGGCTGAAATCTGGCGCCCGACCTGCGCGGAGAGCCTCCAACCCCGGTATAGACTCGCGCGGCTTCTATGAGGAGGGGCTGTGACTACGATCGCCCGCGATTCCGGTCGCCGCGCTCGCTTGAAGGGGGATAGGACGCCGGTGCCGTGAGCGCTACAGCCGCTCGCCACGAATCGGCGCCAGGACCCGGGGTGTCGCCCGTCCGCGTGTTCGCGGTCGCGGCGCTGCTCATCGCCGCGCTCGCGCTCGTCGCGCTGTTCCTCCTGCGCGAGGACACCTACACGGTGAAGGTCGAGCTGGCCTCGGCCTCGCTGGTCGGCGAGGGCAACGTGGTCAGGATCGCGGGGCGCCAGGTGGGCATCGTGACCGAGTCGGACCTCACCGACGAGGGCAACGCCGAGCTCACTCTCGAGCTCGAAGAGGACGTGGCGCCGCTGCGAGACGGGACAGAGGCGCATCTGCGGCTCACGAGCCTCGCCAGCGGCCGCGGCCGCTACGTGGACCTGCGGATCCCGCCTGCGGGCGGCAAGGAGATACCCGACGGCGGCACGATCCCGATCGAGCAGACGCAGGGGATCGTGGACCTCGACCAGTTCTTCTCGATGTTCGACGACAAGGCGCGCGCGGGCCTGACCAAGGCGGTGCGCGGGTCGGGCCGCCAGTTCGGCGGCGCTGAGGAGTTCGTGGATGCGGGCTGGCGCGAGCTCAACCCGAGCTTCGTGGCCTCCACCAAGCTCTTCGACGAGATCAACCGCGACTCGGGTGACCTGCGGCGGTTCCTCCAGGGCTCCTCGCGCCTGGTGGGCGCCCTGGCCAGCCGTCGCGACGACCTGGCCGCCGTGGTCGACCGCCTGGCCACCACCACCGGCGCGATCGCGCGCGAGGAGCGCGCGCTCTCGGACGCCATCGGCCAGGCGCCGCGGCTTCCTGCGGCGGGCCAACTCGACCTACGTGAACGTGCGCTCCACGCTCGACGACCTCGACCCGTTCGTCGAGGCCTCCAAGCCGGTGGCGCCGCGCCTGAACGCGGCTGCTCACCCAGCTCCAGCCGTTCGCAGCCCAGGCCGGCGTGCCGGTGAAGGCGCTGGCCGACTCGGTCCGCAAGCCCGGCCGCGCCAACGACCTGACCGAGCTGGCGCGGGTCACGCCGCAGCCTGCGCGACATCACGGTCCGCTCGGCGGAGCGCAACGGGCGCACCCGCCGGGGATCGTTCGCCGAGGCCGCCGACGTCCTTCCGCCGCTCGACGCCGATCTGGGCCTTCTGGCGGCCCGTACGGCCCGGACATCATCGGCTTCCTGAAGGCCTTCGGCAACGTCGGCATCTATGACGCGAACGGGCGCGGCCTCGCGCGTCGGCGACGCTCCCGGGCAGTTCACCCCCGGCGCAGAACGGTGCGACAGGCGTCGGCCGACATCATCCCGCCGTGGGAGCGCCAGGCCATTATTGACACGGCTGGTGAAGCCACGCGCAACCGCTGCCCGGGCTCGATGCGAGCGGCCGGCTCCGGACGGCTCGAACCCGTGGCGCCCGTCCCCGCCTTCAACTGCGACCCGACCCAGGTGGTCCCGGGGCGATGAAGCGCCTGCGCAGACTGCTCCCGGTGCTCGGCGCTGCGTCGCGGCGGTGGGCTTCGCGCTGCTGGCCACGGGCGCGCTCGACGACTCCGGCGGCGTGCGCTACAAGCTCCAGCTCGACAACTCCTACGGCCTCACCGAGGGGTCGGACGTGCGCGTGGCCGGCGTGCGCGCCGGGATCGTCGAGAAGATGCGCCTCAACCGCAAGCAGATGCTCGCGGAGATCGAGTTCGAGCTCACCGAGCGCGGCTTCGGGGACCTGCGCAAGGACGTGACCTGCGAGACGCGACCGCAGTCGCTCATCGGCGAGTACTTCATCGACTGCGACCCCGGCAAGAGCCGCGAGAAGCTCGACGAGGGAGACACGATCCCGGTCAGCCAGAGCGCGTCGGTCGTGCCGCCCGACCTGGTGGCCAACATCATGCGCCGCCCCTACCGCGAGCGCTTCTCGATCCTGCTGTCGCAGCTCGGCCAGCGGCCTGGCCGGCCGCGGCGAGGACCTGAACGAGACGATCCGCCGCGCCAACCCCGCGCTGCGCGAGGTGAACAAGCGTGCTGCGCGTGCTGGCGCAGCAGCGGCGGACGATCCGCGACCTCTACACGGACGCGGACACGATCCTCAGCCAGGTCGTCGCAGCGCCGGCGCGACGTGGGCCGGTTCGTGGAGGAGGCGCGCGACACCACGCGCGCGTATGCCACCGAGGCGGCCAGCGTCGACGACCAGTTCCGTCAGCTGCCGACCTTCCTCGGCGAGCTGCAGCCCACGCTGGCGGCGCTGGAGGGCGCCGCCGAGGCGCAGCGGCCGGCGCTCGAGAGCCTGCGCGTCTCGGCCCGCCCGCTGGCCGCGCTGCTGCGCACCACCGGCAACTTCTCCACCGCCTCGCGCCCGTCCGTGCGGGCGCTGGCCGCGCTCGCTCGCAGCGGCGAGGGCAACCTGGAGCGCTCGCTGCCCAACCTCAAGCGGCTGACCAGCGCCACGCGACCGCCTGCCAGAGACCGCGGGCAACCTCGGGATCATCCTCAAGCACCTCAACGACCGCGACTTCGCGGCCGAGCGCGACCCGCGCTCGCCCGGCGGGCGCGGCTACACCGGGCTCGAGGCGTTCCTGCGCTTCCTCTGGCTGGGCTCGCAGACCAGCAACTGGTTCGACAAGGACTCGTACCTGCTCAAGAACGCGCAGTACGGCGACGAGGTGTGCGGTACGTACGCCGACGCGGAGACCGTCAAGCAACGCCACGCCGATGCCGGGCGTGGCTGGGGCCGAACCAGCCCGGGATCACCAGCCCCGACCCGACCAAGGGCACGACCGAGGCGTCCGACGAGGACAGCCCGGAGGCCGACGCCGCGCGGCTCAAGAGCGGCGGCGCCGCGGCCAAGCCCGCGGGCGCCGGCGACGAGCCCCTACTGGACTACCTCCTGCGATGAGACGCCAGTCCACAGCCTCCATCACGCTCGAGCCCCGTCCTGGTGGGCGCGGTCACGCTGCTGGTGGCCATCGTCGCCGTGTTCCTCTCCTACAACGCCAACAGCGGCCTGCCGTTCGTGCCCACCACGCGGCTCGTGTTCGAGAGCCCCAACGGCGCGGCGCTCACGAAGGGCAACCAGGTGCGCGAGGGCGGCCGCCGCGTCGGGATCGTGACCGAGCTCGAGCCGCGTCCGCAAGGACAGCGGCCGCACCGTCGCCCAGATCGTGATCAAGCTCGACGGCTCCTACGGCGATGTGCCGGCCGACAGCAGCGTCGCCATCCGGCCGCTGTCGCTGAGCGGCCTGAAGTACGTGGAGCTCACGCGCGGCGAGAGCCGCCGGGCGCTGTTCGACGGGGACACGATCCCGGTTGCAGCAGCGCGCGCGTGCCCGTGCAACTCGACGACCTCGGGAACATGTACGACGCAGAGACGCGCAAGGGCGTGCAGCGACGTGATCACCGGGGCCGGCACCGCGCTGACGCTCCGCGGCGAGGACCTGAACACTGCCATCAGCGACCTGCCGGAGTTCCTGCGCCACCTCGAGCCGGTGGCGCGCACGCTGGGCGACCCGGACACCAACCTGGCCCGCTTCCTCGACCGCCTCGGGCGCACGGCCGAAGCCGTTGCGCCGGAGGCCGACAGCTACGCCAACGGGTTCTCCGCGGGCGCGGACGCCCTGGAGGCGTGGTCGCGCAACGAGGGCCGCCTGCGCGAGTCGCTGCGCGAGTCGCCGCGCACGCTGGCGCGTGGGCATCCCCGCTCTTCGGGTGCAGCGGCCGTTCCTCGAGCACACGCGCGAGACCTCGGAGGCCCTGCGCGGCGCGGCCGAGGTGATGCCCGCGAAACCTGCCGCGGATCGAGTCGGCGCTCGACCGCGGCGTGGACGTGCAGCCCAAGCTGCCGCGGCTCTATCGCGAGCTGGAGCCCACCCTCGACTCGCTCGAGGGGCTGATGACCGACCGCCGCACCACCGGTGCGCTGCGCGGGCTCACGGACACGGTCGGGATCCTGCGCCCCTCACCCGCTTCGTGGGTCCTCACATCACGGTGTGCAACCTGTTCACCACCGGCTTCGCCTATGCCGGCGAGGCGGGGATGGAGCCGGCGGCAGGCCGGGCGCAGCGGTCCCTCGTGAACTTCCTCCCTCCCCCGACGAATCGCCGGTCGACAGCGATCTGGGCAGCATCGGCGCGGCGGAGCCGGTACAGGGCCTGCACATCGAACGCGCTGCCCGCGGCCATCGACAACAAGGGCAACGCCGACTGCGAGGCCGGCCAGCGCGGCTACCTCGAGCGGGTTGCCACCTTCGCGCCTAAGGACCGCGACGATCGTGATCGACCCGGCCACGCCCGGCAACCAGGGCCCGACCTACACCGGCCGCCGCCGCGTGCCCAAGGGCCAGACCTTCTCGCGCCGGCCCGAGACCGGGCCGGCCTGGCCGAAGGGGCTCCCCAAGTGAACGTGTTCGGCGGCAAGAACGCCTTCCGGATCGGCGCGATCGTGCTGATCGTGCTGGCGGTCGTCTCTTACGCGGCCTTCACCCGCTACAACCCGTTCGCCAACCCCTATCGGGTCCAGGCGGCCTTCAAGGGGCCGCAGGACGTGCGGGTGAACAGCGCGGTGCGCCTGGCCGGAGTGGACATCGGCAAGGTCACGGCCGTCGAGGAGGGCCCGCAGGAGGGAACCTCGGTCATCGAGATGGAGATCGAGGAGGAAGGGGCCGCCCGCTGGGCAAGGACGCCACGCTTCAAGGTGCGCCCGCGGCTGTTCCTGGAGGGCAACTACTTCATCGACGTGAGACCCGGCACGCCCGGGCGCGGAGGAGCTGGAGGAGGACGCCGTGGTGCCCGCCACGCAGACGGCCGGGCCGGTGTCGGTCGGCGACCTGCTGAAGATCTTCGAGAGCAACACGCGCGAGAACGTGCGCACGCTGCTGGACGAGTACGGCCGCGGCGGTCGAGAAGGGCGGCGCGGCCGCGTTCAATCGCACCACGCGCTACTGGCAGCGTGCGTACGGGAACTCGGCGAAGGTGAACGAGGCGCTTCGCGGGCCAGCGCAAGGGCGACCTCTCCGGGATACCTCCGCAACGCCGGCCGGGTGGCGTCCGGCCTGAGCCGCAACGAGCCCCAGCTGCGCGACCTGGTGACCAACCTCGCGGAGGCGGGCGGCGCCTTCGCCCGCGAGCAGGCCGCCCTGTCCGCGGCCGATCGGCGAGCTGCCACGCACCATCCGCCAGGGCTACACGCGCGCTGGGCGAGCTCGACCAGGCGCTGCCGAACCTGCGCACGTTCGCGCGCGAGGCCACGCCGGCCCTGAGGACGTCCCCGCGCACGCTGGATGCGTCGATCCCCCTCGCGCGCGAGCTGCGCGGCCTGATCGGCCGCGACGAGCTCGGAGGGACCGCGCGGTCGCTGGCGAAAGCGGCGCCCGGCCTGGCCAAGTTCGCCGACGGCGGCGTCGAGCTTCAGGGCCAGCAGCGGCTGCTCGCCTCGTGCCTGAACAACGTGACCCTGCCCACCAGCGAGGCCACGATTCCGGACCCCTTCTTCCCGTCGACCGGGCCCGTCTACCAGGAGTTCGTGAAGTGGATGCCCGGCCTCGCCGGCGGGGCGCGCAGCTTCGACGGGAACGGGATCTACTCCCGCTCGATCGCCGCGACCGCCAACTTCGTCTACCCGATCGGCGACCGGCTGTGGTTCAACACGCAGCCGGTACGGGGGCATCAACCCGGCGCCCGCCGAAATGCCCGCGTTGCGGCCGAGCGTGCCGTGTGAGACCCAGCAGCCGCCGGACCTCAACTCGCGAGCGCTGGCGCCGCCGCCCGGGGTCAAGGCCGCGCCGGCGCCGGGCGAGATCCAGACGGGGCCGCCCCAGCCATGAGACGCGCGATCGGAAAGCACCTGCGGGACTTCATCGCGATCGTGGCCATGTTCGCGCTGGCCTGCGGCGTCGCGCTCTACATCCTGTCCAACCAGGGCCTGCGGTTCCCGTGGGAGGAGAGATCCGCTCGAGATCAGCGCCGCCTTCACCACCGCCCAGGCGGTGACCCCCGGTCAGGGGCAGACCGTGCGCGTGGCCGGGGTGGAGGTGGGGGACGTGGACGACGTGGAGCTGCAGGACGGCAAGGCCATCATCAAGCTCTCGATCGACGCGGAGTACGACGGCATGGTCCGCCGCGACGCCACGGCCCTGCTGCGCCCGCGCACCGCGCTCAAGGACATGTTCATCGAGCTGAACCCCGGCTCGCCGGAGGCGCCGGAAGCCGGTGAGGACTTCAGGCTCCCGATCTCCAACACGCTCCCCGATGTGAACGCCGACGAGTTCCTGTCCGCGCTCGACACTGACACGCGCCAGTACATCAAGCTGCTGCTGCAGGGCGCGGGCGAGGGCCTGAAGGGCCGCGGCAACGACCTGCGGGCGGTGCTCAAGCGCTTCGAGCCCACCCACCGCGACCTGGCGCTCGTGTCCACCGAGACGGCCAAGCGCACCACCGAGCTGCGCCGGCTGATCCGATCGCTGAACCTCGTGACGCGTGAGCTGGGGGCCAAGGACGACGACCTGGCGCAGCTGGTGGACAGCGCCTCCAAGTCGTTCGGCACGCTGGCCAACCGGCGCGAGGAGGTCAGCGGGACCGTGCGCCGCCTGCCGGGCACGCTCGCCCAGGCCACCCGCGCGCTCAACCGCGTGGAGGGCATGGCGCGCGTCCTGCGCCCCGCCGCCCAGGAGCTGCGCGCGGTGCCGCCCGCCCTGATCGAGTCCAACCGCGAGGTGCGCCCGTTCGCGCTCGAGGCGGCGCCGCTGCTCCGGCGCGACATTCGCCCGTTCGCCCGCGCGGCCGCGCCGGCCGTCGCGGAGCTCGCCAAGTCCGCCCCCGACCTGGCGGCGTCGGAGCCGGGGCTGCAGCGGACGTTCAGGGCGCTGAACACCCTCGGGAACCTGGCGGGCAACAACCCGCGCGGGCGCGAGTCGCAGGACACCCCCGGTCGCGACGAGGGCTTCCTCTTCCACTCGGCCTGGGGCACGCATCAGATCGGCTCGTTCCTGCAGTGGGGCGACGCGCAGGGCTCGGCGCGGAAGATCGTCAACGGCGCGTCTTGCCGGGACTGGAAGGTCGTCACGCAGTCATATGCCCCAGCGGGCCTCGGTCTGGCCGTCAACCAGCTCTTCAACGGTTCTGCGGTGACCGGACTCCCCCCGACCTTCACCAGGCCGACCCTTTGCCCGGGAGCGCTTCTCGGCCCATGAACAAGAACGCCCCCACACCACTGGCGCTCGCCGCGATGGTCGCCTTCCCGCTGTCGTGCATCGGCGTGCTGCTGTTCCTGTGGCTTTCCTTCTCGGGGCCCGCTGCCGCTCAAGCCCAGCAGCTACCAGTTCAAGGTGGCCATGACCGAGGCCACGAACCTGGTCGCGCCCGCCGAGGTCCGGATCGCGGGCGTGAAGGTGGGCAACGTCGCGAAGATCGAGGAGGACCCGGAGGGCAACGCCGCGCTCGCGACGATCGAGATCAAGCGCAAGTTCGCCCCGATCCGCCGCGACGCGCGCTTCAGCCTCAGGCAGAAGAGCATCATCGGCGAGACCTACGTGGACATGACGGTCGGTACCAAGAACGCCGCGGCGCTGCCGGAGGACGGGGTGCTGCGAGGGCCGAAGAGGGTGCAGGAGAGCACCCAGGTCGACGAGATCCTCGACTCGTTCGATCCCTACACGCGCAGTGCCTTCCAGACCTGGCAGCAGGACCTGGGTGCCGGCATCGTGGGGCGCGGCGTGGACCTCAACGACGCCCTCGGCACGCTCCCCAACCTGGTTCGCGAGGGCCGCGACCTCACGCGCCTGCTGGACGCCCAGCAGGGCGCGCTGCGCGGGGTGGTCAAGAACGGTGGCCTGGTGTTCGACGCGCTCTCGCGCAACCAGCGCCAGCTCAGTGCGCTCGTGCGTAACCAGAACACCGTCTTCAGCTCCATCCAGCGCGAGCGCCAGGCGTTCGCCGACATCTGGGAGATCCTGCCGACGTTCCTGGTGGAGTCGCGGCTGACGCTGTCGCGGCTGCAGCGCTTCGCAAAGGACACCGATCCGCTGGTGGTCCAGCTGCGGCCCGCCTTCCAGAAGCTGCGGCCCACGCTTCAGGACCTGGGCGCGCTGTCACCGGACCTGCGGCGCTTCTTCGCGAACTCCGACCCCTACATCGACCTCGCCCAGCGCTCGCTGCCCGCCACGCGCGAGATCTCCGCTGGCCTGCGGCCGACCTTCGGCGCCCTGTCACCGCTGCTGTCGGAGGTCAACCCACTGCTGGACTACCTCTCCTTCAACCAGCATCAGATCACCGACTTCCTCGCCACCTTCTCGTCGATCAACGCCGCCAAGGGGTACTCGTCGCAGGACCCGCTCTCCAGTGGCCACGTCACACGCCTGTTTCCCAACCGGCGCGGACACCCAGGCCTTCTGGCCCAACCGCCGCCCCCAGAACCGCGGCAACGCCTACCTCGGGCCGCTGTCGTTCGCCCAGCCCGAGGTCGGGCGGACCGGCGTGATGCCCGCCTGGGACTGCCGCAACACGCACGGGCGGCCCCAGGGCCGGGCAACGATGAACGCCACCCCCGCGGCGCCGCCGTGCCGCCTGGCCCGCCCGATCAACTACAAGGGCAAGACCCAGTACTACCCGCGGCTGCAGCGGATCGAGTACCTGCCCCGCTGAGGCCCAGCCCCCGCGGCTGGCGGCGCCCCGCGCCCCGCCCTCAGCTACTTTCCTGCCGATGCGGCGGATCTACTTGACAGGGGTGGCGATGGTGTGCGCCCTCGCCGGCTGCGGCGGGGGCGACGACTCCGGCGACGACCAGCAGGCGCCCGGGCGCGACGACCCGCTGCTGGGGGTGACACACGGGGCGCTGCTCCAGCCGCAGGCTGAGGTTGCGAGCGAGATGAAGGCCATGGCCGAGGCGGGCGTGACCACGCTCCGGGTTCCCTTCTACTGGAACGTCGCTCCAGCCCTATCGCAGCGAGCGGGAGGTGCCGGCCGAGGCGGCGCGACCGCTTCAAGTCGGTGGGCGGCCGGCCCACGAACTTCAGCTACCCCGACCAGCTGGTGGAGGCGGCCTCGCGGGAGAACATCGTCCTGCTCCCGGTCGTGCTCGGCACCCCGAGGTGGGCGGCGCGCAGCCCCGGGCGAGCCGGCTCGGCGCCGGATGGCACCGAGGCGTACGCCGAGTACATGAAGGCGCTCATCGGCCGCTACGGCCCGGACGGGTCGTTCTGGTCGGAGAACGAGGACGTGCCCAAGCGCCCGGTGCGCGACTGGCAGCTCTGGAACGAGCCCGATCGGCCCGAAGTACTGGGTCCGAGCAGCCCTACGCGCGCGACTACGTTCGCCTGGCGCGCGCGGCTCGCGGCGCGATCAAGGAGGCCGACCCCGACGCGCGCGTGGTCATGGCCGGCTTCGCCGAGCGCTCATGGGAGCAGCTCGACGCGGTCTACCGCGCCGGGGCCAAGGGCGTATTCGACGTCGCGGCGATCCACCCCTACACCTACGAGATCCCGAACGTGCGTGCGCATCATCCGGTACGGCCGCCGCGAGCTGCGCCAGGCCGGCGACGGCGACCGGCCGCTGTGGCTGACCGAGGTCACCTGGTCGTCGGGGCGCAAGGCGGGCGACGCGCCGGTACCCGTTCGAGACCACCCGGCGCCGACCAGGCCGCCCGCCTGTCACGCGCGCTGCCGCTGCTGGTGCGCCAGCGCGAGGAGCTGGGCGTCGACCGGATCTACTGGGAGAACTGGATCTCGACGGACCGCGACCGCTCGAACCCGTTCAACTTCTCCGGGCTGCGCGTGCTCAACCCCGACGGCAGCGTGGAGGATAAGCCGGCGCTTGACGCTTACACGGCAGGTGGCCGAGGACGTGAAGGCAGACTCAGGCAGCTGAACGCCGCCGCGGGCCGTCGGCTCAGTGCTGCCGTGCTCCCCCGCGGAGCAGGGATCCACCCACGAACAGGACCGACACCAGCAGGCCCAGCAGCGCCATCAGCGCCACCAGCCGGAAGGCCCACTGCATGCCCGCCGCGAACGCGTCGCGCACCAGCTCCACCAGCCTGTCGGCCGCAGCGCCCGGGAAGCGAGCAAGGATCTGGCTGGCGGAGTCGGTGCCGGCCAGGGCGCCGTGGAGCGCGTCCACCTCGTCGCTGTCGAGCCTGGTCCGGGCCAGGTCGCGCTGCAGGCGGTCCTCCGAGGCGGTGATGAAGACCGTGGTCGTCAGGCCCAGGCCCACCGACCCTCCGGCCACCTGGAACATGTAGACGATGCCCCCCGCCAGGCTCGAGCGCGAGGGGTCCAGGGCGGTGACTCCCGCGGTGGTGATGGAGGCGTAGAACAGGCCGATGCCCATTCCCGTGACCACCATCCCGGGCACGAGCGCGCCGAATCCCGAGTCGCGCTCCACCAGGGAGAGCAGGAAGGCGCCCGCTGTCAGGCACACCGCGCCCGCCGACACCACCACCTTGGCCCCCAGCCGCCCATAGAGGCTGCCGGCCACGAACGACGTGACGGCGAACACGGCCATCATGGGCAGCAGCCCAGCGCCGGCCTCGATCGGGGTGTAGCCGAGGATCTTCTGGAAGAACTGGGGCAGGAACAGCAGGGAGGCGAAGAACACCGCCGACATGAGCAGCGTGGCCACGCACGCCGCGCGGAACGCCGGGTTGGACATCACATCGCGCGGGATCAGTGCCGCCGGTCCCATGCGGCGCTCGATCAGGGCGAACGCGATGAGCATCGCGGCGGACACGCCGAACAGCACCAGGATCCGGGCGTCGGACCAGCCCCAGGCGGTGACCTGGTCCAGAGCTATCAGCAGCGCGATGAGCCCCACCGTCAGCGTCGCGATGCCCCGGTAGTCGATCGGCTCACGGCCCGTGCCGGAGCTGGGCTCACGGATGAGCCGCCAGGTGGCGAAGCAGGCCAGGGCGGCGATCGGCAGGTTCACGAACATCACGGCCCGCCAGGACGCGGCCTCGGTGAGCGCCCCGCCGATCAGCGGGCCGGCCGCATTGCCGAACCCGGCCACGCCGATGATCAGGCCGCCCGCCAGCCCCGCCTTGTCCTCGGGCAGCAGCTCGTAGGTCATGCCGAGGACCGCGGGCCACATGATCGCCCCACCCACGCCCATGAGCCCGCGGCAGGCGATCAGCCACAGCTCGTCCTGGGCGACGCCTGCCAGCAGCGAGAACAGGGCGAAGATCGCTGCCCCGTAGAAGAACATCCGCCGCCGCCCGAACATGTCGGCCAGCCGGCCCCCGGTCACGATCAGCACGCCGAACACCAGCGCGTAGGCGTTGATCACCCACTGCACCGAGGTCACGTCCGCGTCGAAGTCCTTCTCGATGTCCGGCAGCGCCACGCTCAGGGCCGTGATGTCGTTGGCGATCACGAACACCGCCATCGCCATCGCCCCGAGGGCCAGGAGCGTGCCGCGGTCCAGGCCGGCCATCGGCGCACGCTACCTGGCGCGTTCGCGCCCCGCCAGGCCTCGAAGGGTGAGCGCCCGCCTTCCGGCGCGGTCTTGCCGGACGCCCTAGCTCGCCAGCGACAGTGCGGCGGGCAGGCTGAAGCGCATGCGGACCTTGGTGCCGCCGCCCTCGATGGTCTGCACCTCGAAGCGGTCGGCAAGCTGTGACATCAGTGGCAGGCCCAGTCCGATGCCGGGGCTGTCGAACCGGGGTGCAAGGCCGCTGCCGTGGTCCACCACTGTCACATGCATCTGGTCCTGGCCGGCCACCGCTTCCACCACCATGTCGCCCGGCACCGGACGGTCCCGGTAAGCGTGCACGGCCACGTTGGCGCAGGCCTCGGTGACCGCGAGGCCCACCACCCGCACCAGCGCGGGGCCGCCTCCGAGGGACCGGGTGAAGGCCACGACCTCGCGCCGGGCTTCGCTCACGGCGCTGGGCACCGCGGCGTGGACGACTCGGATCCGCTCCCCAGCGCGTTGTCCGATCACAGGCACTGACACCTGCAACGACGGGGACGGCCATTTCTTGCGCGCTCTCGCGCGCTTGCGCGCGAACGCCCGGATCGGGCTCGAGATGCGGCCGAGCCAGGGCTCTGCTCAGACTCCGAGCTCCTCAGAGGCCATCCGGGTCCCCTCGAGCCGGTTGGTGATCTTCTCCATCGCCACATCGCGGGCGAAGTCCGGCGACCCGTGCTTGGGCTTCACATCGCGGCTGAACGGCGAGAAGCCGCAGTCGTCGGTCGCTCCGAGGCGCTCGACCGGGATGTGCTTGGACGCCGCCAGCAGGTCGTCGCGCACCTGCTCGGGCGTCTCCACCTCCGGGGTCAGCGGGTTGATCACTCCCATGAAGCAGACCTGCGCCACGCCGTCGGCGTCCTCGCGGCTGTACTGGCCGCAGAGCTTGTAGACGTTCTCCTTGTCGTCCTCGCTGGCGCACTGGATGAGGAAGTAGCCGGCGTTGATGTTGAACATCTTCGACAGCAGCTTCTCGTAGGGCACGTCCTTGCTGTGCACCGAGTCGCAGTCGCCGCCCGGGCAGGTGTGGATCCCGATGTTCTTGCGCTCCTCGGGTGAGAACCGGTCGATGACCCGGTTGTTCAGGTCGATGAACTCGTCGAGCATGTCCTTGCCCGTCCACGGGTTGCGTGAGTCGTTCTTGTTGGCCAGGCGGCCCTCGGTGAAGTCGACCGACACACGCACCGCGCCCGCATCGAAGCACTTGCGGATGTCCTTCTCGGCCTCGTCGCACAGGTCGCTCAGGAACTGCTCCCGCGAGTAGTCGGGGATCTCCCCCTCCAGCGGGTGCAGCAGCATCAGCATCGAGGGGGCGATCACCGCTTGCTTCACGTCGTGTGAGGCGATGGCCTTGTTCTTCTCCACGAACTCCGCGGCGAAGGTCTTGTACCTGAACGGGCCGCCCGTGAGCCTGGGCAGCTGGCGGTGGTGGCCGTCGTCGAAGATGGCGAAGTACTGGCCGTCGCCCGCCAGGTTGTCGGCCAGGCCGGTGCCCGCCAGCGTGTCCGTGATGGGGTAGGTGGCGAAGCTCGACTCGCGCTGCTCGCCGTCGGTGACGATCGGCTCGCCCGTGGCCTCCAAGCGCTTGATCGAGTCCTGGGCGGCCTCATCCTGCTCGGCCTGCAGCTGGCCGAAGTCGATCTTGCCCTCGTCGTAGTCGGCGTAGGCCTCTTGCAGCTTCATCGGGCGCGGCAGCGAGCCGACGAGCTCGGTGGGGATTGGCATTCCTCTCCTCCAGCTTGGGGTGCGAGCTTTTGTATCCGTGCCGCGACGCCAAAGTCAAGGTGGGCCCAGCGGGGGCGCGCCAGAGGATCGTGGGGACCTGCCCACCCGCGGCTCGCACCGGCATATGATCCGGGCGCTAAGGCGACCTACGAGGAGGGGCTGAAGGATGACGACCGCGCGCGCGAGGGACCTACGGCGGACCGGGATCGCAGGGCTGGCCGTGCTGGCGCTGCTCGCAGCTGCCCCCGCGGCCGACGCGTCGTCCACCCGCTACGAGCGCCTCAAGAGCTACGCGGCGCCCGGGACCCCCGCGAAGTACAACAAGGTCGGCGTGCTGGCCACCGGCTCTCGGCGCGCGAAGAACGTGCTCATCCTCGTGCCCGGGACCTCGGGCGGCTCCACCTATTTCAAGCCGCTCGCCAACTTCATCGTGAGCCGCGCGCCGCGGTGGCAGGTGTGGTCGATCGAGCGCAGGGAGAACTTCCTCGAGGACCACTCGGTGCTCAACCGAGCCAAGCGCGGGAGGGCGTCCGGCAAGCAGCTGTTCGATTACTACCTGGGCTCCATCTCCGACGCGTCGGTGAGCCCCCGCCACCAGGCCGTGCCGGACGCCAGCGTCCCCTTCGCGCGGTCGTGGGGGATGCGCGTGGCAGTGGAGGACATCCGCCGGGTGGTCAAGGCGGCTCGCAAGCGGGGCGGCAAGGTGGTGCTCGGCGGCCACTCGCTCGGAGCTTCGATCACCACCGCGTACGCCACCTGGGACTTCGCCGGCAAGCCCGGCGCCAGGGGCCTCTCAGGCATCCTGCTCCTCGACGGAGGCAGCGGCAACACGCCCCCCACCGCCGAGGCCGCCACTGCGAGCCTCCAGAGCCTGCAGTCCGGCAGCCCGTGGCTGGCGTTCGGCGGCATCCCCGCGCCGCTCGCGGGGCTGTTCAACATCGTCGGCTCCACCACGACCATCAACGAGCCCGACGCGCGGAACGTCTTCACGGACTGGCCGCTGCTGCCCGCGAACCTCAGGGCCCCCGTCACGGTCACCAACGAGGGCGGCTACGGCTACGCCCTCGACGCCGACACGTCGCCGGCCAGCCTGCGAGCCGCGCAGGTCAACGCGGGCCGGCTCGCCGCCAGCGGCGATCCCCGCGGCTGGGACCGCAACGGAGAGCTCAGTCCGATCCAGCGCGTGGCGCGGGCCTTCTCGGGAACGGGCCTGCGGAGCCTGGACGGCACCGCGTGGTACCACCCGCGGCGACTCTCCATCGACTCGGGCGCGGTGGCCGCGGGCAACGCCAACCCGGCTCAGGCCGTGCTCGACGTGCGCGCCACGCGCGGCGACGAATTGGGCTCGCGGATGCCCATCTACGCGTTCGGGGCCGCGCTCGGCGGCCAGCGGGTGCTGGATGCAGCCAGGCTGCTGGCGACACAGTCGGGCATCCCCGCCAAACGGCTCACGCTGGTCGATCGGGCGACCACCTACACCCACATCGACCCGCTCACCGCGTACCCGCGTAACGACTTCGTGCGCACGCTCGTGCCCTTCCTCGACCGGATCGGATCGAAGAAGGACGGGCGGAAGCGCTGAGGGCCGCCGTGAGCGGGCGCGGCTGACCGCCCGGTGAGCACCGCCGCCCAGGCGCAGGGCCCGCGGCTGGCAGCGACGCTGCGAACCGGCGAGCGGGTGATGCCGCTCGAGCTGTTCTTCGACCTGGTGTTCGTGCTGGCGCTGACCCAGTGCACGGCGCTGATGGCGGACAACCCGACGTGGGAGGGCCTGGCGCAGGGGCTCCTGGTGCTGGGGGTGCTGTGGTGGTGCTGGGTGGGCTACTCGTGGCTCACGAGCGTGGTCGATCCCGAGGAGGGAGTGGTCAGGTTCGCGATCTTCGGCGCCATGGCGGGGCTACTGGTGGCCGCCCTGTGTGTGCCGGAGGCATTCGGCGAGCGGGCGGTGCTGTTCGCGTGCTCCTACGGGGTCGTGCGCGTCGGCCAGATCGTCCTGTTCGTGGCGGCCAGCAGCGACGACCCGGGGCTGCGGCGCTCCGTTATCGGGCTGGCCGCCTCCACGGCGCTGGGCGTGGGGCTGCTGCTCACGGCGTCGGCCACCGATGGCGCGCTGCAGGGCTCGATCTGGGCGGTGGCGATCCTCTGCGACATCGGCGGGCCCTACTTCTTCGGCGCCGAGGGATGGAAGCTCATGCCGGGGCACTTCGCCGAGCGCCACGGGCTGATCCTGATCATCGCCCTGGGCGAGTCGATCGTGGCCATCGGGGTGGGAGCCGAGGGTGGCGTGGACGCGGGCGTGGTGGCCGCTGCCGTGATCGGCACGGCCGTAGCGGCCGCGATCTGGTGGCTCTACTTCGACATAGTCGCGCTCGTGGCCGAGCGGCGGCTGGCCAACGCCACGCCGGGCCGGGAGCAGAACGAGATCGCGCGCGACTCCTTCTCGTACCTCCACTTCCCGATGGTGGCGGGCATCGTGCTCCTCGCGCTGGGCCTCAAGAAGACGCTGGAGCACACCGACGACCCGCTCAAGCTGGTGCCCGCCGTGGCGCTCCTCGGCGGCGTGGCCCTGTACCTGCTCGCCCACGTGGCGTTTCGCTGGCGCAACGTCCACCGCTTCAGCGCCCAGCGTGTCCTCTGCGCCGCAGTGCTCGTGGCCTTCCTGCCGCTGGCAGTGGAGGTGGACGCGCTCGTGAGCATCGCGTTCGTGGCCGTCGCGCTGACGGCGCTCATCGTCTACGAGACGGTCCGGTTCGCCGAGCTTCGCGACCGCCTTCGGCACCAGATCGAAGCCGAGCCGGCGCCCGAGTGAGCGTTCTGGCGCACGCGCGGGGACGCTGGGATAGGGTCGGATCCGCTTGACGTCCCGATCGCGCACATCGCGGCTCTGGCCGGCCTCGCTGCTCGCCGCTCTCGTCTCGCTGGCGGTATCGGGCCCGGCCCTGGCGGCCACGGCCCCGCCGCCCATCACCCAGTCCCCCGCCGACGTGGCGGCCGCCGGCCCCTCGTTCACGGGCAGCGCAGCGAAGTCGCGGCGCGTGCCCGCGCCCAAGGTGCCGCGCCACCGCTACATGGCGCGCAACGGGTCGAGCAACATCCACAACGACGGCTACATGACCGACACCTACACCTGGTCGGGGCCACTGGGCCGCGACCTCCGGGTGCGCTCCGCCCAGTACGTCGCCACGCCGGCCGTGCCGTTCGGGCTCTGTGGTGGCACCATCGCCTTCGACCGCCGCGGACGGGTGGTGACCGTGTGCATCGCGCCCGACTTCAGCGTGCGCCTCCGGCTGCTGGACCCGGGCAACCTTGCCGTGCTGGCCAGCTACGACCTCCCCCGCCGGATAGTGCCGCCGGGCGTGAGCCCGTTCCAGAGCTTCACCGGCGGCGGTTATTTCTACCTGGACGATCGCGATCGCGCGGTCATTCCCACCAGCGAGCGCAAGGTGGTGGTGGTGGCGCTCAGGGGCGGCGCGTCCACGCCGCGCTGGCAGCTGGCGCGGACCTACGACATCTCCAACACCGTGCCCGCCGGCGACGGCATCGGCTCGGTGCTGCCCGACTCCCGCGGCCTGCTCTGGTATCAGAGCCGCGACGCCGGCGTGGTCGGGGTGATCAACCCCCGCACCGGCAGGATCCGGTCCCGCCGGCTGAACGAGGCCATCGGCAACTCGTTCGCGGTCGACCCGCGCGGTGGCGGCGTCTACATCGCCACCGAGAAGGCCCAGTACCGCTTCGACGCCACCCGCGCCGGCTATCCCAGGATCAGCTGGCGGGCCCGCTACAAGAACTCCGGCGTTGTCAAGCCGGGGCAGGTCGACGCCGGCACCGGAACCACGCCCACGCTGATGGGGCGCAAGTACGTGGCCATCACCGACAACGCCGACCCGATGAACGTGGTCGTCTACAAGCGCGCCCGCAACGTGCGCGGGCGGCGCCTGGTGTGCGAGCAGCCGGTCTTCCGCAAGGGCAGCGGGGCCACCGAGAACTCGCTGATCGGCACCGGTCGCTCCCTGATCGTGGAGAACAACTACGGCTACATCGGACCGCCCGCCACCACCGGCGCCGCCACCACGACGCCTGGTATCCAGCGCGTGGATGTGCGCCGGAACGGCCGCGGCTGCCGGACAGTCTGGAGGAGCAACGAGATCGGCCCATCGGTGGTGCCCAAGCTGGCGCTCGGCAATGGGCTGGCCTACTTCTACACGAAGCCCGCGGGCCTGCCCGAGCGGTGGTACGTGACCGCCGTGAGCTTCCGCACCGGCAGGACGGTGTGGCGCAAGCTCGTGGGCACCGGCTTCAACTTCAACAACAACTACGCGGGGCTGGCTATCGCGCGCACGGGTGCCATCTATCTCGGAGTGCTCGGCGGCACGGTCAAGATCGCCGACGGGCGCCGCTCGGCCCGATGACGCGGCGCCACCGGCCGGTGGCGCTCAGCCTGGCAGCGCTCCTGCTCGCGGCGGGTGCGCAGACCTCCTCGGCCGGCACGACTGCGACAACGACTCCGGCGGAGGCCGAGGCGATCGGTCGCGAGGCCTACCGCTACGGACTGCCGCTGCTGGAGTTCCTGCGCGTGCGACGGGAGAACACCAGTGTCCGGGCTCCGGACGGGCGCGGCAACGCACCGGTGAACCGGTTCAGCAACGCGCGTCGCTTCGCCGGGCCCGAGAACCGGACGGTGGTAGCGCCCAACGTGGACACCCTCTACTCGATCGCCCAGCTCGACCTCGGCCGGGGACCGATAGTGCTGCGCCATCCGGATCTGGGCCGGCGCTACGTGGTGTTCCAGCTGCTCGACCCGTACACGAACACGGTGGGCTACGTGGGGACACGGGTCACCGGCAGGAAGGCGGGGCGGTTCGCGATCAGCTGGACCAAGCGCCCGGGCAGGCGGGTGCGCGGCGTGAAGGTCATCCGGTCGAAGTACCGGCGGCTGTGGGTGATCGGGCGCACCCTGGCCAGCACCGCGGCCGACCAGCGGCGCGCGCGCCGCCTGATGCGTCGCTACGCGCTGATCCCGCTGCAGCGGTTGGCCAAGGGGCCGATCGACTATCCGCGGCGGCGCCCCGGCAAGCCACGCGAGGCGACGACCCCGCAGGGCCTCGCCTTCCTCGAGTCGCTCGGCAGGGCAATGGAGCGCAACCCTCCGCCGGCGCGCGACCGGCCCATCCTGCGCCGCCTCGCGGCGCTGGGCATCGGCCCCGGCACCAGCCCGGCGCGCGCGGGCCTGGCGCAGCCCGTGGTCGACGCGCTCGTGGCGGGCGTGCGCGCGGAGGCTGCGACGCTCCCCACCGCCACGCGCGGATACGTGCTGGAGCAGGCGCGAGCCAGCGGCGGCTGGTTCATATCGCCGCCGCGCATCGGCGACTACGGCACCGACTATCTGCTGCGTGCCCGCATCGCCGTGGTGGGGCTCGGCGCCAACACGCGCGAGGAGGCCACCTACCCCGCCGCCGTGACCGACGCCGCCGGGAACCTGCTGGACGGCTCCAAGCCCTACCGGCTCACCTTCCGGCGCGGCCAGGCCCCGCCCAATCGGGCGTTCTGGTCGCTCACCATGTACGACCTCGACGGCTACCTGGTGGCCAACTCCGCCAGGCGCTACGCGGTAGGGGACAGCCACCCGCCGCTGCGTCGGCGCGCCGACGGCTCGATCGTGATCGCCATCCAGCGCAGCCGGCCGGCGGACCGCACGGTGAACTGGCTGCCACCTCCGGCCGCCGGCCCGTTCCGCCTGAACCTGCGCATCTACTGGCCACGCCGGTCGGTGCTCACGGGCGCGTGGAAGCCGCCGCCGCTGGAGCCGGGCGTCTGAGGGACTTTGGCCCGTTTGGTCCACCCCTCGGGCGTTTCGGGACAAAGTTCGGTCCGACCCGAGCACCGCGTCCGCCACACTAGGGGCAGACCCCGACCCGAAGGAGACCTGAGATGCCTTCCCTGATAAGCCGCATTTCGAGCTTCGCCCGCAGCAAGCAGGGCAAGGAGCTGGCCGACAAGGCCCAGAACTACGCGAAGAGCCCGGAGGGCAAGCGCCAGGCCGAGAACCTGCGCAAGCGGTTCGCCAAGAAGCGGTAGCCGCGGTCTGGCCCGGTCAGCCGACCGGTGCCACGACCAGCTCGCCCTCCGCTCCCACCGACACCTGACGCCGGCCGGCGATCAGGTCGCGCAGCTCGTCGCCCACCAGCTCGCGGCGCCACCCGTTGAGCGCGCGGACGCCGTCGGCGGCCTCGTCGCGACGGACCGACGCCACCAGCGCCGTGAGCTCGGACTGCGTGGCGATCAGCTCCGTGGCCACGCCACTCTCGCGCGAGCGGTGGCGGACCACGGCCTGCGCCAGCGACACCAGCGGAGCCTCGGAGGGGTCGCGCTTGGGCGCCGATGGGGGAGGAGGAGGCGCCTGCTCCCCGCGGCCGCGCGCGATCTCCTGCACCAGCTCCGCACCGCGCCGGTGGAGCGTCTGCTGCGGGAGCCCGCGGATGTTCTCCAGCGCGCCGCGGTCCTTGGGGGCTCGGCGCGCGAGCTCCACCACCACCTGGTCGGGCACCACGAAGGACGGCGGACGATCCATCTCGCGCGCCACGCCGTCGCGCCAGTCGCAGAGCCTGCGGGCGATCGCGCGCCCGCGTTCGTCGAGCCTGCCCAGCTTCGGCAGCCTCTCGTAGGCTCGCTCGGGGGTCCGCTCGTCCCGCGACGCCTCCACCAGCCGGCATTCCTCGCGCGCCCACTCGAGCCGTCCGCGGGCGGTGAGCTCGCGCTCGACCGCGTGCCCAAGAGCCAGCAGGCAGCGTGCGTCGTCGGCCGCGTAGGAGAGCTGCTTGTCGGTCAGCGGGCGCTTGTCCCAGCGCGTGAACCCCTCGCCGCCGCCCAGGCGGACACCCAGCACGCGGCGGACCAGCTGCTCGTATCCCTCCTGGTTGCCGAAGCCCAGGAACCCGGCCGCCACCTGCGTGTCGAAGACGTTGGTCACCTGGGTCGACCAGGTGCGGCGGATGATCGCCACGTCCTGACGCCCGGCGTGCACGATCACCTCGATCGCAGGGTCCGCCAGCGCCTCCGCGAGCGGCGCGGGGTCGGGTGCATGGCCCTCGTCCAGCGGGTCGAGCACCTCGGTCCGGACGCCGCCGTCGGCGGTCGGGCGCGGCGGCCTGCACCAGGCACAGCTGCGCCTGGTAGCGGCGCTCGGACACGAACTCGGTGTCGATCGCCAGCCGCCCGCCCGCCTGCGCCAGGGCGGCGATCGCCGCCGCCGCCTCCGAGCCGGAGTCGCTTTGCCTGGTCCCCTCCATCGCGTGCGCCGGCGTGACGGTACCGGCGAGTGCTCCCCGGCGGCGGCCCGCCTCTCAGTCGGTCGCGCGCGGCGCGACGCCGGCCGCCGGGCCGGGCGTCCCGGGCCCGCGCGCGTCGAAGTAGTCGCTCGCCCTCGATGCTCACGCGCGGCAGCAGCCGGCCCAGCCAGGCGGGCAGCCACCAGGCCGCGCTGCCGATAAGCACCATGACCGCGGGCACCAGCAGGCAGCGCACCAGGGTCGCGTCGATGGCGATGGCCACCGCTAAGCCCACGCCGAACTGCTTCACGGTCGGGTCGCCGTTGAGGATGAAGCTGGTGAACACGCAGACCATGATTAGCGCAGCCGAGGTGATCACCCGCCCGGTGGAGGCCAGGCCGTCGATGACCGCCTTCGTAGGCTTGCCCTCCTCCTTCCAGTGCTCCTGGATCTGGGTGAGCAGGAACACCTCGTAGTCCATCGAGAGCCCGAACAGGATCGCGAACATCAGCAGCGGCGCGAAGCTCACGATCGGGATCGCGCCGTCCAGGCCCGAGGAGCTCGGCGCCGTGGCCCTCCTGGAACACGAACGTGACCACGCCGTAGGCCGCGCCCACCGAGAGCAGGTTGGCCACCGCGGCCTTGACCGGCAGCAGCACCGAGCGGAAGGCCAGCAGGAGCACGACGAAGCTGAGCGCCGACCACGATCAGGATCATCGGCGGCAGCTTGTCGCCGATCCGCTCGGCCAGGTCGATGTAGCCGGCCGTCTGCCCGCCGAGGCTCACCGACGAGGTCGGTGCCCTTGACGGCCTTGGGGATCACGTTGTCGCGCAGGTCGTCCACGAGGTCCTCGGTCTTGCGCGAGGACGGCGCCGTGGTGGGGATGGCGGTGAGGATGGCGGCGTCGCCCTTCTTGTCCACCACGGGCTGGGACACGGACTTCACGCCCGAGGTCTTGGCGATGTCGCTCCGCAGCGTCTGCAGCCGCGGGTCGCTGGCCGGCGACTCGAGGTGCTTCTTCTGGTCGGCCTGCTTCTGCTGGTCGGACTTGCTCGGCTGGGCCTTCTGCTCTGCCTGGGCTTGTGCCTCGTCGGGCGAGAGGCCCTGCGCGATCCCCTGCTGGGTGGCCTGCTGGACCTGTTGCTGCTGCTGGTCCTGCTGCTCCTGCCTGCTTGTTCAGGTCGTCGAGCTTCTTCTGGTCGGGCTTCGCGGGGCGTGCCGAGCTGGACGGCCACCAGCAGCGGCCCGTTCTGGCCCGGGCCGAAGCCCTCGCGAGATCAGGTCGTAGGCCTGGCGGGAGGTGGTGTCCTCGGACAGCGCGCCGACGTCGTTCTGCCCCAGGTCGAGGTTGAGCGCCGGCACGGCCAGCACCACCAGCACGGCGACGCCGGCCACCAGCGAGCGCCACGGCCGCTGCGCGACGCCGCCGGCCCAGCGCCGCCAGCCGTGCGGCTCGTGGTCGTCGGGGTGGGTGCGGCCGAGGTGCACGCGCAGCGAGTCGATCCGCGGGCCGAGCGCGCCGAGCATCGCCGGGAGCAGGGTGATCGCCGCGACCACCGCCACGACCACGGCCACGGCGGCCGTGTAGCCCATCGTGCTCACCAGCGGGATGCCCGGCGAACGCCAGCGAGCACAGCGCGATCACGACGGTCGTGCCGGCGAAGGCGACGGCGCCGCCCGCGGTGGCCGTGGCCCGGGCCGACCGACTCCTCCATCTCCATGCCCGTCCTTGAGCTGGAGCTTGTGGCGGGTGACGATGAACAGCGCGTAGTCGATCCCCACGCCCAGCCCGATCATCGTGCGCGAGCGTGGGCGCCACGCTGGGCACCTCCGCCAGGTGGCCCAGCAGCCGGATGATCGCCAGCGCGCTGATCAGGCCCAGCACCGCGGAGACGATCGGCAGCATCATCGCCGTGGCGGTGCCGAACGCGAACAGCAGGATGATCACCGCGGCGACAGGCCGACGACCTCGCTGCTGTGGGTCTCGGGCTTGGACACCGCCTGGCCGAGGTAGCCGCCGGCCTCCACCTCGAGCCCCGCGTCGCTGGCCGGGTCCGCGGCGTCGATGATCTCCTGCGCCTCGTCCTTCGTCAGGTCCGCCGGGCCGAGGTCGAGCGTGACCGGGATGTAGGCGATCGTCTCGTCCTTGCTCAGCGCCGCGGGCCGCCGCCCGCTGAGCGGGTTCACGGCCTTGATCACGTGCGGCGCCTTGTTCGAGTGACTTCACCGCGTCGTCCACCGCCTTGTCGTTCTTCGAGTCGGTGAGCTTGCCGCTGCGGGCGTGCACGACGACCGGGTTGCTCCCGTAGGCCTGGTCGGGCAGGCGCTCCTCGAGCAGGTCCGTGGCCTTGGTGGAGCCGGTGCCCGGCAGCGAGAGGTTGTCGTTGGTCTGGTCGCCGGCGGCGCGGCCGAGCAGCTGCCAGGGCGATCACGGCGACGATCCACAGCGCGATCACGACGCGGTGGTGCCGCGAGCAGAAGCGCCCAAGGCGGTACAGGAGGCCAGTCAAGACTGGCGCGTAAGCTAACCCCGTTTCAGGGGTGCATCAAGTACCCGAGTCGGGCCTTCCATGCCCGAAGCGCGCGCGCTGGTGCAGTGTGTAGAGCAGCCCCAGTGCCGGCGCAACGATCAGCCCGGCCGCCCCGAAGACCACGAGCAGGGCGACGAGCGTGTCATCGGACGCCGCCCCTGCCTCGACGGTCAGCGAACCCGGCAGTAGGTCGGGGTACTGGGCGGCGCCCCACCCCCAGATCACCGCCGTGACGGCCAGCGCCGCCAGCGGCCGCGTGCCGCGCGGCGCCCCGCGCCACAGCAACGCCAGCGCCCCGGCGCCGCAGACGCCCGAGAGCGAGCACGAGCGGGAGCGCCCTCGCCGAGCAGCCCGTCGAACAGCGGGCGCGCGTCGTCGCGGAGCACCGCCAGGCCGCAGAGCGCCAGCGCGCCGGCGACCGCCGCGGCAACGAGCCCGCGCCGCGCGAAGTAGCGGCCAGGTCGTCGTCGCCGGCCCGGCGGGCGTCGCGCACCAGGAACACCGCGGCGAGGTAGGCGCAGGTGGCCACGAACAGCAGCCCGATCGAGGATCGAGGTGAGGTTGAGCCAGCTCGTCAGCCGGTCCCCGCTGCCGTCTGCGGGCACGCGTCCCGACGCGATCCCGCCGACCACGGTGCCCATGAAGAACGGCGTGAGCACCGACGAGATGCGCGAAGATCGCGCCGAACGCGCCTGCGTCCCGAGAGCCGGGTGACCACGTTGCGGAAGGCGAAGCCCGCGCCGCGCAGCACGATCCCCAGCGCCGCCAGCGACAGCGGCACGAACAGCGTGGACATGATCGCCGCGAAGGCCTCCGGGAAGCGCCGTCCACAGCACGACGAGGCAGAAGATCAGCCAGACGTGGTTGGCCTCCCAGACCGGGCGCGAGCGCGCTGGTCGATGAGCGCCCGCGGCGCGCGCGCCGCGCTTCGGCGCCGCCGGCGAGCAGGTCCCAGAGCCCGACGCCGAAGTCGGCGCCGCCGAAGATCGCGTAGAGGGTCACGCCGAGCCAGAGCACCGCCGCACGGCGTCGGCCTCGGTCATCGGCTGGCACCGGCGAGGCGCGGGCGGCCCGTACGGCACGTCCCGGTCGCTCAGCTCGCCCTCGCCCAGCGCCGCGACATGGCCCGCAGCACCAGCACGCGTCGCCGACGCCCAGCGCGGCGTAGAGCACGACGCACCGCGGCGAAGGAGACCCAGATGCCCGCCGGCCTCGGTCACGGCGTCCTCGGTGCGCAGCTGCCCGTAGACCACCCACGGCTGGCGGCCGACCTCGGTCACGATCCAGCCGCACTCCAGCGCCACGATCGCCGCCACCCCGGAGACCGGCCGCCGCGCGCAGGAACCACGGCGTCGCCGGCAGGTCGCGCTTCCGCCACCAGGCGATCGCGAACCAGGCGGCCAGCAGGAACAGGCCGGTGCCGATGCCCACCATCGCGTCGAAGGCAGGTGCAGCAGCGTTGGCGCCGGCGGCTCCTCGTCGTCGGGGATCTGGTCCAGGCCCGGTGACCACGGTGTCCGGTGCGAGAAGCCCACCAGGAACGAGTCGAGGTCGGGGATCTTGATCGCGCCCTTGACCTCACCGTCGATCGAGGACGCCGCCGAGGTACTCGGGCTGGTCCGGGCCCGGTCTCGGTCACGTACTCCATCGCGGCGAACTTCGCGGGCTGGTCGTCGGCGATCGCCGCGCGCCGCCAGTGTCGCCCACGAACAGCTGGATCGGCGTGGCGATCGCGGCCACGGTGAACGGGATCAGCGAACCCGAGCCGGTGGTAGCGGTCGCGGCGCCCGCGCAGCATCCCCACCGCGTACACGGACGCCACCAGGAAGCCGGCGACCATGTAGGCGGCCAGGATCATGTGCGGCACCTCGTAGGGCGTCGCGGCGTTGAAGATCACCTCGAGCACGTCCACGTCGGTCACGCGCCGCGCGGCGTCCAGCGTGAACCCGCGGGGCTGGTTCATCCACGAGTTCGCCGACACCACCGCCAGCGCGCCGCCGAGGCCGGCGATCACGAT
Source organism: uncultured Thermoleophilaceae bacterium (assembly GCA_963814005.1). GTDB lineage: Bacteria > Actinomycetota > Thermoleophilia > Solirubrobacterales > Thermoleophilaceae > JAAYBF01. The sequence continues at coordinate 41,420 of CAWFBA010000010.1, forward strand.
CGGCACGCCCGACCAGAAGTGCGCCCACGGGCTGAGCCGCGTCCCAGCCGTAGATGTAGATCGCGATGAAGATCGCCTCGGTGAAGAAGAAGATCCCCTCGATCGCGAAGGGCACGCCGAACACCTCGCCGTAGCGGTCCATCAGGCCGGGCCAGAGCAGCCCCATCTCGAACGAGAGCACCGTGCCGGTGACCGCGCCGACCGCGAACAGCACCGCCATCACCTTCGACCACCTGCGCGCCAGCGTCAGCGCCGCCTCGTCGTCCTGGCGCAGCCCGCGCCAGTTCGCGATCAGCGTGATCGCCGGGAAGGCAACCCCAAGGCAGGCGAGGATGATGTGGAAGCCCAGCGTGAACGCCATCTGGCTGCGCGCGGGGAGCAGCTCGGGCGAGTCGGCCAGCAGGCCCAGCACGTCGGCGGGCGAGCCCATGCCGCGAGCCTAACCGCCCGTCCGCCCCCTGCGGACGCGCGCCCGAAGCGACCGGGCGCCGAACACCGCCAGGTCCGCGACCGCGCTGTAGAGGTGACCCAGCGGCCCGGTCACGAGCCACGCCGCCAGCCGTTCGGCCGGCCGGCGGCGGGGCGGGAGCGCATGGCCGGTCACGGTCAGCCACGCTATCGGCCGGATGGACCTGCTGCCGACGCTGCTCAGCACGGGCTGGGCCTCCGGTGTGAACGCCTACCTCACGGTGGCGCTGCTCAACCTGCTCGGGCGCGCCGGCGTGGGGGAGGTACCCGACTCCATGCAGGGCGACGCCGTGCTCGTGGCCGCGCTCGCGATGTTCGCGATCGAGTTCGTGGCCGACAAGGTGCCGTGGCTGGACAGCGCCTGGGACACGGTGCACACGGCAGTGCGGCCGGCCATCGCCGCGTTGGTCGGGCTCGGCTTCGCCGACGCGGACGGGCTGGAGGGGCTCGATGCGGCGCTGGCGGGCGGGGGCACCGGCGCGGTGGCGCTCGCGAGCCACGCGGTCAAGGCGGGGGTCAGGCTTGGCGTGAACGCCTCGCCCGAGCCGTTCACCAACATCGGCGTGAGCCTGATCGAGGACGTGCTGGTGGCGGGCGTGGTGTCGCTGGCCCTGGAGCACCCGGTGGAGGCAGCAGTGCTGGCCTGCCTGCTGCTGGCCGGCGGCCTGGCGCTGGTCGTGCTGGTGGCCTCGCGGATCCGGCGCGCGCTGAGGAGCCGGCGCGGAGGCGTCGCGCCGCCCTGAGGCGGTGGTCGGGCGCTCTCCTCTGGCTCCGCGGCGGGCCTGCGCTCTCCAGGTCGCCCTACGGCGGGCACCGAGGGGGGGTCTGTTGCGGCGCTGCTGCGTTCGTCGCCGGGTTGCTGTGATCGTTACGGTCGGTTCGACTCGCGGCGGATGAGAGGCCGATTAGCGGCCTATACGGCACGTTTCGCGCCTTTCACTTCGCGCGGGCAGGGCGTTAGCCGATCCGCGGTCGCCCGTAGCGCTGACCGCTATCACGCGCCGACGTGTCGCTTGGTAGCGCTATAGCCCCTCCGATCCATCACTCGAGCCCAGTCACCGTCCGGGCTCCCTTCCGTCGGTGCCCGAGGACCCACGGGCTGCCGCTATCGTCCGCCGCCGATGGCCGCCGTGAAGACCCAGACCGAGGAGCTCGCCGACTCGCGCGTGCGCGTGGAGGTGGAGGTCGAGCCGGAGGCCATCGAGCGCGAGGTGGCCAGCGCCGCCGGCGAGATCGGCCGCGACATGAAGGTGCCGGGATTCCGCAAGGGCAAGGTGCCGCCGCAGGTCGTGCTCCAGCAGGTGGGCCGCGAGGCGGTGCTCGACGAGGCGGTGCGCCGCGCGCTGCCCGGCTGGTACGAGGACGCGGTCCACGAGGCCGGCATCGCCACGGTCGGCAGACCCGAACCTCGACATCTCGCGAGCTGCCCGAGAAGGGCGCGCCGCTCGAGTTCACCTTCGAGGTCGGCGTCCGCCCGCGGGCCGAGCTGGGCGACTACGAGGGCGTCGAGGTCGGCCGCCGCGAGCCCGAGGTGGCCGAGGAGGACGTGCACGGCGGAGCTCGACCGCCTGCGCGAGTCGCTGGCCTCGCTGGAGACCGTGGAGCGCGCGGCGGCAGAGCAACGACTACGTGGTGATCGACTTCGTGGGCTTCGTCGACGGCGAGCCGTTCGAGGGCGGCGACGCGCGCGGCTTCCTGCTCGAGCTGGGCTCCGGCCGGCTGATCCCCGGCTTCGAGGAGCAGCTCGACGGGCGCCTCCGGCGGGCGACGAGCGCGAGGTGAAGGTCACCTTCCCCGACGACTACCAGGCCGAGCACCTGGCCGGCAAGGAGGCCGCCTTCGACGTGTCGCGTCAAGGAGGTCAAGGAGAAGCGGCTGCCCGAGCTGGACGACGACCTGGCGATCGAGGCCGGCGGCTTCGACTCCCTCGACGAGCTGACGGAGGACGTCCGCACGCGCCTGCGCCAGGCGCAGGAGGACGCGATCGAGCGCGAGTTCCGCGAGGCCGCCGTCGACGCCGTGGCCGCCGCGGCCAAGATCGACGTGCCGCACGAGCTGGTGCACGCCAAGGCGCACGAGATGTGGCACGTGACCGCCACGCCGCTTCCAGCAGCAGGGGCTCGACCCGGCGCAGTACCTCCAGATCATCAACAAGACCGAGGAGGAGCTGGTCGACCGAGTCCGAGCCCGACGCCGAGCGCGCGCTGCGCCGCGAGGCCGCGCTGGCCGCGGTGGTCGAGGCGGAGGGCATCGAGGTGTCCGACGACGAGATGCTCGACGCGCTGCGCGAGGCCTCGGCGCAGCCCGGGGCGAAGGAGCCGAGCGACAAGGCGCTGCGGCGCTCGCTGGAGAAGGCCAAGCAGCGCGGCAGCGACGACGCGCTGCGCGAGGACATCGCCATGCGCAAGGCGGTCGACCTGATCGTCGAGCGCGGCCAAGCCGATTCCGATCGAGCAGGCCAAGGCGCGCGAGGAGCTCTGGACGCCCGAGAAGGAGGACGAGCCGAGCCGGCGAAGAGATCTGGACGCCCGGCTCCTGAGCCGCGCAGCCCCGCTGGGGCGCGGAGGCCATTGCTAGCATCCGCGCCTCGCTGCACCCCACGTCCGAGCAAGCGAACTAAGCGAGAGCAATGAGCCCACTGGTCCCGATGGTCGTCGAGCAGACCTCTCGCGGAGAGCGCGCGTTCGACATCTACTCCCGGCTGCTGAACGAGCGCATCGTCTTCCTCGGCACGCCGGTCACCGACGAGATCGCCAACCTGATCGTCGCGCAGCTGCTGCACCTCGAGTCCGAGGATCCGGACAAGGACATCTCGATCTACATCAACTCGCCCGGCGGCTCGGTGTACGCGGGCCTCGCGATCTACGACACGATGCAGTTCATCAAGCCCGACGTGCAGACCATCTGCGTCGGCATCGCGATGTCCATGGGCGCGCTGCTGCTGTCCGGCGGGGCCGAGGGCAAGCGGATGGCGCTGCCGAACGCGAAGATCCTGATCCACCAGGTGTCCTCGAGCTTCCAGGGCCAGGCCACGGACATCGAGATCCACGCCAAGGAGATCATCGACGTGCGCCAGCGCCTCGACGAGATCCTCGCCAAGCACACCGGCCAGGACCTCGAGAAGGTGGCGAAGGACACCGAGCGCGACTACTTCATGAGCGCCGAAGAGGCGAAGGAGTACAACCTCATCGACGGGTGATCTCCAGCGTCAAGCAGACGGGCCGCGCTGGGTGCAGGAACGCACAGTGGCCCGACCGACCGACTCGAACGAACAGCTTCTCTGCAGCTTCTGCGGCAAGTCGCAGCGGCAGGTCAAGAAGCTGATCGCCGGGCCGGGCGTCTACATCTGCGACGAGTGCATCGATCTCTGCAACGAGATCATCGACGAGGAGCTCACCGGCACCTCCACCTTCGACCTCGAGAACCTGCCGAAGCCGAAGGAGATCAACTCGGTCCTGCAGGAGTACGTCGTCGGTCAGGAGCCCGCCAAGCGGGCTCTTTCCGTTGCGGTCTACAACCACTACAAGCGCGTCCAGATGATGCAGTCCGAGGGCGAGCAGGACCTCGAGCTGCAGAAGTCCAACATCCTGCTGCTCGGCCCCACCGGCTGCGGCAAGACGCTGCTCGCCCAGACGCTGGCCAAGATCCTCAACGTCCCGTTCGCCATCGCCGACGCCACGGCGCTCACCGAGGCCGGCTACGTGGGCGAGGACGTGGAGAACATCCTCCTCAAGCTGATCCAGGCCGCCGACTTCGACGTGAAGAAGGCCGAGACCGGGATCATCTACATCGACGAGGTCGACAAGATCGCGCGCAAGGCGGACAACCCGTCGATCACGCGCGACGTGTCGGGCGAGGGCGTCCAGCAGGCGCTGCTGAAGATCCTCGAGGGCACGGTGGCGTCGGTGCCGCCGCAGGGCGGGCGCAAGCACCCCCACCAGGAGTTCCTCACGATCGACACCACGAACATCCTGTTCATCTGCGGCGGCGCGTTCGCGGACCTGGACAAGGTGATCGAGCGCCGCATCGGCCACAAGGGCGTGGGCTTCGGCGCGAAGGTCAGCTCCAAGCACGACAAGGACGCCGGCGAGCTGTTCGAGAAGGTGCTGCCCGAGGACCTCGTCGAGTACGGGCTGATCCCCGAGTTCATCGGCCGCCTGCCGGTGCTGTCGGTCATCCACCAGCTCTCCGGCGAGGACCTGGTCACCATCCTCACCGAGCCGCGCAACGCGCTCGTCAAGCAGTTCGAGCGCTTCTTCCAGTTCGACGGCATCGAGCTGGTGTTCGCCGAGGAGTCGCTCGCCGCGATCGCCGACAAGGCGCTGGAGCGCGAGACCGGCGCCCGCGGCCTGCGCTCGATCCTCGAGGAGACCCTGCTGGACGTGCAGTTCGAGCTGCCGTCGCGCCGCGACGTGAAGAAGTGCGTGGTCACCAAGGAGACGATCACCAAGGGGCTCAACCCCACGCTGGTCACCGAGGCGGCGAAGGACGAGCCGGACGAGAAGGCCGCCGAGTCGGCCTAGCCCGTGAGCGCCTTCCGCTCAGCCGTCGAGTCGAAGGACCTGGAGGCGATGGAGGCGGCGCTGGCGCCGGACGTCGCGTTCCGCTCGCCCGTCGTCTTCAAGCCCTATGAGGGCCGAGACGCCGTGATGCACCTGTTGCGCAACGTGGTCGAGGTGTTCGAGGACTTCCGCTACACCGACCAGCTCGCGGGCCAGGGCACCGAGGGGCTGGTCTTCCGCGCGCGCGTCGGCCAGAAGGAGGTCGAGGGCTGGGACTATCTGACCCTCGACGGCGAGGGCCTGGTCACGGAGCTGGTGGTCATGGTCCGCCCGCTGTCGGGCGCGATCGCCCTAGCCGAGGCCATGGGCGCGCGGATAGCGCAGGATCCTGCGCCCGCTACGCGGGCGACCTAGGCCGCGACGGGCTCCGCGGCGGCCGGCCGGGCATGGGCAGCTGCGGGGCGGGCACGCGCCCGTTGCCATCGCCATTGCCGCTGGGCGGCCCGGCGGGCGGTGACCCTCCGCGCCGCTGCCCCTTGAGCCGCTCCGCAAGCAGGTAGCTGCCGATCACGAAGACCACGGACGCGATCTGCGCGAGCACGGTCTCCACGGTCGGGAAGAAACCCAGCCAGATGCCGGCCCAGTAGGGCACGTCGATGTCGATGGGCGTGATCGGGATCCAGCCCACGCCCTGCATGGTGCGCGCGGTCTTGCCAACCATGATCGCCAGCACCACGGTGAGCAGCACGCCGGTCACGATGAGCATCTTCTTGTAGGGCAGCTTGCGCTCCATCACGAACGTGGCGACGGCCACGGCTGCCACGGCCACGGCGCCCAGCGCGACGCCCTCGAGGACCACAACCAGGCCCGAGTTGAGCTCGAGGGCCTGGAGGAAGAGAACCGTCTCGAAGCCCTCGCGGTAGACGGTGGAGAACCCGAGCAGCACGAAGCCGATGGCCTGCGCCGAGATCAGGCCGCCGGCGGCCATGCCGGCCAGGCGCCGGCGGCGCTTGTGGAACTTGGAGATGTGGCCGGTCCAGTAGACGCGGTGGAAGAACCAGTTGAGCACCACCAGCAGGACGGCGATCGCGATCAGGCCCACGATCGCCTCGAGCTTCTCGCCGTAGCGCGACAGCTCCGTGAGCACCGTCTGTGCCAGCACGAAGGTGATCGCGCTGGCCACGAGCGCGAGCAGCGCGCCGATGAGCATCGGGCGACGCTGGGTGCGCGCCGCCGCGCCCCGCAGGCTGGCCATGACCGCGGCCAGGATCAGGACCGCCTCCAGCCCCTCGCGGAACACGATGATGGCCGCGTTGGTCACGACCGTGCCTCGCCCGGCCCCGTCCCCCAGGGCGCCCGCGCCGTCCTCGAGCGCCTGGTCGAGCGCCAGCCGCGACTCGTGTACCTCGCGGCGCGGCTTTCGCTCGGCGATGAGCTTGGCCAGCCCGTCCTTACCGTCGGCGCCGAACCACACCAGGCCCTCCACGCGCGCGACCACGTCGGGCGCGATCGAGCGCAGGCTCAGCTCCGGGCCGAACTCGAAGAATCCGTAGGCCTCGAGTCGTGCCTGCTCGGCCTGGGTGTACTCCCCGGCGCCCACCGCCGCCTCCATCCGGTCGAGGGTGAGCGCGATCAGGTCGAAGTCCGACTGGGTGTCGCCGGCCTTCCACTCCTCGGGGATCAGGTCGTCGAGCGTGTCGCTGGCCGCCTCGTGCGCCTCCTCCACGCGATCCTCGGGCACCACCTTCTGGCGTTCGCCGGCGTCCTCCACGTAGACGCGCAGCTGCTCCAGCGAGCGCTCCACGCGGGCTGCGCCCCGGGGGTCGCGCTTGACCAGCTCAGCCTCCAGGTCCGAGAACGCCGAGGCCGCGCCGTCGCGGAAGGCGATGGCCTCCTGGATCTCGAACGGGATCGTCACGCGATCGTCGTCGGTGCCGTCGCGGTACTCGATCGGGACGAGGTCGAGGAAGCGGGTTAGCTGCGCCGCGCGCCGTGCCTGCTCCTCGCGCGTGAAGGGCGCCGCGGTGAAGCCGTCGAGCGAGCGCCCGACCCCTGCGCGCGCCGCGTCGAAGGCCCGCCGGTCCCCGCGCCGCGCCGCCGCCTCCAAGGCCCGGAAGCGGGCGTCGGCCGCTGCCCGGCTGCGAGCGCCGCGGGCGCGCTGGTACTCCGGCGCGAGGATCGGCCACAGCCCGGCCGTGACGGCGGCGGTCTGGGCCCAGCGCGCGCGGAACCCCCGCTCGGCCGCGTCCGACGCCAGGTCCAGCTGATCGACAAGACGCGCCTGGTATGCGTCGAGCAGGTCCTTGCGGACGCTCAGCAGCGCCCGTCGCGGGCCGACGCGGCGGCGCTCGAGCCTGCGCAGCGCCACGGTGGCGTCCACACCGGGGCGGGTGAAGCGGGTGGCCTTGCGGAACTCACGGATGAGCAGCCAGGCCTGGGCCTGTTCGGCGTCCCCGGCGCGGACCGCCTCCACCGTCACGGTGTAGCTGCCGTTCAGCAGCGCTGCCCGCAGCCGCCCGCGCGCCGCTGCGAGCGCCACCTGATCCCCCCGGCGCGCCGCTGCCGCTGCTTCCGCCAGGGCCGTTCGCGCGGCGCGGAACGACCCGGGCGCGTCCCTGCGAAGGCCGCGGCCAAGCGATCCTCGGAGCCTGGCGCGAGCCCGCTCGGCCAAGCGCACGGCCGAGCCCGGCTCGTCCAGGAGCAGCGCGCTCTGGGCATCGAAGACGCCATCCTCGACGCGCTGCGCCGCCTGCCAGGGCTCGGCGGCGGTGGCCTGGGCCGCCGCGCCCGCGGTCAGCAGCAGGGGTTGCGACAAGCGCGGCGGCGCCCCGGCCCAAGCGGCTAGCCCTCTTCGATCTCGATGTTCAGCTTCGCGGCCGCCTGGGTGATCTGCCCGGCGATCGCCTCGGCGCGCTCCTGTGCCTGCGAGCCCAGCGTGTCGGCCTCCTCGGCGGTGTACTTGCGGCCGCCCTCCTCCTTTTCCAGAAGGCCGGCGGCGAAGGCACGCAACTCGCCAAGGCTCTCCTTGGTCTGCTGGGCCTGCTGGCGGTCGGCCTTGGCCACCAGCGGCTCCACGTTGTCGTAGACCAGCACCAAGCCGCCAAGGATGTCAGCGATGTCCTGCAGTCGCGATGCAGCCACGAAGGCCTTCTCGGTGGCCTTCTCGCCGGCGATCGCGCGCGAGTTCTTCCAGGCGGCGAAGTACTCGGACATCGTCGGGGTCATGACCACCAGCGAGGTCAATGCGTCGCTGGTGGTGGGCTTCCACTCACGCGCGGCTGCATCCAGCTCCTTCGCGGACTTCTCGAAGTCCCGCGCGGCCGCCACGTAGAAGTCGGCGTCGGGCAGCGACTCGCCGAACTCGACCTTGCCGTCGCCGTCGAGGTCGGCCTCCACGCCCTTGGCCTGGAACTTGGGCTCGGTGCCGAAGGCGGTGGTCTCGATCAGGTAGTTGAAGTTGCCCGGCTGCTTGAACGTGCGCCCGTCGGGGGTCTTGATGCTGAAGGGCACGGCGTTCTCGGGGTCGCTGCCGTCGCTGCCGGCGTCGATGATCACGTCGTACTCGGCCAGGCTGGGAACGCCGGCCACGACGCCCTCCATCTCCTCGTAGCTGGGGTTGGCGCGGGCGAAGCCGTCCTGTGCCTCCTTGACCAGCCGCCGGATCTCGGCGCGGTCGTCGGCGAGCAGCTTCTCGTAGTCGAAGTCGACCGCCTTGGCCTTCGTGTAGAGGTCCTCCGCGCCGGCGCGGATGCGGCCGGTGTCGGCCACCAGGCGCTCGGTGTGCTCCAGCAGGTAGCCCTTGATGGCAGCCAGGTCCGCGCCCTGTGCGGCGGTGGTCGTGGTGCGCTCGGCGGCGCCGCCGTCCGAATCGTCGTCGTCCCCGCAGGCTGCCAGGCCGAAGGCCAATGAACACATGGCCGGGGCGAGGACGAGCCTGACGTCGATACGAGGGAGGGTCATCGGTGGGCGAGCTCCTTGTCCGGTGGGCGAGATTAGGGGTGCCTAACGAGAGTTAGGAGACCCTAACACCTATCTCGTGGCTCGGGTATGCCAGCCCCGGCTCGCCGTGGGCGGCGCCGGCGCGTGAGCCCAGCGGTTAGGTTCCGCCCGTGCTCCGGACGCTCGCCGTCGCCCTCGCGCTCCTTCCACTGCATGCAGAGCCGGACCGCGGCGCCGGCGGGCGGGTGGTGGACTCGGCCGGCAGGGAGGTCGTGCTCAGGGGCGTGAACGTGAACGCCCTGGCCGAGTACTGGAAGGGCACCCGCTTCCCCACGGTGTTCGGTCTGGCCGCCGACGACCCGCGGCGCATGCGCGCGATCGGCTGGAACGCGGTGCGGGTGCTGGTCACCTGGTCGCGGGTGGAGCCGCGGCCGGGCCGCTACGACGAGGCCTATATCCGGCGCATCAAGCGCACCGTGCGCCGCCTCCAGCGCCAGGGCATCTACACGATCGTGGACATGCACCAGGACGCCTGGGGCCCGACGCTGGCGGCGCGCCCCGGAGAGACCTGCCCGGTCGGCCAGCGGGCCCTCGGGTGGGACGGGGCGCCTGCGTGGGCGACCTACGACGACGGCCAGCCGCGGTGCGTGAACGGCCCGCGGGAGTCCAGCCCGGCGGTCGCCCGAGCGTGGCAGTCCTTCTGGGCCGACCGCAACGGGATCCAGCGACGGTTTGCCGCCATGTGGGGCCACCTTGCGCGGAGGCTGGCGCGCAGCCCCGCGGTGGCGGGCTACGACGTACTCAACGAGCCGGCTGCGTTCGGCGCGGGGCAGGAGGCCGCGCTCTCGCGCATGTACGCCCGCGTGCTCAGGTCGATCCGCCGCGGCGAGCGTCGCGGCCGGGGCTTCCGCCATCTCGTCCTGTTCGAGCCCTCGGTGCTGTTCTCCGCGACCGGCCGCGGAGCACCGCCGCGCTTCACGCGCGACCGCAACGTGGTCTACGCGCCGCACATCTACACCGGCGGCTTCACCAACGGCCCGATCACCCGCGAGGCCTTCGCCACGGTGCAGGGCGAGGCCCGCGCCCTGGGAGGGGTGCCGGTGTTGAGCGGCGAATGGGGGGCCGACCCCGATCGCGCAGGGCGCGGTGGCGACGGGTACTTCGCCGACCACCAGGCGCTCCAGGACCGGTACCGCTTCGGGGCGACGCTGTGGACCTGGCGTGAGTCCTGCGGCGACCCGCACAAGGTCGGAGACTTCCGCGCCGGGCGGCTGCCGGAGGTGTGGGGAGAGTGGGAGGTCGACTGCCGCGACAACTCGATCGACGGGCCCCGCCGGGCACTGGTGCGCGAGCTCACCCGCGGCGCGGTGCGAGCCGCACCGGGACGCCTGGCCTCCGTGCGCTGGGATCCCGCCAAGCGGCGGCTGTCGGCCAGGGGCCGCGCGTCTCGCCGCGACGGCCGGCTGGTTGCATTCGTGCCGGCGCGGCGGGTGCTGGCGCGCGGCAGCGGCCTCACGCGCCTGAGGGTCACCCGCAGCGTGGGCGGTGCGATCGTCACGGCACTGCCGCGCGGCGGACGCTGGTCGCTGGCGGCGCGCGCCCGCTGAGTCGGCGCGGATAGGGTGGACCCGTGAAGGAGCTTGCCCCCGGCGTCCTGCAGCTCAAGGGCAGGCTGCCGCTGCCCAACGCGATCAACACCTACCTGCTCGAGGACGTGCTGGTTGACGCGGGCGCGCGCTTCGACGGCAAGCGCATCGTGCAGCAGCTGCGCGGCCGTCCTCTCACCGCCCACGCCCTGACGCACGCGCACCCCGACCACCAGGGCGCGAGCAAGCTCGTGTGCGAGACCTTCGGGCTGCCCTTCCTTGTGCCCGAGCGCGACGTGGAGAAAGCGGAGCGGCCCGAGGCGATGCTGGAGGAGGGCTCCGGCGCCGCCATGGGCCGGCTCTTCTACCGGACGATGCACGGCCCGGGCCACAAGGTCGACCGGACGCTCGCCGAGGGCGACGACGTGGCGGGTTTCCGCGTGCTCGACGTGCCGGGACACTCCCGCGGGCACGTAGCGTTCTGGCGCGAGTCGGACCGAGTGCTCGTGCTGGGCGACGTGCTCAACTCGATGGACATCTACACCGGCATTCCGGGGCTGACGCTGCCCAAGGACGCGGTGACCGCCGACCCAGCGGAGAACCGCCGCTCGGCCAAGCGGCTCGGCGAGCTCGAGCCGGCGCTGGTGCTGTTCGGTCACGGCGCACCGGTGCGCGACGCACGCAAGTTCGCCGACTTCTGCGCGGCGCTCTGATGGCGCGCATGCAGGTGAGCGCCAGCGGCCCGGTGCCCGCCTCGGCGGAGGCAACCTGGGAGCTGCTCTGCGACACCTCGCGCTACGCGGAGTGGGTGGCCGGCACCGACGCGGTCACGCGCACCGACGGTCCAGCCGCTCCGGGCTCCACCTACGACGAGGTCAACCCCATCGCCGGCCCCTGGAAGGGCCGATCGCGCTGGACGGTCACGACCTTCGAGGCGCCCCGGCGCCAGGTCCACCGCGGGGAGGGCATCGCTCCGACGGTTGGCTGGATGGAGGTTGAGATGGCGGTTGCGCCGGTGGGCGACGCCGCCAGCGAGGTCACCCTGGCGCTTCGCGGCGAGTCCGCCCTGGGCCCGGCCGGAGCACTGATGATGCGCGCACTGCGAGGAAGGGTGGCCGCGGACAACCGCAGGACCGTCCAGGCGCTGGCCGAGCTCGCGGCGCGCGAGGCGCAGCGGAACGTGACGTCGCCGTAACGGCGGGCACCGAGAGGGGCGGCTGAGGCGGGCTCGGGCGCGGAACAGAATGAACGGCGGGAAAGCACGCGTATAGGGGACTTTTCCGCCACTCATCTCCGGGCGCAGATGAATGGTCCGAAGCGTCGCTCACAGGGACGCTTCGGACCACTCACTCGAGCGGGACGGCCGAGGCATCCCCTCGGTGTCCGCCCGAAGGCCGACAGCCGCCGAGCCCGGGTGCCCGAGGCACCGCCCGCCCGGGCCTAGACTTGGGCGCCGTGCCGGCCGACCGCCTCGCAGCCCTCCAGGAACGCACTCGCTACGCCCCCGCCGATGTCGAGGCGCGCGTCTTCGAGCGTTGGGAGAGCGCCGGCATCTTCAGTCCCGAGCCTGCGGGCGATGCGGCCGACAGACTTCTCCATCGCCGTGCCGCCGCCCAACGTGACCGGCGCGCTGCACATGGGCCACGCGCTCAACGCGGCGATCCAGGACCTGCTGATGCGGGTGGCGCGCATGTCGGGCCGGCGCGCCAAGTGGATCTTCGGCACCGACCACGCGGGCATCGCGACCCAGGTCAAGGTCGAGCAGGCGCTGGTGGCCGAGGGCGGCTCCAGGGAGGAGCTCGGGCGCGACGCCTTCGTCGAGCGCGTGTGGGAATGGCGGCGCGAGCATGGCTCCACGATCCGCGACCAGTTCCGGGCCCTCGGTGCGTCGCTGGACTACGAAGACGAGCGCTTCACCATGGACGACGCATATGTGCGCGCGGTCCAGCACGTGTTCGTGCGCCTGTACGAGAAGGGCTTGGTCTACCGCGACAACTACATGGTCAACTGGGATCCGGGCACCCGATCGGCCATCTCCGACCTGGAGGTCGAGCAGCGCCGGGTCGACGACACCCTCTACCTGGTCGACTACCCGCTGGCGTCGGGGTCCGGTGCCGTCACGGTCGCCACGGTCCGCCCTGAGACGATGCTGGCCGACACGGCCATCGCGGTCAACCCGGGCGACGAGCGCTACACGCGGCTGATCGGCGAGGCGGCGATCCTGCCGCTGGTGGGGCGCAGGCTGCCGATCATCGCCGACGACTACGTGAAGACGGACTTCGGCACCGGCGCCTTGAAGATCACGCCCGGGCACGACCCCAGCGACTTCGAGATCGGCCGCCGCCACGGGCTCGACGAGCTGTCGGTGATCGGAGAGGACGGCCGAATGACTGACGCCGCCGGGCAGCGGTTCGCGGGCCTGCCGGCCGAGGAGGCCCGGCGCGCGGTCGTCGCGGCCCTGCGCGAGGGCGGGCACATGTCCGGCACCGAGCCCTACTCGCACGACGTGCCGCACTCACACCGCTCCGGAATGCGGATCGAGCCGCTGATCTCGCTCCAGTGGTTCTGCGACATGGAGAAGCTCGCCGGCCCGGCAATCGCCGCCGCCAACGACGGCAGCCTTCGCTTCCACCCCCAGCGCCCACACACCCAGGTCTACCTCGACTGGCTGGAGAACATCCGTCCCTGGTGCATCTCGCGCCAGCTCTGGTGGGGACACCAGATCCCCGTCTGGTACCGCGGCGAGGAGACCTATGCGGGCGAGCAGCCGCCGCAGGGCGACGGCTGGGAGCGCGACCCGGACGTGCTGGACACCTGGTTCTCCTCGGCGCTGTGGCCGTTCGCGACCCTGGGCTGGCCCGAGCAGACCGATCAGCTGCACGCCTTCTACCCCACCAATGTGCTCTCCACGGCCCGGGACATCATCTTCCTCTGGGTCGCGCGGATGGTCATGTTCGGGATCGAGTTCACCGGCGAGCTGCCCTTCGAGGACGTGCCGATTCACTCCACGATCCTGGCCCCGGACGGCCAGCGGATGTCCAAGTCGCTCGGCACGGGCATCGACCCGCTCGAGGAGATCGGCGAGTACGGCGCCGACGCGCTGCGCTTCGGGCTGCTGGCGATGGGGTCGGGCCAGCAGGTGCAGTACTCGGCCGAGCGCGTCCGCCAGGGGCGCGATCTGGCCAACAAGCTGTGGAACGCCTCGCGCCTGATCCTGCTGGGCGTCGAGGAGGGTGCCGAGCCGTCGGCCACCGCCGCCGAGACGGTCGAGGACCGCTGGATCCTCTCGCGCCTCGAGCGGGTCACCCAGCGCACGACTCGCTCCATCGAGGCCTTCGAGCTCTCGGCCGCCACCCTCGAGCTGTACGACTTCTTCTGGTCGGAGCTGTGCGACTGGTACCTCGAGCTGGTCAAGCCGCGCCTCTACGACAAGGAAGGCGCCCGCGCGGCGGTCTCGGGCACGCTGCTGTTCACCCTCGATCGCGTGCTGCGGCTCCTGCACCCGGTGATGCCTCACGTGACCGAGGAGATCTGGTCCTTCATGCCCGCCGAGCGCGGGCTGCTGGCCGTGGCTGACTGGCCCACGGCCGAGCCCGGTCGCATCGACGAGGATGCCGAGGCCGTGGTCGGGCGCGCGATTCAGGCGATCACCGACCTGCGCCGCTATCGCGAGCAGGCCGAGGTCAAGCCGTCGGCCGTCCTGCCCGCCCGGCTCACGGCCGAGGGGTACGAGAGGACCGCGGCGCTGGTGGCGCGGCTGGCGCGGCTGGACCTGGCGGGGGGCGACGGCGCCGCCCCGGCCGCCGAGGTGCCGGTGCCCGGCGGGGTCGTGCAGCTGCTGCCCGACGACGCGTTCGACCCCGATGCCGCGGCCCGCCGCATCGCGGCCCGGCGCGAGCAGCTCGGCGGGGAGATCGAGCGGCTGGAGCGCAAGCTGGCCAACGAGAGGTTCGTGGAGCGCGCGCCCGCCGAGGTGGTTGACGGCGAGCGCGAGAAGCTCGCCGGCGCCAGGCAGGCGCTCGCCAGCCTCGAGGGGTCGTGACCGCGCGCGAGGCCGAGGAGTACCTGCTCGGGCTCGAGCTGTTCGGCATGCGGTTCGGGCTCGACCGCATGCACAAGCTCATGACCGCCCTGGGCATGCCCCAGCGCCGGTTTGCGTCGATCCACGTGGTCGGGTCCAACGGAAAGTCTTCGACCGTGCGCTTCATCGCTGCGATCCTGGAGCGCCACGGGCTGCGGACCGGCAGCTACACCTCGCCCCACCTGCGCTCGTTCCGGGAACGGGTGGAGGTGGGCGAGGAGCCGGCGACCCCGGAACGCTTCGCGGCGGCGGTGCAGCGCGCCGCGGGAGCCGCGGCCATGGTGGAGCGCACGCTCGAGGACGACGACGGCGTCACCCAATTCGAGGCGCTCACCGCCGCCGCCTACCACGAGCTGGCCGCGCGCGGGGTGGAGGTGGCGGTGGTGGAGGCAGGGCTCGGCGGACGCTACGACGCCACCAACGTGATCCCCTCCCAGGTGCAGGTGCTCACGGGCGTCGGGCTCGAGCACACGCGCTGGCTCGGCCCGACGCTCGCGGACATAGCCGAGGAGAAGCTGGCCGTGGTGCGCGACCACGGCACTCTGGTCACGGCCGAGCTGGCCCCCGAGGTCGAGCCGATCGCCCGCCGGGTGGCAACCGAGCACGGCGCGCGGCTCGTCCGCGCGCCCGAGGCGATCGAGGGGTTGGCGATGCGCGCCCCGGGCGCGTTCCAGCGCGGCAACTTCGCCGTGGCGCACGCCGCGGCCGCGGCGTTCCTGGGCCACGCGCTCGACCCCGCCGCCGTGGAGCGGGCGGCGGCCGAGACGCGTATGCCGGGCAGGCTCGACGTGGTCGCCGAAGCGCCACTAACGGTGTACGACGGCGCGCACAATCCCGCCGGCGCCTCGGCCCTGGCAGGGGCCCTTCTGGAGCTCATCGGGGACCTGCGCCCGGCCGTGCTCGTGGCGGCGATCCTCGAGGACAAGGAGGCGGCAGCGATGCTCGCGGAGCTGCTGCCCCGCTTCGACGCGGCCGTGTACACCCGCTGCGCCAACCCGCGCTCGCTGTCGCCGGCCACGCTGCGGACCCTGCACGACCAGCTCGGCGGCCCACCTGCGGAGACGGTGGCGGACCCCCGCCGAGCGGTCGAGCGCGCGCGCGAACTGGCGGGTCAGGGTGGGGCGGTGGTCGCCACGGGCTCGATCTACCTGGTGGCGGACCTCGTGAGAGAGCCCGGTCAGGCCCGCGCGTCAACCATCTGAGATGGGATCATCGGTTCTCATGGATCGCGGTGAGGGCCCCAGCTTTGGAGCGATGATCGGACTGGTCGCGCTGATCGTTGCCACCGTGATCCTCGTGTTCTTCGGCATCGGCTACGCGCTGGGCCGGCTCTTCCTATGACCCCGAAAGGTCGCGGGCAGCCCGTACCACAAGGGTTCGGCGGCCGAAACCGGCGCTAGACTCGCGCCCTCAATGGGTCCTCTCGCCGTTTTCGGGATCACGAACGACGGGTTGAACCTCGCGGTCAACCTGCTGCTGCTCTTCTTGGTGGTGCTGTGGCTGGCGCTGGTCTACTGGACCTACGCCGACGCCCGCCGCCGGATCGAGGACCCCCTGCTCGTGGGCTGCGCCACCGCGGCGTCGCTGTTCCCCTTCGTCGGAACCATCGTCTACACGATCGTGCGCCCTCCCGAGTACCTCGAGGACATGCGCGAGCGCGAACTGGAGATCGCGGCCGCCGAGGCGCGACTGGCGGGCGCGGAGCACCTCTCGTGTCCCTACTGCGCTCAGCCCATCGAAGGGTCGTTCCTGCGCTGCCCCAACTGCCTGCACAGGCTCAAGGAGCCCTGCAGCACCTGCGGCAAGCCGCTGGACCCGCGCTGGCAGATCTGCCCCTATTGCGAGGCCGAGGTGGGCGCCCCCGCGCCGCAGCCGGCGCGCCAGCGCCGGCCACGCGCCGCGCCCGAGCCCGCAGCCCCGGAGGCCCGTTCGGCTCCCGCCAGGCGCCCCGCGGCCGAGCGACGCGAGTCGTCCCCGGAGCGGGCGCAGGCGTCCGCGGCCGCACCCCGGACACAGGGCGCGGCGGCCAAGGGGGAGCCCAAGCAGCCGGCCCCCCGCCGCAAGCAGGCCGATGGGGACTCCGCGAAGCAGCCCACCCGCAAGCAGGCGGCCACCGCAGAGGGCAAGCGGGCCGACGGCTCGGAGGGCCAGCGCGAGCGGGCCTCCAAGCCCACGCGCGAGCGCAGCCCGGGCGGCCGCGAGCGCCCCGCGGGACAGCGCGCGCGGCCCTGACGCCTGGCCCGTGCCTCACACACACCGACTGAAGGGAGCCAGATGGACAGGACGCTGATCCTCGTGAAGCCCGACGCCTTCGAGCGCCGGCTCACGGGCGAGGTGATCGCCCGCTTCGAGCGCAAGGGGCTAGCGATCGTCGCCCTCAAGCACATGACGGTCGAGCGCGCCCAGGCCGAGGAGCACTACGCCGAGCACGCCGAGAAGCCGTTCTTCGGGGAGCTCGTGGACTTCATCACCGGCGGGCCGCTGGTGGCCATGGTGCTCGAGGGCCACGAGGCCGTGGCCGCCGCCCGTCAGGTGATCGGCGCCACCAACCCCGTCGAGGCCGCGCCCGGCTCGATCCGCGGCGACTTCGGCCTGGAGGTCCAGACCAACCTCGTGCACGGATCCGATTCGCCGGAGTCCGCCGCTCGCGAGACGCGGATCTTCTTCCCCGAGCTGAGCTAGCCCCTGCCGCGCCTGATCCTCGCCTCGCGCTCGCCTCAGCGGAGCGCGATCCTCGAGCAGCTCGGGATCCCATTCGCGGTTGCACCCGGCGGTTGAGGAGATCACGGCCGGCGAGCCGCGGGCGCTGGTGATCGAGAATGCGCTGCGCAAGGCGCGCGCGGTGGCCGGCGAGCTCGTCCTGGGCGCCGACACGGCCGTGGCGGTCGGCGGTCAGATGCTGGGCAAGCCGGCACACGAGGAGCAGGCCGCGGCGTTCCTGCGCTCGCTGGCCGGGCGTGAGCACGAGGTGTGGTCGGGGATCGCCCTGGTCGGCGCGGGCTCCGAGCGCACCGCCGCCGAGTCCACCACGGTCACGTTCCGCGCACTCGGCGAGGCGGAGATCGCCTGGTATTTGGCAACGGGGGAGTGGCGCGGCCGGGCGGGCGGTTACGCGATCCAGGGACGGGGCGCGGCGCTGGTCGAGGGCATCGAAGGCGACTATCTGAACGTGGTGGGCCTGCCGGCAGCCCGACTGCTCCAGATCGCTCCCGAGCTGCTGGCCTGGGAGGCCTGAGGGGCCGCTCGCGCCGCGTTTGCAGCCGGTTCGCGGCTCTGCAAGGCCTGAAACGCACCGGGGTGGGCGGTGTTCGTTGAGCTACACTCCCAGCGCCGGAGCGCACGGCAGCAGGAGCTTTGCTCCTCGTTGCGCACCGGAACGGGGAATCGCGTCCACCCCTGTCGGGAGGGCGCCTATCCTCATTCGACTCAACCCCATGGGCTTCTTCTCGTACCTCACCGGCATGGGCGGCCGCGACATGGCCGTCGACCTCGGGACCGCCAACACGCTCGTCTACGTGCGCGGCCGCGGCATCGTGCTGTCCGAGCCATCGGTGGTGGCCATCGACTCGCGCACGTCCGAGGTCCACGCGGTGGGCATCGAGGCCAAGCGCATGCTGGGCCGCACGCCGGGCACGATCCAGGCCATCCGGCCGCTCAAGGACGGCGTGATCGCCGACTTCGACGTGACCGAGCAGATGCTCCGCCACTTCATCCAGAAGGTGCACCAGAACCGCTGGGCGCACCCGCGCGTGGTGGTCTGCGTGCCCTCGGGCGTGACCGGCGTCGAGAAGCGCGCCGTGGAGGAGGCCTGCCTCTCGGCCGGCGCGCGCACGGCCTACCTGATCGAGGAGCCGATGGCGGCCGCCATCGGCGCCGGCCTGCCGGTGGGCGAGCCCACCGGGAACATGGTCGTGGACATCGGCGGTGGCACCAGCGAGGTGGCGGTGATCTCGCTCGGCGGCATCGTCGTGTCCCAGTCGATCCGCATCGGCGGCGACGAGCTCGACGAGGCGATCATCAACTACGTCAAGCGCGAGTACAAGCTGATGATCGGCCAGCAGACCTCGGAGGAGGTCAAGCTCGAGATCGGCTCGGCCTTCCCGCTTCACGAGGAGATGCAGGCCGAGATCCGCGGCCGCGACCTGGTGTCGGGCCTGCCCAAGACGATCGTGCTCACCAGCGAGGAGGTCCGCCTCGCGCTCGAGGAGCCGCTGCAGGCGATCATCGACGCGGTCAAGGAGACCCTCGACCGCACCCCGCCGGAGCTGGCCTCCGACATCATGGACCGCGGCATCATGCTCGCGGGCGGTGGAGCCCTACTCCAGGGCCTCGACGAGCGCCTGCGCGACGAGACGCAGATGCCGGCGCACCTGGCGGAGTCGCCGCTGACGTGCGTCGCGGTCGGCTCCGGCCGCAGCCTCGAGGAGTTCGAGGCCATCCACCGCAGCAACAAGAATTCCCGAACGGGCCGCCGCCGCTAACGGCGGCGGCTCGGACGGAGCCCGAACGTGTTCGACAGCAAGGTGGTCCGCCGCAGACGGGCGGCGCTGGCGATATTCGTGATCGCGTCCATCGTCATGCTCACCGCCTACTTCGGCGAGTCCGGGGGCGGCTTCTTCCACACCCTCCAGAAGGGGGCGCAGGAGGCGTTCGCCCCGATCGAGACCGGCGCCAGCCGCGCGCTCAAGCCCTCCCGCGACCTGGCTGGCTGGTTCGGCGACACGCTCGACGCCAAGAGCGAGAACGAGGACCTGCGGGCCGAGGTCGAGGACCTGCGCAAGCGCCTCGGCGAGAACGAGACCGCGCGGCGCGACAACGCGCAGCTGCGCGGGCTGGTGAAGCTCGGCCGCACGGACGGTTTCCCGCAGGGCACCGAGCCGGTGGCGGCGCGGGTGATCGCCCGCTCGCCGACGGTCTGGTACTCCAGCGTGAAGATCGACAAGGGCTCCGGCGACGGCGTCCGCGAGGACCAGCCCGTGATCGCGGCCGGCGGGCTGGCCGGCCGCGTCACGCGCGTCACGGGCGGCACCGCCGAGGTGTCGCTCATCACCGACGGCTCCAGCGCGGTGTCCGCCCAGGTGATGCCCCGCGGCGCCAACGGGGTGGTCAAGCCGACCGTGGGCGAGCCCGACGACCTGCTGCTGGACTTCATCGAGAAGGGCCGGCGCGTGACCGAGGGCACCACGGTCGTCACGTCGGGCTTCACCTCCTAGCGCGAGGGCGTGGAGTCGCTCTTCCCGCGCGGCATCCCGATCGGGCGGGTGACGAGGGCGGACCTCGACGAGGTGGAGCTCTACCAGCGCGTGCACATCAAGCCGTTCGCCGACCTGCGCCGGGTCGACTACGTGCAGGTGCTCACGCGCAAGGGCCGCCCGCAGGAGACAGCCGGCGTGGTGGCCCCATGAGCCTCACGCCCGCCGCGTTCCTCCGCGCGGGGCTGATCGCCTTCGCCGCCGTGATCCTCCAGATCTCGGGCTTCGGCCCCATGCGCTTCTTCGGCGGCACGCCCGACCTGGTGCCGCTGGCGGTGGCCGGGGTCGCGATCTACGCCGGCAGCGTGCCCGGCGCGGCGATGGGCTTCGCCGCCGGCTTCCTGCTCGACCTGGCCGTGGGCGGCACGATGGGCGTCTCGTCGCTGGTGCTCACGGCCGTGGGCTACGGCGTCGGGCGCTACCGCGAGGTGCGCGACCCCGCGCACGGGCTGATGGCGATCCCGGTGGGTGCGGCCGCCACCGTCGGGCTGGGTCGCCACGTTCGCCGCCGTGTCGTTCATGCTCGACGTGGGCGCCTCGGTGAGCGCGCTCGTGTTCCGCGACATGCTCGTCACGGTCCTGCTCAACGCCCTGCTCGCCATGCCCGTGTTCGCCTTCTGCCGGCGCATCCTGCGGCCCGTGCTGGTGGTCGACCCGCTCGAGCTGCGCCGCCGCCGACGCGCGCCCATGCGAGACCGGCCCGCTCGGCCTGCGAGGGCTGGAGGTCTAGATGTACCTCGACAACGACCGCCGCCGTCCGTCGCTCACCCCCCAGCTGGCCGTGCGGGTGGCCATCATCGGCGGCATCGCTCTGGCGGCGTTCGCCGTGGTGTTCTTCCGCCTCTGGTACCTGCAGGTGCTCTCGGGCGACAAGTACGAGACCGAGGCCAACGGCAACGTGGTGCGCAAGATCAAGGTGCAGGCGCCGCGCGGGGAGATCGTGGACCGCGAGGGGCGGGTGCTGGTGGACAACCGCACCGGCCTGGCCGTGCGCGTGACGCCCGACAAGCTCCCGGAGGACGACGGCGAGCGGCGCGAGGTCTACGACCGGCTCGGGCGCGTGCTGGGGAGGGACTCGGAGCGGATCGAGCGGAGCGTGGACGACCAGCTCAAGGTGCTGCCGTTCTCGCCGGCGACGGTCAAGCAGGACGTGCCGCAGAAGCTCGTCTTCTACCTGTTCGAGAACCAGGAGGACTTCCCCGGGGTGACCGTGGAGCAGGTGTTCCTGCGCGAGTACCCGCACAGCCAGGTGGGCGCGCACCTGTTCGGCACCGTCGGCGAGATCACCAAGGAGCAGCGCGACGACCCGCGCTACCGCGGCGTGGCCCTCGGCGACCGCGTCGGCCAGTCGGGCATCGAGTCCCAGTACGACCGCTTCCTGCGCGGCCGGAACGGGGCCAAGCCGAGGTGCAGGTCGACGCGATGGGCAACCTGCGCGGCCAGCTGCGCAACGTGCGTCCCGAGCAGGGGCGCCAGCTGCGGCTGTCGGTGGACCTCGACGTGCAGCGCGGCGGGCCAGCGCGCCCTGGGCGGCGCCAAGGGCGCGTTCGCGGTGATGAACGTGAACAACGGCGAGGTGCTGGCGCTGGGCAGCTCGCCCGTCGTTCGACCCCAACGTGTTCGCCAAGACCATCCGCAAGCGCGACCTCGACCGCCTCTACTCCAAGGACAACGGCGAGCCGATCCTCAACCGCGCGATCCAGGCCGGCTATCCCACGGGCTCGACCTTCAAGCTCATCACCGCCACGGCGGCGCTCCAGGGCGGCCTGATCACGCCCGACACCGTGGCGGTCGACGGCGGCTCGATGCGGGTCGGCGGCGTGGTGTTCAAGAACGCCGGCGACGCGGTGAACGGCGCCGGTGGCGCTGCGCCGGGCGCTGTCGGTGTCCAGCGACGTGTTCTTCTACCGCCTCGGCCAGGAGGCCAACGGCTCGGGCGACGGGCTGCTGATCCAGAAGTGGGCGCGGCAGCTCGGGCTCGGCCGGCGCACCGGCATCGACCTGCCGGGCGAGGCCCCGGGCCTGATCCCCACGCCCAAGTTCCGCAACGACGGCTTCGCCGCGCTTCCGGCGCTGCGTGGCCAAGGAGAAGCCCACGCCCGCGCAGATCTCGCTCGGGCGAGTGCGGCTTCCTGGACCGCCCCTGGGCGGTGGGCGACAACATCAACCTGTCGGTGGGCCAGGGCGACCTGCAGGCCGACCCGCTCCAGATGGCCGTGGCCTACGGCGCCATCGCCAACGGCGGCAGGGTCGTGCGACCGCGGCTGGGCCAGCGGATCGAGCACTCCGTCCGGCCGCGTGCAGCAGGTGCTCGAGGCCCCGACCTCGCGCAAGCTGAAGATCAAGGAGCGAGACCGCCAGGCGATCCTCGACGGCCTGCGCTGCGCGGCCAGCGAGCCGGGCGGCACGTCGACCCCCGTGTTCGCAGGCTTCAAGGTGCCGATCGCCGGCAAGACGGGCACCGCCGAGAAGGGCGCCGGCCGCGCCGACCAGTCCTGGTACGTGGCGCTGGCGCCCTACCCGAGCCCCAAGTACGTGGTGGCCGTGACGTTCGAGGCGGGCGGCTTCGGCGCCGAGACCGCCGCGCCGGCGGCGCGCCAGATCCTGTCCGAGGTGTTCGGCGTGGAGGCGGGCGAGGTCCAGGCCGGGAGCGGCACCGGACTGATGGGTAGGTGTCGCGCTGATGCAGGCCACTCCCTACGGCACCTCCGTCAAGGGCTTCGGCGACGCGTACGCGCCGCGCTTCGTGCGCATCGACGTGCTGCTGCTGCTGGCCGCGCTCGGGCTGATGGCCTGCAGCCTCTACACGATCGCCTCGGCCACCAAGGACGACATCCCGGGCGACCCCAACTACTACGTGACCCGCCAGGCCGGCTACGCGGTCGTGGGCATCGTGCTCATGCTGATCCTGTCGCGGATCGACTACTCGCGCCTGCGCGAGTGGACGCATGGGCCTGTACGGCCTTCATGATCGTCGGGATCGTCGCCGTGTTCGCGGCGGGCTCGGTCACGCGCGGCTCCAAGCGCGCGATCGAGCTGGGCTTCTTCCAGCTGCAGACCTCCGAGCTGGGCAAGGTGCTGCTGATCGCTCACGCTGTCGGCCTTCGTGGTGGACCGCATGCGGCGGCTCGGCGACCGCGAGACCACCAGCCGGATCATGCTGCTGGCGCTGATCCCGGCGATGCTCGTGATCGCCCAGCCGGACCTCGGGTCGGGCCTGGTCTACATCACCATCGCGCTGGCGATCCTGTTCGTGGCCGGCACGCCGTGGACCCACTTCGCGGCGCTGGGCGGGCTGGCCGCCACGGCGGTCGTGGTCGTGCTCGTGGCCGCCCCGGCGGTGGGGGTGGAGGTGCTCAAGCCCTACCAGATGGACCGCCTCACGGCGTTCGTCGAACCCGGCCGAGAACCCCGCGGAGGAGGGCTACCAGCAGACCCAGTCTCAGATCGCCGTCGGCTCCGGCGGGAAGACCGGCCGCGGCGACGAGGCGACGCAGACCAACTTGACTTCCTGCCCGAGCACCACACGGATTTCGTCTTCTCCGTGGTGGGCGAGGAGTTCGGATTCATGGGGGCGGCGATCGTGCTGTCGCTGCTCGCACTGCTGATCTGGCGGTGCCTGACGAATCCTCACGATGTCGAAGAACCTCTACGGAACTTTGATAGCCGGGGGCATTACTGCCATGCTTATGCATCAGATCTTCGTAAACGTGGGCATGACGATAGGAATCATGCCCATCACCGGAGTGACGCTGCCGCTGATGAGTTACGGCGGGTCCTCGGTGATAGTAACCTTCATGGCCATCGGCCTCTTGCAGTCGATCCACGCGCAGGCGCGCGAGACGGCTTTCGCCAAGGGGCGGGACACTGGCCATCTAGCCAAGAGGCACGTCTTATGAGAGGAATTTTTGAGAAAGCAAGTACTCGTCACGGCCGACCGTGGCGAAACCCGTGTCGCAATCCTCGAAGCGGAGGGCACGCCCGCCCAGCTGAGAGGACGGCAGCAGAAGCCGCCAGGGCAGAGCCCAAGTGGAAGGTCGGCGAGCTCTACATCGAGCGCCGCGGATCGCGCTCCATCGTCGGCAACATCTACAAGGGGAAGGTCGACAACGTCCTTCCCGGCCTCGAGGCCGCGTTCGTGGACATCGGCCTCGAGAAGAACGGCTTCCTGCACGCCGACGACGTCGTGATCCCCGGCGTCGAGGTGGCGCGCCGCGGCCGCACCGGCAGCAAGGGCAAGCGCATCACCGAGCTGCTCAAGCCCGGCCAGGAGATCCTGGTGCAGGCGGTCAAGGACCCGCTCAAGACCAAGGGCCCGCGCCTGTCGATGCAGCTGTCGATCGCCGGCCGCTACCTGGTGTACGTGCCCCAGGGCGAGGGCATCGGCGTGTCGCGCCGGCTCGAGGACAAGGAGCGCGAGCGGCTGCGCAAGCAGGCCAAGGGCCTGGACATCGGCGAGGGCGGGCGCGATCATCCGCACCGCCGCGCAGGGGGCCAAGAAGGCCGACTTCCAGCGCGAGATCCAGCTACCTGCACAAGCTCCACGAGGTGCTCCAGAAGCGCGCGAAGGAGGACCGACCGCGCCGGCGATGGTCTTCCAGGAGGCGGACCTCTCGGTGCGCGTGGTGCGCGACATCTTCTCCAAGCAGTTCGAGCGCGCGATCGTGGACGACCCCCAGCAGCACCACCGCCTGGAGTCGTTCTTCACCCGCACCGCGCCCGAGCTGCTGGAGCGCCTCGAGCTCTACAAGGACGAGAAGAACCCGCTGTTCGAGCAGTACGGCATCGAGGAGGCGATCCAGTCGACGCTGCGCGGCGCGTGGACCTGCCCTCCGGCGGCTACCTGCTGATCGAGTACACCGAGGCGATGACGGTGATCGACATCAACTCGGGCTCGTTCACCGGTCGCGGCAAGGGCGCGCGGCTCGAGGACACGATCACCAAGACCAACCTCGAGGCCGCCGACGAGGTCGTGCGCCAGCTGAGGCTGCGCGACATCGGCGGCATCATCGTCATCGACTTCATCGACATGTCGCGGGCGCGAAACCGCGACGCGGTGCTCAAGATGCTGCGCAAGGCGCTCGACGAGGACCGCACCAAGACCTACGTCGTCGAGATCTCGCCGCTCGGCCTGGTGGAGATGACGCGCCAGAACGTGACCGACGGCGTGCGCGAGATCCTCACCAAGACGTGCCCGACCTGCGACGGCGAGGGCGTGGTGCTCTCCGAGGAGACGGTGGTCGATCGACGCCGAGCGCAAGCTGCGCGAGCTGGCCGCCGAGCGGCCCGGCACCGAGGCGTTCCTGATCCAGATCCACCCGCGCGTGGCGGCGCTGCTGGCCGGCGGGCCCGGGCCGGCCGCTGCTGGAGATCGAGGCCGAGACCGGCAAGCACTTCCACTTCGAGGGCTCCGAGGCGCTGCCGATCGACCACTTCGCGGTCGCCATGGAGGGCTCGCAGCAGGAGGTCGAGCAGCGCGCCCTGCCCTTCCAGCGAGGGCGAGGAGGTGCTCGTGACGATCGAGGAGCCGCACATGTACACCGAGGACGACGCCGTGGCGAAGCTCGACGGCTACGTGATCTCGGTGGCGGGCGCCGGGCGGCTGCTGGGCAAGAAGACGCTGGTGCGGATCGAGAAGGTCGGCCGCTCGGCGGCCTCGGCCGTCCTGGTCGAGGGCGCCGAGGTGGTGCCCCCGGCGGCCGCCAACGGCGGCGGCACCACGACGCGCACCAGCGGCGGCGCTCCCTCGGGCGGCGGCGATGGCGCCGCGCCGCGGCGACCCCGCCGCCGGGGCCGCCGAGGCGGCCGAGGACGCAGGGGCGGAGGCGGGTCCGGGGAGTAAGGGCTCGGGCTGTTGGGGTCGTCGCTGGTGGCGGGTTCGTCACACAGGCGTGGCGCGATGATCCGGGCCGGGCGCGAACTCTGTCCCGTTTCGTCCACCCCTCGGACGGTTCCGGACAAAGTTCCGACCCGGGCGGCTGTATCGGTGCCCGAGCACCGAGCACCAGGGGGACAGCCGCTACCATGCCGACGGCGCCCGGGACGGGCGCCCCTCTTACCTATGTACGCAATCGTCAAAGTCGGCGGCAAGCAGTACCGCGTGGAGAAGGGCGACACCCTTCTCGTCGATCGCATGCCCGACGACGAGGGCGCCAAGGTCACCCTGGAGCCGCTGCTGTTCAGGCGCGACGACAAGGACGCCGTGTTCGCCGGCGACGACCTGGGCAAGGTCAAGGTCGAGGCCAAGGTCACCGGCCACGTGAGGGGCAAGAAGATCCACGTGCTCAAGTTCAAGCCCAAGCGCGGCTACAAGCGCCGTCAGGGCCACCGCTCGCGAGCTCACCCGGCTGGAGATCGGCGACATCAAGCTGCTCACGCGCAAGCCCGCCGCCGCCAAGTCCGAGGCCGAGGCGCCCGCGAAGAAGCCGGCCGCCGCGAAGAAGCCCGCCGGGGCGAAGAAGCCGCGCCGGCGGCGAAGAAGCCGGCGGCCAAGAAGCCCGCGCAAGGGAGGACGGCGATGGCTCATAAGAAGGGACTCGGCTCCAGCCGCAACGGGCGCGACTCCAACGCTCAGCGCCTGGGCGTGAAGATCTTCGCCGGCCAGGCCGGTCACCGGCGGCGAGATCATCGTCCGCCAGCGCGGCACCCGCTTCAAGCCCGGCGACGGCGCGGGCATCGGCAAGGACGACACGATCTTCGCCAAGCGCGCCGGGACCGTGCAGTTCCAGACCGGCCATCGCGGCCGCGTGATCTCGGTCGAGCCCGGGTCCGAGTAGCGACCGGGCGGCGAAGGGCCATGGACGGCCGCCCCTCGACCACCCGGGTCCTGTCCGCGGCGGTGTGCGCGCTGGTGCTCGGCCTGCTGGTCGCCGCGCCTGCCGCACTGGCGGGCCGCGAGCCCGCCGCCGTCGCCGAGCCGCGCGCCCTTGACCTGGCCGGCACCGCCGACGCCGGCGCCCGCGCCTCCTACCGCCGGTTGCCGTTCCGCTGGCGCGGCGGGCGGATCCCGTACTACAACGCCGCCAAGGGCAACGCCTGGGCGGTCAAGCGCGCGGTGCGGGCATGGAACAGCAGCGGCGCCCGCGTGCGCTTCGTGGCGGTCCGGCGGTCCCGGGCGCGAGTGGTCATTCGCTACTTCAGCGCCCGCGGTTGCGTGCCCGCTGGGCGCACCCCGGTGTCCTGGAACGGCCGCACGGGCCGCGCGATCCGAGCCGAGGTCCTTCTCTCACGCCCCGACCCACGGCTGTCGGCGTGCAGCCGGTGGTCGATCGCGATAACCGCCGCGCACGAGCTCGGACACGTGCTGGGGCTCGACCACGAGACCCGCCGCTGCGCACTGATGAACCCGACCTCGCTCAACATCTCGCCGTCACTGTGCAATCCGCGCCCACTGCCCGACTGGCGCTGGCGCTGCCGGCTGCTGGAGTCCGACGACGTCCGGGGAGCGGTGCGCACCTACGGCGGCCGGGTCAGGCGCCGCCCGAGGTCGGTCTGCGACCTGCTCCCGGCTCCGGCCGCGCCCGGCGCGGTGGCCGCGGCGCCCGATGCCTTTGGCCGCCTGGTAGTGCGCGTCAGGCGCCCGGCACCGCGCGCCCGACCGGCGCATCTGGCGTATCTGGGAGCGGGCTCGTATCTGATCGGGCTGCGGCGCGACTCGTGCCCATCGTTGTCAGAGGCGCTGGTGGGCAGGCCATGGAGCGTGCCGGCGGGCGCAGCCGAGGAGATCGCCCTGCCCAGGCCCGGAGCCGGGCGCTACTGCGTGTCGGCCTGGTCGCGGGACGGCACGGGCCGCATCAGCCGGGCGACCGCGGCGTTCGTCGACCTCTAGCCCGGCCCCGAGAACTCGCGCCGCGACTGCAACAAAGATGTAAAGATGCGTCCGTGCGCCATCTGGCCGTCGCACTGGTCCTGTCGGCGTCTTGCGCTCGGCACATCACCTGCGCTGGCGCAGCAGTCAGCGCCGCTGAGCGGCCCCCCGGGAACCAGCCTCAACAAGGTGCTCGTGATCGGCACCGACGGCACCCGCTGGGACCTGCTCCAGGCGGCGGTGCGGTCCGGCAAGGCGCCCAACCTGGGGCGGCTCCAGCGCCAGGGCTTCGGGCAGACCCTCGCTGCTGGACTTCGGGCCCGATGTGCTCACCATCAGCGAGGTGGGCTGGGCGTCCATCGCCGCCGGCGTCTGGCCCGACAAGCACGGGATCAAGGGCGACAAGCTCAACGAGGACCCGCTGCAGAGGACGAAGAACGGCTACCTGGACTTCCTGACGCGCATCGAGCGCACCCGGCCCTCCACCAGCACCTTCATCGCCAGCGACTGGGCGAATATCGCGCTGCCGCTTAACGGCGGGCCGATCTTCAACACGGCCGACGCGCGCTACGCGCTCGACACCAACGTAGAGACGTTGGCGGCCTGGGACAGCGGCGACGAGCTCGTGACCCGCGCGGCCGCGCGCTACCTGCGCAATGGCGATCCCGACGCGGGCTTCGTGTACCTGGGGTTAGTCGACGAGACGGCCCACCTGGTGGGCTCGGCAACGCCGTCCTACGCGGCGTCCATCGCCCGCACCGACGCGCGGATCGGGCGCATGCTGGCCGCCATCCGCGCTCGCCCCAGCTACGCCTTCGAGAGCTGGACGGTGCTCGTGACCACCGACCACGGTCAGCGGCCGCTGGACTCTCCTTCCGCTGTGAGCCACTTCGGCAAGACCCCGCTGGAGCTCACGTCGTTCGTGCTGGGCGACGGGCCTGGCCTGGGCAGCAACGTGAAGCGCCCGCTGGTGGTGGACCTCCTACCCACGGTCCTCAACCAGCTGGGCCTGCGGACGCCGGCGGCGTGGAACATCGACGGGCGAAGGCTCAGCCGAGCGCGGCCGCCCTCGTCGGCCACGGCGAAGGTCCGCAGGGGCCGCCTCCGGGCCCGGTTCCGGCTGGGTTCCGCGCCCCGGGTGGGCACGGCCAGCCTCCGCCTGCCCGCCGGCGTCCGGTTCACCGGGCCGGTGGGCGTGGCCGTGAACGGCCGGGCCCGGCGCGCGGCCAGGAGCCGCAAGGGGCTGGCGGTCTCGCTGAACGGGCGCAGGCTGCGCTCGCTCGCGATCGCCGCGCCGAAGGGCTCGGTCCGCGTCTCCTCGGGCGTGCGCAGCAGCGCGCGCCTCAGGCTGACGCTTCGCTCCCGCGGGCGCACCGTGGGCGCGCTGCAGGTCCGGCTGAGGTAGCCGCGTAGCATCGGGTCGTGTTTCACGACCGCGCCAGGATCTGGGTGCAGGGCGGCGCCGGCGGCGACGGGTCGGTGTCGTTCAGGCGCGAGGCCCACGTGCCCAAGGGTGGGCCCGACGGCGGCGACGGGGGCCGCGGCGGCGCGGTGGAGCTGGTGTGCGACGACTCGCGGCGCGACCTCTCGGAATTTCACCGCGGCGCCCACTTCCGCGCCAAGCGCGGCGGCCACGGCGAGGGCTCCCAGCGCCACGGGGCTACGGCGCCCGCCCTGGAGGTCCGGGTGCCGCCGGGCACGGTGGCGGAGGACTCAGAACGCGGCTCGCGCTGGGACCTGCTTCGACCCGGTCAGCGCGCTGTGGTGGCGCGCGGTGGGTCCGGCGGGCGCGGCAACAAGGCCTTCGCCCACGCCACCAGGCAGACACCGCGCATGGCGGAGCGCGGGCTGCCGGGCGAGGAGGGGTGGATCGAGCTGCGCCTCAAGCTGCTGGCCGACGCCGGGCTGGTGGGCCTTCCGAACGCCGGCAAGAGCTCACTGCTCGCGCGCCTCACGGCCGCGCGGCCGAAGGTGGCCGGCTATCCGTTCACCACCATCGACCCGGTGCTCGGGACGATCGAGACGGACGACCGCCAGGTGGTGGTCGCCGACATCCCGGGCCTGATCGAGGGCGCCACCGATGGCGCCGGGCTGGGTCACGAGTTCCTCGCTCACGTCGAGCGCTGCCGGCTGCTGGTCCATGTCGTGGACCTGGCCCCGGTCGACGGCTCCGATCCCCGCGCCAACCACGCCGCCGTGGAGGCCGAGCTCCGCGGCCACGGGGCCGGCCTGGAGGCGCTCCCGCGAATCCTCTGCCTGTCGAAGGCCGACCTGGTCACCTCCGAGCAAGCGGATGCCGCGATCGAGGGCTGGCGCGGTCATCTCGGCGAGGCCGCGCTGGCCGTGCTCGCCACCTCCGCGGCCACGGGCGCCGGCCTGGACCGCCTGCGCAGCGCGATCGTCGGCGCGGTCCCCCCGGCGGCGCAGCACGAGGGCGCATCCGACGGCAAGGCCGAGGCCGAGCATCGGGTCTACCGGCCGGGCGCGGGCGATGCGCTGGATGTGACGCGCACCGGGCCGGGCGCCTTCCGAGTGGCGGGAGAGCGGGTCGAGCGCCTGATGGCCCGCCACGACCTGGGCAACGACGAGGCGCTGCGCTACCTCGAGGACCGGCTGCGCTCGATGGGGGTGGTCCGCGCACTGGAGGCCGCGGGGTTCGAGCCGGGCGATGACGTGGAGATCGCCGGCACCGTGTTCGAGTTGGACCCGCGGCGGTGACTGAGGCCTCAGCGCCGGGCTGCGCGGCCGCTCCGCTGACTAGTCTCCCGCACGTGCTCGCCCGCTTGGCCGCCCCGCTCGCCGTGCTCGCGCTGCTCGCGGGGTGCGGGGGCGGCAAGAGCGACGAGGAGAGCGTGGAGCAGGTGGTGCGCGACTTCGCCGAGGCCACCAGCGAGTCGGATGGCGATCGCTTCTGCAGGGAGCTCATCACGCGCGAGTTCCTCGAGCAGACGACGGGCGCCAAGGGCGACAAGGCCGAGGAGCAGTGCGCCAAGCAGATCGACGCGCTCAAGGGCGCCGACATCGAGATCGTGGAGATCAAGCGCACCAAGGTCGACGGCGACAAGGCCACCGTCACGGCCGAGCTCGAGCAGCAGGGGCGCAAGGGCCAGCAGACGTTCAACCTGGTGCGCGAGGACGGCGACTTCAGGCTCACCAGCAGCGCCCCGTAGCGGCGTGCCCGGGACACCCGGGCCGCGTACCCTCTCTCGGCCATGAGCAGCGTGGTCCTCAAGCTGGGCTCCAGCATCGTCGCCGACGACAGCGGCGAGGTGCGCCTGGACGTGCTCGCCCCGATCTGCGACGAGGTCGTGGAACGCCATCGCGCGGGGGACTCGATGGTGGTCGTGACCTCGGGTGCGATCGCGCGCGGGATGAGGCTCATGGAGCTCACGTCGCGGCCGGCGGCCATGGAGGAGCTCCAGGCGGCCTCGGCGATCGGGCAGGGACGCCTCTACCGGGCCTACGACGAGCTGCTGGCCGAGCGCGGCGTGCACAGCGCCCAGGTGCTGCTCACGTTCTTCGACATGTCCGCGCGCACGCACTACGTGAACGCCAGGCACACGCTGCGCAAGCTGCTGGACTGGCGGGTGGTGCCCGTGATCAACGAGAACGACACCACCACCACCGACGACATCTCCTTCGGCGACAACGACCTGCTGGCGGCCCAGGTCGCGATCCTGCTCGGCGCCGACCGGCTGGTGATGCTGACCGACACCGATGGTGTCTACAGCGCCGATCCGGCGCTCGACCCGGCGGCCCAGCTGATTCCCGACGTGCGTGACTTCCAGGCCCTGGAGGACGTGGAGATCGGCTTCTCGGCCTCGCCGCTGGGCTCGGGTGGGATGCGCTCCAAGGTGCTGGCGGCCGAGATGGCCACGGCCGCCGGGATTCCCGCGACGATCGCGCGCGGGACCGACCGCGAAGCGGTGCGCGCGACGCTCGCCGGCGGGGATGCTGGCACCCGCTTCCATCCTCAGGCGGCCCGTGTGTCCTCGTTCAAGCTGTGGCTGCGCTATGCCAAGCCCAGCCACGGCAGCCTCAGCGTGGACGCCGGCGCCGAGCGGGCGCTGCGCGACCGAGGCACGAGCCTGCTGCCGGTGGGAATCGTGGCGGTGGCCGGCGACTTCAGCGCGGGCGACGCGGTGGACGTGCGGGCGGCCGAGGGCAACGCGCGCCCCATCGGCAAGGGCATCGTGAACTACTCGGCGGCCGAGCTGCGGCGCATCCAGGGCATGAAGTCCGACGCGGTGCGAGAGCTCATGCCGCGCGCCGCCGAGGAGGCTGTGCACCGCGACTACTTCGTGCTCGACTAGCTCCCGCGGGTACCCTTGGCCGATGGCCACCACGACCCGCTCGGTCGCCGAGATCTGCGCGGATGCGCGTGATGCATCGCGCGCGCTCGCGAGCCTGAGCACCGCCACCAAGAACGCCGCGCTGCTGGCCATGGCCGACGCGCTGCGGGATCGCGAGGCGGAGATCCTGGAGGCCAACGCCCGCGACATGGAGGCGGGCGCCGACGACGGGCTCAGCGCGTCCCTGCTCGACCGCCTGGCCCTGGACGGCACGCGGCTCGCCGGCATCGCCGCCGACGTGCGCGCGATCGCCGCTCTGCCGGACCCCGTCGGTGAGACCATCGAAGGGCGGCGGCTGGAGAACGGGCTGGACGTGCGCCGCGTCCGGGTGCCGCTCGGAGTGGTGGCCGTGGTCTACGAGGCCAGGCCGAACGTGACCATTGACTGCTCGGCGCTGTGTCTCAAGTCGGGCAACGCGATCGTGTTGCGCGGCTCGTCGATGGCTATGGGCTCGAACGCGGTGCTGGCGCAGGTCGCGGCCGAGGCGATCGCTTCGGCGGGCGTGCCGGCGGCGGCCGTGTCGCTGGTGGCGGGCGGCGACCGCGACGAGCTGCGCCAGCTGGCCACCCAGGACGGCGTGGTGGACCTGATCATCCCGCGCGGGGGCGAGGGCCTGAAGGCGGCGCTCAAGGAGCACGCAACCGTGCCGGTCATGTACGCCGCGGCGGGCAACTGCCATGTGTTCGTGGACCAGGACGCCGACCTCGACGACGCCCTGGCGATCGCAATGAACGCCAAGGTGCAGCGCCCGAGCGTGTGCAATGCCATGGAGACCCTGCTGGTCCACGCCGACGTGGCCGCTGCCTTCCTTCCCGGCGCGCTCGCCCAACTGCGTGAGTCGGGCGTGGAGCTGCGGGTGGACGGCCGTACGCGGGCGGTGTCCGGAGAACTGGCGGACTCGCTCGGCGAGGCCACCGAGGAGGACTGGGCCACGGAGTACCACGCACTCATCCTCGCGGTGAAGGTCGTGGACTCGGTAGATGAGGCCGTGGAGCACGTGAACCGCTACGGCTCGGGCCACTCGGAGGCCATCGTGACCGGCTCGACAGGCGCAGCACGGGCGTTCAGCCAGGGCGTGGACGCCGCGTGCGTGTACGTGAATGCGTCCACGCGCTTCACCGACGGCGGCGTGTTCGGGATGGGGGCCGAGATCGGCAACTCGACCCAGAAGCTCCACGCCCGCGGCCCGATCGGCGTGCGCGAGCTCACCAGCTACAAGTTCGTGGTCGAAGGCTCCGGCCAGATCAGGGACTAGGCAGCTGCGCAAGGGCATTCTCGGCGGCGCTTTCAACCCCCCGCACATGGGGCACCTGGCGTGCGCACAGGAGGCGCACGCCGTGCTGGGGCTCGACGAGGTGATGCTCGTGCCGGTGGGGCAGGCGCCGCATCGGAGCCTCGACGAGGATCCCGGGCCCGAGGTGCGCGCGCGGCTGTGCGAGCTCGCGGCGGGCGGCGACGCCCGGCTGGCCGTGTCCCGGATCGAGGTGGAGCGCCCGGGCCCGTCCTATAGCGCGGACACGCTTGACCTGATGCGCGATGCGTCCCCTGACGACGAGCTGTTCCTGATCCTCGGCGCCGACCAGGCGGCCAGCCTGGGAAGCTGGCACGAGCCGGAGCGCGTGCTGGAGCTGGCCACCGTGGCGGTCGCGGAGCGGGAGGGGATGGAGCGCGAGTCGGTGCTGCGCCGGCTCGAGGCGCTCCCGGGAGCGGACGGCATCGAGTTCTTCGCCATGCCGCGCCTCGACGTCTCGTCGTCGCTGGTGCGCGAGCGCGTGGCCTCCGGCTTGCCGATCCGCTATCTCGTTCCCGACGCCGTGGCCGACTGCATCCAGACGGAGCGCCTCTACCGGTCGTCGAGCCCGGCGGCCGCGCGATGAGCCGGCGCCAGCCCCAGACCGCGGATCGAGTAGAGAGCATCGGCTCGGAGGCGCTGGCCGACCGGATCGCGCAGATCGCGTCGGATCGCAAGGCGATCGACATCCGCGTGCTGGACCTGCGCGGACTGGTGGGCTACACGGACTTCTTCGTGGTCTGCTCGGGCAACACCGAGCGCCAGACCAAGGCCATCCACGACGCGGTCTATAAGGAGCTCAAGGACAGCGAGGGCCTGCTGCCCCGCCGCGCAGAGGGCGCTCGCGAGGCGCGCTGGATCCTCCTGGACTACCTCGACTGCGTGCTGCACGTGCTCACGCCGCAGGCGCGCGAGTTCTACCGGCTGGAGAACCTCTGGGGGGATGCGCCGCAGCGGACGGTGGACTAACCTCGAAGGTGCGATCCAACGGGGCTGTAGCTCAGCTGGAAGAGCGTCGCGCTGGCAGCGCGAAGGTCAGGGGTTCGAGCCCCCTCAGCTCCACTCTCTTATGTCCGAGTCGCCGATGCAGCCGGTGGCCAAGGCGGGCCTGATCGCCCTGATGGCCATCTTCAGCGTGATCCTGTGGCTCGGGATCCCGGTCGGATGGCTCTGGATCGTGTCGCAGGTGTCGGCCGACAGCCAGTCCGCGGGCTTCGGCCCCTACCTGCTGGCCATCGGCGGGATCGCCGTGTCCGTGGTGATCGTGACCCGCTTCCTCGCGTCGCTGAACCGCACCTACGCGCGCGTGTCCGGCGCCGAGGAGGTGGTCCGCGTCCGAGCCCCTTGGCATCGCTCGATGCGCGGGGAGGACGACTCCCGCCCGCCGCGGTCGGTGCTCGACGTGGTGATGGTCATCAGCGTGTCGATCGCGCTCGTGATCTTCGGCGTCTGGTTCTTCGCCTTCGCGGGCTCCTCGCTGCCCACCTGAGCGCCCCCGCGCCCGGGGCCAGATTCGCCTATGTAATGCTTAGGCAATGTCCGCGGAACAGGGACTGCTGCTCGGCGAGGCGGCCCAGGCGATCGGCGTCAGCCCCGACACGCTGCGGCGCTGGGACCGCGACGGCAAGGTCAAGCACGGTTCGCGACGGCGCCAACCGGCGCCGGGTGCCGGCGGCCGAGGTCGAGCGGCTGACAGGCCGCCCATCCCGCCACAGCCCCGGTGACGGGCTCTCGGCTCGCAACCGCTTCCCGGGCGTCGTGCGCTCGGTGGAGGTCGACGGGGTGATGGCGCTGGTGGAGATCGAGGCGGGCCCGCACCTGATCACCGCTGCCGTCACCCGCGACGCCGTGGAGGAGCTGGGCCTGGCACCGGGCGTGCCCGCCACGGCCACTGTCAAGGCCACGTCGGTGATGGTCGAGCGCGGCGACGCGTGATCGCTCGGGGCAGGCTCTGCGTACTTGCCACCACCCTTGCCGTGGCCTTCGCCGCCTGCGGCGATGACGACGAAGGCTCCGGTGACCGCCGCGCCTCACCGTGTCCGCCGCCGCATCGCTCACAGACGCGTTCGAGGACTACGGGACGCGGATCGACTTCGCCCAGGCCCGCTTCAGCTTCGCCGGCTCGGACGAGCTGGCCGCCCAGATCCGCCAGGGCGTGAAGCCCGACGTCTACGCCGCCGCGAACACCAAGCTCCCCGACGCCGCTGTACGACGAGAAGCGGGTGGAGCGCCCGGTGGTCTTCGCGGGCAACCGGCTGGTGATCGCTGTGCCCGCTGCCAGCGACAGGGTCGGCTCGGTCGAGGACCTGTCCGGTCCGGACGTGAGCGTCGTGGCCGGGCGCCGAGTCGGTCCCGGTGGGCTCCTACACGCGCGAGGTGCTCTCGCGTCTGCCGCCCGCCACCGAGAGGGCGATCCTCGCCAACGTGCGCTCGAAGGAGCCGGACGTGAAGGGGGTCGTGGGCAAGCTCATCCAGGGCGCTGCCGACGCGGGCTTCGTCTACGTCACCGACGTCGAGGCCACCAAGGGCAAGCTCAAGGCCATCGAGCTGCCGGAGAGCCTGCGGCCCAGCGTCGCGTACGGCGTTGCGGTGGTGAAGGGAGCGAAGGAGCCCGAGGCCGCGCGGGAGTTCATCGACGGCCTCCTCGACGGCGTGGGTCGCGACGCCCTGCGCCAGGCCGGCTTCGGGCCGCCGCCGCGATGAGGGGTGGCGCGTTCGGCGCGCTCCTGGTGCTGTCGCTGGCTGCGGCGCTCGCGTTCCTGACGCTGCCGCTGGTGGCGATCTTCGTGGACGTCGGCCCAGGTCGAGCTGCTCAGCAGCCTCGACGACCCGGCTGCGCTGGACGCGCTGGTGCTGAGCCTCCAGGTCACGGCCATCGCGCTCGGCCTGATCGTGGCGCTGGGCACGCCCGCTGCCTGGCTGCTGGCCACGCCGCTCGCTTCCGCGGCCGCGCCGCTGGCAATCACGCTGGTCGAGCTGCCGCTGGTGGTGCCGCCGGCGGTGGCCGGGATCGGGCTGCTGGCCGCGCTCGGCCCAGAGGGGCTCCTCGGCGGCGCGCTGGCGGACGCCGGGGTGGAGCTGGTGTTCCAGACCGCCGGGGTGGTGGTGGCGCTGGTGTTCGTGGCCAGCCCGTTCTACATCCGCCAGGCGCTGGCGGCGTTCTCGGCGCTGGACCCGGCGCTGATGGAGGCCTCGCGCACGCTCGGCGCGGGCGAGGCGCGCACGTTCGCTGCGCGTGGCGGTGCCCAACGCGATGCCCGGGCCTCGTGGCCGGCGGGGCGCTGGCGTGGGGGCGGGCGCTCGGCGAGTTCGGGGCGACGCTGGTGTTCGCCGGCAGCCTGAGCGGGGTCACCCAGACGGCGCCGCTGGCGATCTACGAGCGCTTCGCCGACGACTTCACCGGCGGCGCTGGCGCTGTCGGCGGTGCTGATGGCGGTCAGCGCCGCGATCCTGCTCGGCGTGAAGCTCGCGGCCGGCGGCCGTGCGCTGGGCGATGCTCGAGCTTGAGGCGCGCACCCGGCTCGGCGCGCTTGGCGCTCGACGTGGCCCTGACGTGTCGACGCGGGCCAGACCCTCGCGCTCGCGGGGCCGTCGGGCGCGGGCAAGACGAACGCTGCTGCGGATCGTCGCCGGCCTGCTTCGGCCCGACTCGAGGGGCGCGTGCGCTGCGGCGACGCAGGTCTGGCTCGACACGGCGATCGGGCGTGGACCTGCCCGCCCGAGCGGCGCGCGCGCGGGCTACCTGTTTCAGGACTACGCGCTGTTCCCGAACCTCAGCGCGTGGCGCAACGTGGCCTACGGCATGCGGGCGGCACGCGCGCGGAGCGGCGGCACCGTGCGCGTGGGCTGCTCGACCGGTTCGGGATGGCAGCGCTCGCCGACGCCAAGCCCGCGCGCCTGTCGGGCGGCGAGCGCCAGCGCGTGGCGCTGGCGCGCGCGCTCGCCCGCGAGCCCACTGGCGCTGCTGCTGGACGAGCCGCTGTCGGCGCTCGACGCCCGCACCCGCGCCGGCGCGCGAGCGCGAGCTGGCGTCGCTGCTCGCCGCGGCGGGCGTGCCGGTGCTGCTGGTCACCCACGACTTCGAGGAGGCCGCGCTGCTCGCCGACCGCGTGGCGGTCATCGACTGCGGGGCGCGTGGTGCAGTCGGGCACGGCCGCGGAGCTGGCGGCGGCGCCCGCCTCGGCGTTCGTCGCCGAGCCTCACGGGCGCCGTGGTGCTGACCGGCATGGCCCGCCGGGCGAGCGCGGCCTGACCGCGGTCGCGCTCGACGGCGGCGGAACGCGTGACCAGCACGGACACGGCCGACGGGCCCGTCGCCGTGACCGTCCACCCGTGGGAGATGAGCCTGGAGCTGCGGTCGTCCGACGCGCCGGCGGGCTCGGCCCAGCAACCGGCTGCCCGCCACGGTCACCTCGGTCACGCCGCTGGGCAACACGGTCCGGGTGGGGCTGCTGGCGTCGCAGCCGCTGGTCGCGGAGCTCACCGGGCCTGGCCGCCTCCCGGCTCGATCTGGCTCCCGGAGCCTCCGCGGTAGCCGCGTGGAAGGCCACGGCCACGCGGCTGGTCGCGCTGGGCTGAGCGGACTGAGTGGGTCAGCCGTCGCGGCCGACCCACGTGGGCACGTCGAGCTCCTCGAACGGATTCTGCCGCTGGCCGCCGGCCTCGCCCGCACGTGGTCTGCAGAGCGACGCCGCCGCGCGGCGGCGGTCGCGGCTCCACGGGGCTCGTCGGCGGGAGCCGAGGCAGGGCGCCGCTGTCCGTCGGGCCCGACCCGCAGGTCGGCCTGCATCCGCTTGTGGGCGGCCTGGTCACGTCGCGCAGGATCCGCTCGGCCTGCTCCTCCAGCGACCGGCCGAGCTGGCGCAGGCCGCCGGACAGCGCCCGGGCCTCCTCCAAGACCTCGGCGGCGGCCTTCTCGGCGGCAGCCACGCGGCCGTCCACCGCGCGCTGGGTCTGCTCGCGGACTCGCGTCGGACTCCTTCTTGGCGTCGCCCACCAGCGTCTCGGCCTCGCGGCGGGCGTCCTGGCCGAGCATGATCGCCTCCTTGCGGCCTCGTTCAGCTACCTCGCCGGGCTTGGCCTCGTCGCGGAGTGCGCTGGGCGTCCTGCTCGCCACGCCGGCGGGCCTCCTCCTCCACCGCCTCCGCCTCGGCCCGGATGCCGTCCGCGGCCTGCTCGGCGGCCGCCACGATCTGCTCGACCTGCGAGCCGCCAGCTCGGATGCGCGATGCGCGCTGGTCGCTCGCTCATTGCAGGGTCGATTCTGCCAGGAGGTCCCGGCAGAAACCGGCGATCGCACGGTTGAGCACCCGCGGGCGCTCCCACATCAGGAAGTGCCCGGCGCCCTGCACCACGAACGGGCCGACGATCTCGGGGAAGGCCACCTCCATCCGGCGCGGGAAGTCGCGCGGGATCACGTGGTCCTCGGGCCCGTAGAGCACCAGCGCCGGCGTGTCGGGTTGCGCTCGAGCATCCGCGGCAGCTCGGGCGCGGTCCGCGGGCCGCCCACGTACTCGTAGTTGGCGATCGAGGCGCGGAAGCTGCCGGCGTCGCCGAACGGCTCGGTCATGAAGTCCACGTCCTCGGCGTCGAAGGCGCCCGGGCGCCGCCCAGAAGCGCGGGCCGTACATCTGGGCCACGTATGCGCGCCGCTTCTCGGGCGTGTCGAGCTCGGCCGCCAGGCCGTCGGCGTCGCGCGACTGGCGCATGAAGTAGTCGGCGGCCATGCGCGTCTCGCGCGGCATCTCCGCCGGGAGCCGGCCTCGCGGTAGTCGTCGGGCAGCATCGGCGGGATGGTGTTGAACAGGACCAGCCGGTCCACCAGGCCGTCGAAGCGCAGCGACAGGTCCTGGGCCACCACGCCGCCCAGGTCGCCGGCGCACGCCACGCAGCGCTCGTGCCCGAGCTCCCGCGCAGCAGCGCCTCCATGTCGCGCGCGTGCGCGGCGGCGTCGTAGCGGTCGTCGGGGGCCAGGCCCGAGTCGCCGAAGCCGCGCAGGTCGGGCGCGATCACCTCGAAGCCGGCCTCGGCCAGCGGTCGAGTTGCGCCACCAGATCCGCCGGGTCTCGGGCCAGCCGTGGACGAGCAGCAGCGGGTAGCCGCCGCGCGCCCTCGTGCTCGAAGGCGAGCTCCACGCCGTTCGCGTCGGCGCGGTGGAGAGCGAACCTGCCGGGTTCGGGTGACGCCAAGGCCGAAGGTAACCTGCGGGGCCGAAATGGACCGCTACGACCCCAAGCAGATCGAGCCCAAGTGGCAGCGCCGTGTGGGCCGACGAGCGCACCTGGGAGGTGGGCAACGACGACGACGGGCGTGAGCAAGGCCTACGTGCTCGAGATGCTGCCCTACCCCTCTGGCGAGCCGCACATCGGTCACCTGAAGGTCTACTCGGTGGGCGACGCGATCGCGCACTTCCGCCGCCGCAACGGGGTCACCGCGTGCTGCATCCGCTGGGCTACGACGCCTTCGGCCTGCCGGCCGAGAACCACGCCATCAGGACCGGCCAGCATCCGCGCGAGTCCACCGAGGCCTCGATCGCCGAGTTCCACCGCCAGTTCCGCAGCTGGGGCATCTCGATCGACTGGACGCGCGAGTTCGGCACCCACGAGCCCCGCTACTACCGCTGGACCCAGTGGCTGTTCCTGCGCCTGTTCGAACGCGGCCTGGCCTACCGCGACGAGGCCGCCGTGAACTGGTGCCCCAAGGACGCGACGGTGCTGGCCAACGAGCAGGTGATCGACGGCCGCTGCGAGCGCTGCGGCACGCTGGTCGAGAAGCGCGACCTGCGAGCAGTGGTTCTTCCGCATCACCGACTACGCGGACCGGCTGCTGGACGACATGGAGGACGATCGACTGGCCGCCCCACGTGGTGACCATGCAGCGCAACTGGATCGGCCGCTCCGAGGGCGCCGAGGTGGACTTCCACTGCGACGAGCTGGGCACCGACTACCCGGTCTTCACCACGCGCCCCGACACGCTGTTCGGCGCCACCTTCTTCGTCATGGCGCCGGAGCACCCCGACGTGCTGAAGCTCAACGACTCGCCCGAGGTGGCGGAGTACGTGCGGCACACGCTCACCGAGTCCGCGGAGGAGCGCGGGGCGGAGGACCGCGAGAAGACCGGCGTGGCGCTGGGCGCGCACGGTCACCAACCCGGTCAACGGCGAGCAGATCCCGATGTTCGTGGCCGACTACGTGCTGATGGAGTACGGCACCGGCGCGATCATGGCCGTGCCCGCGCACGACGAGCGCGACTTCGAGTTCGCCCAGCGGCACGGCCTGGAGATCCGGCGCGTGATCGAGGGCGGCGAGGAGCTGCCCTACACGGGCGACGGCCCGATGATCGCCAGCGGCCGCTTCGACGGCGTGCACAACCGCGAGGGCTTCGACCAGATCGTGGAGTGGCTGGCCGCCGACGGCAAGGGCCGGATGGCGG
This sequence comes from uncultured Thermoleophilaceae bacterium, assembly GCA_963814005.1. Lineage (GTDB taxonomy): Bacteria > Actinomycetota > Thermoleophilia > Solirubrobacterales > Thermoleophilaceae > JAAYBF01. Next base: position 82,129 of record CAWFBA010000010.1, read on the forward strand.
TCAACTACCGCCTGCGCGACTGGCTGCTCTCCCGCCAGCGCTACTGGGGCTGCCCGATCCCCGTCGTGCACTGCGCCGCCTGCGGGATCGTGGCCGTGCCCGACGACCAGCTGCCGGTGGAGCTGCCCGACGTGCGAGGACTACGCGCCGAAGGGCCGCTCGCCGCTCGCGGCGGCCGAGGACTGGGTGGCGGTCGACTGCCCGCAATGCGGCTCGCCGGCCCGGCGCGAGACCGACACGATGGACACCTTCGTCGACTCGTCCTGGTACTTCCTGCGCTACTGCGACGCGCGCAACGACGAGGCGCCTTGGGACCGCGCCGTCCTCGAGCGCTGGATGCCGGTGGACCAGTACATCGGCGGCGTGGAGCACGCGATCCTGCACCTGATGTACGCGCGCTTCTTCTGCAAGGCGCTGGCGGACATGGAGCTGCTCGAGCATCCAGGAGCCGTTCGCCCGGCTGTTCACCCAGGGGATGGTCACGCGCGACGGGGCCAAGATGTCCAAGTCCAAGGGCAACGTCGTTCGCCCCAGCGCGCTCGTGGATCGCTACGGCGCCGACACAGCGCGCTGCTACATCCTGTTCGTCGGTCACCCGATCGAGGGCGGCGACTGGTCCGACGACGGCGTGGAGGGCGTGCACCGGTTCCTGTCGCGCCTGTGGCGCCAGGCCGCGGAGGCGCCGGAGGGCCCGAACGAGCCCGAGGGCGAGCCCGGCGCGCTGGTGCGCAAGGCGCACTGGGCGATCGACAAGGTCACGCGCGACCTGGGCGAGCGATTCGCCACCCACACGTCGATAGCCGCGGTGATGGAGCTGGTGAACGAGATCTACAGCGCGAGCGCGAGTCGGCGGACCCCTCGCACGTGCGCTTCGCGATCGCCACCGCCGCGTCGCTGGTGTTCCCGTTCGCCCCCCACCTGGGCAGCGAGGTCTACGAGCAGCTGACCGGGCGGCGCGTGTGGGAGGAGCCGTGGCCGGAGGCCGACTCGGCGCTGCTGACCGCCGACGTCGTCGAGCTGGTGGTGCAGCTCAACGGCAAGCTGATCGACCGGCTGGAGATGCCGGCGGACGCAAGCGGGCAGGAGCAGGAGCAGCTGGCGCGGTCCTCCGAGAAGCTGGCGGGGCGGCTGGACGGCAAGGAGATCGTGAAGACGATCGTGGTGCCGACGCAAGCTCGTGAACTTCGTGGCGCGCTGACGGCGCTCGTACAGTCCCCGTCATGTCAGGCGGTCGGCGCACCCCGCTCGGTCCGGTGCTCGGCGCCGTGGGCGGCCTCGTGCTGGCGGTCAGCCTCGTGCTCGACTGGTACGAGGGCGTGACGGGGTTCACCGTGTTCGAGGCGCTGGACCTCGTTCTGCTGGCGCTTGCACTGGCCGCCGTGCTCGAGCTCGCGGGTGAGCTCAGCGGCCGCGCACCTCTCGCCCACGCCCCTCGCGGCCGCTCTCTTGCGATCGGCGGAGCGGCCGTGGTGATCGTGGCGTCGCAGCTGATCAACGACCCGCCCATCGTCGCTCTGGCGGGCGTCGACGTAGACCATGCCACCGGCATCTGGCTCGCGCTGGGCGGCGCCATCCTGATGCTGGCCGGCGCCCTGGCGAGCACCGCCCGGATCTCCTTCGCGATGGACCTGGACGGAGGGCGTCGAGGATCTCGAGAGGACGGCGACAATGGCGACACCCGCCCCGCCACGCGCTCTACCGACCCCGACGCGCCGACGGCCGGTCGGACCGTCCGCGCGAGTAGCCCGCGAAGGCGCGCCCCGGCGCCATACTCGCACCGATGGCCGACCAGGCCGACGCGCCCTACCTGGAGGCCCTGCGCGCCTACGCCGCGCGCGACCCCGAGCGCCTCCACGTGCCCGGCCACAAGGGCGGCGCCGCGGCCGATCCGGAGCTGCGCGAGGCGCATCGGCGAGCGCGCGCTGGCGCTGGACATCCCGGCGCTCACCTGGGGCATCGACACCGGCCCCGAGCCCACGCCCTTCCAGCAGGCGCAGGAGCTGGCGGCCGAGGCATGGGGCGCGCGCGCGGACCTGGTTCCTGGTCAACGGCGCCTCGCAGGCCAACCACGTCGCGCTGCTCACGCTCGCCCACGCGGGCGAGCGGGTCGTGGTTCAGCGCAACGCGCACTCGAGCACGATCGACGGCTGCATCCTCGCCGGCCTGACGCCCACGTTCGTGGCTCCCGAGGTCGACCCCGAGCTGGGCATCGCGCCACTGCCTGGCGCCCGAGACGCTCGACGCGGCGCTCGCCGACGACGCCCGAGCGCGGTCGGGCGCGACCGCCGTCTCGCCCACCTACTTCGGCGCCGTGGCCGACGTGGCCGGCCTGGCCGAGGTGGCGCACTCCCACGGCGTGCCGCTGGTGGTGGACGAGGCCTGGGGCGCGCACCTGGCCTTCCACGAGGACCTGCCGGCGCCACGCGCTCTCGCTGCGGCGCCGACATCGTGGTGTCGAGCACCCACAAGATCGTCGGCTCGCTCACGCAGTCGGCGATGGTCCACCTGGGCACGCGGCCGCGGGACGGGTCGACGCCAGCGTGGTGGACCGCGCGGTCACGCTGGTGGAGTCCACGAGCCCCAACTCGCTGCTGCTCGGCTCGCTCGACGCCGCCCGGCGGCTGGCGGCCACGCGCGGGCACGAGCTGCTGGGGGAGACCATCGAGGCGATGGCCGAGGTGCGCGCGGCCGTGCGCGCGATCGACGGCCTGGACGTGCTCGACGAGCGGCTCGTGGGCGCGCCCGGCGTGCACGCCTACGACCCGCTGCGGCTGGCGATCGACGTGCGCGGCACCGGCGCCAGCGGCTACGAGCTCGCGGCGCTGCTGCGCGAGCGCAGCGGCGTGATGATCGAGCTGGCCGGGCGAGAACGTGATCGTGGGGGTGTTCGGCATGGCCGAGCACGCCGCGCCCGCAGGGCGAGCGGCTGGTCGCCGCGCTGCGCGACGTCGTGGGCGCCCTCGGCGACCGCGGCGACCGCACGCGCGAGGACTTCGCGCCGCCGCCGCCGTGGGGCGAGCTGGCGATGTCGCCCGCGCGAGGCGTTCCTCGGGCCCCCAGGAGGCCGTGCCGGTCGGGCGACGCGGTGGGGCGGATCGCCGCCGAGTCGCTCGCCGCCTACCCGCCCGGCATCCCCAACGTGCTGCCCGGCGAGCGGCTCACCGCCGAGACGCTCGACTACATCCACACCACGCTCGAGCACGGCGGCAGCCTGCGCGGCGCCAGCGACCGCAAGCTGCGAGACGATCCGGGTGGTGGCGAGTGAGCTGGGGCATCGAGGACGAGACCGCGCCGCTGCGCGACGTGCTGCTGGGGCCGCCCGACCACTTCGAGTGGCTGCCCACCAGCGCCATCTCGAAGGCCGCGCTGGCCAGCGGCCGGACGCTCACGCCGCGCCGACTGCGCTCGCCGCGCACGCGCGAGATGGCCTCCGCCTACGAGGACGCCGGGGTGACGGTCCACCGCCTCGAGCCCGACCCGGCGCTGCAGTACCAGGTGTTCTCGCGCGACTCGAGCATCTGGGGCCCGGACGGGCCGATCGTCACCCAGATGCACCAGTGGTGGCGCCGGGGCGAGTACGCGCCGGTGATCGGCTTCTACGCAGGGCGCCGGCATCGCGATCGCCCACATGGTCACCGCCGGCTGCGTTCGAGGGCGGCGACGTGGTGCTGCCCGCGCCTCGCTGCGCGCTGATCGGCCACTGCGAGGAGCGCACCCAGGAGCCGGCCGCCGCCAGGTGGCGCGGCTGGCTGGAGGCGCTCGGGTGGGAGGTGCGCCTGCAGCCGTTCGACCCGCACTTCGTGCACATCGACGTGATCGTGTGCATGGCGGCGCCGGGCTTGGCGGTCATCTGCGAGGAGGCCGCGCCCCCGGGCCTGGTGGACTGGCTGCGGTCGCTGGGCCTCGAGCTGCTCGCGGTCGGCTACGCGCGACGTCATGGAGCTGGGCGCGAACGTGATGGCGCTCGGCGGCGACCGGGTGATCTCCACCGCCGCGGCCGGCTCGCTCAACGAGCGCCTGCGCGCGCTGGGCCTCACGGTCTACGACCCCGACCTGTGGCCGTTCACGATGGGCGGCGGCGGGCCGCACTGCCTCGCGCAGCCGCTGCGCCGCGACCCGCGGGCTGAGGCGTGGACGCGGCCCGCGTCGATCGCCGACCTGCGCGAGCTCGACCGCCGCACCGGCGGGCCCGGGCGGCGCGCGGCGGGTGTGCTGGACCGCCGAGTGGGCCGCCGCGCGGGAGTTCCTGCGCGAGCTGCTGGAGCCGCTGCCGGCGGAGGTCGAGGTCGACTCCGCCGGCAACCTCTGGGCCGCTGTGAGCGGGCGACGGCCGATGACACGTCGCGGTCGGCTCGCACCTCGACTCGGTGCCCGCGCGGCGGGTGGCTCGACGGCGCGCTCGGCGTGATGGCGGCGGTCGAGGTGCTGCGATCGCTGCGCGCCAGGCGCCCGCGCGCGGACGGTCGCGCTGGTGGACTGGGCGGACGAGGAGGGCGCGCGCTTCGGCCACAGCCTGCTCGGCAGCTCGGCGTTCGCCGGGCACGCTGGACCCCGAGGCCGCGGCGGGGCTCCTGCGACGCGGACGGCGTGACGCCTCCCCGACGCCCTTGCGGCGCACGGCGTCACGGTGGAGGAGATGACGGCGGCGGGCGACGGCGCGCCGCGATCGCCTGGCGGCCTACCTGGAGCTGCACATCGAGCAGGGCCCGGTGCTGGAGGCCGAGGGCCGCGCGTGCGGCGCGGTGCGCGGCTGCGTCGGGGTCGAGCGCCACCGGGTGGTGTTCACTGGCCGCGCCGGGCACGCCGGCACCACGCCGATGGACCGGCGCGCGGACGCCGGAGTGGCCGCGGCCCGCACGGTCGTGGGCCTGCAGGAGATCGGCGCGCGCTGCACGGCGGCGTATGCACGGCGGGCCGGCTCGACCTGGATCCTGGGATCGTCACCGCCGTGCCGGGCCGCGCCGAGCTGCTGGTCGACCAGCGCCACCTCGAGCCGGCGCGCTGGCGAGCGATGCTGGCCGACGCGCGCGAGCTGTGGGAGGGCTCGGCCGCGCGGGAGGGCTGCATGGTGGAGGCGGAGCGGCTCTGGGCGATCGACCCGGTGCCGTTCGACGCCGGACTGATCGACCTCGCGCGCTCCGCGTGCGGCGCGGCCGGAAGCACTGCCGAGACGCTCGTCGAGCGGCGCCCTGCACGACGCGGCGCAGCTGGCGCGCGTCGTGCCCAGCGGCGATGATCTTCGCTCCGTCCAGGGGCGGAGTCAGCCATGCGCCGGGCGAGGACACCTCCGGGGGCGACCTCCGAGCTGCCATAGGCGCCTTCGGGGCCTTGGTCACGCGGGTGGTCGAGGGAGCGCCGTGAAGCGGGTGCGCGTGGTCGCGCAGGGCCGCGTGCAGGGCGTCTTCTTCCGCGACACGGTCGCGAGTCAGGCGACCGAGCACGGTGTGGCAGGCTGGGTTCGCAATCGCCCGGACGGGACGGTTGAGGCGGTGTTTGAAGGGACGGGCGAAGCCGTGGACGCTCTCGTTGCCCTCTGCCGCGAGGGCCCGCCTGCCGCGCGCGTGGAGGAGCTCGAGATCGCGGAGGAGCAGCCGGCGGGCGAGTCGGGTTTCGTGGTGCGCTGACGGTGCCCGTCGTTTGTCACACGGAGGGCGCGGACTCGTAACGCCCGTCGCGTCGGCCTGAGCGCACGCCCGCCTAGCCTCGCGCGGTGGCCGAGCGGGACAAGTGGCAGCTCGTGGCGTGCGCGGTGGCGGCAGCCGCGCTCGTGCTCATGGCCGCACGGGTGCTCGCGCCCGGCGACGGTGGGCGAGAACGGGGCCCCGCCGTCCGGGTGGCCGGGCCGGCTGCACGACCGGAGCGCACGCAGGGCACGCTCTACGTGCACGTTGCCGGTGAGGTGCGGCGCCCGGGATTGCTGCGCGTGGAGCGAGGCGCCCGGGTCGCGGCGGCGCTCGAGCGCGCGGGCGGCCCGTCGCGCCGAGCGGACCTCACCGCGGTCAACCTGGCGGCGGCGCTCCAGGACGGCCAGCAGGTGGTGGTGCCCAGGCGGGGAGCGTCGCCCGGCGCCTCCCCGGCGACCGGCGCGCCGGAGGCTCCCGGCGGAGTCGCGGCTGCGGCGGGCGCAGCCGGCACGATCAGCCTGGCGACCGCCACGGTCGAGCAGCTCGACACGCTGGACGGGATCGGGCCCACGCTGGCGCAGCGGATCGTCGAGCACCGCGAGCGCGCCGGCGGCTTTCGCAGTCTCGCCCAGCTGCGGGAGGTGGACGGCATCGGTGAGAAACGCTTCGAGGCGCTCTCGGCGGCCCTGCGCCCGTGAGCCCGGCACCCGCGCGCGCTTGGGCCGCTCTCGCCGACGCGGCGGCCGGCGCCCGGCGGCACATCCTGATCGGCTCGCTCGCCGTGGGGCTGGCGCTGGCGCCGACCTCGCCGGGGGCGGCGCTGCTGGCGGCTGCCGGCGTGCTCGCGGCCCTCGCCGCGCTGCGGGCGCCAGGGGTGGCGCTGGCCGCGGCCGCACTGCTGCTGGCCGGCGCGTGGGCCGGGGATGCACGGTTGGCCGCGATCGATTCCGGGCGGGAACGTGTGCGGCCGGGGCAGGGTGTCGCGGCGGCGGCGCACCTGCTCGAACGCCCGCGCCCGGCGCGCTTCGGGCATCTCGTTCACGGCCCGGCTCACGGCCGGACCCGCACGCGGTGCGCGGGTGCTCGTGCGCGTGCCCCGCCACGACGCTCGCACGACCGGCGCGCTGCTGGCGCGCGCGGCCCCGGGCGAGGAGGTGCGGCTCGCCGGCGTGCTCCGGCGGCCGCCGCCCGGCACCGGCTACGCGGGCTACCTTCGCCGCAGGGGGCTCGCCGGCGAGCTGACGGCCGCCCGCGTGCGCGCCACCGGCCGCCGCCGGGGCGGTGCCGCGGGAGTGCTCGACACGCTGCGCCGGCGGGCCGAGCACGGGGTGGGGGCGGGCCTGAGCGCGGCCGAGGCGGACCTTGCCCGCGGCATGGTGCTCGGCCAGGACGAGGGCATCGAGCCGGCCGTGCTCGTCGACTTCAGGGCCGCGGGCCTCGGTCACCTGCTCGCGGTCAGTGGCCAGAACGTGATGCTGCTCGCGGCGCTGGCGCTCCCCCTGCTGGCCGTAGCGGGCCTGGCCCCGTCGGTCCGTTTCGCGGTCACTATCGCCCTCATCGCGCTCTACGTGCCGGTCGCGGGCGCGGGGCCGTCGCTCCAGCGCGCGGCGGTCATGGGCGCGGCGTCGCTCGCGGCGCTCGCTCTGGCCCGGCGCTCCTCCCGCGCGTACGCGTTGCTGCTGGCCGCTGCGGTGACCTTGGGAGCGGACCCGCGCGCGTCGGCCGACCCCGGGTGGCAGCTCTCGTTCGCGGCGGTCGTGGGAATCCTCGTGCTTGGGCCGCCCCTGCGCGCCGCGCTCGCGTTCCTGCCGCGGGCCCTGGCAGAAGGCGTGGCGGTCACGCTGGCCGCCACCCTGGCCACGGCGCCGCTCGTGGCTCACCACTTCGACTCGGTGCCGATCGCGGGCCTGCCCGCCAACGTGGCTGCGCTGCCACTGGTGGCGCCGATCATGTGGCTGGGGATGCTGCGTGCCGCGGCGGGACAGCTCGCCGGGGCCGGTGGTCTGCCGGCGCGAGCGGGGGAGCTGGCCTCGGCGCCGATCGGCTGGGCGCTGGAGCCACCGCTTGGCGCGCTGTCCGCGATCGCCAGGGCGTTCGCCGACATGCGCGGTGGGTCGCTGCCGCTGCCGGTGGGCTCACGCGCTGGGGTGGCCGTGGCCTACCTGCTGCTGGCCGCGGCCGCGGTGGTGGCGCTGCGCCTGACCCCGCGCCTGGAGGCCCCCGCCGCGCGGTTGGCGGCCCGCTGGCGGCGGCTGCCGCGTGCGCGCCGGGCTGCTGCGGCGGGCCTACTCGCCGTGCTCGTCACCGTGGTGATGGGCGTGGCGCTGCGCACCCCCGGGGCTCCGAGCCGGGTCACGGTCTCGTTCCTCGACGTCGGCCAGGGCGATGCCACGCTGATCCAGCACCCCGATGGCACGGCCGTGCTCTTCGACGGCGGGCCGCCCGAGGCAAGCGTCGCGCGAGCGCTGCGGCGGGCGGGCGTTCGGAAACTGTCCGCGCTGGTCCTGACGCATGCCTCGCGCGACCATCACGGTGGGCTGGCCGAGGTGGTTCGGCGAATTCCCGTGGACCTCGTCCTGGATGGCGGCGACGGAGCTCGCGACCCGTCGTTCCGGCGGGTGGTCGAGGACTCGGTGCGCAGGGGCGCGCGGCGGGTCCGTGCCCAGGCCCCGCTCGAGCTGCGGGCGGGAGGCGTGAGCGTACGGGTCATCTCGCCGCCTCCGCGTCCGCCGGGGCCGCCGCCGGAGGACCCCAACCCGCGCGCCGTGACCGCGCTCGTGCGCGCCGGAGGGCTGGACCTGCTGCTGTCGGCCGACGCCGAGAGCCCAACGCTCGACGGGCTCGACCTTCCTCCGGTCGACGCAATGAAGGTGCCCCACCACGGCAGCTCTGACCCGGGCCTGGCGGGGGTGCTGGCGCGCCTGCGCCCCCGCGTCGCCGCGATCTCCGTGGGCCCCAACACCTACGGCCATCCCGCGCCGGCCACCCTCGCTGCGCTGCGGGCGGCGGGTGCGCGCGTCCTGCGGACCGACCGCAACGGCACCGTGCGGCTGGTAGTCGAGGATGGCGCCGCGCGGGTCGAGCCCGAGCGGCCGGGATGAGCTCTTGCTAACCGGCCGCGGGCACCGCGTCGGCCTCGCCCGAACGGGCGGCCTCGGCGTGGGCCCGGCTGTCCTTCGAGGAGATCATCGTGATCGCCAGGATCACTCCCAGCAGGGCCAGGCCTGCGCAGGCCAGGAAGGCGTCCTGGTAGCCCTCCGTGTTGGCCACGGCCGGGTTGCGCTCGCCCGAGGCAAACACGTCATTGATCGTCCCGATGGCCACCGTCGAGGTGATGGCCAGGCCAAGGGCCCCGCCCACCTGCTGCGAGGTGTTGATCAGCCCCGAGGCCAGGCCGGCCTCATCGGCGCTGATCCCCGTGACTGCGGCGATCGTGACCGGGACGAACGAGAAGCCCAGCCCGATCGCGGCCAGCATGGACGGGAAGAGCACGTCGCCCACGTAGCTCCCGTCAGGCGACACCTGCGAGAACCAGAGCAGCCCGGCGGTCACGAACAACAGGCCCGTGATCAGCGTGGGCTTGAAACCCACGCGCGTGACCAGCTGCGACGCCACGCCCGCGCTGATGATGATCAGGACGCTGAGCGGCAGGTAGGCCAGCCCGGCGTCCAGGGGCTCGTAGCCCAGCACCTCCTGCAGGTACAGCGAGATGAAGAAGAACATCGAGAACAGCGACATGCCCACGCACAGCCCCACGAGGTTCGCGCCGCGGAGGGTGCCGCCGCGGAAGATCGAGAACGGCATCAGCGGGCTCTTGGTGCGGGACTCGATGCCGATGAAGAGGGCCAGCAGCGCGACGCTCAGCGCCAGCAGGCCCACGGTCTGCGTGGAGCCCCAGCCGGCGCTCTCGGCGTCCACCAGCGCGTACACGAGGATCGCCAGGCCGGCCGTGACCGTCACGGCGCCGGGAATGTCGAAGGACGTGGCGCTGTCGTCGCGGCTCTCCTCGAGCAGCCGCGGCGCCAGGAAGGCGGCCACTGCTGCAATCGGCACGTTCACGAGCAGCACCCACTCCCAGCCCAGGTACTCGGTGAGCACGCCGCCGAGCAGCACGCCCGCGGCACCGCCGGCGCCCGCCACGGCCCCCCACACGCCGAGCGCCTTGTTGCGCTCGGCGCCCTCGGCGAAGGTGGTGGTCACGATCGCCAGCGCGGCCGGGGAGATGATGGCGGCCCCGAGTCCCTGCAGTCCTCGCGCCGCGATCAGCTGCAGGTCGCTCTGCGCCAGGCCGCCGCCCAGCGAGCCGACGCCGAACACGATCAGGCCCACGATGAAGATCCGCCGCCGCCCGAGCAGGTCGGCCAGCCGCCCGCCGAGCAGGAGGAAGCCGCCGAACGCGAGCGTGTAGGCGTTGACCACCCACGACAGGTCGTCCCTGGAGAAGTCCAGGGCCTGCCCGATCGAGGGCAGGGCCACGTTCACGATGGCCGCGTCCAGCACAACCACGAACTGGGTGGTGGCCAGGAGGGCGAGGGCTAGGTTCTTCGATCGGGGGGTCTGGTCGGCGGACACGAAGGCGTTTCCTTTCGGCGGGCGCGTACGAAAGCGGAACCAGAGTTCCGATTGGGTGACCATACCGGAATAGCGGTTCCGTTTGCGTTGCGATCCGGTTACCATCGGGTCGATGCCCGCTGGGATCCCCATGCCTCCCGTAGCCGACCGCCCCCAGCGGGCCGACGCGCGCCGCAACCGCGAGCGGATCCTCGCCGCCGCGAAGGCCGAGTTCGCCGAGACGGGCGTCCAGGCCCACATGGAGGCTGTTGCTCGCCGAGCCCAGGTCGGGGTGGGCACCGTCTATCGCCACTTCCCCACGAAAGAGGCACTGATGGGCGAGATCGTGGCCGAGAAGTTCCGGACCTACCGCGACCATGCCCTGGACGCGCTGGAGCACGAGCCCGACCCATGGGAGGCCTTCGCCGGGACGCTGCGGCGCAACGCCGAGGACAGCTCGCGCGACGCAGCGGTGCAGCACGCGATCCTGCGCTCCCACTCCCAGGGCGTCTGGCGCCACGCCGAGGGCGCCCGAGCCGAGCTGCTCGACGCCACCGAGGAGCTGATCGCCCGGGGCCGGGCGGCCGGGGTCCTGCGCGCCGACCTGGTCGCCCAGGACATCGCCCTCGTGATGTGCGGCGTCTGCAGCACCATGGGCAACCTCACGCCAGACGGCCCGATGGACTGGCGCCGGCACCTCGAGCTGGTCCTGGACGCTACCCGCGCGCGTTAGCTGCGCCGCCCGTCGCCGTCGGTGGCGGCCCATACGATGCGCCCGTGGCCGATCTCAAGCCCGTCTACCTGGTCCACGGCGACGACGACGCTCGCATCGACGAGTGGCGCGCGCGGCTGCGCAAGCGGGCCGAGGCGGAGCTGGGCCCCGGCGGCCTCGAGGCATTCGACGGGCGGACCCAGTCGCCCGGAGACGTGTCCGCGGCGCTCGTCCACGCTGAGCTTCGCCACCGGCACCCGATACCTGCTGGTCGACGAGGTGGGCGCGTGGAAGGCGCCCGACCTGGCGCCGCTCACGGACGCCCTCGGAGCGCTCCCGCCGGACACGGTGCTGGTGCTCATCGCCCGTGGCAAGCCCCCGAAAGGCCTTGACAAGAAGAGCGTGGAGGCGGCGGGCGGCGAGGCCCACGTCTACGAGGCGCCCAAGCCCTGGGAGATGCCGAAGTGGGTCATCGCCCAGGCCGCCGCTCAGGGCCTGCGGCTCGGGTCGGAGTCCGCCAAGGCCCTGATCGCCATCGTGGGCAGCGGCCAGCAGCGGCTGGCGCGGGAGATCGAGAAGCTGGCGATCGCGGTGCACCCCGAGACCACGGCTGGCGTCGAGGACGTCGAGCGCGCGGTGGGAGGCGACGCCGTCCCGAAGGTCTACGACCTGGCTGACGCCGTGACCGCGGGCGACGTGGAGGCCACGCTCGCGCTGGCCGAGGAGCTGGGCGCGGCCGACGAGCGCCCGGGCCGGCTGGTGTACCCCGTGGTCAACCGCCTACGCGAGGTGCACGGCGTTATCGAGTTGCTGGAGTCCGGTGTGGCCGAGAAGGACCTGGCCGGCGAGCTGAAGGCGCCCCCGTGGCGGGTCAAGAAGGCGGTGGCGCTGGCTCGCCGAGCGGACCGCGAGACGCTGGAGCGGGCCATCTGCCGCTTCGCCGACCTCGAGATCGAGCTGCGCGGCGGCGGCACCCTCGATGAGGACACGGCGTTCACGCTGGCGCTCGCCCGCGCCGCGGCCTGACCGCGACCCCGGTCAAGCGCCGTAGGGGTACCACCACTCCTTCGGGGCTATCTCCGTCTCGATGTGCACGTGCTTGGTCTCCTGGAAGGCCTCGAGTCCCTCCTGCCCCAACTCGCGGCCGAGGCCCGACTGCTTGAAGCCGCCGAACGGCCCGGCGTCGTTGTCGGTCAGGGGGTCGTTGATCCAGACGGTCCCGGACTTGATCTCGCGCATGCAGCGCACGGCAGTGGCCAGGTCGCGGGTGTAGACGTTCGCGCCCAGGCCGAAGCGGGTGCCGTTGGCCAGCGCGATCGCCTCGTCCAGGGAGCCCACCGGCACGATCGGCGCCACCGGCCCGAAGGTCTCCTCGCGCAACAGGTCCGTCTCCGCGGGCGCGCCGGTGACCACCGCCGGCGAGAAGAAGTGACCCACGTCCCGCCCGGCGCGGTCGCCGCCCACCACCAGCTCTGCGCCCGCGTCCACCGCGGCCGCCACCTGCGCCTCCACCTTCGCGCGCTGGGGCGCCGAGGCCATCGGGCCCACGTCCGTGGCGGAGTCCATGGGGTCGCCGACCCGCAGCGTCCGGGTGTGGTCGACGAAGGCGGAGACGAAGTCGTCATAGACCTCTCGCTGCACGTAGAAGCGCTCCGCGGAGGTGCAGACCTGGCCGGCGTTGAGGTAGGCGGCCCAAGCGCCGCCGCGGGCGGCCACGTGCACGTCCTGGGCCACGTCCGCGCACACGATGAACGGGTCCTTGCCGCCCATCTCGAGGTTCATCCGGGCCACCCGCTCGCGCGCACCTGGCAGCGATCCGCTTGCCGGTCTCCACCGAGCCGGTGAACGCCACGCAGTCCACCCGCTCGTCGGACACGATCCGCTCGCCCACGTCGCCCGCGCCCGCCAGCAGCGAGACGGTGCCGGCCGGCAGGTGGTCCACGCAGGCGGCCAGCATGAGCGTGGAGATGGGCGTGAGCTCGGAGGGCTTTGCCACCACCGGGTTGCCCGCCGCAAGCGCCGGGGCCAGCTTCCACGCCAGCAGCAGCAGCGGGTAGTTCCAGGGCACGATCGCGCCGACGACGCCCACCGGCTCCTTCACCACCAGCGCCAGCTGGGTGGACTCGATCGGAGGGATCACCCGCCCGGCGAAGTTGCGGCCGATCTCCGCATAGAAGTCGAACGCCGCGGCCGTCCACGACACCTCGTCGGCGTTCTCGATCAGCGGCTTGCCGCCCTCGAGCGTCATCACGCGGGCCAGCTCGTCGGAGGAGCCGCGCAGCCGCGCCGCCACCTCGTGCAGCAGGTCGGCGCGCTCCACGGCGGGGGTCGACGCCCACGGCCCGGCGGCCTCCCGTGCGGCGGCGATGGCGGCGTCCACCTGCTCGGCGGAGGCGCCGGTCACCTCGGCCACGGTCTCCTCGGTCGCGGGGTTCTCCACGGCCAGCGGCGACCCCGCGCCCGGAGTCAGCTCACCGCCGATCAGCAGCCGGGTCTCCATCGCGGCGCGACCCTACCAGCGGTGCGGCGGGCGCTTAGACGCTGGCGCGGATGCGCGCGGCGCGCGCCTTCTTGCGCGCGCCGGTGTTGCGGTGGAAGGCGCCACTGCGCACCGCGCGGTCGATCCGCGAGCACGCGGCGCGGAACTCGGCCTCGGCGGCGTCGGCGTCCTTGCTCTCCGCTGCCACCTGGAGGCGCCGCAGGTAGGTCTTCACCGAGGAGGTGTAGCGGCGGTTCTCGGCGCGCTCTCGCTCCGCCCGGTGGATCCGCTTTTCTTGTGAGGCGATGTTGGCCATCTGCGCAAAGATGCCGCCACGGGACAGATCCCGGGCGGCGGCGGCGTAGTGTAGCGCGGGCCGTGCCTGACGAGCCCATCGCGGAGACCCCGCGCGAGCGCGGCGGCCGCCTCGCACGCAGCACCGCCTTCTTCTCGATCGCCACCGGCCTTTCGCGCGTGCTCGGGCCTGGCGCGGGAGGTGGTGGCGGCCAGCCTCTACGGCGTGTCGGGCGCCATGTCGGCCTTCACCATCGCCTTCCAGGTGCCCAACCTGATCCGTGCCCTGTTCGCCGACTCGGCCCTCCAGGGGGCCTTCGTGCCGGTCTTCACCGAGCTGCTGGAGAAGGGCGAGCGCCGCGAGGCGTTCCGGGTGGCATCGAGCCTGCTGTTCCTGATCGCGCTGGTCCTGGGCGCCATCACCGCCGCGTTCGTCCTGCTGGCCGAGCCCGTCATGTCCGTGTTCGCGCCGGGCTTCGACGACGACCCCGCCCTGCGCGACCTGACCGTTTCGCTGGCCCAGCTGCTGGCACCGATCGTGGTGCTGCTGGCGCTGTCGGGCCTGGTGGTCGGGATGCTCAACTCCTTCGAGCACTTCAGCGTTCCGGCGCTCGCGCCGGTGGCCTGGAACGTCGTGATCATCGCCGCGCTCGTGGGGCTCACGCCGCTGTTCCCCGAGGAGGACCAGATCTACGCCTACGCGATCGGGGTGCTGGCGGGAACCGTGGTGCAGTTCCTGCTGCCACTGCCGTGGCTGAGGGGCCGCGGGGGGCGGTTCACCCTCACGCTCGACTGGCGCAACGAGCATGTCCGCAAGGTGCTGAAGCTGATGCTGCCGGTGACCCTGGCGCTGGGGATGATCAACCTGTCGCTGCTGATCAACTCCCTGTTCGGGACGCTGGTGCGCGAGGAGGCGCCGGCCGCCATCGACAAGGCGTTCCGCATCTACCAGCTGCCCCAGGGCCTGTTCTCGATCTCCATCGCCACCGTCCTGTTCCCGACGCTCGCTCGCTTGGCCGCGCGCACCGACACGGATGACCTGCGCCGCACGATGTCCGCCGGCGTGCGGCAGATCTGCCTGCTGCTCATCCCCAGCGCCGCCCTCATGGCGGTGCTCGCGGAGCCGATCACGCGGCTGCTCTACCAGCGCGGCGAGTTCGGGGGCGAGGCCACCGAGCTGGTGACCACCGCGCTCATCTGGTGGTCGCTGTCGCTGCCGTTCCAGGGGGTGAGCCTGCTGTTCTCGCGCACCTTCTTCAGCCTCCAGCGCGCGTGGGCCACCACCGCGCTCGCGGGCGCCAACCTGGTGGTGAACGCGCTCGTCGCCCTGGCTCTGTACGAGCCGTTCGGCATCGCCGGCATCGTGATCGGCACCGTCGCCGGCACCCTGGTCATGACGGTCGCCCAGGGCTGGATCCTGCGCACGGAGCTGGGCGGCATCGAGGGCGCGCGGATCGCTGGCGTCGGGCGTGCGGATGCTGGTGGCCGCCGCGGCGCTGGCGGGCGCGGCGTACGGATGCTGGTACGGGCTGGACGCCGCGCTCGGCCGCTCGCTGGGCGCGCAGATCGCGTCGATCGGCGTGGCCATCGCGGCGGGGCTCGCCGTCTATGCGGCCGGGGTGTGGGCGCTCGGCGTGCCCGAGGCGCGTCAGATCCGGCGGTTGCTGCCCGGCGGGGGCGGCTCCCAGGCCTAACGCGCCGGCGCCTCCATGTTGTCCATCACGCCCCGCACGAGGTCCACGATCTCGGGCGGAGCCTTCTCTGGCGAGCCGGCGTCGAACGGGGGCTGCGGGTCGTACTCGATCCCCAGCTGGATCGCCTGGGCCACCTCGGGCCCGGCGATCAGCTCGCTCAGGCGCAGGGCCATGTCGATTCCCGACGAAACGCCCGCGGCGGTGATCACCTTGCCGCGCTCCACCACCCGGTCGGGGACCGGCGTGGCGCCCAGCTCGCCGAGGAGGTCGCGCACCATCCAGTGGGTGGTGGCGTCGACGCCGTCCAGCAAGCCGGCGGCGGCAAGCAGCAGCGAGCCGGTGCACACCGACGTCGTCCAGTCCGACGTCTCGTGCACCGACCGGATCCACCCGACCAGGCGCTCGTCCTCCAGCAGCGCGCGCGTGCCGATCCCGCCGGGCACCACCAGCACGTGCGGGTCGCGGCGAGTCCTCGTAGCGCGCCTCGGCCACCAGCGTCAGCATCCGGTTGTCCGCGCGCACCGGGCCGGGCTCGGCGGCGAGGAAGCGCACGCGCGCGCCCGGCAGGGCCGAGAGCACCTGGTAGGGGCCCACGGCGTCGAGCGCGGTGAAGCGGTCGTAGAGCGGGATTGCGACTTCCATGGGTGCTCTCCTTGTCAGGCCGCGGCGGCCAGGTGGTCCTGAAGCGCTCGCGGTAGGCGCCTGGGCTCACGCCCGCTCGGCGCCGGAACGCGCGCCGCAGCGTCTCCACGGTGCCGAACCCGCACGCCGCGGCCACGGCCGCGGTGTCGGCGCGAGGTGGCCTCGAGCAGCGCGCGCGCCAGGTCCACGCGCGTGGCCTCGACCCAGGCGGCGGGCGTCAACCCCACCTCGCGCCCGAACGCGCGCGAGAAGTTGCGCGGGCTCATGCACGCACGCGCAGCGAGCGCCTCCACCGAGCAGTCGGCCGCCGGGGTTCGCGCGCACCCACTCCTGCACCTCGCGCAGCGGCTCGCGCTCGGCGGACTGGGCCGCCAGCGGCGCGCTGAACTGAGACTGGCCGCCGGGGCGGCGCACGAAGACGCACCAGCCAGCGGGCCACCTCGAGCGCGGCCTCGCGGCCGAGGTCGTCGTCGACCAGCGCCAGCGCCAGGTCCATGCCCGCGGTCACGCCGGCGGAGGTCCAGACGGCGCCGTCGCGCACGAAGATGCTGTCCGGGTCGACCTCCAGGGAGGGGTGGCGCTCGGCCAGCGAGCTCGGCCGACGCCCAGTGGGTGGTCACGCGGCGGCCGTCGAGCAGCCCGGCCGCGGCCAGCAGGAACGCGCCGGTGCAGACCGAGGTCACCCGGCGGGAGCGTCCGGCGGCGCGGGCGACCCAGCGCACGAGCGCCGCGTCCCGGGCCGCCGCGCGCACGCCGAGACCGCCGGCCACGACCAGGGTGTCGATCGCGCCCGCGGCAGGCGGAGGTCGCCCTGTCAGGCGCGATCGCGAGCCCGCTGTTGGTGGTGAAGCGCCCGTCGGCCGGCGCCACGATCTCGGTGCGTGTAGGCGCCCGGGGACAGCCGCTCGGCGACGGCGAACACCTCGAGCGGGCCGACGAAGTCCAGGGACTGGACACCGTGGAACCCGAGGAAGACGACGCGGCGGGGCTTGGCCATGGCCCGATGATGACGCGCCCCGCGCCTGGCCGCAATGACACCTACCGGGCAGATTCGGCCAACTGCACTTGAGAAGCCGCCACCGTGGGTATGCCATCCGCCGTGGCCGAAGAGACGATGGACCGCTCTGCGCAGATCGAGGCGCTGAACGCCGCCCTGGTGCTGCAGGGCCGTTCCGCTCTGCAGTACACGCTCACCGCGGGGACCCTGTTCGGCTTCGAGTTCCAGGGGCTGAGCAATCAGCTGGCGGCGTTCGCGCGTGCCGAGCTCGACGACGCTCGCCATCTGGTCGAGAAGATCGCTGCGCTTGGCGGCGACCCGGTG
Source organism: uncultured Thermoleophilaceae bacterium (assembly GCA_963814005.1). Lineage (GTDB taxonomy): Bacteria > Actinomycetota > Thermoleophilia > Solirubrobacterales > Thermoleophilaceae > JAAYBF01. The sequence goes on from CAWFBA010000010.1 coordinate 99,446, forward strand.
ACCGACGTGGCGGAGGTGCGCTTCCTCGAGGATCCGCGTGCGGCGATCGATTGGCTGTTGGAGTCCGAGGGGCAGGCCCTGCAGGCGCTCCAGGACGCGATCGAGCCCACGGGGCGCGAGGCATCGTCGGAGGCCATCGAGCACCGGCTCGAGCACATGATCATGCGCAAGCAGGAGCAGCTGGACCTGCTGCTCCGAGCCGTCCGGGCCGCCTGAGCGCCGCCGCTCTCCGGATGCGCGCCGCGCCAAGTCCATAATCAGGGCGTGACCGCTCCCGCGGGGAACATCCGCAACTTCTCGATCATCGCCCACATCGACCACGGCAAGTCGACGCTGGCCGACCGCATCCTCGAGACCACCGGCGCCGTGGATCCGCGCGACCACCGCCCGCAGCTGCTGGACTCGATGGACCTCGAGCGCGAGCGCGGAATCACGATCAAGGCGCAGGCCGTGCGGGTGGAGTACAAGGCCGCCGACGGCCAGACCTACCGGCTGCACCTGATCGACACGCCCGGCCACGTGGACTTCACCTACGAGGTCTCGCGCTCGCTGGCGGCCTGCGACGGCGCGCTGCTGGTGGTGGATGCGGCGCAGGGCGTCGAGGCCCAGACCGTGGCCAACACCTACCTGGCGGTCGACGCCGGCCTGGAGCTGATCCCGGCGATGAACAAGATCGACCTGCCCGGGCGCCGAGCCCGAGCGCGTGGCCGGCGAGATCGCCGAGCTGCTCGGCGAGCCCGCCGACGAGGTCATCCGGATGTCCGCCAAGACCGGGGAGGGGGTGTCCGAGCTGCTCGAGGCGATCGTCCAGCGCGTGCCGCCGCCGGACGGGGACACCGACGCGCCGCCGCGGGCGCTGATCTTCGACTCCGAGTTCGACCAGTACCGCGGCGTGGTGGCCTACGTCCGCGTGGTGGACGGCGAGCTCGGCAAGGGCGACGCCATCATGGCCATGCAGACCGGCACCGAGGCCGACATCGACGACATCGGCTTCTTCGGCCCGGCCATGACGCCGGTCTCGACTCTGCGAGCCGGCGAGGTCGGCTACCTGATCACCGGCATCAAGGACGTGTCGCTGCTGCGGGTCGGCGACACGCTCACCAGCCGCGCGAAGCCGGCCACCGAGCCGCTGCCCGGCTACCGGGAGGTCAAGCCGATGGTGTTCTGCGGGCTGTTCCCGGTGGACACCGACCGCTTCGCCGACCTGCGCGACGCGCTGGAGAAGCTCGCGCTGAACGACGCCGCGCTCTCATACGAGCCCGAGACCAGCCAGGCGCTGGGCTTCGGCTTTCGCTGCGGCTTCCTGGGCCTGCTCCACATGGACATCGTGCGCGAGCGCCTCGAGCGCGAGTACGACCTGGAGCTGCTGGCCACCACGCCCAACGTCGAGTACGAAGTCACGCTCACCGACGGCAGCGTGGCGGCGGTCCACTCGCCGTCGGACATGCCCGACCGCGCGCGCATCGACGAGATCCGCGAGCCCTACATCCGCGCCACGATCCTCTGCCCGAAGGACGCGGTCGGCGCGGTCATGGAGCTGTGCCAGGAGCGCCGCGGCACCCACGCCGGAGATGACCTTCCTGTCCGAGCAGCGCGTGCAGATGCAGTACGACCTGCCGCTGGCCGAGATCGTGCTCGACTTCTTCGACCAGCTCAAGTCGCGCACCAAGGGCTACGCCTCGCTGGACTACGAGCTGGCCGGCATGCGCGCCTCGGACCTCGTGAAGCTCGACATCATGCTGGCCGGCGACGGTGTCGACGCGCTGTCGATGGTGGTGCACAAGGACAAGGCCTACGCGGCCGGCCGCGGCCTCACCGAGCGGCTGCGGAAGCAGATCCCGCGCCAGCAGTTCGAGGTGGCCATCCAGGCCGCGATCGGCTCCAAGATCATCGCCCGCGAGTCGGTCAAGCCCATCCGCAAGGACGTGATCGCCAAGTGCTACGGCGGCGACATCACGCGCAAGCGCAAGCTGCTGGAGAAGCAGAAGGAGGGCAAGAAGCGGATGAAGCAGGTGGGCCGGATCGAGGTGCCCCAGGAGGCGTTCCTGTCGGTGCTGGAGATCGGCGGCGACGATTCCGGTTAGGCGGCCGGTTTCTCGCTCTGACAGCGCGATCCCGCCGCTCAACCAGTTTTAGCCCCGCCTTAGGTCGCGTCCGTAGATTCGCCGCCGTGGCTACTCAGACCGCCCCCGACCCGACGATCGACTCGCTCCAGCTGTTCCTCGACGGCATCGCCAAGACGCGGCTGCTGACGGCGACCGAGGAGCTCGAGCTGGCCAAGCGCATCGAGCGCGGCGACCTCGAGGCCAAGGAGCGGATGACCGAGGCCAACCTGCGCCTGGTGGTGTCGATCGCGAAGCGCTACCGCAACCAGGGGCTGCCGTTCATGGACCTGATCCAGGAGGGCTCGATCGGCCTGGTGCGCGCGGTCGAGAAGTTCGACTACCGCAAGGGATTCAAGTTCTCGACCTACGCCACCTGGTGGATCCGCCAGGCGATCTCGCGCGCGATCGCCGACAAGTCGCGCACGATCCGGATCCCGATCCACATCAACCAGACGCTTCAGAAGCTCGACGGCGCCCAGCGCAAGCTCGAGTCGGTCGGCGACCGCGATCCCTCGATCGAGGAGATCCTGGCTGCGGCCGGCGTCGAGGTCGACGCCGACGAGGCCGAGTTCCTGCTGCGCGCCTCCCGCGCGCCGGTGTCGCTCGACAAGCCGGTCGGCGGCGGCGAGGAAGACGCCGCCGAGCTGGGTCACCTGATTCCCGACGACCGCGCCGAGTCGCCGTTCGACAGCGCGGTCGAGTCCATGACCCGCACGCGCCTGGCCGAGGCGCTGGAGAACCTCTCCTACCGCGAGCGCCGGGTCGTGGAGCTGCGCCACGGGCTATTCGGCGAGCAGCCGCGCACGCTCGACGAGGTCGGCCGCATGTTCAGCCTCACGCGCGAGCGCACCCGCCAGGTCGAGGAGCACGCGCTGCGCAAGCTCGCGAGCCTCGCCGAGGCCCAGGGCCTGCGCGAAGTCGCCTGACCCTTCCCGCGCCCGACGCATAGAATCCGCCGCCGTGCCGGTGGAGACCAAGGCCCAGGGCAAGACCTATCCCGCCTTCGAGTACGAGGTGGGCAAGGAGAAGATCCGCGAGTTCGCGCACGCGGTCGGGGAGGACAACCCCGTCTACTTCGACCGCGAGCGCCGCCAAGGCGGCCGGCTATCCGCGACGTGCCGGCGCCGCCGATGTTCGCGGTCGTCTACTCGGCCGGCGCGATGGGCCCGGCCATCCTCGACCCCGAGGTGGGCATCAACTTCGCGATGATGGTCCACGGCGGGCAGGAGTTCGTCTGGGGCGAGCCGGTCGTGCTCCGGCGACACGATCTCCACCACCGCCGAGGTCAAGGAGATCTACGAGAAGGACGGCAAGGGCTTCTACGTCTTCGAGTCCGTCTCGACCAACCAGGACGGCGACGAGGTCGTGCGCGCCACCTGGACCAACATCGTGAGGGGGGTTATGAACCAGGGCGACTCGATGCCCGAGCTGCGCGTGACGCCGGACAAGTACCTGCCGCACCGCTACGCGGGCGCGTCGGGGGACTTCAACCCGATCCACATCGATCCCGAGTTCGCCAAGCAGTCGGCCTGCCGGGCAACATCCTCCACGGCCTCTACGGGATGGCGCAGGTGGCGCGCGCCAACTGCGCGGCCGCGGGCGGCGACCCGCGCGCGCTGAGGCGGCTCGCCGTCCAGTTCCGCGGGATGGGCATGCCCGAGCAGGAGATCGTGGTCACCGGCACCGTGAAGGAGCGCCGGCGACGGCCGCGCGGTGGTCGACACGGTGGCCGAGCAGTCGGGCAACCAGATCATCAAGAACGCCGAGGCCGAGCTGGCGCTCTGACGCGCGGACGCCGGCTGGCCGACCCGGCCCGCCCGGCGGCCTCGTACCCTTGGTCGCGTGCAGATCACGTCTCGACAGGGCTTCATCCTCCGCAAGGTCGTGGAGGGACACCAGCCGCTCGACTCGCCCGTGGGGTCGAGGTGGCTGGCCGACCAGGACGACGTCCCCTGGGGCCCCTCCACGGTGCGGTCCGAGCTGGCGCGCCTGGAGGAGGCGGGCCTGCTGGAGCACCCGCACACCTCCGCCGGCCGGGTGCCGACCGACTCCGGCTACCGCTTCTACGTCGACGAGCTGCTCGAGAGCGGCGACCTGCCCGGCCGCCCGGCGCCCGCTGGAGCTCAGCGACATGCGCCGCGAGGTGGACGAGGCCATGCGCGCCACCACCGAGCAGCTGTCGCAGGTCACCAACCTGCTGGCGCTGGTCTCCGCGCCGCCGATCGAGACCGCCACGATCCACCGCGTCGAGGTGCTGCTGCTCCAGCCCCAGGTGGCGATGGTGGTGGTCATCACCTCCACCGGCGGCGTGACCAAGCGGGTGATCTCCTACGACGAGCCGCTCGACCCCGGCCTGGTGGACTGGGCCGGCCAGCTACCTCAACGAGGCGCTGGGCGGCATGGACGTCGGGCTCGCGGATGCTGCAGGCGCAGGCTCACCGACCCCGAGCTGGGCGAGCGCGAGCGCGCGTTCCTCCAGACGCTGTCGCCCGCGTTCACCGAGCTGGAGGACAGCGCGGGCGACACCCTGTTCGTGGAGGGCGCCGCGCGGCTGCTCTCCGAGCACCGGTTCCAGGAGCTGCCGCAGCTGTCCGACCTGATGGAGGCGCTCGAGCGGCGCGTGGCGCTGCTCGCCGTCATGCGGGCGTCGCTGTCGGAGCCGAACGTCTACCTGCGGATCGGGCGCGAGAACCCGGCGCCCGAGCTGCGCTCGCTGAGCATGGTGGCCGCCAACTACGGCCTGGCCCGGCGCAACCTCGGCGCCGGTGAGCGTGCTCGGCCCGGTGCAGCATGGACTACCCGAGGCGATCATCGCCGTGCGCCAGGCGGCCGCCGAGCTGTCGCGGTTCGTGGCCGAGGTCTACGACGAATGAGGCGCGACGCCTACGAGGTGCTCGGCGTCGCGCGGGGGGCCGACGAGCGCGAGGTGAAGAAGCGCCTTCCGGGCGCTCGCGCGCGAGCTGCACCCCGACGTGAACGCGCACGACCCCGAGGCCGAGGAGAAGTTCAAGGAGGCCGCCGAGGCCTACGAGGTGCTGTCGGACCCCGAGCGCAAGGCGGTGTACGACCGCTACGGCTGGGACGGCCTGGACTCGCGCGGCTACGCGCCCCAGTCGCACGGCTTCGGCTCGTTCGCCGACATCTTCGAGGCGTTCTTCGGCGGCGATCCGTTCGGCGGCGGCCGCGGGCCCGCGCGCCGTGCAGGGCGGCGACGTCGGCGTGGAGGTCGAGATCTCCCTGGCCGAGGCCGCCACCGGAGTCGCCACGGAGGTCGGCGTTCGACGCCGTGGAGACCTGCGAGCCACTGCCACGGCAATCGCGCCGAGCCCGGCACGCCGATCGAGACCTGCGAGCGCTGCGGCGGCAGCGGGCAGCTGCGCGCGGTCACCCGCACCGCCTTCGGCCAGCTGGTGCGCGCCCAGGCCTGCGACGTCTGCGGCGGCGAGGGCAAGGTGGCCCGCACGCCCTGCACCGAGTGCGGCGGCGAGGGCAGGCGCGCCGCGCGGCGCACGCTCGAGGTGGACCTGCCCGCCGGCATCGCCGACGAGCAGCGCATGCGGCTCGCGGGCCGCGGCCACGCGGGCGAGCGCGGCGGCCCGCCCGGCGACCTCTACGTGCTGGTGCACCGTCGCCGACGACGAGCGCTTCCTGCGCGACGGCAGCGACCTGGTCTCGGTGGTCGACGTGCCCGCGCCGGCGGCGGCGCTCGGCACGACGGTGAGCGTGGCCACGCTCGACGGCGACGAGGAGATGGAGGTGCGAGCCCGGCACCCAGCCCGGGACCGTGGTCACGCTGCGCGGCAAGGGCATGCCGCAGATCGGCCGCGGGCGCCGCGGCGACCAGCGCGTGGTGCTCAACGTGGTGATCCCGCGCAACCTCAGCGACGCGCCAGCGCGAGCTGCTGGAGGAGCTGCGCGACAGCGTCACCGAGGAGAACCTGCGCGACGGCGGCCGGCGAATCGCTCCTGTCCAAGGTGCGGCGGGCGCTGCGTTGATCCGCCTGGCGGTGCGCGCTCCGGCCGGCGCACGCCGAGGAGGTGCTGGCCGCGCTGCTGGAGCTGGCGCCGTCGGGCGTCGAGCAGGTCGATGCCGGGGAGACCGTGGAGTTCGCCGTCTACGGCGCGCCGGGCGAGCTGCCCGAGCTGGCCGAGGGCGAGGCCGAGGTGGGCGGCGTGCGCGTGGTCGTGAGCGGCAGCGAGGTGCCCGACGACTGGGAGGAGCGCTGGAAGCGGTTCCACTCGCCCGTGCTGGTCGGGCGACCGGATCTGGGTGCGCCCGCCGTGGGAGCAGGAGGCGGTCCGAGCCGGGCGTCATCGACCTGGTGATCGACCCGGGGCGCGCGTTCGGCACCGGCGCCCACCCGACCACGCGGCTGTGCCTGGAGCTGCTGCTGGAGCTGGCGACGACGGAGCGCGCGGCTCGCTGTGCGACCTGGGCTGCGGCTCGGGCGTGCTGTCGATCGCGGCCGCCAAGCTCGGCTTCGGCCCGGTGACGGCGCTCGACTCCGACCGCACTGGCGGTGGAGGCTACGATCGCCAACGCGCGCGACAACGGCGTGGCGCTCGACCGGGTCGGGCGCGCGGACCTGCGCGAGCAGGCGCCGCCGGCGCGCCGACGTGGTGGTGGCCAACCTGATGCGGCCGCTGCTGCTGCGCGTGGCGGAGCTGATGCCGCGACCGGCGCGCCGCGCGCGCTGATCCTCTCGGGGCTGCTCGAGGAGGAGGCGGACGAGGTGGCCGCGGCGTTCGCGGCGCTGGCCGAGCGGCGGCGGCTGACCGACCGCGGCTGGAGCGCGCTGCTGCTCGGGCGTTGAGGGTCGGTAGCTGGTCGTCGGTCGCCGGCCGGTGGTTCGTTGGCTCTGGTCGGCGCTCAGGTCCGGGCGTCCCCCACGGCTGGCAGCAAGGGGGGCAGGTCTGTGTCTCGGTCGTTGCGTTCGTGACCGGACCGATCCGTTGCCGGGCGGCACAATCGCCCATTGGTGCTTTGTCCGTGCTATGCACGGCAAAGGCACCAATCGACTGGGGCGAGCACCGACCGCCGGCCGCCCTACCGCACCGTCGTCTGCGACACCACGCCCGCGACCTCCTGCCACCACGCCCGCGCCGCTCCCGACTGGGCCCGGCGGATCCGCTCGCGGCAGTAGCGGAACAGCTGCCGGGCGCCGCCGATGGCCACCACGCCGTCGCCGGTCACCGCGAGCCGGCCGTCGGCCAGCATCACCAGCGCGCCGGGCTGCTCGCGCCGGGTGCGCAGCGGCGCAGCACCTCCACGCCCTCGATCCGCTCCGGGTGCCGGGGTCGCCCATCTCCTCCCGCCATGGGCGCACGTGGAAGATCGGCGAGCGGCCCGCCTTCGGCGCCACGGCCTGGGGTCGGGCTCCCCGATCGGGCCCGAGCGCCAGCGCTCGAACAGCGACTCGACGCTGTCGCGCACGTGCGCCGCGCACCAGGATGTGCAGCCGGTCGCCGGCCTCGATCTCGCTCGAGCCGCGCGGCAGCAGCGCCTCGCCGTCGCGCTCGATCACGCTCACCAGCGCCTCGCGCGGCAGCTCGAGCTGGTTCACGTTCAGCCCCACGATCGCGTCGGACTCGGCGACCGGGTACTCGAGCACCTCCGCGCCCAGCCGGCGGATGCGAGCCGACCTCGATGCAGCGGGGCGGCAGAGGCGGGCTCGTCGGTGGTCACGCCCAGGGCGCGCGCGCCAGCGGCTCGAACGTCGCGCCCTGGATCAGCGTGGACGTGAGCACCACGAAGAAGACGATGTTGAAGAATCGACGCCCGCCTGTCGATGCCCTCGATCACCGGGAAGGTGGCGAGCACGATCGGCACCGCGCCGCGCAGCCCCGCCCAGCCGACCAGCGCCGACTCGCGCAGGCGGATGCGGGCGCCGGCCGTGGCGAGCACGGCGGCCAGCGGGCGGGCCAGGAAGATCAGCACGGCGGCGATCAGCAGGGCCTCGCCGACGATGTCGCCGAACTGCGCTGGGTTCACCAGCAGCCCCAGGGTCAGGAACAGCGCGATCTGGCTGATCCACGCCAGGCCGTCGTGGAAGTCGCTCGATCGTGCGCCTGCCGGGGATCGCACGCGCTGCCCAGCATCAGCGCGGCCAGGTAGACGGACATGAAGCCCGAGCCGTGCAGGCACGTCGGCGACGCCGAAGGCCAGCGCGGCGGCGGCGATCGACGCCACGGGGTAGAGGCCGGTGGTGCTGACCTGTGCCTCGCGGAAGCCCACGACCGCGAGTCGCCCGACCGCGAGGCCCGACGACCGCGCCGATGCCCAGCTCCCCCACCGCCAGCAGGACCATGTCGCCACGCCGTAGTCGGGCTCGCTGGATGTACTCGATGAACCCGAGCACCAGCACGATCGCCACGGGGTCGTTGAAGCCGGACTCGCCCTCGAGTGTGCGGGCCAGGCGCCGGTCGATGCTCGACCCGCGCAGCACCGAGAAGATCGCCGCGCTGTCGGTGCAGGCCACGATCGAGCCCAGCAGCAGGCCCTCGAGCGTGGTCAGGTCGAGCAGCCAGGAGGCGGTCAGGCCCACGATCGCCGCGGTGATCACCGTGCCGACCGTGGCCAGCGACAGGCTCACGCCCAGCACCGGCCGGATCTCGCCCCAGCCGGCGGCCAGCCCGCCCTCGAACAGGATCAGCGCGAGCGCGATGATGCCGATCGTGCTGGGCCAGCTCCACGTCCTCGATGTCGCCGCCGAAGTCGATCAGCCAGAGCACGTCGGAGCCGATCAGCATGCCCAGGCCGAGCACCAGCAGCAGGCCGGGCACGCGCAGCCGCCCGGCCACCAGCGAGGCGGCGATGCCGAGGGCCAGCAGCCCGCCGGCGACCAGGATGAGGGTGCCGTCCTCCATCGGCCGAGTCTATGGACGGGTCTAGGATGACCGCCGTGCCGCTGGTCGACCTGTCCGCGCCCATTTCGCCAGAGCTCGCCGGAGCTGCTCGAGGCGCTGCGAACGTGAAGATCGAGCACACCGAGCACGAGGCCGGCGCGGCGCAGATCGAGGCAACTGTTCGGCGTCCCGCCGGAGCTGCTGCGCGACGGCGAGGGCTGGGCGAACGAGGAGTTCACCCAGCTTCGGCACCCACAACTCCACCCACGTGGACGCTCCCTGGCACTACAACAGCACGATCGGGGGCCGAGCCCGCGCTGACGATCGACGACCTGCCGCTGGAGTGGTTCCACGCCGACGGCGTGGTGCTGGACATGACCGGCCAAGCGAGGACGGCGAGGCCGTGGACGTGCCGCCGAGGTCGAGGCCGAGCTCGAGCGCATCGGCCACGAGCTGAAGGCAGCTCGACATCGTGCTCGTGCACACGGGCCGCGACGAGCTTCTACGACCAGCTCGACTACATCGCGCGCGGCCCGGGCGTCACGGCCGCGGCCACGCAGCTGGCTGTACGAGCGCGGGCGTGCGGGTGATGGGCATCGACGCCTGGGGCTGGGACCGCGCCGCTGCACCTCCAGGCCGAGGAGGCGATAGAGCTAAGGACGAGCCGGGCATCTTCTGGGAGGCCCACCAGTGCGACCTGCCGTACTCGCAGATCGAGCGGCTGGTGAACCTGGCCGCGCTGCCGCCGACCGGGCTTCAGGGTGAGCTGCTTCCCGCTGAAGATCGAGGGCGCCAGCGGAGCGCCCGCGCGGGTGGTGGCGCACGTGCCGAGCCTAGCCGGACCCGCCTGAGCCTCGGCGAACTCGGCCAGCCCCCAGAGGTCGCGCCACTCGTGGTCCGGGCGCTACGTCGCCCGCGCGCGGCTCGCGGTGGCGGTTGATCCACGCGGTCTGCATCCCGACCTCCTGGGCCGGCGCGATGTCGTACTTGAAGCCGAACGCCACGTGCAGGATCTCCTCGGGCCTGGCGCCGCATGCCTGCAGCGCCTGGGTGAAGTTGCGCGTGTCGGGCTTGTAGGCGCGCACGTCCTCGGCCACCACCACCGCGTCGAAGGTCCAGCGGCGCGAGCTGGCGCAGCGTGTGCTCCATGATGTGGCGGTCGGTGTTCGAGATGATCACGAGCCGCAGCCCGGCCTTCTTCGCCCGCTGGAGCGCCGGGATCGTGTCGGGGAACGGCTGCCAGCTCTGCATCGCGCGCTCGAAGCGCCTCGATCTCCTTCTCGTTCCAGCGGTAGCCGCGCTCGGCGACCCAGCGTGCGCAGGGACTCGCGCGAGCACCTCGTGGTAGGTCCGGTAGTCGCCCTGGATGCACTCGAACTGGATCTCCTCCCAGCGCTCGCGCAGCTGCCTGCCCGGGCCCGGGGTCGAAGTCGCCGTTGCGGCGCGCGAGGTCGTACAGGAACGCCGCGGCACCGCCCTCCCAGTCGACGAGGGTGCCGTAGCAGTCGAATGTGGCGACTTTGACGGGGGCATGGCGGCCTACACTTGGACCTTATGGCAGTGCTCGAACAGGTGCAGTCGGACGTGACCGCGGCCCTCAAGGCCGGGCGATCGCGAGCGCGCGGGCGCGCTGCGGCTGATCGTGTCCGAGCTCCAGAAGGCGGAGAAGGACGGCGCCGGCCGACGAGGTCGAGGTGCTCCAGCGCGAGCGCAAGCGCCGGCTCGAGTCCGCCACCGCGTACCGCGACGCGGGCCGCGACGACCTCGCCGGCGCCGAGGAGCGCGAGGCCGAGCTGATCGGCGCCTACCTGCCCGAGCAGATCTCCGACGACGGAGCTGCAGGCGATCGTGGGCGACGCCGTGGCGGAGTCCGGCGCCAGCTCGCCGAAGGAGATGGGCAAGGTGATGGCGCTCGTCATGCCGCAAGGTGAAGGGCCGCGCCGACGGCAAGCGCGTGAGCGGGGCGGTGAAGGAGAAGCTGACGGCCTAGTGGCGCGCAAGCAGATCGAGCTCTCCAACGAGGTCGCCGCCGAGCTGGCGGGGCCCGGCGACGCGATCATGCGCACGCTCGAGGAGCACCTCGACTGCGACGTCTTCCTGCGCGGCAACGTGCTCACCCTCGACGGCGGCGACGAGGACGTGGCGATGGGGGAGACCGTGGTGCGCGAGCTCACCGACCTGGTGCGCCAGGGCCACGAGGTCGCGCCGGGCACGATCGAGGCCATCGGCGGCGCGCTCGAGCGCCACGAGAGCCCGAGCCGGATCCTCGAGGACGTGGTCTGGCGCCACCGCGGGCTGAAGGTCGCGCCCGAAGACCGTGAACCAGAAGCGCTACGTGGACGCCATCCGCGACCACACCATCACCGTGGGCATCGGCCCGGCCGGCACGGGCAAGTCGTTCCTGGCGGTGGCGATGGCCGTGGCCGCGCTGCAGCGGCGCGAGGTCAACCGGATCGTGCTCACCCGCCCGGCCGTCGAGGCCGGCGAGCGGCTGGGCTTCCTGCCGGGCGACCTGATGGCGAAGGTCGACCCCTACCTGCGGCCGCTGTTCGACGCCCTCTACGACATGCTCGAGCCGGAGAAGGTGAACCAGCACCTGGAGCGCGGGGTGATCGAGGTGGCGCCGCTGGCGTTCATGCGCGGCCGGACCCTCAACGACTCGTTCATCATCGTCGACGAGGCCCAGAACACCACGCCGGAGCAGATGAAGATGGTGCTCACGCGGCTCGGGTTCGGCTCGAAGATGGTGGTCACCGGCGACATCACCCAGGTCGACCTCCCGCGCGACCAGCGCTCCGGCCTGGTGGTGATCGGCGACATCCTCGCCGAGGTCGAGGGCATCGAGTTCGTGCGCTTCGGCGGCGAGGACGTGGTGCGCCACAAGCTCGTGCAGCGGATCGTGGCCGCCTACAGCGAGCACGCCGAGAAGCAGGCGCCCGGGCTCCGCGCCGCGGGGCGGAAGAAGGCCTGACGGGCGTGCCGGGGGCGGGGTGGAGGTGGAGGTCATCGGCGGCGACGCGGCGCTCCTGCGCCCGCCCGCGGAGGCCGCGCTGGCCGCCGCCGGCGTCGGTGAGGGCCACCTGGCGGTGGCGATCGTCGGCGCGGAGGAGATCCGGAGGCTCAACCGCGACCACCGCGGCCGCGACCGGCCCACCGACGTCCTCTCCTTTCCCGTGGACGGCGCCGGCCCGGCGCCCGGGCCGCGCGAGCTGGGCGACGTGGTGATCTGCCCAGAGCACACGACCGACCTGCGTGGAGGCCGTGGTCCACGGCGTGCTCCACCTGTGCGGCTACGACCACGAGACCGACGACGGCGAGATGCTCGCGCTCCAGGACCGCGTGATGGAGGGGCTGCGATGAGGACCCGCGCCGGCTTCGTCGCGCTGGCCGGCCGGCCCAACGCGGGCAAGTCGACGCTGGTGAACCGGGTCGTGGGGGACAAGGTGGCGATCGTCTCCGACAAGCCCCAGACCACCCGGCGCGAGATCCGCGGCATCGCCACCGGGCCGGACTGGCAGCTGGTGCTGGTGGACCTGCCGGGCATGCAGCGCCCGCGCGACGCGATGACCGAGCGGATGCAGCGGCGGGTGGAGCACGCGCTCGCCGACGCCGACGCCGTGCTGTTCGTGCTCGACGGCACGCAGAGGTCGGCCCGGGCGACCGCTTCATCGCGCGCGCCGTCCGAGCGGCGGGAGTGCCCGCCGTCACCGCGGTGAACAAGGTCGACCGCCTGGACCGGCCGTCGACGGCCGCGGCGCTCACGGCCGCCGCCGAGCTCGGCGTGCCCGGGGAGATCTTCCCGGTCAGCGCCCGGGCGGGCACCGGGGTCGACGCGCTGGTGGAGCACCTGGTCGGCCTGCTGCCCGAGGGCCCGTTCCTCTATGAGCCGGCCGACCGCAGCGACCAGCCCGAGCGCGTGCTGCTGGCCGAGCTGGTGCGCGAGCAGGTGCTGCGGCGCACGCGGGAGGAGCTGCCCCACGCCGTGGAGGTGGAGGTGGCCGAGATGGCCGAGCGCGACGACGGCCTGGTGGTCGTGCAGGCCTACGTCTGGGTGGAGAGCGACTCCCAGGAGGCGATCCTGATCGGCTCGGGCGGGAGCATGGTCAAGGCCATCGGCACGGCGGCCCGGAAGCAGATCGAGGCGGCGCTGGGCAGCCGCGTGCACCTGGACCTGCGGGTGCGGGTGCGCAAGGGCTGGCGCGGCGACGACGCGCTGCTCGACCGGCTCGGCATCGAGTAGGACCGGCGGGATGGGCGCGGCTGGGACAATCGGAGGCGTGGACTCGATCCGCTTCGACGACCACGGCCTGGTGCCGTGCGTGATGCAGGACGCCGGCACCGGCGAGGTGCTGACGCTGGCCTACATGAACGAGGAGGCGCTGCGCGCACGCGGGAGACGGGCGAGATGCACTTCTGGAGCCGCTCGCGCGCAGAGCTGTGGCGCAAGGGCGAGACCTCCGGCAACACGATGCGCGTGCGCGCGCTGCGCTTCGACTGCGACGAGGACGCGCTGCTGGCGCTGGTCGACCCGGCGGGGCCGGCGTGCCACACCGGCGAGCGCACCTGCTTCCACCGTGGGGAGCTCACGCCGCAGGCCGCCGAGGCGCTGCCGGCCCTGGAGCGCACGATCGCCGAGCGGGCGGCCGCGGCCGACCCCGGCACGAGCTACACCGCGGAGCTGCTGGCGGAGCGCCGCGGATCGGCGACAAGGTGCGCGAGGAGGCCGGCGAGGCCGCGCGCGCCGCCGCAGGCGAGAGCGACGAGCGGCTGGCCGAGGAGGCCGCCGACCTGCTGTACCACCTGTCGGTCCTGATGGGGTCGCGCGGGCTCCGGCTGGCGACGCCTTCGACGTGCTCAACCGCCGGCGCGCCGGGTGACTCCCCTGGCCACAGGCGCGCATGGCCTGGAGGTCCAGCCGTCGCTGGACGAGGCGCGCGAGCTGGCGCGCGAGCACACGCTGGTGCCGCTGCGCCACACCTACGTGGCCGACACCGAGACTCCGGTCTCGGCCTACCTCAAGCTGCGCGGCGACGGCCCCTCGTTCCTGCTGGAGTCCGCCGAGCAGGGGCAGCGCTTCGGGCGCTGGTCGTTCCTCGGCTACCGCCCGCGGGCGGTGATCCGGATGGAGAACGGCACGCTCACGTGGGTGGGGAGGAACGCCCGCCCGCCGACCCGTACGCGGTCGTCACCGAGGAGCTGGAGCGCTACCGGATCGCGCCGCTCGACGGCCTGCCGCCGTTCGCCGGCGGCGCGGTGGGCCTGTTCGGCTACGACCTCGTCCGCTGCGCCGAGCCGACCGTGGGGCCGGGCAACCCGGACCCGGTGGGAACGCCCGACATGGCGCTGATGGTCAGCGACGTGCTGGTGGCCTTCGACCACCTGCGCCACGAGATCACGATCCTGGCCAACGTGTTCGTCGAGGACGACGTGGACGGGGCCTACGAGCAGGCGGTCAGCGCCATCGCCGAGGTGCGCGAGCGGCTTGCCGCGCCGGTGCCCCGCGCGCACGCCGAGCGCCGGGAGCCGCCCGACTTCGAGAGCAACATCGGCGCCGACGGCTATGCCAGGGCCGTGGAGCGGTGCAAGGAGTACATCCGCGCCGGCGACGCCTACCAGGTGGTGCCCAGCCAGCGCTGGAGCGCCGACGCGCCGGTCGAGGCGTTCTCGATCTACCGCGGCCTGCGCGCCATCAACCCCAGCCCCTACATGTACTTCCTGGACTTCGAGGACTTCGAGATCGCCGGCGCTTCGCCGGAGGCGCTGATCAAGGTCGCGGGCCGCCGCGCCGAGCAGCGCCCGATCGCCGGCACCCGCCCGCGTGCCGAGACGGCTGCGGGCGACATCGAGCGGGCCGAGGAGCTGCTGGCCGACGAGAAGGAGCGCGCCGAGCACGTGATGCTCGTGGACCTGGCCCGCAACGACCTCGGCAGGGTGTGCGAGTACGGCAGCGTGTCCGTCGACGAGCTGATGGTCGTGGAGACCTACTCGCACGTCCTCCACATCGTCTCGTCGGTGTCGGGCACGCTGCGCGCGGACGTCTCGGCGATGGACGCCCTGCGCGCGTCGCTTCCGGCCGGCACGCTGTCCGGCGCGCCCAAGATCCGCGCGATGCAGATCATCGACGAGCTCGAGCCGGTGCGCCGCGGCCCCTACGGCGGCTCGGTCGGCTACCTCTCCTACACGGGCGACCTGGACACCTGCATCTACATCCGCTCGGCGCTGGTGAAGGACGGGCGCGTGCACGTGCAGGCCGGCGGCGGCATCGTGGCCGACTCCGAGGCCGGCTACGAGGTGCGCGAGACCGAGGCCAAGGCGCGGGCCGTGTTCGGCGCCATCGAGCTGGCGTGCAGCCAGGCGGACTGGACCTAGCCGAGATGCGCGTCCTGGTGATCGACAACTACGACTCGTTCACGTTCAACCTGGTCCAGTACGTGGGCGAGCTGGGCGCCGAGCCGGAGGTGGTGCGCAATGACGCCGCCGGGGTGGACGAGCTGCTCGAGCGCGGCGCGGACCGGGTGATCGTGTCGCCCGGGCCGTGCACGCCCGCCGAGGCCGGCGTCTCCACGGAGGCCATCCGCGCGTTCGCCCAGGCGGGCATGCCGGTGCTCGGGGTCTGCCTGGGCCACCAGGCGCTGGCCGCCGCCTTCGGGGGCAGCGTGGTGCGGGGCCGGCCGGTGCACGGCAAGGCCGCCGAAGTCGAGCACGACGGCCGCACGATCTTCGCCGGCCTGGACTCGCCGTTGACCGCCGGCCGCTACCACTCGCTGGTCGTGGACCCCGACCTGCCGCCCGAGCTCGAGCGCTCGGCGCACTCCGGGGACACGGTCATGGCCATCCGCCACCGCGAGCTGCCCGCGGAGGGCGTGCAGTTCCACCCCGAGTCCGTGCTCACGGGGCCGGGAATGGACATACTGCGCAACTTCCTCGCCGTGCCCGCCCGCGCACAGTCCAGCTGATGCCCAACCCGATACTCACCGAGGCGATCGACCGGCTCTGCCGCGGCGAGGCGCTCTCGGCCGAGGAGTCCACCGCCTGCATGCACGAGGTGATGGAGGGACGGGGCTCGGAGGCCCAGACCGCCGGGCTGCTGATCGCGTTTCGCACCAAGGGCGAGACCGTGGGGGAGCTGGCCGGGATGGCGCGCGCGATGCGCGAGCTGGCGGTCGCGGTCGAGCCGCGGGCGACGGCCTGGTGGACACCGCCGGCACGGGCGGCGGGCGACCCACGTTCAACGTGTCCACCACGGCGGCGTTCGTGGCAGCCGGCGCCGGCTGCCGTATGGCCAAGCACGGCAACCGCTCGGCCACCGGGCGTTCCGGCTCGGCCGACGTGCTCGAGGCGCTGGGCGCGCGCATCGACCTGCCCGCCGACGCGGTGGCCCGCTGCATCGACGAGCTCGGCTTCGGCTTCATGTTCGCGCCCAGCCACCACCCCGCGATGAAGCACGTGGTGCCGGTCCGCAAGGAGCTGGCGGTGCGCACGATCTTCAACTTCCTGGGGCCGCTGACCAATCCCGCGGGCGCGACCCGGCAGCTGATCGGCGTCTCGGACCGGCGCTTCCTGGACATCATGGCCGCGGCCCTCGGCGAGCTGGGCTGCGAGCACGCGCTGGTGGTGTCGAGCGACGGCGGGCTCGACGAGCTCGACGTCTGCGGGCCCACCGACGTGGTCGAGCTGCGCGGACGGCGCGATCGAGGCCCACACGGTCACGCCCGAGTCCGTCGGCCTGAGGACCGCCGCCCGGACGCCGTGGCGGCGGGAACGCCGGAGAAGAACGCCGGCATCGCCAGCGGGTGCTCGACGGAGAGGGGCAGGGAGCCGAGCGCGACCTGACCGTGCTCAACGCCGGCGCGGCGATCTACGTGGGTGGCGGTGCCGACACGATCGAGGCCGGCGTCCGGGCGGCCGAGGAGGCGATCGACTCGGGCGCGGCTCGCCGGGTACTGGACCGGTTCGTGGCGCGTACGCGGGAGCTGGCGGCGTGAACGCGCGCCTGGAGGGCCTGGTCGAGGCCACGCGCGAGGCGCTCGAGCGGCGCAGGCGCGAGGTGTCCCTGGCCGAGCTGGAGGAGGCCGCCGCGGCGCGCAACGACGACCGGCCGTTCGCCGAGGCGCTGGCGCGACCCGGCACCTCGCTGATCGCCGAGCACAAGCGGCGCTCTCCATCGGCCGGCGAGATCCGGGCGGGCTCGAGCTGCGCCGAGATCGTGCAGGCCTACGAGCGCGGCGGCGCGGCGGCGCTGTCGATCCTCACCGAGGAGGCCCACTTCGGCGGCTCGCTCGACGACCTGCGCGAGGCGCGCGCCGCGACCGACCTGCCGATCCTGCGCAAGGACTTCACCGTCGACCCCTACATGCTCTACGAGGCCAAGGCGGCCGGCGCCGACGCCGTGCTGCTGGTGGTGGGGGCGCTGGAGCCCACCGAGCTCGCGGAGCTGCTCGCCGGGGCCCGGGCGCTCGACCTGGACGCCATCGTCGAGATCTCGCGCCCGGACGAGCTCGAGGCGGCGCTGGAGGTGGACGCCGACGTGATCGGGATCAACAACCGCGACCTCGACGACTTCACCGTGGACATCACCCGCACGTTCGACCTGCTGGCCGACGTGCCCGCCGGCAAGACGGTGGTGTCCGAGTCGGGCATCGTGTACCGCGAGCAGATCGAGGAGCTCGAGCGGGTGGGCGTCGACGCGGTGCTGGTGGGGGAGACGGTGATGGCGCGCCGACGATCCGGAGGCCGCCGTGCGGCTGCTGGTCGGCCGCGACGACGCCGAGCCTGGCTGACGCGCCCGCCGGCGCGCCAGCTCCGGCGGTGTGTCCCGGCCACCCGCCGGGGTCCCCTACCATCGTGTCGATGGCGACCGCGCCGAACCTCGACCCGGCCGCAGTCGCCGAGCTGGCGGGTCGCCTGCGGGACAACGTCGCGGGGGCGGTCAAGGCGCCGCCGGACGTGATCCGCGAGGTGCTGGTCGCCCTGCTGGCCGAGGGCCACGTGCTGATCGAGGACAACCCCGGCGTCGGCAAGACCGCGCTGGCACGGGCGCTGGCGCGCTCGATCGACGCCGAGTACGCCCGCGTGCAGTGCACCGCCGACCTCCTGCCGGCCGACGTGGTGGGCACCAACGTCTTCAACCAGCGCGAGGGCAAGTTCGAGTTCCGGCCCGGCCCGGTGTTCGCGAACGTCGTGCTCGTCGACGAGATCAACCGCGCGTCGCCGAAGACCCAGTCGGGGCTGCTCGAGTGCATGCAGGAGCGCCACGTGACCGTGGACAAGCACACCCACGACCTGGCGCGCCCGTTCATCGTGCTCGCCACCCAGAACCCGATCGAGTACGAGGGCACCTACCCGCTGCCCGAGGCGCAGCTCGACCGCTTCATGGTGCGCGTGTCGCTGGGCTACCCGTCGGTCGAGGACGAGAAGGACATGCTGGCCGACGCACTCGGACCACGACCGCGTGCTCGACCTCGAGGCGGTGACCGGGGTGGGGGAGGTGCTGGCCGCGCAGGAGGCCGTGGCGCAGCGGTGCACGGCAGCGACGCGCTGCGGCGCTACATCGTGTCCGTGCTCGACGCCACGCGCGCCGACCCGCGGGTGGAGCTGGGCGCCAGCCCGCGCGCGGGCCTGATGCTGTTCCGCGCCGCCAAGGCGCTGGCCGCGCTCGAGGGCCGCGACCACGCCCTGCCCGACGACGTGCAGGCGCTGGCGCCGGCGGTGCTCACCCACCGGCTGCTGCTGGCGCCCGAGGCCGCCGGCGACGACCGGCGGCGGTCGTGCGCGACGCGCTCGACCGGGTGCCGGCCCTGTGACGGCGCAGGGCGCGGCCCCGAGGCCGTGACGCGGGCGGCCGGAGCGGCCGTCCTGGGCGCCGCGCTCGCGCTCGCGGCGCTGCTGTTCGACACCCCCTCGCTGTGGGTGCCCGGCGGTGGCGCTCATCGGCCTGCTCGCGCTGGGCTCGGCGCTCTGGGTGGCGCTGGCCGCGCACGGGGCCGGGATCCGCCGGGTGCCCGGCCCGCCCACGATGGAGGAGGAGCAGCCCTACCCGCTGCGGCTCGAGCTGCGCCAGGGCGTGCTGCCGCCGCCCGGGGGCGAGCTGCACGACCCGCTGCTCGACGAGCCGATGCCGCTGGGCGCCGCCTCGCCGGGCAAGGTGCGCATCGACGTGCGCTTCGCGCGCCGCGGGCAAGCGGGTGATGGAGCCCGGCCGGCTCTACGATCGCCGACCCGCTGCGGCTGGCGGTGCGCGAGATCCCGGCGGACCGGGCGAGCAACGGAGCTGCTGGTGCTGCCGCGGGTCGAGCCGGTGGTGGCGGCGGCCGCCGGCGGGGCGGCGGGTGGCGGCGCGGACCCCGACGGCGGCGGCCGGGCGGCGCTGCGCGGCCGGATGGACGGCTCGGCGGCCGAGCTGGACCTGGACGGGCTGCGCCCCTACCGCGAGGGCACGCCGGCCATCGCGCATCCACTGGCCGGCGGTGGCGCGCAGCGGCGAGATGCTCGAGCGCCGGCTCACCGCCGACGCGCGACTCGGCGCCCGCTGGTGGTGCTGGACGCCACCGCGGCCGCCGTCGGAGGAGGCGCTGGACATGGCGGTGCAGGGCGGCGGCGTCGCTGTGCGTGCACCTGGCGCGGCGGGGCGGCTGCGCGCTGCTGCTGCCGGGCGACCGCCGGCCGCTCTTCGCTCGCGCCCGACCTGGCGGCGTGGCCCGCCGCCCACGCGCGCCTGGCCCTCGTCGAGGGCCGGCACGCGCGGCCGCCGCTGGCGCGTGCCCGCCGGGCGGGCGCGGTGATCTGGGTGAGCGCCCGGGCGGACGCTCCCCGCGACCTGGCCCGCGCCGCGGTCGGCGGCGGATGGCTGGTCACGCCCTCCGCGGGCTCCGGCCGCCGCGGCCTTCACGGTCGCAGGCTGCGCCGGCCGGCGCCTGGGCCGGGTCGCGCGCGCGACCCGGGGCCGGAGGGCGGCGTGAGCGCCGCCGCGACCGGCATTCCGTGGGCGTGCCATGCGCGACCGCACGCGCGCCGCCGGCCTGGAGGCCGGCCCTGCGGCTGGCGGCCTTCGCTGGCGCTGGCGGCCTTCGTCTGCGGGCACTGGGCTCAGGGCTGGTCGAATCCCGCCGGTCATCGGCATCGGCCGCGGTGGTGGTCATCGCCACGGCGCTCGGCGCGGCGCTGGTGGCGCTCGGCCGCACCCGCCTGCCGCGCCCGGTGGTGCACCTCGCTGCACTGGCCGCGGTGGCGGCCTTCGGCGCGGCGGCCCTGGCCTGGCGCTGCGGGCTGCCCGTCGCGTCTGCTGCTGCCCGGCGCCTGGGACGAGC
Organism: uncultured Thermoleophilaceae bacterium; assembly: GCA_963814005.1. Taxonomy (GTDB): domain Bacteria; phylum Actinomycetota; class Thermoleophilia; order Solirubrobacterales; family Thermoleophilaceae; genus JAAYBF01. The sequence goes on from CAWFBA010000010.1 coordinate 119,703, forward strand.
TGGCCACCGAGCTCGACCGGGGCCTGTCCGGCATCCGCACGGTCGAATGGCCCTATGCGGGCGACGAGGAGTGGGTGCGGCTGGTGATCCTGCTCGGCGCTCCCGCTGCTGCTGGTGCTGGCGGCGGCGCTGGCGTTCTGGCCGGCGCGCCGCGGGCGCGGGCCGCTGCTGCGCGCTGGCGCTCGTGGCGCTGCTGGCCGCTCTACGGAGTCCCGGTGACCGAGCACGACCCGGGCGCGCCGCTGGTGCGCGGCCTGGTCCTCTTCCTGCTCGTGGCGGCGTGGCTGTGGCTGCCGCGCGTGAGCGTCCGCGACGCCGCGCCGGCGGCCATCATGGTGGTGGCCGTCGGGGTGCTGGCGCTGCCGCTCGGCCGGCCGGCTCGACGCCGAGACGGCGGTCATCGACTACCAGTCGTGGAACTGGTTCGGCGGCAAGGACGTCACCTTCGACTGGAACCACAGCTACGGGCCGCTTGACTGGTCTCGCGAGGGCACCACGCTGCTCCAGGTCGAGGTCCGACCAGCCCGCTGTACTGGAAGGCGGAGATGCTGGACAGCTTCGACGGCCTGCGCTGGGTGCGCTCGCGCGTCGAACGACCGCACCGGCCCGCGGAGCCGAGCTGCCCGAGCGCCGGCAGCGGCGCTGGGACGAGCGCATCCGCGTGACCGTGCGCTCGCTGCGAGACCGACTTCGTGATCGGCGCGGGCACGCCGTACCTCGTGCAGGGCGCGGGGGGGGCCGTGAGCGGCTCGGCCGACGGCACGATGCGCCGGCTCGACGAGCCGCTGCGAGCGCGGCGACAGCTACACGCGTGCGCGCCTACGTGCCCGACCCGCGCGCGCGCCAGATGCGCGCGGCGCGCGGCCCGTACGACCTCGACCTGCTGCAGTACACGCGCGTCGCGCTGCCCGCTGGCGGGCGAGGACCGCTCTGACACGCGGACCTGGCGCACGAGCCGGGACCGTCCGCGGGCGCCGGTGGTGAGCGTGCCGCTGCGGGAGCGACGTCCGACCGGCCTCGGCAGGCCGACCGCGCTCTCGCCGACTCCGCCTACGCCCGCACCTACCGCCTCGCGCGGCGCCTGACGGCGGGCGCGCCCACCGCCTACGACGCCGTGCGGCGCGGTGCAGAACCACCTCGCGCCGCGGCTTCACCTACAGCGAGCGCCCGCCGAGCCAGGAGTACCCGCTGGAGGCGTTCCTGTTCGAGGACAAGATCGGCTACTGCCAGCAGTTCTCGGGTGCGATGGCGCTGATGCTGCGGATGTCCGGCATACCCGCGCGCGTGGTCTCGGGCTTCTCGCCGGGCTCGTTCAACCGCGACACCGGCGAGTACCGGGTGCGCGACCTGGACGCCCACTCCTGGGTCGAGGTGTGCTTCACCGAGCATCGGCTGGGTCACGTTCGACCCCACGCCCGCCGGCCGCGCCGGCCGACCGCGCGGGCCAGGGCCTCGAGCGGCCCGCTCGGGCGACCGCCCGCAGCCGGGCGCCGCCAACGCCGGCCGGTGCCGCCGCACTCGGACCGGCGGCCGACCGCGGGCGGCGCCGGAGGCGGGCGGCGACGGCGACGGGCGGCGGCCCGTCGCCGTGGCTGGCGCTCGCGTCCTGGCGCGTCGCTGGCGGGCGCCGGCGCTACGCGGTGCTGGCGCGCCGGCGCCGGCGCTCGCGCGGGCACGGGCGCCGAGGCGGGGCTGCGCGAGCTGCGAGCGGGCGCTGCCGCGGCTGGGCTGGGCGGTGCCCGCCGGCACCACGCTGCTGGAGCTCGAGCGCCGGCTGGCGCGCGATGGCCGGGCCCGGCGTCGGCCGGCTACGTGGCGCGGCTGCGCGCGGGGCGCTACTCGCCGCGGGGCGCGCGCGCCGCCCGGCCGCGCCGCGCGCCGCGCGCTGCGGCGCGAGCTGACCGCGGCCGGCGGGCCGCTCGGCCCGCCTGCGCGGCTTCGTGGCGCTGCCGCCGCGCGGTCCGCGCGGTTTAGGTGCGCTCTTACGCTGGCCGCCTAGAAACAGTCGCCATGAACCCGAACTCCAGCCGCTCTCGCGTCCAACTTCCTCTCCGGCCTGCTCGGCGGCCTCGTCGTGCTCGTGCCTCGGCGCCGTGCTGATCGCCACCGACGTGATCGACACCGGCGACACCACCCGCGAGGTCGTGACCGACGGCGCGGCTCGACCCAGCCGGTCGACGACTCCGGCGACGGCGACGGCGCGCAGCGTGTCCGACATCTACAAGGACGAGGGCCGCGGCGTGGTCTTCATCCGCGCGCGGGGCGTCAGCTCCAGCGAGGAGTCGCCGTTCGGCCTGCCCGAGGAGCGGCAGGGCGGCACCGCCACCGGCTCGGGCTTCGTGGTCGACAAGCGACGGCACGATCATCACCAACGCCCACGTGGTCGAGGGCGCCGAGCGACGTGCAGGTGCGCTTCGGCGAGGACGAGCGAGTTCGTGGACGCCAAGGTGGCCGGGCGCGACCCGTCCACCGACCTGGCGGTGCTGAAGGTCGATCCCGACGACGCGAAGCTCGATGCCGCTGCCGCTCGGCGACTCGTCGAAGGTGCAAGGTGGGCGACGCCGCCGATCGCGATCGGCAACCCGTTCGGCTTCTCCCGCACCGTCACCACCGGCATCGTCTCGGCGCTCCAGCGCCAGATCGAGGCGCCCAACGGCTTCCCGATCCGCCAACGTGATCCAGACCGACGCCTCGATCAACCCCGGCAACTCGGGCGGCCCGCTGCTCGACGGCCAGGGGCGCGTGATCGGCATCAACTCCCAGATCGCCACCGGCGGCTCGAGCGGCTCGGTCGGCATCGGCTTCGCCGTCCCGATCAACACCGCCAAGGAGCGTGCTGCCCCAGCTCAAGAAGGGCGGCGAGGTGCAGCGCGCCTACCTCGGCGTCGAGATGGCGACCGTGACCGACGCAGGTGGCCGAGGACCTCAACCTGCCCGTCAAGGAGGGCGCGCTGATCCAGAGCGTGGTCGAGGGCGGCCCCGCCGACGACGCCGGCCTGCGCGGCGGGCGCACCCCGACCGGCGAGGGCATCGCGGCCGGCGGCGACCTGATCGTGGAGGTCGACGGCAAGGCGGTGAAGCGACCCCGACGACGTGGCGGACGCCATCGCCGGCAAGAAGCCCGGCGACGAGGTCGACGGTCGAGTACTACCGCGGCGACGACAGCAAGACGGCCAGGTCGAAGCTCGGCAAGCGGCCGGCAACGCCGCGCCGCAGACGCTCGCCAGCAGGAGGCGACGGCGGCGAGCTGCTCCCGAACTGCCGTAGCGCGTAGCTGCGACCCTATGGCCCGTGACCAGGGTCAAGATCTGCGGCATCACCGAGCTCGACGACGCGCGCCGGGCCGCTCGACCTCGGCGCCTGGGCGCTCGGGCTGATCTTCTGGCCCGGCAGCCCGCGCGCGTGCTCGCCGACGCGCCGCCGAGGAGATCGGCGCCGCGCTGCAGCGCGCAGGCCGAGGTGGCCGGCGTGTTCGTGAACGCCACGCTCGACGAGGTGGCGCTGGCGGCCGACCGCTTCGGCCTGACCCTGCTCCAGCTCCACGGCGACGAGGGCCCGGCCTACTGCCGCGAGGCCGCCCGCCGCACCGGCGCCAAGGTGATCAAGGCGGCGCGGGTGCAGGACGCGGCCTCGGTGCGCGACCTCGAGCGCGTTCCACACCGACTTCCACCTGCTCGACGCCCACGTGCCCGGGCATGCTCGGCGGCACGGGCGAGACGTTCAGCTGGGAGCTCGCGCAGGCCCACCTCGGCGACGTGCCGCTGGTGCTCTCGGGCGGGATCACGCCCGACAACGTCGGCCGAGGCCGTGCGCACGGTGCGCCCGTTCGCGGTGGACAGCGCGAGCGGCACCGAGGCCGCGCCCGGGCCGCAAGGACCCGGCGAAGGTGACGGCGTTCTTCCGCGCCGTGGCGCGGCCGAGGCGGAGCGCGCGCACGCATGAGCCACCGAGGCGCTGGAGCGAGCGCGACTTCGGCCCCTACGGCGGCCGCTTCGTGCCCGAGACGCTGATCCCGGCGCTCGACGAGCTCGAGGCCGCCTGGCTGGAGGCGCGCTCCGACCCGGCCTTCGAGGCGGAGCTGGACGCGCTGCTGCGCGACTACGTCGGGCCGGCCGACGCCGCTCTACCTCGCCGCGACCGGCTGTCCGAGCGGCGTGGGCGGCGACGGTCTACCTCAAGCGCGAGGACCTGCTGCACACCGGCGCGCACAAGATCAACAACGCGATCGGCCAGGCGCTGCTGGCCAAGCGGATGGGCAAGCGCCGGGTGATCGCCGAGACCGGCGCGGGCCAGCACGGCGTGGCCGCCGCCACGGCCTGCGCGCTGCTGGGCCTCGAGTGCGTGGTCTACATGGGCACCGAGGACATGCGCCGCCAGCGCCCCAACGTCGAGCGGATGGGGCTGCTGGGCGCCGAGGTCGCGCCGGTCGAGGCCGGCGCGCGCACGCTCAAGGAGGCGGTCAGCGCGGCCATCCGCGACTGGGTGGCCAACGTGGCGACCACCCACTACATCATCGGCTCGGCGGTCGGCCCGGCGCCCTACCCGGCGCTGGTGCGCGACCTCCAGCGCGTGATCGGCGACGAGATCCGCGAGCAGGCCCAGGCCGCCGAGGGCCGGCTGCCCGACCGCGTGGTCGCGTGCGTGGGCGGCGGCTCGAACGCGATCGGCGCGTTCGCGCCGTTCGTGCACGACGAGCGACGTCGAGCTGATCGGCGTGGAGGCGGCGGGGGAGGGGCTGGACGAGCGGCCGCCACTCGGCGCCGCTCACCACCGGCGCGCGCGGCGTGCTGCACGGCGCGATGTCCGCGGTGCTCCAGGACGAGCGACGGCCAGGTGCTGGAGGCGCACTCGGTCTCGGCCGGCCTGGACTACCCCGGCGTCGGGCCCCGAGCACGCCTGGCTGCGCGACGAGGGCCGGGTGCGCTACGAGGCGGTGGCCGACGAGGACGCCGCTCGCGGCCTTCCGCGAGCTCGCGCGAGCTGGAGGGGATCATCCCCGCGCTCGAGCCCGCGCACGCGCTCGCGTGGCTGCTGGCCAACCCCTCCGACGGGCCTCGACGTGCTGGTGCTCTCGGGCCGCGGCGACAAGGACCTGGCCGAGGTGCTCGGCCGATGAGCAGCGCCGTGCCCCAGCGAGTGACGGCGATCGGATCGCCGCGGCGTTCGCCGGCCACGGCCGGCCGCGCGGCGCTGATGCCCTACCTGATGGGCGGCCATCCGGACCTCGAGACGTCGCTCGCGGCGTGCGACGGCGGCCGCCGACGCCGGCGCCGACCTGATCGAGCTCGGCGTGCCGTTCTCCGACCCGCTGGCCGACGGCCCGGTGATCCACGCGGCCGGCACCGAGGCGCTGGAGGCGGGCGTCACGCCCGACGACGTGCTGCGCCATGTGCGAGGCGCTGCGCCGACGCCTGCCCGGTCGTGCTGATGGTCTACGCCAACGTGGTGCTGGCGGCCGGCGCTGGAGGAGTACGCGCAAGCGCGCGGCGGCGCGCGGGCGCGAGCGGGCTGATCGTGCCCGACCTGCCCCACGACGAGAGCGGGGAGCTGCGCGCCGCGTGCGACGCGCGAGGGCATCGCGCTGGTGCCGCTCGTGGCGCCCACCACGCACGCCGGAGCGGCTCGCGGCGATCGGCGCGGACGCGCGCGGCTTCGTCTACACCGTGTCGCTGACCGGCACCACCGGCGAGCGCGAGCGAGCTGCCGCCGGAGCTGGCCGACACCGTGGAGCGGGTGCGCGGGGCGCACGAGCGTGCCGGTGGCGGTCGGCTTCGGGATCTCCACGGCCGAGCAGGCCGCGGCGGTCGCGGACCTGGCCGACGGCGTGATCGTGGGCAGCCGCGTGGTGCGCGCGGCCGCGGAGGGCGGCGGCTCCGGCGTGTCGCGGAGCTCGTCGCCGAGCTCGCGCCGGGGCCTGCGCTAGATTGCCGCGCATGCCCGAGACCGCGACCGAAGCCCGAGAAGAAGCCCGCCGCCAAGAAGCCGCGCCAGGCCGCGCCGCTCCGCGCGCGTGAAGGCGGTCGAGGAGGCGGCGCGAGTCCTACTTCGAGGCCGTCACCGCCCGCGACCCCGACGCGATGGCGCGCACTGGCACGCCGACGGGCGTCGAGGACATCATCCCGCTGGGGGTGTTCCGCGGCCCGGAGGCCGTCCGCGCCCTCTTCACCGAGACTGTTCGCCGCGATGCCCGACTTCGAGTTCACCGTCATCCGGATCACCGCCGACCACGAGGTCGCCGCCGTGCAATGGCGCGCCGCGGGCACCTTCACCGGCGGCGCCGTTCCAGGGCATCGAGCCCACGGGCCGCCGGGTCGAGCTGCGCGGCACCGACTGCCTCGAGATCGACGACGACGGGCTCGATCACGCCGCAACACCGCCGCCTACGACGGCGCGGCGTTCGCGCGCGGCATCGGCATGCTGCCCGCCGAGGACAGCGGCGCCGAGCAGGCCATGCGCGGCGCGTTCAACGCCGTCACCAAGGCTCGCGCAAGGCCAGCGCGAGAGGCGCACGTGATCGTCCTCGTCGCGTTCACCATCGGCCTGGTGGTCTGGATGCCGCGTGGGCGTTCGGGATCAAGGCGTTCGACGCTTTCCTCTTCACGGCGCTCCTCACGTTCACGGCGGCCGGCGTGCGGATCGCGCTGCCGTACGTGGACAAGATCCTCAAGGGGCTCCCGGCCGACGCCCGGGCGAGCGCTGACCGAGCCTCCGGGTCGGTGCGCGCGCCGGGCTCCTCTACGTCGCCGCGCTCTGCGCCGTCGCCGTCGCGCTCGGCTGCGGCGGCGACGAGCCAGGACAGCACCCGCGCCGCGGGGCACGCTGACCGTCTACGCCAGCGCGCCCGCCCACGGGATCCCGGCGCCAGCGCGGGCGCGCCGCGCTGGCCGGCGCGCGCCGGGCGCTGCGCGACGCCGGAGGCCGCGCCGGCGGGCGGAGCGTGCGCCTGGTCGCGCTGCTCGTCGACGCGCCCGGGCGACGACGACTGGGACCCGGGCACGGTGGAGGCCGAACGCCAAGCGCGCGGCCGACGACCCGCGCCGCGATCGCCTACCTGGGCGAGGTCGGACCGCGGCGGCGTCGGCGGTCTCGCTGCCGGTGCACCAACCGGGCCGGCCTGCTGCAGGTCTCGCCGACTGACGGGCTGACCAGCCTCACGCGGCCCCCGCCGGGCCGCCCGCGCGCGGGTCCCGAGCGCTACTACCCGGAGGAGCGCGCGGACCTTCGTGCGGCTGGTGCCCACCGACCTCGAGGTCGCCGACGCGATGCTCGCCCGGCGCGTCGCCGGCGGCCGCGGCGCCGGGTGGCGCTGCGTGCACACGGAGGGCGTCGCCGAGCGCGAGCTGGCCGGCGATGCTCGCGTTTCGCCTGCGCCGCGCCGGCCGCCCGCGCCGTGCTGGTGGAACCGTGTTCGCGACGACCCCGAGCGGCGCCGCGGCGCTGGTGGGCGAGCTGCGCAGCCACGCGCCCCGGGGCGATCCTGCTCGGCGGGCGCGAGCGGCCGAGCCGCCGACGCGACTGCTGGCCGAGCTGGGCCGGCAGCTGCCCGCGGCGCCCGTGATCGCATCGCGGGTCGCTGGCCTACGGCGGGCGTGGCCGCGGCCGGCAACCGCCGCGTCACGGGCGTGCCGTCCCTGCTCGCCGGCAGCCCAGCCGCGGGCGGGCCGCGGCTCGCTGCGCTCGCTCGGGACGGCGGCGACTCCGTGCACCCAGAGGCCCTGTACGGATACGACGCCATGCGGCTCGTGCTCGGCGCGATCGGCGCCGCGGCGGCCCCGACCGCCGCGACGTCGTGAGCGCCGCGCTGGCGCCCCGCGGCCGGCGACGGGGTGACGGGCACGTACACCGTCCTGAGACCGGCGACGTGGCCGGCCGGCCGATCGCGCTGGTCGACCTGCGCGATGGCGTCCGGCCGCTAGGCGGAGGATTGACCGGTGGGCCATTGCGCCTGTCCGCCGTATCCCTCTAGGATGCGGCGCAAGCTCACCCATTCTCTTTAGGAGGGAACGTTTTGCGAGTACGGTGGATGGCAGTGCTCTGCTGCCTCTTCGGCGTCCTCGCCCTGGGCGTCACAGCCTGCGGCGACGACGACGACGACGATGGCGGAGGCGGTGGCAGCGACCGCCGAGGGCACGACCCTCACGATCTACTCGAGCCTGCCCGCTGCAGGGCACCTCGAAGGAGCAGTCCGAGGCCGTCATCGACGGCGAGAAGCTTGCGCTCAAGGAGGCTGGCAGCAAGGTCGGCAAGTACAAGCTCAAGTACGTGTCGCTGGACGACTCGACCGCTCAGAACCCGGGCACCGCGGACGAGGGCCAGACCGCCCAGAACGCCCGCAAGGCCGTTCAGGACAAGTCGACGATCTTCTACCTCGGCGAGTTCAACTCGGGCGGCACGAAGGTGTCGCTGCCGATCCTGAACAAGGCCGGCATCCCGCAGATCAGCCCGTCGAACACCTACGTCGGGCTGACCAGCGACAAGCCCGGGCTCCGAGCCGGGCGAGCCGGACAAGTACTACCCGGCGGGCACGCGGACGTACGCGCGCGTGGTGCCGACCGACGACATCCAGGGCGCGGCGCTGGTCACGACGATGAAGGAGGACGGCTGCAAGTCCGTCAACATCTTCAACGACAAGACCACGTACGGCGCGGGCCTGGCTCGCAACATCGAGCTGGCGCTGCGAAGGAGCAGGGCCTCAAGGTCGACGGGCAACGACGGCACGGACAAGAACGCGCCGAACTACCGCTCGCAGGCCGCGAAGATCACGGGCCGACTGCTTCGTGGGCTCGGGCGTGACCGGCGAGAACTACGTCCAGGTGTTCAAGGACGTGGCGGCCGCCAAGCCCGGACATCAAGCTCTACGGGCCGGACGGCGTGGCCGAGGAGGCGTTCACCAACCCGAAGAAGGGTGGCATCCCCGCCGACGTCGGCGGCGCGGACCAAGGTCACCGTCGCGACGCTTGGGCTCGAGGAGTTCAAGAAGCGCGAGCAACGCCGAGGCCGAGAAGTTCTTCGCGGACTTCGAGGCGGAGTACGGCGAGCGTCGAAGCCGGACCCGTACGCCATCTACGGCTACGAGACGATGGCGCTGGCGCTCGACACGCTCGAGGCCGTCGGCGACAAGGCCAACGACCGCAAGGCCGTGGCCGAGCAGCTCGTCGGCAAGACGAAGGGCCGCGAGAGCGTCCTCGGGACCTACGACATCGACGAGAACGGCGACACGACGCTCACCGACTACGGGCTGTACACGATCAAGGACGGCTGCCCGACGTTCGACAAGGTGATCAAGGCCCAGCCGGCCAGCTGATCGCCTAGCACCGGTAGGACCGGGGGACGGGCCGCGAGGCCCGTCCCCCGGCCGCCTACCGACTCCGACGCACCGACAACACTTGGAATCAGCCTCGATCGCAGCCTCCGAGGCCCGCCCGCGCGCAGGGCAGGCCGTCTGCGGAGTTCATCTCGAAGTACGGGCTGATCGCGCTGCTGGTCGCGTTCCCGCTCTACTACGCGATCAGCGACCTCGCCGCCGGCGACGGGCTGTCGCGCCGATCCTCAACAACCTCGTCGACGGGCATCTCCAACGGCTCGATCTGGGCGCTGGTCGCGCTCGGCTACACGCTCGTCTACGGGATCATCGAGCTGATCAACTTCGCCCACGGCGAGGTGTTCATGATCGGCTCGTTCGTCGCCTTCGGCCTCTACGGCACGCTCGGGCTCACGCTCGCCACCGGCACGCTCGGCCTGGTCGTCGGCCTGTTCGTGATCCTGATCATCTGCGATGGTCGCCAGCGGCGCGCTCAACGTGATGATCGAGCGCGTGGCCTACCGGCCGTTACGCAGCGCGCCCAAGCTGGCGCCGCTGATCACCGCGGTGGGCATGTCGTTCATCCTGCAGAACGTCGGCATCCTGTGGCTCGGCGGCTCGCAGAAGGGCATCCCCGACCTGATCGACGCGCAGAAGGCGGTCATCGACATCGGCGGCGTCGTGATCTCGCGCGCCGACATCCTGGCCGTGGCGGTCACGATCCCGCTGGTCTTCGCTGCTCACCGCCTTCGTCAATCGCAGCCGGCTCGGCAAGGCGATGCGCGCCACCGCGCAGGACCCCGAGGCCGCGCGGCTGATGGGCATCAACGTGGACACCACGATCTCGCTGACCTTCCTGCTCGGCGGGCTGCTGGCGGGCGCCGCGGGCCTGATCTACGCGCTCTACCAGACCCAGGTCTGGTTCTTCCAGGGCTTCACGGCCGGCCTGATCGCCTTCACCGCCGCGGTCATGGGCGGCATCGGCAACCTGCGCGGCGCCGTGCTCGGCGGGCTGATCATCGGCGTCATCCAGCAGATCTCCGACAACCGGATCGGCAACGAGTGGACCCCCGCCGTGGTGTTCGCCTACCTCGTGCTGATCATGGTCTTCCGGCCCCAGGGCCTGATCGGCGAGGAGACGAGGGAGGCCGGATGAGCGCGCTCCGCGAGCTCCGGCAGACAGCGCTGGGCCGAGTGGCTGCCCGCGGTCGTCGTGCTCGTGGCGGTCGCGCTGTTCCCGATCTTCCGGCCGCCGCTGGACGGGTTCGTCGACGACATGCATCCTGGCGCTCGCCTACGTGGTGATGGCGCTGGGGCTGAACATCGTGGTCGGCTTCGCCGGCCTGCTCGACCTCGGCTACGTCGCCTTCTACGCCTTCGGCGCGCTCACCGCGGGCTGGTTCGCGTCCGATCACTTCACGGGCATCGGCGGCGAGGAGGGCATCCACGTCGGCGTCAGCGAGTTCGTCATCGAACCTCCCGGGCATCCACCTGAACTTCCTGCTGATCGTGATCGGGGCGATCGTCGTTTGTGCGATCGCGGGAGCGATCATCGGGCTGCCGACCCTGCGTCTGCGGGGCGACTACATCGCGATCGTCACGCTCGCGTTCGGCGAGATCATCGGCCGCGTCGCCGCAGAACGGCGACGAGGTCACGATCTCCGACTACGCGTTCTCCAACGGCCGCCAGTCGATCTCGCCGATCGACCAGCTCAACTTCCCGTTCGTCGGGCGAGTTCGACAGCGCCACCGAACCTCAGACCGTACTACTGGACGGTGCTCGCGACTCGTGCTGGTCACGCTGTTCGTGAACTTCCGCCTGCGCGACTCGCGCCTCGGCCGCGCCTGGATCGCGCTGCGCGAGGACGAGGTGGCCGCCGCCAGCATGGGCGTGCCGCTGGTGCGCACCAAGCTGATGGCCTACGCCGTGGGCGCGGCGTTCGGCGGCATCTCGGGCGCCTTCCTCGGCGTGTTCCTCAACAGCGTGAACGCCAACCAGTTCCAGTTCGGGTTCTCGATCTTCATCCTCGCGATGGTCATCCTCGGCGGGCTGGGCAGCATCTGGGGGGTGGTGATCGGCGCGGTGGCGCTGTCGTTCGTGAACACGCGCCTGATCCCCGACGTGCTCGACGGCGAGGCTTCGTCGGCGACTTCGTCAAGGACATCGGGCTGGACTTCAGCTTCAGCAGGTCTCGTTCGGGGTGTTCGGCTTCATCCTCGTGCTGATGATGGTGCTCAGACCCGAGGGCCTGTTGCCGGAGCGCCGGCGCAAGCTCGAGCTCACCGAGGGCATCGGCGGCGAGCGATCTACGAGGCGCGGGCATGAGCGAGGCAGCAGCGCCAGTCGACGCGCAGGTGACGAACGGCGCCGCGGCGCGCTTCTCGGCGCGCAGCGACGTCTCCAAGATCTTCGGCGGCCTGGTGGCCGTCGACGACGTCATCGTTCTCGATCAAGCCCAAGTCGATCGTCTCGATCATCGGCCCCAACGGCGCCGGCAAGACCACCTTCTTCAACATGCTCACCGGGCTCTACAAGCCGAGCATCGGCCGGATCCAGTTCGAGGGCAGGGACATCACCGGCGCGGCGGCCGGACCTCATCATGGCGATGGGCGTGGCGCGGACGTTCCAGAACATCCGCCTGTTCTCCACGATGAGCGCGGTCGAGAACGTGATGGTCGGCCAGCACGCCCGGATGAAGGCGGGCCTGTTCGGCTCGATCCTGCGCACGCCCGCGGTGCGCAGGGAGGAGGAGGAGGTGCGCGAGCGAGGCGCGCGAGATGCTCGAGTACGTGGGCCTGCGCAAGGCTGAGTTCGACCAGATCTCGATCAACCTCTCCTACGGCGACCAGCGGCGGGTGGAGATCGCCCGCGCGCTGGCCAGCGACCCCTCGCTGCTGCTGCTCGACGAGCCCACCGCCGGCATGAACCCCAACGAGTCGGCGCGGCTGACCGAGTTCATGCAGCAGCTGCGCGACGAGCGGGGCCTCACGATCCTGCTGATCGAGCACGACATGAAGGTCGTGATGGGGGTCTCCGAGCACATCACCGTGCTCGACCACGGCGAGAAGATCGCCGAGGGCATGCCGCAGGAGATCAGGGACAACGAGCGCGTGGTGGAGGCCTACCTCGGCAAGAAGGGGGCCACCGGATGAGCACGCTGCTCGAGATCGAGGAGATCCACACCTTCTACGGCAACATCGAGGCGCTGAAGGGCATCTCGCTGACCGTCGAGGAGGGCGAGATCGTCACGATGATCGGCTCCAACGGGGCGGGCAAGTCCACCACCCTGCGCTCGATCTCGGGCCTCACGCCGCCGCGCGAGGGCTCGATCAAGTTCGACGGCAACGAGATCGGCGAGACGCCGCCGCAGGAGATCGTGAGCATGGGCATCTCGCAGTCGCCCGGAGGGCCGCAAGTGCTTCTCGCGCATGACCGTGCGCGAGAACCTCGAGCTCGGCGCCTACCTGCGCACGCGACTCGAAGGTCGAGGGCGACATGCAGCCGGGTCTTCGACCTGTTCCCGCGGCTCGAGGAGCGCGAGAAGCAGAAGGCGGGCACGATGTCCGGCGGCGAGCAGCAGATGCTCGCGATCGGCCGCGCGCTGATGGCCGACCCCAAGCTGCTGCTGCTCGACGAGCCCTCGATGGGCATCGCGCCGATCCTGGTGGAGCGCATCTACGAGACGATCGCCGAGATCAACAAGCAGGGCACCACGATCCTGCTGGTCGAGCAGAACGCCAACTTCGCGCTCGGCGTGAGCAACCGCGGCTACGTGCTGGAGACCGGCAAGGTCGCGCTCACCGACGACGCCTCGAAGCTGCGCGACAACCCCGAGGTCCAGAAGGCGTACCTCGGCGCTATGACCGTCATCGCGCTCATCGGCGCCAAGGCGCTCTGGCTGCTGTTCGTCTGGCTGGCCTCGGCGATCATCGCCCAGTGGCTGTCCGACCGCAAGGGCTACGGCGAGAAGCCGGGCCTGGTCACCGGGCTGCTGCTCAGCGCCCTCGCGGCGATCATCTGGCTGCTGCATGCCCCGCCAAGCAGGACTCGCGCTGGAAGCTGCAGGGCGCCTTCGGCAGCGGTGACGGGCGCACGGTCGCGCAGATGCGGGCCGACCAGGACGGAGGAGCGAAGCAAGTGAGCCTCCTGGCGCAGTTCTCGACGCCCTCGGAGGGCCTGAGCAGCAGCTACTACAGCCCGCTGATCCTGGCCGGCCTCCTCTACCTGGTCCTGTTCGTGGCCGCGCGGGTGCTCGAGGGCCGCGGGGACCCGCGCGCCGAGACGGTGGAGGACGCCGGCTTCGTCGTGATGCTGCTGGCGGCGTCTACGTCGCGATCCTCACGCTCGTGGCGCTCACGTCGGAGGCCGAGCTGATGTTCGACATGATCAGGATCGCGTTTATCGTCATGGCCTCCTTCGCGCTCTTCCTGCTGGCCCTGCTGCTGGTCTTCGACCTGGGTATCGGGTCCATCAGCCGTTTGCGCCACCGCGGCGACCGCTGACACCGCGCCCGCGCGGACCGCTGACCCGGCTCGCAGGCTCGAGCGTCGGTGTCGGCACGCGGAGATCCTCAGGTGCCTTACCCGAGGCAAGCCAGCGGAGGGCGCCTGGGAGCCGGCGTTCCCAGCGCGGAGACTTGACGGCGCTCGCCGTGGCGAACGCCTTGATCCGTGCGGCTCTCCGTCCCCGCGTGACCCGGTCCTTAGGCCGGTCGGCGCGGTCGAGCCACTGGATCAGCCCGTCGCGGCGGCCGAGGCTGATCGACCATGCGATGTAACCGAAGTCGAAGTCCTTCTCCTCACGACCCCTGATGGCAGCGCTCACCACGTCGGCCGCGTGGGCCCCGGTCGGCATGCCGGCCTGGCAGCTCATCCGCACGCCGGCACCGTTGGGCAGAGGCGGGCACTCCGCCGCGTCCCCGACGACAAGGACCTCGGGATGGGAGAGCGACCGCATCCGCCGGTCAACGAGCGCGCCGCCTCGCTCTCCGACCGCCAGGCCGCCCTCGGCCGCGAGCGAGCGCGGAACGAACCCTCCGCACCAGACGGCCAGGTCGAATGGCATCGCTCGTCCCTCCGACGGTTCGAGCGCCCCATCCGCGACGGCCCGAATGTCGACTCCGTCCATCACCTCGACGCCGAGTCGATCGAAGGTGTCAACGAGGTGCTGTCGGCCGGCTACGGAGAACCAGTCGGCAAACGGCTCGCGACAGATCAACGAAACCCTCGCGTCGGGTCTGGCGCCCGCGAGCTCGGTCGCGGCCTCGATGCCGGTCAGCCCGCCACCGACCACCGCGACGCGGGCGCCCTCGGGGGCGCGTTCAAGCGCGCCCGCAAGTCGCAGCGACGACCCGAAGTCAGAAAGCGAGTGGGCGTGCTTGGCGGTTCCGGGTGTTGCAGCCATATCGACCGTGGAGCCCGTCGCGACGATCAGGCTGTCGTAGGGCACCTGCGTGCCGGAGCCGTCCACGCCCCGGACGGTCACGTCGCCCTCGGCGAGCTGGATCGACTCCGCGCGCCCCAGCAGCTGCTCGACACGCCTGCCGCAGAGCTTCGCCAGCTCGGGCGCGGCGACGCGCTGACCCGTGGCCACCTGGTGCAGCCGCAGCCGCTGGACGAAGGTCCCGTCCGCGTCGATCAGCGTGACCTTGCCGCGCCGACCCACCCTGCCGGCCGCGCGCACAGCAGCCAAGGTGCCGACGTAGCCGCCCCCGATCACGACGATCCTGTGCTTGTCCCGGTTCATCGATTCTCCTCGGTTGTTTCGCATTTCACCCCCAAGACGAGGCACCCCTGCCCGTCGTGACATGGGCCTCCTCCGCGGGTGTCACGCGGGTGGCGGTTCGTTCGTCAGACTGGGCGTGGAACCGATGCCGGCGCAGTGGCGCAGCGACGTGGCCGAGCTCTTCGAGGCGGAGCGCGAGCGCCTGTTCGCGATCTCCTACCGGATGCTGGGCAGCGTCGCCGAGGCGGAGGACGTCGTGCAGGAGACGTTCACGCGCTACGCGCGCGAGGACCGCTCCGACGTCGAAGTGCCCCAGGCGTTCCTGACCACGATCGCGACCCGGCTTTCAATCGACCATCTGCGCGCGGCCAGGTCGCAGAGGGAGTCCTACATCGGCCCGTGGCTGCCCGAGCCGCTGGTCGATGAGAGCCGATCGGTCACCGAGCAGGTCGAGCTCTCCGATTCGGTGTCGATGGCGTTCCTCGTGCTGCTCGAGAGCCTCAACCCGGTCGAGCGCGCTGTGTTCTTGCTGCACGAGGCCTTCGACTACGACTATCGCGAGATCGCCGGGATGGTCGACCGCACGCCCGACAACTGCCGCCAGATCGCGCTGCGTGCGCGCAAGCAGATCGAGGCGAGGCGCCCGCGCTTCGAGCCCTCCCGCGCGAAGCGCGAGGAGCTGGCCCGCCGCTTCTTCACCGCCTGCCACGAGGGCGACACCGCCGAGCTGCTCGAGATGCTCACCGAGGACGTCGTCATGTACGGCGACGGCGGCGGCAAGGCCCCGGCGATCCGCAGGCCGCTCACGGGCGCGGACCGGATCGCGCGCACGCTCATCACGTTCGCCGGAGTCGCGGCTCGGATGGGCGTGCACCTGGAGCCCGCGGTGGTCAACGGCCAGCCTGGCGCGCGCTATATGACTCCTGACGGGCTACTGCTCAACGTCGTCGCGCTCGACATCACAAGCCACGGCATCCGCTCCATCCGCTCCATAGTCAACCCCGACAAGCTCGGCCACCTAGGCCCGGTGGCCGACGCGGCACGGATCATCAGGGAGAGCCGCGGCGGAGGATGAGGTCCAGCGATGAGGCTGCCCGAGGATGCGCACACCTCCCGACCCTGGCGCATCCATGAGCTTACACGCGACTTCCGGCTGGAAGACGTGTGGGCGCTGCCGACGCCGGGCGGCCCGGACGACCTCCCGCGGCTGGTGCAGCAGATTGCTGCGGGCGAGACGTCGACGAACCCATCCCGCGCCGCCCGCATGCTGTTCGCGATCCGGTGGAAGGTCGGTGAGCTCCTCGGTTGGGATGACCCGGATCGCGGCTCACGGTGGCCGACGCTCCGGGACCGGTTACCGGACGACCTGCGCGAGGCCCCCGGCCCGGACTTCGACAAGCTTCCCTTCACCTCGCTCTACCTGCTGAACGACGAGTGGGCGGCGGAGGTCGTGAACCGGACCGTGCACGGGGTGATGCACATCGGCTGGGTGGCCGACGGCAGCGGCGGCTACCGCGGCCAGATGGCCGTTCTCGTGAAGCCGAAGGGGCCGCTCGGGACCGCCTACATGGCCGCGATCATGCCGTTCCGACGCCTCATCGTCTATCCGCCACTGATGCGAGAGATCGGACGGGATTGGCGGGCGGGCAGCGGGTGAGCCGGTGGTCAGCCCTTGCCCGTAGCTGAGCGCAGCGCCGCTTCCACGTCTGCCCGCTTGAAGTCGTAGCCCAGGTCCTGCAGCGCCTTCGGCACCGCGCGCACGCCCGTGGTCACGATCGAGGACATCTCGCCGTAGAGGGCCTTAATCGCGAATGCCGGGACCGGCGCGATGGCCGGCCGCCCGAGCACCTTGCCCAGGGTCTTCGACAGCTCCTTGTTGGTCACGGGCTCCGGTGCGGAGAAGTTGAGCGGCCCGCTGGCAGTCTCGTGATCGAGGCAGAACAGCCACGCGCCCACCACGTCGTCGGTGTGTATCCAGGGCATGTACTGGTCGCCGCCGGCCACCGGCCCGCCGACGCCCAGCTTGAAGGGCGGCAGCATCTTGGCCAGGGCGCCGCCGGACTCGGAGAGAACGACGCCGGTGCGTGTGAGCGCCACGCGCATGCCGAGCTCCTCGGCGGCGCGGGCCTCGGCCTCCCACTCCACGCAGACCTGAGCGAGGAAGTCGCCGGCGGCCGGCTCGGACTCGTCCACGCGCTCGTCGCCGCGGGGGCCGTACCAGCCGCTGGCCGACTGCGACACCAGCGCTGCAGGGCGGTCGTCCAGGTCGCGCAGTGCGGCCACGAGGTTGCGCGTGGACAGCACTCGCGAGTCACGAATCTCGCGCTTGGCGTCATCGCTCCAGCGCTGGTCGACGGGCTCTCCGATGAGGTGGACCACGGCGTCCTGGCCCGCGAGCCCCTCGGCGGGAGCCGGCGCCTGCTTGGGCTCGGGCCACGCGACGGCCCTGACCGCGTGGCCGGACGGAGCGGGCGCGGTCGGCGTCGCGGCTGAGCACGGTCACCTCGTCGCCTCGGTCCTGAAGGGCCCGCACCAGCTCGCGGCCGAGCGTGCCGGTTGCCCCGGTCACGGTCACCTTCACGGGTTGCTCCTCACGTCGGGATCGAGAACTCGGCGGTCTCGGCCAGCGCCCTGGACGCGCCGGCTCGCTCCGACCTCCTCTGCTACACCGAGCGACCTGGCGGCTCACGTCGCGGTTGAACACGCTCGGGATGATATCCTCGTCGAGCTCGTCGGCGGCAACCGTGGCGGCGATGCCCTTCGCCGCCGCCAGCTTCATCTCCTCGGTGATCGCGGGGGCGCGCACGTCGAGGGCGCCGCGGAAGATGCCGGGAAAAGCCAGCACGTTGTTGATCTGGTTCGGGTAGTCCGACCGGCCGGTGGCCATGACCTTCACGTAGGGCTGGGCCTCCTCGGGCCGCACCTCTGGGTTGGGGTTGGCCATGGCGAAGACGAACGGCTCGGGGTTCATGCGCTCCAGGTCGCGGGCGGAGATGATCCCGGGGCCGGACAGCCCGATGAACAGGTCGGTGCCCTCGAGGACGTCGGCGGGCGAGCCCGAGCGCTTGCCGGCGTTGGTGTTCTCCGCCAGCCACACCTTGGGCGCGTTCATCGATCCCGCCTCGTAGTCCTGGCGATCGGCATGGATGGCGCCGAAGCGGTCGCAGGCCACGATGTCGGTGATCCCTCCCTCCATGAGGATCTTCGCCACCGCCACGCCCGCGGCTCCCGCGCCCACCATCGAAACGCTCAGCCCCTCGAGGTTGCGGCTGGTCAGCCGGCAGGCATTTATCAGCGCGGCCAGCACCACGATGGCGGTGCCGTGCTGGTCGTCGTGGAAGACCGGGATGTCCAGTTCCTCGATCAGGCGCTGCTCGATCTCGAAGCAGCGCGGCGAGGAGATGTCCTCGAGGTTGATGCCGCCGAACGTGTGATCGCCAGCGTTACGCGGATCGCCGGCGGCCACAACCTGAAGTTCGGCGGCGAGTACCGGCGCCTGTACCTGCAGTACCTTCAGCCGGACAACCCCGCCGGGGCGTTCAATTTCAACCGGCAGGTCACCCGCGAAGACCGTTTCACCGGGACCGCAACCGACGGCAACGGGTTTGCCTCGATGCTGCTCGGATGGGGCAGTAGCGGCACCTTTGACCACACGCCGTTGTCCTACAGCAATGTCGCATATTGGGCCGGGTACATTCAGGATGAGTGGAAAGTCGCCCGCAAGCTGACGCTCAACCTCGGCGTGCGGTATGAACTGCCCTGCCACGCTGGGAGAAGGAGTACCGTGAAACTTTCTGGAACCTGGACGACGCGTCGCCTCTGAACGGGAAGGTGCCCAACATGAAGCTGCGCGGATTTCCGGAGTTCGCCACCGAAGATAACCGTAGCCCGTTCAATAACGACCTCAACAACTGGGCTCCCCGAGTGGGATTTGCCTGGGCGGTGGACGAGAAGACCTCGATCCGCGGCGGCTATGCGCTGCTCTACACTCTGGCGCGTTCAACGCTCGTTGGAAGGCTGGGCCAGGGTTTCACGTCAAGCTCCGCCTGGGAACCCAGCCGCGATTCCAACGCTACGCGGTACGCCACACTGAGCAATCCGTTTCCGAACGGGTTGACCCTCCCTATCGGGAGATCACAAGGCGCAATGTCGTTCATGGGCTTGGGTGTCGCGGTGCCCACGCGGGACAACATCACGCCCTCGTACCATACCTTTACGTTCTCTGTCCAGCGGCAACTGCCGGGCGCCAATCTTATCGAGGTGAACTACACCTCCACGAAGGGTACCCACCAGTACGTGCCGATCACAAACCTGAACATCCTCGATCCAGATCTACTGGCGAATCGGGAAGGACCGAGCTGAACGCCCTGGTGCCGAACCCGTTCTACGGGGTCATTACGGATCCGAGGTCGTCGTTGAGCGCTTCGACGACGCAACGCTGGCGGCTGTTCACTCCGTATCCGCAATACATCAGCGCCAACCGGACAAACGATCCGGCGGCAGGAGACACGCAGTACCACTCGGTGCAATTCAAGTTCGAGCGGCGCTTCTCGCAGGGTCTGTCGATGCTGGCACACTACACCATCTCCAAGGCGATCGACAACGTCGGCGCCGGATCGGGGAGCTGGACCTGGCTGGGCGGCGGCTCGACCTCGTTACAGGACATATTTAACCTCAAGAACGAGCGGGCGCTTTCGCCAGCGACACTCCGCAGCGGCTCGTGCTCACTTTCAGCTACGATCTGCCAATCGGTACCGGCAAGGCGCTGGGGACGGCTGGGGCCGGTTTACCAATGCGCTTCTGGGCGGCTGGCAAGTCGGCGGCTTCATGACCTTCCAGTCCGGCGTGCCGCTCCAGGTAACCCAGTCCGGCGGAACGCTCTGGAACGCCTCTCAGCGGCCCAACCTGATCGGCGATCCAAATCCGGGTGGGTCGGTCATGGATCGAATCAACGCCTACTACAATCCGGCGGCCTTCAGCCAGCCGGCTGTCGATACGCTGGGTACTGCCCCGCGCATGTTGAACTATCGCGGCTCCCGGCATTCGAAATGCCGACCTGTCGATGGTCAAGGCATTCGCGGTTCGGGAAGGGATGCGCGGCGAATTCCGTTTCGATGTGCAGAACGCCACCAATACGCCGTCCTTCGGCGGGCCAAGCAGCAGCTTCGGAGCCCCGACTTCGGGCGGATCACCGGCTACAAGGGCAGCCTCGGTCCAAGAGCGGCCAGTTTGGCTTGAAGTTCCACTTCTGATATGGAGCGACCCTGTCAAGGCGTTACGTGCACCTGACTGATTAACTCCGGAAGTCAGGCCGGCTTTCCTCCGCAGAGGAGGGAAGCCGGCCTTTCCTTTTTGCAATGCCCTCGACAGGATGCTGAAGTGTTCCCGCCGGAGCCGCCCGTCGCATAATCGATCTGGCCGGAACGGCGCGCAGCAGGCAAGGGCGCGCCGCTGTTTGGCGCGGCGAAGCGAACCCTTGCCTGCGAGCACCGTTCTGGCATCGAGCGCATCTTCGACGGGCGGCGTAGCGGGAACACGTTCCCGCTGGTGAGCTTTGAGCGTTTCTGGTTTGGACAGCAGGGCCGATAACAGCGGAGGAGCATACGCGACGATTGATCACTCTGATATTCGCGGGTCGAAACCGCATGGACATGATCCGTCGGGAGCTGCCTCGGACTAAACGCGCGGGTTGGGGCCGGAGCCCGTTCCGCATAGAACATAAGGAGGGTTCTCCTTTTCGTGGGCCCTGCGCTGTCATCGGCTCTGCTGTCCAGGAAAACATCGAGTTGTTGTCTTAGGCCGCCTTTGCGAGCTTCTGCTGTTTCTTCCGTGTTCGACGGCGATGGCCCAGATGAAGCCGAGCAACTCACGCCCCAGCGCCGTCACGATCTGGTTCTTGTTCTTGCCGCGCGCCGCCATGGCTTGGTAGCGTTTGTGCAGCCGATGTTGCGCCTTCCAGGCGATCTGTTTGACTTCGTCGCTGAGCGCCAGAGACTTCTGCCTTCGCAGCAGAAATCCGGTCACGTTCGGCCGATGCTGGTACGCCCACGCCGCTTCCACCAGCACCCTTCTCAGATGAGCGTTGCCGGTTTTGGTGATGCGAACCGCGCTGCACGCGATTGCCGCTGGAGTGCTCGCGCGCCACCAGGCCGCTGTAGCCCATCAACTGCCGTGGACTCTCGAAACGCGACAGCGAGCCAAGTTCGGAGACGATGGTGGCCGCGGTCGTCTGCGCCACTCCGCGCAATGCCTGCAGCGCTTCGATCACCGCCCGGATCTCCGGCGGCGCCTGCCGCACCGCCTCGTCAATGGCCTTCTCCAGCTTCACGATCCGCTCGGCCACATGCTCCACTTCCTCCAGGTAATCCTGCCAGCGTGGCCTCCAGCGCCGGCTGCTCGAAATGCACGTGGGTCTTGATCCACTCCAGATGCTGCTTGGTCCACGCCTTCATGCCTTCCGGCCGCCGGCCGTGCCGCAGCAGAAACTTGCCCAGCCGGTGCCGCGCCTTCAACTGATCCTTCTTGGCCGCTTCCCGCGCCCGCACCAGATCGCGCAATGCTTCATGCGCCGCATCCGGCACCCACACCGCCGTCAGTTCTCCGGCGCGGTAGCAGCGTGCCAGTTTCTCCGCATCGCGGCGGTCGGTCTTCACCCGATCTCCGGCTTTGGTCGGAACCAGACTCGGCGCGATCACCCGT
>CAWFBA010000011.1:0-14755 GCA_963814005.1 uncultured Thermoleophilaceae bacterium
GTCTGCGGAAAATGCTCGGCGAGCAGGGCCGTTCTGTCGTCGGCCTCCGGAGCGAACCTGGGCTCACGCCGAGGGTGGACCCGGCGTCGTACCTAAGGTGGACCCGCCCTTGTCATCGAGCGCTCCTCTCGGTCGATCTCACACGTCCGGCTGTGCCTGGTCGGCGACCTCGTAGTGGGTCACCGCCGACTCGCCGTCGATCAGATAGCGCTCGTCCTCGGGATAGAGCACCGCCGCCTCGATGTCGTTGCCCGCAAACGCCCGGATCGCATCGACCGAATCCCAGAACGAGAGCGTGACGAACTCGGTGCGGTCCTCGTCATCGCGACGCAGCATCCAGGCGCCGCGGTTGCCGGGCGTCGCGGCGTACTCGGCGAAGCCTGTCCGCCGGATGTACTCGGCGTAGGCATCGGCATCGGGGGGCCGCACCGCTCCCCGCCAGACACGGGCGATCATCGCGCTCCCCGATCCTGCACGTTGTCGGCGTACTGGCCGCCGCCCAGCACCACCAACTTACCCATCGCCCTTTCCTCGCTCTCGGAACGGCTCCATGATCCTCACGTTTCTGACTGTGCGCCACCAGCCTGGTCGATCCATCCCAGATTCCTGGGTGGTTTGGTGCCGACGCGCGTCATGGCTTGCGGGCGAACGCGAGCGCCCCTCGCTTGGTGACCGAGAGGGGAACCGACGCCTGCTGGGCCTCCGACTCGGCGGCCGGGTGATCGACGCCCTTGCCGATCAGATAATCGCGAACCGCCTCTCGGCTGGGGAGCTCGAGCAGTCGACCGTCCCAAGGTTCGATCTCGACCTCGGTGAACAGGTCCTCGAGCATGCTGCGCGACAGCTCCGAGTCGAAGCTGGCCGGTGTGGGGGGCAGCGCCGCGGCAAGCTCGGGAGAGTCGAAGCGACTCGGCGCGGCCACCGCGATCAGGCCGCCTCGCGAGAGCACGCGATGTGCCTCGGCAAGGGCCCGGGAGGGCTCCGGGAGGTGGTAGAGGACATACAGCAGCGCGACCGAGCCGAAGCACCGGTCGGGAAAGGGAAGCGCCGTGGCCGCCGCGCGGGCGTTCGGTCCGGGCGCCCGGGCGAGCATCTCCGGCGAGTTGTCCACGCCGATCCACGCACCTTCGGGCAGGTGGCGTGCCAGCTCGCCCTCGCCGCAGCCGACGTCGAGGACCGGGACCAGGCCCTCGGCGAGCAGGCGACGAGCCACCCGGCCGTGCACGTCCTCGCCGCTCGCGTGCCGGCGGAGGACCGCCCGTGCGAGCCGGAAGCGCTCAGGGTCGCGGTCGTAGTCGGTCGGGACCGGCCTGCGCGATTGCCCGCTCACCTCCCGCTCGCCCGCTACGACTGGAAGATCTCGTAGCCGGGCGTGAGGATCTTGGCCGGGTCGAATTGCTGCTTCGCGGCGTCCAGCTGACCGAAGGCCGAACCGAAGTGGTCGCGCCACTCGCCCTGGGACATGGGGAACGCGCTGACCGGGTACAGGGTGCCACCGGCCGCCTTGACCCGCCCGTACGTGGCCTTATTGGCAGCCACGAGTCGGTTGGCCTCGTTGGCGTCGTCGGTAACCGGGATGCGGACCAGGTTGAACGCGTAGCACAGGTCGTCCGAAGGCATCCGCACCAGCGGGGTGGAAATCGCCGATCTACGGATCGGCGAGAGCACGACCTGGCCGAACTGGCCCAGGTCCGCCGCCAGAGTCAGCGCACCTAGCTCGGCGTTGACGACGGCCTCGACCTGGGAGTCACCGATGAATGTCGTGAGCCACGGGTGTGGAAAGAACCACTGCCCGTTGGCCTGTAGCGTCGCCTCCAACGGGGCGAGTCGGTTGAGGTAGTCGAAGTACTTGATCGTGGTCGGGTGCCGCTGGGCCGGGTCGTCGGACAGGCCGGCCAGCAGGTCGTTGTCGTCCGGCGCGTGCCCGTTGAAGTTCTTCGCCGCGTCCAGCCGGAACGCGATGCCGCCACTCGGCGCGGCCACGATCGCACCCTGTACCGCGTCGAACCTGTTATCGCCGGACAGCAGCCGCTCGTCCTTCAGCATCGTTGCCAGGTCCGGGTAGAACAGCAGGAACCGGCGCACCGACTCCGGCGCCGCCACGAGCTTGAGCGTCGCCTTGGTGATCACACCAGCCTGACCTAGCCCGGCGCGCACCGCGTTGAAGAGGTCGGCGTTGCTGCTCGCCGAGCAGGTGACCTTCCTCCCCTTGCCGGTCACGACTTCCAAGTCGATCACGTTGTCGCTCTGCACGCCGAACGCCGAGGTCGTGCCACCGACACCGCCGACCACGAGGGTGCCACCGACCGACAGCTCGATGTAGTCGGTGAGCACGGGCGGAGTCTTGCCCCGCGCCAGCGTCGCGTGGAGCACCTCGCTCCACTTCGCGCCGCCCTCGACTACCACCCGGTCGCCCTCGACAGCGTCGATGTTCCGCAGCGTCGACATGTCGGCCACGATGCCGTTCTGGACCTGTGAGCGGCCAAAGGTCGAGTGGCTCTGGCCCTGCGCGGCGAACCCGTAGCCCTGCTGAGCGGTCCACTGGATCGTCCTGGCCACGTCGTCGGCGGACCGCGGCAGCAGGACGCCCTCCGGCGTCCTGTGCAGGATGTGCCCGAAGTCGGCAGCGTGCCCGTTGCGCGCCGCCTCGTCGAAGCGGAGCTCACCATCCAGCGGCGGTGGCTGGAGCCGGACTTTTTCTGGCATCGGTCGTCTTCCTTTCATCCGCCTTGAGCGCTACGTAGCCTTCATGGTGCGGCGCCGGCGCCGGCGCGTCCATCCCAGATTCGTGGGGGATTTGCTCGCCAGAAGGTGATCTGAGGTCCCCCCTTGGGTGGACACCGGGTCCGCCACAGGGACGATGGCGGCACTCCGGACGCGCTCTACCCTCGCCTGCAAAATGACCCGCAAGGACCTCCACATCGACGCCGTCATCGCCCTCGCGGTATTCGCGGCTTCGCTCGGGCTTCTCGCGGTCGGCGAGGCCGATCAGGGTGGGATCGAGGCGCCCGCGGTGCTACTCACCGCGCTGGCGTCGCTCCCGTTGGTCTGGCGCCGCCGCTGGCCGCTCGGCGTGTTCGTGCTCACGGCCGTGGCCAGCACGGTGCTGCGCGGCGTGGCGGACCCGGTCGGGCCGCCGCTGGGTGCCACGATCGCGCTTTTCTGGCTGGCCGCCGGCGGCGACGGGTCGCGCGGGCGCACCCGACTGACGTTGGCGCTCGTGGTGGCGCTGCTCGGCGCGCACGCGGCAGCAGCGGGCCTGGCGGACGACCGCTTCCCCGGCGCGGAGCTTCTGTTCGGTGTGCTGCTCTGGAGCGGCACTTGGCTCGCCGGTGACCGGGCCCGGCTGCGTGCGGAGCGGATGGCCGAGCTTGAGGAGCGCGCTCTGCGCGCCGAGCGCGAGGCCGAGCGCGAGCGCCGCTTGGCGGCCGCCGAGGAGCGGATGCGCATCGCCCGCGACCTCCACGATTCGGCCGGTCACGCGATCAACGTGATACTCGTGCACGCAGGCGCGGGCCGGCTGCAGACCGAGAGCGATCCCGCAGCCGCACGCGAGGCGTTTCAGACGATCGAGGACGTCGCCCGCGAGACGGTTGGCGAGATCGACCAGATGGTCGGGGCCCTGCGCGATCGCGGAACCCCGGAGCAGGAAGTGGAGGCGCCCCCCGGGGTCGCCGCACTCGACGGCCTGGTGGAGCGTCACCGCGCCGCCGGCCTCGACGTGACCGCCACGGTCCGCGGAGATCGCGGCCAGCTACCACCGGGCGTGGAACGCAGCGCCTACCGGATCCTCCAGGAGGCGCTCACGAACGCCGCCCGCCACGGAGATGGCAGCGCCCGGATCGACCTGGCGATCAGCCCGGACGCACTTGAGTTGACTGTGGTCAACCCAGTGGCCTCCGGCCGCTCCGGCCGGGAAACGGAGGGCCACGGACTGGTCGGCATGCGGGAACGCGCCGCCCTGCTCGGCGGGAGCCTGGACGCCCACGCACGAAACGGGCACTTCGAGGTTCGCGCCCGGCTGCCTCGGCCGGGCCGCGGGACATGACCGAGTTGCGCGTGAGAGTGCTGATCGTCGACGACGACGACCTGATGCGCGCCGGGCTACGCGGGGTGCTCTCGAGCGACGACGCGATCGAGGTGGTGGGCGATGCGACCGACGGGCACGACGCGCTGTACCGCACTCGGCTGCTGGACCCCGACGTGGTCCTGATGGACGTCCGGATGCCCGACCTCGACGGCATCTCGGCTACCCGCGAGCTGCTGGCCGCGTTCCCGGACGTGCGGGTGGTGATCCTGACCACCTTCGAGCAGGATGACTACATCTTCGGCGCGCTTGCCGCCGGCGCCTCCGGCTTCCTGCTCAAGCGCACCGCACCTGAGGAGCTCGTGGCCGCTATCCACACGATCGCCGCCGGCGACTCGCTCCTGTCGCCGTCGGTCACCAGCCGCGTGATCGAGCGCATGGCCCAGCAGCCCGGGCCTGACGCCGCGCGCGACGCGCGCCTCGAGGAGCTCACCCCACGCGAACGCGACGTGCTCCAGCTCGTGGCCCGGGGCCTTTCCAACGGAGAGATCGCGGCCACGCTCGTGATCGAGGAGTCCACGGTGAAGACCCACATGCAGCGCCTGCTGGCAAAGCTCGGCGCACGCGACCGCGTACAGGCCGTGATCTTCGCCTACGAGTGCGGGATAGCCGGGGCCTAAGAGTGCGGGATAGCCGGGGCCTAAGCGCGGGGCAGTTCGCGTCAGGAAGCGAGGACACTCGAGAGCCGCGGCTCTCGAGGTGAAAGAGCGCGCCCGAACCGCCCGATCGCCGTCAAAGGTCCAGACGACGGCCATCTCCTGGGCGACCGGCACGCCGCTCTCACCGCCGCGCGCCGATATCCGAAGCACGACCAGCACCTGCTCGCCCCTCTCGATGATCTCCTCGACCTCCTGGCTGTAGTCCGCCCAGGTTTCGCGGGTGTCCGAAAGCCACTCCAGCGTTCCCTCGTAGCCCTTCAGGACTCGCCCATCCCAGACGAGATGGAACTCGAACTCGGGGTCAAGGCGGCCGCGCGCCAGCGCCTTGAAGGCTTCCAGATCGTCTCGCTGGAGTGCCGCATAGCCCTGGCGTAGAAAGTCGACCCGTTCGGGCATACCAGCAACCTAGCCGCCTTGTGTCAGTGGCGGCCGGGCGGGTAAGAGAACCGCTCACGTGTAGGCAAGACGCAAGCGAGGTGACGGCATGGCCAAAGATCACGGCCCGAGCGTGAAGGACGACAAGCAATACGAAGGACTTCGCAAGAAGGGGATGAGCAAGAGCCGCGCTGCGGCGATCGCCAACACTCCAGACGCCTCGGAAAAGGGCGGCAAGAAATCCGGGGGCGGCGGCGGCAACCGTGCTCAGAAGAGGCCGCGGGACGCAAGGGCGGCAAGGCTTCCAGCTGAGGTTCTAGATTCCCTCCTGATCTGCGCTTCCCTGTGAGGGGGTGCCCCCCCTGAAGCGAGCGAGGAGGCGACGCTGGGAGCATGAAGGAGCTTGTCGCCGCCGAGAAGGGTTTCTCCTTTGCCGAGCCGTACGCCATCGGCCTGCTGTTCTGCGGCGTCGCGGTACTGGCGGCCATTGGCGCTCTGTCGCACCAGCACGACCGGGCTTTCTCGGCCAGCCTGATCTACCTCGGGCTGGGGGTGGGAAGCGCGGTCGTGATCGAGACGCTGGGCGTCGGCTGGCTCGATCCCATCACGGACGCCGATCTTCTCGCGCGCGTGAGCGAGCTGGCGATCGTCATCGCCCTGTTCGCCACAGGACTCAAGCTCGACCGTCCGCTGACATGGCGTTCATGGTCTGCCGTCGCGCGATTGCTGCTGATAGCGATGCCGCTCACCATTGCGGCGGTCGCGCTCTTCGGCAGCCGCATCATGGGCCTCTCGCTCGGTGCCGCGCTGGTGCTGGGAGCGATCCTGGCGCCCACCGATCCGGTACTGGCCGGCGACGTGGGGGTCGGTCCACCGGGGGACGAGGACGAGCGCGAGCCGAACTTCTCGCTCACGGGGGAGGCGGGCCTGAACGACGGTCTGGCCTTTCCGTTTCTCTTCCTCGGGCTGTTCGTGGCGGAGGAGGGCGGCAGCGACTGGCTTGGTACCTGGCTGCTGGCCGATGTCCTGTACGCGGTGGTGGCCGGTATCGCGATCGGCGCCTTCGGCGGCTACCTGCTGGCGGCGGCTGCGGTCGAGTTTCGCAAGCGCGACCTGCTCGAGCCGCGCCTGGATCCATGGATGGCCATCCCCGCCGTGCTGCTCGTGTACGGCGCGGCGGAGATCGCCGGCGCCTACGGTTTCCTCGCCGCTTTTGCGGGAGGTGTCGGCTTCCGCCGCTATGAGCACGGGCACGAGTACAACCGACGCGTGCACGATGGAGCCGAGACCGTGGAGAAGTTCGGGGAGCTGGCGGTGATCCTGCTCATCGGCAGCATGGTGGGCACAACCGGCCTTGCCGCGCCCGGTCTGGATGGCTGGCTGCTGGTGCCTGTGCTGTTGCTGGTCATCCGGCCACTCGCGGTCGCTGCCTCGCTCGTCCTGTCCGGTCTCCCCGCGGCGGAGCGTGGTTTCGTGGCCTGGTTCGGCGTGCGCGGGGTCGGTTCCCTCTACTACGCCGCCGTGGCCGTTGCCGCGGGCGTGCTGCCGTCCGCGGAGACGGAGATCGTCGTCTGGACGGCTCTGGCGTGCGTGATGGTCTCGATCGTGGTGCACGGCCTGACCGCCACCCCGGTGGGCCGTCGGATGGGTGTGCTCCAGGAACGCGCCATCCGCGAGTCGGGGAAAACCGGCTGAACTTCCGGCAGGTGTACTAGAACTCCGTGCATGGCTGCCTCCGAGGCCACGATGCTGGAAGCCGGTGGGCGCGATCTGCGCGTTTCGAGCCCCGATCGCGTGATCTTCCCCGAGACCGAGCGCTCGGGCGCAGTCACGAAGCTCGACGTGGTGAAGTACTTCCTCGCCGTCGAGGGCGGCATCATGCGCGCGCTCGAGCGGCGGCCGACGACGCTCGAGCGCTGGCCGAAGGGAGTCCACCCGGGCATCGTGCTCTCCACGCGTGAGAAGGGCGGCGGCGACGCCTTCTACCAAAAGCGCATCCCCCGCGGGGCTCCGGACTACGTGCAGACCGCACGGATCGAGTTCCCGTCGGGCCGCCACGCGGACGAGATCTGTCCCACGGAGGTGGCGGTTGTGGGCTGGGCGGCCCAGATGGGCACGATCACGTTTCATCCGTGGCCGGTTCGCAGCGACGACGTAGACCATCCAGACGAGCTGCGCATCGACCTGGACCCGCAGCCGGGCACCGATTTCGCCGACGCGGTGCGCGTGGCCGCCGAGGCACGCGTGCTGTTGGACGAGCTCGGCTACGCCGGTTTCCCGAAGACCTCCGGGGGCCGGGGCGTCCACATCTACGTCCGGATCGAGCCGCGCTGGACGTTCACGGACGTCCGCCACGCCGCGATCGCCTTCGGGCGTGAGCTCGAGCGGCGCCTACCGGGGCAGGTGACCACCAAGTGGTGGAAGGAGGAGCGCGGCGAGTGCATCTTCGTCGACTACAACCAGAATGCACGCGATCGCACCATCGCCTCGGCCTACAGCGTCCGCGCGAAACCTGGCGCGCCGGTGTCCGCACCGGTCACGTGGGAGGAGCTCGCCGATGTCGCGCCCGAGGACTTCACGGTCGCGACGATGCCCGCGCGCTTTGCCGAGCTGGGCGATCGCCACGCCGCGATCGACGAGGCCGCCCACTCGCTGCAGCCGCTGCTGGACATGTACGAGAAAGACGCCGCCGAAGGACGCGACGACATGCCCTACCCGCCCGACTATCCGAAGATGCCGGGAGAGCCGAAGCGCGTGCAGCCCTCGCGCGACCGCGACCGCAAGAAGAACTGATCGCTAAGACTGCGGCAGCTTCTTCGCGCCGCGCCTGGTCACCGGCCTCGAGGGCGGCGGCACGACCGGCCCGATGTCCCCGTCGGGCGCCTCGTCGAGATCGACGATCACCGGAGCATGGTCGCTCGGCCCGCTGCCCTTGCGGGCTTGGCGGTCCACCCATGCCGCCTTCACCCGACCGGCGACCTCCTCGCTTGCCAAGGTGAGGTCGATCCGCATCCCAAGGTCCTGATGGAACATCCCCGCCCGGTAATCCCAATAGCTGAATACGCGCTCGTTGGGCCAGCGATCGCGCACGACGTCGCGCAGGCCGAGCGCCTGTAGCTCCGCCAGCGCCTCGCGCTCGGGCGGGGTTACGTGGGTCTGGCCGACGTAGGCGTCCGGATCGAACACATCGTCGTCGGTGGGTGCGATGTTCATGTCGCCACACACGACCATCGCCTCCGGGCCGGCGGCAACCATCTCGCGCAGCGAGGCCAGCCAGGCGAGCTTGTACTCGTAGTGCTCCGAGCCAGGCGTGCGCCCGTTCGGCACGTAAACCGAGACCACCCGGATCCCGCCGCAGTCGGCGGACACCGCGCGCGCCTCCGGATGGGGGAAGCCGGGCGCGCCGGCGATTCCCACCGCCACGTCGTCGAGCCCCACCAGCGAGAGGATCGCTACCCCGTTCCACGTCGGCTCGCCGGAAAGCGCCACCTCATAGCCGCGCTCGGTCAGCTCGTCGCCAAGCAGCTCGACGAACGCCTCGTCCGCGAGCTTGGTCTCCTGCAGGCAGACCACGTCCGGCCGGCGCTCATCCAACCAGGGCAGCAGCCGCGGAACGCGCTGCTTGACCGAGTTCACATTCCAGGTCGCGATTCGCACCGGCCCCACGCTACCGGCGACGGCTAAGTTGCCGCCGGCACCACGCACAGCTCGGGCCGGTCGGGATCGTTCAATCCCCGCCGCAGCGAGATGAAAGCCACGGCGCCCGCGAGCAGGGGCAGCCAGAAGAGGATCACGCGGTAGACGAGCACCGCGGCGGTGGTAACCGCCGCCGGGGTGCCGAACACGATCAAGGTGCCGATCAGGCCGCCGTCGATTCCGCCGAGGCCGCCGGGTAGCGGCAGCAGCCCGCCGAGTTGCCCGATCAGATAGCCCAACAGGATCACCGTGATCGGGGGCGAGTAGTCGAAAGCGTGGAACGTCGCCCACAGGACCGCGTTGTCCCACGCC
Source organism: uncultured Thermoleophilaceae bacterium (assembly GCA_963814005.1). Classification (GTDB taxonomy): domain Bacteria; phylum Actinomycetota; class Thermoleophilia; order Solirubrobacterales; family Thermoleophilaceae; genus JAAYBF01. The sequence continues at coordinate 9,130 of CAWFBA010000011.1, forward strand.
CAGTAGCCGAGCGCGCCGGCGATCACGAGCCCGTTGCGCGAGCGCACGATCTGCACCGCCTCGCCCGTGCCGCCCACCAGCGCCTTGCGCACCTGCCGCATCGCCTTGCGCACCCGTCCTGCGTCGGCCGCGACCGGGTCGCCCACGCCGAGCCGCGGAACCACGAGCACCGCGGCTATCACCAACACCGCGGCCGCCGCCGGCACCGCCGTCAACCAGGGCGACAGCTCGGGCCCGACTGGGCCCAGCGCCATAACCGTGCCGAGCACCGCCACGGCGATGAAGTTCACCGAGCTCTTGATGAGAAAGAAGGCCACCGACCGGCTGGCGATCCGCTCCGCGGGCATGCCGCCCTCACTCAGGATCCATGCGCCCAGGGCGAGGCCACCGGCCCCACTCGCCGGCACGATCGAGCCCGCACCCAGCTCCGACAGGCCGATCTCCCAGCTGGTGCGCCACGGCATGTTCTGGCAGAAGATGGGCCGGAACATCAACACGTAGGACGCGCACGACAGGGCTTCGAAGACCACGGCCAGCGCCACCCACTCCGGCGAGGCCTTGGTCAACAGGTCGCGGACCTCGCCCAACCCGGGAGCGAGCACCAGTACGAGCCCCACCACCGCGAGCACCGCGACGATCTGAAGCGTGCGTCTGAGCAGCCTGCGGGGCTGGAACTCGTCCGGCATCGTCACGCCGGGCGTTTGATCGAGTGGTTCGACGCGGAAGGTGCGACCGTCGGCTGTCCTCAGCTCATCCAGAGCCTCCGAGTCTCGCACCCCTGGCCGCCCCGCCGTAGAGGATGTACCGAGAGTCGAATTTCGCCGCTTATGCGCGACAAACTCGACTGTCGGCGGCGAGCGTCTGGTCGCGAGTCCCGCCCGCCCACGCGTCAGACGTGCACCGCGAGCCACTCTTCGAAGCTGGGGCCGGCGAGCTTCGCGCCCGGGTTGGGCAGCGCGGCGCCCTCCGCATAGGCCGCGGCGTCCGGGTCGCCGGGCTCCGCCAGCGGACCGCCACGGCTCTCGCGGATCTCGAGCGAGTCACCTCGGCTGGCGAAGAGCGCGGCGGCTACATCGGCGAGACGCTCCTCCTGCGGGCCGGCGACCTCGGTGATCCTGCCGTTCTGGATCTCCGGCTCCTCGGCAGCGTCAGCGAGAGTTTCGGCGACGACGCGGGCGGCAACGAGCTGCGTTCGCATCTCGGGCACGTAGGCCACGCCATCTTGGATCGTCCACCCGACCAGCGGATCGACGAACTCGTGGAACTGGGCCGCGCGAACGATTCGGACCGGCAGCGGGCCTTTGAGCAGCGTCTGCTCCTGCGCCACCTTCGCCGCGTTGTAGCCGCCCTGGAACTTGTCGATGCCGATGATCGAGACAACGACGATCCGCTTCGCCCCGGCTTCTGCGCCGGCTCGCTGGAGGTTCCCTGCCGAAGCGGTGAAGAACTCGGTTGCCGCTTCCTGGTCGGGCGAAGGCCCCGTCGCTGTATCGATGATGGTCTCGACCCCGGCGAGCGCCTCGTCGAGACCCTCGCCGCTGACCACATCGATACCGATGGAGCGAGCGATCGGGACCACATCGTGTCCGCGCTGCTCGAGGATCTCGACCAGGTGCGATCCAACCCGGCCGGTGGCTCCCGTCACGGCAATCTTCTGGCTCCGGTTTTCGGTCTGCATCGTTCTTCCTTCCCAGCGCCGACTGCGCTGTCCGCCGTTTCACCCTTACGACGAACGGGACCCAATCAGATCGACAGGGGAACGGTTCAGACGCCCGCACGGGTGAACGTCACATGCGTGACCCCGCTGGGCGAGGAGGTGGCCTCGACCTCGTAGTCCTTCTCGAGGCCCTCCAGTCCGTCCCAGAGCCGGACGCCCCGGCCGAGCAGGATCGGGACCACCACGAAGTGCGCGTGGTCGATAAGCCCGGCAGCAAGGAAGTCGCGGATCACTGTGGGACCTCCGCCGATGCGTATGTCCTTGCCGTCCGCGGCGTCGCGTGCCGTCTCGAGCGCCTCGGCGGGCGACGCGTCGAGGAAGTGGAACGTCGTGCCGCCCTCCATCTCGATCGGCGGTCGCGTGTGATGGGTGAGGACGAAGACCGGTGTGTGGAACGGCGGGTTGGGACCCCACGCGCCCTTCCACTCCGGGTCCTCCTCCCATCCGGGGTGGCCGAACTTCCCCGCCCCCATGATCTCGGCACCGATCCCCTGATCGTGGCGCTGCATGAAGACGTCGTCGACGCCGCCGCTCCCCCCGGGCTGCCAGGACCGGGTGTTGAACATCCACGTATGCAGCCTCTCCCCGGCGTGGCCGAAATGTGCGTCGCGGCTCTGACCCTCACCGGTGCCGAAGCCGTCGAGTGAGACGGAAAAGAAATGTACGTAGACGAGTGACATGGCTGCTGCTCCTTCGGTGGTCGGAAGGTTGGTTTCTAGTAGTAACGGCGGGCGCTGGAGCCGATGCGGGTGACGTCGGTGCCGTAGATGTGGATCGAGATCGCGGTGGTGTCGCCGGTGTTGTGGACGCGATGAATGTCCCCGGGAGGCGCGAACCCGCTGACGTCGCCGACCTCATTCTCGCTGCGGCCGATCAGGGTCAGGTCGGCGTCGAACAGCTCCTCGTGCTCGACCCCCTGGATGACGCCGAAGGCGCACCACGTGACGTGGTCGTGGATGCGCGTCAGCTGGCCTGGACGCCACACCAGGGCGACGATCGAGAACGACCCGTCGCTCGACGTGCAGCGTGTGGGCACGGTAGTCGTCCGGCGAGCCCGCGCGCTCCTCGTCGGTCAGCACGTCCGGCGTCGGCAGGTGATGGCGGAGCTCCTCGGCTACGAGCTGCGCGGTCTCGGACCATCCGGCATGCGCGGTGACGGCGGTCCGAACACCGTCGACCAGGGCGGCCAGTTCGGTGGCAGGGGGTGTCTGTGTCGTGATCATGGGCGGAAGCCTGCTGGATGGCGTCTCATGCGTCCAATGCCAACTTTCAGGCTTATTGATAGATAGAATTAATCTATGCTCGACGTCAACCGCCTGCGCGTCATCGAGGCCGTCGCGCGCAACGGATCGGTAACGGCGGCCGCGAAAGAGCTCAACTACTCCCAGCCGTCGGTGACCCATCACCTTGGGCGGCTCGAGGCCGAGACCGGCGCGCAGCTGCTGCAGCGGGTCGGGCGCGGCATCCGGGTGACTCCTGCCGGTCAGTTGCTGGCCGACCGCGCGGCCGAGATCCTCGGGCGCATCGACGCGGCGGGCGCGGAGCTCTCCGCCCACGTCGGGCTGACGGCCGGGCGGGTGCGCCTGGCCGGCTTCGCATCCGCGATCGGGTCGCTCGCGCCGCCGGCCGTGGCCGCGCTGGCGGCCGCGCATCCGGGCCTGGAGGTCAGCCTGACCGACACCCATCCGCCCGAGGCGATCGAGCTGCTGCGCGCCGGGAAGGTGGAGGTCGCGATCATCTTCCGCTACGACGAGACCGAGCCCGAGCCGACCGGGGTGCATCTGCACCACCTGCTCGACGACCCGGTGTACGTGTTGTCGACGCGGCGCGAGCGCGGGCTGGACGGGCTGCGTGACGCGACCTGGATCGCCGGCTGTGAACGCTGTAGTAGCCACCTGCTGTCGGTGTGCGCCGACGCCGGGTTCGAGCCGCGGATCGGCTACAGCTCCGACGACATGGTCGTGATGTCGAAGCTCGTGGCCGCCGGGCTCGGCGTGGCCACCCAGACGGGCCTCGCGCTGCGCGCCCACCCCGCGGACGGCATCGTCGCGACCGAGCTCCAGGGCTCACAGCGCCATATCTACGCCGCCACCTACGGCGACCCGCCCGACCCGCCCGCCACCGCCGCCCTCCTGGCGGCCCTCGCCGAGGCCGCCACGTCGGCGACCCCGTCGGCGGCCACCTCCTCCTAGACGCCCCCAGTGATGTGTCGCAGTGAGGGCAGCCACGCGGGACATGGTCCGACAGGTTCGAGCCCCGTCGGGCAGCGGCTGATGACCTCGTACGGACCCACGAGATCCAGCGCGGTGAAGTCCGGATAAACGACGCAGGCGACCTTCATCTGCTGCTTCGGTGGATCTAGCTCGGGTCCGCGGCGGGGGCCACGTCGAAGCTGAACATCATCCCGCTCTCGGTGTGCTCGGCGATGTGGCAGTGAGCCATCCACAGCCCCGGGTTGGTGACATCAAGCAGGATGTCGATCGTCTGGCCGGCGCGCAGAAGCACCGTGTCCTTCCAGACAAAGTTCTCTTCAGGCTCGCCATCGCGGCTCAGCACCAAGAAACGCCCGGCGCCATGGATGTGGAATGGGTGGTGCATTGGATGGTCCTGGTCCATCTCGTTGGCCAGGCGGATCTTGATCCGGTCGCCAACGCGGAAGGCCCAGGTGATGCCGGCGTTCTCGGCCCCGGTCTCCTTGTCGATCAGCTGCCAGATCATGTTGCTCGTGTCGGTCTGGCGGTTGATCTCGGGCATCAGGTCTTCCCATTCGAGCCCATCAGCGTGGTCATCAGCGTGCTCGTGGCCGCCATGGTCGTCCTCGCCGGCACCCGGAACCTTGTCGGCCGGCACCAGCTTCATCCCGCACTGGGGGCAGCTCGAGGCTTCGCTGTCGGTGACCTCTGGATGCATCGGGCAGACGTACGAGGTCGGGGCCGACTGGTCGGGCACCAGCTTCATCCCACATTTCGGGCAGCTGGACGCTTCGCTGTCGGTGACCTCGGGATGCATCGGGCAGACGTACGACGAGGCCGCTTCGGCATCACCGCCGTAGAGGATCGGCATCTGGGAAACGAAAGCGAGGGTCTTGTCCGGCTCGCGGTCAATGTCGGACTGGATGCGCTCACGCTCGGCCGAGAGCTCTGGGCGACGCGCAGCTCACCGAACGCCCGCGCAGACTCGCCGGCGGCTTCGCCGGAGACGGTGATCCGCCGAGCTCGTAGGTGTGGTCGGGGGTCCGGTTTTCGAAAGTGACCTCCCCGGGCTGATCAAAGAGGACATCCACGATCGCGCGCTCGGAGGGCGAGAGCAGGATCTCGTCAATGAACTCCTCGCGCTCGACCCGGCCGCTGTCGCCGCCGACCAGCTTCATCCGCGCGCCACTGATGCCGAAGTTGAAGATCCGCGTGTTGGCCGTGTCGACCAGGTGCAGGCGGACGACCTCGCCGACCTTGGCGCCGGCGCGGTAGGCGGTCTCGCCGTTGGTCAGCATCACGTTGCCGAAACGACCCATCGCCGTGAACGTCGGCCCGGAACGCTCAAACGGCGCGATCTGACCGTCCTCGATCAGGATGTCATCGAGCGTGATCGCCAGCTGGCGATCAACCGGCGGCCAGTAGTTCGGGTCCTCGGGCTCGACGATGATCCCCGCATAGAGGCCCATCTCCTGGGCGAAGTCCTCGCGGATGTGCGGGTCGTACCAGTAGAAGCCCGGGTCCGGGAACTGAAGCCTGTAGGTGAACCTGCCGCCATATGGAATCGGGGCCTGCGTCTCCTCGGGGCCGCCGTCAAAGCGGTTTTCCAGCCTGAGCCCATGCCAGTGCAGCGTGGCGTCGACGTCGCCGAGGTTGGTCGCCTCGATCGTCACCTCGCTGTTTTGGTCGACATGGAGAGTCGGACCGGGGATCGAGC
>CAWFBA010000012.1:0-314881 GCA_963814005.1 uncultured Thermoleophilaceae bacterium
TTCAAGGACGCGATGAAATCGACCATCTGGTCGAACTGCTCCGGCTTGGAGCTCCTCGAGACTGGCGTAGGAGGGCATCGGCGAGGTGGGGTTGCGCAGCGTGCGCGCGATCGCGTCCTTGCCCAGGCGGTCGCCGATCTCGGTGAGGTTCGGGCCGAGCGTGTTGCCGTTCTCGCCGATCTTGTGGCAGCCGAGGCAGCCGGAGGCGGCCGTGACCTGCCTTGCCCTCCTCGTACTGCGGACGCCACCTCGAGCTCGATCTCGCTCGGCGGCCCGGCGATGGCGCCGAGGACCGTGAGGTAGGCCATCGCGCCCACCGTGGCGGCCGCGCCGACCATCGCGATCGGGCGCTTGAGCGGGTGGCGCTCCGGGCTGCGGTCGTAGAACGGCAGCAGGATCAGCAGCATCAGGCAGATCGTGGGGATGCCGATGGTGGCCAGGAAGACCAGCTCCGGCGGCTTGATCACGCGCAGCAGCTCGAAGAGGAAGAAGAAGTACCACTCGGGCCGCGGCGAGTAGGTGGTGGTGGTGGGGTCCGCCTTCGGGCCCAGCTCGGCGCCGAACAGGATCGCCATCAGGATGATCACGCCGCAGCGTGATCGCCGCCATCGCGCCGTCCTTGGCGACCGCGTAGGGGAAGAACGGCTTGCCCTGGCTCTTCAGGATCGAGTACTCGCGGAGGTACTGCTCGCGCTCGCGGGCGTTCACGGCGGCTCTAGATCTCTTCCTTCTGAGAGTTCCTTCTTCTCCGCCTTCAGCCACGGCGGCGCCGTGGTGCCCAGCTTGGCGACGAGGTAGAGGTGGGCGCCGATCAGCGCGGCGATCAGGCCCGGGATGAGCAGCATGTGCATCGCGTAGAAGCGGCTGAGGGTGGTCGCGCCGAACTCCGCGCCGCCGCGCATGAAGTCGGCCAGGTAGGGGCCCATGATCGGGGCCCGAGGCGTTGATGTTCACGCCCACGACCGTCGCCCAGAAGGAGCGCTGGTCGAACGGGCAGCAGGTAGCCGGTGAGGCCCATCGCCAGCGTGAGCACCAGCAGGATCACGCCGATGATCCAGTTCAGCTCGCGCGGGTACTTGTAGGCGCCGAACACGAACGTCCTGCCCATGTGCAGGAAGATCAGGATGATCATCACCGTGGCGCCCCAGCGGTGCATGCCGCGCACCAGCTCGCCGAGGAAGACCTCGTTGGTGATGTGCGCCGCGGACTCGTAGGCGCGCGACGGGATCCGGGTTGTAGTACATCGCCAGGAACACGCCCGTGACCGCCTGGGAGACGAACGCGAACAGCGTGGCCGAGCCGAGCGTGTAGAACCAGTTGGTGCCCTTGGGGACCTTGCGGTAGAGCTGAAGCCGCGCAGGAGCGGGCTGGCGCCGGTGCGCTCGTCGAGCCAGCCGACGACGTGCGGCGCCGCCCTCGGCCGCGCCCTCCTTGAGCTTGTCGCGCCGTGGCCGGGCTTGCCGTTCGTCGCCGTTCTCCCGTCTCGGCGGGCCGCGCCGGGCGCGGGGCGGGCGCAGGGACTTGGGCAGCGGGCGGGTGAGCTTGCTCATGTGCTGGGCCTCGACGGGTAGAGGTACTGCCACGAGCCCGTCCAGGTGGTTCGACGGGTCGCGCGGCGAGAAGCGCTCGAGCTCGGAGTTCACCGAGAAGCGCTCGCCGACCTGCACGCGGCCGTTCCGGACGCGGGTGTAGAAGCGGTCGAGCGGGCGCACCGGCGGGCCGCCGTCGACCTTGCCCTCGAAGTCGTAGACGCCGCCGTGGCACGGGCAGACGAAGCGCTGGGAGGCCTGGATGTAGCGGACCGGGCAGCCCAGGTGCGCGCAGCGCGTGGAGATCGCCACGTAGGGCTGCGGTCCTTGCCTTGTCGCTGGGGCTGGGGCTGTCGCGCTCGGGGTCGAACTTGCGCACGTAGACCGTGGTCTTGCCGGCCTCGCCGATCTCGGCGACGATGTTCATCACCTTGGGCACGTAGGTCTCGCACGTTGAAGTCGCGCCTCCGGGCCCGACGTCCTGCCAGCGGTCCGGGCGTGCTGTCCTCGAACATCGGGCCGAGCGCGAAGCCGAGCGCCGGCAGGGCGAACGCGGCGGTGGCGATGCCGCCGGCCGCGAGCGCGCCGCCGGTCATGAAGCCCGCGGCGGGTCACGGTCTCGCCCTCGAAGGCGCCCGGCGATGCCGCGATCGCTGGTGTAGCGGGACTTGCGCTTGGGTTTCTTTGGAGGGCGGGTCGGCCACGGTCGCGCGAGTTCCTGGCCGAAGGATAGGCCTATCCAGTTTACGGCCGCGGGGCGGGCGGCTGACCATGGGCGGCGCGCCAACTGTCGGCCGCGCCGCCCTGGGCCCTGCGCCGCAGCGCTCCGCGCTGGCCGCCCACAGGTCCTCCGCCAGCCCGGGCGGCCCTCGGCGTGGGCCTGGGCGGTGAGCGAGATCAGGTCGGACAGCTCCGCCACCGCCTCCAGGTCGCCCGCCTCGGCCAGCCGCGAGAGGCCCAGCGCGTAGAGGGCGTCGCCCGCCAGCAGCCGCAGGTCGCGCGTCCATCCCGGCGAACGCGCGCGGCTCGCCGTAGTGCAGGAGGTAGCCCTCGTAGACGGCCTCGAGCACGAACAGCCGGTCCGGGTCGGCCACCACCCCGGCGAAGCGGCCCGGGCCCGGATCCGGGACCGGCGTGCTCGCGCCAGCGCCGGGTCCGCGGCCTCGACCACCCGCGCCAGCGCGCTCACGCGCGCCACGGCCTCCAGCGCACTCGCGCGCGGCGCCGAGGGTGCGCTCCACGTGCTCGTCGGTGTGGGCGAGCGAGGGGAACCAGGCCTCGAACTGCGAGGGCGGCAGGTAGACGCCGCGCTCGAGCATCGCGCGGCAGAAGGCGGCGTGGCGCCTCCGAGTCGCAGCCCTTGGCGTCGTCGTAGTCGCGCACCGGCCCGTCGCGGAAGAAGAGGGTGAGCAGGCCCGTGTCCGGTTCACGTGCAGCGGCACGCCCGGCCTGCGGCGGCGGCTCGCGAGCAGCCCCTCGGCGAGCGCCGCGGCGACCGCGTCGAGGCGCTCGTAGGCCGCCGCGTCGAGCAGCGCCAGCGTCGCCAGCCCGGCGGCGGTGGCCAGCGGGTTGCCCGACAGCGTGCCCGCCTGGTAGACGTCGCCCGCCGGCGCCACCCGCTCCATCAGCCGCGCCGGGCCGGCGTAGGCCGCGGCCGGGCAGCCCGCCGCCGATCACCTTGCCGAGGACCGTCAGGTCGGGGGTCACGCCCTCGCGCTCCTGCGCGCCGCCGCGCGCGACCCGGAAGCCGGAGATCACCTCGTCGAACACCAGCAGCGCGCCGTTGGCGTCGGCCTCCTCGCGCAGGAAGCTCGAGGAACCCGTCGTCGGGCGGCACCAGGCCCATGTTGGCCGGGTAGGGCTCGGCCAGGATCGCGGCGAACTCGTGCTCGCTCGAGCGCGGCGCTCCACGGCCTCGCGGTCGTTCCACGGCACGATCACGGTGGCGGCCGCCTGGGCCGGCGGCACCCCCGGCGACGCGGGGATCCCGGCGGTGGCCAGCCCCGAGCCGGCCTCGGCCAGCAGGCCGTCCACGTGGCCGTGGTAGGCGCCGGCGAACTTGAGCAGCTTCTCGCGGCCGGTGGCCGCCCGCGCCAGGCGGATCGCGCTCATCGAGGCCTCGGTGCCCGAGTTGACCATCCGCACCATCTCGGCGCCGGGGACCCGCTCGGCCACCTCGGCGGCCAGCTCGACCTCGGCCTCGGTGGGCGCGCCGAAGCTGGTGCCGCGGCGCGCGGCCGCCGTCACCGCCTCGACCACGGCCGGGTGGGCGTGGCCGGCGATCAGCGGCCCCCACGAGCACATCCAGTCCACGTAGCGGTTGCCGTCCACGTCCACGAGCTCGGCGCCGGCGCCCTCGGCCACGAAGAGCGGGTCGCGGCCGATCGCCTTCATCGCCCGCACGGGCGAGTTCACCCCGCCCGGCAGCAGGCTCGACGGCGCGGGCGTAGAGCTCCTCCGAGCGGGCCCACGAGGGCCCGGCGTCATGTGTGCTCAGCCTCCCAGCGCCTGTGCTCGTCGGTGAAGTAGAGGAGGCGGATCTTCTTGAACTCGGTCGAGGAGTAGAGCGTGCGGCGGTCCTCGATGCCGGTCTCCTCGGCGATCGAGTCGAGGATGGCGTCGCACTCCTCCTTCGAGCGGCCGTGGGCCATCGTGAACACCGAGTAGGGCCAGTCCTCGTAGGTCGGGCCGCTGGTAGCAGTGGGAGATGCCGCGGAAGGAGGCCATCAGCGGCGCCACCTCCATGATCCGCTCCTCGGGCACGTTCCAGACGCCCATGCCGTTGGCGGAGAAGCCGGCGCGGCGGTGGAAGAGGATCGCGGCCACGCGCCGCAGCGCCTTGCGCTCGCGCATCGACTCGAGGTGGGCGAGCAGCTCGTCCTGGGAGATGCCGAGCTCGGCCGCGGCCGGCGCGTAGGGCTCGGGCACCACCGGCATGTCGCCCTGCAGCGCGCGGATCACGGCGACGTCGAGGTCCGACAGCTCGATCGGGTCGGGCTCCATCGGGTCCTGCGCGGCGCCGGCCGCGGCCAGGTCCTTCGTGTCGCCCTCCATCTCGAGGTCCATCCGGATCTTGAACAGCTTGAGCGTGGGCAGCTGGCGCACCGACTCGGCGCCGGTCAGCTCGGTGAGCACGTCGAGCGTGCCGTCCAGGCCCGAGCTTCGAGTCCGGCTCGGTGGCGATCGTGAACCACATGTTGAAGTCGTGGTTGCGCAGGTAGTTGTGCGACACGCCCGGGTGCGAGTTGATGATCTTGGCCGCGCGGTGGGGGTTCTCGGCGTCGACCTTGGCCGCCACCAGCATCGACTGTAGCCGAGCACGCGCGTGTCGAAGATCGGCGTGACCTGGCGGATGATGCGCTCGTCGAGCAGGCGCTGGACGCGGCGCAGCACCTCGTCCTCGCTCCACCTCGGCCAGGCCGGCCACGTGCGCGAAGGGCCGCGGGGCCAGCGGGAAGCTGCCCTGCATCAGGTTGAGCAGCTTCTTGTCGAGCTCGTCGAGCGGCACGGCGGACCGTCGCGCGTGCGCACCTTGGGCACGGCGGCCACCTCCCTCACCGAAGCCACTCGGCCACGTCCTTGCGCGTGGTAGGTGATCACGATGTCGGCGCCGGCGCGGCGGATCGAGGTGAGCGCCTCGAGCATCGCCGCGCGCCGATCGAGGTATCCGGCCGCCGCGGCGGCCTCGATCATCGCGTACTCGCCGCTCACGTTGTAGGCGGCCACCGGCACCCGGGTGGCCTCCTTCACGCGCCGGATCACGTCGAGGTAGGGCAGCGCGGGCTTGACCATCACCACGTCGGCGCCCTCCTCCACGTCGAGCAGCGCCTCGCGCACCGCCTCGTCGGCGTTGGCGGGGTCCATCTGGTAGGTGCGGCGGTCGCCGAAGCGCCGGCGCCGAGCCGGCGGCCTCGCGGAACGGGCCGTAGAAGGCGGAGGCGAACTTGGCCGAGTAGGCCACGATCGGCGTGTCCTTGTGGTCCTCGGCGTCGAGCTGGGACGCGCAGCGCGCCCACGCGGCCGTCCATCATGTCGCTGGGCGCCACCGCGTCGGCGCCGGCGCGGGCGTGCGAGATGGCCGTCTTGGCGAGCAGCTCGAGCGACACGTCGTTGTCGATCGCGCCGTCGTCGCGCACCACGCCGCAGTGGCCGTGCGACGGTGTAGCCGCAGAGGCAGACGTCGGTGATCACCACCAGCTCGGGGTGCGCGTCCTTGATCGCGCGCACGGCGAGCTGCACCACGCCCTCGTCGTCGTAGGCGCCCGAGCCCTGCGCGTCCTTCTCGGCCGGGATGCCGAACAGCAGCACCGCCGGGACGCCGAGCGCGTGGGCCGCGCCGGCCTCCTCGACCGCGTGCGAGATCGACAGCCGCTCGACGCCCGGCATCGCCTCGATCGGCGTGCGGCTGTCGGTCCCGAGCTGCACGAACAGCGGCTGCACGAGGTGCGCCGGGGTGAGCTCGGTCTCGCGCACCATGCCGCGCAGCAGGCCGGTCTGGCGCAGCCGGCGCATGCGGGTGGCGGGAAAGGCCATCGCGACCAGTTTAAGTGGCTCGCAGCGGCCGTCCGGCGGGGAGGCCTATCCTCAGCGCGTGCATCACCTGGCCGTGTCCGCTCTGGGCCGGGACCGTCCCGGGATCGTCGAGCGGGTCACGCAGGGTGCTGCTGGACCACGGGGTGAACGTCGAGGACTCGCAGATGACGATCCTGCGCGGCCACTTCACGATGACGCTGATCGTGGCGCGCCTCCGAGGCGCACCGACGTGGACCGCCTGCGCAGCGACCTGGACGCCGCCGGCGCGTCGAGCTGGAGCTCGACGCGCTCACCGTCCACGAGGTGGCGGAGGTCCCCGCGGCGACCGCCGAGCCCTCCCACATGGTCACGGTCTACGGCGCCGACCACCCGGGCATCGTCCACGCGCGCCGCGGCGGCGCTCGCCGAGGCGGGCTGCAACATCACCGACCTGAACACCCGGCTCGCGGGCGAGGCGGAGGGCGACCTGTACGTGCTGCTGCTCGAGGTGGCCGTGCCGCAGGGCGCCGCCGCCGCGCTGGAGTCCGCGCTCGACGCCGTGGGCGGCCGCCGAGCAGCGTCGAGGTCAGCGTGCGCGAGCTCGAGCAGGACGCGCCTGTGACGTGGCGGTCCGCGAGGTCCTCCGTCTTCCCCCACCCCGCGCTGAAGCTCGTGGCGCACGCCCGCTGGCCGGGAGCCGCGAGGAGGCCGAGCGGGTGGCCCGCGACCTGCTCGACACGATGGCCGCCAACCCCGGGTGCGTGGGCCTGGCCGCGCCCCAGCTCGACGAGCTGGTGCGCGTGGTCGTGGTCGTCGACGTGAGCGAGCACCCGAAGGCCAAGACCTCCAACGGGCTGCTGGTGCTCGTGCGACCCGGTGGTGACCGCGGCCGAGGGCGTCGAAGGTGGCCCGCGAGGGCTGCCTCGAGCATCCCCCACCTGACGGCCAACGTCCGCCGCGCCACGCGCCATCGAGATCGAGGCGCGTCACACCCGCCAGGGCGACGCGGTGGCGATCGAGAGCGAGGGCTTCGAGGCCCGCTGCCTGCTGCACGAGATCGACCACCTGGACGGGCTGCTGTTCCTGGACCGCGTCGACTCGCTGGCCACCGACGTCTTCCGGCGCAAGAACTACAAGTAGGCCTGGGTCACAGGCGAAGCGGCGCAGCGCCAGCCGGCTGGCCGCTCCGAAGGCCACGAACAGCGCGCCCAGGTGCAGCAGCGGCACGCCCGATCCCGCCGCGTGTCGTTGAGCGCCGCGTCCAGCGCGTCCAGCGTCGGCTTGAACGGGAACAGGGCGGACACCACGCGGATCGCGTCGTAGAGGGCCGGCGACACCGCGCCCGAGGGCACGAGCGCCAGGAAGGTCAGCGGCAGCGAGAGCATCACGCACAGCAGCGAGGCCGCGCGCACCTCGCGCGTGAGCGCGCCCACCGCCAGGCCGAGCGCGGCGAACGCCAGCGCACCCGCCCCCACGGCCGCCACCCAGAGCGGGAAGCGGTCCCACTGCAGGTCCACGAACAGGCCCAGCCCGGCGAGCATCAGCAGGCACACCACCAGCGAGCAGACGGCCGCCAGGCCCGCCTTCTCCAGCAGCAGCCCCGGTCGTGACACCAGCCCGCGGACGAGGCGCATGAAGGCGTTCTCCTCCCGCTCCAGCGCCAGCGTCCCCGCGGCCAGCAGCAGCGTGATGAACATGATCGACACCGTCACGGCGATCGCCACGGCGAACGAGCTCAGCGGCGTGGCGCCGCCGTCCAGGGCCGTCTGCTTGACCCGCAGCGGCGAGCCCACCGACGCCAGCACGTCGTCGGAGAGGTCCAGGTTCTCGCGCGCGAGCGGGCGAAGGCGATCACCTGGTCGACGTGCTCGCGCGCCGGCGACCCCGCCGGCAGGTCGGCCTTGCGCCGCCCGCAGGATCTGCTCGGAGCGCTCCAGGCCAAGCACGTCGAAGTCCCGGCCGAGGAAGCTGTACTGGCCGCCGGTGGCGATCAGGTCCAGGAACTCGAGCGCCACCTCGGTGAGCTTCCTGGTGAGAACGCGTGTTGGCGTCCTGGACCTAGGCCTTGATCGTGTCGCGCACGAAGTCGGCCTTCACCGGGTCCTCGGCGTTGTAGAAGAACTCGACCGTGGCCGGCTCGAGGCCTGTCTGGAGCTTGCGCGTGGCGTCCTCGGGGATCACGATGGCCGCCAGCACGTCGCCGTCCCGCACCTTCGCGATCGCCTCCTCCCGGGTGTCCACCTCGACCGGGTCGATCGAGCGAACAGCGGGCCCGCCTCCTGGGGACGTCGATCCGCTCGCCCGCCGAGCTCGATCTCGCTCGCCGAGTCCGGCACCAGGTTCACGAAGGCCACCTCGGGCTTCTCCGGCCCGCGCGAGAGCGCGAAGCCGATCAGCGTGGCGATCACGACGGGTAGAGCACCAGCAGCGCCACCAGCAGCGGCGAGCGGCGCAGGATCTGCAGGTCCTTGAGCAGGAGCCAGCGCATCAGCGTGGCCCCACTAGTGACCCCGGTCGCGCAGGAAGGCCACGAACGCCTCCTCGAAGTCGCCGTCGTGGGCACCGCCGCTCTCGCGCTCGACCTCGTCCTCGAGCTCCCGCGGCGAGCCGGTGAAGATCAGCTCGCCGTCGGCCAGCACGAGCACGCGCTGGGCGTGGCGCTCGGCCTCCTGGATGTTGTGCGTGGAGTAGATGACCGTGGTGCCGCCCTCGGCCAGGCTGAGCACGAACTCCCAGACGCGCTCGCGCTGGCGCGGGTCGAGCGCGGCGCTGGGCTCGTCGAGCAGCAGCACGGCTGCTCGCCCAGCAGCCCGATGGCGATGTTCACGCGCTGGCTGTTGCCGCCCGAGAGCTCGGCTACCTGGTCGTCGGCGCGGTCGCGCAGGCCGGTGAGGTCGAGCATCCGCTGCACCTCGGCCTCGGGGTCCTGCACCGCCTCCAGGCGGGCGAACAGGCGCAGGTTCTCCGCCACCGTGAGCTTCCCGTAGAGGGCCGCCTGCTGGGGCACCCATCCGATCTCGCTGGGCTCGAGGCTCACGGTGCCCGCGTCGGGCCGCTGGATGCCGGCGAGGATGGAGAGCAGCGTGGTCTTGCCGGCGCCGTTGGGGCCGATCACGGCCACCAGCTCGCCGCGGGCGGCCGAGAGTGACACGCCCCGCAGGGCCTCGCGCTCGCCGAAGCTCTTGGACAGCCCGGCGGCCTCCAGCACTGTGCCCACCTCGGGGGTGGCCTGAGCTGGCGCGGGCTCGGGCATCGTGGCTGCAAGGTAGCGGCGCGCGCGGGATGGGAGACTGCTCCGCGTGAAGCTCCTGTTCGTCGGCGACGTGGTGGGCGGCCTGGGCAGGCGCACCCTGGCGGCCCTGCTGCCAGGCCTTGTCGAGTCGCGTGAAGCCGACTTCGTGGTGGTCAACGGCGAGAACGCCGCGGGCGGCGTGGGCATCACCGAGCGCACGGCTCGCGAGCTGCTCGACGCGGGCGCCGACGCCATCACCCTCGGCAACCACGCCTACCGCCACACCGAGGTCTACGACTTCCTCGACCGCGAGCCGCGCATCGTCCGCCCGGCGAACTACCCGAAGGGCAGCCCGGGCCGGGGCCACACCGTGGTCGAGCGCGACGGCGTGGCGCTGGGGGTGGTCAACCTCTCGGGCACGGCCTTCCTGGAGGCGGCGCGGTCGCCGTTCCCCGAGGCCGACGCCGCGCTGGCCGAGCTGCGCGGCCGCACGACCCACGTGCTGGTGGACATGCACGCCGAGGCCACCAGCGAGAAGGTGGCGATGGGCTGGCACCTGGACGGGCGCGTGACCGCCTGCGTGGGCACCCACACCCACGTGCCCACCTCCGACGCGCGCGTGCTCCCCGGCGGCACCGCCTACTGCACGGACGTGGGCATGACCGGTCCGCGCGGCGGGGTGATCGGCGTGAAGCGCGAGCAGGCGCTCGAGCGGTTCCTCAAGATGACCGCCGTCCGCTTCGAGACCGCCGAGGAGGACCCGTGGCTCAACGCGGTGCTCATTGAGGCGGGCGAGGACGGGCGGGCGACGTCGATCGAGCAGATCCTGGAGCCCGGGCCGGCGGACTAGGTCACTATTAGGCGAGGGCCGGCTCGCACTCGTGTTCGGGCGCCGCAGCCACCGGGTCGTCGCCGGGGCCTCCGCGGAGCGGGGCGAAGAACGCCACCAGCACGAGGGGGGCGAACCACGCCACGTAGAGGTAGAACCAGTAGCTGACCCCCAGCTGCAGCGCGATCAGCACCGCCCCCGCCAGGGCCGCCACCTGAACCAGGTCGCGCCGCCTTGGCACGAAGAAGACCGCCACCGCCAGCAGAGCCGCGGCCGCCTGGGTCGCGCTCTGGAGCAAGCTCGAGTCCATCGACCTGGCCCCAGATGCTGAACGGCGACGGGCGTGAGGCCTGGTAGCCGATCGTGCGGTCGTAGATCTCCCGCAGGCCGCCGTCGGGCACCAGCGGCAGGATGGCCGCCGCGATGACCGCCGCCGCGGCCAGCGGCGAACAGCGCCACGTCACGCGGGCGCCGCCCCGCACCACGGGCGAACAGCGGCAGCAGGCCCAGCGCGGCGAACTTCGCGCATCCGGCCAGGGCGATCGCCACTCCCGATCCCACTGCCGCGGCTCCGCGGCGGCCGGCGGGCAGCGTCATGGCCAGCAGCGCCAGCACGCAGAACAGGC
This sequence comes from uncultured Thermoleophilaceae bacterium, assembly GCA_963814005.1. Lineage (GTDB taxonomy): Bacteria > Actinomycetota > Thermoleophilia > Solirubrobacterales > Thermoleophilaceae > JAAYBF01. Next base: position 10,729 of record CAWFBA010000012.1, read on the forward strand.
CGGGCAGCGTGTCGTTGGAGTTGGTCTGCAGCGAGAACAGCGCGTACGGGTACGCCGCCCAGGCGAAGCCCAGCGCCAGCCCAAGCTCACGACCCTCCCGACCTCGGCCGCAGCCGCATGCCCAGGAGCACCAGGCCCGCGAGGGTCGCCAGGTCGAACAGGAGCGCCGCGCCGTGGGCCGCGGGCAGGTCGTCCCACGTCGCCGCTCCACGGCAGGAGCTGCTCGAACGGCACGTAGGCGAGGTAGGTCACCGGGCCGTAGGTGTCGCCGCGCGGGACGTCCTCGCTGAAGCCCGGCCCGTAGATGCCGTTGCCGTCCGCGATCCGGTCGGCGCCGAGCACGCCCGCGTAGCCCACGTCGATCACGTTGGTGTCCACCACGTTCAGGGCCACGCGGAACCCGACCAGCACCACGATCGCCGCGGCCAGCCAGGCCAGGCGGGACCAGCGGCACGAGCCGCTGGCGGCGCTCGCGCGGGCGGAAGCCGGCCCACAGCAGCCGGCCGAGCAGGTAGAGGAGCACGGGCAGCACCAGCGGCGCGGAGATGCCCACCTCGCCGCGGTTGAAGAACACGTGCGAAGCAGAGAAGGACAGCAGCACGAGCAGGTCCAGGTGCAGCAGCCGGAACGGCCGGCGCGGGTCGACGAACGGCGCGAGGAAGAGCACGCACAGCGGGATCCACACATACGGCGCATTGAGCTTGCGCCCGAACGCGCCCTCGTAGCCGCGCGCCATCGTCCAGGCCACCTGGTCGCCCGTCCACTGCCTCGAGCACCGCGCCGGTGCGATCGTCGACCCGCACCTGGGCGACCTCGCGGTCGCCGTCGAACCAGCTGACCTGCCAGCGTCCCGGCCCGCGCGTGTAGGCGGTGGGCGCGAAGCGCCGGTGGCGCGGGCGCTCGGCCCGCACCTTCTCCGCGCGGCGCCGCGATCGCGATCGCCTCGCGAGCGCTCAGCTCGTAGCCGCGGGGCGGCTGGGTCTGCGACTTCGGGCGCTCGAGCTCCGGGCCGCGCATCCGCTCCGGCCGGCGCGGCCAGCGCCAGGGCGGCCAGCGCGGCCACCAGGGCGAGGGCGAGCCTCAGCGGGTGTTCTGGGACCCGAAGCTCCACATCTTGTTCCCGACGAAGTTGAGCGGCGTGGCGGCGAAGATCGAGATCGCCTGCGCCGCGATCTCGGGCGTGCCGTTGCTCACCAGCAGCTCGAGGATGCCGGCGGCAACGATGAACGCCCCCACGCTCACCGCGAAGAAGCGCGCCGCCTGGAAGCCCGCGTGCCCAGAGCGCGCGGCGAACGTCCAGTGGCGGTTCCACCAGAAGTTGTTGGCCACGGCGACCACGAACGCCACCGTGGCGGCCTCGAGATGGTGGAGGCCCCGCGACCTCACCGCCAGGGTGAAGACCACCAGGTTCACCACGTAGCCCGAGCCGCCGACCGCGCAGAACTTGAGCAGCTGCACCCAGTTGTGCTGCTGCCTCATCCCCCGCCGCACGCGCGTGTGCACCCGCGGCCGCGGCTCGCCCTCCACGCCCGCCTTGCGGGTGTCCTCGCCGACCGGCATCAGGCGCGGCCCTCCGCGACCGGCTCCACCCCGAAGTGGTCGAGCACCAGCGGCGTGACGTCCTCGATCGACCACTGCTCGCGCTCCGGGTCGGCCGGGCCGATGCCGCACATGAGCAGCACGCCGAGCGAGTCGCAGCGATGCAGCGAGCCGTGGCTGCCGCCGCCCACGTGGTCGTGGCCGCCCCAGTCGATGAACTCGTGGCCCGGCTCGCGCCGACACGAGCACGTCGCCGGCCCGGGGCATTCGAGCGCCGACCACAGGCGCCCAAGCGGGCTGCGGGTAGTCGCCGCTGCGCACCTCGCCGTCCCGCACGGTCAGGTCGAGCGCCGCGTGGTCGCCCTCCACGCTCCAGGCGCCGCCCGCTGGCGTCGGTCAGGTCGCCGCCAGGCGCGAAGCGCAGCTCGCCGCGCTCGCTGCGACACCACGCCCTCGTCGCCGGCGCGGCGCACCACCAGGTCCACGCCCTCGACCTCACGCAGCTCGTCGGCGATCCGCGGCGCATCCTCGGCGCCGGCGGTCCTCGTCGAGCACGTAGACCTGCGCCGAGCGCGCGCCCGGGCACACCGCGATCTCCGCCTCGTCGGGCTCGGGGTCGGCGGGCAGCAGGATCGCGCCGGCCGGCCAGCGCCCTCGGCGAGGTTCGTGCTCGACTCGATCAGGTTCTGCGAGTGGTCGGACATCACGATCACGGCATGGTCGGCCAGGAACTCGTCGATGCGCCGCCGGCGGCGTCCATCAGGCGGCCGAGCGCGCGGTCGGCCTCGGCGATCGACACCGGCTGGCTCTCCGGGCCCGACGCGGTGCGAGTAGGTGTCGTTGTCGGGGAGCGAGAAGAGCAGGAAGTCGAACAGGTCGTTCTCCACCAGGTGGGAGCCCGACGCAGCCGGCGTGGCGGTCGCGCTGGCCCGGCATGCCGAGCGTGGAGAAGCAGCCCGTGCTCGCGCGAGTCGAAGATGTCGGCGTAGAAGAGCTCGCGCGAGGCCCACACCGCGTGCTTGAACTGCGCGGCCTCGGCGAGGCGCCTGTAGGGCGAGTCGCTCGACGGCTCGTGGCGGTGGCGGCCGCGGTAGATCAGGTAGGTGGTGCAGGCGGTGCGCAGGCCCGCGTCGTCGAGGTGCTCGTGCACGGTGCGGTGCTCCTGGGTCAGGTGCGCGAGGTTCATGTTGTAGACGGTGTCCGTGAGCGAGCGGAAGATCCCGAAGGCGCGCGTGGCCGCGAACGACGAGCCGTACTCCACGTAGCGCTCCTCCCCGCGGTGGTACCAGTTCATCGACGGCACGAGGTGATCGGCGGGGCCGAGGCCGGTGGCGATCGCGGACGCGGCCACCGGCGTGATCGACGGGAAGGTCGACACGCAGTCGTCCACGTAGGTGCCGTTCTCCATCAGCGCCTTCAGCGCCGGCGCCTGTCCTCGGCTCGACCGCGCGCTCGAGCGCCGCGCGGGTCCAGCGCGTCGATCACCGCCAGCACGGTCTTGCGAGGCTTGCTCACCGCAGGATCCGCAGGCCCGCGTACTTGCGCTCGCCCTGCTGCGCGGCCGCGCACCAGGAGCAGCACGAAGGCCGCGACCGCCAGGTAGGCCGACCGGCTCCACGAAGATCGCCACCGCCGCGAGCACCAGGGCCGCGCACGTCCGCGTAGACGGTGAGCAGCCCCGCCGCGCCGGCGTCGAGCCGCCGCCGCGGCGCGCTCCAGCAGGCCGCCCACGGCCGCGAAGCGCCAGCAGCGCGCACCGCGGCGCCGGCGAGCAGCCCCGGGATGGCCGAGTAGCCGCCCGCGGCCAGCGTGCCGGCGAACAGCAGCGCCCCGAGCACCACCGCCACCACCGCGGTCCCCCGCGCCACCGCCTGCTCGGTTCGCCCCTGAACGTTCGGCCACGAACGAGATCACCGCCAGCGCCAGCACCGCCAGCAGGAAGCCCGGGCTCTCGAGGAACTGCCAGCCCGAGCCGTCGAAGTCGATGCCCGTGTCGGCACGCGCGAGCGCGCCCGCGAGCAGCGGCGGCAGGAACGGGCCGGATGCCGGTGGCGCCGGCGAGGCCGGCGCCCTGGCCGATGTCGAGTACGAGGCTCATGGCGTGCGAGGAGCTTGGGGGACCGGTACGCTGAGCCGAGTGACGATAGACGACCGCGGCCGTCCCGCTCCCCGCGATGACGCACGGCGGACGCGGCGAACGAGCTCCATGAGCCCCCCCCAAGCCTCCATCGCGCTCCACCTCGCGGGACCTGGAGCGCTACGCCGGACTGTTCGCCTCGCGCACGCGCGTGATGACGTCCTCCGCCATGCGCGACCTGATGGCCGTGACCGCCCGCCCCGAGGTGATCTCGCTCGCCGGCGGCCTGCCCGACACCTCCACCTTCCCGCCCGAGACCTTCGCCGCCGTCACCGCCGCGCATCGCCGAGGAGTCGTGCGCCAAGGCGCTGCAGTACGGGCCCACCGAGGGCCTGCGAGGAGACCAAGGCGTGCATCGCCGAGGTGATGGCCGCCGAGGGCATGCGCGGCCGACCCGACGAGATGGTGGTGACCACCGGCGGCCAGCAGGTGATCGACCTGGTGACCAAGACGCTGATCGACCCGGGCGACGTGATCGTGGCCGAGGGCGCCCACCTACCCGGGCGCCGTGCCCGTGTTCAACGCCTACCAGGCGGACGTCGTGCAGATCGACATGGACTCCGACGGCATGCGCGTCGACCTGCTCGAGGAGACGCTCGACCGCCTCGACCGCGAGGGCCGCCGCCCCAAGTTCATCTACACGGTGCCGAGCTTCCAGAACCCCGCGGGCGTGACGATGTCGCTGCCGCGCCGCAAGCGGCTGGTGGAGGTGGCGGCCGAGCGCGAGCTGCTGGTGCTCGAGGACAACCCGTACGGGCTGCTGCGCTACGAGGGCGAGCCGCCTGCCGCCGCTGCTACTCGCTCGACGGCGGCGTGTACGTGATGTACCTCGGCACGTTCTCCAAGATCCTCTCGCCCGGCATCCGGCTGGGCTGGGTGGTGGCGCCGCCGCCGGTGCTCGAGAAGATCAACCTGGGCAAGCAGGAGGCCGACCTGTGCACCTCCACGCTGTCCCAGCTGATGGTGCAGGCCTACTTCGAGCAGGGCCGACTGGCGCGACTACGTGGAGCTCGCTCACCGAGCATCTACCGCGGCCGGCGCGACACGATGCTCGACGCGCTCGCGGAGCACTTCCCGCAGCAGGCGGAGTGGACGCGCCCCGGCGGCGGGCTGTTCATCTGGGCCACGCTGCCCGACTTCATCGACACCACCGACCTGCTCGCCCGCGCGCTGCGCGACAACGTGGCGTTCGTGCCGGGCTCGGCGGCCTTCCTCGACGGGCGCGGGCACAACGCGATGCGGCTGAACTTCTCCGGCTCGGACGAGGAGCGGATCCGCGAGGGCATCCGCCGGATCGGCGAGGTGGTCAAGGAGCAGGTGGCGCTCTACGGCACGCTCACCGGCGAGCGCAGGCCGAGTCCGCCGGCGCGAGCAGGCCGGGGCCCCCGAGCCGAGCAGGAGACCGGCGGCTCGGTGGTCGAGCTGCCGCGACCCGGGTCGCCGCGGCGGCGCGCCGGAGGCGCAGTGAGCCGGGTCGCGGTCCTCAAGGGCGGCCGCTCGCTCGAGCGCCAGGTGTCGCTGCGCTCGGGCGCGCGCGTGGAGGACGCGCTCGAGCGGCTGGGCCACGAGGTGGTGGGCATCGACGTGGGCCTCGACCTGATCCGCCGGCTGCGCGACGAGGCGCCCGAGGTCGCGTTCGTGGCCCTCCACGGCCGCGACGGCGAGGACGGCACCGTGCAGGAGCTGCTGGAGATCCTCGGCATGCCCTACACGGGCTCCGGCGTCCTGGCCTGCTCGCGCGCGATGGACAAGGTGCTCACCAAGCACCTGCTGCTGGACGCCGGCATCCCGACGCCCGAGTTCTTCGCCTTCAACCAGACGGCGTTCCGCGAGCTGGGCGCCGCCGAGGCGCTGCCCGCGATCGAGGAGCGGCTGGACTTCCCGATCGTCGTGAAGCCCTCGAGCCAGGGCTCCGCGCTGGGGATCAAGTTCGCGCGCACCGCCGCCGACGTGCCGGCCGCGCTGGTGGCGGCGTTCTCCTACGACGCGCGGGTGCTGCTGGAGCGCCACGTGGAGGGCCGCGACCTGGCCGTGTCGGTGCTCGATGGGCCCGGCGGGCCCGGAGGCGCTGCCCGTGGTCGAGGCCGTGCCGCGCGAGGAGGACTTCTACGACTTCGAGGCCCGCTACGAGATCGGCCGCACCACGTTCGTCTGCCCGGCCGAGCTGCCCGGCGGGGTCACCGAGCGGGCGCAGGAGCTGGCGCTGGCCACCTACCGCCTGCTCGGCCTCTACGGCTTCGGCCGCGTCGACCTGATGCTGGACGCCGACGGCGAGCTGTTCGTGCTGGAGGCCAACCCGATCCCCGGCCTCACCGAGACCAGCCTGCTGCCGCAGGCCGCCGAGGCGGCGGGCATGGGCTTCGACGAGCTGGTGGGCAGGATCCTGGAGCTCGCGTTCGAGCGCGCTCACGGCGCACGCGCCTAGGGCGGCGGCGCTGCGCGTCAGTCCGATCCGCCGCGAAGTCCTCCGGCGTGACGTTGTCGAGGAAGTCCTTGAACTTCTCGACCACCTCCTCGGTGTCCTCGACCTCGTGCTCGAACTCGATCGCCGACTCGGAGATCACGTCCTCGGCGGCGAAGATCGGGGCGCCGGTGCGCACGGCCAGCGCCAGGGCGTCGGAGGGCCGCGAGTCGATCTCCACCTCGCGGCCGTTCATCTGGAGCGTGATGGCGGCGTAGAAGGTGTTCTCGCGCAGCTCGGTGACCGAGACCTTCGTGCACGCGACCTCGAGCTCGGACAGCACGTCGTTGATCAGGTCGTGGGTCATCGGCCGCGGCGTGTTGGCGCCCTGGAGCTTCATCAGGATGGCCGCCGCCTCGGGGTGGCCGATCCAGATCGGCAGGAACTTGTTGCCGTCGCGGGTCTTCAGCAGCACGATCGGCTGCTTGCCGACCATGTCGAAGCTGACGCCGTAGATCACCATCTCGGTCATGCGCAAAGGGCCTCCCGACTCGCTCGAGAGAGGCGGTTCACAGTCTAGTCATGCGGGGCGCGGCGACCGGGGGCGGCGGAGGCGCCTGCGCGGAAGTCCGTGTGGGCGGGCGGTGCGCTCGAGTGGGCGATCCTGGACTCGAACCAGGGACCTCGTCCTTATCAGAGACGCGCTCTAACCAGCTGAGCTAATCGCCCGAGTCGGGGCGATGTTAGCGCCCCTCGGTCAGGCTGCCCGGGCGGTGCCCGGGTCGCGGCGCGACACGATCAGCTCGGCGAGCTCGACCGCCTCCGCGGGGCTGGTCGAAGTCGGCCTCGAGCCTGCAGCCGTCCCCCCGCGCCCGCACGCTCACCGGCCTGCCGAGCGCCGCCGACAGCGCGTCCTCGGCCGCCGCGAGCGCCTCGGCCAGGTCCGGATGCACCTCCACCCGGCCGTCGCGGCCGGCGTCCCGCGGACTGCCTTCCGCCTTGGCGCGGCGCTCGGTCTCGCGCACCGACCAGCCGCCGTCGCGCGCCGACGCGGCGAGCCGCTTGCGGTCGTCGTGGTCCTTGACCATGAGGATCGCGCGGCCGTGGCCCTCGGTGAGCGCGCCCGCCTCGATCAGCTCCAGCACCTCGTCGGGCAGCTCGAGCAGCCGGACGAGGTTCGAGACGGCCACACGGCTCTTGCCGACCCGCCGGCCGACCTCGCCCTTGGTGATGCCGAGGTCGTCGACGAGCATCGCGCAGGCGCGCGCCTCCTCGACCGGGTTGAGGTCGACCCGGGCCATGTTCTCCGCCAGCGCCAGGTCGAGCCGCTCCCAGTCGTCGGCCTCGCGGACCACCGCGGGAATCCGCTCGAGCCCCGCGAGCTTGGCGGCGCGCAGGCGGCGCTCGCCGGCCACGAGCTCGAAGGTCCCGCCCGGCACGCGGGCGCACGACGACCGGCTGGAGCAGGCCGCGGGAGCGGATCGACTCGGCCAGCGCCAGCAGCGCCGTCCTCGTCGAAGTCCCGGCGCGGCTGGCGCGGGTTGGGCGCGACCAGCTCGAGCGGGAGCTCGCGCAGGCCCGGCTCGTCGGCCTCGCGCGAACGGGGCAGGATCGCGGCCAGGCCGCGGCCCATCCCGCGCTGGCCGTGCAGGGGTCGGATCGTGGTCAGGCACGGCTCGCCACCTCCTTCGCCAGCTTCAGGTAGGCCGCGGAGCCGGCGCTGTGCGGCGCGTGCCGGATGCCGGGGACGCCGAAGCTCGGCGCCTCGCCGAGCCGCACGTTGCGGGGGATGACGGTGTCGAAGACGAGGTCGGGGAAGTGCTCGCGAACCTCGCGCTCGACGTCCTGCGCCAGGCGCGTGCGCCCGTCGTGCATCGTGAGGATCATTCCGGCGACCGTGAGCGTCGGGTTGAGCTCGCGCTGGATCAGCGAGAGCGTGTCCAGCAGGCCCGCAAGGCCCTCGAGCGCGAAGTACTCGGTCTGCACGGGCACGATCACGCGGTCGGCCGCGACGAGCGCGTTCACGGTGAGCGGGCCGAGCGAGGGCGGGCAGTCGAGGATCGTGAACGAGGAAGCGCTCGCGCACCTCGCCGAGCCGCTCGCGCAGGCGCGTCTCGGAGCCTGGCATGCGCGGGAGCTCGACGTCGGCGCCGGCGAGGTCGGGCGTGGCCGGCACCGCCCAGAGGTGGTCGAAGCGCGGTGCGCCGCGCCGCCTCGGCGACCGTGGCCGCCCCGCCGAGGCAGTCGTAGGCGTTCGGGGCCAGGTCCTTCGCCAGGCCGAGCCCCACCGTGGCGTTGCACTGCGGGTCGAGGTCCACCAGCAGCGTCTCGTGACCGGCGTCGGCGACGCTGGCGGCGACGTTGACGGCGGTGGTGGTCTTACCCACTCCGCCCTTCTGGTTGGCTATCGCGAAGACCGTGCCCATTCCCGGCTCAAGGTAGAGCGGGAGGCGGTCGGAACTCGCCCCCCTTGGCGCTCTGTTCGGGGCCGAACGGCTGTCTCCTTCAGGCGAGCGGCCGCTTGCCGGCCATACCGGGGCGGCGCGGGAAGCGCTCCGGCGTCGGCCGGCGCTTGCGGAAGACGTGCAGGTGGCGGTCGCGGGCGCCCTCGAACGGGCGCGCCCGTGATGACTTCAGGGGCTCCAGGCCCAGTGTCGCCGCGGCCGCTGCGCCCGCACTCTCCTCGTCCTCGTCGCGGGCGCCCTTCCAGCCACGAGCACCCCGCCGTCGCGCAGCAGCGGCGCGCGCGTACTCGGCGAGCACCGCCAGCGGCGCCAGGGCGCGGGCGGTCACGGCGTCGTAGGCGCTCGCGTCCCTCCCCCGCCGCCCAGTCCTCGGCGCGCTCGGCGAGCGCGTCGCGCGTTCGCGAGCCCGGCCGCGGCGGCAAGCCGGGCGATCACCGCGCACTTGCGCGTCGTCGCCTCGATCAGGTCGACCGACGCCGCCGGCAGGGCGGCCGCCAGCGCGAGGCCCGGGAAGCCCGCGCCCGCGCCCACGTCCGCCAGGCGCCCCGCCGTGGCGAGGTCTGCCACGGCCAGCCCGCTGAGGCTGTCGGCCACATGGAGGTCGATGGCCTCCTCCGCCGCGCGCACGGTGGTCGGGGGGTCCGGCTCGGCCTCCAGCGCCGCAAGCAGGCGCTCGATCGCCCCGGGCGCCGCAGCCGGCAGCCCGTAGCGTCGCGGCGAGCGCCTCGAGCGTTTCGACGTGAAACGGTCAGACGGGTCGCCGCGCCTCTACGGGAGCCGGACGGGCGTGACGACCAGCCGGCGGTCGGGCTCGTCGCCCTCGCTGTGCGTCTCGATGTCCGTGCGCTCCGCGGAGGTACATGTGCACGACCTTGCGCTCGAGCGCCCGCATGGGCTCCAGCTCCACCGGCCGGTCGGAGCGCAGCGCGTCGGCCACCGCCCGGTCGGCGGCCCGCTGCAGCGCCTCCTCGCGCCGCTCGCGGTAGCCCGCGGCGTCCACGGTCACCTGCTTGCGCTCGGCTCGCCGCGCAGCGCGACCCGCATCGCGAGTGCTGCAGCGCGTCGATCGTCGCTCCGTGCTTGCCGATGAGCAGGCCCAGGTCGTCGCCCGTCCACGGTGGCGAGCAGCTCCTCCTCGGTCTCCTCCACGTCGACGGTCGCCTCCAGGCCCAGCGCCTGCACCACCCGCGTGACCACTGCGCGCAGCCGCTCGGCCGGCTCCTCCGGCAGCTCGCCGGCGGCGCGTCGCGCCAGGCGTCCTCGTCGACCTCGCCCGTCACGCGGGCCGGCCCGCCTCGGCCTCGCTCACGACCTCGAACTCGCACGCACTCGACGGTGATGCCCGGAAAGCGCGGCTCGAGCTCCTTCATCGCGGCCCACTTGGCCTCGCCGAGCGTGGCGCCCTCGGCCGCGACGCTGGTGTCGTCCGCCGTGTGCCCGCTGTCGGGGTCGTCGGTCATCGCGTCGCCGCTACCGGCGGCGGCCGGAGCGCTTCTTCTTCTTGCGCGGCGACGGCGGCGGCGCCTTCGTCGCCGCCGCCGCCGTTGCTGCCGTCGCTCGCCGCCACGGCACCGGCGGGCGCGGCCTTCCCGCGCGCCGGCTTGCCGCCGTTTCCGTCGTCGTCGGCGCGCCGCCCTGCCCGTCTCCTGCGAGCACCTGGGGCTTCGGGTAGAGCTTGCGCACGACGAGCTGCTGGCCGATCGTCCACACGTTGGTGGTGATCCAGTAGACGATCAGCCCCGCCTCGAAGTTGACGATGAAGATCGTGAAGACGAACGGCAGCGCGAACATGATCCGCTGCTGGGTCTTGTCGCCGCCGACCATGGTGATCACGCTGGCGATCAGCTGCGTGCCCACGTAGAGCACGATCATGAGCGCCAGGATCAGCGGCTCGCCGGTGAGGTTCTCGGCGAGGTCCGGGATGAAGAAGAAGCTCTCGTTGCCCTCGATCTCGCGCCTTGAACGGCTCGCTGCGCAGCAGCTCGAAGAGCGCGATGAAGAACGGGATCTGAAGCAGCAGCGGGAGGCAGGAGCCCAGGGGATTGACCTTGTTCTCCTGGTAGAACTTCATCATCTCCTGGTTCATCCGCTGGCGGTCGTCCTTGTACCGCTCCTGGATCTTCTTCATCTCCGGCTGGAGCACCTGGAGCTTCTGCATCGACTTCACCGACCGGAAGGTGAGCGGCAGGATCAGCAGCCGGATCGTGAACGTCAGCAGGATGATCCCGAAGCCCCAGCTGTTCTCGCCGCCGCCGAAGACGTCGTCGGCCCAGAACGACAGGACGTCGTTGAGGACGTCGAGGGCGGACTGGGGGATGATCGCTAGGGGCATGGGCTAGGCGCGCGGGCGGAAGAGCTTCTGGTCCTCGACGAAGTCGACCCCGCCGTGGCTCCAGGGGTTGCAGCGTAGGAGGCGCCAGGCCGCGAGGACCAGCCCCCGCAGTATGCCGTACCTGCCGGACCGCGGTGACCGCGTAGTTCGAGCAGGACGGATGGTACTTGCAGCGCTGCGGCAGCGCCGGCGAGATCGCGCGCTGGTAGAGGCGCACCGGCGCGACGACGATCGACCGCAGGGCGCTCATGTCTCCGGTGTCCGGTCGTGAGGCCGGCGCCGGCGAGCACCTCGCGCAGCGCCTCGGTCATGCCCGCTCCTCCGCGATCGGCGGCCAGGCGCCCCGCGTCGGGGCGCGCCACGACCACGAAGTCGTGTCCGTCGGGGAGGCGTCGGGCCCGCGGCCCAGAACGCCTCGCGCAGCAGCCGCTTGACCTGGTTGCGCTCGACGGCGCCGCCGACCTTGCGACCGACCGAGATCCGAGCCGCGGCCCCTCGTCGGCATCCCCGCGCGGGAACGAGTAGAGGACCAGGTAGCGGCTGGCGTGCGAGCGCCCGTCGCGGTAGACGCGGTCGAACTCGCCGCTGCGCGAGAGCCGGCGGCGCTTGCGGCGAGAGGCGGGCCGGGCCCGCCGGCGGAGGCGTCCACCGCTACCCCCGGAATCCCTCGGCGGCGCGCGCGATCACGCAACCACCGTTAGGGGGTGAGGCGGCGCCGGCCCTTGCTGCGCCGGCGCTTGAGCACGTGGCGCCCGGCGCGCGTGCTCATGCGGGCACGGAACCCGTGCGTGCGGGCGCGCTTGCGCTTCTTGGGCTGGTAGGTGCGCTTCATGCAGAGGCTCCGTGGCAGCAGCGCAGTATAGGGGCGGCCGGGGCCCGTACCCGGCGACGGCCGTGACGGCCCGCGGCGGTGGGTGCTCGCGGGTCCCGCGAACGACTTCCTCGCGATTTGCGGCATCCCCGCCGATGCCCCCGCAGGCGGCCCGATCAGGCGCCGGAGCGTCTGTACACTCGCGCCTCCGAGGCAGCGCCGGCCCGTGGCCGAGCGCCTCTCTCACAAGACGAATCGCTCTCGAACCTGCCTCCGGGCGGGGTCCGACCAGCCCTTGCGCGAACAGCCCGAGCCCATCTGGAACCGAGTCCGCGAGGAGCTGCGGCGCGAGGTGCCGGACTTCACGTTCCACATCTGGCTCGACCCGCTCGAGCTTGCCGGCGCGGAGGGCGCGACGCTCTTCGTGCGGGCCCCCGACCACATCCGGACCTGGGTCCGCGACCGCTATCTGCCCGTGGTGCGCGCGGCCGCGCAGGCGTGGCTACCGCGCCGACGCCATCGTCGAGATCGTCGACTCGACTGGCAGCCCGAGGTCACCTCCGCCCCCGTGACGAGCGCGGCCGGGACCGTGCGGCCTCAACCCGAAGTACACCTTCGAGCAGTTCGTGATCGGCAGCGGCAACCGCTTCGCCCACGCGGCCGCGCTGGCCGTGCGCCGAGCTGCCGGGCCAGGCCTACAACCCGCTCTTCATCCACGGCCGGCCGGGGCTCGGCAAGACCCACCTGCTGCACGCCGTCGGCAACTACGTCACGCGCTTCGGAGCCGGCCTGACCGTGCGCTACGCGACCGTCGAGGAGTTCACGAACGAGTTCGTGCAGGCCGTCCAGGCACGGGACATGGGTGCCTTCAAGGAGCGCTTCCGGCAGGTCGACGTGCTGCTGCTCGACGACGTCCAGTTCCTGGCCGACAAGGCGCGCACCGAGGAGGAGCTCTTCCACACCTTCAACGCGCTGCGCGACTCCGGCCGGCAGCTCGTGCATGACCTCCGACCGCAGCCCCGGCGAGCTCGACGGGCTCGAGGAGCGGCTCGGTGAGCGCTTCGGCTCCGGCCTCGTGGTGGCGCTCGACCCGCCGGACCTTCACGTCCGCCGGGCGATCCTCGAGAAGCGCGCGCGGCTCGACGACGTCGACGCGGGGCCCGACCTGCTGGAAGAGATCGCCGCCCGCGTGAGCACCAGCGTCCGCGCGCTCGAGGCGGCGCTGATCCAGGTGGTCGCCTACGCCTCGCTGCGCGGCGAGCGCCCGACGCCCGAGCTGGCGCGCCGGCTGCTCGAGCGCCTCGGCCCCCACGCCGCGCCGAGGCGTCGCACGGTCGCGTCCATCGTCGACGCCACGGCGACCCAGTTCGGCCTCAAGCCGCCGAGAGCTCATGGCGCGCGACCGCCGGCCCGCGGTGGCGCGGGCCCGCAAGGTCGCGATGTACCTCGCCCGGGAGCTGACCGACCAGAGCCTCCCCGAGATCGGCCGCGGCTTCGGCGGGCGCGACCACTCCACCGTCCTCTCGGCGGTGCGCAGCGTCGCCGCCGACGTGCGCCAAGATCCCGAGCTGGCCCTGGCTGTGGACAACCTCAAGCAACGCCTCGGCGGGGCCAGCTGATGGCCGCTGTGGCTGCAAGAATCCACAGCTCGTCCGCAGCCCTCGGGTTCGCCGCGCCCGCGCCGGAGCTGCCAAGTCATTCGTTGTCCACCTATCAACAGCCCCTACTTCTTCTCAAGACTGGATTGATCTAGTTGAAGCTCACCGTTTCCCGTGAAACGTTCCTGACGCAGCTGTCCGTCGTGGCCCGCGCTGCGTCCACGCGCAGCGCCATCCAGACGCTCGCCGGCGTGCTCATCAAGCTCGAGGACGGCCGCGCCGAGCTTCAGGCGACCGACACGGACCTCGGCATCCGCGCGAGCCTGGATGCCCAGATCGACGCCGAGGGCGCCGTCGTGGTGCCGGGCCGGCTGCTGCTGGACGTCGCCCGCTCGCTTCCGAAGGACTCGGTCTCGCTCGAGTACCGCTCCTCAGAGCAGGACGTGGAGGTGGTCTCGGGCTCTGCGAAGTTCCACCTGCGCACGCTGCCGCTCGAAGACTTCCCGAACCTTCCGGAGGCGGATCCTGACAGCGCACTTGCCGTTCCGGCCGCCGCGTTCATGGAGACGATCGCGCGCGTGGCCCGCTCCGCCTCGCGCGACGAGACACGCCCGCACCTGACCGGCGTGCTGGTGACCGCCGACGGAGCGGAGCTGCGCATGGTCGCCACCGACTCCTACCGGCTGTCGGTCAAGCGAGACGAAGCTCGACCCGCCGCTGGACGGCTCGCTCGAGGCGAACGTGCCGGCGCGGACGCTCCAGGAGCTCAGCCGCGTGGCGGCGGCCAACGGCACGGAGCAGATCCAGGTCACGGCGCTCGAGAACCAGGTCGTCTTCAGCGCGGGCGACGTGGTCCTCTCCTCGCGGCTCGTCGAAGGTCGATTCCCGAACTACCAGCAGCTGCTGCCCGAGGCCTACGAGCACGAGCTGCGGGTCGAGCGCGGCGAGCTGCTCGAGGTCGTTCGCCGCATCAGCCTGCTCGCGCAGAAGAACGCGCCGCTGCGGCTGGCCTTCACGGAGGGCGCGCTGGAGGTCTCCGCGCAGACGCCGGACGTGGGCGAGGCCACGGAGTCCGTGCCGGTTCCGTTCAAGGGCGAACCATTGGAGATCGGCTTCAACCCGGAGTTCTTCCGCGACGGCCTCGAGAGCGCCGAGACCGAGGAGCTCGTGCTCAAGCTGATCAGCCCGCTGCGGCCGGGCCTGATCCAGTCAGGTGACGACGGGGGCTTCATCTACCTCGTCATGCCGATCCGGCTGAACGTCTGACGCGGGGCGCCCGTGCGGGTCACCACCGCCACGGCCACCGGACTTCCGCAACTACGCGCGCGCCGAGGTCGGGCTGGGCGAGCGGCTGACGGTCATCGTCGGCCCCAACGGCGCCGGCAAGACGAACCTCCTCGAGGCGATCTACTTCGGCTGCACCGGACGCTCGCCGCGGACATCGGACGACCGCGAGCTGGTCCGGCGCGGCGCCGAGACCGCGCGCGTGACGGTGGCCACCGAGGCCGACGACGGTGCCGCGCACCTGCTCGAGGTGGGCTTGACGCCGGGCGACGGCGAAGTCGATGCGGGTCGACGGGCGCTCTGTGGACAACCTGTCGAGCAGAGCCGGCGCGGCCGCTGGTCAGCGTGTTCCTGCCCGAGCGCCTGGAGCTGGTGAAGGGCGCTCCGGCGGGCAGGCGGGCCCACCTCGACCAGCTCGTGGCGGCGCTTTGGCCCGCGCGTGCCGAGACGCGCGCCGCGTACTCCCGCGCGCTCGCGCAGCGCAACGCGCTGCTCGGGCGCATGCGCGCGGGCGCCGGCTCGGCCGCCTCCCTCGACGCCTGGGACGCCGAGCTGGCCGGCCACGGCGTCGCGCTGATGGGCGACCGGCGCCGAGCCGCGTGCGAGCTGGCGCCGCTGTTCGCCCACGCGAGCCGCCCGGCTCGGCCTGCCCGAGGATGCCGAGCTGGCCTACCGCCCGCGCTCTCCCGCGGCGTCGGCCGACGAGCTGGCTGCCGAGCTGCGCGAGCGCCGCGATGCCGACCTCGAGCGCGGCTTCACCGCCCACGGCCCCCACCGCGACGACCTGCGCCTGGCGCACGGCGGAGTGGCGCTGCGCACCTACGGCTCCCAGGGCCAGCAGCGGACGGCGCTGCTGGCGCTGCTGTTCGCCGAGCGCGACGCTGCTGCTGCGCGAGCGCGGCAGCGCCGCCGCTGATGCTCCTGGACGACGTCATGTCCGAGCTCGACTCCGCGCGCCGCGAGCTGCTGGCGGAGCTCCTGCGCGCGGACGGGCAGGCCGTGCTGACCACCACCGAGCTGGACCACGTGCCGGGCGGGACTGGCTCGGGCGTGGTCGTGGTCGACGTGGCAGCAGGCACCGCGACCGCCCGCGACCACGCACAGGTGGAGCGGGCGTGAGGGACGGCGGATGAGGCGCGCGGCGCCTCGGGGCGCTCGGGCCGGCCATGGACGAGCTGACCCGCGGAGCCAGTCCACCGACCCTGCTGGCCCGCGTCCAGGCGCTGCTGGGCGGAGGTCGCCGGCGAGGCGCTTGCCCAGGAGGCCGAGCCGGCGTCCGAGCGGGCGGGAACGCTCACGGTCGCGTGCCGGTCCTCGGTCTGGGCGCAGGAGCTCGACGCTGCTGGCGCCCGACCTGCTGGACCGCCTGAACGCGGCGCTCGACGCCGGTCGCGAGGGCCCCTTGACGGCGCTGCGCTTCCGGGTCGCCAGGGCGACCGAGCGCCCCGCCGGGCCGGGTATGGAGCGCCTGCCGTAACGCACGGAAACACCACCGGCGCCCAGGACGCCATTTTGTGCGTGTTTGCAGGTATTTCGTGGCGGCCCGACCCGTCCGGCACGGGGGCTACTCTGCTAATATTCTGAGCCGAAGTTTCGAGCGCCCCGACCCGCGTGCGCGCACGCTCCGGGCCGGGGCCTCTCTGTGTGTGAAGCCTGACGGAAGGGAACGCTTGGCGAAGAAGGACACGAAGAAAGACCCCGCCTCGTACGGGGCGCAGGACATCACCGTCCTCGAGGGCCTCGAGGCGGTGCGCAAGCGGCCTGGCATGTACATCGGCTCCACGGGGGTCCGGGGCCTGCACCACCTGATCTACGAGGTCATGGACAACTCGGTCGACGAGGCGCTCGCCGGCGAGTGCGACCAGGTCGAGATCGCGATCCACCCGGACAACTCCGTCACGGTCACCGACAACGGCCGCGGCATTCCCGTCGAGATGCACGAGAAGGAGAAGCGCCCCGCCGCCGAGGTCGTGCTCACCGTGCTGCACGCCGGCGGGAAGTTCGGCGACGGCGGGGGCTACAAGGTGTCCGGCGGCCTCCACGGCGTCGGCGTCTCGGTGGTCAACGCGCTGTCGGAGAAGCTCGAGCTGACCGTCTGGCGCGACGGCCACGAGTGGACGCAGAGCTACGAGCGCGGCGCGCCTCAGGGCGAGCTCAAGAAGGGCGCCAAGACCGACCGGCGCGGCACGCAGCATCAAGTTCCTGCCGGACCTCGAGATCTTCGAGACGATCGACTACGAGCGCGACACGCTCTCCCAGCGCTTCCGCGAGATGGCCTTCCTCACCAAGGGCCTGCGGATCGACTTCGCCGACGAGCGCGGCGAGGGCTATCGAGACCAGCTTCAAGTACGACGGCGGCATCGTGGACTTCGTGCACTACCTGCACGGGCAGGGCACCCGCGAGCCGCTGCACAAGAAGGTCGTCTACCTCTCCGACGACACCGACGTCGGCGAGGTCGAGGTGGCGATGCAGTGGAACAACTCCTACCAGGAGTCCCTGCTCTCCTTCGCCAACAACATCAACACGCACGAGGGCGGCACGCACCTGTCGGGCTTCCGCTCGGCGCTCACCCGCACCATCAACGCCTACGCGCGCCAGAAGGGCGAGCTCAAGGAGAAGGACCCCAACCTCTCCGGCGAGGACGTCCGCGAGGGCCTCACGGCGATCATCTCCGTGAAGATCCACGACCCGCAGTTCGAGGGCCAGACCAAGACGAAGCTCGGCAACCCGCCGGTCGAGGGGTTCGTGCAGCAGGCCGTGAACCGCGGGCTGGCGGAGTTCCTCGAGGAGAACCCGGCCGAGGCGAACAAGGTCATCCGCAAGTCAGTCGACGCGGCACGCGCCCGCGAGGCGGCCCGCAAGGCACGCGACCTGACCCGCCGCAAGTCCGCGCTGGAGAACTCCACGCTGCCGGGCAAGCTCGCCGACTGCTCGGTGCGCGACCCCGCGCTGGCGGAGCTGTTCGTGGTCGAGGGCGACTCGGCCGGCGGCTCGGCCAAGCAGGGCCGCGACCGCAACACCCAGGCGGTGCTGCCCCTGCGCGGCAAGATCATCAACGTCGAGAAGAACCGGATCGACAAGGTCCTCGGCAACAACGAGATCCAGGCGCTGATCACCGCCATCGGCACCGGCATCCGCGAGGAGTTCGACATCGAGAAGGCCCGCTACCACAAGGTCATCGTCATGTGCGACGCCGACGTGGACGGCGCCCACATCCGCACGCTCGTCCTCACCTTCCTGTTCCGCGAGATGCCGGAGCTGATCGAGGCGGGCTACGTCTACCTGGGCAAGGCGCCGCTGTACAGGATCAAGAACGGCAGCCAGGAGATCTACATCGAGAAGGAGTCCGAGCTCGAGGAGGTCCTGCTGCGCGACAAGCTCGAGAGGATCGAGGTGTCCGACCGCGGCGGCCAGCGCGTTCAAGCTCACCCACGCGCGCTGGCAGAAGTACGGCCGGCTGCTCAAGCAGTACGAGGGCTGGGCCGCCGCCCTGCGCGCGGAGTACGGCTACGACACGATCACCTTCCTCGAGGAGTCGCAGATCCTCGACGCCGGCGCCACCGACGCCGAGGAGGTCGTGAAGCTCATCGGCAAGAAGGCCCCCGAGGGCGAGCCGTACGAGACCGAGCTGCTCACCGAGGACCCGGTGGAGCTGGTGATCCGCGTGGTCGAGCGCAAGACGGGCGCCGCCGCCACCTACTCGCTGCGCCGCGAGATGTTCGCCCGCTCGGAGTACACCAACTTCGTGCGCGTCCACAAGGAGCTGGAGCAGCTCGCCGGGACGCCGCCGTTCGAGGTGGGGCTGGGCAAGAAGGAGGAGGCCGCCCTCTCCTTCGAGGACCTGCGCAAGAAGGTGCTGGACGTGGCCCGCGAGGGCGTCAACCCGCAGCGCTTCAAGGGCCTGGGGGAGATGAACCCCGACCAGCTCTTCGACACCACGATGGACGCCGAGCGGCGCACGCTCCAGCAGGTCACGATCGACGACGCCAGCGCAGCCGACCAGATCTTCTCGATGCTGATGGGCGACAAGGTCGAGCCCCGCCGCGAGTTCATCGAGGCGAACGCGAGCGATGTGACCAACCTCGATGTGTGATCCCGGCTGCAAACCGGCGCCCAGCGGCGTCCTCGGTCGCTCGCGTGCGGAGCACGCGTCGCTCCCTGCGTCCTTGCTGGTCTTGGTTTTCGCTCGGGATCCTCGGAGGCGGCTGGACAGGGATGAGGTGATCCGCTGATGGCGGGACTGGAGACCTTGTCCGGCGGCAACGTCGAGCCGCGCGGGCTCGAGGAGGAGATGCGCACCTCGTACCTCGACTACGCGATGAGCGTGATCGTGGGGCGGGCGCTGCCGGACGTCCGGGACGGGCTCAAGCCGGTCCACCGGCGGGTGCTCTTCTCGATGAACGAGGGCGGGCTCCAGCCCAACCGGCCCTATCGCAAGTGCGCCAACGTGGTCGGCGAGGTGATGGGCCGCTTCCATCCGCACGGCGACTCGGCGATCTACGACACGCTCGTCCGGCTCGCCCAGGACTTCGCGATGCGCGAGCCGCTGGTCGACGGCCAGGGCAACTTCGGGTCGATCGACAACGACTCGGCGGCCGCCATGCGGTACACGGAGGCGCGGCTGGCGAAGCTGGCCACGGAGATGCTGCGCGACATCGACGAGGACACCGTCGACTTCGTCCCCAACTACGACGACACCCGGCTCGAGCCAACGGTCCTGCCGTCGCGGTTCCCGAACCTGCTGGTCAACGGGTCTGCCGGGATCGCGGTCGGGATGGCCACGAACATCCCGCCGCACAACCTGCGCGAGGCGATCGACGCCACGGTCGCCTACATCGACAACCCGGCCATCGACGTCGCGGGGCTGATGAAGCACATCAAGGGCCCCGACTTCCCGACCGGCGGCATCATCGTCGGCTGGCAGGGCATCAAGGACGCCTACGAGACCGGCCGCGGCCGGGTGGTCATCCGCGCCCGCGCGCACATCGAGCCGCTGCGCCAGGGCAAGGAGGCGATCGTCGTCACCGAGATGCCCTACCAGGTGTCCAAGGGCGACGGGCGCGACGACGGCTCGGGCCTGATCAAGAAGATCGCCGAGGTCGTCCAGAACGGGAAGATCCCCCAGATCTCGGACCTCCGGGACGAGTCGGACAAGTCCGGCATCCGGCTGGTCATCGAGCTCAAGCGCGACGCGATCCCGAAGGTCGTCCTCAACAACCTCTACAAGCACACGCCGCTGCAGACGGCCTTCGGCGTCAACACGGTGGCGCTGGTCGACGGCGTGCCCAAGGACGCTCTCGCTGCGCGAGCTGATCGGCGAGTACGTCCAGCACCAGCGCGAGGTCGTGGTGCGCCGCACCAAGCACGAGCTGCGCCAGCGCGAGGCGCGGCTGCACATCCTCGAGGGGCTGCTCAAGGCGATCGCCGACATCGACGCCGTGATCGAGCTGATCCGCGGCTCGCGCGATCCCGACCAGCCGCGCGCGACGGGCTGATGGAGCGGTTCGAGCTCTCGCGCATCCAGGCCCAGGCGATCCTCGACCTGCGCCTGCAGCGCCTCACCGCGCTCGAGGCCGACAAGATCCAGACCGAGCACGACGAGGTCGTCGAGCGGATCCGCGAGCTGCGCGAGATCCTCGGCGACGAGCAGCGGGTGCGCGACCTGATCAAGGAGGAGCTGCTCGAGATCCGCCACGCCTACGGCGACGAGCGGCGCACGGAGATCACCCACTCCGAGGACGACATCGACATCGAGGACCTGATCGCCGACCAGCAGATGGTCATCGCGATCACCAAGTCCGGCTACATCAAGTCGCTGCCGCTGGCCACCTACCGCACGCAGAAGCGCGGGGGCGTCGGGGTCACGGGGATGGACATGAAGGACGAGGACTACATCGAGCACCTCTTCGTGTGCTCGACGCACGACTACCTCCTGTTCTTCACCAACCGCGGCAAGGTCTACCGCCAGAAGGTCTACGAGCTGCCCGAGGCCTCGCGCACGGCCAAGGGGCGCGCGCTGGTCAACGTGCTGCCGCTGCGCGACGGCGAGTTCGTCCGCGCGGTGCTCTCCACGCGCGACTTCACCGAGGGCAAGTACCTGGTCTTCGCCACCAAGAAGGGCCAGGTCAAGAAGACCGAGTTCCTGGCCTACAACACGCCGATCAAGGCCGACGGCATCATCGCGATCAAGATCCGCGACGACGACGAGCTGGTGGCCGTGCGCCGGACAGACGGCGAGGACGACATCATCATGGTCTCGCGCTCCGGCCAGGCCGCCCGCTTCAACGAGGACCAGGCGCGGCCGATGGGCCGCGACACCGGCGGCGTGCGCGGCATGAACGTCTCGCGTGGGGACAACTGCGTGCTGGCGATGGACATCGCCCGCGACGACACCGAGCTGCTCGTGGTCACCGAGAACGGCTACGGCAAGCGCACGCCGATCGCCGAGTACCCGGTCAAGGGCCGCGGCGCGATGGGCGTCAAGACCATCCAGCTCACCGAGAAGAAGGGCGGCGTGGCCGGCGCGCTGATCGTGCGCGAGCACCAGGACCTCGTGTTCATCTCCCAGAACGGCATGGTCCAGCGCACCGGCGTCAAGGGCATCTCGCAGCAGGGCCGCCCCGCGCAGGGCGTGCGGGTGATGAACCTGCGCGAGGACGACACGGTCAGCGCCGTCGCGCTGGTGATGGAGGACGAGGCGGACACCTCGGCGGTCGTGGACGGCGACGTCGACGGGCTCGAGCCCATCGACGAGGTCCCCGGCGACCGGCGCGCCTCCGGCGCCGCACGCGGCAGAGAACGGCGCCGGCGGAGGGTAGAACCGCGACGTCTGCTTCAATGATCGGACCAGGGAAAGGAGGTGGTCCGAACTTGAGTGACAGACATTTTGGGACCCTGGAGGTGTCCGGCCGCTAGACCGGATGCTGGACCCCGTCGAGCGGAGTCCAACCGGGCACCGTCGGGAGTGGAGGCCGGGAGTGGTCCCTCCGGCCCGGGCGCTCTGCGTCCGTGAGGCCACCCCGATCTGGTCCAGCAGCAGCAGTAGGAGGGGCGTCCGCGGGGCGCCCCTCCTGCGTTTCGGTGAGCCGGCGAGCGCTCAGGGGCTCAGCGCCGTCGCCGGCGGCATCGCCGCCGGAGTCCTCGAGCGCCGCGATCCGGTCCTCGAGCTCGGTGAGGTCCTCGCTGGCGGCCTTCGCGTCCTCCGCGGCCTTGGCGGCGTCGTCCTCCGCCGAGCGACAGGCGCCCGGCCAGCTTGCTCACGTCGGCCGTCTGGGGCAGGTCGTCGAGCCGGCGCTCCAGCTCGTCGAGCCGACGCTCCTGCGCCGCCACCGAGCGCTCGACCTCGGCGGCGCGGTCGGCGGCATCGCCGGCGCTTCGTTCGGCGTCGTCGTTGGAGGTGTCCAGCAGCGCGATGATGGCGACCGCAGTGGCGGCCACCGCCCACACGCCGGCCACGAGCACCCACCGCCGCAGGCGCGCGCAGGTCGTCGCTGCGTGACCGGCTCGCGGCCCTGCGTCGCCCGGGCTCGGCGCTGGGGATGGTGGAGCCGCGGCTCGACTCCACGTCAGGCCGCCACGAGGTAGCGCTCCCAGGCGCTGGGGATCATGGGCGCGGCCACGTGGATGAAGATCGTGGAGCCCGGCGCCTTGGGCCTGCGCTTGGGCACCATGTTCGCCTGGCGCGGGAGCCGGTCGCCCTTGCGCCGGTTGCAGGGCGCGCAGCAGGTCACGATGTTGTCCCAGCCGGACCCGCCGCCCTTCGAGCGCGGGATCACGTGGTCGACGGTGAGGTTGCCGCGCTCCTGGCCGCAGTACTGGCAGGTCCAGCGGTCGCGGGCGAACACCGCGCGGCGGGTGATCTTGCGCCGGTGCGCGTCGCGCGGGATCCTCACGTAGGTCTTCAGCCGGATGACCATCGGGCCGCGGGAGCGTGAGGCTCTCGGCGTGCAGCGCCCACTCGCCGCGCTCGAGGATCTCCGCGCGGTCCTTGAGCACGAGCACCGCGGCGCGGCGGACCGTGCAGACGTTGATCGGCTCATACGAGGCGTTGAGGACGAGCACGCGGCCGGATGAAGTGGAGCGCTGCCCGGGCCGGCCGCCCGGCAGCGCGCTCGTAGGGGCTGGCGTCTACCTCACCAGCCCCCGATGCCGCTGGAACCGCTTGCGACGTGGCCGTCACGGTGCGGGCAGTGTAGCGAGGGGTGCGGGTCGGCCAGGGGGGTCCGTCAGGCAGGCCAGGCGGGGTAGGAGCCCAGCACCCGGAGCGTCTCGACGCGGCCTCGCAGCGCGTCCAGCGCCTCCGCGACGTGCGGACTCGGAGTCGTGGCCCTCGAGGTCCGCGAAGAACATGTAGTGGCCCAGGCGCACCCGGCGCGGGCGCGACTCGATCTTGGTGAGGTTGATCCCGCGGCCCGAGAACTCGCCGAGCACCTCGACCAGAGCGCCCGGGCGACGAGTCGTTGAAGCCCCAGAACACGACCGAGGTCTTGTGCGGCCCGTCGCCCGCGCCGGACGCCGCCGGGCTCGAGCGAGTCCGCGTGGGCCAGCCAGACGAAGCGGGTGAGGTTGTCGGCGTGGTCCTCCACGCGCTCGGCCAGCACCACGCAGCCGTAGAGCTCGGCGGACAGCCGGAGCCCAGCGCGGCCCACGGCTCGCCCGAGTCCCTGACCGTGCGCACGGCCTCGGCGGTGGAGGTGGCCGCCACCCGCTCGGCGCTGCGGCAGCTGCTCGCGCAGGAAGCGGGCGCACTGGGCGGTGGCCTGGGGATGCGACAGCACGCGCTCGCACCGCCGCCGAGGTCGAGCTCGCGCGCGGCGAGCAGGTGGTGGTGGATCGGGTGGACCACCTCGGCCGCGATCCGGACAGCCGTCGGCCTCGCCGGCCAGCGCGTCGAGCGTGGCGGCCACGCCGCCCTCCAGCGAGTTCTCGATCGGCACGACGGCGCGCTCGGTCTGGCCCTCCTGGACCGCCATCACGGTCTCGTAGACGGTGGCGCGCGGCTCGGGCGCCACCGGCCTCGGGCGCGGAGGCCAGCAGCGCCTCCTCGGTGTAGGTGCCGGCGGGCCCCAGGAACGCGACGCTCAGCGGCCACGGGCGCTCAGGCGCCCGCCGTGGCGGGCCCGCCCGCGAGCGCGGCCTCCATGGCCTCGCTGCTCCTCGGGCGAGAGCTCCAGCTGCGACTGGCCCTCCACCACCTGCTTCACGTACACGCGGGCGTTCTCGCGGTGCAGGATCGACGACATCACGACCCCCGACCGGTGGGCGTCCAGCAGCGCGATCGAGCTGGACTGGTGGCCCGGACATCTCGCCGTAGGCGTCGTAGCGCACGACCGACCGGTAGGCCACGCAGCCGTCGATCCGCGCCTCCGCCGCCACCATCCGCGCGTCGATCCCGGCGGCGGTCTCCTCGACCCAGTCGCGCAGCTCGGTGAAGCGCCTGCTCCAGCCGCGCGGCGTGCTCCACGAGGTCGCGCCGGTCGGCGCCGCCCAGCACGGCGCGCTGAGCGGCGCGCAGCCGCGCAGCTTGAACGCCAGCACGATGCGCGAGCACCAGCGCCACGAGCGCCACGCCGCCGGCGCTCAGGGCCACGATCCCCTCGGTCGAGGTCAGTTCGTCCACCGGCCGTGAGCCTATCGACGCCCCTGGCGGCGTCAGCTCTGGTGAAGATCGCGGAGAAGTCGCCCCCGTTGTTGTCGAGCTTCTCCTCGCCCGGGACGCCCTCGATCTCGACCACGATCGGCACGTTCTGACCGGTCGGGCGGCGCTCGGCCAGCGGGATCTCCACCGTCTTGGTCTCGCCGGCGGCGATCGTGTCGAGCGTCTTGTCGAGCTTGATGGCGTCGCCGCCGCGACCGACGGTGGCGTCGACCTGCACGTCGGTCTCGGTGTTCTCGCCCTGGTTGGCCACCTGGACCATCGAAGCGAGGTCGTCGGAGAGCGTGATCGTGGCGGAGCCGCCGGGCTCGAGCGCCTGGCCGCCGAGGGTGGCGGTGGCGAGCGCCGTTGCCGTGCAGGCCGGGCGCGGCGTCGCTCGTCGCCGCACCGCCGGCCGCCGAGCTCGGCGACGCGGTCGGCCACGGTGGCGGGCTGGAGCCAGTCGATGTCCTGGAGGAAGCGGCTCTCGGGCACCTGCTCCTCGCCGCTCGAGGTCCTCCTCCTTGAGCGCGTCGCTCGAGGCGCGGGCCGGACGCGGGTCTGGTAGATCACGTCGCTGGTCAGGAAGTTCTGCATGCTGGCCGCGATCTCCTCGGTGCCCTGCGCCGGGTCGGCCTGCGCGGCGATGGCGTCGGGCAGCTCGTCGGCGATTGGCTGCACGCCGTCGCGGCGGAACTCGAGCGTCTCGACCAGGTAGCGTGGGCGCCGTTGAGCTCGTCGGGGTGGTCGGTGCCGCGCGCGCGGTCCACGAGCTGCTCGGCCTGGATGCGGAAGGTGTTGAGCTGGTTCTCGATGTCCACGTCGCTCGCCGCTCCGGGTCGGCGAGCAGCTCGAACAGGCGCTCGCTCTCCTGGTCGGACTCCTGACCAGCGCGCTCGACGTCGCGCACGTAGTCCTTGAACGCGCGCTCCTTGCGGGAGTCCAGGCAGCCGCGGACGCCGAACACGAGCAGGAGCAGCACCACGACGACCCGCCCCGACGGCGATCCGCCGCCTTACCATGAGGGTCTGGCGATCGGTCGGAGGGCCCGTCGGAGGCGGCACGCCGCCCAGATCGAGGGCGGGCTGCTGGCTGGTCCGGTTCGTCGAAGAAGGACAGGATCGCTCCTCGCTCCAGGTGGGGAGTATGACCGGCGCCGCGGTTGTCCTTTGTCCCGTGGCCGCCGGGCGGCAGGGAGACACTCCCGACTGGCAGAACATGGAATCCAGATGAGAACGCCCGACAGGACACGCAGCGCCCGACGCCGAGCCCACGGCGCGCCTGAGCGCGCCCGCTTCCGCGGAACGGCTGGTGCTCGGGCGCTACCGCCTGGAGCGCAGGCTCGGCGCCGGCGGCTTCGGGGTCGTCTGGCGGGCGCACGACGAGAAGCTGGAGCGCGACGTGGCCGTGAAGGTCGTGCCGCGCGAGCGGGGCGCGGGCGAGCGGTCGCGCGTCGAGCGCGAGGCGCTGGCGGCCGCCCGGCTGAACCACCCAGGCATCGTGGCCCTGTACGAGTTCGGCTCCGACGAGGAGGACGTCTACCTGGTGTCCGAGCTGGTGAACGGGGCGTCGCTGGAGGAGCTCAGCCGCGAGGGCGCGCTGTCCGATCGCGACGTGGCCCGCATCGGCAAGGCGCTGTGCGACGCGCTCGAGCACGCGCACGCCCGCGGGGTGATCCACCGCGACGTGAAGCCCGGCAAACGTGATGGTGCTGGCCGAGCCGGCCGCCGGAGCCGGGTTCGCCAAGCTCACCGACTTCGGCATCGCCCACCTGGCCAGCGGCGAGGACCTGACCGCCACCGGCGACGTGGTGGGGACGCTGGCCTACATGGCGCCGGAGCAGGCCGAGGGCCTGCGGCGTGACCGCCGCCTGCGACGTCTACTCGCTCGCGCTGACCCTCTACGAGGCGTGGACCGGGAGCAACCCGGCGCGCGCCGCCAGCCCCGCGGCCACCGCGCGCCGCGTGGGCAGGCCGCTCCCGCCGCTGCGGCGCGAACCGCGCCCGACCTGCCGCCCGAGCTGTGCGAGGTGGTGGACGCCGCGCTGGACCCGGAGCCCGGCATGCCGACCCGCGCCGGTGGAGCTGCGCGAGGTGCTCGCCGAGGTCGAGAGCGACCTCTCCGACGAGGGCGGGCTGGTGGAGCCCGAGACGCTGGAGCGCTTCGGGCTGACGGCGGTGCGGATGCGCACGAGGGTCCGGACACTGCTGCATCGCCACTCGCCCGACGAGGAGGAGGCTCCGGCCACAGGGCTGGCCCTGCTGACCCCGCGGGTCGCCGCGGGGGTCGCCGCGGGGCTGCTGGTGCTGGTGGGCCTCGAGACGCTGGGGCCTGCGCCGCCGTTCTCGAGCGCCCTGGCCGGCCTGGCGGCGGGCGCCCTGGTGGCAGCGACTGCCGCGTATCGGCTGGATCCTGTCGGCGCTCTTCGTCTGCGGCTGGCTTGGCACCCCCGAGGCCGATCGCCCGGGCACCGCGCTGGTCCTTGCGGCAGCCCTCCTGCCCACGCCCTTCCTCCTGCCGCGCGCGGGGACGCTGTGGTCGCTGCCCGCGCTGGCGCCGCTACTGGGCGTCGTGGCCCTGGCGCCGCTGTTCGTGGGGCTGGCGGCGCTGGCCTCGACCACGGCGCGGCGGGCGGGGCTGGCCGCGGCCGGCTTTCTATGGCTGGCCATCGCCGAGATCCTCACCGGCGACACGCTGCTCTTCGGCCCGGCCGACGGCACGCTGTCCCCCTCCGCGTGGGAAGGCTCGGTGCTGGACGCCGCCGGCGACGCGCTGGCGCCGCTGATCTCCTCGCCCGCGCTGGCCCCGGCCCTGGTGTGGGCCGGCTTCGCGGCGGCGCTGGCGTTCATGGTGCGCGGCCGCTGGCCGGTGGCGGACATCCTGGGCGCCGGCCTCTGGGTGGCGGGCCTGGTGGCCGCCCACGGGGTGCTCGGGGACCTGCTGGCCGCCACGACGGAGCTGGACCGGGCGCGCGGGGCCGCAGCCGGCGCCGTGCTGGCCGGCCTGGTGGCGGTGACCGTGACGCTGATCGCCCCGTCCGGTGCGGGGCGGCACTACCCTGACTGAGCCCAGATGAGCGTCCTCAGAAACCTCGAGGCCAAGCTCGGCGGCCTGGTCGAAGGCGCGTTCAGCCGCGCGTTCAAGTCGAGCGTGGAGCCGGTGGAGCTCGCCCGCAAGCTGGCGAAGGAGATGGAGGAGTCCAAGCAGGTCTCGGTCTCCCGCGTCTACGTGCCCAACCACTACCGCGTGTTCCTCTCACCGCAGGACCGCGAGCAGTTCTCGAGCTACGAGCCCGCGCTTCGCAAGGAGCTCTCGGACTACCTGCTGGAGCACGCTCGCGCGGAGCGGCTGGCCCTCACCAGCCGCCCGGCGGTGGAGTTCATGACCGACGATCGGCTCAGCCTCGGCGAGTTCGGCATCCAGGCGCAACTGCTCACGCCGCCCGAGGAGGAGGCCGCGCCTGCGGCCGCGGGCCCGGACGCGGCGCCATCGCAGGGCGACTTCGGCCACACGATGGTCTACTCGCCCGACAAGGCGGCGCGCCGCCTGGACCCCGAGCCGGTGGCGCCCTCGCGGGCCGTCCTGGCCGGCGGCGGCCGGCGCCACTGTGCTCAGCGGCAACCGGATCGTGGTCGGGCCGCAGCCGCGAGTGCGACATCGTGGTGGACGACGCCAACGTGTCACGCCGTCACGCCGAGCTGCGGCACGAGGATGGCGATTGGAGCATTCGCGACCTGGGCTCCACGAACGGGGTGAAGGTGAACCGACGCCAGGTCGACAGGGCTCGCCTCAAGCACGGCGACCGCGTGACGGTGGGCGTCACCGACCTCGACTTCGAGCTCGAGTAGGCACCCATGGACGATCCGCTGGCCGTGGCACTCAAGTTCGGCTTCTTGGCCGTGCTCTACCTGTTCCTGCTGTGGGTCTCGCGCAGCTCCCTGCGCGACCTGGCACGGAGCCAGGAGGCGGTCATGGCCTCGGAGCCGGTGGAGACCCCCAGCGGGTCGCGCCGCCGCGACCAGCCCCAGGAGAGCGGGCTGCTCGGCGTCGTGCAGCCGCGCCTGGCGGTGGTGGCGGCGCTGGGCCACGAGCCCGGCACGGTCTTCGACATCGCCGAGGGCGCCACGCTCGGGCGCTCCGACCACGCGGAGATCCGGATCGACGACCCGTTCGCCTCCTCCGCGCACGCGCGGATATTCCAGCGCGGCGACTTCATGCACGTGGAGGACATGGGCTCCACCAACGGCACCTACCTGAACGGCCGCCAGCTGCGGGCGGCCGAGCGGCTGAAGGTGGCGGACGTGATCCGGATCGGCGACAGCGAGTACCGCTACGAGGAGTAGGGATGGGTCTGCGGGTCGCCGAGCAGGCGGGGCTCTCCGACGTAGGCCGTCAACGCGAGGCCAACGAGGACAGCTTCGTCGTGGCCACGCCGGTGTTCGCGGTGGCCGACGGCATGGGTGGCGCCCAGGCGGGCGAGGTGGCCTCCCGCACGGCCGCGAACGTTTTCGAGGCCGCCGGCGAGGCCAGCGACGGGACGCCGGAGGAACGCCTGACGGGCATGGTGCGCAAGGCCAACCGGCGCATCTTCGACGAGGCGGCCCGGCACGAGTCGCTGCGCGGGATGGGCACGACGCTGACCGCGGCGCTGGTCGAGGGCGACGCCGTGACGCTGGCGCACGTGGGTGACAGTCGCGCCTATCGCCTCCGCGATGGCGAGCTGGAGCAGCTCACGCACGACCACTCGCTGGTGGCGGAGCTCGAGCGCAGCGGCCAGCTCACGGCAGAGGCCGCCGAGCACCATCCGCAGCGCTCGATCATCACCAGGGCACTGGGTCCCGAGGCCGACGTGGAGGTCGACGCGCACAGCCACCGCGCCCGCGACGGCGACGTGTTCCTCCTGTGCTCCGACGGCTTGACGGGCATGGTCGCCGACGACGAGATGGCCGCCATCATGCGCTCGGCCGGCGGGCTGCAAGAGGCGGCGGAGGCGCTCGTGCGGGCCGCGAACCAGAGCGGCGGCAGGGACAACATCACGGTCGTGCTGTTCCGGGTGGCGGATGCCGGCGACGGACCGGTGTCTGAGGACACGCTGTCGGGCGAGGACACCGTGCACCGCGGGCTCACGGCAGACGACGTGCAGGCCGCCGTGGCCGAGCAGGAGCGCGCCACCACCGCGGCGACCACGGGCCCGCGGGCAGCGGCGGCGAGCACGGCTCCGGCGCCGCGGGCGGCGCGCCGGTCGCGCCTGCGCCGGGTGCTCGCCACGCTGGCCGCCCTGATGGTGCTCGGGCTGGTGCTGGCAGGAGGGGTCGCGGCGGCGCGGCAGGTCTACTTCGTGGGAACCGACGAGGCGGGCCTGGTCACGCTCTACCGAGGCCTCCCCTACGACCTGCCCCTGGGCGTGGAGCTCTACTCCGAGCAGTACGCCAGCAGCGTGCCGGCCAGGACCATCGGCAGGGCGCGGCGCGAGCGGGTGCTCGACCACGAGTGGCGCAGCCGCGCCGACGCCGAGGACCTGGTGCGCCAGCTGGAGCGCGGCACGCTCGACACCGGGAGCACCCGATGAGCGCCCGCACGCGCGAGCTCTTCGGCCTGATACCCGTGTCGCTGCTGGTCAGCGCCGGGTTCGCCGCCGTGCTCGTGAGCCGCACCGAGGACGTGAGCGACGCCACCGCCACCTACGGCCTGGTGTTCCTCGGCCTGTGCGTGTTCGCCCACCTGTTCATCCGGGCGCGGCTGCCCGACGCCGACCCCTACCTGTTCCCGCTGGCCGCGACCCTCGCGGCTTTCGGGCTGGTGGTGATCTACCGCATCGACGCCGAGCTGGCCCGCGAGCAGGCGCAATGGTTCGTGATCGGGTTGATCGCCTTCTGCGCCACCGTGGTGTTCCTCCGCGACCACCACGTTCTCGAGCGCTACCGCTACACGATCGCGGCGGTGGGCATCGCGCTGCTGGTCATGCCACGAGTGCCGGGCATCGGCGAGCAGGTCAACGGCGCGTTCCTGGCGGTCAAGGTCGGGCCGATCCAGTTCCAGCCCGCCGAGTTCGCCAAGATCGCGATCATCGTCTTTCTGGCCAGCTACCTCCGCGACACGGGGGACGTGCTGGTGCGGGCGCGGCTGCGCCCGCTGCCGGTGGACCGGCAGGCGCTGCTGTTCGGCGGCGCGGCGCTGGCCGTGCTGGTGCTGGTGCTGGCGCTGAACCTGAGCACGGCGGGCGCGGCCCTCCTGGCCGTGTTCACCGCCTCGCTCGTGGCGATCCTGCGCGAGCGGCCGTCGCTCAAGCACTTCGGGCCGCTGTTGCTGGTCTGGGGCCTGGCGATGCTGATGCTGCTGTTCATCCGCGACCTCGGCAGCTCGCTCATGTTCTTCGGCGGCTTCCTGGCCCTGCTCTACGTGGCCACCGCGCGCCTGTCGCTGGTGGGGGTGGGCGCCACGATGTTCCTCGGCGGCGCCACGTTGTTCGCCAACAGCGTGAGCCACGTGCAGGAGCGCGTGGACATCTGGCTGGACCCGTTCGCGTCCGAGCGGGTGGATGACGAGGGCTACCAGATCGCCCAGTCCCTGTTCGCGCAGGCCGACGGCGGGCTGTTCGGCCAGGGCTTCGGCCAGGCCCTGCTGGAGCTGCCCAGCGGCCAGACGATCCTGCCGGCCGCCCACACGGACCTCGTGTACGCCGTGATCGTGAACGAGGTCGGGCTGTTCGGTGCAGCGGCGCTGGTGATTGTGTACATGCTCTTCGCCGCGCGCGGCTTCAAGACGGCGCTGGTGGCCGGCGACGGCTTCTCCAAGCTGCTGGCAGCCGGCCTGACGGCCGTGTTCGCGCTGCAGGTGTTCGTGATCGTGGGGGGCGTGACGCGGGTGATCCCGCTCACCGGCGTGACGCTGCCCTTCGTGTCCTACGGCGGCAGCTCGATCGTGGCCAACATGGTGCTGCTGGCGCTGCTGCTGATCGTGTCCGACAGCGCGCGACAGGACCGCGCGCGGATCCAGGGCGGCCTGGTATGACAGGGGGCCTCACTTGAACCGGCAGATCGTGCAGCTGTTCGGGCTGTCCCTGCTGCTGTTCGCGACGCTGGTGGGCTTCACCTCGTACTGGAGCGTGTTCGACGCCGAGGCCCTCAAGGACGAGCCCGCCAACCGGCGGCCGCTGATCGAGGAGCAGCGCATCCCACGGGGGCTGATCCTGGCCTCCGACGGCACCGTGATCGCCCGCAGCGTCGGGCGCGGCTCGGGCGAGGCCAGGACGTTCACCCGGACCTATCCGACCGGCCCGCTCTTCTCCCATGCCGTGGGCTACTCGTACATCGAGCGCGGGCGCGTGGGGCTGGAGAAGTCTCGCAACGGATTCCTGACCGGCGAGGAGAACGAGTTCGCGTCCATCTTCAGCCAGCTGCAGGACCAGGACCGCGAGGGCCAGGACGTGGTCAGCACGCTGGATCCCGGAGGGCAGCGGGAGGCGATCGCGGCGCTGGGCGGCCAGCGCGGCTCGATCGTGGCGATCGAGCCGTCGACCGGCCGCGTGCGGGTGATGGTGAGCATCCCGGACTTCGACCCCAACGACGTGCCCGGCGACTTCGCCGAAATCAACCGGGCGCCCGGGTCGCCGAGCTTCAACCGGGCCACCCAGGCGCGCTACCCGCCGGGCTCCACGATGAAGGTGGTCACCGCAGCCGCGGCACTCGACAGCAAGCGTTCAACCCCGAGTCGGTGATCAACGGCAACTCGGGCCAGCGCATCAGCGGCGTGCCACTGGCGAACTTCGGCGGCGCGGACTTCGGCCCGATCACCCTGACCGACGCGCTGACCAACTCGGTGAACACCGTCTGGGCCAAGGTCGGCGAGCAGCTGGGCAAGGCGCGGATGATCGACTACATGGAGCGGTTCGGCTTCGGCCAGGACCCGCCGCTCGACTACCCGCCGGAGCAGATGACCCCAAGCGGCGTGTTCGCCGGCGGCCGGCTGCTGAGCGCCGATGACTCCATCGACATCGGCCGCGTGGCGATCGGACAGGAGCGGCTGCAGGTCACGCCGCTCCAGATGGCGATGGTGGCCGCTGCGGTGGGCAACGGGGGGCGCCTGATGCAGCCGCGCCTGACCGAGCGCGTGGTGGCCAAGGACGGGCGCGTGCAGGAGCGCGTGGAGCCCGCGGAGCAGAGCACCGTGATCTCACGCCAGGCGGCCGAGCAGCTCGGCCAGATGATGGCCAGCGTGGTGGAGGAGGGCACGGGCACGGCCGCCGCCCTGCAGGGCATCCGTGTGGCCGGCAAGACCGGCACCGCCGAGGTCGACGACGGCGCGGCCAACCAGGCATGGTTCATCGGCTTCGCGCCGGTCGAGCGTCCGCGGATGGCGATCGCCGTGACGGTCGAGCGCACCCAGGGCCAGGGCGGCACGGTGGCCGCCCCGATCGCCAAGCAGGTGCTGGAGGAGCTGC
Source organism: uncultured Thermoleophilaceae bacterium (assembly GCA_963814005.1). GTDB lineage: Bacteria > Actinomycetota > Thermoleophilia > Solirubrobacterales > Thermoleophilaceae > JAAYBF01. The sequence continues at coordinate 43,371 of CAWFBA010000012.1, forward strand.
TGGGATGACCGAGGTCGCCGACAACACGCTGGTCGACGGCCGCTACAAGATCCGCCACCGGATCGGGTCCGGCGGCATGGCCGACGTCTACCTGGCCGAGGACACCCACCTGGGGCGCGAGGTGGCGCTGAAGGTGCTGCACCGCCGCTTCGCCCAGGACGCCGAGTTCGTGGAGCGGTTCCGCCGCGAGGCCAAGGCGGCCGCGGGCCTGCAGCACCCGAACGTGGTGGGCGTCTACGACCGCGGCGAGCACGAGGGCACCTACTACATCGCGATGGAGCACCTGCCCGGGCGCACGCTCAAGGACATCGTGACCGCGGAGGCGCCGCTGGACCAGCTGCGGGTGATCGACCTGGGCATGCAGATCCTCCAGGCGGCGGGCTTCGCCCACAAGCGCGGGATCATCCACCGCGACTTCAAGCCCCACAACGTGATCGTCGACGACGACGGCGTCCGCAAAGGTCACCGACTTCGGCATCGCCCGCGCGGGCGCGTCGGAGATGACGGAGACCGGCTCGATCATGGGCACGGCCCAGTACCTCTCGCCCGAGCAGGCGCAGGGCCACGCCGTGACCGCGGCGTCGGACCTCTACTCGATCGGCGTGATGCTCTACGAGATGCTCACCGGCCGGCTGCCGTTCGAGGGCGACAGCGCCGTGTCGATCGCGCTCAAGCACCTCCAGGAGCCGCCGCCGCCGATGTCGGCGGGCGACCTGAGCATCGAGCCCAACCTCGAGGGCGTGGTGCATGGGCGCGCTGGCCAAGGACCCCGCGGCGCGCTGGCAGAGCGCCGAGGACTTCGCCGAGGCGCTCGAGGCCTGCCGGCCCTACGTGGAGGCTCACCTGGCCAACGGCCAGGTGACCCAGGACACGGCGGTGTTCGCGCCGGTGCCGGCTCCGGTGAGCGGCCCGCCGCGCGACCCGGAGGAGCCGCGCCGCCGAGCGAGGAGCGCCCGCGCCGGTGGCCCGCCGTCACGCTCGGCGCTGCTGGTGCTGGCGCCTGATCGGCCTGATGGCCTACGCGTTCACGCGCCCGAGGAGCAGAACGAGGTCCCGAAGGTCACGAGCGCTCCAGCTGTCCGACGCGCGCGAGCGCCTGGACCGTGCGGGCTTCGAGAAGGTCGAGGTGGAGCGCGAGCGCAGCCTGGCGCAGGTCGACCGGGTGCTGCGCCAGGACCCCGACCCGGGCGAGCAGGCCGCGCAGGACGACACGGTCAAGCTGATCGTCTCCGGCGGCCCGGGCAAGGTGCGGGTGCCGTCGGTGAGCGAACACCCAGCACGGAGCTGGCGATCAAGCGAGCTGGAGAAGGCAGGACCTGAAGGTCACCGCCGACCCGCAGGCCTCCGACACCGTGAAGGAGGGCTTCGCCATCGGCACCTCGCCGCGAGGAGGGGACCGAGGTCGAGCGCGGCTCGCGCGTGCGGCTGTTCGTGAGCTCCGGCCCGGCAGCAGATCACGGTGCCGGACGTGGTGGGCCTGACCCGCGAGGCGGCCGAGACGCGGCTCACGCGCGAGGGGCTCGACGTGCGCGTCCAGCGGCGGGAGTCCGACGAGCCCGAGGACGAGGTGATCGCCCAGAGCCCGGCGGCCGGCACCCAGCTCGACGAGGGCGACGCGCGTGACGATCACCGTCTCCGAGGGCCAGGAGCAGGTGGACGTGCCGAACGTGGTCGGGCTCACCGAGGCCGACGCGCGGCGGCGTGCTGCGCGGCGACGGACTCGAGGATCACGGTGCGCGAGCGCGCCACCGACAACGAGGAGGAGGACGGCCAGGTGCTCGACCAGCGTCCGGGCGCGGGCGTGGAGGTCGACGAGGGCGCGGTCGGTGATCGTGATCGTTGGGCGCTTCGAGGCGCCCGCGGAGCCGACCCCAGCCCGGGCACGCCGCCGGCGGAGTCGCCGTGAGGGTCGCCGTCCTGGCCGGCGGCCGCTCGGGCGAGCACGAGGTGTCGCTGGCGTCGGCCGCGGCCGTGCGCGCCGGCCTCGAGCAGGGCGGCCACGAGCCGGTGGCGGTGGAGATCTCCCGCGACGGCGCGCTGGTCGGCTCGACGGCGAGGCCGCTGGCGCTGGAGCCGGGCGGCGGGCTGCTCGGCTGCGACGTCGGCCTTCCCGGTGCTGCACGGCCCCTACGGCGAGGACGGCACCGTGCAGGGGCTGCTCGAGGCGCTCGACGATCCCCTACGTCGGGCGCGGGGGTGATGGCCTCGGCGGTGTGCATGGACAAGGTGCTGTTCAAGGACCTGATGGCGGCCGCCGGCGTGCCGCAGGTCGACTACGCCGCGATCCGCGAGGGCGAGGACCCGGGCAGCCTGGCCGACCTGGGGCTGCCCGTGTTCGTGAAGCCCGCGCGGCTGGGCTCGTCGGTGGGCATCTCGAAGGTGTCGACGGCGGAGGAGCTGCCGCGCGGCGCTGGCGGCCGCCTTCGAGCACGACCCGCTGGTGATCGTCGAGGCGATGGCCGCACGGGATGGAGGTGGAGTGCTCGGTGCTGGGCAACGCTCGACCCCGAGGCCTCGGTGCCGGGCGAGATCGTGATCGACGCCGACTGGTACGACTACGAGGCCAAGTACGAGCCCGGGCGGCATGGAGCTGGTGGTGCCCGCACGGCTGCCGGAGGACGTCCGCGAGCGCGTGCGCTCGCTGGCCGTGGAGGTGTTCGCGCGGGTCGGCTGCGCCGGGATGGCCGGGTGCGACTTCTTCGTGGAGGACCCCGAGGGCGAGGCCGCGTGCTGGTGAACGAGCTGAACACGATCCCCGGCTTCACCGAGACCAGCGTCTACGCGAAGCTGTTCGAGGCGAGCGGCGTGCCGTACCCCGAGCTGCTGGACCGGCTGCTGGCGCTGGCGATCGAGCGCCAGCGCCACCAGGGGCCTGCGAGCCCCCTGAGGGCGGTCAGCGCAGCAGCGTGAGCTCCTGGATCGCCGCCTTGTTGCCCTCGGGCAGCCGGTGATCCAGAGCAGGTAGCGGCGGAACTCGCGCGTGCCGGTGTCGCAGCCGCATCCGTCTCGCGCTCGGCGACCTTGAGTCGGCGGCTGACCTTGGTCCAGCCCTCGATGTCGTCCGGCACGTTGTTGGCGCGCGTAGATCGCGGCGGTGAAGCCCGGGCGTGGGGGTGGTCACGTCGAGCGGCCCTGGCCGTGATCGGCGAGCCGGCGTCCACGTAGAGGCCCACGCCGCTCTTGTTCACGCCCTCGAGGCCGTTGTTGTAGCGCTCGGTGTCCCACTCGGTGGACGGGTTGCCGTCGATCGCGTTCTGGGTGGCGTCGTCGGACTCGCTGTCGTCGCCCTCGGGGTCGTAGTCGTTGCGCGGCGCTCGAGGCGAGGTCGACCGCGGTCAGCCCGGCCGCCCGCGGCGCCGCCGCGTCGCCCGCGCCCTTCTCGGTGCGGGTGGCGAAGTAGCCGATCGCGCCGCCCGCCACCAGCAGCACCGCCAGCACGGTGAGCACCCAGCGGCGCGGGTTGCGCAGCCGGACGGGGACGAAGTCGGCGGTGTCGCCCGGCAGCGCGCGCAGCACGGTGGTGGCCTCGCCGGTGGTCTCGCCCGGCGCGCGCGACCTCGATCGCCAGCACCTCCTCGAGGTCGTGCACCATCTCGTCGGCCGTGGCGTAGCGGTTGCGTGTCTCCTTGGCCGTGGCGTGCTCGATCACCGCGGCCAGGGAGGCCGACACCTCCGGCCGCCGCCTCTGCACGTCGGGCAGCGGGTCCTTCACGTGCTTCATCGCCACCGCCACCTGGCTCTCGGCCTTGAACGGGCACCTCGCCGGTGAGCATCTCGAACAGCACGATCCCGAGCGAGTAGACGTCGGACTGCTCGGTCACGTCCTGGCCGAGCGCCTGCTCGGGCGAGACGTAGTCGGTGGTGCCGAGCACGCGGCCGGTGGCGGTCAGGCCCGTGGGCCTCGAGCGAGCGGGCGATGCCGAAGTCGGTGACCTTGCCGCGGCCCTCGGCGTCGATCAGCACGTTCTGCGGCTTCACGTCGCGGTGCACGAGCCGCTCGGCGTGCGCGCGCCGAGAGCGCCCGGCCGATCTCGATCGCGTAGGCCACGGCCTCGGCCACCGGCAGCCGGCCCATGCGCCGGATGCGCTCCTTGAGCGTCTCGCCCTCCACGTACTCGAGCACGATGTAGGGCGTGCCGTCGTCCTCGCCGAAGTCGATCACGGTCACCACGTGGGGGTGCGACAGCCGCGCCACCGCGCGCGCCTCGCGGCGGAAGCGCTCGAGCTGGTCGGGGTCGTCGGAGATGTCGCGGTGCATCAGCTTGATCGCCACCCACCGCTCGAGCGTGGGGTCGAACGCGCGGTAGACCGTGGACATGCCGCCGGAGCCGATCTTCTCCTCCAGGCGGAAGCGGTCGTTGAGCAGGGTGCCGATCACTTCTGCATGCGTATTGTGCCGGCTGTCACGTGCCCGTTCGCGTCCGCTACATCACCGATCCTGGCCTGCGCGGCCTGCTGGGCGACCGAGCCGCAGGTTCGGAGAGCTCATGGTGGAGTTCGCCGCAGAGGCCTCGTCCTGCGACCTACGTCATGGGCGGGCTCGCTCGGTGACAGTCGCCCGCCTCGGACGATGCCCGGGTCGCTGAGTGGCTGGACGCGGCCGGCCGAGACGGGCATGCCCGCGGACCCCCGGCTCTGGGGCGAGGGGCCGATACGGTCGACCTACCCGGCCTGCATGGCGGTAAAGGCCGCGGCTGACAGGGCGTCCGATGGCGGGCGGCCTACCTGCGCCGCGTGCGCGAGGGGCTCATGTGCTTCGCGGCGCAAGCTCGACACCAGCGAGGCGCTGGTCGAGGAGGCGCGCGGCGCCGGGCTGCGACGTGGAGCGCTTCCGGATCGACCTGGCCTCACGCACGTCGAGGCCGTCGAGCGCCGACTCAGCGGCGCGCGACGGCCTCGGAGCGGGCGCCGCAGGACGCGCAGTCGCCGCGACCATCGTGCTCCTCGACGCGGCGGTTCGCGGAGCGAGGCGGCTGAGCGCGCTGGGCTCCGACACCCGAGCTGCGCGAAGCGGCCGTGGCCGGCCGGGGCGCGAGCCGTCCGGCGCACCCGCCGCCAGGCGTGGCGGCGGCCCTGAGCCGCTTCGGGCGGATGGCCGGCGCGCGAGGTCGAGGCCGTCTGCGACCTCCCGGCGCCGCGCGCCCAGGCCGAGCTGTGGCGGCTGGCGCGCGAGAGCTGCGGGTCAGGCCGACCCGGGTGCTCACGGGGAGGCTGTGGGAGCCGGCCTGAAGCCGCTGCGCCAGTGCCCGTCCCGCGAGTCCGCGAACCGCGGCAGCTCCACGACGCCGGCGCGGTCCGTCACCTGCGCCGATCACGGCCGCGCCCGGGTGCCGCTTCGACAGCAGCGCCACCGCGTCGCTCGGCATCGCCGCCGGGCACCACGCAGCAGAACCCGCAGCCCATGTTGAACACCTCGTGCATCTCCGTCGGCGCCGGTGCTCGCCCCGCTCGGCGATCAGGCCGAAGATCGGCGGCCGGGCAGCGGCGAGTCGATCCGGTAGCCGACGTCGGCCTCGAGCCGCAGCAGGTTGAGCAGGCCGTCGCCGGTGATGTGGGCCAGCCCGCGCACCGTCGACGTCCGAGTCGAGCAGCTCCGCGCACCGCGCGCACGTAGATCACGGTGGGCTCGAGCAGGGCGTCGCCGACGCTGCGGCCGCCCGAGCTCGGCGGGCGTCTCGCCGAGGTCGGGCAGCGCCCGCCGCGCCAGCGTGTAGCCGTTGCGAGTGCACGCCGCTGGAGGGCAGGCCGATGATCGCGTCGCCCGGGCTTGGCGCTCGGCTCCGGTCACGATCGCGTCGAGGTCCACCAGCCCGACGCACATGCCCACCAGGTCGATGCCCGCCGGGGGAGGGGTGGCCGCGGATCAGCTCGGGCACCACGGCCAGCTCGCCGCCGGGGATCTCCACCCCGGCGTCCTCGGCGCCGGCCTTGAGGCCCTCGCCGACCGCCGCCAGCACGCCGTCGCCGGCCTCCTCGACGGCGATGTAGTCGAGCACCGCGATCGGGTCGGCGCCCACGCAGATCACGTCGTTCACGTTCATCGCGATGCAGTCGATCCCGACGGTGTCGAAGCGGCCGAGCTGCTCGGCCACGATCAGCTTGGTGCCCACGCCGTCGGTGGACAGCGCGAGCCCGGTGCGCTCGCCGAGGCGCAGGACGTTCGCGTAGTGGCCCGAGCCCAGCACCGCGCGCGACGGCCGCGGCCGGTGTCGATCGTGCGCAGCACGTCCACGAGCGCGCGCGACGCCGCGGCCCGGCCTGGCCGGTGTCCACCCCGGCGCGCGCGTAAGCGGAGTCGGCCATCGCGGTCATTCAACCGCAAGTAGATGGCCGTGGTCGGCGGAGGGCTCCAGCGGCGGCGCACTGCCAGGCCACGGCGTCGTCGGTCAGGCCGTCCGGCCCATTGGCGCACCGCGCTCGTGCACGAGCTGCACCAGCTCCGGGCACGGCCTGCCTCGCGCGGCCGCCTCGGCGACGGCCTCGCGCCAGCCGCTCGCGCCGAACAGCTCGCCCTCGCGCCGCGCCTCCACCAGGCCGTCGGTGTAGCGCGAGCAGCAGGTCGCCCGGCCCGAGCGCCAGCTCCTGGTCCTCGTAGCGGGGAGTGCGTCGATGCCCAGCGGGAGGCCGCGCCCGCGGCGGCTCGCCGAGGGTCCCCGTCCGCCCGCAGGAGCAGCGGCGGCAGGTGCCCGGCGTTGGCGTAGCAGCAGGCCGTCGTCGGTGAGAAGCCCGAAGAACGCGGTCACGAAGGTGTCGCTCGGCAGGCGGCTCGCGCAGCATCGCGTTGGCCTGCGCGAGCACCTCGGCCGGGCTCGCGCTGTCCCAGCAGCGCGCCTCGATGAAGAAGCGGGCCATGGCGCTCAGGGCGGCGGTCTCGACGCCCTTGCCGGCCACGTCGCCCACGAGCAGGGCAACCGCCCCGCCGGGGAGCCCCCAGGCGCCGTAGACGTCCCCGCCGGCGGGCTGGCGGGCCGCCGGCTCGTAGAGCAGGCCCAGCTCGCAGCCCGGCAACTCGGGCAGCGAGTCGGGCACGAAGCCGCGCGTGAGCGCGCGGGCGATGCGCCGCTCGCGCTCGAAGTCGATGGCGTTGGCGATCGCCGCCGCGGAGCTGCGGGCCAGCCGCGACAGCAGGTCGGCCTCGTGCTGCCCGAACGGCCGGTCGCCCAGCGCGGGTCGCGGAGAGCACGCCGAACAGGCGCGGGCCGAGCGCGATCGGCACGTGCAGCGAGGGCGTCGACGCCGTCGTTGCGCTGCGGCAGGCGCGTGCGGGCGGCGGTGCGCGATCAGGGCGGGGTCGGGCGCGGCTGACCCAACGTCGGTCCCGGCGGACACGCCGTCCACGAGCCGGCCGGAGCCCGGCTGAACGGTGCTCAGCGAGGCGTGGTCGGCCTGGACCAGCTCGCAGGGCGTGCTCCACCACCTGCCGCTCTACCTCGCCGGCTCGAGCGAGGCCGCGGTGTCCTCCGCCGCGCGCTTGAGCAGGGCCTCGTCGCGCGCGCGGGCCGTTCCGCCGCGATCAGCTCCGAGCGCTCGAGCGCCAGGGCGGCCAGGTCGGCCAGCGCGTCGACAGGTGTCCAGGTCGGCGCGGTTGAGCGGCCTGGCGGCGTCGAGCGACGCCACCCCGAGCACGCCGAGCGTGCGGCCGAGCGGGGTGCGGACCGGGCAGGCGATCACCGAGGCCTGCGCGTAGGCGTCCCATACCTCGGCCGTCCGTCCACGCCCGCCGCCGTCGCGCGCCAGCCGCTCGCGCAGTCCGGGGCCGCCTCCCAGGCGTCGACGCGAGGCAGGAACAGCGGCTCCGGCCGCGCTCCAGCCGGTCTCCACCAGGCCGGGCCGGTCGCGGTCGTACGGCGGCTCAGGCGGGCTCGATCGCCTGCTCGACGATCGGCGAGGCGAACCAGGTGGCGGCCGGCTCGCACGTGGGTGCGCCCGGCGTCGACGATCTCGAACACCGCCGCGTCGATCCGCGGGTGGTCGCGCACGTGCTCGAGCAGCAGGTCGAGCGGGTCACCCGGCGGGCGACCCGACGGGGCGGTCGGGACGGTCATGGAACGCGATTCGGCCACCCGGCGATCGTGTCCGTGATCTCCATGGGGTTGCCGCCACCCTAGGCGCGATCCGCGCTCCGCGCCAGCCGGAGCCTGCCCTACGGCGCTACGCGGTCTCGGTGGCCGGGTCGGCCGGGCCCGGCTCGTCACCGCGATCCGTGGTGGCCGGATCGCCGGGCGGGCCCCCGCGCCGGCGGCGGATCAGCAGGTAGACGACGCCGACCACGATCGCCGGCGGCCACGACGTAGTCGACGTAGTGCAGCGAGTCCTTCCAGTCCTCCCAGTTGTCGCCCGCCTGCTTGCCGATGAAGGTGAGCATCAGCACCCACGGGACGCAGCCCGCCAGCGTGAGCACGCTGAAGCGCCAGAACGGCATCCGCGCCACGCCGGCGGGGAGCGAGATGAAGGTGCGGATGATCGGGAGCATGCGGGTGAAGAAGACGGTGGCGTCGCCGTGGCGCTCGAACCAGCGGTCGGCCCACTCGAGGTGGCTCTTCTTGATGTGCAGCTTCTTGCCGTGCTTCTCGAGGATGTCCACGCGGCCGTAGTAGCCCACCGCGTAGGCGATCCAGGAGCCCACGAGGTTGGCCACCGAGCCCACGGCCACGGCCGCGAACAGGGAGTACTCGCCGTCGGACACGTTGAAGCCGGCGAACAGCATGGTGGCCTCGCTCGGCACCGGGATGCAGGCCGACTCGAGCACCATCAGCACGAAGATGCCGAGCAGCCCCAGCTCCGCGACGACGTCGGCGGCCACCTCCACGATCGGGTCCGTGATGGAGGCGATGAGCATCATGAGAGCGGAGTAGGGTAGCGAGCCTCGATGTGCCGTCCCCCTGTTCGCCACACGCCTCGAGCCGCTACAAGCCGCGCCTCGCCGAGAAGCTCGCCGAGGTGGTGGACGACGGGCCGCTACATCCTCGGGCCCGAGGTGGAGGCGTTCGAGCGCGAGTTCGCCGACTACCTCGGCGTGAAGCACTGCGTCGGCGTGGCCAACGGCACCGACGCGATCACGATCGCGCCTGCGCGCGCTCGGGGTGGAGCCCGGCGACGAGGTGGTGTGCCCCTCCTACACCTTCTACGCGAGCGTCGAGGCCACCGTGAACGCGGGCGCGACGCCCGTCTTCTGCGACGTCGACCCCGCGACCGCCTGCGTCACGCCGGAGACGGTGAAGGCGGCGGTCACGCCGCGCACGAAGGCGATCATGCCGGTGCACCTGTTCGGCAACGTGGCGCCGGTGGCCGAGCTGCGGGAGCTCGGCCTGCCCGGTGCTCGAGGACGCGGCTCAGGCGGCCGGCGCCTCGCTGGACGGGCGGCGGGCGGGCGCGCTCGGCGACGCCGCCACGTTCTCGTTCTTCCCGTCCAAGAACCTGCCCTGCCTCGGCGACGGCGGCGCGGTGGTCACCGACGACGACGACGTGGCGCGGCTGGCGCGGCGGCTGCGCTTCCACGGCTCCGACGACAAGAAGACGTTCGTGGAGGTGGGCTACAACAGCCGCCTCGACGAGCTGCAGGCGGCGGTGCTGCGGATCCTGCTGCCCGAGCTCGACGGCTGGAACGCGGCGCGCCGCGCGGCGGCCGCGGCCTACGAGCGCCACGGCCTGGGCGAGCACGTCGAGCTGCCGCGGCCGGTCGAGGGCGCCGAGCACGTCTACCACCTGTACGTGGTGCGCAGCGAGCGCGCCGACGAGCTGGCCGGCCGCGCTGGCAGAGCGCGGCGTCGGCGCGCGCGGCTACTACCGCGTGCCCGTGCACCGCCAGCCGGCCATGGCCCGGTTCGCCGCGCGCCGAGCTGCCCGGCACCGACGAGGCGGCCCGCACCGGCCTGGCGCTGCCGATGGGCACCGGCCTCACCGACGAGGCGGTCCGCGAGGTGGTCGAGGCGTGCGCGTCTGGGTCGACCTGACCAACTCCCCCCACGTGCTCGTCATGCGCCCGCTGATCGACGCGATGCGCGAGGACGGGCACGAGGTGGAGGTCACCGCGCGCGACTTCGCCCAGACGCTGGAGCTGTGCGAGCGCTTCGGCATCGCGCACACGGCGATCGGCCGCCACCGCGGCGGGCGGCTGGCGAGCAAGGGGCTGGGGCTGGTCAGCCGCAGCGCGGCGCTCGCGCGCTGGGCGCGCGGGCGCCGCTTCGACGTGGCGATGGGCCACGGCTCCAACGACGTGACGGTGGCGGCCGCGCTGCTGCGCGTCCCGAGCGCCACGGCGTTCGACTACGAGTGGGCCACGGTCGCAGCACAACGTGAACTGCCGCCTGGCGCGCGCGGTGGTGGTGCCCGACGCCATCCCGCCCGAGCGCCTGGACCGCTACGGCGCCCGCGGCAAGCTGCGCCCCTACGAGGGCCTGAAGGAGGAGTACTACCTGGCCGACTTCGAGCCGGACCCGGCCGTGCTCGGCGAGCTGGGCCTCGACCCCGCGGAGCCGATCGTGGTGGTGCGCACCCCGCCCGAGGTGTCGCTCTACCACCGCTTCGAGAACCCGCTCTTCGGCCAGGTGCTCGAGCGCCTGCGGGGCCAGCCAGGCGGTGGTGCTGCCGCGCACCGCGCGCTCAGCGGCGCGAGATCGAGGCGCTCGGCGGCCTGATCGTGCCGGAGCGCGCGATCGACGCCCAGAGCCTGATCGCGCTTCGCCGACCTCGTGATCTCCGCCGGCGGTACCATGAACCGCGAGGCGGTGGCGCTCGGCACCCCCGTCTTCACCACTTTCGAGGGCCGTCTGGGCGCCGTCGACGAGGAGCTGCTGCGCGACGGCCGCCTGCGCAAGCTCGAGGACGCCGGCCAGGTGCAGGCTCGAGAAGCGCCCGGTGCAGGAGTCCGACCGCATCCGCCGCGATCCTCGCGAATTGGTGAAACTGCTGCTCTCGGCCACAGAACAGTGAGAACCAGGCTCACATCCTCGGTAAACGTTCGCCGCGTCGGGCAGGTGGGCGTCGACGCCTGCCTGATCGCGCTCGCCTACTACCTGGCGTTCGTGCTGCGCTTCGACGCCGGCATCCCGGGCCGCTACGAGGACCTGCTCGCCGAGACCGTCGCGTTCGTGGTGCCGCTCAAGCTCGTGATCTTCGCCGCCTTCGGGCTCTACTCGAAGCTGTGGCGGTTCGTCGACCAGGCCGACTTCGAGTCGATCGTCAAGGCGGTCGTGGTCTCGAGCTTCGTGCTGATCGGCCTGCTGTTCCTGCTCACGCCCACGGACGCCGACCCGCCGCGAGGCGTGATCGCGCTGGACTTCCTGCTCACGCTGGCGCTCGTCGCCGGCGCCCGCTTCCTCGTGCGCGCGGCGGTCGAGCGCCCGCTGCGCCAGCCGCTCGTGCAGCGCGCCGAGCACCGAGGTGCTGATCGTGGGCGCCGGCAACGGCGGCCAGCAGGTGGCGCTGCGAGCTGCGGCGCAACCCCGAGCTCTCCAGCGCCGTGATCGGCTTCGTGGACGACGACCCGCGCAAGCAGGGCATGCTCGTGTCGGGCTACCGCGTGCACGGCACCACCGACGAGCTGCCGCGGGTCCTCGACGACACCAAGCCCGACGAGGTGGTCATCGCCATCCCGTCGGCGCCCGGGCGCGCTGCGGCTGAAGGTGGTCACCGCCTGCCGCGAGCGCGACATCCCGGTGCGCACGCTGCCCACCACGTTCGAGCTGCTGTCCCGCGGCCCCAACCTGCTGCGCCAGGTGCGCGAGGTGCAGGTGGAGGACATCCTCGGCCGCGAGCCGGTGCGGATGGAGATCGACCGCGTGGGCGCGTACCTGCGCGGCCGCGTCGTGCTCGTCACCGGCGCGGGCGGCTCGATCGGGCCGGAGCTGTGCCGCCAGATCGCGCGCGTCAAGCCCAAGCGGCTCGTGCTGGTCGACCACGCCGAGAACAACCTGTTCGAGATCCGCCGCCAGCTCGAGGAGGACCACCACTTCGGCGCCCTCACCGCCGTGCTGGCCGACTGCAAGGACGCCACCCGCATGCGCGAGCTGTTCGGCGAGGAGCGAGCCCTCGGTGGTCTTCCACGCCGCCGCCTACAAGCACGTGGGGCTGATGGAGGAGAACCCCGTCGAGGCGGTGCGCAACAACGCCGTGGCCACGCGCATCGTGGCCGCCGCCGCGGGCGAGGCGGGCGTGGAGCGCTTCGTGCTCGTCTCCACCGACAAGGCGGTGACCCCGGCCACGGTGATGGGCGCCTCCAAGGCGCTGGCCGAGTGGGCGGTCGAGGCGGCGCAGAACCGCTACAGGGACACGCGCTACGCGGCGGTGCGGTTCGGCAACGTGCTCGGCTCCTCGGGCTCGGTGGTGCCGATCTTCCGCCGCCAGATCGCCGCGGGCGGCCCGGTCACGGTGACCGACGAGAACATGTCCCGCTACTTCATGACGATCCCCGAGGCGGTGCAGCTGATCATCCGCTCGGGGGAGCTGCTGCCGGTCGCGCGCGAGCCTCGGCCGCCGCGTGGAGGAGCAGCCGCCGCCGACGACCGGCGCGCCCCGGGCACGATCTACGTGCTCGAGATGGGCGACCCGGTGAAGATCGTGGACCTGGCGCGCAACATGATCCGGCTGTCGGGCAAGGAGCCCGACGTGGACATCGCCATCGAGGTGGTGGGCCGGCGCCCCGGCGAGAAGATCCACGAGGAGCTGTTCGAGCCCGGGGAGCGGCCGCAGCCAACCCCGGCCGAGAAGATCGTGGCCGCCGTGCGGCCGCGACTGGACCCCGAATGGGTGGAGAGCGCCTTCGCGCGCATCGAGGAGCTGGTGTACGACGGCGACGCCGCGGCGCTGGCCGCAGCGGTGGCCGAGCTCTCGGCCGAGCGGGCGCTGGCCGGGTCCGCGAGCGCCGGCGGCTCGGGGCTACGCCGGCGGCTGAGCCCCGGCCCCTTCGAGGCCGCCGCCCGCACTAAGGTTCACAGCTCCGGCTTTATGGAGATCATCGAGCAGATCGGGTCCTACGCGGGGCTCGCGGCGGTCCTCGGGCTCGCGTCTGTCGGCGCTCTACTTCTCGCAGGCGCGGGACGTCAAGCGCCTGCGCGAATGGGCCGGCCGCGCGCCCGAGCGCACCGACGGGGTGGAGCCGACCCAGCAGCAGCGTGTGGTCGCACAGCCCGTGCCCAAGCCACCCGGGGCAGCGCAACCGGCGCCCGGAGCCCAGCCGGCCGGCGCTCAGACGGGAGCCCGGGCGGCAAGCCGCCCGTGCCCGTGCCGGGCGAGCGCAGACGGCCGCGGCACGCGGCCGCTGGAGCCGCCCCCGCCGTGGCTACCGGCCCCGCGGCCGCCACGCCCGCAGCCGCCCGATCAGCCGGTGGCGGCACCGGTGCCGAGGAGCCCGCGGCCGCCCCCGCGAGAGCCCCAACGGCACCGACGAGCAGGCGGCGATCTCCCAGGACACCGTGATCCACCCGGCGGTGCCGGGGGAGTCCGCCGAGCCCGCCGCCTCGCCCGCGCCAGAGGACGAGGACGGTCACGAGGCGGGCGCCGGAGAGGCCGCTGCCACCGATGCCGACGAGACCCCGGCGGACGAGCCCGGCGCGCAGGGCGAGCCGCCCGTCGCCGCGGATCACGGCGCGGGGCAGGAAACTGACGAAGCTGACCCCGAGGCCGAGCACGAGGTTGAGCGATCGGACGGAGTCGAGCCTCCGGCCGACCAGGACCCCGCGGCGGTCGAGCCTGCCGGTTCCGGCGATCTTCCGGCGCCCGAGGAATTCCACGAGCGCCTCGCCCGAGGACGACGAGGACGTGGCGACGAGCCCCCGGCCGTGGTCGCGGCCCCCGTGCCTCCCAGGCGCCCGCCGGTGCAGATCGGCCGGCCAGCGGCCCACCGTGCCCGACCGCGGCCCGCGCGAGCCATCCTGCCGCCCTACGAGGAGAGCCGCCCGGGCGGGGCACTCGGCAAGGGCGCCAGTCCCGATGGCGATGGCTTCTTCTCGAGCCGCCGCCGCGCGCGTCGCTGGTGCTCGGCGGCACCCTGCTCGGCTCTGCTGGTGCTCGGCTTCGGGGTGCTGCAGCTCACGGGCGACGACGACGGAGCCGGCGGCGGCGGAGCCCAGCCCGCCCGAACGGCGGTCAGGCCGAGGAGGCCGCCGGCGAGGAGCGCCCGCGGAGAAGAAGCCGCTGCCATCGACCCGGCGAGGTCACGCGTGGCGGTGCTCAACGGCACCACCGTGCCCGGGCCTCGCCGCCCAGATCGGCGACTCGATCGAGCGCCAGGGCTTCCAGCTGGGCACGGTCACCAACTTCATCGACCAGCAGCGCGCGGAGTCGGTGGTGCAAGTACGCCCCGGGCGCCGAGCGCGAGGCGGCCGACGTGGGCAGGCGGCTGAAGATCTCGCAGCGCGAGCCGATCGACGCCGAGAGCCAGGGGCTGGCCGGCGACGCCACCGTGGTCGTGGTGGCGGGCGCCGACAAGACCCAGCTAGACGTCAGAGCGCTGGGCGCCAGCTGCGCGGGCGCGCTTCTCGGCCAGGTGCGCCACGCCCAGGCGCTCGCACTCCTCCGCTGAGCTCGCCAGCAGCTCCGACGGCGCGCTGCCGGGTCGGTCGTCCCGCAGCCTGAAGCCCGCCAGCAGGCGGCAGCGCGCGGCCTCGAGGGGGCGCTCCAGCTCGGTCCAGGCGTCCTCGGCCTCCGACCAGCAGGTTCGCCGCCGTCGGCCGGGTCCTCGTCGCTCGCGCCCGCGCCTCCAGCGCGGCCGCCTGGCCGATCGGGTAGTGCAGGCGCTCGGCCAGGCCCTCGGCCTCGGCGGCCGACTCGCGCGCCTGCGTCGCCAGCGCCCGGCCAGCGCCAGCACCACCGCGCGGGTGGCCGTGGCCTGGACCGACTGGGCGGCCAGGCCGGCGCGCTCGCAGACGTCGATCGCCTGGCCCAGCGCGGTCACGGCGTCGGCGTGCTCGCCGCGGTCGCGCAGCGTGAGCGCCAGGCCGTAGAGCGCCTGGAAGGACAGCTCGGACCAGCCCACCTGCTCGGCCAGCTCGTGGGCGCGGCGGAAGCGCTCCTCGGCGCGGTCGAGGCTCGCCCTCGCGCCAGCGCAGCAGCCCGCGCAGGGCGTACGGGCAGGCAGAGCTTGCTCACCAGCCCCTCGCGCTCGGCCAGGTCGGCGCTGGCGTCGGTGGAGCGGCGCACCTGCTCCCAGTCGGCGCGGTAGGCGGCCAGCTGCGCGACCGCGGAGTGCAGCTCCACCTGGCTCGGCAGGTCGCCCACCTGCTCGGCCAGCGCCAGCGCCTCGTCGTAGGCCTCGCCCGGCGCCGCGGGCGTCGGCCTCCGAGATCTCGAGGTGGCGGCCCGAGGGCCAGCAGGGCCAGGATCGTCTCGCCGTGGTCGCCGGCGGCTCGCCCAGTCCTGCAGGCGCGGGCCAGCTCCACCGAGCGCTCGAGGTTCGAGCGCGCCTTCTCGGTGTCGCCGATGCGCCCGAACACGCGGCCGAAGATGCCGTGCGCGCGGCTGGCGGCGCGGGTCTCGCCCAGCCGCTCGGCCAGGCGCAGCGCCTTCTCGGAGGCGTAGATGGCGAGCATGTTGTCGCCGGTCTGGAGGTAGAGCCAGGCGGCCTCCTCGTAGAGGCGCACCAGCTCCAGCCGCGGCGGGCCGTCCTTGAGCAGGTTGATGCCGCGCTGGTAGTTCTCGATCGCCGCCTTGCGCTCGCCCTTGACGGCCAGCGCGGCGCCGAGCTTGCGGTGCAGGTCGGCCACGCGGTCCAGGTCCTCCTCGCGGCGGTGGTGGTCCAGGCACTCGCCCCAGACCTCGATCGCGGCGTCCACGCGGCCGAGCCGCAGCGCCACGTCGCCCTGCTTCTCGCCGATCCGCGCGGCCGCGGCGTCGTCCTCGGTCGCCCAGCAGCTCGAGGGCGTGGCGGTAGTGGGAGACGGCCTCGGGGTTCGCGTACAGGAGCGCGGCGGCGTCGCCGGCCTCCTCGAGGAAGCGCACGGCGCGCTCCTTGATCTGCGCCAGCTCGCGCGCCTCGACGCCGCCCTCGGCGCCCAGGGCGGCGGCGCGGCCGTAGTGCTCGGCCAGCAGCGCCACCACCTCGTCGGTGCGGTCGCCGGCGCGCTCCTCGATGAAGCGCCCGACCTCGAAGTGCTTGCGGCAGCGCACCGCCTTGGGGAGCATCCCGTAGGCCACGTCGCGGATCAGCACGTGCTTGAAGGCCAGCTCGCGCTCGCCCGCCAGGCGCGACTCCGCGCCCGGGCGCGAGGATGTCCTTCTCCTGGAGGCCCGACAGCGCCGTCGCCGAGGTCGCGGCCCTCCTCCTCGGCCAGCGGCGCCAGCGAGCCCTCCCAGAACGTGCGCCCCACCACCGCGGCCTGCTGCACCAGCCGCCGCTCGAACGGGCTCGAGCGCGTCGAGGCGCGCGGCCAGCACCGCCTGCACGGTGTCGGGCAGCTCGGCGATCGCCGTCGCCCTCCTCCTCGGCCAGGCGCCGCACCATCTCCTCGGCGAACAGCGGGTTGCCGCCGGAGCGCTCGGCCACCTGCGGCACGAGCTCGCCGCCGGGCCGTCGTGGCCGAGCAGCGCCGCCACCAGCTCGCGCGAGTCGTCGGCCGTGAGCGGGTCGAGGAAGAGCTGGGTGGCGTTGCGCCGCCCGCCGCCCCAGCCCGCGCGCCGCTCGAGCAGCTCGTCGCGCGCCAGGCAGAGCAGCATCAGCGGCGCGCGCACCCACTGCGCGAGGTGCTCGATCGCGTCGAGCATGCCGTCGTCGGCCCAGTGGATGTCCTCGAAGGCCAGCACCAGCGGCCGCCGCTCGGCGCCGACGCCTCGATCACCGAGCGCAGCGCGGAGAAGAACGCCTCGCGCATCCGCTCGGGGTCGCCCGCGTCGGCCGGCGCGTGCTCGGCGGGCACGTCGAGGCCGAGCGAGCGCCCGATCTGCGCGGCGTGGCGCTCGGGCGGCTCGTCGCGGCAGCACGCTCGCCGACGTAGCGCGCAGAGCTTGGCCCAGGCCTCGTCGGAGCTGTCGGAGTCCACGATGTCCGCCTCGCGCGCGCATCACCTCGCCGAGCGCCCAGTAGACGATGCCCGAGCCGTAGGGCAGGCAGCGGCCGGTCGCAGCGTGGCGCCGCGTGCCCGGCGATCCGCGCGCGCTCGAACTCGCGCAGCAGGCGCGACTTGCCCACGCCGGCCTCGCCGATCAGCGTGACCATGTGCGGGCTGCCGCTCGCGGCCGACTCGCGCGTGAACACCGACTCGAGCACGCTCAGCTCGTCGTCGCGGCCCACCAGCGGCGACTCCTCCGACGCCGCGCCGCCGCGCCGGCTGAGCCGTCGATCAGGCCGACGGCCTCCCAGGCCGGCACCGGCTCGGCCTTGCCCTTCAGCGTGAGCGGCTCGAGCTCGCTCGTAGCGGATCGGCCTGGCTGGGTGGCGCGCACGGTGCGCTCGCCCACGGTCACCGCCCCGGGCCGGCCCGCCGACTGCAGCCGCGAGGCCACGTTCACGGTGTCGCCGGTCACGGTGTAGTCGTCGCCGACCGCGCCCGCCAGCACCTCGCCGGTGTTGATGCCCACCCGCAGCGCGAACGGGACTCGAGCGGGCGTCCAGCGCGTTGATCTCGTCCATCGCCGTCCTGCATCGCCAGCGCCGCGCGCACCGCGCGCTCGGCGTCGTCCTCGTGGGCCACCGGCGCGCCGAACAGCGCCATCACGTTGTCGCCGATGTACTTGTCCACCGTGCCGCCGAAGCGCAGTGACCTCCTCGCCCAGGCGCCGCAGCGCGCGGTCCACCAGCGACTTCACGGCCTCGGGGTCCATCCGCTCGGCCACCGCCGTGTAGCCGGAGAGGTCGGCGAACAGGACCGTCACCTGGCGCCGCTCCTCCGGCAGCGCGGGCGCGGCGGCGGGCGCGGGCGCGCGGGCGTCGCGCGGCGTCGAGCGCGGTGCCGCAGGACATGCAGAAGCGCGGCCTCGGCGGGCGCGGGCTCGCCGCAGGACGGGCAGCGCCGCTCGAGCGCGATGCCGCAGGACATGCAGAAGCGGGCGTCGCCGGGTTCTCGGTGCCGCAGGAGGGCACGGCGCTCGGGCCATGGCAGCAAGATACGCGGCAGGCGTCGGTACGACCTCGGCGACCGCACGAGCCCAGCCGCGTCACGCGTAGATGCCCGCCGCCCGATTGGCCGCCGCCTGCTCGAGCAGCGCTGCGGTCCACGAGCGTCAGGCTACGCCCTCCGACCTCGATCGTCGCGCCGTCGAATGGCGGGTACCAGAACGCCCGGATCCGCCGCTCGGTCAGCTCCGGCGGGTCGTCGGGCCGCACCGCCGCGCAGCGCCTCGAACTCCTCGCGCGGTCACGTAGCGCCCCTCGCCCTGGGGCTCGCGCGGCAGCTGGCTCGCCCGCCAGCGCCGGAGTCGACCACGTCGCGGAACACCGCCAGCAGCCGCTCCTGGCTGCGGAGGTCGAGCGACAGCGCGGTCTCGCCGTCGCGGTCGATCGGGAAGCGGTCCACGCGCACCAGGTCGCCGGTGTCGAACTCCTCGTCCACGAAGTGGGCCGACACGCCCCACTCGGCGAAGTCCTCGAGGATCGCGACGTTGAAGCCGCCGAGGCCGCGGATGTCGGGCAGCGGCGCGGGGTGGAAGTTCAGGCAGGCCACGCGCGCCAGCTCGATCAGCGGCGGGCGGATCCGCTTCCAGAACAGGAACGAGAGCACCAGGTCGACGTCGCCGAGCGAGCCGTCCGCGATCTCGGCGTACAGCTCGTCGTCGCTGCGCGAGCCGCAGGCCGTGCCGCTCGGCCGCCAGGTCCAGGCGCTGGCGACGTCGTGCTCGCCCCGCTCGGGTCGGGCGCCACCACGGCCACCACCTCCGCGCCGCTCGCCACCAGGTGCTCCAGCGCCCCCACGGCCGAGCGCTTGTGCTTGCCCATGAAGATCGCCCTCACACGAGCTCCTCGTACAGGTCGAGGGTGCGCCGGCCGATCTCGTCCCAGGAGTAGGGGCCGGCGGCGGCCGCCGCGGCCCGCTCCTCCAGCGCGGCCCGCGCCGCGGGGTCGTCCACCAGCCGCTGCGAGCGCCTCGCGCCAGCGCCGCCGGGTCCTCGGGCGGCACCAGCTCCGCGGCGCCGTGCGTCGCGGCCGATCTCCGAGAAGCCGCCGACGTCGGACAGCACCATCGCCTTGCCGAAGGCCAGCGCCGTGTACAGCACGCCCGACTGGTCGATGCGCCGGTAGGGCAGCACCACCACGTCGGCGCGGCGGAAGAAGGCCGGCAGCTCGGGGTCGGTCACGAAGCGGTCCACGAAGCGCACCCGTGCCGCGCGCCTGCGCCGCGGCGGCCTTGAGCGGCTCGACGGCCATCCAGGGCCGGCCGACGATCCACAGCTCGGCGCCCTCGACCTCGCGGAAGGCGTCCACCAGCACGTCGACGCCCTTGTACGGGCGCAGCACCCCGAAGCACAGGATCACCGGGCCCTCGACCGCGGCCAGCTCATCGGGCAGCGGCTCCTCGTGCTCCTGCCGGGTCAGGTAGTCGAAGGCGCCGTGCGGGATCACGTGCACGCGCTCGGGGTCGGCGCCGAAGCGCTCAACGCAGCTCGCGGGCGCCCTCCGCGGTGTGGGCCACACGGCGTCCGAGCGGGCGGCCACCAGCCGCGCCGCCTGCTCGCGCAGCGCGCCCGTCGCCGCGGCGCAGCACGTTGTGGGAGGTGAACACGCGCGGCGCGCCGGTTGCCAGCAGGAAGGCGTCGAGCGCCTCGAGCGTGAGCCACTGGTAGTGGACCACGTCGGCGCCGGCGCCTTGCGGCGGTGGCGCAGCATGTCGGGCACGTGCTCGACGGCGCGCAGCGGCGCGGCGTGCGCCGACGCCGCGGTCGCGACGCGTCGCCCGGCGGTAGAAGTCCTCGCTCACGCGGAAGCCCGTTGACGGGCGGCGGCGGCCCGTAGAGGTAGCGGCTCGTGGACAGCTCCACGTCCGCGCCGGCCCGCGCCAGGGCAGCCCGCCAGCGAGTAGTCGTAGGGCGGCGTGTAGGCCGGGGGGTCCACCAGCTGGACGCGCATCGGCGCCATTTTCCCTGTCGCCGGGTCCAATACCTTTCCGCCGGTGGAGTCCAGCCGCCTGGTCCGGGCCGCGTTCGCCGTGCTCGTGGTGGCGACGGTGGCCGCCTTCTTCTTCACCCAGTCGCTGAAGACCGAGGTCCCGGTGGTGCTTCGCTTCGCCGCCCAGCCGCGGGACATCTCGCCCAACGGGGACCGCGTGCGCGACGGCTCGCGGGTCGGCTTCGACCTGTCCGAGCCCGCCGAGGTGTCGTTCTACGTGATCGACGCCGACGGCGAGGAGGTGCGCCGCCTGGTGGACGGACGCCGCCTGGCGGGGGACACCAAGCATCGCTTCACATGGAACGGGCGCGACGACGACGGCCGCGTGGTGCCCGACGGCGTGTACCGGCTGCGGGTGGCACGGCGCAAGGAGGGGCGCAGCATCGACTCCTTCAAGGAGGTGCGGGTGGACACCCGACCGCCGCGGGTCCGCATCACTCGAGTGGCGCCCAACGTGCTCGCACCCGGTGTGCCGGGCGGCGCGCGACGGGTGCGAGTGAGCTACAGCGGGCCGCGCAATCGCAATCCGGAGTTCCGCGTCTTCCGCACCGACGTGAGGCCACTGCAGGTGGTGCGCCTGTTCCGAGGCGACCGCTCGCGCAGCGGGGTGTGGGACGGGAGCGTCCGCGGCGGGGGCCAGGCGCCCGACGGCAGCTACGCGTTCTTCGTGCTGGTGCGCGACCTGGCGGGCAACCTGACCGCGCGCGCCCGCCCCCGACCCGCCGACCGCGGCCACCGCGCGCCCCAGGACCGGCGTGGCGGTGCGCAGGCTGACCCTGCAGGGGCCGTCTCGAGCCCGTGTCGGCGGGCGCGCTGGCCACGCTCACGGTCGGCCCGCTGCCACGGCGATTCGAGTTCGCGTTCTCCAGGCTGGGCTCGCGGCGGACGATCCGCCGCGACCGCCGCCGCGGGGGACGCCTGCAGGGTCCGCATCCCCCGGGGCGCGCACACGGGCGTCTATCTCGTGCGGGTCCGCGCCGGCGGGCGGAGGGCGGTGTGGCCGGTGGCCGTGGCCGGCAAGGCCGCCACCGCCCGGGCCGCGCGCAGGCCGCGGCCGATCCTGGTGCTGCCCGCGGTCACCTGGCAGGGGCTGAACCGCTGGGACTCCGACCTGGACGGCTTCCCGGAGACGCTCAACGACGCCCGCTCGATCCCCGCGGACCGACCCTTCCGTGAGGGCCGCCTGCCGCCGCGGTTCGCCTCCGAGGTCTCGCCCCTGCTGCGGTTCCTCGATCGCGAGCGGCTGGCCTATGACATCACCACCGACCTGGCGCTGGCACGCCGCCGCGGACCGGCGCTGGGCAACGCCCCCGGCGTCGCCATCGCAGGCAGCGCCATCTGGCTCCCACGGCGGGTGCGCGACCGCCTGCGCGAGGAGGTCGAGGAGGGTGGCCTGCGGGCGGTCTCGTTCGGGGCGAGGTCGCTTAGGCGCACGGTGGCGCTGGTGGGGCCGCTGCTGCGCAACCCCAGCCCGCCCCGCGCCGACGACCTGTTCGGTGAGCGCACCGCGATCTTCCGCACGGATCCCGCGGCGCCCCTGCGCGAGGAGCAGGACGAGCTTGGCCTGTTCCGGGGAGTGGATGCGCTGTTCGGGGAGTTCAGCGTGTTCGAGCGCTCCGTGGAGCTGCCGGCGGAGGCCGAGCTGCGCACGGCGGCCGGCCGCGAGGAGGGCCAGGCCGCCTTCGTGGGCTACACGCTCGGCAAGGGCACCGTTGTGCGTCCCGGCACGCCCGGCTGGGCGGGCGAGCTGGAGGAGGGGCGCCTGAGCGTGGAGGTGCCCAGGGTCACACGCAGGATCTGGTCGCTGATCTCGCGACCCCGCTGAGACAACCAGGCCGTCTGCCATCCTGCGGCGGATGAGTCGTTGGCTGCTGATCGCCGGCGTCGCCGTCGTGCTGCTCGTGGTCGCGGCCGCCGGCGCCGTGCGCGCCCTGATGAACGACGAGGAGCCCCCGCAGAAGCGGGGCTCCGCGGCGGTCGAGTTCGATCCCGGCGCCGAGCCCGAGGCTGCGCCACCGAAGAAGGCCGACGCCGACGAACCGTGGCCCACCCTGGGCTACGACGTTGCCCGCAGCAAGGTCTCCCCGTACGACCATAGGCCTCCCTACCGGCGCACCTGGCGCCTGGACAGCCGCGACCAGCTCGAGTACCCACCGTCGGTGGCCTACGGGAACGTGTACATCGCGCAGCAGAAGGGGCTCTTCTTCGCAGTCAACGGCAAGACCGGCAGGCCCGTGTTCAAGACGAAGAACTACAAGCGCTGCGCGGCGTCGTCGCCCACGATCAAGGGCGGGGTCGTCTACCAGTCCTACATGCACTTCGCGCCCTGCCCGCAGGGCGCTGAGAACCCCAACGGCTTCCTGGAGGCCATGGACGCCAGGACGGGCCGCACCAAGTGGCGCTACTGGACCAAGCCGGTCGAGTCGTCCCCGCTGCTGCGCAAGGGGATTCTCTACATCGGCTCATGGGACGGCAACGTGCACGCCATCCGCGCCAAGACCGGCCGGCCCGTCTGGAAGCACCAGACCGGCGCCAAGGTCAACACCTCCGCGGCCTACTCGGGCGGGCGCATCTTCATCGGCAACCAGTCGGGCACGCTGTACGCGCTCAACGCGCGCACCGGCAGGCTCGCGTGGAAGGCAAGCCAGGCCACCGAGTTCTTCTACGCCACGCCGGCCGTGGCCTACGGGCGCGTGTTCATCGGCTCCACGGACGGCACCATGTACGCCTACGGCCAGCGCAGCGGCAAGCTGCTGTGGGCCAAGCGCCTGGGCACATACGTCTACTCCTCCGCGGCGTTGTACGACCGCAAGGTCTACGCCGGCACCTACGACGGCAAGCTGTTCGCGCTCGACGCCGCAACGGGCGACGTGCGCTGGCGGCGGGAGATGCCCAGCGCCGTGCACGGGCCGCCGGCCGTCATGGCCGGGCTGGTCTACGCGTCCACGTGCTCGAGCTGTGGGTCGGAGGCGTCGCGGTACGTGAAGATGGGCCGCGACTCCACCACTGCGCTCGATGCCCGCACCGGCCGCACGGTGTGGCGCAACAATGCCGGCAAGTACGCAAGCCCGGTCGTGGCCGACCGCAACCGCGTCTACCTCACCGGGCGCTCGTACCTGTACGCGCTGGAGCCGCGCGAGCAGGCGGAGAAGGCGAAGCGGCGGCCGAAGGATCGGGCGCGGGACTGAACCGCTCGCCGGCGTAGACCAGCGCGGCGGCGGCTGCGCCCATCATCGGCCACACGAGGTAGTAGTTGTTGAAGGTGCGGCCGATGAAGAGCAGCACCAGCATCGACACCGAGAAGGCCGCCGGCCCGATCCATGCCTCGCGCGCCCGGTGCTGCTGTAGCAGCAGCCACGCGGTCAGCGGTAGCCAGGTGACCAACGCGATGATCGCGAACGGGTACGAGCCGCTGCGGTCGTCGAGGATTCCCGCGCGGATCATCATCGCCGAGAGGCCGTAGCCCACGATCCGATAGGTGCCGGCGCCGAACTTGACCGTGTCCTCGTAGAACGCCACCGGGTCGGCGATCAGGAACGGCAGCACCACGACGGCCACCACGCCCGCAAACGCCAGCGCAGCGCCCTTCAGCTCGGCGCGCGAGGCGCCGCGCTTGACCATCATCAGCGCGACGAACGGGATGGCCACCACGGCGAACTGCTTGAGCAGGACCGCCACCGCCAGCGACGCCGCGGCCCAGCGCAGGCGCCCGCGGGTCACGAGGGCGAACGCCAGGATCATCATGGTGATGCTGGGCGCGTCGTTCTGACCGAACCAGGCGGAGCGAACGGCGATCGGATTGGCCACCACCAGCGCCCCGATCGCCAGCCGCCAGCTCAGCGGCGCGCGGAAGGCCATGGCCGCCGCAAACCCCGCGAGCGTCATGAGCAGGATGAACGCCCTGTAGTCGTCGAAGGGGGCGGGGGCCAGCTGCCACACGGCGCCCGTAACGACCATCCCGGGGAAGTAGGCGAAGTGCTCCAGTGCCACCTCGCGATCCAGGACCCGCTGCGACACGCTCCCGTCGTAGGTGTAGAAGCGCTCCATCCCGGAGCCCTTGTAGTCGTGCCCATAGGGGTTGTCGCCGTCCAGCAGCAGGTCGCCCGCGATCTCGATCTGGTAGGTCGAGTCGTTGGTGTGGAACCACGGGGCCGTGGCGTCGCGCAGCCCCACCTGCAGGAGCGCCGAGGGCAGCAGCAGCGCCAGGGCCACGCCCACCGCCAGCGCGGTCCCGACCCATGCGGGCCAGTCGCGCCGTCGCAGGCCAAGCGCGGCCACCAGCGCCAGGGCCAGGGCGGCCAGGAAGCACGCCGAGCGGGCGATCCCCACGTCCCACTCCTCGCCCGCGGCCCTCACGAGGGGCCCCAGCACGCCCTGCGGCTCGGGCGCCGGCGTGCGGAACGGCCACGGGTCCGAGCCCAGCTCGGGGAGGGTCACCGCCAGCAGGGCCAGCAGCGTTCCCAGCAGGGCGAACATGCCGCCCTGGGAGAGGCGCGTGGAGGGGCCGGTCATGCCTCGGCCGCCGCCGGTCGTTGCCCGCCACGCCTGGAGCCGTCGTCGCGGCGGGTCCAGGTGAGCTGCCCGGCCGCCACGGCCAGGACCAGCCAGGTGAGCGGGTCCTCGAGGAACCCGCTGTAGGCCAGCGCGTGCACGAACAGCGCCAGCAGCGACGCGCCCAGGGCCAGCCCGAGCGCGGGCTCGAGCCTGCGCACGGCTTCGATGATCCGTGCGCCGCCCACCAGCAGCCACGCGTAGAGCGCCAACCCGATCAGCCCCAGCTCCGCCGCCACGGTCAGCGGCGTGGTGTGCGACACGAAGTTCGGCGTCGGCCGGTCGCGGCCGGACAGTCGGCGGCTGGCGAGCGGCTGGCCGCCGATCCCCACCCCCACGACGGGCGCCTCCTCCACCGCGCGCAGGGTGTCCTCCGCCCGTTGGGTCCGGTCGCTGGTCTCACGCCTAAGCGAGTCGCCCCGCAGCTCGATGGCGGCCAGGTAGCCGGCCCCGATCAGGCACACGGCCGCCAGGCCTCCCACCACGACCAGCCGCACCCGGCGGCCGCCGGTGACCGCCGCCACGAACAGGGTCACGGCGATCAGGGCCACCATGCTGGACTGCGAGTAGGACACGAACAGGCCTCCCCACAGCAGCACCAGCAGGGGCACGCCCAGGCGCAGGTCGATCCGGCGCAGCGCCAGCGCCACCAGCACCAACCCGAGCCCCAGCACCACGTGCCGCCCGTAGAGGCTGGGGTCGCCGAACAGCGACGTGACCCGGAAGAAGTCCGAGTTGGCGTTGGACACGGCCAGGTTGGGGGCGAAGAAGAAGAGCTCGCGGGTGGCGGCCTGGTAGAGGCCCACCGCCGCGAAGACCGCCGCCAGGGCGATCCCGATCCGCGCGAGCGCGGCCGGCGCCCAGTCGGGGAACGGCGCCCGGGCGACGACGCCCACGAGCACGGCGAAGGGCACCGTGAAGAACAGCAGCAGCTCGGCACCGGACTCGAGCTCGTCGGCCCAGGTCAGCGAGACGCACGCGAACGCGATGAAGGCCGCCGCCGGGAGGCCCACCGCCCGCGGCAGCCCCCGCGCGGCGCCGGGTGCGCCGCGGCCCGCGCGCCAGGCCAGCGCCAGCCCAGCGGCTGCCAGCACGAAGTACAGCGGCAGCAGCCGCCCCAGCTGACCGTCGTCCGCCAGCGCGAGCGGGAAGCCGCCGCCGGACTCGAAGGCGATCGGCGGTCGCAGCGGTGCGGTGGCCAGCACGGCCAGCGGCACCCAGGCGGGCCTGGCCACGAACACGCCGGCGGCGACGCAGAGCGCCGCCAGGGCCAGCGCGCCGGCCGCCGCCCCCGCGGGCGATGTCAGCTCGTCCAGTGGCCCGAGGCCCGACGGCGCCGCGGCCAACCCGGCTGCGCCGAGCGCCGACAGCGCGAGCCCGCAGATGACCACCGCCCGTCCCCGCCCGGCCAGCAGCAGGGCCGCGCCCGCGGCAGCGGTTACGGCGGCGATCTGTGCGAGGTCGGGATGGTCCACGTCAGGGTGCGATTCGCGCCCGCCGGTTGTACTCCTGGGCAGCCTCGCGGACGCCCTCGCCGCGTCCCGGCGCCAGCTCCTGTCGCGCGTGCAGCGCCAGCCGGCGCGAATCGTGGCCGGGAAGCACCACGGCCGCCGCCGCCAGGCCCAGGTAGAAGATCGCGCTCGAGCAGGCGCACCAGCAGCCGCTCGGCGTCGGTGTGGTGCTTGCGCATGTAGAGATCGCGATTGCGGTGGAACTCCACGATCCGCCGCCGGGCGCTGCGGGGGTCGTTGCTCAGCTGGTCGTGGTGGATCGCGCGCGCGGCCGGCACGTACAGCACGTCCCATCCGGCGTCATGCAGGCGCTTGCAGAAGTCCGTCTCGTCGGAGTACACGAAGAAGTCCGGGTCCAGGTAGCCCACCTCTTCGGCCGCGCGCGCGGCGCACGAGCATCGCGCTCGACTGGGTCCAGCCCACCGAACGGGTCCGCCCCCCGCCGCTCTGAACCGTGACCACCCGATGCAGGAGCAACAGCCCGGCCAGGGCCGTCCCGATGCCGGGGAGTCGCCAGGCGCAGGGCTTCGGCTCGCCTTCGGTGGACAGCAGCTGAGCTCCGGCGGACGCCGCCTCCGGCGCCGCGCGCAATGCCGCCACCAGCGCCTCCGTGGCGCCGTCCTGGAGCTGGGAGTCCTCGTTGAGCAGGAGGCAGAGCTCGCCGGAGGCCTCGCGCAGCAGAGTCGAGTCGTTCTCGGCCTTGCCGGTGCGCCGGTCCAGCGCGATCACCCGTGCGTCGTGGCTGCTGGCCTCCACCGCCGCCACGGAGCCGTCGTCCGAGCAATTGTCCAGCACCAGCACCTCGCCCTCCAACCCGGCCGGGTGCGTGCGCTCGATGGCATCGAGGCACTCCAGCAACAGCTCGCGCCCGTTCGTGTTCACCACGCAGTAGGACAGGTCCATCAGGCCGCCGCCCGCTCGAGCAGGGCCCGCATCCGCTCGGTGATGAGCCTGCGATCGAACTGCGCCTCGGCCAGCCGCCTGGCGTTGCGCCCCAGCGCGGCCGTGCGCGCCGGGTCGTCGCGCAGCTCGAGCACCCGGTCGGCCAGGTCGCCCGGGTCGCCCGGCCGCGCGAACACGCCCGCGTCGTTGTGCTCCACGAGCTCGCGCTGCCA
The DNA here is from genome assembly GCA_963814005.1 of uncultured Thermoleophilaceae bacterium. GTDB lineage: Bacteria > Actinomycetota > Thermoleophilia > Solirubrobacterales > Thermoleophilaceae > JAAYBF01. The sequence goes on from CAWFBA010000012.1 coordinate 70,580, forward strand.
GCCGTCGGTGTTCACGATCGCCGCGCGCCCGGCCGCAAAGGTGTCGAACAGCTTGTTGGGCGAGTTGGTGGCCAGCACGGGCACGTCCTTGAAGATCGTCATGCACGCGTCCGACGCCGCCGCCAGCTGCGCGGCGGAGTGCTTGTCGCCAGCCGGCAGCAGCCTCACGTTGGCCAGCCCGCGGCGATCGACCTCGGCCTCGAGTGCGGCGCGGCGCTTGCCGTCGCCCTGGAGCACGAACGTCACGCCGTTCTCGCCCCGCTCGCTCAGCAGCGCCGCCGCGGCGATGACCTGGGTCAGGTCGTTGGCCTCGCCCATCGTGCCGAAGTACGAGCACACGAACGCGCCCTCCAGCCCCAGCCGCGCGCGGAGGTCGCCCGGGTCTACGGTGGGTGAGAACAGGTCCAGGTCGGAGGCGTTGGGGATCATCTCCACTCGCTCCGGCGCCACGCCCGGTGGCCAGCACGCCCGCGCGGATTCCGGGCGAGAGCGCGACCACTCGCGCGGCCGAGCGGTAGGCGGCGCGCTCGAGGGCCCGCGCGGCCGCGCGCGGGACGCGACCGTTCAGCGCCCCCATCTCGATCGGCGCGCGCGGCCAGAGGTCGCGGACCTCGAACACCAGCGGGGCGCGGTGGCGGCGCGCCGCGGCGACGGCCGGCACGGCGATGGTCAGCGGCGGCGAGGTGGCCAGCACCACGTCCGGCCGGGGCGCCCGCAGGGCGGCGGCGGTGGCCCCGGCGGCGAAGCGGGCGAAGGCGCCCATCCGGGCACGGTCGCGCATCCGCGTGGCGTCCATGTAGTCGGCGTAGGCGCCGCCCACCTCGATCACCTCGATGCCGTCCACCGTCCGCGGCGCGGCCCGATCGCCCGCGGCCGCGGTTACCATCGTCACCGCGTGCCCGGCGCCAACGAGGTGTCGTGCCAGCTCGTACGAGCGCGTGCCGCCGCCTCCCGCGCGGGTCATGAAGAACTGGTGTAGGTAGAGGACCCGCACCCGGCCAGACCGTATCCGTGAGCCGCCTGCTCGACATCCTGATCGCCGTCGCCGGCCTGATCCTCACGTCGCCGCTGCTCCTGGCCGCGGCACTGGCGACAAGGCTGGAGTCACGCGGGCCCGGTGATCTACCGCCACCGCCGCGTGGGCAGGGATGGCCGGCAGTTCGACCTCTGGAAGCTCCGCACCATGGTCCAGGGCGCCGAGCGGATGGGCGCCGGCCTGTACATCGAGCCCGGCGATGCCCGCATCACCCGCGCCGGCCGAGTGCTGCGGCGCTTCTCGCTCGACGAGCTGCCCAACCTGGTGAACGTGCTGCGCGGCGAGATGGCCATCGTGGGCCCGCGGCCCACGGTGCAGGAGCAGGTCGATCGCTACACCGAGCACCAGCGCCGCCGGCTCGAGGTCAAGCCGGGGATCACCGGCTGGGCCCAGGTCAACGGCCGGCTCTCGCTGTCGTGGCCGGAGCGGATCGAGCTGGACGTCTGGTACGTGGACAATCGCTCGCTCACCCTGGACCTGCGCATCCTCGCCCGGACCGCCCGCATGCTGGCCACCGGCCGCGGCCTGTACAGCGCCGAGCTGCGCCAGGGCTGGGACTAGGGCGCGGCTGCGCCGCCGCCGCGGCGTGCCGCGGTGAGCGTGATGCGCCGCGACGCCCCGCGCGCGGTGGCCCGGTCGCGCTTGGCCACCACGTAGAACCGGTAGGCGCCCAGGCTCAGGGGCGCGAACCGGCCGCGGAACGACCCATCCCGGCTCACGCGCAGCCGCCGGGTGCCCACCGTCCGCCAGCGCCCGCCGCGGCGCTGCTGCAGCACCTGCGACACCAGCCGCTTGCGCGGCGACACGGTGCCCGAGAACCGGACGTACCGGCCCACGGCCACGCGCGAGCGGGGCTCGCTGACCGAGACCACCGGTCGTACGCGCAGGGGGAAGCGCTGCGACGTGCTGGCGCGCAGGCCGCCGAGCCCGGCGAAGCGCACGCGCAGCAGCCGCGATCGCCTGATGGCCACCGAGGTGGCGAACGCCCCCGCGGCGTCGGTGGTGGCTCCGCCTATGGGGCGCCAGCGGGAGCCCACCAGCGCCTCGATCGACACCGGCAGGGCAGAGCCGGGTGGCGCGCCGGCCACCGTCAGCACGCCTGAGATCGGTGCCGCCCTGGCCGAAGGCCACGCTGGCGCGCCGGCTTGCCACACGGCCACGAAGGCCGGTCACGTTGCCCGCGGGCCGCACGTCGCCCACCAGGCTGCGCAGCTCGGGGAGCTGGGCGTAGAGGGCGGCGCCGGGGCAGGCCGTGGCGCCGGTGTCGCGGTGGCCGCTGACCCGGTTGAGCCTCACGGCCGTGCCGGCGGGGAAGCGGTTGGCCGAGCCGCCCGCGCTCCTAAGCGTGGTCGTGCCGGTCGTGGGAGCTCCGTGCAGGGGCAGTTTCCAGCGGATCAGGGCCACCATGGAGAGCATCGCCGCGGGCGACTGCTCGACCGTGCTGAAGGTGCCGATGTTGGCGATCCCGGTCGACTGCGAGTTGTAGCCCTGCGCCTGCGCACCCACGACCGCCTGGTCGGTGCCTCCGGCGCGGCCCTCGTAGATCGTCCCGAAGCGGTCGACCAGGAAGTTGTAGCCCACGTCATTCCAGCCGTTCGAGTAGCGGTGGTAGCGGCAGATGGCCAGCACCACGTCCGGCGCTTCCTCGCGCGTGTAGTCGTTCGGGTTGACCGTGTGGTGAACGAAGGCCGCGCGCACCTCGCCGTATTCGGGCGCGGAGCGCGGGCGGCACCTGCTCGCGCCCCACTCCGCGCGGCTGACCATCCCGGGCGCGCCGGCCTGGGCACCGGCGGCCTCGATCCGCGTGGCGCGGGCCAGCGACGAGACCCCTGCGCTCACGGCGCGCCGAAGGGCCGTGCGTGCCCGCTCGGCTGCCGTCGCGGTCCCGCGGGTGTTCACAAAGCGCAGTCGCAGGCCGGGCAGCCGCCGGCTCGATCGGTACTGCACCCAGTCCGCCTCTCCGACCCAGGTCGGGCTCGACGTGGTGCCCGGCCGCGCCTCCGTGCCCGGGTCGGGGCCGTCGACCAGCTCCGATGCCAGCGGCGTCCAGCGGGTCCAGCGCCCGCCGTCGCGGCGGGCGCGCACCGCCACCGCCGCCTCCCTGTGGCCTCCTCGCCAGCTCAGGCCCACCAGGTTGAACCGCCGCGGCGAGCGCAGCGGGCGCGACACGACGCCGCCGCTCTGGCGGGCGGCGTTACCGAGGAGGGCCCGGAGGGAGCCGCCATCGAGAAGTTCACCGGCTCGGGCCGGTAAGGGCGCAGGGACAGGGCCGGAGCCGCCACCGCGAGGAGGCCCAGGACGCACACCAGCGCGCCGGTGAGGAGAGAGCGCTTCACCAAAGCGTGGGAACACGGTGTCAGACGCCCTGTTGCGCCCTGGGCGAGACGTTGCACGAGTTAGGGCTGCAACCGGGCGCCCAGGCGCGGCTAGGGCACGGCTTCGGGCCCGTTGCTGCGGTGCTCGTCCTTGAAGGCGCGGATGGCGTCGAACACCTGCGGGCTGTAGCGGCGGCAGCCCAGCAGGCGGCCCGTGCCCAGCGGCTGCGGCTCTGCGTTCCAGGCGCTGGCCGCCACCGCGTAGGGCATGTTGGTCTCGTTGGGCACGATGAGCATCTGGAAGGTGTCCTCGTCGAAGAGGGCCTTGAGGTTGGCCCGCTGAGCACGCGGCAGGGTCTTCTTGACCCAGACGATGATCCGGCCGTGCTCGAGCGAGTGCACGAGCTCCTTGGCGTCGGGGGCGGTGTCGTAGGCGCCGTCCTCGGCGGGGACCTCGAAGTGCCTGCCCGCGGTGGGCGGGTTGGTCGGGTAGGCCACCTGCTCCGCCAGGTCCTGCGTGTGGTCGCGGCTGGCGGCCCGGCGGCTCGTGAGCGTGCAGCCCGCCGCGCGGGCGGCGTCCTGGAGGTCGGTGATCTCCGGGTCCGGCACCTCGCCACCATCCGGCAGCACGTCGCTGCCGCCGTCGGCCTGCTCGCCGCTCCCGTCGTCGCCGCCCGCCAGGAGCACCACGCCCACCACGAGCACCACCAGCACCAGGGCGCCCGCGGCCGCGTAGCCGATCATCCGTCGCCTGCGCTCGGCCTCCTTGGCGGCCTGCTCGCGCTCCTCGCGCTCGCGGCGCAGCTGCTCCTTCTGCTCCTTGCGGCTCGACATCGCGGCAGAAGGGTAGTGGGCGTCCCCGCCGGTTCTCTCAGAGGCCGCCGCGCTCCAGCTCGGGCGGCCCAGGCCTGCCCGAGCGCCGCCTGCGTAGCCGCCAGCGGGTGCCCGCCCGCGCGGTGCGGACGAACTCGACTCGCCCCAGCCCGAAGCGCACATGCCCGGCCACCCCGAACCGCGTCCAGCCGGACTTGCGAGGCGAGCGCAGGCCGGGGCCGTTCTCGGGCACCACGAAGCCCACCGCGCGCGTGAAGCCGCGATCGCGCAGGTCCGTTGCGGCCAGCGTCGCGCGCGATGGGGTCACGGCGTGCCCACGGAGCTCGGGCTCGGTGTGCGCGTCGTAGGCGTAGGCCTCGTCGTGCGCCGAGCTCGAAGCGGCGGTCCAGGTCCTCGACCCACGCCTCGCCCGGCTGGTACCAGCAGTCCGACACGATCCGCCCGTCCAGCCAGGCCACGTGGCACATCGATCCGCGCTCCAGCCGGGCCAGCACCCGCTCCCGGTCGCGGTCGGGCCGATAGGCGGCGTAGGCGCCCGCGTCCTCAGGTCGCAGGAACGCCCGGCGGAAGTCCACATCGGTCGGCACGCGCGGCGGCTCGATGGTCAGGTCGCGCTCGATGAGCACCACGTGCCGCAGCACCGTCCGCCCGAGCAGCGCCAGGACGAAGCCGCGTGGGCCACCGCGACGTACGAGCCCGGCGACCCTCGTCCAGAGCCGCTTGACGCCCAAGCGACTACTGGATTTGACTCTGCACCCGGATGACCCCGCAGGCGCGCGACGAATCCGGACGGCGCCGCGCGCCGGCTGCGCGGGAGCCGTTGGTGCTGCGCTTCGCAGGGGCCCTGCGCCGGCGAGCGGGACGGGCGCGACCGCCCCAGCACTCGTCGATGAAGCCCACGATCTCACCCGTCAGGCGCTCGGGCGAGGTGCGCAGCTCGATGATCGAGGAAGCCTCGATCAGCCGTGCGTTGGGAAGCTCGCGCACGAGCATGTCGGAGTCCGAGAACGGATGGATCGGGTCGCGCGGGTGGCCGATCACGAGCGTTGGCGGCTCGAAGGTGCTGCGCTCGGACCGGGGCGGCGCGGTGCGCCCGAAGAACAGGCCCTGCAGCACGGACGCCGAGGGCTTGGGGTCCTGCGCCACCCAGTCGTGGAGCATCTGCCCCAGCAGCGGCCCTCGGCGCGGCAGGCGGTCCGCAACGCTGGCCAGGGTGCGCGTGACGGGCGCCCCGAAGGTCAGCGAGATCAGCAGTGGTGTGAACGCGATCGCACACCCAAGCAACGCGTTGTCCAGCACCGGCATCTCGATCAGCAGCCCCTGGACGCGCTCCTGGTCGGCGGCCACGGCCTCGAGCGTGGCGTTGGCGCCCAGCGAGGTGCCGCCCAGCACCGCCTTCTCCACCTCCAGGTGGTCCATCAGGGCCAGCACCTGCCGGCCGAACAGCGGCATCGAGTAGTGCCACATCTCCGGTGGGCGGTCCGAGTCGCCGTGCCCCAGCAGGTCCAGACACACCACGCGGTAGCCGCGGGTGGCCAGCGTCTGCGCCAGCGGGCCGTGCATCCTGCGCGAGAACAGGAGGCCCGGGGTGAGGATCACGGTGCGCTCGCCGCTGCCGTACTCGTCATAGACGAGCTTGAAGCCCTCGTGCCGGAAGCTGCGGGTCCTTGGCTTCATGGGAGCGCCAGGATAGCCGCGACCGCTAGCTCTCGCCCCCTATCCGGTCACCCTGCACCCCCGGCGGGAGCGGTCTCTGAGATCCCGAAGCGCATCGACGGGCGGCGACCCGCGACCGACGCCCGGCCCTAAACCGCCGCCCGCGCTACTGCCTCTTGCACCCACCCCGGCAGCTCGGCCAGGAACCGCGGGTCTATGTGGTGCCCCGCTTCGGACTCCCCGTAGAGCACGTCGGCGCCCGCGGCCTCGAGCCGCTCGCGCGCGTCGCGCGCCCACTCCACGCCGATCACGGGATCGCGAGCGCCGTGGCCGATCGCCGCCTGCAACCCGGTGCGATCACTCAGGTCGAGCTCGAAGCCCTCGACGGTCGGCATGAAGCCGCTGAGCGCAACGATGCCGGCGGGCGCCGGCCGGCCGGCGCCCAGGCCCACCGCGTAGCTCATGACGGTGCCCTGGGAGAAGCCGCCGATGACCAGCCGCGCGGGCTCCACGCCGTGCGTGGCCAGCAGGTCGTCGACCCACCGGGCGAGTGTGGCGTAGGTCGGATGGAACGTGCCGGGGTCCGGGTAGCCGATGGCGCGCACGGCGTACCAGTGCGCGCCGCCGGGCGGCAGCCGCAGCGGCCCTCGAGCGGTGGCGCCCACCAGCCGGTGGGAGGGGTCCAGCACGTCGAGCAGCGGGAACAGGTCGTCCTCGTCGGCACCCCTGCCGTGCAGAAGGACCAGCGCGCCCTCCGGTTCGCCGGCAGCCGGCCGGACGCGATGTGCCAGCGTGTCCAGGTCGCTCATCCGACGCGCTCGCGCGGGTTGTCCAATGGGGTCAGCGTGGCCTCGATCTTCTCTCGCAGCGGCTCGAACCGCGGCGGCAGCACCAGCTTCTCGCCAAGGTGTGCCTCGTCCTCGTCGGTGGTGAACCCGGGGCCGAGCGTGGCGATCTCGAACAGCACGCCGCTGGGCTCGCGGAAGTAGATCGACTTAAACCAGAAGCGGTCGATCACGTCGGTTGGGTGTGCGCCACCCTCGATCGCGCGCTTGCGCCACTCGACGTGGTCGTCCATCTCGGAGGCCCACGCCACGTGGTGCACCGTGCCGCCACCGGGGCGCCCGGGCTCGGCCGGCGCGCGGTCGTAGGCATAGGTGCCCCCGCGACGCTCCCCGCGCGCCTCCCAGCCGTCGCCGCCGGGCGCGAAGCCCAGCGCCTCCTCCAGGAGGCCGCGGCTGTCCTCCGGCGCCGCCGCATACGCCCGCACGCCGTCAAACCCCCGCAACGCCACGCTCGGCGGGCACCTCGGGGTGGTCGGCGATCAGGGGCGCGTCGCCGACGCTCGACACCACCAGCTCGTGCCGCAGCCCCTCGGGGTCGGAGAACCGCAGCGTTGCCCCGTCGCGCTCGGTGCTCACGCCCTCGGCGTCCAGCCGCCGGGCCCAGAAGTCCAGCGCCTCTTCCGACGCCACGCGCCACGAGATCAGGTGCACCATGCCCGCACCCGCTCGGCCCGGCGCCGCGCCCGGGTACTCGAAGAACGTGAGGTCGGCGCCCGGGCTGCCCTTCTCGTCCGCGTAGAAGAGGTGGTACACGGTCGGGTCGTCCTGGTTCACGGTCTTCTTCACCAGGCGCAGTCCCAGCACGCGCGCGTAGAAGTCCAGGTTGCCCGGCGCGTCTCCGGTGATGGCCGTCACGTGGTGGATTCCGTCGAGCTTCATGGCGCTCCTCTCGTCTGGCGTCTGTAGAATCAGTTGCGCTTGCAACTATAGCGGATAGGTGATTGTGACTGCAACCAACTCCACATGGCCCAGCGGTAGCGAGCTCGACGCGCTCGAGCTCGGCGCCTGGCGCGGGTTTCTTCGCACGCATGCGGGGATCACACGTGCGCTGGACGCGGAGCTCATCGCCGAGCACGGACTCTCGCTGAGCGCGTACGAGGTCCTGCTGTTCCTGGCCGAGGCGCCGGCCGGCCGCCTGCGCATGTCCGAGCTGGCTGACGGGGTGCTGCTCAGCCGCAGCGGGCTCACCCGCCTCGTCGACCGCCTCGAGGGCGAGGAGCTGGTGCGACGTGAGGAGTGCCACACCGACGCCCGCGGCCTGGACGCGGTGATCACGGCCGCGGGACGCAAGCGCTTCACCCGGGCTCGCCGTACCCACCTATCGGGCGTACGCGAGCGCTTCCTCGAGCAGCTCTCCGCGGCCGAGCAGCGCCGCCTGGCCGAGCTCTGGGTACGGCTGGCGGGCTAGCGCGTGTAGCTCTTGTAGCGGCTCTTCGGACGCTTCTTGGCGTACAGGTACTTCTCCGCGAACCTGATGAAGCGGTCGTACGCGGTCTGCCCGGGTCTGACTTCGCGGGTGAAGAACCCGACGGCCGTGGGTCCGTGACCGGCGCCCGGCACGCGGTAGTACTCGGACGGAACGCCGACGGCTCGCGCCCGGGCCACCAGCCGGTCGTCGAGGAACACGGGCACCACGCTGTCGGCATCGCCGTGGACGGCGAACAGCGGCGCCTCGCCCCGCTCGAGCTGGGCGGCGTTGGTGTCCACCTTGAAAAAGATGCCGCCCCAGAGTGAGCCGGCGAAGCGGAACTTCGGCGCCTTGATCTTGAGGTCGTCCAGCACATACGCCACGTGGTCGGCGGTGATCCCGCCTGCGGAGCTGCCGGCTATTCCGATCCGCTTGTAGTCGATGCGGTACCGCTTGGCCTTGCGCTTGAGGTAGTCCAGGGCCGTGAGCGTGTCGTCCATCGCCGCCACCATTGCCTGGAAGATCGGCACGTCTGCGAAGCCTGCTGCGGCTGCCGCCACGCGCTTCGACGGCACTGGGCCGTCCGGGATCAGCCGGTAGGAGATCGACACGGCGATCGTGCCCCGCGAGGCAAGCCTGCGCGCTATCCGCACAAGGTCGGGCGACGTCCGCGCGCCGCCCGAGAAGCCGCCACCGTGAATGAGCACGACCAGCGGCCGCCGCCGCTTGGACTTGGTCACGGGCCGATAGAGGTCCAGCGCCAGCGCCTTCTTGCCGGGCGCGGGCTTGGTGACCCGCCCGCTCCCGTACTTGATGTTCGCCTTCACGCGGACGTCGTAGCGCCCGTCGGTGTCGTAGCTCGTGTAGCGGTCCTTCGGGGAGCTCGTATACCGATCCTTCGGCGTGCCGGCGAATGCGGTCGGCGCGATCGCGCAGCAGATCACCGCGATCAGGATCCCGAGGATGGCCGTCCGCCTCACCACTGGTACAGACGGTAGGCCGTCGGGGGCCTCGCGCGCAAGGGGGAACCGCTCAGGAGAGCGGTGCCGCGACGGCGGTGCGGGTTCGCGCCGCCGGACCTCGCGCAGCGCGCGCGCCAGCCGCTTGACGCCCTCCTCGAGCTCCTCCGGCTCTACCAGCGAGAAGGAGAGCCGCAGGCTGGTTCGTTGCCGCCGCTCGGCGGTCACGGCGCCGCCGGGGGTGAACGACACGCCGTGGCGCACGGCCTCCGAGTAGAAGCGAGCGCTCCTCGACCGGCCGCTTCAGCGTGACCCACACGTGGTGCCCGCCGCGCGGCGCTGCGGCCTCGTACTCGCCGGCCAGGTGGCGCTCGAGCGCGGCCATCAGCACGTCGCGCCGCTCGCGGTAGTAGGGCAGGCTGCGCGCGAGCTGCCGCTCGTAGCCGTCGGTGGCCAGATAGCGCGCGGCGATGTGCTGGACGAGCGTGGGGGTGTGGAAGTCGGTGGCCTGCTTGAGGGTCGAGAGCCGGTCGAAGCACCGGCCCGCGCGCGGAGATCCAGCCGATGCGCAGCCCGCCGCCGACGACCTTCGACAGCGAGTTCACCTGGATCACGTGCCCCGGTGCCGCGCCGCGCAGCGACGGCCCGGCGCTGGCCCTCGTAGCGCAGGTCGGCGTACACGCGATCCTCCAGCACGAACAGGTTGCGCTCCACCGCCAGCTCGGCCAGGCGCTCCCGGCGCTCGGGCGAGAGGTCCACGCCCATCGGGTTCTGGCACGCGGTCTGCAGCGCGCACAGCCGCACCTCGTGGCGGGACAGCACCTGCTCCAGCGCGTCCACGTCCAGGCCGTCGGAGTCCACCGGGACGCCGATCACGCGCGCGCCCGTGGACGCGCAGCGACAGCAGCGAGCCGGTGAAGGTGGGCGACTCGACCACCGCCACGTCCCCGGGCTCGAGCAGCGCGCGCGCCACCAGGTCGATCGCCTGCTGGGCGCCGGAGGTCACGATGATCTCTTCGGGTCCCGCGGTGCCGCCGCTGGCTGCGCCCGCGGTCGGCCAGGCGCTCGCGCAGCTCGTGCAGGCCCTCTGGCGTCAGGTAGGACAGCGACGTCCACGCCCTCGTCGGCGAACGCGCGGGCCGCGATCTCGGCCAGCTCCTCCGCCGGGTGGAAGCGGGGCGACGGGAAGCCGGTGGCCAGCGAGATCATCCCCTCCTGCGCGGGCAGCCGGAAGGCGTCGGACAGGATCTCCTCCTGGTAGGTCGCCGGGCGGTCGGGCAGCACGTAGGCCTGCCAGTCGTCGCCCCGCTCCTCGGCCGCCGCGGGCGCCAGCGAGCGGACGAAGGTGCCGCGGCCGACGCTGGCGGTCACGTAGCCCTCCTCGGCCAGCCGGCGGTACACGCGTGCGGCGGTCAGGTGGTTGATGCCGGCGTCGGCCGCGAGCGCGCGGGTGGGCGGCAGCTTCTCGCCGGGCTCGAGCTCGCCGGCCTCGATGGCCGCGACGATGCGGTCGATCAGCTGCTGGGTGAGCGAGATGTCGCCATCCCGCTTCAGATCGGACAAGTTGATTTTGTACGACATTGTATGTGCTACACCCGGCCTCGATAGTAGTCCATGACGGCGCAGAAAGGCAACTTGTTCTACAGAAGAGGTCGCTCATGGCTCGCAACACCACATACACCTCAGACATCACGGTGCGGCTGGCGGACTACTCCGACAACGTGGCGCTCGCCCGGCTCGCGGCGCTGGACTCCAAGCGACTGCCCGACGGTAGGCTGGTCATCGCCGAGCGCGACGGCCAGATGCTGGCGGCCATGCCCCTGGCCGGCGGGCCCGCCCTGGCGGACCCGTTCCATCGCACCGCTGCGCTGGTGGAGATGCTCGAGCTCAGGGCGCGGCAGCTGCGCGACGCGCGCGCCGCGTCCCGCCACGGGTTGGCCGGCCGCCTGAAGGCGATCGCTCGCCTGCAGCCGCAGCTTCCATAGCTCCCCCTCCTAGGGAAGCGCGACGGCCCGGGCCCACCGCCCGGGCCGTCGTCGTTGTTAGCGCCGCGCGGCTGGCATAGCCTCGTCCGACGCTGGATGGCCAACCTCTAGGAGGGGTGATGAGGACTCAGAGACTTGCCCTGGCGCTTTCAGCAACCTGCCTGCTGGGGCTGTTCGTGGTGCTGTTGCAGGATCGGGAGGCCGGCGCGAAGCGCGTGCCCTCGGTGGTGCGGGCACGTACGTTCGAGCTGGTGGACTCTCGCGGGAAGGTCCGCGCCCAGATGAAGGTGGAGAGGAACCGCGAGGTCGTTTTCCGCCTCCGCGACCAGGACGGGGCGATCCGGGTCAAGCTCGGCGCCGGCCGAACCGGATCCGGCCTGCTGCTCTTGGACGAGGCCACCGAGCCAGGAGTGCAGGCGCTCGCCGGCGCCAGGGCGACCACGCTGCGCCTGCAGCGAGGAAACCGGCGGACTGCGCTCGTTCCGTAGCTCGACCACTCCAACGGTTCCCTCCACGGCCGCCACCCGGAGGGCGGGTACCATGGGCGCCGCCGCCGCTGGCGGCCACGGGGCTATAGCTCAGCTGGAAGAGCGCCTGGATCGCACCCAGGAGGTCGCCGGTTCGAGTCCGGCTAGCTCCATCCCGTCGCAGAGGGGCTGCTCCATCCCTCGGAGGGCTATGTCGGCCCCAGCACCTGCGACACGGTTCCGTCCGCATAGGCCGTGCTGCTGATGAGCTCGAGGCGCCGGGGCTCGGGCAGACCCTGCATCAGGGAGAGGCCGTCACCGAGCATCACCGGATGAACGGTCAGGCGGAACTCGTCGATCAGGCGCTCGCGAATCAGGCTGTGTGCGATGCGCACGCCCCCGAAGCAGACGATGTCGCGGCCGTCCTCGCGTTTGCGCGCAAGGATCTCCTCTTCGAGCGGGCGGCGAGCGATCGAGGCGTTGTTCCAGTCCACCGCTTGGAGGCTCTGTGAGAAGACCAGCTTGGGGAGCCCGTTCATGAACTGCGCCATCGGGTTGGCGGAGCCGGACCACCCCCGGTAGAACTCAGCGTAGGCGCCGCTTCCCATCACGAGCAGGTCGATCTGCCCAAGCAGCTCCAGGTTGATGCGATGCCGCTGGGCCCCGTTGTCCACCTCAGCCTCGTCCGGGGCATGCCAGTCGAGCTTGCCGTCCGCGTGAGCGGCGAAACCGTCCATCGACACCGACATGTGGAGTATCAGGCGCCGCCCTTGCTCGGCGCTCATGCGGGCACCGTGAAGCGCAGATGCGTGACTCCAGGAGCCTCGAGGACGCGTGTCAGCTCGAGGTCGATCGGGTCGGCGCCTAGGTGATCGAACAGCGGGCGCCCCTCGCCAATCAGCACGGGTACGAGATGAATCTCCATCTCGTCGAGCACGCCGGCGCGAAGCAGGGACTGAGCGAGGTCGGCTCCGTGGACCATCACGTCCGCATCCCCAGCCGCGTCCTTGGCCTGGCGCATGGCGCTCTCGACTCCGTCGGTCACGTAATTGACCCACGTTGACTGCGGCTCGGGCGGCGTCCCTCGGGTCGGGACGAAGATCGGAACGCCGTGGTGGTCGCCGTCCCAGTGACCGGCGATGTCGAAGGTGCGCCGACCGACGACCACCGCGCCCGTCGCCATCGACTCGTCATAGACCTGACGGCTCGCTTCTGGTGGGTCGAAGCCGGCTGCGTTGCCCTTCCACTCGCCGAGCCAGGCGTGCAGCCGCTCGCCACCGGTTCCGAGACCGTTGTCCTTATCGTCGTCGGGTCCCGCGATGAACCCGTCCAAGGACATCGACATGTACAGAATCGACTTGGACATCTGCTCCTCCAGTTCCTCAGGTCCCGCCGCCGCGCAGGACGAAACGTTCCAGTCGGGCGAACGAGGTCGGTAGGCCAAGCGTGTGCTCGTCCCGGAGCGCCTTCGTCGGGAAGCCAGTTCCGATCATGGTCATCAGCGTTTTGTCGCCCCTGGCCTCGAAGGTGAACACGGTGCCCGTGACGAGCTTCGACCCGTCGAGCCGGGTCTCAGTCGTGGTCATGCGGATCCGGCGCGGCCGCTCGATCGCATCGAAGACATGCTCGTGGCGGTAGAGCTCGTTCGGAGAGGCGCCGAAGTCGATCGTCCACACGCCCCCGGCGCGCAGCTCGCAGTTCGACTCGACGACCCAGCCTGGTTGGTCCTTGCCGTACATCTCGCGCTGGCCCTCCGGACTCGTGAAGGCGTCGAAGACCTCCTCTGGCCGGGCCGCGATCAGGCGCTCGAACTTGAAGTCCTCGCTCACCGGTCGCCTCCGGTCGCGCGCTCGACGTAGCCCTCGAAGCGATCGAGGCGGGTCTCCCAGGCACGGCGGTAGCTGTCGATCCATCCGCGCACCTCGTCCAGTTCGGCGGGCCCGAGTCGGCACTCGCGCGCACGGCCCACCTTCTCGGTCACGACGAGGTCGGCCACCTCGAGGATCCCGACGTGCTTCTTGATCCCGTTGATCGTCAGCCCGGCGCCCCCGGCAAGCTCGCTCAGCGTGGCGGGGCGAGAGCTCAACCGCTCCAGGATCTCCCGCCGCGTGGGGTCCGATAGCGCGAAGAAGGCCCGATTGAGGAGGGGGGCAGAGTTGTCTGTTACTGCACCGATCGGTGCACTATAGCTCTCAGTAGGTCGTGACCTGCCCCGTCCGTTCAGCGCACCTGCGTCAGTCGGTCCACCAGCCCGGTTCCATGCTGGCGTCCCCCTCGGCGTGCCCGCCGAACGCGACGATCTCGAGCCCGTCCTCGCCGGCCTCCCACTCGCGCATCGCCTGCGGCGGGCAGTACACGACCTCGCCCGGGCCGACGTCCACGATCTCGTCGTCGACCTTGAAGCGCCCGCGGCCGGAGGTCACGAGATAGACCTCCTCGACGGTTTCGTGCCGATGCCCGAAGCCGACCCGCCGGCCGGGTTTGACGCGATAGCTGGTCAGGCCGATGCTGTCGGCGCCGAGCTCGGTCCTGGCTGGGCGGGCCTCCAGCGAGTCGACTCCGTAGGTCGGGGCCTTGTCGGGGATGTCGGAGAGCTTGAGGTGCTTGAGTGCCATTGGTGAAGGGTAAGGCGGCTCGGCGTCCCGGTCTTGGAAAAATCCGACAGGTGAGCGACGTCCCAAGAGGTGTCCTCAGGCCGGATGAGGTCGGGCGGGTGTTCTCGCTCGAGCTGCGCCCACCGCCGTCCGACCTTGGTGAAGCGATCGACCGCCACTGGATCGTTCGCTGGGACCTGCGTGGCCACCGCGCGCACCGGACCGAGGTGCTCACACACCCGGCCGTGCACCTCGTCTTCGAGCCCCACGGCGCCTTCGTCTATGGCGTGCGCCGGTCCCTCGACGTGCGGATGCTGTCCGGGAGGGGATACGCCGTCGGCACCAAGTTCCTGCCAGGTGGCTTCGCTGGGTTCACCGATCGCCCGATCGACGAGCTGACCGATCGTGTGCTCGACCTCGAGGAGGTCTTCGGAGCCGATGGGGCCCGGCTGGCGCGGGCCGCTGCGGAGCTGGAGGAGCCGAGCGAGGCGCTCGAGCCGATGCACGACTTGCTGCGTGCCCACCGCCGCCCGGTCGCCGCGGAGGCGCGGCTGGTCGCAGCCGCGGTCGCGCGGATGCGCGAGGCGCCGCCGGGCACGCTGGTGTCTGAGATCGCCGCCCGCGAGTGCGTGTCGGCGCGGTCCCTCCAGCGACTGTTCGCGCGCTACGTCGGGGCGAGCCCCAAGTGGGTGCTCCAGCGCTACCGCCTCCACGAGGCTCTCGAGCAGCTGGCCGGCCAGGACCGACCCGACTGGAGTCGCCTCGCGCTCGACCTCGGCTACTTCGACCACGCCCACTTCATCCGCGACTTCCGAGCCGTCGCCGGCCGGTCGCCCACCGAGTACGAGCGCGAACTGACCGCGACCGCGGCGTGAGCCGGCTTCAGGAGCACGCCGGCCGGCAGCCGCCGCCGGCAGGCTCGCCCGCTCGTTCCGCGACCTTCCGCGACGGCGTGCGCGCCGGCGTGCCGTTCGCGCTCGCGGGCGCACTGCTCGCGATCTCGTTCGGGGTGGTGGCTCAGCAGGCCGGCTTCTCCGCGCTCGAGGCGATCCTGATGTCCCTCCTGGTCTACGCGGGATCGGCCCAGTTCACGGCGGTCGCGATCCTCGCGGCCGGAGGCGGCGCCGGTGCGGCGATCTCCGCAGCCACGCTCATGAACTCCCGCTTCCTGGCAATGGGAGCCGCGCTGGGCCCGTCGCTGCCGGGCGGCCCGCTCAAGCGCGCCGCGCAGGGCCAGACCGTGGTCGACGCCTCGTGGGCGCTCGCCTCGCGCGGCGACGGCACCTTCGACCGTTGGATGCTCTTCGGCTCGAGCGCCGTGCAGTTCGTCACCTGGCAGACGGGCACGATCGTCGGGGCTCTGAGCGCGGACCTGGTGGGCGATCCCGAGCGGCTGGGCCTCGACGCCCTGTTCCCCGCCTTCTTCCTCGCCCTGCTCATGGCGGAGGCCAAGACCAGCCGAGCGCGGGCGGTGGCCGTCCTCGGAGGCCTGATCGCCCTGGCGCTGGTGCCCATCACGCCGGCGGGGGTGCCCGTGCTCGTGGCCGGCGCCGCTGCGCTGGTTGGCCTCAGCCCGTCGGCGCGGGCCGAGGCGAAGGCGGCCTCGGAGTGAGCACGGTGGCGATCGTGATCGCCGGTTGTGCCGTGTCGACCGCGGTGGTGAAGGCCATCGGCCCGGTCGCCCTCGGCGGCCGCGAGCTGCCGGACTGGTTCTCAAGCGTGGTGGTTCTGCTGGCGCCGGCACTGCTGGCGGCGCTGGTGGCAACCCAGGCGCTGGCGGACGGGACCGAGCTGGCGGTGGGAGCAGAGACCGCGGGCGTCGCCGCCGGCGGGCTTCTCTACTGGCGCACGGAGTCGATCATCGGCTGCGGCCTGACGGCGGCGGCGCTGACCGCCCTCCTGCGCGCGCTCACGTAGTGCCTATCGCCGGCGCAGCTCGCACCCCGGGTCAATCCGGAGCAGCCGCGCGAGCGGTCCGCGATGTCGGGCGACCCAGCGATATGCACGGTCGGTGACCCCCGGTAGGGCGCGCAGGATCACCGCCGGCACGTAGCCGCCCGGCAGCGCGGCCACGAGCGGCGCGCCGGCGGCGCCGCCCGAGCGCAGCCGGCCGGAAGGCTCCACCAGGTGCCAGGAGTCCAGCCGATTGGGCTCGGGGATGGCGGAGAGCAGCGCGGCCCCCTCCGCGCTCTGGATTGCGACTGGGCGCAGCACGCGCCGGCGATCCCAGGCGAGGATCCAGTTCAGGCTCCACTTGCAGAACCCGCAGTCCGCGTCGTAGAGCACGACCCAGCGGTCCATCGTCCCCTTCAGCGACCCGGCATCGAGGCGTCCACCGCGCTCATCCCGGCTGTGCCCGAGCGAGGATCTCCGCGGCGGCGCGGACCAGATCGCCGTTCCCGGCCGGCGACGACCCGTCGGGGAGGACGACGGTGTCCTCGAGCCCCGTTCGGATCCCGTGACCGCCGGTAGCCCCACGCTCATTTACGGCCCACGACGCCAGCTGATCGCCGTGGTGGACCTGGGGGAGCCTGACCTCCGCGCGCGCCAGGACGGCCTCGATCGCCGCCGCCTGCGCGAGAGCGGCATCCACGTCGTGCTCCAGGGGCTCCACCATCGCGCGGACACAGCCGGGCGCCAGCCCTGACTCCACGAACGCGTTGGCGTCCGCGGCCTCCAGCAGGCCCGCCTCGATCCCCACGCCGCGCCCAATCAGGTGCTCGCACAGGTCCGCTATGCCCGGCTCGCCCTGGTTGGCGGTCACCAGGTCGGGCAACGCGGTCCAGCTCGACACGAGCTCCAAGCGCCGGGCCGGGTCCGCCTCGATTTCGGCCGATGTGCTCAGTGATACGGGCACTCCGGGGACCGCCGCACGGAGCGCGCCCAGCACCTCGGCCGTGGGCACCGCCTCCAGGGTCTCGCGTCCGGCGGAGTCGTGGACGTGCACGTGGACCACGTCGGCGCCGGCCTCCACGGCCGCGCTTGCCTCGCGCGCCAGGGCCGGCGGCGTTCGCGGGATGGCCGGGTGCTCGGCGATGGTGCGCGATCCGTTGAGGGCGGCCTGCAGCACTGGAGCAAGTCCTACAGGACCGGCGGCGCGGGCGATCGCCGAGATCTTGCAGGTCGCGCCGGGACAACGCGCGCGCGGTACGTTGCCGACGGGATCTGATGGTCAACCGCAGTTGCCTCCTCATCGCCGCGGCAGCGGCCGGAGCGATCGCCATCGCCGGGCCCGCGCCGGCGTCGGCCGCGCCCGTGATCGCCGTGGACGGCGAGAGGGCCTCCCGTGTCGAGGACCCGTTCGTGCCGCCGCGGGCGGAGATCGACCTGGGGCCAGCCACGGCGCCATCCGCGGGCCCACGAGCTCAGCTCTCGGCGCGCGGGGGGCGCGCGGTCTCGGACGCGCTCAAGCGGGCTCAGCAGTCGGGCTCGGCGAGCGCCTCGACGCTCGCCGGCTACCGGCGGACCCTCACCGGGGCGCGTGCCGCGCTGCGCCGCCTGCGGGGCGCCCGCCGGACCGAGCTTCGCTATGTGATCGCATCGCTGGAGCGCATCGCGATCGCCCGCCGGCTCACCGCCTCCCGCATGCCCTCGCTGTTCCTGCAGCTCCGGCGCAACGCCTCGTACTGGCGCTCCAAGCCGTTCCCCGGCAGCGGCGACCAGATCACCTTCCGCGGCAGCGAGCTGCTGTTCCAGTACTTCCCGGGTAGGGGCCTTCAGCTGCACCCGCTGTCGAACTTCAAGAAGGCAAACCTGCTGCACGGCGCGTGCACGCGCAGCGGCCGGGGGCGCCCGGTCTGCGGGGCCAGGCCGCCAGGGCCGCGGCGCGGGACCCCGTGCCGCCCGGCGCGGCTGCGCCGCCTGCTCGACGAGCTCTCGAAGCTCGCGGTCAGGCGCGGCCGCGGCTTCATCGCGTGGGAGTACCTGTTCGACTTCGGCGGCGGCTCGCCACCCTGGATGAGCGCCATGGCCCAGTCCACGGCGATAGTGGCCCTCGGGCGCGCGGCGCGACTGCTCGACCGCCCCGAGTACAACCGGGTCGCGGGCGCCGCGCTCGGCGCCTTCGAGGCCCGCCGGCCGACCGGGGTGCGTACGCGCGGGCCGCTGGGCGGCACGCATTACCTGCAGTACTCGTTCGCGCCGCGGCTGTACGTGTTCAACGCGTTCCTGCAGTCGCTGATCGGCCTCTACGACTACGCGCGGCTGGCCAGGGACGACCGAGCCAAGGCCCTCTACGAGCAGGCCGAGCCCGAGGCCAGGGGGGAGGTACCGCACAGCGACCTGGGCGACTGGTCGCGCTACTCGTTCCGCGGCGCACAGTCCACGGGGGAGTACCACGAGCTGCTGCGCGAGATGCTGCAGGGCATGGGCCGTCGCGTCGGCGGCATCTACTGCGAGTACGCCATCCGCTATCGCGGCTATCAGAAGGACCCGCCGCGGCTGCGGTTCCGCGGACCGAAGCTGGTCGTCCCGAGGAAGGCCACCCGCGTGGTGTTCTCGCTTTCCAAGCTCTCGGTCGTCGAGCTGCGGATCTTCAAGGGGGAGCGCCTCGTGTTCCGCCGGCTGGCCACCCTGCGCCGGGGTCGCCACTCCTTCTCATGGCGACCGCGATCGCGCGGCGACTACGCGGTCCGCCTCGGCGCCAAGGAGCTGCGCACCGGTCGGTCGCTGCGCGGAAGGACCGCCGCGACCGTCACGGTCGCGGGCGGATAGCCTCGCGCCATCACGCTCCGCCTGGGTTCCATCGCCGCAGTGGCGGCCATCTCCGCCGTGTTGGTCAGCGCGGTCCCGGCCGGAGCGGCCGGCCGCTGCGGGTCGCGGCCCTGGTGCGACACCTCGCTGTCGGACGCCAAGCGGGCCGGGCTGCTGGTGCGGGCGCTCACGCCGGACGAGCGCATCGGCCTGCTGGGCGGCGACGTGGCCAGCGGCATCTCCGGACAGGCCGGCGGCCATACCGGCGAGGCGTTCGGCGTCCCGCGCCTGGGCGTGCCGCCGCTCTACCTCACCGACGGGCCGGTCGGCGTGCGCCAGGGCCGGCAGCACGGCGCTGCCGGCGTCGATCGCGCTGGCCGCCAGCTTCGACCGGCGCCTTGCGCGCGCGCACGCGCGCGGTGGTCGCCACCGAGGCCAGGCTCAAGGGCAACGATGCGGTCTACGCGCCCACCGTGAACCTCCTGCGCACGCCGCTCTGGGGGCGCGGCTTCGAGTCCTTCGGCGAGGACCCGTTCCTGACCTCGCGCCTGGGCGTGGCGTGGATCCGAGCGGCTCAGGACGAGGGCGTGATCGCGAACGTCAAGCATTTCGCGGTCAACAACCAGGAGGGTCGGTCCCGGCCGGGGCGGCGGCGCGGCGGGCAGCCGCTATACCGTCGACGTGCGCGTCGACGAGCGCCCACTGCGCGAGCTCTACCTGCCGCAGTTCGAGGCGGCGGTCAAGGAGGCCCGGGTCGGCTCGGTCATGTGCTCCTACAACCGGCTCAACGGCCCGCACGCCTGCGAGAGCCGGCCGCTCCTGGACCGGATCCTGCGGCGGGATTGGGGCTTCAAGGGGTTCGTGCTCGCCGACTACGCCGCCTCGAAGCAGGTGGGCACCGGACTCCGTGCGGGCCTGGACTTCGAGCCATGGCCGTTCGCGAACACCGACGGCGGTGAGAGCTACACGCCGCAGCGGATCCGCGCGGCGCTGGCGGCGGGACGCACCACGCAGGCCGCGGTCGATCGGTCGGTGCGCCGGATCCTGCGCACGCTGTTCGCCTACGGGTTCTTCGACCGCGCGGCGTACAGCGACGACGACTCGCGCGTCGACCACGGGCTGCCCACCTCGCGGCCTCGCGGCGCGTGGCGGAGGCCGGGACGGTGCTGTTGAAGAACAGGACGGGCGCTGCCGCTCGACTCACGCCGGATCCGTTCGCTGGCGGTCATCGGGGCCGATGCCGACCGGTTCAAGAACGGCGGCGGCTCGTCCCAGATCACGCCGTACAGCTTCACGACCCCGCGCCAGGGGCTCGCCGCGCGCGCGGGCGCGGGCGTGGCCGTGCGCTACGACCCGGGCACGGATCCGGCGGCGGCTGCCGCGGCGGCCAGGGGCGCCGACGCGGCGATCGTGGTGGTGGCCGACGCGGCCTCGAGGGTTCGCGGACAAGCCGTGCATCGCGCTGGACTGCGGCCGCCGCGACACCATCGCGCGCGATGCCCTGATCGAGCGGGTGGCGGCTGTGAACCCGCGCACGATCGTCGTGCTGGAGACCGGCGCGCCGGTGCTCACGCCGTGGCGCGACCGGGTGGAGGCGATCGTGGCCGCCTGGTACCCGGGCGATGCGGGCGGCAGCGCGCTCGCCCGGGTGCTGTTCGGCGACGTGGACCCGGGCGGCCGCCTGCCCGCCACCTTCCCGCGCCGCGCGGCCGACCTGCCGGAAGCCGGGCGGCCCAGCCGCTATCCCGGCGTCGACGACGTGGTCCGCTACTCGGAGGGCGTGCTGGTGGGGTACCGCTGGTTCGACGCCCGCCGCCTGCGCCCTGCGTTCGCGTTCGGCCACGGGCTCTCGTACACGCGCTTCGCGCTCGGCAGCCTTCGCGGTCGCGCGGCGCGGCGCGGCGTCGGCGCGCGCCTATCGGTGGAGGTCGTCAACCGTGGCCGCCGGCGCGGGGTGGCCGTGCCCCAGCTCTACCTCGGCCTGCCCGGCCCGCGCGGCCGCAACGAGCCGCCGCGCCAGCTCAAGGGGTTCAGCAAGCTCACGATCGCCCCGGGTCGCCGCGCCCGCGCGCGGTTCACGCTGAACGCACGCGCCTTCTCCACCTGGAGCGCGCGGCGTAACCGCTGGGTCGTGGCCCGCGGCTGCCACACGGCGCGGGTGGGCCAATCCTCCCGTGACCTCCGAGGCCGCCTGCGGATCTCGGTGGGAGGCGCGCGCTGCGGGCGTGGGGCGGTGGAGGTGCCGTCAGGCGCTGACGGCTAACGCCCGCGCCGTCGCCCGAGCGTGATCGGGTTGCTCAGTGCCTCCACGGCCACGCCCCGCTCCAGCTGGATCCGGTAGCCGCCGCGGCCTCGCCCTCGGAACCGATACCTGAAGTCGTCGCTGGTCACCGGGACCTCCGTGACTCGGACCCCGTCCTTGAGCACCACCAGCTTGCGCGCGCCGGCGCCAGGCCTGCTCACACCGCCGATCACGCGGGCTGTGAATCGCGCGGCCCGGGCGCGCATCCAGTCGCCCATGATCGCCCGCCGCCGGCCGGCCCGGGCGCTCAGTCGCAGGTCGGGACCACCGGGCCCGAACACCTTCACGTATGCGCGGCCCGCGCGAACTCCGCGGCGGATTCCGCGCTCGGACAGCTCCGGCGCGTACACCACCGTGGTGCCAACGCCGATCGGGGTCTGGGTGCCCGGGTTCCGGGGGGTGCCGGCGTTGTGCGAGTCGCTCACCGCCACGGCGGTGATGTCGAAGCCGCGGCGGCGCAGCGCGTCCCATTCCTCGATCGCGCTGAGCGTGAACGGGTTGAAGTTCGTCTCGTTGCCGGTCGGCCCCGTGTGCACCTCCCAGGCGTCGACCTTGCCGAAGCGAGTCTCGGCATCCGAGTAGTCCCACGGGCAGCCGCGGCACAGCGACTGGAAGGCGGGCACATCCGACGGGAAGATCGTGGGGTGATTGATCTGCGTGAAGCCGCCCGCGCGGTGGACCTCGTCGAACAACCGGCTCGGCGGGCGGCGGCCGCGCTTTCGCACCAGCGCGCCGCTGGCTAGCCGCTCCAGCACCGGGCCCGTGCGGTAGTCCAGCTGGCGGTTGCTCGCGTGGTTGTTCGTGTGCCCGCGATAGGTGATGACCTCGGCGCTGCGGATGATCAGCTTGCGCGGGTAGCTCGGCTGGTAGCGGCCGATCTCGCCCCAGTGCGAGGTGGTCGCGTAGTCGCTCAGGGTGATGAAGTCCAGCCCAGCGCCGCCGCTGCTTCTGCCCCCGAACGCGTAGTCGAATGTCTGCCGCATGGTCGCGTCGCCCAGGGCCGAGTGCTCGGCGTGCACGTGCATGTCGCCGGCGTACCAGCCCGAGCGCCGCACCGCCGGGCGCGTCCGGTAGCGCGCGGGCCGGTAGGGCCGGTCGGCGAACGCGGGATCGCGGCTGAGCTCCACCTCGACGCGCCATGCCACGGCGCCGTCGGTGTCGCCTCCCGACCGGCCGATCACCGACGCAAGGCCCAGCTCGGCCGCCCACTCTCCGGTGGGAATGCGGCCGGGCGTAAAGCCCCGGGTGGTCTTGCCGGGCACATGGCCCCTCGGACGAGCCAGGTACTGCGCCTCGGTGGAGAAGCCCTCGCGCGACACCGTCACGTCCGGGTGGCTGGACCCGCCCCAGCCGCGCAGCTCCTCTGTGTCGAACAACTCGCCGCGCCTGCGCCGTGCTTCATACAGGCCCAGGTCGAGCGTGTGGCGCACCCCGCCGACCGGCGCCTCCGGCTGATCGAAGCAGTACTTCACGCGCACGGCGGTCGTGCCCTTGGGCACCCGGAAGGGCACGAGCACGTAGCTGCCCTGCAGCTCCGAGGAGAACGACCCGGTGATCACGCGCGTGGGCGTGATCGGATCGCCGGGGCAGGAGGTCGGCGGTGCGGCGGAGGCGGTTGCGGGCGCGAGCACGCACAGCGCGCCGCCCAGCAGCATCCCCGCGAGTGTGACCCGGCGCCTGATACGCGGAGCCTAACCCCGCGGCGTCGACCGCGCGAAGCTAGGAGGAGGGCTCCTGGAATCCTTCGCACGTGCCGCGCGTCAGTAGCGACACCGCGGTCGCAGCGTCGCCCAGCAGCGTGCTCACGTCGTCGGAGCCGAACGCGGCCCGCCCCTCGGCCACCAGCCGCGCCGACGTGTCGCGGATGCGCGTGAGCGTGGCCTGGTCTGCGGAGGAGAAGCGCGCGCGATCGTTCCACGCCAGCGCCGCCACGCCCGCGAACTCCACGGCGTCGTCGTAGGTGGCCAGCGGCGTGCCGGACGCGAACGCCGGCGGCGAGCTGGTGTTGGCCAGCTGGCGGGTCACGTTGAGCGCGATGGCTATCTGCTTGTCGAGCTTGCGGAAGTCCACCACCGCGATCTCGTCGTCGACCGTGTGGTAGCAGGGCCCGGTCGCGTCGCTGAAGAACACGCTCGGGATCGAGGCCGCCAGGAACGGCACGTAGTCGCTGCGGTTCTGGCCGAAGATGGAGCTCAGCCGCGACGTGTCGAGCGTGCTCGCTCCGATCGCCTCCGACACGATCTCGGTCAGCCGCGACCCGCCGCTCTCGGAGGCGATCGCGAAGCTCGTGTTGCGCAGGCTGGGCAGCAGGTTGGCGCCCTGGATGTCGAAGTTCACGTACGCCACGGTCTTCGCGAGCGGCACCAGCGGGTTGGTCTGCACGTAGTGCCGGGCGCCCAGCAGGCCGTCCTCCTCGCGGTCCCAGAGCCCGATCACTACCGACCGCCGCGGCCCCTGCCCCGCGATCGACCTGGCGACCGCCAGGGCGGCGGCCACTCCGGTGGCGTTGTCGGTGGCGCCGTTGCAGATCCCGTCCTCGGCGGTCGAGCGAGCGCAGGAGGTGCCCAGCCCGTCGTAGTGAGCGCCCACCACCACGTACTCGTCGGCCAAGTCGGTGCCGGGAATCACGGCCACCACGTTGGTGCCCCCAGAGAAAGCCTGCGTGTAGGCCGCGTCGCCGGTGCCCGCCGGGTTCAGCCCGCGCGCGATCGGTCGCAGCTGTTCGATCAGGTAGGCCCTGGCCGTGGCGGACCCGGCCGTGTCGTTCTGGCGCCCGTTGGTCTCGTCGCCGGCCAGGCGCGCCACGTCGATGACGGTGCAGCCCGAGAGGAGGAGGCACGCCGAAGCCAGAGACGCGATAAAGCCTGACCGTTTCACCACCACGACGCGTGCGAGCCTAACCGACCGAGCACCGAGCACCGAGCACCGGCACGTTCCCCCTCGCGCGTGAACATTCGGTCAGGTAGCCTCCGACCGCCGTTTTCGCCCTACCGAGGAGGAGTGCATGAGCTGGGATCCGCGTCGCTGGCGTCTAATCACGATCGGCGCGGTGCTGGCCGCACTCGGCCTGCCGGCCGCGGCGGCCGCTCACCTCGAACGGCCCTCGTACTGGCCCAAGCCCGGGCCCGACACCTCGGTCAGGCCGCCGGCCGGCGGCAAGGTGCCGAGCGTGCGGCCTCTGACGACCGCGGTCAGCGGCAAGGGAGCCGGCAAGGTCCGCGTGGTGTGCGCGGGCAAGGGCGGCCGGAAGTCGCTCGCCCGGGTCCGTAAGTCGATCCGCCAGGCCCGCAAGAGCGGTTACCGGATCCGCCCCAGCCAGCCCAAGAAGGGTCTCAGCCGCAAGGCGGCAAAGCGGCTGCTGCGGATCAACCGCGCTCTCGCGCGAAAGTGCAAGTACAAGGAGATCCAGCCGGCCGTCAACGCCTCGGGCAACAACGACCGCGTGGTGGTCATGCCCGGTCGCTATACCGAGCCCACTTCGCGCAAGCAGCCGCTCAACGACCCGCGCTGCGCAAACCTCACCCAGACCGATTCGGGCGGCGCCAAGACGCCGAGCTACCGCTACCAGGTCACCTGCCCCAACGACCAGAACCTCGTCTACGTGCAGGGCCGCGCCGTGCCGATGACACCGCCGCCCTCACCTCCGCTCACCAACCGTCAGGGCATCCCCGACGAGGGCCCGTGCGTCAAGTGCAACCTGCAGCTCGAGGGCAGCGGCGTGAAGCCCACGGACGTGATCGTCGACGGCGCGTCCAACTACGTGGGCAAGGGGCCCGAGGCCCGCCCGAGGAAGCTGAACAAGCACGTGGTCATCCGCGCCGACCGCGCCGACGGCTTCGTCGTCCACAACCTCACCGCCCGCGGCGCGCTGGAGCACGGCATCTACATCGAGGAGGCCGACGGCTACCGGCTGGACACCGTGAAGATGTTCTGGGCGGCGGACTACGCCAACCTCACCTTCACCTCCGACCACGGCCTGTACAAGAACTGCGACGGCTTCGGAGCCGGCGACGCGGTGCTCTACCCGGGCGCCGCACCCGAGACCGGCGAGCAGGCCGATAAGACGTTCTATCCCGACGCGCCGCGCATCAACACCACCGTGACCAAGTGCGACATGCGCGGCAGCGTGCTCGCGTACTCGGGCTCGATGGGCAACGCCGTGCGCATCACGAACAACCACATCTACGGCAACACGGCAGGCGTCTCCACGGACACGATCTCCGCGGCGGGCCACCCCGGCTTCCCGGCCGACGGCGTCGAGGTCGACAACAACTACATCTACTCCAACAACCTCAACCTGTTCAAGCCCAACCCGCCGGTGGAGCCGGTGGTGGGAGTGCTGCCTTCGGGCGTCGGCATCTTCTGGGCCGGCCACAACAACGGCCGGGTGCACGACAACTGGATCTGGGACAACTGGCGCAACGCTGCCTTCCTGCTCTCGATCCCCGACTTCCTGGTCACACCCGAGGGCAACGTGAATCCGGGGGCCTCGTGCGTGGACAAGATGCTCTCCACGTCGTGCGGCAACCGCTTCTTCAACAACCGCCTCGGCCGCGTGCCCAAGGGTTTCCGCGCGCACAAGGCGCTGTTCAAGTTCGGCAACAAGGTGGGAGCCACCAAGGGCCGCGCCCCCAACGGCGTGGACTTCTGGTGGGACGAGGGCGGCGTTGGCTCGGTGACCGGCAACTGCTGGTACGGCAACCGCGGCCCCGACGGCAAGGCATCCAGCGTGACCGGCCCCGGCAAGGGCGACGGCAACGACACGCTCCCGTCGAACTGCGCCACGAGCAAGACGACGGGCGATCCCGTAAAGGTCGCCTACCTGCTCTCGTGCTTCCTCGCTCGCGAGGGCGACGCACCCCCGGAGCAGTGCGACTGGTACACGCTGCCGCCCAAGCCGGGCTCCGCGGCGGCCGCCAGCAAGCAGCGGCGCTTCGAGCGGGGAGCGCAGGAGTTCCTGCGCACCGCCCGCGCCAAGCAGCTGCGCGACCGGGTGGGCAAGCTCACGGGCATCGCCGACTCCAAGCCATCGGGGTAGCGAGGTGACGATCGGTGCGCGGCATCGGGCTGCCACGGCGGCGGCCTGTGCCGCGCTGAGCCTGGCTGCGTGCGGCGGCGACGACTCGGACGATCGTGCCGCCGCCAAGCCCGTCGGCGACCCGCTCGTGGGCACGGTGGCGCCGCTCGCGCAAT
The DNA here is from genome assembly GCA_963814005.1 of uncultured Thermoleophilaceae bacterium. GTDB lineage: Bacteria > Actinomycetota > Thermoleophilia > Solirubrobacterales > Thermoleophilaceae > JAAYBF01. The sequence continues at coordinate 96,866 of CAWFBA010000012.1, forward strand.
GCAAGGACTGGCGGGCCGGCACGCGCGAGGAGCGGCTGGCCACGATCGACGACATCCAGGAGCAGGTGAACCTCCAGGACAGCGCCGTGAAGACGCCCGAAGCTCCCCGACGCCACGGCCTACCGGGTGCTCGACACCACCTGCCGCAGGACCTTCGCCACCGGCTTCAGGCTCTACAAGCTGTACGCGCGGGCCGCCACCTTCGCGGCGCTGTCCGAGAAGTAGGCCGGGGTCAGCGCAGGCCCAGGCGGGCTACGCGCATCAGCGCGTCCAGCGACGCCGGCGGCCCCGGCCATCGCTCCCGCAGGACTCCCGTCCCGGCGCCCCGCGCCACCGAGCGAAGTACCACGCCTGCCAGGATCACGTCGTCGAGCTGGCCCGCAACCGGGATGAAGTCGGGCACCAGGTCAAGCGGCGAGACCAGGTAGGCCAGCAGGAGCACGAGCGCCAGCTTGTGGCGGCGCGCCACGCGCGGGTCCGCCAGCAACCCACGAAGCAGCACGACGCAGTCGGGCACGAACCCCGTCACCGCCCGCGCCGACTGGCGCCGCCCGGTGGCCCCCAGCCAGGCCACGAGCGCGGCGTACAAGACGACGCACACGCACCCGGCGACCAGCGCCCACTGCCAACCCGTCATGCCCCGGAAGTCTGACTAGCGCGTGTACTGCATGCCGGACGGCCCCTGGCCCGCCACCGGCCGGCAGCTGCCGCGGCCGGGCCCGGCGTTCACGGCCAGGGTCAGGCAGCGGCCCAGCGCCTGCTGGCCGTAGGCGTTGGGGTGCAGCGTCTCCTGGATCTCGCCCTGCGCGAGGTTGAGCGTCAGGAAGCGCGCCCACTCGCTGGTGGTGCCCGAGGGGGGCTGGGTGAGGGTGGCCTGGCTCGCGCTCGTGGAGCACACCTCGCGGCCCTGGAGCTGGTTGCGCAGCTCCAGGAACTCCGTGCCCTCGAACGCGGAGGTGAACAGGATGCCGTCGGCGATCTGGTTCACCAGCGAGTCGCGGGCCCAGTTCAGGTCGGCGTCGTAGAACGGGCAGCCGCCCACGGTCCCCCGGTCGGCGCCGAGCTCCGGGTAGCGGTTCTCGCTGGCCCGCGGCACGGGCGACCCGTAGCTCTGCACGATCAGCCGGTAGTCGGATCGCGCGTAGCCGGACTCGGCCATGATCGCGCGGATCTCGCGGATGGCCTTCGGCCACGCCCGCGAAGGCGGCTTGCTTGCGCCCGTTCACGACCTGCTGCTGGGACGGGTTGCAGGGCCCGGTGCGCGCGGCGTAGGCCTGGGCGCAGGCTCGGATGATGTCGGCGAAGCCCAGGTCGTTGCCGCCGATGGAGAGCACCACGACCTTCGCGTTCAGCACCTGGGCCACGTAGCGCAGCTTCAGGCCCTGCGAGGGCTCGCCGTTCTGGCCCTGACCGCCCTGCGACGGCCGGAAGATGTTGGCGGTCACCGCGCCCGAGCAGGCCAGGTTCACCTCGCGCGCCACGTCCACCGTCGCGCTGTTCACCTCGGCCACGTCGGAGCGGTGGCACCCGCTGGCGTCGGTGTCGCCATAGATGCGGCTGGGGTCATATCCCGTGCCGGTCCAGGCTCGGTCGGTGCCCGCACGGTCGGTTGTGGAGACGATGGAGTTGCCCTGCCACCTGCCGGCCTCGCCCGAGATGAACGAGTCACCCAGCGTCACGATCGCGGTCTCGCCGCTCTGCGGGGTGGCCTGCGCCGACGGCGCGAGCACGCCGATGCCCACCGCCGCACCGGCAATCACGGTCTTCCACTTCACGCGACCCTCCCCTGTGGTTTGCCCAGCCGCTGAGGTGTGCTCACCCCGCCGCGGGTCAACCATAGCCCCGGGCGGGCCACCAGTCGAGGGGCTGCGGTCAGGCGTGGGGGCGGCGGGCGGGCGTCAGAGCGTTGAATTAGGCTTCGCGGCGATGGGCATCCTCGACGATGCGATTCGCGCCCACCTGGACCTCAAGCGCGAGCATGGGGCCCCGGACGACGAGATCTCGCGCCAGGAGCGCGAGGCGCTCGGCCCCGCCCGCCGCGGCGCCCCGGCCGAGGAGGAGGGGAGCGCCGACGACGTGGCCGCAGAGGCCGCCCCCGAGGCCGCCGGAGCTCGAGCCCGAGGCCCCGGAGCCCGAGCCCGTGGCCGCCGAGGAGCCCGCTGCACCCGTCGAGGCCGATGAGCTGCCCGAAGACGCCGCGCTCGAGCCCGAGGCAGACCACCCTGAGCCGATCGAGGATCCGGAGCCCGTGGTCCGCTCGGGAGACACTCCGCCGCGAGGTACGCCGGCCGTGGAGGAGCCGCCGGCCGCCGAGGGCGACGAGAGCGAGGATGTGCTCGAGGAGACGCCGGAGTTCCTCCAGGAGACGCCCGAGCACGACCGGCTCTGGTTCGAGCAGAAGCCCCCGCGAGACTTCGACTTCGACGAGGAATAGCCCCGCCGCGCCGGCGCTCTCGTGAGTGCCGCTCGACGTTTGTATGACGCCGGGGCTCAGCGCTCAAGCCCATCCCGGGCAGCGCCGAGTCGCGGTCCTACGACGGTCCGGAGGGTTCCGTCGGCATCAAGGCGGCACGGGACGCCGCTACGACTGGAACGGGGATCGCCGGGGCGGGCGGTCCCCGTTTCTATCTGCGGACCCTCTGGCCGGCCCGGTCAGGCGATGTAGCCGCGCGTGCGCGCCGCCTCCACCACGCGCTCGATCCCCAGGCAGAACGCCGCCTCACGCAGCGAGCTGTGCGAGGCCTCCGCGCGACCCGCCACCTGCCCGTAGGCCTTGCGCATGATGCGGCCGAGGCGCTCGTTCACCTCGTCCTCGTCCCAGCTGAAGTGCTGCAGGTTCTGGACCCACTCGAAGTACGAGACCACCACTCCGCCGGCGTTGGCCAGCACGTCGGGGACCACCTCCACTCCCTTGCCGGTCAGGATCTCGTCGGCCGCCGGCGTGAGCGGGCTGTTCGCGCCTTCCACCAGCACGCGACAGCGGAGACTGTCGGCGTTGGCCTGGTGGACCATCCCGCCGAGCGCGGCCGGGACGAAGAGGTCGCAGTCGAGGGCCAGCAGCTCGTCGGCCGAGATCGGATCGGCGCCGGGGAGCTCGGTGAGCGCGCCGCCCGCAGCCAGGTGATCGACGAGGCCGGCCGGCTCGATTCCCGCCGCCGAATGGATCGCGCCCGTGGCGTCGGACACGCCCACCATCGTGGCGCCGAGGTCGCGCAGGATCCGCGCCGCCCAGGAGCCCACGTTGCCGAAGCCCTGGACCACGAACCTCGTCTCCTTCGGGTCCATGCTCAGCGCGCGCGCGGCCTCGAGGAAGGCGAAGACCACCCCGCGACCGGTGGCGGCCTCGCGGCCCAGTGATCCCTGCAGCGAAATCGGCTTGCCGGTCACGATCGCCGGTGTGTGGCCGTGGAGCTTGCCGTACTCGTCCATGAACCAGGCCATCGTCTGGGCGTCGGTCCCCACGTCGGGCGCGGGGATGTCGCGCGTCGGGCCCAGGACCTTCTCGATCTTGTCGATGAACGAGCGCGCCACGCGCTGGCGCTCGGACGGCTCGAGCTGCTCCGGCGTAACGTCCACTCCGCCCTTGGCGCCGCCGAAGGGGATCTCCACGATCGCGGTCTTCCAGGTCATGAGCTCGGCCAGCGCCCGGACCTCGTCGATGTCGACCTCGGGGTGGAACCGGATCCCGCCCTTGTACGGCCCGCGCGCGCCGTTGTGCTGCACGCGGAAGCCGGAGAACACGTGGATCCGGTCATCCGAGAGCTTCACCGGGATCTGCACCCGCACCTCGCGGTAGGGCGAGCGCAGCACCGCGGCCACGTCGTCGCGCAGCTCGAGCCGCTCAGCGGCGAGCCCGAACCAATGGCTCACCGTCTCCAGGTTGGACATCTCCGCGCGCTGGGCGGGAGGTGCTGATTCGGTCGCCACCGCACTCCTCCTCAGGTAGGCCAGTGGAGCCAGCCGGATTCGAACCGGCGACCTCGTCGGTGCAAGCGACGCGCTCTTCCAGCTGAGCTATGGCCCCTTCGGAGCCATCTTGCCATGCGGAGGGGAGGCGCACCTTGGCCTTGCCTTCGCCCGGCTGCGACCGGACCGAGAACTAAGTTGGGCCCGTGTTTCGAAGCGCCTGGCGCGAGCCGTCCGCCATCCTGCTCGCCGCCCAGCTCGGCGGGGTGCTGGTCTACCCGTTCATGGAGGGCAGCGCGGTCGGCCGCGCCCTGTTCAGCGTCTTCGGCATCGCGATCCTCGCGCTGGTGGTTCTGGCGGTGCGGAGCTCGGCGGCCTCGACGTGGTTCGGCGTGCTGCTCGGCCTTCCCGCCACGGTTCTACTGCTTATCCAGGCGATCACCGGCGACGACGCCCTCCTGCCCTACTCGTCCGCGCTCGAGGCGGTGCTCTACTTCTACGCCGCGAGCGCGCTGATCGGCTACATGCTCGCCGACCACGTGATCACGCGGGACGAGCTGTTCGCCGTCGGAGCGACGTTCACCCTGGTGGCCTGGGCGTTCGCCTACAGCTTCACCGTGTGCCAGGCGATCGAGCCCAACAGCTTCACGGCGGCGATCGACGCGCAGGACGACCGCACGTGGATGGAGCTTCTGTTCCTCAGCTTCACAACCCTCACCAGCACGGGCCTGAGCGACGTGACGCCCGTCAAGCCCTTCGCGCGCAGCCTCGTGATGCTCGAGCAGCTGGCGGGTCTGGCCTACGTGGCCATGGTGGTGTCGCGCCTCGTGGGGCTCATGGTCCTGGGAAGAGCGGGCGGGATGAGGGCGAAGGACGGAGAGACCCCGTGATCGCACGCATCTGGACGGGCGCCGTCCGGCTCGCTGACGCCGACGACTACGCCGACTACATCCGCCGGACCGGCTTCGCGGAATACGCCGACACACCCGGCAACCGCGGCGCCTGGATGCTCCGGCGCCACGAGGAGGACCGTACGGAGTTCATCACGCTCTCGCTGTGGGAGTCGCGCGAGGCGATCCGGGCTTTCGCGGGCGACGACATCGAGGCGGCGGTCCTCTACCCCGAGGACGAGCGCTACCTGATCGGCGAGTCGACGATCACTCACTACGAGGTGGCCGACGAGGTCACACCGCCGCCCTAACTCCGAAACCCCAGATCCAACAACCGCGCCGCGTGCTTCGCCGGGTCCGGTGACCCCAGCAGCACCACCCCCAGCGTCCGCCCGCGCCGCCGCGCCACCCCCACGAAGCACCGCCCCGCCGCCTGCGTGTAGCCGGTCTTGAGCCCGATCGCGCCGCGGTAGCCGGCCCGGATCAGCGGGTTGTGGCCGGCCAGGAACAGGCGGCCGCCCTTGATCGGGAACGGGAACGAGGCCTGGCGGCGGCGGGCGATGCGCGCAATCCGCGGCTCTCGCATCGCCAGCCGGGTGAGCACCGCCAGGTCGGCCGGGCACGAGCGGTTGCCGTTCTCCAGCCCGTGCGAGGACGCGAAGCGAGTGCAGCGCAGGCCCCACAGCCGCGCCTTCTCGTTCATGAGCGCCACGAACCGCCGCTCGCGCCCCGACACGTGCACCGCCAGGGCGATCGCCGCGTCGTTGCCCGACACCAGCATCACCCCGTTGAGCAGGCGCCTCGGCCCGCACGCGCTTGCCCTTGGGCAGCACCCCCACGCCCGAGCCCGAGTAGCGCAGGGCGGCGCGCGTGACGCGCACGCGCTCGCGCGGCCCGACCTCGTCGACCACCACCAGCGCGGTCATGATCTTCGTGAGGCTGGCCATGGGCAGCACCCGCAGCGGCTGGCGGCGGAAGAGCACCTCGCCGTTGCCCACGTCGAACACCAGCGCCGCCCGCGGCGGCTTTCGGAACCGGAGGCGGTAGGCGTCCACACCGCTCAGGCGGACCGGCGCGGGGGAGCGAGGCTCCAGCGCGCCGCCGGCCGCCGGCGTGATGGCGGCCGGCGCGGACGCCGCGGTGCGCGGCTCGTCCCCCGGCTCGTCGCGCACCAGCCCCAGGTACACGGCAGCACCGACCGCGAGCGGAGCCATCACAAGCGCCAGCAGCGCCAGCCTCTGCCCGAGGCGCCTGCGCCGCCGCCCTCCCGAGAGGACGCTCATTCCTCCGGCGGGTTTAGCAGGGCGCCGATCACGCCGAATCCGATCATCGCCAGCAGCAGCAGCGACACCAGCACGAGCGGCGTGACCCCGTCGTCGATGATCACGCTGATGGTGAGGAAGGTGAGCAGCCCGAGCATCGCGAGGCTCGCCACCAGGGCCGCCGTGCGGGCCATCAGTACACCGGCACCCGATGCGCTCGCTGATAGTCCTCGTGCACCCGGTTGGCGAACAGCTTGATGGCCACCAGGCCGAAGACGAACCCGCCGATGTGCGCGAAGTAGGCCACGCCTCCGCCCTCACCGCCGCTGACCGGCGTGGCCACCTCGGCGGCGCCGGCCACCGCCTGCAGCAGGAACCAGAGCCCCAGCACGATCAGCGCCGGCAGCTCGACGATGGTGAAGAAGATGATGATGAACAGCAGCGTCACCACCCGCGCGCGCGGGTAGAGGAGCGCGTAGCCACCTAACACGGCGGCCACCGCCCCGCTGGCCCCGATCGTGGGCACGGCCGCATTGGGGTCGATCACGGTCTGCGCGAGCACCGCCGCCACGCCGCCCAGGAGATAGAAGCCGATGAAACGGCCTCGGCCCATCGAGTCCTCGATGTTGTTGCCGAAGATCCACAGGAAGACCATGTTCCCGGCCAGGTGCAGGATCCCGCCGTGCATGAACATGGAGGTGAGAATGGTGAGCCAGGTGGACGGCTGGTCGGGCGCGTTGCCGCTCACGCCCTCCTGACCCTCGCAGGCAAGGCTGCCGCTGTCGGTCACCGCGCACCGATCGCCGGGGTGGGTGATCTCGTACGGGATCGTGCCGTAGTCCACGACCTTCCGGTCGAACTCCGAATCGTCCAGGTAGGCGCCCTGGAAGAGGAAGAACATCGCCACGTTCGCGGCGATCAGGATCACGGTGAGGATCGGGAACCGCCGCGTGGGGATGTCGTCCTTGAGCGGGATCAACGCACGTCGAGGAACTCGATCGTGCGCGAGAAGGCGAACCCCGGAGTGGGACCGCCCACCAGCGAGTAGACGCGGTTGCCCAGCGACACGCCGCCCAGCCCGTGGCGCGGCGTGCGCATCTGAGGCAGGGAGCGCCAGCGCCGCCGCCGGGGGTCGTAGAGCTCGACCTCGCGGATGGTCCTGCCGGTGCCGAAGTCCTCGCCGCCGAACACAACAACCCGGCCGCGGCTGACCGCCGCCGAGGCGATTCCCCCGCGTGCACGGCGCATCGGGGGCAGCACCTGCCAGCGCCGGCGCTTGGGGTCATAGCGCTCGGCCGCCGTGTAGTTGCGCTGGCCCTCACGGCCCGCAAGCACGTAGAAGAAGCCGCCCGCGGCAACGCCCGTCGTGTGATTGCGGCGCGGGCCCTTCAGCGGCGGCCCGGCGCGCCAGCGCCGCCGCTCGGGGTCGTAGACCTCCATGGATCGCGTGTCGGAGGTGGCGTCAACCCCACCCGCTGCGTACAGACGCCCATTCAGCGCGGCGAGGGCGTGGGCCGCGCGCGGCCGGCGGGAGTCGGGCAGCCGCCGCCAGCGATCGCTGCGGGGGTTGTAGGCGTACAGCCGCCGCGACGGCTCGGTGAGGGGCCCCGCGTATCCGCCGTGCACGTACAGCCTGCCGCCCAGGGCCGCTGCGGTCGGATGGTTGACCCCGACCGGGAGCGGCCTGAGCCGGCGCCAGCGGTTGCGGCGGATGTCGTAACGCTCGAGGACGTCGGAGCTGTCCGCGCCGAGACCTTGCTGGAACCCGCCGACCACGTAGATGTACCGGCCGATGCGCGCAGCCGCGACCTCGCCGCGCGCCACGGTTGCGGGAGCCAGCGCCCGCCAAGCCCCCGTCGCCGAGCCGCGCGCCGGCGGGGGACCTCCGCCCTCGTCCTCGCGGGTGCCGACGGCCAGCGCCACGCCCGCCACGGCCAGCAGCGCCACCGCCGCGGCCGCGACCCCCCTGCCGGCGACCCTCACTGCGCGGCCGCCCGCTCCAGGGTCTGCTCGGCGTGATAGCTGGAGCGCACCAGCGGCCCGGCCGCCACCGACTCGAATCCCATCGCGTAGGCCTCCCGCTCCAGGTCGGCGAACTCGTCGGGATGCCAGTAGCGCACCACGGGCAGGTGATCGCGGGTGGGGCGCAGGTACTGCCCCACCGTGAGCACCTGGACGCCGTGCTCGCGTAGCGTGCCGAAGGCGTCCAGCATCTCCTCGCGGCTCTCGCCCAGGCCGGTCATCAACCCAGACTTGGTGACCACCTGGCCCTCGCCCAGCTCGCGCGCGTTGCGCAGCACCCGGCAGGAGCGCAGGAACTGCGAGCCGCGGCGGGCGACCGGGTACAGCCGCGGCACGGTCTCGACGTTGTGGTTGAACACGTCCGGGCGCTCGGCGATCACGCGCGCCAGGGGCATCTCCTCGCCGCGGAAGTCAGGGGTCAGCACCTCGACCTTGGTGCCGGGCGCGAGTCGCCGGATCGAGCGGATCACGCCCACGAACGCCGAGGAGCCCAGGTCGGGGAGGTCGTCCCGGTCGACGCTTGTGATCACGGCGTGGCGCAGCCCCATGCGCTTGACCGACTGAGCCACCCGCAGCGGCTCGAGCGGGTCATGGTACGTGGGCTTGCCGGTCTTCACGTTGCAGAACCCGCAGCGGCGTGTGCAGGTGTCGCCCAGGATCATGAAGGTGGCGGTGCCGCGCTGCCAGCAGTCGCCGATGTTCGGGCAGGCCGCCTCCTGGCAGACCGTGTGCAGGCCCTCCTCGTCCATGAGCCTGCGCAGCTCGCGGTAGCGCGAGGACCCGGGCGCGGGCACCTTGAACCAGGGCGGCTTGCGCTCGCCGAAGGGCACGACCTCGCCCAGCTCGAGGGTGCGTGCGCCGCCGGGGTTCGCCCGGGAGCGAGTCGGGTGCTCCACGCTCATGCCGGGATCGACTCTAGCGAGGCGGCCTGCTCCAGCCGCGCCGCCGAGACCAGCCGCTGGCGCCGCCCGAACGCCTCCGCGAACCGCCAGGCCACGCGCTTGCGGAAGCAGGGCATGGCGCCGGTGCGGCCGGTCTCCTTGAGCACCGACGTCATCCGCACGCCGCCGATCCCGCAAGCCACGATCCACTCGAACGGCTGCAGGTCGCCGTCCACGTTGATGGCGAAGCCGTGTGTGGTCACCCCGCGCGACACGTGCACGCCGATCGAGCCGATCTTCGACTCGCCCGCCCAGACGCCGGTCAGCCCGTCGCGGACCTCGGCCGAGATCCCCTCATCGGCCAGCGCGGCCACCATCGCGTTCTCCATCGTGTGCACGTAGGCCGGCACCTCGCGCACGCGCATGATCGGGTAGCCCACCAGCTGCCCGGGGCCGTGATAGGTCGCCCGCCCGCCGCGGTCGGAGTCCGCCACGTCGATGCCCTGGGCCAGGTACCACTCCTCGCCCATCGGCAGGTCGGCGGGCTCGGCGCGACGGCCCTTGGTGAGCACCGGCGGGTGCTCCAGCAGCAGGAGCACGTCGGGGATCGCGTCGTGCTGGCGCGCCTCGCGCAGGCGCTCCTGCAGCGCCACCGCCTCGCGGTAGGGCACCTGGCCCAGCGTGCTCACCCAGAGCTCGTCAGCCACGCCACTCCTCGATGTTCCGGCGGACCGTGCCGAGGAACGAGGCGGCCAGCACGCCGTCCAGCGCGCGGTGGTCCCAGGACATGCACAGGTAGCTCATGGGCCTGATGGCGATGCTATCCCGCCCCTCCGCGTCGCTGACCACCACCGGTCGCTTGACCACCGCCTCCAGGTCCAGGATCGCCACCTGGGGCTGGTTGATGATGGGCGTGGCCAGCAGCGCCCCGTAGCGGCCGGGGTTGGTGATGGTGAACGTTGCGCCGCCCACCTCGCCCGGATCCAGCCGCTTGGAGCGCGCTCGCTCGGCCAGGTCGGCGATCCGCGCCGCCAGCCCCTCGTGCGAGAGCTCATGCGCGTCGCGCACCACGGGCACGATCAGCCCGTCGTCGCCCAGCGCCACGGCCACGCCCAGGTGCACCGCCTCGTGCTCGATCAGGCGGTCGTCCTCCAGCGTCGCGTTCAGCCGCGGGTGCTCGCGCAGCGCGGCGATCGTTGCCCGCGCCACCAGCGGCAGGTAGGAGAGCCGGCCGCGCGCCGCCTCCACGGCGCTCATGTCGGCCTCCACCACCGTGGTGCAGTGCGCGGCGGTGGCCAGCGACCGCACCATGTGCTCGGCGATCTGGCGGCGCATGGGCGACAGCGGCTCGCCGGCCGCGGCCGGTGCCACGGCGGGCGGCGACTCCTCCTCGCGGTAGGGCGACTCGGTGTGCAGCGGCGCCGGCGCCGAGTGGCCGTTGCCCTCGATGAAGGCGACGATGTCGCGCTTGGTCACGCGCCCGCGGCGTCCCGTTCCCTGCACGCGCGCGACGTCCACATGATGCTCGGACGCGATTCGGCGCACCACCGGGGACACGGGTGGCTGGTGATCCGCGCCGTTCGCGGGAGCCGCCGCCGGCTGATCCGAGGCGGCCGACTCGTCGGGGTGTGGCTCGCCGGCGCGGGCGCCGGTCTCGATCGTGGCCAGCAGCGTTCCCACATCCACGGTCGCGCCCTCCGTCCACGAGAAGCTCGCGCACCCGCCCGGAGGCGGGGGACGGCACCTCGGTCTCGACCTTGTCCGTGGAGATCTCCACGATCGTCTCGTCGCTCTCCACCCAGTCGCCCGGGCGCTTTCGCCAGGCGGTGATGGTGCCCTCGGCCACCGACACGCCCATCTGGGGCATCGTGACCTCGGCGGTTGCCAGCTCAGTAGGCGAGGAGCTCACGGCAGGCCTCCTTCACGTCGTCGACCTGGGGCAGCACGGCCCGCTCGAGCGGCGGGCTGAACGGGATCGGCACGTCGGGGGCGGTCACGCGCGTGACGGGCCCATCGAGGTCCTCGAACGCCTCCTCGGCGATCAGCGAGCACACCTCGGCGCCCACGCCGCACGACCGCGTGGCCTCGTGCAGGACCACGACCTTGCTGGTCTTGCGCACGCTGGCCAGCACCGCGTCGCGGTCAAGCGGGCAGAGCGTGCGCAGGTCGAGCACCTCGATGGAGGCGCCGTCCACGTCCTCGGTCGCCTCCAGCGCGGTGTGCACCATCGCGCCGTAGGCGATCACGCGTGAGGTCGGTGCCCTCGCGCACCACCCGCGCCTCGCCCAGCGGGGTCTCGTGCCGGCCCTCGGGCACCTCGCCCTTCACGCGCCGGTACAGGTGCTTGTGCTCGAGGTAGAGCACGGGGTTGGGGTCGCGGATGGCGCTGGCCAGCAGCCCCTTGGCGTCCTCGGCCGAGGACGGCGCCACCACCTTCAGGCCGGGCGCCTGCAGGAACCAGGCCTCGGGGTTCTGGGAGTGGAATGGCCCGCCGGAGAAGCCGCCGCCCGAGGGCAGCCGGACCACCATCGGCACCGCCAGCCCCTGGCGGTAGTTCATCTTGGCCGCCACGTTCACCAGCTGGTCGAAGCCGCAGGCGATGAAGTCGGCGAACTGCATCTCGCACACCGGGCGCAGGCCCTCCAGCGCCGCCCCGACCGCCGTGCCCACGATGGCCGACTCGGCCAGCGGCGTGTCCCAGACGCGGTCGGCGCCGAACTCCTCGATGAAGCCCTGCGTGACCTTGAACGCCCCGCCGAAGGCGCCGATGTCCTCGCCCATGCAGAACACGGACTCGTCGTGGCGCATCTCCTCGCGCAGGCCGTCGGAGATGGCCTCCAGATAGGTGAGCTCAGGCATGACTGGCCACCTCCGCTCTCCGATGCCCACCGCGACCACGGCGCGCGGCCGTCGCCCAGCTCGGGATCCGCGGTCGCGAACACGCCCTCGGTGGCGGTCGCCGGGTCGGGCATCGGCTGCGCCAGCGCCCACTCGGTCTCTGCCTCCAGCTCCTCGGCCACCTCTTCGCGCACCGCCGCCGTGTCGATGCCGTGCTCAGCGCACGCGCGCTCGTAGGCCTCGATCGGGATCGCGCGCCGCCCAGTGCTCCAGCAGCTCGGCTGGCACGTAGCTCATGTCGTCGTGCGCGCCGTGGCCGTGCATGCGCATGGTCTCCGCCTCGATCAGCGTGGGCCCGCCGCCCGGCGCGGGCGCGGTCGCACGCCTCGGCGGCCGCGGCGAACACGGCCTCCACGTCGTTGCCGTCGACCTTCACGCCCGGGAAGCCGTAGGACCGCGCGCGCTCCACGGGGTCCACGGCGAACTCCAGCGCGTTGGGAGTCGAGTAGGCGAACTGGTTGTTCTCCAGCACGAACACCACCGGCAGGCCGCGCACGCCGGCCACGTTCATGGCCTCGTGCCAGACGCCGTTGGCCGTGGACCCGTCGCCGAACCAGGTCATCGCCACGCGCGGCTCGCGGCGCATCTGGAACGCCAGCGCCAGGCCGCAGGCCACCAGCGCCATGTCGGGGAGCATCGAGACCATCCCCACGCACCCCAGGCTGCGGTCGCCGAAATGCATGTTGCCGTCCTTGCCGCCGGTCGGCCCGCCGGCGCGGCCCATCATCTGGGCCAGCACCCTGCCGGGGCGCACACCGCGGATCAGGTGGGCGCCCAGGTCGCGGTGCAGGATGCAGGCGCGGTCGCGCGGGCCCGAGCGCGAACGCCGAGCCCACCGACACCGCCTCCTGGCCGCGGCCGTCGTAGAAGCTGCCCGGCACCTTGCCCTGGCGGTAGAGGGTCAGCGCCCGCTCCTCGGTAGCGCGCATGAGCAGCATGTAGCGCAGGAGCTCTCGCCGGTCGTCGGAGTGTCAGCGCCGCCTCGTGGGCGCCGTCCGCCTGGTCGAGGGCCGCGGGTCTCGCGGTCGTCGTGGCCATTCGTCTTCTCCCTTCGAGCCCGGACGCGGGGTTTCCGGCCGGCCTTCGATGTGTGACGTGCCCGCCGGGATCTCCGGCGCGCACGGGGTATGTGCTCTCAGGGTACCCCTGATCTCGGCTCGCTCAAGCATCGACTGGAGCGTGGCTACGCTGCCTGAGTGGAGCGAGGCGAGCGGCTGTGGACCCGGCGGCTGCGGTGGCGGCTGCGGGGCGCGACGCAGTGGCCGGCATTCGTGCTGTTCACGCTGCTCGACGCCCTGGTGCTGGACGCCCTGCCGCCCGTGTCTACGCTCGGGCTGAACTTCATCGAGGGCATCCTGATCGCCACCTTCGCCAACCTCTTCCTGGTTGCCGTGGCGGCGCCGTTCATCGCGCGCGGGCTGGCGCGCCGCCGCGAGGCCGCGGTTGCGGCCGGCGCGGAGTCACCCACGGTCGTGCCGGTCGAGGCCGAGCACGACGTGCTCAAGGATCGCGTGGCCACCGTGCTCCTGGCGGCCGGCCTGGTGGCGGCACTGGTCTCCGGCCTGGCCAACCGGCCCGTGATCGTCTCCGAGACGGAGGCCACCGAGGAGGTCGCGCGCCAGGTGCGCGCCTACGTGGCGCGCTCCGGAAGCCAGGAGCTGCGCCGCAATCTGGAGACCGCCAACACGATCCGGCTGAGCGAGGGCTTCTTCCGCACCTGCATCGCACGCGACGACAGGCGCCGCAACGTGTGCCTGCTCATCGACACCGGCAAGGACCCGACCCAGGTCCGGCGCGACCCCAGCGCCGAGCCGAACGCCGGCTACGCGTTCCCGGACGCCGGCCGCGGGCGCTAGGCCCGGCCCAGCAGGCGCAGCCCGCGCCCGCGCGCGGTGACCTCGTAGACCTCCACCGCGTTGCGCCCGAGCCGCAGCGACGCCTCGGGCACGTTCACCGCGAACGACTCCTGCCTGCTGCCGCGCAGGTAGAAGGTCCGCCCGACCGCCTCGATGCGGCCGTTCACGGCCACCGCGATGTCGCGCCGTGCGCCCCGCCGCCCGCCGCGGATCGGGCCGGCGATCTGCGTGGGCAGCAGCAGCGAGCGGGCGCTCACGGCACGCACCGCGCCGGCTCCGACCACCGCCGCTTGGATGCGCCCGCGGGGCGCCGGCGATAGGTCGCCCGCAGAGCGTCCCAGCAGCTGGCGATAGGGCCCGATGCCCGTGTAGAGGGTGCGGATGTCGCCAGAGCCGAACAGCCTGTTCTTTCGTCTCACCAGCGTGCGTCGCCGAGCCTCGAGCTGGCGCGCCGAGATCACCACCGAGCCGTCGAACCCGCGCAGCTTCATGCGCACCGTGCGCCTGCCGCGCACGAAGCTCGAGAAGGCCGACCGCCCCTCGGCCCGGTAGGGCATCCGCACGTTCAGCACGTCGGCCATGGTCGGCACGATGTCGATCGTGGCCGCATAGGCGGAGTCGGTGCGCCCCACCCGCTGCCCGGGCGCCTTCACGAACAGCGGCACGGGCGCGACCTCGTCCACGTTGGCGCGGTTCACGATCCGGCGGTCCTTCACGCCCACCTCGAACGAGATGCCGTGGTCCGCGGTCAGGACGATCAGCGACTGGTCGAAGATGCCCTGGGCGATCATGCGCGCGAACAGCTTGCCGAGCTCGCGGTCCACATAGCCGATCTGGAGCAGCAGCCGCTGCTGGTTGTGGTCGGTCAGGAACGAGCTGCCGAAGCCCTCGGCGCTGTTCATGCCGGGCAGCGGGTCCCGGAAGCCGCGGCGCGTCTGCTTGCCGGACGGCAGGAACAGGTAGGGACCGTGGGGCAACAGCACGTGCTTCATCCAGAACGTGGGTCGGCCCGGGCCGATGGAGTCGAAGAAGCGGGTCAGGCGCTCACGCCGGCCGTTCTGCAGCAGCGGCAGGATCAGCGGGCGGTTGCGGCGCGCGTTGCGGCAGTAGCGCGGGGGGCACAGCGCCGTGGCCTCCTCGGACTTCACGATCCGGTAGCCGCGCGGGCCGAAGAGGTCGAACACCGTCCGCGGGTGGTCGGCGTAGTTGGGGACCGTGCGCGGCCTGGGCAGCCTCCCGTCCAGCACCGCCGGGATCGCCTTGGTGGTGGAGTCGTAGACGGTGTGCGCGTTCTTGAACCAGGTGCCCGTGGCGGCCAGCGCCGCGAAAGTGGGGTAGCGCACGGGGTCGATGCGGCCGTCGTTCATCAGCATGGCGTCGATGGGGAACTCGTCCATCACGATCATCACGACGTGCGGTCGGCTGGGCACCGGGGAGCGCGGAGCGTCGGGGCTGACCAGCGGCGCCGCGACCGTCGCCGCGCTGGCGGCGCGCTCGTTGCGCCCGTCGAACACCACCACGGCCACGACCACCGCGGCGATAGCGAGCGTCGTAGTGAGGGCCAGACGCCACATCAGCTTCCGCACCGGCGGCACTCTAGAAGGCGTCCCCGGACGGTTCACACCACCGTCACGGGTCGCGCGGCCCGTCGGGCCTCAGTCCATCACCTCGCCGGTGGCCACCACGTCGGGCAGGTCGAAGCCGCGCTCGCGCATGCCCGCCTCCACCTCGGCGATCACCGTCTCCAGCACCTTCACGCGGGCCCAGCGCTTGGAGTCGCCCTCCACGAGCTGCCAGTGCGCCAGCTCGTGGTCGGTGCGCGCCAGCATGTCCTCCACCGCGCGCTCGTACGCGGGCCGCTTCTCGCGGTTGCGCCAGTCCTCGTCGGTCAGCTTCCACTGCTTGAGCGGGTCGCCCTGGCGCTTCTTGAAGCGCTTGAGCTGCTCGTCCGGGGAGAGGTGGATCCAGAACTTGATGAGGATCATCCCCTCCAGCGCCAGCGACTTCTCGAACTGGACGATCTCCTCGTAGGCCCGCTCCCACTGGTCCACGGTCGCGAACCCCTCGACTCGCTCCACCAGCACGCGGCCGTACCACGAGCGATCGAGCACCGCCATGCCTCCCCAGCCGGGCAGCACGGGCCAGAACCGCCACAGGAAGTGATGGCGCTTCTCGTCGAACGTCGGGGCGGCGAACTGTGCGACGCGCACGTGGCGAAGGTCCATGGGCGCCACGAGCCGCTTGATCGCCCCTCCCTTGCCCGAGGCGTCCCAACCCTCGAACAGCACGCACACCGGCGGGCCCAGGTCGCCGCTGCCCAGCTTGCCGCCCAGCTGCAGGCGCAGCGCCGACAGGCGCGCGTGGCCCGCCTCCAGCCGCTCCGCCTCCTCGCTCCGGGAGAGCCTCAGCGATAGGTCCAGCTCGTCCAGTCGTGCCATCGGCGCGGATTATCCACCGCTGAGCAAGCGCGCGCCGAGCTTGGCGGCCAGGCCCTGGCCGCCGGCCGTCATCACCCGGTCGTGATTCCAGCGGAACACCGGCCTGGCCACCGGCGCCAACGTGTTCATCCACGCGCGCGAGGTGCGCACGTTCCAGTCATAGGTCACTGCCGTGACGCCGCGCGACTGGAACAGGCGCCAGACGCCGCTGCCCTCCAGCTCGCCCGACGCCCGGCCGGCCATGTGCGACGGCGCGTCCACCTCGTCGACGATGAAGTCGAACTCGACCGCGTAGGGGATGGCGCTACGCCAGCGCACGCGGTAGCGGCTGCCCACCCGGCGCTCGTCGCCCGGCGCGAGCTCGGAGGCCGCCTCCACGCCCCGCCACCACGACGGCCAGGCCGTCACGTCTGCCAGCACGTCCCAGGCGGCCCGGGGCTCCGTGCCGTCGAGCAGCCAGGTGGTTAGCAGCCGGTAGTCGGCCACTCAGGACAGCGACGCCATCACGTGCTTCACGTGCGTGTAGTCCTCCAGCGCGTACATGGACAGGTCCTTGCCGTAGCCGGACTCCTTGTAGCCGCCGTGCGGCATCTCCGAGGCCAGCGGGATGTGGTCGTTGATCCACACGCACCCGAACCGCAGCGCCTTGGCCACCCGCAGCGCGCGGCCCACGTCGCGCGTCCAGACCGACGACGCCAGCCCGTAGCGCGTGCCGTTGGCCCACGCGATCGCCTCGGCCTCGTCGGTGAACGGCTGCACGGTGATCACCGGGCCGAAGATCTCGTTCTGGATCATCTCGTCGTCCTGCTTCAGGCCGGCCACCACCGCCGGCTCGAGGTAGAAGCCGGGCAGGTCGGGCTCGGTGCCGCCGGTCACCACCTCGGCGTTGCCGGGCTTGCGCTCCAGGAAGCCCTCCACGCGCTCGCGCTGCACGGCGGAGTTCAGCGGCCCGAGCGTGGTGTCGGCGGACTGGCGTGTCGCCCACCACCTGGCCCTTGGCCTGCTCGGCCAGCCCGGAGACCACGTCGTCGTACACGCCCTTGCCGGCCAGCACCCGCGTCGCCGCGGTGCAGTCCTGGCCGGCGTTGTAGTAGCCCGGTGCCGGCGATGGTCTCCAGCGCCGTCTCCATGTCCACGTCGTCGAACACCACCACGGGCGCCTTGCCGCCCAGCTCGAGGTGCACGCGCTTGAGCGTGTCCGACGCCGCCTTGGCGATCCACTTGCCCGTGCCGGGCGACCCGGTCAGCGAGACCATGTCCACGTCGGGGTGGGTCACCAGCGAGGAGCCCGCCGGCTCGCCGTGGCCGGTGATCACGTTCAGCACGCCCTTCGGGAAGATGTCCGCGGCCAGCTCGGCCAGCTTGAGCGTGGAGACCGGCGTGGTCTCCGCGGGCTTGAGCACCACGGTGTTGCCGGTGGCCAGCGCCGGGCCGATCTTCCACACGCCCATCATCAGCGGGTAGTTCCACGGGGCGATCTGGCCGATCACGCCCACCGGCTCGCGCCGGATCATCGACGTGTAGCCCTCGGTGTACTCCCCGGCGGCGCGCGCCCTCCATGTTGCGGGCGGCGCCCGCGAAGAAGCGCAGGTTGTCCACCATGAACGGGATCTCGTCGTCGAAGAACGCCTGCCGGGGCTTGCCGGCGTTGGCGGACTCCAGGTCGGCGATCTCGTCGGCGTTGCTCCTCGATGGCGTCGGCCAGCTTGAGCAGGGCCAGGGCGCGCTCGCCCGGAGTGGTGCCCGCCCAGCCCTCGAAGGCGCCGGCGGCGGCGGCCACCGCGCGGTTCACGTCCTCCTCGCCCGACAGCGGCGCCTCGGCGATGGCCTCGGCCGTGGCCGGGTTGAGCACCTCCTCGGTGGCGCCGTCCGCGGGATCCACGAACTCGCCGCCGATGAAGTTCTGCAGCTTGGTCCTCTGAGCGGTTGCCATCTCGGTCCTCTCCGTCGTGTGTTCAGGCGCTGGACACCTCGGCGCCCAGCACGTCGTCCAGCGGCGTGTACTCCATCTCCGTTCCCTCGGCCACGGCGGCGTGCGTGACCTTGCCGGCCGCCACGTTCACTCCCGGCCGCAGGCCGGGGTCGGCGGCGATGGCGCCCTCCAGGCCGTGGTCGGCAAGGGCCAGCACGTAGGGCAGCGTGGCGTTGGTGAGCGCGTAGGTCGAGGTGATGGGCACCGCGCCGGGCATGTTGGCCACGCAGTAGTGGGTGATGCCGTCCACCTCGAAGGTGGGGTCCGAGTGGGTGGTGGGGCGGGAGGTCTCGAAGCAGCCGCCCTGGTCGATCGACACGTCCACCAGCACCGCGCGGTCGCTTCATCAGCCCCAGCTGCTCGCGCGTGATCACGTACGGCGCCTTGGCCCCGTGCACCAGCACGGCGCCGATCACCAGGTCGGCCACCGGCAGCATCTCCTCGATCGCCAGCGTGGACGCGTACACGGTGGAGGCACGGCCGCCGAACGCGATGTCCAGCTCGCGCAGCCGGTCGATGTTGCGGTCGAAGGTGAACACGTCCGCCTCCATGCCGATCGCGATCGACGCGGCGTTGAAGCCCACCACGCCGCCGCCGATCACGAGCACGTTGGCGGCCGCCACGCCCGGCACCCCGCCGAGCAGCACGCCGCGCCCGCCCATGCGGCTTCTCGAGCATGAACGCGCCGGCCTGGGTGGCGATCTTGCCGGCCACCTCGCTCATGGGCGCCAGCAGCGGCAGCCTGCCCCGCGAGTCCTCCACCGTCTCGTAGGCGATGCAGGTGGCGCCGGACTCGGCCAGCGAGCGCGTCAGCTCGGGAGCCGGCGCCAGGTGCAGGTAGGTGAACAGCAGGTGGTCGGGCCGCAGCATCTCGACCTCGCCCGGCTGGGGCTCCTTCACGCCCAGCACCATCTCCGCCTCGCCGAACACGGCCTCGGCGTCGGGCAGGATGCGGGCGCCCTGGGCCTCGTATTCGGCGTCGGGGATCGCCGAGCCCTCGCCGGCGCCGCTCTGGACGAGCACCTCGTGGCCGTGCTCGGCCAGCTCGCGGACGCCGGCGGGCGTGAGCGACACGCGGTACTCGTCGGCCTTGATCTCCGTGGGTACGCCCACCTTCATCTGACGGCACTCACCTCCACCTCGAACGTGCAGCTGCGCCGCTCGAGCTCGGGGAACAGGTCCTGCGGGCGACACGCAGCGCTCGGGCGGCATCGCGCCCCGCGGCGTTCGATCCGCCCGCGCGCCAGCAGGCGCACCGCGGCGGCGGCCGGGCGCCGCGGTGGACACGATCCCGCCGCCCAGCCCCCAGTCCTCCATGGGACGGGTCACGGCGGTCACGGTCACGGCGGACCCCGCGGCGTGGGCTTCGATCACGTGCACCGACACGGTCCTGCCCGAAGCCGGCACCGCCGCCCGGGCCGCGGCCTCGATCTCCTCGTCCGAGGCTCGCACCAGGCCGCGCATGCGCTCGAGCACCGCGGGCGCCAGCGACAGCCGGAAGCTGCACTCGCGCGCAGCCGAAGCTCTGGCCGAACGTGCGCACCTCGGAGTGCAGCGTGTAGATGGTGTCGCCGCGCCCGATCGGCTCGGGGAAGTCCACCGCGCCGCCGTCCTGGAGCGGCTCGAGCTCCACGGGCTCTCCGCCGCGCAGCGCCATCGGCGCCATCGTGAGCTCGTCGACCAGCGTGCGCGGCGCGTAGGGGTAGCTGGGCCCGTCGGGCGGATCCAGGTCGCGGCCCGCGGCGATCACGTCGATCCGCTCGGGCGCGGCGCCCAGCTCCTCAACGGCGCGCACGGCCATCACGTTGGTCTTGCCGGGCGAGGAGCCCATGCCCAGCATCGCGAGCAGCCCCGCCGCCTCGAAGCGCGGGCTCAGCTCCATCTGCTCCCCGGTGAGCCAGTACAGGCCGCCGAGGTCGACGTAGTGGCAGCCGGCCTCCAGGCACGCGCGCATGGCGTCCAGGTTCACGCGGTAGCTGGCCGAGTTCACCAGCACGTCGACGCCGTCGAGCGCCGCCGGCCAGGCCCGAGCGCGCGTCCACCGCCGCAGCTCGGGACTTGGCGCCGCCGTGGGCGTCGGCCACGGCCTGCGCGCGGTCGGCGTCGAGGTCCAGCAGCAGCAGCTCCGACGCCTCCTCGGACTCCGCCAGGTCGCGCACGATGGCCGGCGCGATGATTCCGCCGGCGCCGAGGACGGCGACCTTCACGCCACCAGCTCCCGAGCCCGCAGCGCCAGCCAGAACTCGATCCGGTCGCGCGCGCTCTTGAGGTCGCGCCCGGTGAGCTCCTCGACGCGGCGGATCCGGTAGCGCAGCGTGTGGCGGTGGCAGAACAGCTCGCGCGCCGCCTTCTCCCACTGGCCGTTCTGCTCGATGAACGCCTCCAGCGAGCGCACCAGCTCGTCGCCGTACTCGCCGCCGCCGTCCTCGAGCGGCCCCAGCACGCTGTCGCAGTAGAGCCGCAGCGCGTCGTCGTCCTGCAGCGACAGCAGCAGCTGGAAGGCGCCGAGGTCGCGATAGGAGGCCACCTCCGGGGCCGAGCCGTTGGCGAGCGCCGCGGCCTCCAGCGCGCAGCGGGCCTCGTGGAAGCTGCGCCGCAGGGCGCCGACCGCAGCGGGCCGGCTGGCCGCCGCTCGCAGCGACTCGCCGTGGCCACTCGCCAGCGCCGTGCGGGCGGCCCCGGCAAGCGCAACGGGGTCGGTGTCCTCGCTGGCGTCGACCACCGCGCACAGCAGGCGCTCGCGCGCTGGCCACCAGGGCGCCCACGCCGGCGTCGCGCAGGTGGCGGTCCAGGTCGGCCTCGGCGGCGGCGGGATCGGCGGCGGCGAACACCAGCACGGCCGCGCGCCCGCCCACGCCGAACGGGCGCATGCGGCTGTGGAGCTCGCCCTCGGCCGAGCTTGCCGGCCAGGGCCTCCTCCAGCACGTCGCCGGCCAGCCGGCGCTCGGTGTCGCGCATCGCGCGCTGGCGCATCAGCTCCAGCGCCACCACGGTCGCGGCCTGCTGCAGGATCAGGCGCTCGAAGTCGCCGAGCCCGCCCGCGTCGCGCACGGCCACCAGCCACGCGTGCGGCGCGCCGCGACCGCGCGTGGCCACCGGCAGCGCCAGCGAGCGCCCGGCCAGGTCGGGATGGTCGGGCGCGAACTCGGGCGCCTCCGGCGAATCGCCCTCGGCCGTAGCCGAGCGCGTGCGCACGGCCGCGCGCAGCGACTCCACCGCGGGCTGGGGGATGGCCCGGCGGAACGCGCGCTCGGCCACGATGTCGCCGCGCGCGTCGAGCACCAGCACGGCGCCGCCGATCGCCGCCGCCAGCGCGCGCACCAGCTCGTCGAGCCCGCGCTCCTCGAGCACCAGCCGCTCCAGGCGCTTGTGGATGGCGATCCCGCGCTGGAGCACCTCGTACTGCTCGTTCACCAGCCGCGCGAACGCCTTCTCGGTGATGGCGATGAACGGCAGCTCGTACGGCACCTCGAAGACCGGGAAGCCCAGCGCGCGGGCCTCGTCGACCAGCGGCTTGGGAATCGAGTCGTGCTCGAACCCGGTGCCGAAGCCCACGCCGGCCAGGTGGTGGTCGCTGAGCCTGCGCGCGAACTCGCGCTGGCGCTTCGCGCTCGTGAGCTGCAGCCCGGTGGTCAGGATCAGCTCGCCGCCCGACAGCCACGGCGTGGGGTCGGGCAGCTCGGTGATGTGGACCCAGCGCACGGGCGCCTCGGCGGCCTCCGCGCCGCTCGCGAGCTCCAGACCCATCTCGTCGACGAGGGTGCGGAGCGTGAGCATCGTGCCGTCCGCTGTCCGGTTGCTGCCTAGAGGGCCGAGCCGGAGGCCATCAGTGCGCCACCATCTTCTCGGAGGCCTCCGTGAGCACCGTGCGCAGGATGCGCCCGATCTCCTCGAACTCCTCGGTGTCCGCCACCAGCGGCGGCGAGAGCTGGATCACCGGGTCGCCGCGGTCGTCGGCGCGGCAGATCAGGCCGTGCTCGTACAGCGCGCCCGAGAGGAACCCGCGCAGGAGCACCTCCGACTCCTCGTCGTCGAAGCTCTCCTTGGTCTCCTTGTCCTTCACCAGCTCGATGGCCTGGAAGAAGCCGGCCCCGCGCACGTCGCCCACGATCGGGATGTCGCGCAGCGACTCGAGCGTGGCCCGGAACTCGCCCTCCTTCGCGCGCACGTGGCCGCACAGGTCCTCGCGCTCGAAGATGTCGAGGTTGGCCATGGCGACCGCCGCCGCCACCGGGTGGCCGCCGAAGGTGAACCCGTGGATGAACATGTTCGTGCCCTCCATGAACGGCGCGGCCATCTTGTCCGAGGCGATCATGGCGCCCATCGGCGCGTAGGCGGAGGTCAGCCCCTTGGCCGTGGTGATGATGTCGGGCTGGTAGCCGTAGCGCTCGGCGCCGAAGTAGTTGCCCAGCCGGCCCCACGAGCAGATGACCTCGTCGGAGATCAGCAGGACGCCGTACTTGTCGCAGATCTCGCGCACGCGCTGGAAGTAGCCGTCCTGCGGCGGGAAGCAGCCGCCCGCGTTCTGCACCGGCTCGAGGATCACGGCCGACACGGTCTCCGGGCCCTCGAACAGGATCCGCTCCTCGATCGCGTCCGCCGCCCACAGCGGGTCGCGGCCCTCGGGCCAGCGGTAGCTGTTGGTGTTGGGCACGTGGCAGCCGCCAGGGGCGAGCGGCTCGAACGGGCGCGCGCAGGTCCGGGATGCCGGTGGCCGACAGCGCGCCCAGGGTGGTGCCGTGGTAGGCGATCTCGCGCGCGATGACCTTGATGCGCTGGCCCTCGCCGTTCAGGCGGTGCCATGCGCGGCATAGCTTGAGCGCCGACTCCACGGCCTCGCCGCCGCCGGAGGTGAAGAACACGCGGTTCAGGTCCCCGGGCGTGAGCGAGGCCACGCGCGCGGCCAGCTCGATCGCGCGCGGGTGCGCGTAGCTCCAGTTGGTGTAGAAGCCGAGCTCCTTGGACTGCTCGGCGGCCGCCTCGCCCAGCTCGGCGCGGCCGTGGCCGGCGTTCACGCAGAACAGCGCCGACAGGCCGTCGAGGTAGCGCTTCCCGTGCTCGTCGTAGACGTAGCTGCCCTCGCCGCGCACCAGGATCGGCACCTCCGAGTCGGCGTACGCGCTCATGCGCGTGAAGTGCATCCAGAGATGCTTCTTCGCCAGCTCCTGGAGCGAGCTCTCGCCGCCGGCGTGCTGCTGGGTCACGTACTGCGGTGTCGTCGCCAAAGCTCTCTCCTCGCTGGACGCCACGTACAACGGTACTGGCGGGAAGGTGCCCGGACAACCCTGCCGTCCGGCCAGGGAGCGTGCTTGTCATTGTCCAACTTGGCCAACAGGACCGGGCGATTTTGGGACGTTCGCCACTTGTCAGTCCCGGCGAGGCCCCCTAGGTTCGCATTGTCGCCCCGAACGGGCGTGTTCAAACCAGGAGGAGAGGGAGTTGGAGAGCCAGAGCAGCGCCGGGCGCGGTCACGTGACACCCCCCGCGGGCGACAAGGGCCTCAAGGAAGGCGCGATCGGCTTCTGGGACGCGCTGACCGTCGGGATCTCGTCGACGGCGCCGGCCTACTCGCTGGCGGCGGTCATCGGGATCGTCGTGGTGGGCGTCGGGCTTCAGGCGCCTGGCGTCCTGCTCGTCTCCTTCATCCCGATGTTCCTGATCGCGGCGGGCTTCTACTACATGAACCGCGCCGACCCGGACTGCGGCACCAACTTCTCGTGGATCACGCGCGCCATCGGCCCGGGCGTCGGCTGGGTCGCGGGCTTCGCCGTGTGCACGACGGGCCTGATCGTGATCGGCTCGCTGGCCGACGTGGCCGCGTACTACATCTACGACATCGTCGGCTGGGACGCGGCGCTGCCGACCTTCGAGGAGGGCGAGCCGGTCAGCGAGCGCATACCGGTCACGATCCTGGCGACGGTGATCATCATCGTGGTGACCGCCATCTGCGTGATCGGCACCGAGCTCTCGGCGCTCACCTCACGGCTGCTCGTGGGCGCTCAGGTGGGCGCGCTGCTGCTCTTCGCCGTGGTCGCGCTGGTCAAGGTTTTCGGCGACGACGGGGGCGCCGGCTCGATCGACCCCTCGCTCTCCTGGCTGTGGCCGTGGGAGGTCAGCTCCTTCGACGCCCTGGTGCTCGGGCTGCTCACGGGCGTGTTCATCTACTGGGGCTGGGAGAGCGCGGTGAACCTCAACGAGGAGACCACGGACTCCGACAGCGCTCCGGGCCTGGCGGCGCTGGTGAGCACCGTGCTCCTGCTGCTCACCTACCTGCTTGTGGCCTACGCGGTGATCGCCTGGGCGGGCGTCGAGGGCGTGAGCGAGTTCGAGGACGACACGGCCATCCTGGGCGACACGGCCGCGGGAGTCGCTGGGCTCGCCGCTGGACAACCTCGTGCTGCTGGCCATCATCACATCGGGCATCGCCTCGGCGCAGACCACGATCCTGCCGGCGTCGCGGACCCTGCTGTCGATGGCGCGCCAGGGGGCCATGCCGGAGTCCTTCGGCCGGGTCCACCCGCGCTTCCAGACGCCGCACGTGGCCACCATCCTCGTGGGCGGGATCGCCGCCGTCTGGTACGTGTTCTTCAACCTCGTCTCGCAGAGCTTCCTGTTCGACTCGCTCACGGCGCTGGCGATCGTGATCGCCTTCTACTACTCGCTCACGGGCTTCGCCTGCGCGATCTACCACCGCCGCGAGCTCACCAAGTCGGCGAAGAACTTCTTCTTCATCGGCGTGGCGCCCGTGACCGGCGGGCTCATCCTCGGCGGGCTCTTCTTCAAGGCCATCTGGGAGTTCGCGAAGGTGGAGGACTCCTACACGGGCACCGAGTTCCTCGGCGCCGGCATCCCGATGGTGCTCGGGGTCGGGCTGATCCTGATCGGGATCATCCTGATGCTGGTGTGGCGGGCCACCGGCCACGACGACTACTTCGGGCGCAAGACGGAGACGGTCGATCCCGACGTGCGGCCGGGCCGCAAGGCCGGCGTGGCGGCCGTGCCGGAGGGGAGCGTCTGATGAGCGCGATCGTCCTGGGCTACGACAGCTCGCCGGGCTCGCAGGCGGCGCTGGAGGCCGCGACGCAGCTGGCCGGCGGACTGGCGGCCAAGCTCGTGATCGTCTACGGCTACGGCGCGCCCGGGTCGAATCTGAGCGGCGACGAGATCGCCGCTCACCGGACGGCGCTCGCGGACGAGGGCAAGAGCCTCACCGGCGATGCGCAGCGACACGCCCAGGATGCCGGCGTCGAGAGCGAGGTGGAGCTGGTGGACGAGCGGCCCGCGGACGCGCTGCTCGCGGTGGCCGGCAAGCACTCCGCCGCGCTTCATCGTGGTCGGGCGGCTACGGCGAGAGCCCGCTGCGGGGCGCGATCCTCGGGCTCCACCCCGCACAAGCTGCTGCACCTGTCCGAGACGCCGGTGGTCGTGGTGCCCGCCGCAGGCGGCTGACGCGCCCTCCGTAGACTCCGCGCGATGGGCACCTGGGACCAGCTGGCCGCGCTGGCGGTCGAGATCGACGGCTATTCGCTTCGAGGCCTTCGAGCAGCCGCTGGGCCCGGAGTTCACCCGCTACACCACGCTCATCCACATGCAGGGTGGGGGCGAGGAGGGCCTGGGCGAGGACGTGGTCTACGACGGGCTCGACCACGTGGCCATGCGCGACGCGGGCCCCACGCTCCCCCTGGCCGGCAGCCACACGCTGGGCGCGCTGGCCGAGCTGCTGGACACCCTGGACCTGTTCCCGGATCCGCCGGTGCGCGAGCCGTCGCGCAACTACCGCCGCTGGGCGTTCGAGTCGGCGGCGCTGGACCTGGCGCTGCGCCAGGCCGGGCGCTCGCTGGGCGACGTGGTGGGCCGCGAGCCGCGGCCGCTCAACTACGTGGTGTCCATGCGGCTGACCTCGCCCGCGGAGGGCGAGCCCGAGACCGCCGAGCGCGTGCACGCCGTGCTCGAGCGCTACCCCGGCACGCGCTTCAAGCTCGACCCCACCAACACCTGGACCGACGAGCTGATCGCGGAGCTGGCCGAAACGGGCGCCATCGACTCGCTGGACCTCAAGGGCCACTACAAGGGCACGCCGGTCGACGTGGACACCGACCCCGAGCTCTACCGCAAGGTCGCCGAGGCCTTCCCCGACGCCTGGCTCGAGGACCCCGACCTCAACGACGACGACGAGGCCGGTCGCTCGAGCCCCACCGCGACCGGATCACCTGGGACGCGCCGATCCACTCGGTGGCCGACATCGAGGCGCTGCCGTTCCCGCCGAAGACGGTGAACATCAAGCCCTCGCGGCTGGGCCCGCTGAGCTCGCTCGGGCGCGGCGTACGACTACTGCGAGCGCCAGGGCATCGGCGCCTACGGCGGCGGGCAGGGCGAGCTGGCCGTGGGGCGCGACCACATCCAGTACCTGGCCGCCACCTTCCACCCGGACACGCCCAACGACACCGCGCCGAAGGAGTTCAACCTCCCCGAGGTGCCGGACGGGCTGCCCACCAGCCCGATCGACCTGCCGCTGGCGGCCACCGGCTTCCGCTTCCGTTGATCGAGCTGCACACGCTCGATCCCGGCGCGCAGGAGCCGCTTGAGGTGGCCAAGCGCGCGGCGGCGTTCGCCGACGCGGCCGAGCGCACGCTGGACCTGGCGCTCTACGACGTGCGCCTGCCAGACCCCGCGGGGTCGGTGGTGCGCCAGGCGCTGGAGGGCGCCGCGGCGCGTGGCGTGAAGGTGCGGCTGGCCTACAACCTGGAGCAGGAGCACGAGCGCGCGGTGCCCGTGCCGCCGCCGCCCGAGACCGAGCCTGACCTGATCGAGTCGCTGGAGCTGCCGACGCTCGGCATCCCCGGGATCCCCGACCTGATGCACCACAAGTACGTGGTGCGCGACGGCCGCTCGGTGTGGACGGGGTCCACCAACTGGACCAACGACGCGTGGTCGCTGCAGGAGAACGTGATCGCCACCGTGGAGTCCCAGGCGGTGGCGGCGGCCTTCACGCTGAACTTCGACGAGCTGTGGAACACGCGCCAGGTGGATCGCAGCGGGCTGGCGGAGCCGCGCGCGCTCGACGTGGGCGGCACGGAGGTCCGCGCATGGTTCACGCCCGGGCCAGGGGCGCGACCTCTCGCACCGGATCGCCGAAGCCATCGGCCGCGCGCAGCGCCGGGTGCGCATTGCGTCGCCGGTGATCACCGCCGGGCCGATCCTCGGCACCCTCGCCCAGGAGGCCGCCGAGGGCACGCTCGACCTGGCCGGCGTGGTCGATGCCCCGCAGAGCTCACAGGTCTTCCGCCAGTGGCGCGACAACGGCCGCTCGGCGTGGAAGATCCCGCTGCTGGCCACGGTGCTCTCGCAGGCGCCGTTCGCGGGCAAGCCGTCCACGCCCTACGCGCCCGGGCGTCCCCACGACTACATGCACGCCAAGGTCACCGTGGCCGACGACGTGCTCTTCTGCGGCTCCTTCAACCTCTCGCGCTCGGGCGAGCTCAACGCCGAGAACGTGCTCGAGGTCCACGACGCTGAGCTGGCGGACCGGATGGCTGCCTACATCGACGAGGTGCGCGGCCGCTACCCGGCTGCGCCCGTGCCCGAGCAGCCAGCCGCCTAGAGGGCCAGCGACAGCGGCTGCTCCAGCAGCTCGCGCACGCGCGCGAGGAACTCCGCGCCGTCCGCGCCGTAGAGGATGCGGTGGTCGCAGGCCAGCGTCAGGGTCATCAGGTCGCGGGCCACCACGCGCCCGCGGTCGTCCACCGCCGGCTTCTTCGTCAGCGCGCCCACCGACAGGATCGCGGCCTGCGGCGGGTTGATGATGGCCTCGAAGCGCTCGACCCCGTACATGCCCAGGTTCGACACGGTGAACGTGGCGCCGCTCAGCTCCGGCGGGCGTGATCTCGCCGCTGCGCACGCGCTCGATCAGCCGGCGCGCCTGGCGCGAGATCTCGCCCAGCGACTTCTCGTCGGCGTCCAGCACCACCGGCACCACCAGCGCATCGCGCGCCGCCACGGCGATGCCCACGTTCACGCGCGGGTAGAGCTCGAACGCGCCGTCGCGGTAGGCGGCGTTCACACTGCGGGTGGTCGCGCAGCGGCCAGCGCGGCGGCCTTCACCACCATGTCGTTGTAGGAGGGCGCGGTGCTCGGCCTGCGCCTTCAGGCGCTTGCGCAGCTCGATGCACAGCGTCATGTCCACGTCGAGCTCCAGCGAGAAGTCGGGCGCGGTGGCCTTGGACTCGGCCATCCGGCGCGAGACCGTCTGCTGCAGGCGCGTGAGCTGCAGCACCTCGGGCGCGCCCTTGGGGCCGGCCGTCTCGGCGGCTGGCGCAGGCGCCCGCTCGGGAGCGTGCCGCCGCCTCGGCGGGAGCCTCGTCCGGACGCGGCCGCGCCGTCGGCCCGGGCGCTGGCCTCCACGTCGGACTTGATGATGCGCCCGCCGGGCCCGCTGCCCTTCAGCGCTCGCCAGCTCCACACCGAGCTCGCCGGCCACCCGCCGCGCCACGGGCGAGGCCTTGACGCGCTCGCCGCCTCGGCGGGCGCGGGCGCCGGCTCGCTGCGGCGCCTCGGCTTGCGGCTGGCGCTCCGGCTCGGGCTCCTCGCTCGGCTCCTCGGCGGGCTCGCGTCTTCGCCGCCCCGTCCTGCTCGGCCGGCGCCTCGCCCTCCGCCCCCACGCGCGCGATCACCTCGCCCACCGCCAGCGTGTCGCCCTCCGCGGCCACCACCTCCACCAGCACTCCGTCGGTGTCGGCGTCGTAGGTCATGTTGGCCTTGTCGGTCTCGATCTCCACCAGCGGCTGGCCTCGCTTCACCTCGCCGCCCACCTCCACCAGCCACTTGAGCACCGTGCCCTCCTCCATGGAGTCCGACAGGCGCGGCATGACGACGTCGCTCGCCACCGCTAGACGTCCCTGAAGGTGGCGA
This sequence comes from uncultured Thermoleophilaceae bacterium, assembly GCA_963814005.1. Lineage (GTDB taxonomy): Bacteria > Actinomycetota > Thermoleophilia > Solirubrobacterales > Thermoleophilaceae > JAAYBF01. The sequence goes on from CAWFBA010000012.1 coordinate 125,899, forward strand.
GCGCCGCCTGCACCACGTGCTCCTCGTGCGGGAACGGCGGCCTGCTCGAGCGGCTTGGAGTAGGGCATGGGCACGTCGGCGCCGGTCACGCGGCCCACCGGGGCGTCGAGCCAGTCGAAGGCCTGCTCCTGGATCAGCGCGGCCATGTTGGCGCCCACGCCGCCGTGGGGCCAGCCCTCCTCCACGATCACCGCGCGGTTGGTCTTCTTCACCGAGTCGAGGATCGTGTCCAGGTCCAGCGGGCGCAGCGTGCGCGGGTCGATCACCTCGGCCTCGATCCCGTGCTCGGCGGCCAGCTGGTCGGCGGCCTTGAGCGCCGTCTCGGCCATGCGCGAGATGCCGACGATCGTCACGCCGTCGCCCTCCCGGCGCACGGCGGCCTCGCCGAAGCGCATCGGCTCGTCGTCGCTCGGCCACCTCGCCGCGGCGGCCGTAGAGCGTCTCGTGCTCGATGAAGATCACCGGGTTGTCGTCGCGGATCGCGGCCTTGAGCAGCCCGCGCGCGTCGGCCGGCGTGGTGGGCACCGCCACCAGCAGCCCGGGCACGTGCACGTACAGCGCCTCAAGCGAGTGGGAGTGCGTGGGGCCCAGCTGGTGGCCGGCGCCCTGGGGCATGCGGATCACCAGCGGCACCTTCACCTGGGCGCCGAACATGTACCGGATGGACGCCGCGCTGTTGATGATCTGGTCCAGCGCCAGCAGGGAGAAGTTGATGGTCATCAGCTCCACCACCGGCCGCAGCCCCGCCATGGCGGCGCCCACGCCCATGCCCACGATCGTGTTCTCGGAGATCGGCGTGTCGCGCACGCGCCGCTCGCCGAACTCCTCCATGAGCCCGGCGGTGACCTTGAACGCGCCCTGGAACACGCCGATGTCCTCGCCCATGCAGAACACCCGCTCGTCGGCCTGCATCTCCTCGCGCAGCGCCAGGTTCAGCGCCTCGCGGTAGCGCATCTCGGCCATCAGCCGCCCTCGCCGCGGGCGCGGGCCTCGCGCTGGTCTGGGTCCTCGTCCTCCTCGTAGGCGGCGCCGGCCTCGGCCAGCTCGCGCGCCACCTCGCCCGCGTCGCGCTCCTCCTCGCCGCGGTGGGTGTCGGGCGAGCGAACGTCGGTCGGACCAGTAGGGCCGGCGCACCTGCTCGCCGATCACGTACACGTCGTCGTAGAGGGAGGCCAGGTCGGGGAACGGCGACTCGTCGGCGAACTCCACCGCCTCGTCCACGGCCTTCATCGCCTCGTCGTCCATGCGCTTCACGTCGTCCTCGCCCAGCACGCCCTCCTCCACCAGCCGGCGCGGGAAGGTCTCGACCGGGTCGTGGGGGCGCCACTCCTCCACCTCGTCCTTGGTGCGGTACTCCTCGGGGTCGGCCATCGAGTGCCCGCGGTAGCGGTAGGTGGCGGCCTCCACCAGCTGCGGCGCGCGGTCGGTGCGCGCCTTCTCCAGCGCGCGAGGCCACGGTGGCGTGCACGTCCAGCACGTCCATGCCGTCGCAGCGCTCGCCGGGCACGCCGAAGCCCTCGGACTTGCGTGACAGGTCGGTCACCGCCGAGTGGCGCTCCAGCGCCGTGCCCATGCCGAACTGGTTGTTGACGACCATGAAGACCACCGGCAGCTTCCACAGCGCGGCCAGGTTCATCGTCTCGCCGAAGGTGCCCTGGTTGGTGGCGCCGTCGCCGAACATGCACAGCGTCACGTCATCGGTCGCCGGTGTAGTCGCTCGCCAGCGCCACGCCCGCGGCCAGCGGCAGGTTGCCGCCCACGATCCCGTAGCCGCCGAGGAGCCGGCGCTCGAAGTCGAACAGGTGCATCGAGCCGCCGCGCCCGCCCGAGCAGCCGCCCGCCTTGCCGAACAGCTCGGCCATGACCTCGCCCGGCGGGCGTGCCGCGCGCCAGCGCCTGGCCGTGCTCGCGGTAGGTGGACATCAGGTAGTCGCTCGTCGCGCAGCGCCTGCGTGGCGCCGACGATGGTGGCCTCCTCGCCGATGCACAGGTGCAGGAAGCCGCCGATCTTCGCCTTGGCGTACATCTCGCCCGGCGCGCTCCTCGAAGCGCCGGATGAGCAGCATCTTGGCCAGCACCGTCTTGCAGGTCTCGGCGTCCGGGAGCGGGCGCCTGGCCGGCCTCGACCCCGCGCTGTGCGGGGCCGCGGCCGCGCGTGGCGTCCTCGGTGGCCATCGCTCTCGACTCTAGGCTACCCGTGGAGTCGGCGTACGCGCGAGCCGGGCCCGGCCGGCTACTGCACGTCGAGCAGGTCGATCACGAAGATCAGCGTCTCGTTGGGCCCGATGGCCGGCGGCGAGCCCTGCGCGCCGTAGCCCAGCTCGCGGCGGGATGATCAGCTGCCGCCGCCCGCCGACCTTCATGCCCGCCACGCCCTCGTCCCATCCCGGGATGACCTCGCCGGCGCCGAGCGTGGAAAGGGAACGGCTGACCGCTGTCGAAGGAGCTGTCGAACTGCTCGCCGTTGGAGTAGTTCACGCCCACGTAGTTCACCTGCACCTGGTTGCCCGACTCGCGCCGTGGCGCCGCTGCCCTTCTTCAGGTCCTTCACCTGGAGCTGCTTGGGCGGGTCGCCCTCGGGCACGGCGACCTTAGGCTTCTCACCCGCCGCTGCCGGCGTCTGCGCCTCTCGGGCCTCGGCGCCCTGCTCGCTCGCCTCTTCCCCCCCGGCGGCCTCCTCGGAGGTCTCCTCGCCGCAGGCGGCCACGCCCAGGGCGAGCGCGGCGAGTCCGCAGGCGATGGCGCGACGGGCGAGCACGGCGGAGCATGGTAGGGAACCGGCCCGCCGGTCGCTTGCGATCAGGCCAATGCGGCCGCTGCCTCCTCGAGGCGGTCATCGCCCCAGAACAGCTCGTCGCCGACAGCGACGGTCGGCACGCCGATCACGCCGCGGGCGGCCGCCTCGTCGGTCGCGGCCCGCAGCCGGTCCTTCACCGACTTGGTCTCGACGCCCTTCAGGATCGCGTTCGGATGCAGCTCGCACGCGGCGGCGGCCACCAGCACGTTGTCGGCGATCGAGAGGTCGCGCCCGGCGGCGAAGGCCTGCCTGAATGCGGCCAGCGCGAACGCCACGGTGCGGCCCGCCTGCTGGGCGAAGGTGGCGGCGCGCATGGCGATCAGCGTGGGCGTCGGCCACGGGTCGGGCCAGACGACCGGCAGCAATCCGCGCTCGTCTGCCCGCCGCTCGACCTCCGCGATGCCCGCGTCGCGCTCAGGCGTGAGCGACCACGAGCCGCCGCCGGTGTGCTGCCAGATGCCGCCGAGCAGGATCGGCTGCCAGACGGGGACCACCGGCAGCACCTGGTTCACCCGCTCTGCCGCCAGGTACGCGTAGGGGGAGCCGACGTCGAAGTAGAAGACGGGGCGGTCGCCGGCGCTCATCCGCCCCGGACCACGACCCTCACGACTTGCGAGTGGCCGGTGGCGAACGGATAGCCGCCCTCCACCGGCAGGCGGGCTCGGAAGCGGTACTTCACTGTCCCGACGGTGGCACCGAAGCGGTACGGGAACAGCCACCGGCCCGCCAGGTTCGACCGGGTCGTGGAGATGGTGCGCCAGCGCCCGCGGAAGTAGGCCTGGATCTCGATCAGCTTGCCGGTGGTCGGGATCGGGCCGCTGCGGACCCGGCCGTCGAAGCTCACGAGCTGGCCGTTGCGCAACGAGCGCGGGTTGGCCCGCATCGTCGTCGTGGCCGGGACCTCGAGGCGCACGTCGCGCGACGAGCCGCGGATGCGCCGCGAGCCGGCGTACTGAAGCGAAGGACCCGGCTGCGAGTGCCCTTGATCGAGTAGGTGAAGCGCCCGCGCCGGTCGGTGCGCACCAGGCCGACGGTGGAGAACTCGCTCTTGGAGTCGGCCGCGGCGAAGACCGTGACGCTCGCGCCGTCGATCGGCTGGCCGTCCGGGTTCGCCAGCGTGCCCTCGATCTGGTCCTTGCGGCCGTATCTCACCCGCGCCTTGGACACCAGGATCCGGACCTTGCGTCGCACGGCTCGGCGTCGCTTCCCGCGCCCGACCACCCGCCGGACGCGTCTTGATGCGGACGACGCCGGCGCGCAGGCCGGTGGCTACGCGGACCGGCAGGCGAACGGCTGCCCGAGCGCCATCGGTGCGGGTGCTGGTCGAGGCCTCGTTGCCGGCCCGGTCCGATCCGCGGGCCCGGAAGTCGTAGGTCCCCGAGCGCATGCCCTCGTCGTCGATGTCCGCGACCAGCCGTCCCGCTTCGAGCCGGGTGTCCAGCTCGTGCCACGCCCTGCCGCCACGCAGGCGCATCTCGATCTCTCCTCCCGCGAGGCCGGAGTGCGCGTCGGAGGCGCGGACCGCGACCGCCAGCGGGTCGGAGGGATCTGGCGGAAGGAAGGCCAGCCGCGGGGCCGAGGAGTCGAGCCGGAGGTGCGACCGGGTCCGATGCCAGGGCCCGGCTATGGTTTCCGGCCTCGTCCTCGAGCCAGAGCTCGAGGGTGTTGTCGCCGAGCCGCCCGACCGCGCAGCCCGCTCAGCTGCTCGATGTTGCGCCCGGCCTGGCTGCCCTCCCTGCACTCACGGGCGGCAGAGCAGAGCCGATAGCGGGCGCGGACAATGGGCGCATGAGCCTGGGGCGGGTTCTTCCACCTGACCGTGAACCCGTTGGACCGCCGCCACCCCTCGCCGCCAACGACCGCCGGCCGGACCCTCCCCGGCGCGGTGTTGTCGGACCTGAACGTGTAGTTGGCCGCCCCCTGATTGCCGGCGGCGTCGGTGGCGGTGAGGCGGAGGGTGTGGGCGCCGTCGCTGTAGTCGCGGACTGCGGATGACGAAGCTCGAGAGGCGGTTCGCGCACGGGACTGCGCCGGGTGTAGTCGCAGGGCCAGCCCTGGCGTGTCGAGGTGAGCCCCATCGACCTGGAAAGCGGCGCCAGCAATGCCGGTGTTGTCGTTGGCGGCGAAGCCGAGGCGGAACGCTGCCTCTGACCCAGGCTACGAGCCCGTGCGCTCCGGCCACCAATCGCGATTCGCTGGCGACATCGGATCTTGGACCACGACCACCGTCATGAGAACGTGTGAAAGGAGGCTGCGGGACGCGCACGAAGCGGCCCCGCACTGGACGTTCTGCATCAGGGCTGCGTCGTCCCGGCCGGAAGCGCGTAGAAGCCGGGCTATCGGGCGACTCGACCCGAGTCAGCGGGCAGTCCACGTTCTCGCGTGTACCGACGATGGTCCGCTCGGATGGGCCGAGCGCGGATCTCCGCCGCCCAGCTGCAGGAGTCCCTCCCGTAACGCCCGGCCCAGGAGAGGGCCGAGAGGGTCGTGCCTGACGGGCGCATAGAACGACGCGCGCTCGTAGGTCCCGCGCGCCCGACGAACTGGTCGATTCGGGTGGTGATGCCGCGGAACCGCTCCGATCGGGACGGGCAGAGCGTCGCTGGGTTGTGCCCGGGCGAGGAGCTGAGCCACCAGGAGTTGTTCACCGGTGAAGACCGCCGCTCGCGGCGTCGCAGGCCTTGACCTGGTAGCTGCCCGCGCGCCGGCGAGCTGAACGCGCAGGGCCAAGGAGTCAGGACAAGGAAGCCCGACTGCATCGTCGGCATCACGGGCCCGCGGGCGAGCATCAGTTAGAGGGCTGGGCAACGCAGCGGTAGGCCCTGGTAGCCGGGCCGATAGGCGGCCTGATCCGTGAGCCTCGCCGGTGTGCCGGTCAGACACGACGCACGCGAAGGCCGCCGGTGCTGATCGTAAACACGTTCGAGGTGAACTCGCCACCAGCCGCCAGCGGGAACTGCCCCGACGACACGTAGCTCCGGAGCTGGGCATAACGTCGGAAGTAGCCGGCCGCGGAGGGTGCATTGGTTGCCCGCGACGAGGTACGACAGCGGGCTTGACGCGACTGGTCTCGATAGCAGGTCGCCGGCATCGCGTCGACCGTCCCAGCTGGGCACCGCACCCGCAGCTCCTCGACGCTGCGACCGCCGACCCGGTCCGCGTCTCGGCCCGCCGCGCTCGGCACCTTCCCCAGCCGGGTCTCCGCGATCACGCTCGGCCCGAGCGCGTTCCTTTTCACATCAACCCCCGTGAGCGTTCCGTTGCGCACGTCCTTGCCGCGCACGTCGTTGTTTCGGAGGTCGACGCTGCGCACGGCGTTGTTCTTGATGTCGCGCGTGCCGACCTGCAGGGCGGCGTAGGAGCTCCCGCCGAGCGCGATGAACACCGCGAGCGTGGACATGACGTTCGCGTAGGTCAGGCGGTTGCGGATCTGGCGCAGCATCAGTGCCTTTCTCGAGGCCGGTATCCCTCCCGAGGGCCCTGCCCTAGAAACTCGCCCCCCAATCCGGGTGAGCGGGCCGCCCGAGTCTATGTCCGCCCGACTTGATCGGCGCGCCGGTTTGGCGGCCGCCCTCAGCCGTGAATCAGCCAGCCGTCCGTGGCCCGCGCGGCCTCGAGCACGGCCTCGGCGAACGTCGGATGCGGGTGGATCGAGCGCGCCACCTCGGGGTAGCCGCCCTCCAGGTCGCGCGCGATCACCAGCTCCTGGATCAGGTCGGCCGCCTTGGCCGAGACGATGTGGCCGCCGATCAGCTCGCCGTAGCGCTTGTCGCCCACGAGCTTGACCATCCCGCCGCGGTCGCCGTACACGGTGGGCGCGCCCACGGCGCCCATCGGCACCTTGCCCACCACCACGTCGTGGCCCGCCTCCTTGGCCTGCTCCTCGGTGAGCCCGAAGGACGCCACCTGGGGCGAGCAGAAGGTCACGCGCGGCACGAAGTCGTAGTCGATCGGGTGGGTCTCCATCCCGGCCGCCGCCTCAACCGCGATCACGCCCTCGTCGGATGCCTTGTGCGCCAGCGCAGGGCCGGGCACCAGGTCGCCGATGGCGTAGACGCCGTCCTTGCTGGTCTTCATGGCGCCGTCGACCTTCACCAGGCCGCGGTCGTCGGTCTCCACGCCGGCCTCCTCCAGGCCCAGCCCCTCGACATCCGCGCCGCGGCCGGCCGCGATGCACACCAGGTCCACCTCGTGCTTGTCGCCGCCCACAGTGATGGTCGCGCCGTCGCCGGTCTGCTCCACGCCCTCCACCTGCGCGCCGGTCACGATCTGGACGTTCTGCTTGGCGATCTCGCGCGCGCAGGCCTTGGCGATGTCCTTGTCCTCAAGCGGCAGGATCTGGTCCAGCGCCTCCAGCAGGATCACGTCGGTCCCAAGCCGCCCGAAGGCCGACGCCACCTCGGTCCCCGAGGCGCCCGCACCGATCACGGCCAGCCGCTTGGGCTGCTCGGACGTGAGCCACATGCCGGCCGTGTCAACGATCGGCCCGCCGAACTCCAGCCCGGCCACCGGCCGCGGCACCGACCCGCACGCCAGCACCACGGTCCCCGCCTCGATCTCGGTGCCGTCGAAGGAGCCACCGACCTTCACGTTGCCGTCGTCGGTGACCGACCCCAGGCCCTCGATCAGGTCGATGCCGTTCTTCTCGAACAGCATCGCCACACCGCCGGTGAGCGTCTTGATGACCTTGTCGCGGTGCTTGGTTGCGCCGCCCCAGTCGAAGCTCACGTCGCCGGCGGTGATTCCGAAGCTCTTGGCCCCCTGGACCTCCTTCATCGCGTCGGCCACGCGCAGCACGGCTTTCGCCGGGATGCAGGCCTCGTTGAGGCACCGCCCGCCGGTGTTGCCCTTCTCGATTACGGCGGTCTTCTTACCCAGCTGGGCGGCACGGATTGCGGCCACGTAGCCGCCCGGCCCGGACCCGATCACGATCACGTCGTACTTGCTCTCCGCCATTGCGCGCCGACCCTATCGACCGTCGTCGGCGCCGGGCGGCCTGGGCATCTGGATCCTCGCCATCGACTTGATGAGGAACCAGAACAGCGTCCCGGCCAGCCCGATGACAGCCAGGCCAATGAGCAGCTCGATGATGCCGCCGGACCGGAGGACCAGCAGCGAGAAGATCACCACGATCAGCCCCAGGAGCGCCTCCATGCCCAGCACCGCCCAGTAGCGATTGTTGAAGCAGCCCCAGGCGGCGACCAGCATCAGGCCGGTGAAGAGCAGCACGCCGATCAGCGCGGGGCGCTCCCCTTGGATCTCGAGCCCGGCCAGGTAGGGCACCAGGTTTGCCAGGCCGAAAACGAGCGCCACCACCCCGGCGATCGTCACCGCCAGCGGGCGCTCGCCCTCGGCCAGGGGCTTGAGGGCTGCCCTGGCCGCGTCGTCCTTTGCCCGCCCGCGGGCGTAGCCACGGGCCATCTGTCCCTCGCGCGCCGGGGGGTCTGGCGTTGGCTCGGCAGCGGGCGGCGTCTGGCCTGTCGCCGCGCGCTGGCGCTGCTTGCGCCGCTTGCGGCTATCGCGCTGCGCCAACCCTGCCTCCGTCCAGCGCGGCCCTGAGCCCCGAGGCCGCGGCGCGGGGGTCGGCCGCATCGCGGATCGCCCGCACCACCACCACCCGCTCGGCACCTGCCTCGACCACCTGGCCCGCGTTCGCGGCGTCGATCCCTCCGATGGCGAACCACGGCGTCTCGGGCCGCCGGGCGGCCACGAGCCTCACAAGCTCCAGCCCCACCGCGGGGCGGCCAGGCTTGGTGGGCGTCTCCCACACCGGGCCCACGCTGAGCTGGTCGGCGCCGGCCTCGATCCCCGCGTCGAACTGGGCCTCGGAGTGCGTGGACAGGCCGATGAGCAGCTCCGGGCCCGCTAGCTCACGCGCGTCGGCGGGTGGCATGTCGTCCTGTCCCAGGTGCACGCCGTCCGCGCCGCAGCGCAACGCCAGGTCGGGCCGGTCGTTCATCCACAGCAGCGCGTCGTGCTCGTCGCACAGCGCACGCAGCGGCGCCGCGGCCGCCACCAGGTCGGCGTCGGCGAGCGCGGGGTCGCGCAGCTGGACCATGTCGGCGCCGCCCTCCAGCGCGGCGCGCACCACGCCGGGCCCGGCGCCGGCGTCGGTCACGAAGTAGAGCCGCGCGCGGGCCAGTCGCGCCCTGCGGTCGGAGCCGGTGGTCACAGCCGCAATCCTGGCAGAGCGCCCCGGGTACGATTGGCATGCAAGCAACGGGAGCCGGGCAGACCGGCTGAGAGGGCGGCTGGCGGCCGCCGACCGTAGAACCTGATCCGGGTAATGCCGGCGGAGGCAGGAGCACTTGGATCCTCGAGCCGTGAACAGCAGGGCCCACGACCTGGTCGTGATCGGAGCGGGCATCGTCGGCCTGTCGTGTGCGTGGCGGGCGGCGCAGGCCGGCGCCTCGGTGCTGGTGGTCGAGCGCGACGAGCCGGGTGCCGGCGCGTCCGGCGTGGCCGCGGGGATGCTGGCGCCGGTCACCGAGGCCGACTTCGGTGAGGAGGAGCTGCTGGCGCTCAACCTGGAGAGCCGCGCCATGTGGCCGGGCTTCGCCGCGGAGCTCGAGGAGGTCACCGGGATGCCCTCCGGCTACGCGGACTCGGGGGCGCTGGTGGTGGCGGCCGACCGCGACGACGCCGAGAGCCTGCGCCGGCTGCACTCCTTCCAGCGCGACCGCGGTCTCGAGTCCGAATGGCTCACTCCGCGCGCAGCGCGGGACCTGGAGCCAGGGCTCTCGCCGCGCGTCGGTGGCGCCATCCTCGCCCCCCAGGATGGCCACGCCCGCCCGGGCGCGGTGGTGGCGGCGCTGACGCAGGCGCTGGGGTCGGCTGGCGGGGAGCTGCGGACCGGCGTGGAAGTCGACGGCCTGATCACCTCCGGCAGCGCGGTGACCGGGGTGCGCACGGCCGCGGGCGAGGAGCTGCTCGCCGACACGGTGCTGGTGGCCGCGGGCGCGTGGAGCTCCCAGGGCGGGCTGGCCGCGGAGGGCCACGCCCCACAGGTCAGGCCGCTGAAGGGGCAGCTGCTGGAGCTGCGCGCGCGTCGCGGCCACCCCCTGCCGGTCACGCGCCTGGTGCGCACGCCGCGCTGCTACCTGGTGCCGCGCGCGGACGGCAGCCTGGTGCTGGGCGCCACGTCCGAGGAGCAGGGCTTCGACACCACCGTCACGGCGGACGGCGTGTTCCGCCTGCTGGAGGCCGCCTACGAGGTGCTGCCCGACGTCGCGGAGCTGGAGCTGGTGAGCGCGCGCGCCGGCCTGCGACCGGCCACGCGCGACAACCGGCCCGTCATCGGCGCCTCCGCCACGCCCGGTCTCGCATGGGCCGCGGGGCACGGCCGCAACGGCGTGCTGCTGGCTCCGCTGACCGCGCGCCGCGTGGTGGACGGGCTGCGCAGCAACGCGTTCGCGGGGAGCGCATGAGCCCGCGGGTCGTGCTCAACGGCGACGAGCGCGCGCTTCCAAGCGGCGCCACGGTGGCCGACGCCGTTGCGGCCAGCGGCGCGCCCGCCGACGGGCGCGGGGTTGCAGTGGCGGTGGAGGGCGAGGTGGTGCCCCGCGCCGGCTGGGCCGAGACCTCGCTGGCCGAGGGCGCCCGGGTCGAGGTGCTGCTGGCGGTGCAGGGAGGATGAGCGCAATGACCGGGTTCGAGATCGCCGGCCGCACCTTCGCGTCGCGCCTGATCATTGGCACGGGGGGCTTTCGCAACCTGGAGGCGATGGCCGCCGCGGTGGCCGCCTCCGGCGCCGACATGGCCACCGTGGCCATGCGCCGGGTGGACCCCGCGGCGCGCGGCTCGCTGCTGGACGTGCTGGAGGAGGCCGGCTGCTTCGTGCTGCCCAACACCGCAGGGTGCTTCACCGCGCGCGACGCGGTCACCACCGCCAGGCTCGCGCGCGAGGCGCTGGAGACCGACTGGGTCAAGCTCGAGGTCATCGGCGACGACAAGACGCTGCTGCCGGATGCCTCGGAGTTGCTGGAGGCCGCACAGACGCTGGTGGCCGACGGCTTCACGGTGCTGCCCTACACCAACGACGACCCGGTGCTGGCGGCCCGGCTGGAGGACGCGGGGTGCGCCGCTGTCATGCCGCTGGGCTCGCCGATCGGCAGTGGCATGGGTATCCGCAACCCCTACAACCTGCGCCTGATCGTGGAGGCCGCGCGCGTCCCGGTGATCCTGGACGCCGGGATCGGCACCGCCTCCGACGCCGCGCTGGCCATGGAGGCCGGCTGCGACGGCGTGCTGCTGGCCAGCGCCATCTCCCGCGCCGAGGACCCCGCGGCCATGGCCGGCGCCATGCGCAAGGCGGTGGAGGCCGGCCACGAGGCGCGCGCGGCGGGCCGCATCCCCCGGCGGCTGTACGCCGAGGCGTCCAGCGCCATGGAGGGCGTGGCCGAGCTCACGTGAGCGCCCCGCACCCGGAGCGCGCCGAGATAGACGTGCTGGCCGACCGCTGGGTAGCCGCCTGGGCCGGCGACGGCCGCTTCGCCGAGCTGTGCACCGCCGGCGTGAGCTACGAGGACCCGTTGATGCAGGTGCCGCTGTCGGGGCCGGCGGCCATCGACGAGCGCGCCGATCGGCTGCGGGCGGCCTTCCCGGGAGTGAGGATCGAGCGCACGGCGCCGGCGCTCCAGCGGGCCGGACACGCCTGCTTCGCCTGGAAGGCCAGCGGGGTGCAGAGCGGGGACATCGCCGCGCTGCCGGCCACCGACCGCCAGGTCACGCTCCACGGCCTGCACTACGTGGAGCTGACCGACGGGCGCGTGCACCGCGCGCGCGGCTTCTTCGACCTGTACGACGGCGCGGTGCAGCTCGGGCTGCTGCCGCGAAAGGGCGGCCTCGGCGAGGCCGCCCTCCTGCTGCTGCGCGGCTTCGGGCTTCGGCGCTAGCCCGGCGCTACTGGACCGTGACCGTGCCGACCATGTTCGGGTGCACGGTGCACACGTAGTTGATCTTGCCGGCCACGTCGAACTTCTGGTCGAACGTGTCGCCCTTCTGCATGTTGCCCTTGCCGGAGGTGAAGTCGGGCCCGGGCCCGTCCTCCTTGGTCACGTCATGAGGCACGGACTCGTTATTGGTCCAGGTGATGGTTCCGCCCTTGGCCACGGTCACGTCCTTGGGCTTGAACTGGATCTCGGACATGCCCACCTCAACGGCGGGGCCGGCCGCGCCGCCGCCGCCGGACGGCTCCTCGGCTGGCTGCTCTGCGGTCTCGGCGGAGTCGCCGCCCGAGTCATCGTCGTCGTCTCCGCAGCCCACGCCCACTAGGCCGAGCGCGAGACAGGAGATCAGCAGTGCGAGCCACTTCGTCATTCGGAGCCTCCTGGAGCCGGGTCGCCCCGGACAGTAGTGGACGAGGGCGCCCGCTTGGCACACATCGGTCCTACTCGCGGATGAGCATCTCCATGAGCGCCTTCTGCGCGTGCAGCCGGTTCTCGGCCTGGTCCCAGACCGCCGACCGCGGCCCGTAGAGCACCTCGGCGGTGATCTCCTCACCCGGGTGCGCGGGCAGGCAGTGCAGGGCCACCGCGTCCTCGCGCGCGGATGCCAGCAGCGCGTCGTCGAGCTGGAATGGCGCCAGCAGCTCGCGCCGGTCCGCCGCGCCGCCCTCCGCGTGGTTCATGCTCAGCCACACGTCGGTGTACACGGCCACCGCTCCCTCCGCGGCCACCTTCGGATCGGCCGTGAGCGTCACGCCGCCCGAGCCCGCGGACTCCGCGCCGGCCACCTGGGCCACCAGCGGGTGCGGCGCCAGCTCGGCCGGCGTGGCCACAGCCACCTCCATGCCCGCCTTGGCGCCCAGCACCATCAGCGAGTGGGCCACGTTGTTGCCGTCCCCGACGTAGGCGAGCTTGAGCCCGTCGAGGTCGCCGAAGCGCTCGCGCAGCGTCAGCAGGTCGGCCAAGGCCTGGCACGGGTGGTGGTCCTCGGTGAGCATGTTGATCACCGGGACCGAGCCGTGCTCGGCCAGCTCGGTGAGCGTCTCGTGGGGCCCGGTGCGAACGCAGATGGCGTGCACGAAGCGCGAGAGCACGAGCGCGGTGTCGCGCACCGACTCGCCGCGAGCCAGCTGCAGCTCCCCCTCTCGAAGCACGAGCGGGTAGCCGCCCAGCTCCGCGATGCCGACCTCGAAGGACACGCGCGTGCGCGTGGATGGGCGCTCGAAGACCAGCGCCACGCTGCGCCGCTCCAGCGCGCGCGATGCCAGCCGGTCGGCCTTGAGCTCGGCCGCGCGGTCGAGCAGTGAGCTCAGTTCCGCGGCCGTAAGCTCCTCTCCGGTGAGGAAGTGGCGAGCCACCCGCGGATCCTAGTCCGCCCGTCGTCGATCTCGGCCGGTGTCGGCGGCGCCTGGGCGCGCCTGACGGCGTCCTCGGGAATCGACGATGCTTCTGCATCGACTCATCCCGAGTCCACCGTCAGCCACGCCCAGTCCCTCGCCGATCCCCGACCGAGCTCTCGGACGGGCGGACTAGTTCCCTCCCTCTCGTGGAACCTGTTCCACGGGCGCGACCACCCGCCGGACCCCGCGCTGCTCACCAAGCGCTCGAGGATCCTGCGCCTGAGCGAGGTGGGCGAGACCCATGCTCAGGTCAATCGCTCGCTGAGGCGCGACTTCGAGCGCGCGCTGGCGGCCGGCGACTGGAGCGTGGCGCTGCTCCAGGAGGCGCCGCCGCGATGGCTGGCCCCGCTGTGCCGCGCCACCGGCGCCAACGGCGCGCTGGCGCTGACCTCGCGCAACCTCCTGCCCTTCCTGCGCGCCCTCCTGGCCATGCTCAACCCGGACCTGATCGGATCCAGCGAGGGCGGGTCGAACATGGTCCTGGTCCGGCCGCCGTGGCGGATCGTGGAGACCGAGCGCGCCGTGCTCGCAACCTTTCCTGAACGCAGGCGGCTGCTGCTGGCCCGCGCCGCCGAGCCGGGTGGCGCCCGGCTGGCCATCGCGTGCATGCACCTCTCGGTGCCCTCCACCCGCCAGGGGCACGCCGAGGTGGTGCGCGCGGCCGAGCTGGCAACCGCGTTCGCGGCCGGCGGCCCGCTGATCTTCGGGGGCGACCTGAACCTGCGCCCGCGCCAGCACGCTGCGGCTTTCCAGGAGCTGCGCGAGCGCTTCGGCCTGGAGGCGCCCACCGGCCCGCGCGCCATCGATCACCTGCTGTCAGCGGGACTCGACACCGTCGAGCCGGCCGTCGCGCTGCCAGATGCCTGGCGGGAGGCGCCGGGCCCGCGGGCCAGGCGGGTCCGGCTGTCCGACCACGCTCCCGTCGCTGCCGTGTTCGGCATGAGATAGTCCCGGGGGCGCAATCCCCGCCAGGGCCCTGGCGCGGGTGACCACGTAACTGGAGGAGTGAGAGTCGAATGGCCGAGCAACGGCGAAGCACCGGAGCCAGGCGGAGTGGCGGATCGGGTCGCGGCAGCGGCGGCGGCCGCCGCGCGGCGTCCAAGTCGAGTTCGGCCGGCGCCCGTTCCGGCGCCAGCGCGCGATCGGGCGGGGGCGCCAAGCGCTCGGGAGCAAAGCGCTCCGGCACTGGCGCGAAGCGCACCGGCGCGGCCAAGGCCTCGTCGACACGCGCCTCCTCGGCGCGGGGCGGCTCCAGCGCGGCCAAGCGCTCAACGGCCGCGAAGAAGGCCGCCGCCACGCGCAAGGCCGGGGCGGCCAAGCGGTCGGCGGCCGCCAAGAAGGGCGCGGCCAAGCGCAAGCAGGGCGGGCGCGCTCCCAGCAGCGCCGCCAAGGCGCGCGCCGAGACCGCCGAGGTCTCCGCCAAGACCGTCGCCGAGCTGCGCGAGGCCATCGCCAAGCGGCTCATCGACCCGGTCGAGCTGGTGATGCTCACGCGCGAGCGGATCGAGGACACCGTCCAGGACGCCGTGTCGCGCGGCCGGGTGACCGCCGACGACGCGCAGGAGCTGGTGACCAACCTGCTCGAGCGCGGCCGCAAGCAGACCAACGACGTGATGAGCGACCTGGAGCAGCTGCTCGGCCGCGGGCGTGACGAGATCGAGCGCGGCCGCGACCGGGGCACCGAGGCCGCGCGCAGGGCGCGCTCGCAGGTGGAGGACGCCACCGGCCGGGCGCGCAAGGAGGCCGTGAAGCAGGGCGACCCGCTGCTGGCTCAGGCGGATCGCGCGCGCCGGCGCGTGGGCATTGGGCCGACCTTCCCGATCACGGGCTTCGACGACCTGACGGTGGCCCAGGTGCAGGGCCGGCTGACCGACCTGACCCCGGCCGAGCTGCGCAAGGTCCGCGACTACGAGCGCCGGCACGCCAACCGCAAGACGGTGCTGAGCAGCGTGGAGGAGAAGCTCGGGTAGCGCCTGAGTGGCCGCGGCGTCAGGCCGCGGCCACCACGCCGAAGTCGAGCTCTGCCCCGCCGAGCTGGGCGAGGATGCCCTCGCCCCCGCCGGCCCCCTGGCCCTCGCGCCACAGGCCGCGCAGGAACTCCCCCGCGCCGGGCTCTTCGAACCAGGCGGGGCCGAAGCGCTCGACCAGGGCCGTGCGCAGGTGCGTCTCCAGCGCCCAGGCGCGCAGGTAGCGCGCCGCGTAGAAGAACGGGTCCACGTCGGTCAGCCACGCCACGGCCGGCCAGTCCACGCGCACGGCGTCGGACAGCTTCTGCGCGTAGAGGGTGTCGAGCCCATCGACGGGGCCCCCGCCGTGCAGCTCCAGCTCGTACGCCAGCTTGGCCGAGTAGCGGCGCATGAACACCAGGTTGGTGGCCTCCTCGTGGGTCACGACGGCCGACGGGTCCTCGATCCCCATCCGCCGCCGCAGCCACTCCGGGTTGGACACCAGGTGCTCGAACAGGAACGCGAACCCCTCCGTGATCGAGTTGTCGCCCAGGTACCGCGCCTCCACCGGCAGCGAGGGATCCACGTGCGCGTAGTGCTCGGTGTGACCCGCCTCGTGGAACAGCGCGGCGAAGTCCTCCCGGCCGCCGACCGGGGCGATCACCAGGTACACCTCGTTCGGCACGCGCACGGGCGAGCAGAACGCCCGCGGCGACTTCTTGGGGCGGCTCTCGGTGTCGATCGTGACACCGGGTTGCGCGCCCACGTCGATTCCCATCCCGGCCAGGGTCTCGGTTAGCGACGGCACCAGCCGGTCGCTGGGGAAGTCGGCGTCCAGCGCGGGCGCGCGGAAGAAGGCGGTCAGGTCGCCGCGCCTGAGCTCATCGAAGCCCAGCCCCAGCTGCGCTTGGAGCTCCGGCTCCACCCGTTCCTGGTAGCTCCCCGCCGAGCGCTCGAGGAAGTCCTCCGTCTGCCCGGCCAGCACGCCCAGGTCCGTATCGCTGAGCTCTTCGCACATGGCCCGCATGGACGGCCACCCGAGCTCGCGGGTGAGCTCGTGGGACCGGTCCAGGAGCTCGCGCGATAGCGGGTTCAGGTGCTCTGCCAGCAGCGCGTTGCGCCGGTCTTCCAGCTCCGCGCGGCGGTCCGGGTCGGGCTCGTTGGCCTGAGTCACCGCGGCAGAGCGATAGGGGACCGGCGCTCCGTCCCACTCGAGCTCGAGCGACGCTTCCCGCCGGGCCAGCTCGGCCACGCCCTCCTTGGTCTCCCTGCCGATCAGGCCATGGACCGCGAACTCGATGAGCGGCGCGGGCGCGCCTGCCTCGCGCAGCCCGTCGACCGCCTCGCGAGCGAACAGCGCGGCGTGACGGCCGTAGATCGGCTCGATCTCGAACGCGTCCTGCTGACCCGAGTAGTGCAGGTAGTACTCGCGATCGATCGAGGACAGGAACTCCTCGGCCTCCGCGCGATAGGCGGCGAGATCCATGGGCACGAAGCCTGCGAGCATAGACGCGATGCACGAGGTCTCGACGAAGCAACGCCCGCGGCCGCGCCGTGGGCAGGAGGTCACCGTGGCCATCGACTCGCTGGCCCACGGCGGCGCAGGGGTGGGCCGCGAGGAGGGCTTCGTCGTGTTCGTGCGCGGGGCGATACCGGGAGACACCGTGCGCGCGCGCATCGAGAAGGCCAAGCGCTCGTTCGCGGAGGCCACCGCGTTGGAGATCGTGGAGGCCAGCCCCGACCGCATCGAGCCGCGGGTGCCCCATCCCGGCGCGCCGTGGCAGGTGCTCCCCTACGAGCGCCAGCTCGAGGAGAAGCAGCGCCAGGTGGCCGACGCCCTCACGCGACTTGGCGGTTTCGAGGACCCGCCGGTGGAGGACATCGTGCCCGCCGTCGAGCCGCTGCGCTACCGCAACAAGGTGGAGTACTCCTTCGGCGCGGCGCCGGACGGCGAGCTCACGCTGGGCTTTCACCGCCCCGGCCGCTGGGACGTGATCGACGACCTCGAGGAGGACGTGCTGGCGTCCGGGCGCGTCGACGAGCTGCGCCAGGCCGTGCGCTCCTGGTGCCGCCAGGAGGGGCTGTCGCCCTATGACCGCGAGACCCACGAGGGCTTCCTGCGCAACCTCGTGGTGCGCGAGGGGCGCCGGACCGGCCAGCTCCAGGCGCGCCTGGTCACGAGCATCGGCGCCTTTCGCCACGACGAGCTCACCGCCGCGCTGCCGGCCGACAGCGTGCTCTGGACCCGCGTGGACCAGGTGGCCGAGACCACGCGTGGCGGCAAGACCAAGACACTCAAGGGCGAGGCCTCGATCGAGGAGCGGCTCACCATGGGCGCCACCGAGCTGCGCTTCGGGATCTCGCCGGACGCGTTCTTTCAGACCAACACCGAGATGGCGGAGCGCCTATACGCCACCGCCACCGACCTGGCCGGCCTGACGGGCCGCGAGCGGGTCTTCGACCTGTTCTGCGGCATCGGCACCATCGCCATCGCCCTGTCGCTCGAGGCGCGTGAGGTCGTGGGCGTGGAGCTGGTGGAGCGCGCGGTGGCCGACGCCATCGAGAACGCGCGGCTGAACGGCGTGGACAACGCCCGCTTCTACGCCGGCGACGTGCGCACCGCCATGCGCCCGCTGATCGAGGAGGAGGGCACGGCCGACGTGGTCGTGGTCGACCCGCCGCGCGCCGGGCTCTCCCAGAAGGTGGTGCGGCGGGTGCTCGAGGTCGAGGCCCGGCGGATCGTCTACGTGTCGTGCAACCCCACCACCCTGGCGCCCAACGCGCGGCAGATGGTGGAGGCGGGCTACGAGCTCAAGACGGTGCGGCCGGTGGACATGTTCCCGCAGACCCCGCACATCGAGGCCGTCGCGCTGCTCGAGCGCCGCTAGCTGCTGCTGCCCACCACGTGGGTCACCGGCAGGCCGGTGGCGGCGCGCGCCTTGCTCGGCAGGTCGACCCGCAGCCACTTGGACATCTTCAGCGGCAGCGTCGAGACGATGAGCTCGTCGTAGTCGTTGAAGTTGCACTCGTCCGAGACCGCGGCCAGCGGGTCGGGGTCGCCGACCTTGGCGTCGGCCACGTCGAGCCCCTCGTCCCGCAGCTCCTCCACGAACGCGCGGCGATGGTCCTGGGCCTCGTCCTCGCCGGAGTGCATGTCCGCCGCCCAGGCCAGGCCGTGGGGCGTGGAGGGCACGAGGAGGGTGAACTCGCATGCGCCCCGCGCCGCTCGCTCCTTGAGCGCCTCCAACAGCTCGGGCGACTCGGCCGTCCGATTGGCCACCACCAGAACGCGAGCCGCGTCGGCCATGTGCCAAGCCTAGATGGTTGACTAGTACGGGGGGAAGTCCGCGTACCAGTCGCCCAGCGCCCGGAACGCGCGCCAGAACTCGCGCTTGGCGTGCTCGTCGTCCAGCGAGGCGTCGATGTCCGGCACGAACAGCGCGTCCATGCTGGGCGTGAGCTTCTGGATCTCGCCCGGCGACGACTCCACGTCGCTGGCCAGCGGCAGCGGCAGCGAGTTGAGCTCCTCGCGCGCCTCGTCGCCCATGACCACCACGATCCGGGGCTGCACGATGGCCAGCTCGTCCAGCACGCGCGCGCGGCACCCGGGCTCCGACAGGTCGGTGTCGGGGACCGGGCACTTGACGAACACCGTTCCGTAGACAGCCAGCGGGTCGATGCCCAGCCGCTTGAAGCTGCGCATCAGGGCGCTTCCGGAGCGCCCGTAGAAGGCCACGCCCTCCTCGACCTCCGACGGCCGCGGCGCGAGCTTGAGCATGAACACGTCGGCCTGGGGGTGGCCCGAGCCCAGCACGGGCATCAGGTTCCCGCGCGGGCAGAGGTCGCACTCCTGGACCTCGCGGGTGAGCTGATTGAGCTCGCGAATCGCGCGCTCCAGGTACTTCTCGCGTATCTCGTCGTCGGTCGCAGGCACCTGATCCGAAGGATTAGACGGTCCCGGCGGCGCTCCTTCGCGCTGCATCACTTGTTGCTCGCTCCGGCTCGGCGGCCGCCGGCGCCCGGCTTGGCGGTGCGGCGGCGGGCGGGCTCGGGGGTGGCCTTGGTCTGGATGAACTTGAGCGCCTGCACGTACAGCAGGCTCTGCTTGCTGCGCACGATGTCCGCGTCGCGCAGCGACTCCAGGAACTCCTCGGGGCCGCTCGAAGTCGCGCATGCGGATCTTCACCGACCCCAGCCCCGCGGCCACGTGGCTGTCGGACCCGGCGCCGGCGACGATCCTGTACTTGGCCGCGAACCGCTCCGCCTCCTCGTTGAAGGCCGAGAAGGCCACGCGTGGGTTGAACACCTCGATGGCGTCCACGTCCTCCACCACGTCAAGGAGGTGCTCGTAGTCAGGCACGGAGTGCATCCGGTCGAACGGGTGCGGCACGTAGACCAGGCCACCCTGGGCCTTGATCGCGGCGATGGTCTCCTGAAGGGTCAGCCCGCGCGGGATCTGCTCCTCGATGAACAGGCCGATCACCTCGCCCTGGTCGGCGGTCTTGACCTCCTCGGCCACGATCACCTTGATCCCGCCGTCCTGCTCGGCCTTCGCGCGCGCCTCGTGGGCGCCGGAGACCACGTTGTGGTCGGTCACAGCGATCGCCCCCAGCCCGGCAGCCTTGGCGGCCTCGAGCAGCGTGTCCACGGGCGTGGCGCAGTCGTGGGAATGGTCGGTGTGCATATGCAGGTCCACGTGAATGAACTCGCGCTCCGCGAGGCGCTGCCGCACGCGGGGTCGCCGCCGGGTTTGTGACGCCGCGCGGCCAGGTGCCCGTAGAGGTCGTCGAACGCCGCCGCGGTGTGCGACCAGTCGAGTGCCGGCCGCGCCGAGTCCACCCGCTCGGCCAGGCGGTCGAGCAGCGGCGGCTCGGACACCAGCCGCGTGAGCTGGCCGGCCAGGGTGACCGCGTCGCGCGGCTCGAACAGCAGCCCCAGCTCGCCCTCGTCCAGGGCCTCCTCGTATTGGGGCAGCCGCGAGGCCACCGGCACGGCCCCGGCCGCCAGCGCGCGCAGCACGAGCTGAGGCGCGGGCGCCGCGCCGGCCGAGGCGGCCACCGCGATGTGCGCGCGGCCCAGGTGCTGGGCCTCCGACCCGTCGACGGCCGAGGCGAAGCGCACGCGCTCGCGCAGCCGCCTGGGCAGCTGAGGCGGAGCCGGCATTGCCGCCGGATCGCGCATCCACACGGTGGCGGTCCAGTCCAGGTCGGTCGAGAGCCGCCTCAGCGCGCGCAGGAAGATCCGCAGCGCCCCACGCTCCTCCTCCATGGAGAACAGGATCTCCGGCGCGCCGCTGGGGCGAGGGCCGGTGGCCGACAGCTCGGCACCTGGGCGGATCACCCGGTAGGGGCCGGGGAAGAAGCGCTCCACCAGGTCGCGTGTGGCCGTGAACGCCGCCGTGCGGCCGTCCAGGCGCCCGAACAGCCGCTCCACCAGCGGGCGCGCCACCTGCGTCGAGACGAACCGCTCGGTGGGCGAATGGAAGGTGCCCACGTTGAGCGTGCGCGAGTGCCGCAGCGCGGCACTGGCCGCGCTGGGCGCGAACGGCTCGTGAACGTGAACGAAGTCGAGCTCCGCCGACTCCAGCAGCGACTCGATCGTGCGCGACACGTCCAGGGGCAGCGACACCGAGCCACCGCGCCGGAACGGCAGGCTCTGGCCCACGCCGATCACGCTCGCGCAGCCCTCGTCCCCGAAGATCGCGCCGGGGTCCCCCGCCGCGGCCTTGACCCTGTCGCGACTCTCGCGGATCAGCTCACGCGAGTCCGACGGCGCGACGACTGCCACCCGGTGCCCGCGTTTGCAGAGCTCGTCGGAGAGCCGCTCCACGTAGCGGTTGACCTCGTGGTGCATCTCCCACGGGTACGGCGTGACCTGGGCGATCGAGAAGCGCTCGGGCACGGCGCTGAGCATACGCCGGGGGCGGCGCCGGGCCCGTCCAGCGTTGCCCGAGAACGGCGACGGGCGGCACCGTGGCCGCCCGTCGGGATGCTGCTCGGCTTCTCAGGCGGCTCTAGTTGGCGTCCGCCGTGGCCTTGATGGTCGCCTTGCCGCGCGGCAGCTTGGGCGCGCCGCCGTGCTCGGCGATGAACTCCTCGGTGTTGTCGCGCGCCACCGAGTCGGGCACCTGCACCGGCGGGGACTTCATGAGGTAGGAGCTCGGCGCCTCCAGCGGGCCGCCGATGCCGTGGTTGAGCGCCAGCTTGCAGCAGCGGACGGCGTCGATCACGATGCCGGCCGAGTTGGGCGAGTCCCACACCTCGAGCTTCATCTCCACGTTCAGCGGCACGTCGCCGAACGCCTGGCCCTCCACGCGGATGTGCGCCCACTTGCGGTCGGTGAGCCACGGCACGTAGTCCGACGGGCCGATGTACACGTCGTCGGCCGGCAGCTCGTGGTCCATGATCGAGGTGACCGCGTTGGTCTTGGAGATCTTCTTGGACTCCAGCCGCTCGCGCTCGAGCATGTTGTAGAAGTCCATGTTGCCGCCCACGTTCAGCTGCGACGTGCGCATCATCTTCACGCCGCGATCGCCGAACAGCTGCGCGAGCTGGCGGTGCACGATGGTCGCGCCCACCTGCGACTTGATGTCGTCGCCGACGATCGGCAGGCCGGCCTTGCGGAAGCGCCCGCCCCAGTAGTCCTCGCGGGCGATGAACACGGGGATGCAGTTCACGAAGCCGCAGCCGGCCTCGAGCACCTGCTCCACGTACCACTTGGTCGCCTGCTCGGAGCCCACCGGGAGATAGGACACGACCACGTCGGTCTTGGTGTCCTTGAGGATCTGGACGATGTCGTCCGTCTTGCCCGGGGCCTTGGTGATCTTCTCCTTCAGGTACTTGCCGAGGCCGTCGTGCGTCATGCCGCGGTAGACCTTCACGCCGAGGTTGGGCACCTCCGCGAACTTGATCGTGTTGTTCTGGCCTGACCAGATGGCCTCGGACAGGTCCTTGCCCACCTTCTCCGAGTCGATGTCGAACGCGGCGGTGAACTCGATGTCGCCCACGTGGTAGCCGCCGAGGTCGACGTGCATCAGGCCGGGCACCTGCTCGCTGGGGTCGGCGTCCTTGTAGTACTGGACGCCCTGGACGAACGAGGACGCGCAGTTGCCCACGCCCACGATCGCCACGCGCACCTTCTCGCTGTCTGATAGCGCGATGCGCCGTTGGTATGAAGCTGATCGGTCACAGATTCCTCCTGCAAAGCTAAGGCGGCTCCAGGGGTGGAGCCGCGCCAGAGGTTGAACCCCGAACGGAAGTTCGGGTTACACCGAGCCGGCTTGCGCCGTGAGCTCGCGCCGCACGTGGAACACCCGCTGGAACGTGGTGAACACCGTGAGCACAGCCAGCGCGTACACCGCCGGCTCGAGCAGCTCGAAGTCCCCAAGGCCGGCACCCTTGGCGAACAGGAGGCCGGCCGAGATGATCACTACCCGGACCGCGCGGGTGGCAATCCCCACCTTGCACTCCACGCCGAGGGCCTCGGCGCGGGCGCGGGTGTAGCTGACCATCAGCGAGAAGAGGACGGCCAGCACCACGGCGGCCACGGCCAGCTCGTCGCCCTGGCCCGCGAAGTAGGCGCCTACGGCCGCCAGCACGATCCCCTCCTCCATCCGGTCGAGGCTGGAGTCCAGGAACGCGCCGAACGGGGTGCCCTTGCCCGACATGCGCGAGTAGCGCCCGTCGAGCGTGTCCATGACCGACCCGAGGATGAAGGCGATCCCCGCGAGGAAGAACTCCTCCTGGGTCACGAGCACGGCGGCGACCACGTTGCCCACCAGCCCGGCCATCGAGATGGCGTTGGGGGTGAGCCGCGACTCGATCAGCCTGTCGCGCGCCCGCTCGCGGATCTCGGCCGCACGCGTCAGGCGCCCGGAGGCGCTGCTCATCTACGTCGGCCACTTCGCGCCGGCGCGTGCGCCAGGCCCAGGCGTCCGGTCGCGCGCGGGCCAGCGCGTAGGAGGCGGCCGACGCCGAGACGGCGGCCACGATGGCGCCCAGCGCGGCGTCGAGCCAGAAGTGGTTGGCGGTGACCACCACGACGAAGGTCACGAGCAGCGGGTACAGCGCCCCAGGCCACCTTCAGCGCGCGCGACTTCACGAGCTTGATCGCCGGGATGGCGATCATCAGCGCAAAGGCCACGTGCATGCTCGGCACCGCGGCGTAGGGGTTGTAGAGCACGTTGGCGCTCTGCTCCGCGGCGTCGCCCACGAACGCCGCCACGGTGTCGGTGAAGCCCCACTCGGGCATGTAGCGCGGCGGCGCGGTCGGGTAGGCCAGGTAGCCCACCAGCGCCAGGCCCATGGCGATCATGAACATGTTGCGCACGTAGTAGTAGGCGTGGTTGCGGGCGATGTAGAGCCAGATCAGGAACGTGGTCGTGACCACGAAGTGCGAGTTCACGTACATCCAGTTGGCGCCCGTCACGATCCATTGCTCGCTCTGTGCCCAGGCCTGCAGGCCGGGCTCGAAGAACAGGCCCAGCGCGCGCTCGACGTCCACGAGCGTGCGCGCGTTCTCGAACGCCAGCGTCGCCTGGCCGTCCACGAACCCGCGCACGAGCCGGTAGGCGTAGTAGGCGCCGGCGAACAGCGCGAGCTGGCGCAGAGCGTCGACCCACCCTTGGGGCAGCCAGCGGCTGCTCACCGACCAGGCGCGCCGAAACTGCGCCACGAAGTCTTGCGAGACCGAACGCACGGGCTGAACAGCGTAGACGCTCTACTGGCCGGGTTGTGGGCGGGTAGCCAAACCCTACGTATTGCAGCGACGGCCGCGCTGCACGACGCGCTCCGGCCCGAAGCGGGTGACCAGGCGCAGGAAGCCCTCCTCGCCGGCGGTCACCCGCGTCCAGTCGCCGTCGCGCTCCACGCAGCCGCCCTTGGCGAGCCAGTAGGGGGTCCAGCGCACGCGCACCAGCGCCTCGCCGGGCCTTCGCACTCGCAGCAGCAGCTCGTCCGAGCCGCAGCTGCTCGAGCGTGATGTTGGCGTCGCCTTCGGGGATCACGATCGGCGTCGGCAGCGTGACCTCGTAGATGCGCCAGTGATCGAACCGGCGCCCGAGGCGCGAGGTAGGGCAGCCCGCGCTCGATCAGCGCCGTCTCGCGGTAGGAGCTGCGGTCGGGCTTGGCGTCGGGCAGCGCCACGTAGCGCACGGCGTTCTCGGACAGCCAGCTGGCGTAGGTCAGCTCGTTCATCCCGTCCTTGTAGAAGATCGGGTGGCGGCCGGTGTCCAGCTGGCGCAGCCAGCCGCGCGCCAGCGGCGCCTCGGAGCGCCACCTCGGCGCCCTCCCAGTGGCCGAGCGTGAACGGGATCTCCACGCGGCGCTGGTCGGGGAGCAGGCGCAGGTACTCGCGCACCGGGTCGAAGTAGGAGGCCTTGGCCACCGGGTCGGTCGGTCGCCTTGTAGATGTCGCGCGCCGCGGGCGACCACTGCCAGAACGCGAGCGCGGCGAGCAGCGCCACCATCGGCACCACCGGCCGGCGCCAGCCGCCGCGGCCGGCCAGCGCGCAGGCCAGCAGCGGCCCGCCGACCAGCGCGCCCAGGCGCACGGCGTTGCCGCCCATCGCCGTGGGCACGACCAGCGCCAGCGTCGCGCCCAGCGCGTACAGCACGGCCGCCGCTGCGCAGCGTGTCGCTCGGAGCGCGGCAGCAGCAGCAGCGCCGCCGAGCGCGAACAGCGGGATCGGCAGGTAGGAGGAGAACGGGAACGGCGCGTAGCCGCCCTCGGGGAAGGCGAGCGAGAGCAGCACCGGCGGGATCAGGCCGGCCGGCGGCCAGCGCCAGGCCCGTCGCGCGCGCTTGATCGGGACGCCCTCGCCGCGCGCGGCGAGCGCGTAGGCCGAGCCCGGCCATCGCCGACGAACAGCCCGGCGACGGGGCTGGAGATCGCGCTCAGGGCGCGCCAGCAGCGGGGCCAGCACGCGGCCGGTCGCGCTGCAGCGCCAGCGCGGCCGCCATGCCGAAGGCGGCGCCGAGCGCGAACGGGAGCCGGTTGGTGAACAGCAGCGTGGCCGAGCCCGACGCCGAACCAGATCGTGCCGAGGCGCGCCGCGCTGCGGGCCGAAGTGGCGCGCGCGCCAGCTCGGTGAAGCAGACGGTGGCGCGCGACGGCCGAGAGCGCGCCCATCAGCTGCGGGCCCAGCAGCCAGCCGAGCGGCGGCGACAGCAGCGAGTAGGCGGGCGTGTGGTGGCCGCCGTACCACTGGCCGTTCCAGATCGTGAAGCCCTCGCGGCCGAACAGGTCGGAGCGGAAGATGTGCGCCGCCAGGTCCGGCGAGCGCGGCTTGAAGAACAGGTAGACCACCGCCAGCGCGATCGAGATCAGCGTGGGCGCGATCCGCCACCAGTCGACGCGCTCGCGCGAGCGGCGGGCGACGCGCCTCGGCGGCAGCGGGCGACGTCGGGGGGCGCGGCCTTCGGCGGACGGCGCCGCGGCGGCGCCGCTACGGAGAACGCGGGGCGCGGCACGCGGTCAGGCTAGCGTGCGTGCATCCCGCCGCCGTGCCCACCTCGAGCCGGGAACGGCCGGGCGCACGCGTCCCGATCAGGCGCCACCAGAGGCAGGAACAACCCGACGAGGCCCACGAAGCAGTCTTCCCCTTGAGGAAGCAGACCACTGCCAGGCATGCCCCGGCCACCTGCAGCGGCACGAGGATCGCGGCGCTCTCGCGGCCCGCCAGCTCCTCACCGCCGATCCCGCCCAGCAACAGCCCCGCCTCCAGCAGGTCGATCCAGAACTGGCAGCCCGAGGATCGCGATGACCAGCAGGGAGACGGTCACGATCACGGCGTCGATCGACTGCCGGCCCTTATCGCTCCAATACACGTCCTCGAGGTTCAGCCAGAGCGCGAACTCGTCCATGGTCAGGCCCATGCCGATGCCGAAGAAGATCGCCATGATCTCCCGCCACGGGCTGCCGGGCGCGACGGCCAGCCCGATGTAGCCGAACACGATCAGCGAGCAGGATGCCCCACACCATGTGGTGCACGTGGGTGCCGCCCTTGGTCTCCACGTTGCCCGGCCACCAGCTCACCTGCGCGCGGATCATGTGCGCGCTGGTGCGGATGAAGCCGAACGACGCGGCGAAGGACAGCAGGATCAGGAAGTGGATCTCCTTGCCCGGTGCCTGGATGCCGCGGTCGTACGCGGTGGCGACGTCGTCCAGGAACCGGTCCACCGGCCCAGCGTAAACCGGCGCGGCTAGGCGCGCGGAGGCACGATCCTGAGCACCCTGTCGTCGCCCTCGCCGGGGCTGCCGCGCCCGTCGCGGTTGCTGGTGAGAGCGAACAGCGCGCCGCCGGGACCCTCGACCACCGTGCGGATGCGGCCGAAGCGGCCCTCGAACAGCGCCTCGTCCTGACCGGCGCGGCCGCCGCCGTCGAGCTCCACCCGCCGCAGCCGCCTCGCCCACGCAGGGTGCCGAACAGGTAGCTGCCCGTCCACGCCGTGCCCTCCCGGGTCGCGAAGGTGGCCCCGGAGGGGGCGATCACGTCCTCGTAGTTGAGGATCGGCTCCGTGAACTGCGGCGCGCCCTCCGACCCCTGCGCGTCCGGCCAGCCGTAGTTGGCGCCGGCGCGGATCACGTTCAGCTCGTCGTCGGAGTCGGGGCCGTATTCGGTGGCCACCAGGCGGTCGCTGCCCGGCTGCCAGTCGAAGCCCTGCACGTTGCGGTGCCCGCGCGAGACCACCTCGGGCTCGCCGCCATCGCCGCGGAAGTCGCGCAGGCGGAGCAGCTTGCCGTTGAGCGACCCGCTGTCCTGGGCGAGCGGCGGGTTGCCGGCCTCGCCCGTGGAGACGTAGAGCAGCCCGTCGGGCCCGAAGTGGATCCGCCCGCCGTCGTGGATGGGCGCGGCCTCCAGGCCGTCGAGGATGCGGGCGTCCTCCTCCAGGCGGTCGCCCTCGATCCGGCAGCCGCAGGACCTCGTTCTGGGAGTCGGTGGTGCGGTAGAGCGTATACGAAGCGGTTGCGGTCGGAACTGGGGGTCCACGGCCAGCCCGAGCAGGCCGCCCTCGCCCACGGCGTTCACGTCGACCTCGGCTGCCGGCTCGTCCTGCAGCTCCAGGTCCGCCGACAGCAGCCGCACCCGCCCCGGGCGCTCGGTCACCAGCGCGCGGCCGTCCGGCAGGAACGCGATCTCCCACGCACCTCCAGGCCGGAGGCCACCGTCTCCACGCGCGCCTCGGCGCCGAGTGCGGCGGCTGGTGTCGGCCCGCTCGGTGCGCTCGGCCTGCGGCGCCTCCTCGCGGGCCGGCTCGTCGCTCTCGTCGTCACCGCCGCACGCGGCCAGAGCGCCAGCGCGGCCAGGGAGGACGGCGAGGGGGCCCCTGACGCGCACCGCCTCCAAGGTAGCTAGCCGGTGCCGCCAGGAACGCCGCGACCCTGGCCACGACCTCGGGCCGGTCGAGCCAGAGCCAGTGGCCCGCGCCCTCCACCACCTCGCAGCGTCGCGCGTCTCGCCGAGCGCCTGGGCGTAGGCCTGCCCGAAGCTCGCGGGGATGTAGGGGTCTCGCGCGCCGGCCACAGCACCAGCGCCGGGCAGCGCGATGCGCCCAGATCGCGGCCCGCGCGGCTCGAGCACCTCCGGGCGGGAGGCGCGGTAGAGCTTGAGGATCGCCCGCTGGGTGCCGTGGTCGAAGTGCGCCAGATGGAGTCCACGAACTCCTCCGGCAGCGGCCCGGGCGTGCGAACGCCTCGCTTGAGAGCTGCCGGAGCCCGAACCGCGTGGTGAAGCCCATGGCCAGCTCGCCGAGCACGGCCGCCGCCACATCCGCGCGATCCGGTGCCACGTGTAGCCGGGCATGAGCGGCACGGCTGTTGATGACCACCAGCCGCTCGACCCGCTCGCGCAGGCGCTGGGCCGTGGCCAGGCCCACCGCGCCCCAGTCGTGGACCACCAGCGAGAAGCGGTCGATGCCCGCGGCGTCGAGGAACTCCTCAGGAACCGGTCGTAGCCGGCGATCGAGTAGTCGAAGTCGGCGGGCTTGTCCGAGCGGCCGAAGCCCGGCAGGTCGGGCGCGACGCCGCCGGTGCGCTCGAGGAAGGGCAGCCAGTCGTCCGAGTCGGTCGGCACGCCGTGGACGTAGAGCACCGGCGCGACCCCGGCGTCCGGCTCGGCCCGGCGCCAGAAGACCTCCACGCCCCTGCCCGGGTCCTGTGCTCGGCGACCGCGGCCATCGGCGCGCCATCCTTGAGCCGAGCTCGCGGTCGGCCACGCGGGCACCATCTGCCTCGCGCGATGCCCGCGAAGGCCGACTGGAAGCCCCCGCCGCCGCGGCGCCTGCGCGCGATCCTCGAGCGGCTGCGCGCGGAGTACGGCCGGCCGGTCCCGCGGCCCCATCGCGCGCCGATCGACGAGCTGGTGCTCACCGTGCTGTCGCAGAACACCAACGACCGCAACCGCGACGTGGCCTACGAGCGGCTGCGCGACCGGTTCGAGGCCTGGGACGCAGTACGCGACGCGCCGCCCGAGGAGGTCGAGGAGGCGATCCGGCCCGGCGGCCTGGCCGCCACCAAGGCGCCGCGGATCCAGGAGATCCTCGCGCGATCGGCGACGACGACCTGTCGCGGCTGGCCGACGAGCCGCTCGCGCGAGGCGCGCGCCGAGCTGTGCGACGCTGCCCGGCGTGGGACGCAAGACGGCGGCGTGCGTGCTGCTGTTCTCCTTCGGCCGGCCGGACATCCCGGTGGACACCCACGTGTACCGGGTGGGCACGCGGCTGGGCCTGTTCCGGCCCGGGCGCGCCGCTCGAGGAGGCGCACGACGAGATGCTGCGGCTGGCCCGCGGCTCGGACCCGTACGAGGCCCACGTGGCGCTGATCCGCCACGGCCGCCGGACCTGCGTGGCGCGGGCGCCGCGCTGCGACGAGTGCCCGCTGCGGCGGATGTGCCCTTACGCGCGCGAGCTGCGCCGGGCCGGCGGGTGACCGAGCGGCGCCGGAGGCTGGGAGCGGAGGTCGCGCTGGTGGCGATCGCCGCCGTCTGGGGCCTGACGTTCGTGATGGTGCAGGACGCGATCGAGGTGCTGCCCACGATGGCCTTCCTCGGCTACCGCTTCCTGCCGGCGGCGCTGATCGTGGCGGTCATATTCCAGCGGCCGCTGCGCCGCCTGAGCGCGGCCGGCTGGCGCGCCGGGGCGCTGATGGGCGCCTTCCTCACCGCGGGCTACATCTTCCAGACCCTGGGGCTCGAGCAGACCACGGCCTCCAACGCGGGCTTCATCACCGGGCTGTTCGTGGTGCTAACGCCGCTGCTGGGCGCGATCTTCCTGCGCGACCGCCTCCCGCCGTCCGCGTGGGCGGCCGCGGCGGTGTCGGCGCTGGGCCTGTTCCTGCTCTCGGGCGCCGGGGGCGACCTGGAGCTGGCGCGGCGATGGCCTGGTGCTGCTGTGCGCGGTGGCCTTCGCGGCGCACATCCTGGTCACGGCGCGCGCCGTGCGGGGAGCACGACGTGGGGGCGCTCCTGGTGGTGCAGCTGGGCGTCTGCGGCGTCGTGTGCCTGGCGATCGCGGCGGCGGCGGGCGACCTCCGAGGCGCCGGAGGGCTCGACTGTGTGGTCGGCCCTGATCGTGACCTCGCTGGTGGCCAGCGCCCTGGGGTTCTTCGTGCAGACCTACGCCCAGCAGCACGCGCCGCCCGAGCGCACGGCTCTGATCCTGGCCAGCGAGCCGGCGTTCGCCGGGCTGTTCGGGTACCTGCTGGCGGACGAGCGGCTGTCCGCGGTCTCGTGCCTCGGCGCGCTGCTCATCCTGATGGCGATCGTCGCCGTGGAGGTCGTTCCTCGCATGCGGCCGCCGCGGCCGCTGCCCGAGGGCTGACGGCCGCTCATTCCGCAGCGGCGAGCCTGCGCTCGAAGCAGCGCGACAGCGGCGCGTCGCGGTAGGCGCCGAAGCACTCCATCTCCTCGTAGCCGGCGGAGCGGTAGAGGGCCATCGCCTCGGGCTGGCGGATGCCCGTTTCCAGCCGGCAGGTGGCATAGCCGCGTTCCAGAGCCTCGCGCTCGAGCTGCTCCAGGAGTCGCCGCGAGAGGTCCTGGCGCCGCGCCGGGCGGCGCACGAACATGTGCTTGATCTCCGCGGCCTGCTCGTCGTGGTGCAGAAGCGCGCCACAGGCGGCCGCCCGGCCGCCGGGCGCACGCGCGATGAGCATCACGAGGGCCTGCGTCGGGTTGCCCGGCGGGATCCGAGTCGCCGTCGTAACGGTCGGCCAGCTCGTCGGCGAGCTCCGCGCGCATCGCCATCGCGTCGGGGCTGTCGAACGGCTCGGGCGCGATCTCGTGGCGGTCCCACGGCCAGCGGTCCAGGCCGAGCGACTTGCGCGCCCGGTGGCGGTCCTCGTGCAGCTCGAGCCGGGCGATCAGGCCGTCCCTGAACGAGCAGACCACGCCGAACCGCGTCTCCCCCGGCGCGCCGGTGGACGCCGACGACGACCTTTGCCGGGCTACGGCCAGCAGGCGATCGCCCACCACGGCCGAGCGCTCGATCCACGCTTCCGAGCTCTCGGTGAGCGCGAACCACTCCTCGAACCACGCGCGGACCGCGGGCCGCGGGGCATGCCGGTCGCCCGTGAGCATCGCCAGGCCACCCTCGAGAACAAGCGCCGCGTCGGGGTGGAAGGCGGCCTCGATGGCCGCGGGGTCGCGCGTGCCGAAGGCCTCGAACCCCGCGGTCACCACCGCGGCAGGGTCCGAGACGCCGATTTCACGATCTGTCATACTCACGCTTAGATTTTCTTCCATCGAACCTGAAAGCAAGCAGAAGGAGTCACAGCGATGGCACGAACCATCGGAATCGATCTTGGCACGACCAACTCGTGCATGGCCGTCCTCGACGGTGGCGAGCCCACCGTCGTCGAGAACGCGGAGGGCGCACGCACCACCCCGTCGGTGGTCGCCTTCACCGAGGGCGGCGAGCGCCTGGTGGGCGCGCCGGCCCGCCGGCAGGCGGTCACCAACCCGGAGAACACGGTGTTCTCCATCAAGCGCTTCATGGGCCGCAAGGAGGCGGAGGTCAAGGAGGAGGAGACGATCGTCCCGTTCGAGGTCGTCCGCGGGCCCAACGGCGACGCGCGCGTGAAGTGCGG
Source organism: uncultured Thermoleophilaceae bacterium (assembly GCA_963814005.1). Classification (GTDB taxonomy): domain Bacteria; phylum Actinomycetota; class Thermoleophilia; order Solirubrobacterales; family Thermoleophilaceae; genus JAAYBF01. The sequence goes on from CAWFBA010000012.1 coordinate 157,067, forward strand.
GCGGCAAGGAGTACCCGCCGCCGGAGATCAGCGCGATGATCCTGCAGAAGCTCAAGGCGGACGCCGAGGCCTACCTGGGCGACACCGTCGACAGCGCCGTGATCACGGTGCCGGCGTACTTCAACGACGACCAGCGCCAGGCCACCAAGGACGCCGGCAAGATCGCCGGCCTCGACGTCAAGCGCATCATCAACGAGCCCACGGCGGCCTCGCTCGCCTACGGCCTCGACAAGGAGGGCGAGGAGCAGACGATCCTCGTGTTCGACCTCGGCGGCGGCACCTTCGACGTGTCGGTGCTCGAGATCGGCGACGGCGTGTTCGAGGTCAAGGCCACCGCCGGCGACAACCACCTCGGCGGCGACAACTTCGACAAGGCGATCGTGGACTGGCTGGTCGCGGAGTTCAAGAAGGCCGAGGGCGTGGACCTGTCCCAGGACAAGATGGCCCTCCAGCGCCTCTACCAGGAGGCAGAGAAGGCCAAGGCCGAGCTCTCGTCCGCGCAGGAGACCCAGATCAACCTGCCGTTCATCACGGCGGTCGACTCGGTCCCCAAGCACCTCAACCAGCGGCTCACCCGCGCGAAGCTCAACGAGCTCACGGCGAGCCTGATCGACCGCGTGGTAGGGCCCACCAAGCAGGCCATGGACGACGCCGGCGTGACCGGCGACTCCATCGACCACATCGTCCTGGTCGGCGGCATGACCCGCATGCCCGCCGTGCAGGAGAAGGTCAAGGAGCTCACGGGCAAGGACCCGCACAGGGGCGTCAACCCCGATGAGGTCGTGGCCGTGGGCGCCGCCATCCAGGCGGGCGTGCTGTCGGGCGACGTGAAGGACGTGCTGCTGCTGGACGTCACCCCCTCACGCTCGGCATCGAGACCAAGGGCGGGGTCATGACCAAGCTCATCGAGCGCAACACGACCATCCCCACGCGCAAGTCCGAGGTGTTCTCGACCGCCGAGGACAACCAGACCAGCGTGGAGGTCCACGTGCTCCAGGGCGAGCGCGAGATGGCCACCTACAACAAGTCGCTGGGCAAGTTCCAGCTCACCGGGATCCCGCCGGCGCCGCGCGGCGTGCCGCAGGTCGAGGTCGGCTTCGACATCGACGCCAACGGCATCCTCAACGTGTCGGCCAAGGACCTGGGCACCGGCAAGGAGCAGAAGATCGAGATCAAGGCGGGCTCCGGGCTGGCCGACGCCGAGGTCGAGCAGGATGGTCAAGGACGCCGAGGCCCACGCCGACGACGACCGCCGGATGCGCGAGCTGGTGGAGGCGCGCAACAACGCCGAGAACGCCGCCTACCAGGCGGAGAAGCAGCTCGGCGAGCTCGGCGGAGTCCGTCGACGAGGCGTCCAAGGGCGAGATCGAGAAGGCCATCGCCGACGTGCGCGGGTCGCTGGAGTCCGAGGACGCAGCCGAGATCAACTCCAAGACCGAGGCGCTGCAGGCCGCGTTCCACAGCGTGTCCGAGCAGATGTACGCGGCGGCCGCCCAGCAGGCGCAGGCCGCGAGCGAGCCCGCCGGGAACGGCTCGTCAGCCGACGGCGCGGCCGACGACGAGGAGGAGGTCGTCGACGCCGAGGTAGTGGACGAGAAGGAGGCCTAGGGCCATGCCCAACGGCCACCCAGCGCCTGATCGCGGCCACCGCCAGGCTCCTCCCGCCGATGAGCGGGAGGAGCAGCCGGTGGAGGCCGGCGCCGAGCCCCCGCACTCCGGCGGCGGAGCCCGACGCTCCCGCGGAGCCCGATGTTCCCGAGGATCCGGTCGCGGCTATGCGGCGCGAGCGCGACGAGTACCTCACGCTGGCGCAGCGCACGCAGGCGGACTTCGAGAACTACCGCAAGCGGGCGGCCAAGGAGGCGGCCCGGGCCGGCGAGCGTGCCCGCGGCGGTCTGCTCGGCGAGCTGCTGCCGGTGGTGGACAACCTGGAGCGGGCCATCGAGTCGGTCGCGGACGGCGAGGAGCACCTGGCCGGCGGCGTTCGGCTGGTGCACTCCGAGCTGATCGCGGTGCTCTCGCGCAACGGCGTCGAGCAGTTCGACCCGCGCGGCGAGCGGTTCGACCCCACCGTGCACGAGGCGCTCTCCACCCGGGAGGACGGCGACGCCGGCGCGGGGGTGGTCCTCGACGTGGTGGAGAAGGGCTATCGCATGAACGACTCGATCCTGCGGCCCGCCCGCGTGGTCGTCTCCGGGTGAGCTGCCATGCCTGCCTTGAAGAACCCCTACGACGTCCTGGGCGTCGACAAGAAGGCCTCCGATGACGAGGTCAAGAAGGCCTACCGCAAGCTCGCCCGGCGCTACCACCCCGACAAGAACCCGGGCGACACCGCGGCCGAGGAGCGCTTCAAGGAGGTCCAGGAGGCCTACGGGGTGCTCTCGGACCCGGACAAGCGCAAGGCATACGACTCGGGCGGCGGCATCTTCGGCGGAGGCGGCTTCGACCCGGGGGCGTTCCGCGGCGGGGCCGGCGGCTTCGGCGGCGGGATCGGCGACATCCTCTCCGACCTCTTCGGCGGTGCCGCGGGGCGGGGCGGCCCGGGGGCGCCGCGCGCCGAGCGCGGACGCGACCTGGAGACCGAGGTGCACATCTCCTTCGACCAGGCAATGGAAGGCGCCCAGGTGTCGGTGAGCGTTCCCGTGGCCGCGCCCTGCCCCACCTGCCACGGGACCGGCGCCAAGCCGGGCACCACTCCCCAGGTCTGCCGCAACTGCCAGGGCCGTGGCGTCGAGGCCGAGTCGCAGGGCCTGTTCTCGATCTCACAGCCGTGCCACGTGTGCGGGGGCACCGGCACCGAGATCACCGACCCATGCCCCACCTGCAACGGCGCCGGTCAGACCAGGCAGGTCAAGCGCTACAAGGTCAACGTGCCGGCCGGGGTGCGCGAGGGCAGCCGCGTGCGGCTCGCGGGCAAGGGCGAGCCCGGCCGTCGCGGCGGCCCTGCCGGGGACCTCTACGTGGTCACCCGGGTGGCGGGCTCGCCGCTGTTCAAGCGGCGCGGCGCAAACCTGGAGGTGGAGGTCCCGGTGACGATCCCGGAGGCCATCCGGGGCGGCACCATCGAGGTGCCCACGCTCAACGGCTCCAAGCGCATCCGGGTGGCCCCGGGCACCCAGCACGGCACGGTCCAGCGGCTGCGCGGCGAGGGCCCGCCGAAGCTCGGGGGCAAGGGTCGCGGGGACATTCACTATCGCCTGACCATCGACGTGCCCAGCTCGCTGTCGCACGAGCAGCGCGAGGTGGTCGACGAGCTCGCGGCGGTCATGGACGAGAACCCGCGCGAGCGCATCCTCAAGCCGAAGGCCGGCTGATGGCCGACGGCGAGCGCGCCCGCGGCGTGTACATGATCTCGGTGGCCGCCGAGCTGGCCGGCATGCACCCGCAGACCCTGCGGATCTACGAGACGCGCGGCCTGATCAGCCCGCAGCGATCGCCCAAGAACACCCGGCTCTACTCGGAGGCGGACGTGGAGCGGCTGCGGCGCATCCAGGAGCTGACCACCGAGCTGGGCATGAACCTGGCGGGCGTGGAGAAGGTGTTCGAGCTGGAGTCCGAGATGGCTCGCATGCGCAGGCGGATGCGCAACCTCGAGCGCCAGGCCGAGCGGATGGAGGCCGAGCTGCGCGAGGAGGTGGAGCGCGTTCGCCGGTCGATGAAGGCCGAGCTCGTGCCCTACGAGCCTCCCGGTCAGGCGCTGCAGCCTGCGCGCAGGCCGGGCGCCGTCCGGATCCGGATCGACCGCTCCTGAAGAGGTTGGCGGAGCCTCCGCGCGCTGCTAACCTCGCCTACAGATCTCAGTGACCTAGACTTAGATTTATCCCATGCAACCAGACCGCTTCACGATCAAGTCCCAGGAGGCGCTCGCCGCGGCGCAGCGGATCGCCGGCGCGCGCCGCAACGCACAGGTCGTGCCGCACCACCTGCTGCTGGCGCTGCTGGAGCAGGACGGCGGTGTGGTCGTGCCGGTGCTGCGGCGCGCCAACGCCGACCCGGAGTCGGTCAGGCGGCGCGCCAACGAGGCGCTGGGCTCCCAGCCCACGCTCGCGGACTCAGACGCAGCGCCCCCGTCGCTGTCGAGCGACCTCACGGGGCTGCTGCAGCGGGCGGACGAGATCGCGCGCGGCATGGGCGACGAGTACGTGTCCGCGGAGCACCTGCTGCTCGCGCTGGCCGGCGACCCCCAGGTGGACGTCGGCGCCACCTCGGAGCAGCTGTCCGAGGCGGTCGAGCAGGTGCGCGGGCCCCACCGCGTGACCGACCAGAACCCCGAGGACCGCTACGAGGCGCTCGAGCGCTTCGGGCGCGACCTGACCGAAGCCGCCGAGAACGGCAAGCTCGACCCGGTGATCGGCCGCGACGACGAGATCCGGCGCGTGATCCAGGTGCTCTCGCGCAGGACCAAGAACAACCCCGTGCTCATCGGCGAGCCGGGCGTGGGCAAGACCGCCATCGCCGAGGGGCTCGCCCAGCGGATCGTTTCCGGGGACGTGCCGGAGTCGCTGCGCGACCGGCGCGTGATCGCCCTGGACATCGGGTCGCTGATCGCGGGCGCCAAGTACCGCGGCGAGTTCGAGGACCGCCTGAAGGCCGTGCTCAAGGAGATCGCCGAGGCCGACGGCCGCGTGATCCTGTTCATGGACGAGCTGCACACGATCGTCGGCGCCGGCGCGGCCGAGGGCGCCGTGGACGCCGCCAACCTGCTCAAGCCCATGCTGGCCCGTGGCGAGCTGCGCGCGGTGGGCGCCACGACCCTCGACGAGTACCGCAAGCACATCGAGAAGGACGCCGCGCTCGAGCGCCGGTTCCAGCCCGTGAAGGTGGGCGAGCCCTCCGAGGAGGACACGATCGCGATCCTGCGCGGGCTCAAGGAGCGCTACGAGGTGCACCACGGCGTGCGCATCCAGGACTCCGCCATCGTGGCCGCGGCGCTGCTGTCGCACCGCTACATCGCCGATCGCTTCCTGCCCGACAAGGCCATCGACCTGATCGACGAGGCGGCCTCGCGGCTGCGGATCGAGATCGACTCCATGCCCCTGGAGATCGACGAGGTCGAGCGGCGCATCCAGCAGCTGGAGATCGAGCTCCAGGCGCTCAAGAAGGAGAAGGACGAGGCCAGCGTCGCGCGCCGCGAGGCGATCGACCGCGAGCTGGCGGACCTGCGCGAGCGCTCGAACGAGATGAAGGCCCACTGGAAGGGCGAGAAGGAGGCCATCGACGCCATCCGCGGTGCCAAGGAGCGCCTGGAGGCGGCGCACCGCGACGCCGAGCGCGCCGAGCGCGACGCCGACCTCCAGCGCGCCGCCGAGCTGCGCTACGGCGAAATCCCGGACCTCGAGCGGCTGGTGAAGGAGCAGGAGGCGCGGCTGTCCGAGCTCCAGGCCGACCGCACGTTCCTCAAGGAGGAGGTCGACGACGAGGACGTGGCGGAGGTCGTGGCGCGATGGACGGGGATCCCGGTGTCCCGGCTCATGGAGTCCGAGGTCCAGAAGCTGGTGCACATGGAGGAGCGCCTCCACGAGCGCGTGATCGGCCAGGACGAGGCCGTCGAGGCGGTGTCCAACGCGCTCCGCCGCTCGCGCGCCGGGCTGCAGGACCCCGATCGGCCGATCGGCAGCTTCCTCTTCATCGGCCCCACGGGCGTCGGCAAGACCGAGCTGGCCCGGGCGCTGGCCGAGTTCATGTTCGACTCCGAGCAGGCCATGGTCAGGATCGACATGTCCGAGTACATGGAGAAGCACTCGGTGTCGCGGCTCGTGGGCGCCCCGCCCGGCTACGTGGGCTACGACGAGGGCGGCCAGCTCACGGAGGCCGTTCGCCGGCGGCCCTACTCGGTGGTCCTGCTGGACGAGATCGAGAAGGCGCACGCCGACGTCTTCAACGTGCTGCTGGAGCTGATGGACGACGGGCGCCTGACCGACGGCCAGGGCCGCACGGTGTCCTTCACCAACACCGTGGTGATCATGACCTCGAACGTGGCGGGCGGGATCGAGGGCGTGCGCGCCACCTTCAAGCCGGAGTTCGTGAACCGCCTGGACGAGATCGTGGAGTTCGAGCAGCTGTCGCGGGCGGAGATCGGCCAGATCGTGGACCTCCAGGTGGCCAAGCTGGTCCGCCGGGTGCCCGAGCGCGGGGTGGACGTGGAGCTGAGCGACGAGGCCAAGACGCTGATCGGCAACCTCGGCTACGACCCGACCTACGGAGCGCGGCCGCTCAAGCGCGTGATCCAGAAGCAGCTGGTGGACAAGCTGGCGCTGCGGCTGCTCGAGGGCGAGTTCGCGCCCGGCGACCGCGTGCTCGTCGATGCGGCGGATGGCGAGCTCACGTTTGCCAAGTCCGGGACGACCGCCCAACCCGCGGCGGCCTAGCCCCGAGCGCCGATGGGCAAGCGGGAGCGCAAGCGCCGCCGGGCGGGTGGTGGCCCCGCCCCGTCAGGCACCGCCAGCGACTACAGCCTGGGCGAGGGGGGTTCGATCACGCTTCGCGACGAGCTCAGCGCGGGGACCCGCCGCCAGCTGGAGCAGCTCGAGGCCAGGCCCGCTGCGAGTGCCGAGGACCGCTGGCAGCGCCGCACGGAGCTGCTGTTCGAGCGGCTGGCCGTGCGCTGGGAGGTCGCCGGGCTGCCTCTGGACGGCCAGAAGGAGCTGCTGGGGCGCTACCGGATGGCCTCCGCCGAGGAGCGGCGCGCCGTGCGCGCGGCCCTCGCGGACCATCTCCGCGCGCGCTATCCCGACGTGACGGTCTAGCCGAGCGGCTCGCGGGCCAGCGAGGCCGCGACGCCCGCGCCGCTGGGCCGGAAGCGAATGATCCTGTAGATCTGGAACAGGCGCGTGACGCGCGGCACCGTGTTTCGCGAGTAGCGCTTGCGGGAGTCGAACTGGAGCGTGTAGATGCCGACCTTGGCGGAGCTGCGGAAGATCCGCTTGCGCAGCGACTTGGTGCCGCAGCGGCCCAGCTTGCCCAGGCTCAGCGTCCGGACGGAGCGGCCGCGGCGGATGTGCAGGTAGAGCCTTCTGCCCTCGGTGAAGCCGCGGGCGACGATCTTGCGCCGCTTGGTCTTCGCGCCCGGCGCGGATTCGACCCTGGCCTCGAGGATCGTGGCCAGCGGGCTCACGGAGGCCGCCAGCGCCGGGTTGGCCCGGTCGCGCGCCACCAGCGAGAAGCGCCGCTGGCGCGAGGGGTCGATGACCGGTGCGCCGCCGATGCCCCGCACGTTGCCGAGCGCGTTGGCGGTGAGGGTCCCGAACGGCGCGCCGTCGCGCTGCACGTCCACCGGCGCGCCCGGCGTGAAGCCCGTGCCGGTGACCACCATGCGCTGGCTCTCGCGGTAGCAACCGCGGTCGGCGGAGAGCGTCGCGGCCCCGGCTGGGCCGGCGGCCACCAGGCAGGCGACGAGCGACGCGACCGCTGTGAGGCGGGCTCTCACGCCCGCCAGGCTACTTCCTTGCGCTCGACCTGGAAACCTGAGAGAAACCGGACGACCCGTCGAAAGGACCCCGTTGCCCACCTTCGTCCTGCTCAGCACCCTCACCCCCGAGGGCGTGCAGACGATCAAGAACAACCCGCAGCGCATCCGCGAGGTCAACAAGGAGATCGAGCAGCTCGGCGCCAGCGTCAAGGCGCAGTGGGCCGTGCTCGGCCGGTTCGACTTCGTGAACATCGTCGAGGCGCCGGACGAGGCGACGATGGCCGGGTGTCGCTGGAGCTCGGCTCGCGCGGCACCGCCCGCTACGAGTCGCTCACGGCCATCCCGGTCGACGACTTCATCGCCTCGCTCTAGCCAGGTGGCCGACCGGGTCCTCGTAGTCGGCGGCGGCGGGCGCGAGCACGCGCTCGTGCGCGCGCTGCTGCGCGTCGCCGCGCAAGCCCGAGGTGCTGTGCGCGCCGGGCAACGCCGGCATCGCCCGCGACAGGGTCGAGTGCCTGGACGTGGCGGCCGAGGACGTGGACGGGATCGTGTGCCGCGGCCCGCGACCGGCGGTGCGACCTGGTGGTGGTCGGCCCCGAGGCGCCGCTGGTGGCCGGCGTGGTCGACGCGCTCGCGCGAGGAGGGCATCGCGGCGTTCGGCCCCATCGCGCGAGGCCGCGCGGCTCGAGGGCTCCAAGCGCTACGCGAAGGAGCTGATGCGCGACGTCGGCGTGCCCACCGCCGGCTACACGGTGCTGCGCTCGCGCGACGAGGCGCTCGGCCAGCTGGGCTGCGCCTCCTACCCGGTGGTGCTGAAGGCCGACGCGCTCGCGGCGGGCAAGGGCGTGATCATCTGCCCCGACGAGGCCTCGGCGCGCGAGGCGGTGGACGCGTTCTTCACCGAGCGCCGGTTCGGCGACACCGAGGTGGTGCTGGAGGAGTTCCTGGAGGGCGAGGAGCTGTCGCTGCTGGCGCTGTGCGACGGCGAGCGCGCGGTGCCGATGGCGCCGGCCCAGGACTACAAGCGGATCGGCGACGGCGACGAGGGGCCGAACACGGGCGGGATGGGCAGCTACTCGCCGGTGCCCGGCATCGACCGCGAGCACGCCGAGGCGCTGGCGCTGGCGGTGCACCAGCCGATCGTGGACGAGCTGCGCCGGCGCGGCACGCCCTACCACGGCGTCCTCTACGCGGGCCTGATGATGACCGCCGGACGGGCCGAAGGTGCTCGAGTACAACTGCCGCTTCGGCGACCCCGAGACCCAGGCGGTGCTGCCGCGGCTGCGCTCGGACGTGCTCGAGCTGCTGGAGGGCTCGACCCGCCCCGGCGGGCTCGCCGGCGTGCGAGCTCGAGTGGTCGCCCGAGTGGGCGGTGACCGTGGTGCTGGCCTCGCGCGGCTACCCGGAGTCGTCGTCGAAGGGCGACGAGATCCGCGGCCTGCGCTCGATCGACTCGCTCGAGGTCGAGGTGCTGCACGCCGGCACGGCCGAGGTGGACGGCAAGATCGTGACCGCCGGCGGCCGGGTGCTGAACGTGACCGGGCATCGGCGCGACGCCGGGCGAGGCGCGCGAGCACGCCTACGCCGCGGCCGAGCGGATCCAGTTCGACGGCAAGCAGATGCGCACCGACATCGCGCTCGCGGGCCGTGGATAGGGTGGAGGCGTGACGGAGACGGAGGGCCCAGCGCCCCGCCGACCGCAGACCGAGGTCGAGCACGAGTTCGACGACCTCGAGGTGGACGCCCCGCGGGTGGGGATCGTGATGGGCTCGAAGTCGGACATGCCGGTGATGGAGAAGGCCGGCAAGGAGCTCGAGGAGCGCGGGATCCGCCACGAGATCCGGGTGATGAGCGCCCACCGCGACCCCGAGGTGGTGGCCGACTACGCGAAGAACGCGCGCATGCGCGGGCTGAAGGTGATCATCGCCGGGCGCCGGGCTGGCGGCCGCGCTGCCGGGCGTGGTGGCGGCGCACACCGAGCTGCCGGTGATCGGCGTGCCGCTGACCTCGAAGACCTCGGTGGCCGGCGGCCTCGACGCGCTGCTGGCGATCGCCCAGATGCCGCCCGGCGTGCCGGTCGCGTGCGTGGGCGTCGACGGCGCGAAGAACGCCGCCGTGCTCGCCGCGAAGATCCTCGACGCACGTGATCGAGCGCTACACCCGCCCCGAGATGGGCGCGGTCTGGTCCGAGCAGCGCAAGCTCGACACCTGGCTGGAGGTGGAGCTGGCGGTGGTCGACGCGCTGGCCGAGGCGGGCGTGGTGCCCGCCGGCGACGCCGCGGCGATCCGCGAGCGGCGCGGCGTTCACCGTCGAGGCGGTCAAGGAGCGCGAGAAGGTGACCGACCACGACGTGGCCGCGTTCGTGGACGTGGTGGCCGCGTCGGTGGGCGAGGCGGGCCGCTGGGTGCACCACGGGCTGACCTCGTCCGACGTGCTGGACACCGCGCTGGCGCTGCAGCTGGCGCAGGCGCGGGCCGATCCTCGTGGCCGGCGCGCGCGGCCTACCGCGACGCGCTGGTCGCGCCGGGCGCGCGAGCACGTGGCCACCCTCTGCGTGGGCCGCACCCACGGCGATCCACGCCGAGCCCACCACCTTCGGGGTCAAGCTGGCGGGGTTCGCGTTCGAGGCCGACCGCAACCTGCACCGGCTCGAGCGCGCGGTGGAGGCGGCGTCGGTGGGCGCGCTGTCGGGCGCCGTCGGCACCTACGCCGCCAACGGGCCCGAGCTGGAGGCGCCGTGCTCGGCCGCCTCGGCCTCGCGCGCGAGGACGTCTCGACCCAGGTGGTGGCGCGCGACCGCCACGCCGAGCTGCTGGACGGCGATCGCGCTCGGCGGGCGCCGGGCTCGAGCGCTTCGCCACCGAGATCCGCCACCTCCAGCGCACCGAGGTGCGCGAGGTCGAGGAGCCGTTCCGGGAGGGCCAGAAGGGCTCGTCGGCCATGCCCCACAAGCGCAACCCGATCGTGTCCGAGCGGATCACCGGCATCGCGCGGCTGCTGCGCGGCTACGCGCAGGCGGGCCTCGAGGACGTGGCGCTGTGGCACGAGCGCGACATCTCGCACTCGTCGGTCGAGCGCGTGGCGCTGCCGGACGCCACGATCCTGCTCGACTACGCGCAGCACCTGGCCGCGCGGGTGGTGGACGGGATGACCGTGCACGCCGACCGGATGCGGGCCAACCTCGATGCCACCCACGGCGCGCTGTTCTCCCAGCGCGCGCTGCTGGCGCTGGTGGAGTCCGGCCGCTCGCGCGACGACGCCTACCGGATCGTCCAGGAGAACGCCCAGCGAGCCTGGGGCGAGGGGACGCCGTTCCGCGAGCTGCTGGCTGCCGCCGCGCCCGAGGCTGGACCTCGACGCGGTGTTCGACCCCGCGGCGTTCGTCGCCCACGCGGCCGAGATCGTCGCCCGGCTGGACAGCATCTCGGGCTGAGGTACAGGCAGCGGGGAGACCGGTCGCACATCGGCCGGTTGTGGGACATGGACCCGCACGGCCGCGCCACCTACCGTCGGGCGATGGCGCTGCTGTTGGGATCCCTCGGCGTGCTGGCCTTCAGCTTCTCGCTGCCCGCCACCCGCCTGGCCGTGCAGGACCTGGATGCCACGTTCGTGGGCTTCGGGCGGGCCGTGGTCGCGGCGATGCTCGGAGCCGCCCTGCTCGCGCTCCTCGACCAGCCTCGTCCCCGGCGCGACCAGCTCGCAAGCCTGATGCTGGTGGCGCTCGGCGTGGTCATCGGCTTCCCCCTGTTCACGGCCCTGGCACTGCGTGAGGTCACCGCCGCCCACGGCGCCGTGATCGTCGGGCTGCTGCCGGCGGCCACGGCCGTGATGGCCGTGCTGCGGGCGGGCGAGCGCCCCACGGCCAGGTTCTGGGCGGCGTCGCTCGCAGGCCTGGCCGCGGTCCTGGCGTTCGCGGCCACCCAGGGCGCCGCCGGGATCGAGCTGGCCGACGCCCTGTTGCTCGTGGGGCTGGCGCTGTGCGCGCTGGGCTATGCCGAGGGTGGCGCCGTGGCGCGCGAGCTCGGCGGCTGGCAGACGATCTGCTGGGGCTTGCTGGTGGCGCTGCCCGTGGTGGCTCCGCTGGCGCTAGTGGCGGTGCTCACGGGCGACATGTCCGGCGGCGCCAACGCCTGGCTGGGCTTCGCGTACGTGTCGGTGGTGAGCATGTTCCTTGGCTTCTTCGCCTGGTACGCGGGCCTGGCGCGCGGCGGCGTGGCGAAGATCGGGCAGGTCCAGCTGGCCCAGCCCGTGCTCACGCTCGTGTGGTCTGCGGCGCTGCTGGGCGAGCAGGTGGGCCTGGCGACCATCGCCGCGTCGCTCGCGGTGCTGCTGTGCGTGGTGGCCACCCAGCGCACGCGGGTCGACGTCGTGGGGGCCGCCGGGACCAGGCACCGACCCGGTCGATTGTTAGCCTCCGAGGAGTGAGCGAAGCCGCCGCGCTCCAGGGGGTCGACCTGCTCGCGCAGGGCAAGGTCAGGGACATCTACGCCGAGGGCGAGGACCGCCTGCTGCTGGTCACCTCCGACCGGATCTCGACCTACGACGCGGTTCATCCCACACCGATCCCCGACAAGGGCCGGGTGCTCACGGGCCTGTCGGTGTTCTGGTTCGAGCGCACCGGGCACATCTGCCCCAACCACCTCCTGTCCTTCACCGACGTCCCGGACGAGGTCCGGGGCCGCGCGCTGCTGGTGGAGCGGCTGGAGATGGTGCCGGTGGAGTGCGTGGTGCGGGGCTACATCACCGGGTCGGGGTGGAAGGACTACCAGGCCGGCGGGGCCATCTGCGGGATCGAGCTCCCCGAGGGCCTCGAGGAGTCCCAGCGCCTGCCCGAGCCGATCTTCACGCCCGCCACCAAGGCCGAGGTCGGCGACCACGACGAGAACGTGGACTTCGACCGGGCCGCCGAGATCGTTGGCGACAGGCCGCTGCTCGAGGAGCTGCGCCGGCTCTCGATAGCCCTCTACGAGCACGCCGCCGAGCACGCGCTGGAGGCGGGCATCATCCTCGCCGACACCAAGTTCGAGTTCGGCCGGCGTGCCGACGGCACGATCGTTCTGGGCGACGAGGCCTGCACGCCCGACTCGTCGCGGTTCTGGCCCGCCGACGGCTACCGGCCCGGCGGCTCGCAGCCGAGCTTCGACAAGCAGTTCGTGCGCGACTGGGCCGCCGGCTCGGGCTGGGACAAGGCGCCGCCGGCGCCGCCCATCCCGGCCGAGGTCGTCGACGGCACGCGCGCCCGCTACGTGGACGCCTACGAGCGGATCGCCGGAGAGCCGTTCGGGCGCTGGCTCGAGCGGGCCGGCGGTTGACGGCCCGAGTCCTCATCCGCCCCAAGCAGGGCATCCTGGACCCGCAGGGCCAGGCGGTCGAGCGCGCCCTGCCGGCGCTGGGGTTTCGAGGGCGTGAGCAACGTGCGCGTCGGCCGCATGGTCGAGCTGGAGGTCGAGGACACCGGCCGCGTGCACGAGATGTGCGAGCGGCTGTTGGCCAATCCCCTGATCGAGGACTACGAGGTATTGGTGGTCGAGTGAGGTTCGGTGTCGTCAGGTTCCCGGGCTCCTGCGACGAGGTCGACGCCCTCCACGCGTGCGCGCGGTTCGGCGATGCCGAGCTGCTCTGGCACGGCGACCGCGACCTCAGGGGCGTGGACGTGGTGGTCATCCCGGGCGGTTTCTCCTACGGGGACTACCTGCGCTGCGGGGCCATCGCCCGCTTCTCGCCGGTCATGGACGCCGTGAGCGAGCACGCGCTCGGCGGTGGGCCGGTGCTGGGAATCTGCAACGGCTTCCAGGTGCTCTGCGAGGCGGGCCTGCTGCCCGGCGCGCTGCTGCCCAACGCCGGGCGGCGGTTCGTGTGCCGCCAGGTGGATGTGGAGGTGGTCAACGCCAGCACCCCCTTCACGCGCGCGTGCGAGGCGGGGGACGTGCTGTCGATTCCGGTCAAGCACACCACCGGCCGCTACTACGCTCCCGACGAGGGCCTCGGCGAGCTCGAGGCCCAGGGCCAGGTGATGCTGCGCTACGCGCGAGGGCCACGACCCCAACGGCTCCGCCCTGGGCATCGCCGGCGTGTCCAACCGGGCCAAGAACGTGATGGGGCTCATGCCTCACCCCGAGCACGCCACCGACCCGCTCACCGGCTCGGCCGACGGCGGCTGCCTGTTCGAGTCGCTCGTGGCGCACGTCGACGAGCTGCTCCCGGCGTGAGCGCCGGCACGGCGGGCAGCCGCCACCGCGAGCTCGGCCTGACCGACGCCGAGTACGACCTCATCGCGGAGAAGCTCGGCCGCGAGCCCAACGGGCTCGAGCTGGCCGTGTTCTCCCTCATGTGGTCCGAGCACTGCGCCTACAAGCACTCCAAGAAGCTCCTCGGCGAGCCTCCCGACCGAGGGGCCGCACCTGCTCATGGGCCCGGGCGAGAACGCGGGCGCCGTGGACGTGGGCGACGGGCTGGCCATCGCCTTCAAGGTCGAGTCGCACAACCACCCGAGCGCCGTGGAGCCCTTCCAGGGGGCGGCCACAGGGGTCGGCGGGATCCTGCGCGACGTGTTCGCCGTGGGCGCCCGGCCGATCGCGGTGCTCGACTCGCTGCGGTTCGGGGAGCTGGAGTCCCCGCGCACGCGGTTCCTGCTGGACGGCGCCGTGTCCGGCATCGGGCACTACGGCAACTCGATCGGCGTGCCCACGGTGGGCGGCGAGGTGTACTTCGAGGCCCCCTACGAGCAGAACTGCCTGGTGAACGCCATGTGCCTGGGCATCGCCCGCGAGCGACCGGCTCATCCGCAGCGCGGCGGCCGGGGTGGGCAACCTGCTGGTGCTCATGGGCGCGCGCACCGGCCGCGACGGCATCGGCGGGGCGTCCGTGCTGGCATCGGCCGAGCTCGACGAGGACGACGCGTCCAAGCGGCCGTCGGTGCAGATCGGCGACCCGTTCGAGGAGAAGAAGCTGCTGGAGTGCTGCCTGGAGCTGCTGGAGCGCGGCACGCTGCGCTCGCTGCAGGACCTGGGCGCCGCAGGGTTGAGCTCGTCGTCCTCGGAGATGGCGTCCAAGGGCGAGGTGGGACTGGACCTGGACGTGTCGCGCGTGCCGCTTCGCGAGGACGACATGGAGCCCTTCGAGATCATGGTCTCCGAGTCCCAGGAGCGGATGCTGTGCGTGGTCGAGCCCGGCAGGCTCGCCGAGCTGGAGGAGGTGTGCGGGCGCTGGGAGGTGCGGGCCACCGCCATCGGCGAGGTCACCGACACGCGCCGCCTGCGGGTGCTCGACGGCGAGGAGGTCGTGGGCGACATGCCGGTGGGGGCGCTTGTCGACGACTGCCCGCTCTACGACCTCGAGCCCGAGCGGCCTGCGCAGCAGATGTACCCGGCGCCCGAGCGCCAGCTGGGCTCCGACGACGCCCGCGAGTCGCTGCTGGCGCTGATGGCCTCGCCCAACCTGGCCTCGCGCCGGCCGCTGTTCGAGCAGTACGACAGCATCGTGGGCTCGCGCACCGTGCGCCGCCCCGAGCAGGCCGACGCGGCCGTGCTGCAGCTGGCGCCGGACGGCGGGTCAGGGCGGCATCGCCGTGTCCATCGACGGCAACGGGCGCCGCGTGGCGTGCGATCCCTACACCGGCACCGTGGAGGCGGTGCTGGAGTGCGCCTCCAACCTGGCCTGCGTCGGGGCGGAGCCGCTGGGGCTCACCAACTGCCTGAACTTCGGCAACCCCGAGAAGCCACACGTGGCGTGGCAGCTCGAGCGCTCGGTGGCCGGCATGGCGGACGCGCTGCGGGCGCTGGGGGTGCCCGTGGTGGGCGGCAACGTGTCCCTCTACAACGAGTCCGGCGACGGCCCGATCTATCCCGACGCCGGTGGTGGGCATGGTCGGCAAGCTGCCCGACGTGGAGCGCTCGGCATCGCTCGCGCTTCGCGGAGGAGGGCCACGCGGTGGCGGTCTGCGGAGAGCTCCAGCCCCACCTCCCCGGAGGGGAGCTGGCAAAGCTGCGCGGCCAGGAGCTGCCCACCGAGTTGCCGGCCGTGGACGTGGCCAAGGTCCGTGCGGCCCAGGAGGCCGTGCGCGACGCCGTCCGCGCCGGGGAGCTGGCCAGCGCCCACGACATCGCCGGCGGGGGCCTTCTCGTGGCGGTCGCCGAGTGCTGCCTGGCGGGCGGGATCGGCGCGACGCTGGACCTCGCGACCGGCGACCCGCTGCTCCACCTCTTCGGCGAGGGCCCCGGGGGCTTCGTGGTCTCGGGCCCGCGCGAGGTCCTCGAGCGCCTGGCACAGCGCACGCCGCTGGACGTCGTCGGGACCGTCGGCGGCGACGAGCTGGCCGTCACCGCCGCCGGCGAGCAGCTCTCGGTCTCGCTCGCCGAGCTGAGCGAGCGCGTGGCCGCGCTCGAGGGCGCCTTCGCGTGAGCGCCGTGCACCGGCGATCGCGCGGGATTGCGCTGGTACCCTCCGAGGAGGCCGCACCCCCTCTCTCCGCGGCCCCGCCGGAGGCGACCTCCAAGGATGACCGACCCGCTCGAGCATCGCGACGGGCCGCGCGACGAGTGCGGCGTGTTCGGCGTGTACGCGCCCGAGTCCGAGGTGGCCCGCCTCGCCTACTTCGCGCTCTACGCCCTGCAGCATCGGGGCCAGGAGTCCGCCGGCATCGCCACCTGCGAGGGCGGGCACATCATGACCGTCCGCGACCTGGGGCTGGTGTCGCAGGTGTTCGACGAGCAGAAGCTCAAGGCCCTCACCGGCTCGATGGCCGTGGGCCACGTGCGCTACTCCACCACCGGCTCCTCCGCGTGGGAGAACGCCCAGCCGGTGTACCGCTCGGACCGCCGCCAGGTGGCCCTGGCGCACAACGGCAACCTCATCAACGCTGTGGAGCTGCACTCCGAGCTGTCGGACCGCGGCGTGCAGTTCCGGTCCACCTCGGACTCCGAGATCATCGCGGCGCTGCTCTCCACCCACGAGGCGGACAGCGTCGAGGAGGCGCTGGCGGACGTGATGCCCAAGCTGGACGGAGCGTTCTCGACGGTCGTGATGACCGCGGACTCCGTGGTGGCGTTCCGCGACGGCGCCGGCCTGCGCCCGCTGTCGCTCGGGCGCATCGGCGACCGCTACTGCGTGGCCTCCGAGAGCTGCGCCTTCGACATCATCGGCGGGGAGCTGCTGCGCGAGGTCCAACCGGGCGAGATGGTCTCCATCGGGGAGGGCGGCATCACCACCAAGCAGCTCGTGGACGCCCCGCGCAAGGCCTTCTGCGTGTTCGAGCACATCTACTTCGCGCGGCCCGACTCGATCCTCGAGGGCAACCGCACGCAGGTGTCGCGCCGCAAGATGGGCGAGATCCTCTGGCGCGAGGCGCCGGTGGACGCCGACGTGGTCATCGCGGTGCCCGACTCGGGCAACGCGGCGGCGGCGGGGTACGCCAAGGCGTCGGGCCTGCCGCGCGACGACGGGCTGATCAAGAACCGCTACGTGGCCCGCACGTTCATCCAGCCGGGCCAGGAGCTGCGCAAGCACGGCCTGCGGATGAAGTTCAACCCGCTCCGCGAGGTGGTGGAGGGCAAGCGCCTGGTGGTGGTGGACGACTCGATCGTCCGCGGCAACACGACCCGCCAGATCGTGTCGATGCTGCGCGACGCCGGCGCGCTGGAGGTGCACATGCGGATCTCCGCGCCGCCGATTCGCTTCCCGTGCCACTACGGGATCGACATGTCGACCAAGCAGGAGATGGTCGCCCACGGCCGCACGGTCGAGGAGGTGGCATCCGAGCTCGGGTGCGACTCGGTGGCCTACCTGTCGCTGGGGGGCGTCTACGAGGCGATCCGGGGCGAGCGCTCGACCCACTGCGACGCGTGCTTCTCGGGCGAGTACCCGCTGGAGCGCACGGACGCCGCCAACGGCAAGTTCGCCCTCGAGGAGCTCACGGTCCTGCGCAGTTAGGCGGGCGTGTCCGGCCGGCGGTCCTCGACCGCCTTCTCCACCTGCCGGGCCACCGATGGCGTGTCGCGCTCCATCCCGCGGAACGCCTGGCTGGTGATCACCAGCAGGCACATCGCCGAGCGCGCGGTCACGGTGGCGTTGCGCGGGCTGTGGGTCGCGATCCCCACCTCGCCGAAGAAGTCGCCGGGGCCCACCTCGGCAACCCGCTCGCCGTCGCGCTCCACGCTCGCAGTGCCCCGACAGATCACGAAGAACTCGTAGGCGGTGCGGCCCTGCTCGGCAAGCACCTTGCCCTCGGGAACGTCGATCTCGTCGGCCCGGGTGGCAAGCAGCTCGCGTTCCTTCTTTCCCAGCTCCCCGAACAGGGGGAGGTCTCTCAACTCGCTCTCGTGCATCTCTGCCTCCGGTCAGGGGGCGTTCGCCAAGGACGCGATCCTAAGTCTCCCGCCCGCCGCCGGGCAAGGGTGGAGGGTCGCTCACAGATGCGCGACTTTGCGTCACGGCTCGTCCCGCCACGGCCGGCTGCCGCCGTTTGCGGCGGTACTGTCAGCGCGTGGAGCTCGACGGCCATCTCCAGCGCCTGTTCGGCTTCGGAGGCTTTCGCCCCGGCCAGCGCGAGGCCTGCGAAGCGGCCCTCGGCGATCGCGATGTGCTGGTGGTCATGCCCACCGGCTCGGGCAAGTCGCTCTGCTACCAGCTGCCGGCCCTGGTGCGCGACGACCTCACGATCGTGGTCTCGCCGCTGGTGGCCCTCATGCAGGACCAGGTCGACGCCCTGCGGGCCCGCGGGCTCGGCGATTCCGTCGCGCTGGTGAACGCGCAGCAGGGGGCGGGCGCCAACGCCGAGGCACTGGAGGCAGCGGTGTCGGGCTCCCTCCGGCTGCTCTACCTCGCGCCGGAGCGCTTCGCCTCGCCCGGGTTCGTCGAGCGCCTGCGAGACGCCCGGATCGGGCTGTTCGTGGTCGACGAGGCGCACTGCGTCTCCCAGTGGGGGCACGACTTCCGCCCCGACTACTTCCGCCTCGGCGACGCCGCGCGCCACCTGGGCGCGGCCGCGATCGTGGCGTCCAC
Source organism: uncultured Thermoleophilaceae bacterium (assembly GCA_963814005.1). Taxonomy (GTDB): domain Bacteria; phylum Actinomycetota; class Thermoleophilia; order Solirubrobacterales; family Thermoleophilaceae; genus JAAYBF01. Next base: position 175,474 of record CAWFBA010000012.1, read on the forward strand.
CGCCACGGCCACGCCGCGGGTCGCGGTGGACATCGCCCGCCGGCTCGGGCTGCGCGACCCGCTCAGGGTCTCCACCGGCTTCGACCGCCCCAACCTGGCGTTCGCCGTCGCGCGACCGGCTCAACACCAGAAGCGCCCGTTGGTCGCGCAGGCGCTGTCCGAGCCCGACGCCCTGCCCGCCATCGTCTACGCGGGCACGCGCGCGGGCGCGGAGGAGATCGCCGCCATGCTCTCGCAGCAGCTCGGGGAGCCCGCCGTCCCCTACCACGCCGGCCTCGACCGCGAAACGCGCGCGGCGGCGCAGCGCCGGTTCCTGGCCGACGAGGTGCGGGTCATCGTGGCCACCAACGCGTTCGGCATGGGCGTGGACAAGCCCAACGTCCGCACGGTCGTCCATGCGGGCACGCCTTCCTCGCTCGAGGCCTACTACCAGGAGGCCGGCCGGGCCGGGCGCGACGGCCTGCCCGCCCGTGCCCTGCTCCTGGCCGAGAATCGCGACAAGGCGCTGCACGTGCACTTCATCAAGCGCGAGGAGGTCAGCGCCGAGCTGCCGGCCGCGCTGGCAGACCGAATCCAGGCGGTGGCGGACGGCAACGGGCGCTACGCGCTCGAGGCGGGCGAGCTGGCACGCGCGATCGGCGGCGGCTGGGATCGCCTCCGCGCGTTGCTCGGCCACCTGGCGCGCGCGGGGGTCATCGTGCCGTCGCCCGCCCCGCCCGACCGGGTGGTCGGGCGCCTCAGCGAGGCCGGCTTCGACCGCCGCGCGGCGGCGGCGTGCCGGTCCTCGGTGGAGGAGGGCGCGCGGGCGCGCTGGAGGCAGTACCGCGAGATCTGGGCCTACGTGGAGGGCGCCACCTGCCGTCGCAGGGCGATCCTCGCCCACTTCGGCGACCACCAGGAGCCCGCCCCGGCGGCCGGGGCCGCCTGCTGCGACGTGTGCGCCGACGGCCTGGTGCCCGAGCTTCCGCCGCCGCCGGCCGAGGAGATCGAAAGCCTGGACGACGCCATCGTGTCCGTCGCCCGGGCGGCGCGCCCGGCGGTGGGCCGCACCACCTGCGCTGAGATCCTGCACGGCGCCCGCACCAAGAAGATCGATCGCAATTCCTACGACGGCCTCGCCGCCTACGGCACGTCGTCGCACATGCGCCGGGCCGACATCCTCGCGCGGGTCGACGATCTGATCGCCGCCGGCCGGCTCTCCACCAGCGGAGGCCCGTACCCGGTGCTGCAGGCGCCCGCCGCCACCGCGGCGTGAGCCTGCGCGTCGGGGTGCTCGTCTCGGGCGAGGGCACCAACCTGCAGGCCGTCCTCGACTCCGAGCACGGGCGCAACGGGGTCGAGGTGGTCTGTGTCGGCTCCAGCCGCCAGGGCGCCAGGGGGCTCGAGCGCGCCCGCCAGGCCGACATCGAGACGGCCGTCTTCGCGCGCGATGAGCACGCGGATCGGGTAGCTCGTGACGCCGCCATGGGCGACTGGCTGGAGGGCCATCGGGTCGATCTGGTGGTGCTGGCCGGCTTCATGGAGCTGCTCGGCGAAGCCTTCATCCGCCGCTTCGAGGGGCGGATCGTGAACGTGCATCCTTCGCTGCTGCCCGCCTTCCCAGGCATCGGCGCGATCGAGCAGGCGCTGGCCTACGGGGTGCGGGTCACCGGGGTCACCGTGCACTTCGTCGACGAGGGCACGGACAGCGGCCCGGTGATCTTGCAGGAGGCCTTGGACCTTCCATATGCTCGCGACATCGCCGTGATCGAGAGGCAGATCCACGAGGTCGAACACCGGCTGCTGCCAAGGGCCGTACGCCTCATCGCCCAGGGTGCCTTGAGCTTCGACCCCGCCAACCCGCGCGTCGTGCGCATCGATGGCGACCAGGGCTGAGCCCGCCGGCGAGGGCGGCGCGGCGCCTCCGGGCCAGGTGGTCATTCGGCGCGCCCTCCTGACGGTCTCCGACAAGAGGGGCCTGGTGGACTTCGCCCGCGGCCTGGCGGCTCTGGGCATCGAGATCGTGTCCACAGGCGGCACGGCCCGCGAGCTCGCGGACGCCGGGCTGGAGGTCCGGCCGGTGGAGGACTACACGGGCTTCCCCGAGATCCTCGATGGCCGCGTCAAGACGCTGCACCCCAAGATCTACGCGGGCCTGCTGGCCGTGCGCTCCAACGACGAGCACGCCGCCACGCTGCGCGACAAGGGCATCGAGCCGATCGACCTGGTGTGCGTGAACCTGTACCCGTTCGAGCGGGTGGCCGGGCGGCGGGGAGCCGAACAGGACGAGGTGATCGAGAACATCGACATCGGCGGCCCCACGCTCATCCGGGCCGCGGCCAAGAACCATCCGTTCGCGGCCGTGGTGGTCTCGCCCGAGAGCTATGACGCAGTGCTCGAGGAGCTCCGCGCCTCCGGCGGCCGGCTCGAGGCGCGCACCCGCGAGTCGCTCGCGCAGGAGGCGTTCGCCCTGACCGCTCGCTATGACGCCGGCATCTCGCGCTGGTTCGCCGAGCGCGAGGACGACTTCCCCAGCTCAGGACACGCGCTCCTACGTGAAGGTGCTCGACCTCTCCTACGGCGAGAACCCCCACCAGCGGGCCGCCTACTACGCCCAGGCCGGAGCGCGCACGCACCTGCTGTCCATGGTGTCCAAGCTGCACGGCAAGGAGCTGTCGTTCAACAACCTCCTGGACCTGGACTCTGGCCGCCAGCTGCTCGAGGAGTTCGAGGTGCCCGCGGCCGTCATCCTCAAGCACAACAACCCGTGTGGCTGCGCCCTGGGCGCCTCGTGCGCCGAAGCCTTCGACAAGGCGCTGGCCACCGACCCCACGAGTGCCTTCGGGGGTGTCATGTGCTTCAACAGGCGCGTCGACCGTGCCCTGGCCGAGAAGCTCAACGCGATGTTCGTGGAGCTGGTGTTCGCCCCCGGCTACGACGACGACGCCCTCGAGATCCTGCAGCAGAAGCCCAACGTGCGGCTGCTCGAGGACGCCGAGCGCCGACGCCCGGAGGTCACCGAGCAGGACATCCGGCGCGTGCGCGGTGGAATCCTGGTGCAGGACCGCGACGTGGGGCTGGAGGAGCGCGACGAGATGGAGCCCGTCACGCAGCGCAAGCCCAGCGAGCCGGAGTGGGGGGAGCTGCTGTTCGCCTGGAAGGTCTGCAAGCACGTGCGCTCCAACGCCATCGTCATGTCCAAGGACCTGGCCACCGTCGGGGTGGGCGCCGGGCAGATGAGCCGCGTGGACTCGGTCCGGATCGCGGCCGACAAGGCCCGCGCCGCGGGCCTGTCCCTGGACGGGGCGGTCATGGGATCGGACGCTTTCTTCCCCTTCGCCGACGGGCCGCAGGCGGCATTCGACGCGGGTGTGCGAGCGGTCATCCAGCCGGGCGGCTCGCAGCGCGACATGGAGGTCATCGACGCCTGCGACCGGGCGGGCGTGGCCATGGTCTTCACGTCGCGGCGCCATTTCCGCCACTGAGCGCCGCCTGTCCCTTGCGGTGGCTCGGCCGCCCCGAATAGGGTGCGCCGCCATGACCTCAGCCCGCCGCCTGCTCCTCGTGCTCGTCCCGGTGCTCGCTCTCGCCGCCGCGTGCCGACCGCGGCGGGCGCCAAGACGCTCTGGCTGTGCAAGCCGGGCCTGGCCAAGGACGCGTGCACGCCGAGCCTGAAGACCACCGAGTTCTCGCCGGCGGGGAAGCGGCTCGGGGTGTCCAACGTGAAGCGCGTCAGGCGCCCCAAGTTCGACTGCTTCTACGTGTACCCCACGGTGTCGAACGCGAAGGGGGCCACGGCGCCGCTGCGCGTGGACCCGGAGCTGCGTTCGATCGCCCGGTATCAGGCGGCGCGCTATTCGCGCGACTGCCGCGTCTATGCGCCGGTGTACCGCCAGGTCACCGTCGGCGCTCTCGCCGGCGGCGCGACCACGCGGGACCGCGACCGCGCCTACGGGGACGTGAGGGCCGCCTGGCGCGACTACCTCAGGAAGCACAACAAGGGCCGCGGGGTGGTGCTCATCGGGCACTCGCAGGGCACGTTCGTGCTGCGCGACCTGATCGCGAAGGAGATCGACCCCAAGCCGCGCGAGCGCCGGCGCCTGATCTCGGCGCTGCTGCTGGGCGGCAACGTGCTGGTGGCCAAGGGCAAGGACCGGGGCGGCGACTTCAAGCGCCTGCGGGCGTGTCGCTCCAGCAGGCAGCTCGGCTGCATCGTCGCGTTCGTGACCTTCCAGGGCGCGGTGCCCACCAACAGCATCTTCGGGCGGACCAGCGAGGCCAACCGCGAGGTGCTGTGCACCAATCCGGCCGCGCTGGGCGGCGGGGCGGGCATCACCACGCCGATATTCCCCACCCAGCCGTTCGCCCCAGGCGCCATCGCGGGCGCCATCCAGCTGATGGGAGTCGAGTATCCGAAGGCGAAGACGGCATGGGCCTCGCTTCCGAACGCCTATCGAGCGCGGTGCTCGAAGGCCGGTGGCGCGAGCGTGCTGCAGATCGCCAGCCGCAGGGGAGCACCGATCTTCAAGCCCTCACCAGACGCCGGCTGGGGGCTGCACCTGGTGGACGCCAACATCGCGCTGGAAGAGCTGACTGCGCTGGTCCGCAAGCAGGGCGCGCGGTACGTGAAGCGGCAGGAGAATTAGAGCCGTCAGGTGCTTGGGACGACGATGCCCCCGGTCGGATTCGAACCGACGACCTCGCGCTTAAAAGGCGCTTGCTCTAGAACCAGCTGAGCTACGGGGGCGCGCCAAGCTTAGAGGCGGGCAAGTGGATTCTTCCGCGCAGCGGAAATAGCCCCGGGGAGAATCGAACTCCCGTTTCCGGCGTGAAAAGCCGATGTCCTGACCACTAGACGACGGGGCCGCGGCGGCTGATTGTAGGTCGCCGGGACCTGGTGCTCACGCGGCGGCCGCGTCGCCCTCGGTGTCGCGCTCGGCGTCATAGCCGCCGCACGAGGCGGCGAACACCAGCAGTGCCACCACCAGGCCGGGCGCATGCCCCGCCACAAGTCCGACGAGCCCCCCGGCCACGCCGCCCGCCAGCGCGGCGAACAGCGCCAGCCCGGCCGGGAGGGAAAGCAGCTTCGCGGTCACGACCGAGCACAGAATCCAAGCGAGCGGGCCCACCACCGCTCCGTAGTCCTCGAAGAAGTCGTCGCCAAGCGGCAGCGCCAGCAGCAGAAGGAACAGACCGCCCACGACCACGGTCTGCACCGCCAGCGAGCGCCAGAAGAGGGCCTGGTTCACGCGCCGGATACTAGATGGGGCACCCCGGGGGCCCCGGCCTGTCGCGCCCACGGAAAGGTGGGAGGCTTACCTCATGGGGCGAGGGGCAGTCTCGGCAGTCCTGTGCGCAGGCGTGCTCGCCGGCTGCTACGGCTCGACCGAGCCGGCCACCGAGGTCGCCTTCGACAGCGCGAAGCTCAACGGGCGCGGGACGGCCAACAGCGGGCCTGCGGCGTCGTACTTCGAGTACGGGCCGTCGAGCAGCGGAACGCTGACCTTCAAGACCACGCCTCGTAACTGGCCGGGCGGCGCGAGCGGCCCGTTCTCCGAGCGAATCGGCTCAGTGCCCGCGGGGCCACTCTACGCGGGCCTCTCCTACTCGTACCGCCTGTGCGGTAACGACCAGGGCAAGCCGCCCGTGTGCGCTCAGACCCGAACGTTCACGACCCCAGCGGCCACGCGGGACGCGGTGAAGGGGACCTGGACGTATGACAGCGCTACATCGAACTCTCGCTCCGGCGAGGTGGACGCCAGCGCCGGCGCCGGCGGTTCCAGCGGCATTCTTCGTCTCGGGAGGTACGTGGACCGGGCGCTCCTCTACGCCGGACGAATCACCTGCCTCCAGGTGTCCGGCCGGACAGCCGTGGTGGGCTCCGTCGGGCGGACGAGCTTCAGCGGCTCGTACCCGGACCCGACACCACGCCGGACGCCCGTGCTCTCGTGACCATCGTCGACGGCGGCCCCGGCGTGAAGGACAGAGCGGACGCCGTCGCGCTCTTGCCGGGGCCAACACCTCCGCCCGACTGCGCGGCAGGCCGTCCTCCCTCCGACCGCGAGGCGGACGGCGAGACGGTCAACGTCTACGACGCGCCCTAGCTTCGGCCCGACCCAGGGCACCCCGCGGGAGGCGACGGGGCTCGACGTGGGCGGGCGGGCCACGGAGGACGCTGGGTGAACGTCGCCCTGCATTAGGGTTCTCAGCCGCACTCGGGCGGTTAGCTCAGCTGGTAGAGCGCTCGCCTTACAAGCGAGAGGTCGGGGATCGTGACCCTCACCGCCCATCCCCGCAGCACCGCTTCGAAAGCGGATTCCGCTGCCGTTCGGTACTCTGCGTCGCACCCTCTGTTCGGCGGCCCCTGGCGCTCGTCTGCCAATTTCTGCCAATTCGGCGCCCTTCACAAGCGCCTGCAGCCGCTCCCGCTCAGCCATCCTCGAGCCGCAGCGCCTCGGCGTAGACACGTAGCGCGAGGCCCGGGGTGGTGTGTCCCATCTGCGCCATCACCTCCGCAGGCGACTCCCCCAGCGCATAGAGCACCGAGGCGAACGTCCGGCGGAGCGATCGCAGCTCGAGCCCGGCCGGGAGGGGGGATCGTCGTTCTCTCCCAGATGCTCGTCGGCGCGCTCGACCGTAGGCGCAAGTACTCGTCGCCGGACATTGCTCGGCCCCTGGCGGCGGCCGGTGGCGGTCCCGAAGACGAGCGCCTCCGCGGCCGTGTCCTCGCGTCCGAGCCTTCAGCGCCGCGAGCTCGTCGCGAAGGGCCGGTAGAAGCCGCACGTCGCGCTCGCCCGCGTCTGTCTTTGCCTTCCCGACCCTGATCCGGCCCGCGGCCAGATGCACGTCCCCCCAGCGCAGGTCGAGCGCCTCACCGGTGCGGAGGCCCGCGAAGGTGTAGGTCGCCAGCAGCGGGCGCCGCCCGGTGAGGCGCCGGCGAGCCCGGTCGGCTCGGGCCTCTCGGTCTAGCTGCGCCGGCCGCCTCCAGCAGCGCAGCGATGGGCCCGGCGCCGTCGCGGCAGCTCGTGGAACTGCTTCCAAGTCAGCCGACGCTCCTGGCCCACCATTCCGTCGATCGCAAGCGCCCAGCGATCAATGTCCAGGGCTTGAGTAGGGCCGGCCTGTCAACACCGGGAAGCCCGGCTCCGCGTACTGCCCTGGGGGCAGCCGGTCCGCTACGTCGTCAGGCGTGCGTCGGCGGCCGCTGAAGCCTCGAGAGACGAACCACTCATGACGCAATCCGGACCCCTAGCTCTCCCGCTCGTTCTTCGCCGGCGGGTGTGCTCGTGATGAGTCGGGCCCCGCGGCCGCGCGTGACGAAGCTGATGAACCACCGGATGACGACGATCAGGCGGTTCTGGAAGCCGACGAGGTACAAGAGGTGCACCACCAGCCAGGCCACCCATGCGGGAAATCCGCTCAGCCGGATGGCGTGTAGGTCGGCGACCGCGCGGCCGCGGCCGATCGTCGCGAGATTGCCCTTGTCCAGATAGCGGAACGGCCCGATCGGGTTGCCGCTGAGCCGCGCGCGAACGAGCTTGGCCGCATAGCGACCTTGTTGCATCGCTACCGGCGCGACGCCGAGGAGCGCTTGCACGCCGCCGTCGCTGCGGCGGACGCGGACCATGTCGCCGAGCGCCAGAACCTCAGGGTGGCCGGGGAGGGTCAGGTCCGGCTCGACGGTCACCCTGCCGGCGCGGTCCAGCTCCGCTCCGGACAGCTCTCCGAGCCGCGACGCCAGTCTGGACGCCTCGACCCCCGCCGCCCAGATCGCGTTGCGCGCGGCGATCCGCTGGGAGGAGCCGTCGGGCGCGACGACCGTGACGGCCTCGTCGTCGATCGCGACGACCGTGCGCTCCAGCAGCAGCGTGACGCCGAGGCTCTCAAGCGAGCGTGCGGCTTTCCGCGACAGCGAGGGCGGGAAGGTGGTCAGCACGCGGTCGGCGGTCTCGATCAACAGGACTCGGGACCGGCCGGCGTCGATGGAGCGGAACTCGTCGCGGAGCGTGGTGCGGGCGAGCTCGGCGATCTGGCCGGCCATCTCGACGCCTGTCGGGCCGGCGCCGACGACTACGAAGGTGAGTAGCGCTCGCCGCCTGTCGGGATCCGGCTCGGTCTCGGCGTCCTCGAAGGCGCTCAGTATGCGCGCACGTGTCGCGAGCGCGCTCTCGAGAGACTTGACCTCTGGCGCGTAGCACCGCCAGTCGTCGTGCCCGAAGTAGGAGTAGTGCGAGCCGCCGGCGACGATCAGCGTGTCGTAGGGCAGCGAGCCCTGGGAAAGGCGAACGCGGCGGCCTTCGATGTCAAAGCCCGTGACCTCGGCCATCAGCACGCGCACGTTGCGGTGGCGCCTGAAGACGGCACGGAGCGGGTAAGCGACCTCCCCGGGCGACAGCGCGCCGGTCGCGACCTGGTACGTGAGTGGCTGGAAGAGGTGGAAGTTGCGCCGATCTACGATCGTGAGGTCGACAGGCGCACTGGCAAGATGCTGTGCCGCCTGCAGCCCACCGAACCCGCCACCGATGACAACCACCCTATGCCGGTGCGTTGACGCGCCGCTGGTCACGGTCTGTCCTTCCTCAGCTCGCCATGGGTGGCCCCGCCCCGATCGGCTGGCGTGCTGCCGTGATCTCGTTATCCAGCGCTTTCAGCGCCGCGATGTAGATCTCCGAGAACGTCGGGAACGGCTGGATCGTGTCGCGGAGGACATCGAGGGGTAGGTGGGCACGGATGGCCAGTGTGGCCTGCTGCAACCACTCGCCGGCCTCGGGCCCGAGCGCGTAGGCGCCGGTCAGCCGATCACCATCGCTTAAGAGCGTCAGAAAGCCGTTGCTCTCGGCGTACGCGCGCGTGTAGGTAGCAGTCTTCGGCAGGCCCCTCACCGGGACCATGGCGCTGAAGCGCCCGGCGTCCGCGCCCACCGCCGCGGCCTGCGGGTCGGTGTAGGTCACCCGCGGAACGGCCTCGTAGTTCGCCGATCGCGGTTCCCCGAGGATGTTTGCAGCGACAACGTCGCCCTGATACTTGCCGACGTGGGTAAGCGGCCAGAGACCAGTTACGTCGCCGATCGCCCACAGGTGCTCGGCGGCGCGCAGATGCACGTCGACCGGCACTCCATGGGCGTCGGGCTCGACGCCGACGGTTTCCAGGCCGAGCCCACCGACCCGCGGACGCCGGCCGGTGGCGACGAGCAGCCGGTCGCCCCTCACCTCCCGTCCATCGTCGAACTCGAGGACGTAGTCCTCGCCATCGCGCCGCGCGGCGCTCACGCTCGCGGACAAGACGAGCTCGATGCCGTCGAGGCGTAGAACCTCGCCGAGTGCCCTCCCCAGCGGAGCGGGCTCGCGGGCGAGCAGGTGATCGGACCGCTCGATGACTGTCACCTCGCCCCCGAGCCGGCGCACCGCCTGCGCCAGCTCCACCCCGACCGGCCCGCCACCCAGCACGAGCAGGCGGCGCGGGACGGTCTTCATGGAGGTCGCCTCGCGGCTCGTCCAGACGCCTTCGAGCTCGCGCAGGCCCGGGACCGGGGGCACGACGGGATCAGCGCCGTTGGCGAGCACCACGTGGTCGGCGGTGTGGCGCACGCCGTCGACCTCCACCACGCCGGGGCCGGCGAGCCGGCCGCTGCCGCGCAAGAGTGCGATGCCCGCGTCCTCGAGCCAGCGCTCCTGTCCGGCATCGGAGTAGTCCGAGACCATGAAGTCACGCCAGGCGAGCGCCGCATCGACGTCGACCTCGGCGCTCGCCGCCGCGTCGCGCGCGTCGTGCACCGCCTCGCCCGGGCGCAGCAGCGTCTTGGACGGGATGCACGCCCAGTATGAGCACTCGCCTCCCACCAGTTCGCGTTCCACGACCGCGATCCGAAGCCCGCCCTCGGCCAGCGCACCGGCGCAGTGCTCCCCCGGGGAGCCACCGCCGAGCACGATCACGTCGTAGTCCGTAGAGGGCGTGCCGGAGGCGGTGTCGCTGGGCATGGTCTGCTCCTGTCTGGGGATCGAATATGAGAACGGGACGATCCCTCGCTACGAGCGAGCTCGCGCCCGGGTGAGCCCTAGTCAGATCCCTGGTCCGGGCTCACGCCCGGGGCGATTACCAGTGAGCGTACGGGCGCTAGGTGTGGCCTCAGCGGCGAAGGTCCATCGACGAGACCCGAGGAGGAAGCGTCTTGAACGGACGAGTCGCCGTCATCTACTACAGCGCCACCGGGAACGTACACGCACTCGCACAGGCGGTGGCCGACGGCGCCGAGGAGGAGGGCGCCGAGGTCTGCCGGCGCCACGTCGAGGAGCTCGCCTCCGAGCTTCACATCTCACAGAACCAGCACTGGGGCCGGCACCGCTCGATCGTCTCTGAGGACCCGGTCGCGACCCTGGACGACCTCGAGTGGGCGGATGGCGTCGCGTTCGGAACGCCGACCCGTTTCGGCAACGTCGCCGCACAGCTGAAGCAGTTCATCGACCAGGCCGGCCGCCTCTGGCAGGAGGGGAAGCTCGCCGACAAGGCCGCGACGTCGTTCACCTCGTCGCAGACCGCGCACGGGGGGCAGGAGTCGACGATCCTCGCGCTCAACAACACCCTCTACCACTGGGGCATGGTGATCGTGCCGCTCGGCTACACAGTCCGCGAGGTCTTCGCGGCGGGCGGCAACCCCTACGGCACATCCTTCACCTCAGGCCACCGGGCCACCGGGCCGGACGCGAGTGCGCTCGATGTCGCGCGCTACCAGGGCCAGCGGCTCGCCCGCTACGCAGCCGTCATCGCCGAGGCGCGCTCGCGAGAAGCCTTCGCCGTACGAAGACCGAGCCCCGAGGCCTTCCTCGGCGCGACCCTGACGTGATCACCGATCGAGCCATCTACCGCGATGGGAGGCGGGTGGCCGAACCTCCTGACCTGCCCGGCATGGGCGAGGCGTGCCAAGACGGCGACGGGGTCGCGTGGGTGAGCCTGTACCGGCCGAGCGAGGAAGAGTTCGCCGCCGTCGCGCGCGAGTTCGACCTCCATCGGCGGTCCGTCGAGGACGCGGTGCACGCACACCAGCGCCCGAAGCTCGAGCGCTACGGCGAGACGTTGTTCTGCGTACTGCGTGCGGCCCGCTACATCGACGATGCAGAGACAGTGGAGTTCAGCGAGGTGCACGTGTTCGCCGCGCGGCGCTTTGTGATCACCGTCCGTCACGGCGAGGCGCCCGATGTGCCGGCGCTGCGTCGGAGCCTGGAGTCGCGGCCCGATCTGCTCCGCAGAGGACCGGTGGCCATCCTGCACGCCATCATGGACCGCATCGTCGACGACTACGGGCCGGTAGTCGCGGGGATCGGAAGGGACATTGATGAGATCGAAGACGAGATCTTCGGCGGCACGGCCGACGTGTCTCGGCGCGTGTATGAACTCTCGCGTGAGGTAATCGCGTTCCAACGCGCGACCGGACCCCTGGCGCCGATGCTCGAACGGCTCATGGGCGACCCTGGCGTCGGCGATGACGAACGCATGTATCTCCGTGACGTCCAGGACCACGCGCTCCGGGTGGTCGAGCAGGTGGACGCCTTCCGCCAGCTCCTGCAGAACATCCTTAACGTCAATCTCACGCTCGAGACCAAGGCACTCACCGAGGCGTCGAACGCCCAGAGTGAGGAGGTCAAGATGATCTCGGCGTGGGCGGCGGTCCTGTTCGCCCCGACGCTGGTCGGCACCGTCTACGGCATGAACTTCGACCGGATCCCGGAGCTGGAGTGGCGATTCGGTTACCCGTTTGCGCTCCTGCTCATGGCCGGGACGTCCGTCGGCCTGTACCTGGTCTTCAAGCGCCGGAACTGGATCTAGAGCGGTCGCTTAGCCGGGGGCAACGACCAGTGACCACACGGGCGCGACGAGCCTGCTGAGCGCCCAACCTGCCATCACCCAACCAGTGGAGGCCAGCATGAGTAGCACCGACGTAAGCAGTGCCGCATCGACGGAGACGGCGGCGGTCGGGACCATCGACATGGCGCTCGAGGTGGTGACTGTGCCGGTCTCCGACGTCGATCGGGCAAAGCGCTTCTATCAGAGCCTCGGATGGCGTGAGGACATCGACCTGGATGGCGGCGACATCCGGAACGTGCAGTTCACGCCGCCCCACTCGCAGTGCTCGATCCATTTCGGGAAGGGCCTGACAGACATGGAGCCCGGGTCCCTTGACAGGGTGTACCTCGCGGTCGAGGACGTCGACGCCGCCCGGGACGATCTCATCAGCCGCGGTGTCGACGTCAGCGAGGTGGATGAGAGCAAGCCCCCCGGCTTTGACTCGCCCGGGCGCTCGTACTTCGCAGTCGCATCGTTCAGCGACCCGGACGGCAACCGCTGGGTGCTCCAGGAGGTCACGACGCGGCTCCCCGGTCGGGAATGGGAGGACTGACATGGACGTCGCCTCGCTGGCAGACCTGTTGCATGAGACGGGGGAGCGTCACGACGCGTTCGAGAAGGCGGCCCCGCCGCACGACTGGTGGGACTGGTACGCGGCGTACATGGACGCTCGCCAGAGCGGGAGCGACCCGGAGGAGGCCTCCGCGGCCGCCGACCGCTACATGGCGGAGGTCAAGCAGGTCGTCGTGTCATGAGTACCGTCGGCCCCGGCCGTGCTTCCACCAACGGCCGGGGCTCCGATGCGTGGTGTCGGCCGTGGTCGCAACTGAGGGTCGATCGGCGAAGCCTCGGCTACTGCCGGGTGACGTTCGACCACCCCCCAATCAACACGCTCACAGGGACGACGGTCGCGGAGCTCACCGAGCTCGTGGAACTCATCGAGCAGGACCCGGACCTCAAGGTCGTCGTGTTCGACAGCGCCCAGCCCGACTTCTACCTCGAGGGCGACCCGACGGACCTGCCGGGTTGGAGTGACCTCCTTGTCCGCCTGTCCCGGGCACCGGTGGTAAGCATCGCCTCGATCCGGGGAGGTGCCCGCAGCGCGGGCAGCGAGTTCGTGCTGGCCTGTGACCTGCGCATCACCTCGCGCGAGAACGACGACGAGGTCGAGGAAATGGCATCACGACTGGCAGAAGGCGAGGCCTAAGCTCAGGCCGGCGCCAGGTCGGACTCCGAGCTGGGCAGGGCGTTCGCGAGCTCCCGCCGGGACCGGATCCCAAGCCTCGTGAACACCTTGTGCAGGTGCCACTCCACAGTGCGCGGGCTGAGGAAGAGCCGCGCGCCGATCTCCGGGTTCGAGAGCCCGTCGCGGGCAAGCCCCGCGATCTGCCGCTCCTGAGCGGTGAGATCGTCGCGGGTATCGGCCGTCCGCTTGCGTACCTTCTCACCGGTCGCTAGCAGCTCACCCCGGGCGCGCCCCGCGAACGCCTCCATTCCGATCGTGGTGAACTGATCGTGGGCCCTGCGGAGCTCGGTGCGCGCGCCGACACGCCGGTTCTCACGGCGCAGCCACTCGCCGTAGAGCAGATGAGCGCGTGCGAGTTCCGGGCGTAGCCGGGTGCGGCCGAGCCGCTCGATCGCCTCCTGATACAGCCGATCGGCGGTCTCGCCCTCGCTCAGCAGCGCCCGGGAACGAGCCAGGATTCCCTGTGCCGAGTCGGTGTCAGCGAAAGCCGTTGCCGCAACGATGCGATCGAGAGCGTTGCGCGCCACCTGGGGGTTGTCGCTCCTGGTTGCGGCTTCGAGCAGTTCCATAGCCGTCCAAGCGGTGACAAACAGGTCCTCCCGGCTGTCTTTGCTTTGGTCCCCCGCGGCAGCTATCGCCTCCTGGTAATGACCGAGGCCGTTGCACAGAACTGCGAACACCCATTCGGTTAGCTCGACAGCGACTCCTTGGCCCAGGCCGAGGGCCTCCTGTCTCACAAACTCGATCAGCGCACGAGCCTCCACCTCCCGTCCGCGGAACACAGCAAGCGTCATGGCACTCCGGGACGTTATGCCGGTTCCGGTCGCCTCGGTCAGCGCATCGGCCTCCGCGATCGCCTCTTCAGCGCTGGCAAAATCGCCACAGCGCACGGCAAGCAAGCTGAAGGTGGCAAGGTCGAGCGGCAGTCGGGCGAGTCCGCCGGCTCTACGCAAGGCGTGCAGCTGCCCGGTGCAGATCGCGTAGGTGCTCTCCTCATCCCAGAGCGCATAGGTCGGCACCACGGTCAGCCAACCCCAGCGGAGGCTCGCTTCTGTCGGGAACTGCTCGTCGGCAAACGTCCTCGTTGCCTCCTGGAGCAGTCGGTGCCGCTGCGGTGCGGCCGTCGGTAATGAGCGTGGCCAAGCTGTCCAGCAGCAGATCGGATGGGCGGGGAGCGCCCTCCGGACGGGGGGCGGACCTCGCCGCCCGGGAGACATCCAGCAGGCCGTCTCTGGTGCTCAGAGGCCCGGCGAGAAGCGCCGCGCCCCACGCGTCCAGGTAGGTGTCGCGAGCGAGCTTGTCGTCAAGCCGCTCGAGGCGTTGGGCGGCCTTCAGGAGCAGCTGCGGCGAGTCGCTCCCGAACGTGGACAGGAACGCGACGTGTCCCCGCAGTAGGTCCACCCGGGCCTCCTGGAGCTCATCGAGCGGACCCGCCTCCGCGGTGGCCACCAGGCCATGTGCTTCCTCGAATACCCCCGCCTGGAGGCTCGCTTCGGCAGCCGCGAGGGCTCTGTCCACGCGTCGAGTCCGCTCACCGGTCACTGCAACCGCGCGTTGCAGAAACGCGGCCGCAGCGGCAAGACCGCCCCGAGCTTGCGCTCGGGTGGCTGAGCGTTCGAGCTCCAACGCAACCTCCTCGTCGGGCCCTGCCTCTGCCGCAGCCAAGTGCCATGCCCGACGGTCCGGGTCGACCTCCCGGTCGGTTGACTCCGCCAACGCTAGGTGGACCGCCCGCCGCTCTTGGACCGTCGCCGACCTATATGTCGCCGAGCGCACCAGCGGGTAACGGAACGTCACGCGCTCGTTCAATGCCAGCCACTCGTGCGCCTCCACTTCATCGGCGGCCGCCCTCTCGATGCCCAGCCGTTCGGCCGCGTGCCAGAGCAGCAGCGGATCACCGAGCGGCTCCGCCGCGGCGAGCAGCAACAGAAGCCGCGCGTCGTCGGAGAGTGCCCCGAGTCGGCGAACGAAGCTCCGCTCGATTTGCCCCGAAAGGGGCTGGCCGCCAAGGAGCCCGAATCCTCCGGCCAGTTGCGTCGCCGTCAGGCCGCGCGGCAATTCGAGCAACGCAAGCGGATTCCCACGCGTCTCCGCGACTATCCGGTCACGCACCTGCACGTCCAACATGAACTGAACTGACGAAGTCAGCAGCGCGCGTGCATCGTCCTCTGGCAGGCCGCGCACCTCCAGTCCAGGTAAACGCTGAAGCGTCTCGCCCGGCTCGCGGGCAGCGAACACCAGCCCAACCGGCTCGGCCAGCAGCCTCCGAGCCACAAACGCCAGCGTCGCCGCCGAGATCTGATCCAACCACTGGGCGTCATCGACGACACACAGCAGCGGACCCCCCTCTGCGACTTCCGAGAACAGGTTCAACACGGCCAGCCCGACCAGAAACCGATCCGGCGCGGGACCGGTGTTCAGCGCGAAGCCGATCTCGAGTGCTTGGCGCTGGGGAGTCGGCAGCCTCTCAAGCGGATCGAGGATCGGCGCGCACAGCTGATGCAGGCTGGCGAAGGCCAGCTCCATCTCCGACTCCACTCCCATCGCCCGGACGACGGTCACGTCCGACGCCGACTCCACTAGATACTCCAGGAGCGCCGTCTTGCCGATGCCGGCCTCGCCCCGCAGGACCAGCGAGCGACTCTCGCCGCTGCGGATCGCCGAAATCAATCGATCCAAGACCTCGCACTCCCGGGTGCGTCCCCGCAAGCCCGTCGGGCGATCCGATCCGGGCATACGGCTATTCATCGCGCGGTCCGGCTGTCATGAGCTCCGCCTGGGAGCCATCGCTCCACCCTACCCGAAAGGGTTATCCCAATGTGACCGGCAAACCAGGGGGTTGACCAGGGGTCTCCACGGGCGCGGCGGGCAGACGACGGGAGCAGGATTCGTGGCGTGACCAATACAAGTGCAGCGGCGGCCCTGTAATGCGCCGCCGCGAGGTTCCCCTGGCCCGAGTACTACTGGTGGCCGTGGTCCTGGCAGAGCTCGCCTGTTTCGCGCTCATCGCCACTTCCATCCTCAGCTGATGGACGCGTCGTGACTGGTTCGGTCACGAGGAGATCGGACGTCGCCGACAACGGCGGCGTGGATCAGGGCCCTGGAGGCGGCGGGGAACCGGGCCAGGCCGCACTGGAAGCCAGTCTCGGCACACGCCTGGGTCCTGCGGCCACGTTCGCAACTACTGAGCACTTCAACCTGCAAACCGCCCGCGCGCTCACCGTGTCTGAAGCTAACGGGCGCGCCAGCATCTATCTCGCTGCCTTGTCCAGCAACCTGATCGCGCTGGCCTTCATCGCGCAGGTATCCCGGCTCGGAGACACGTTCTACGCGTTCGCGCTGATTCTGTTGCCGGTACTGGCGTTCATAGGGGTGGTGACATTCCTGCGTCTGGTTCAGTCCTCCATCGAGGACATGGCATACGCGCATCGCATCGGACTTCTGCGCAACTTCTACCTACGACTCTCGCCGGAGCTCGAGCCGTACATCGTCGCCATCCGGGAGACACACTCGGCGGCGGCCCCTTCCGGCGAGACGCTCGCACCCAGCGCATGGCAGCTGACGCTTACGACGGCCGGGATGGTCGCTGTGGTCAACAGTGTCGTGGTGGCGGCGTGCGCCGGCCTGGTGCTGGAGGCCGCGGGAGTCCACTCGCTTCCGATTCCGGTTGCCGTCGGAGCGGTCATCGGAGCTGGTGCCTTCTCGTTGCACGAACGCCATCACCGTCGCGCGCGCGACGCCTACAGGTCGGAGGCGGTCGATCGGACCGCAATCTCCGTGCCAACATCATCACAGGCCGACGCGGCCTCAGCCCCCCGCAGCGACGCCTCATCGCCCGGCGAGTGAGTCCACGAGGATTTTGCGCTAACCGCAACCCCTAGTGCCACGGCTCCCAGCCTTCGCTGGACTTTCGCGCAGGCCCGATCCCGCCGCCTCAGGGCCGCACAGGCGGCGACCCTCACCCTTCCCACCAGCAGGCCCCCGGGGGATCGAGTGTTCGCCCGTAGCTAGCGGACAGGGTGCGTGGCGGTGGATACTGGGCGGGCGATGTCGCAGGAGAACGTGGAGATCGTGAAAGCCGCCTTCGCGGAGTTTGAGCGAGGCAACTTCTGGGTGGGGGACATCTTCCACCCGAATGTCCGCATCGTTTGGCTTGACGCCCTCGCTGGCGGCGAGACGGAGAGCCTCGGCGTTGAAAGCATGGCGGCGACCGTCCGGGAATGGCTGCACACCTGGGAGCGCATGACAATGACTGCCGAGCGGATCACGGTCGTCGGAGACCAGGTGCTGGTCATAGCTACCTGGCGGGGGCGCGGCATCACGTCGGAGGCTCCGGCCGAGTGGCGACATGGCCAGGTCTGGACGGTGCGTGACGGGCAGGTGATAAGCCTCGTGTCCTTCCCCGATCTCACCGACGCCCTCGCAGCCGTGGGGCTGGAGGAGTAGGCGATGTCGCAGGAGAACGTCAAAGAGCTGCGCGCGCTGGCTGAGGCTGCGTTTGGAGCACTGAACGCTGGGGACCTCGACGGTTTCCTCGCAGTCACGACCGAGGACGTTGAGTTCACCTCGATGGTGGCGGAGGCCGAAGGGACCACCTTCCGCGGCCATGATGGTGTCCGTGCTTGGTGGGAGACGATCCGGGGCGCATTCGGAAACGTGCACTGGGAGTTGCTCGACTTCCGCGGCTCTGACGATCGCGGCGTCGCCTACTTCCGCATGAACGGGACCCTCAGCGGTGTGCCGGTTGAGCAAACCATGTGGCAGGCCATCAAGCTTCAAGACGGGCGAGCAACGTGGTGGGCCAACTTTCGCACCGAGAAGGAGGCGCTCGAAGCCGTGGGGCTGTCGGAGTAGGCGAGTCCTCAGCGGCCGCGTGCGGCGGCCCCTAGCCGCCGCCAGCGCTGCCGTACCCGTTGAGAGCCGACTTGAGCCGCTCGTGCTCGTGGCCACCCTGCTGGTGATCATCGAGGGCAACGAGCCGGGTGAGCCCTGGGACACGGTCGGCGTGGCGCTGAACTGGGGACGTGGCTGAGGTCGTGAGCATGCTGGCGATCGTCCCCGACCGGCGGCGGTGGCTGGGTCGAAACCCCCTCGCCGCTGCTGCCCGAGACACCGGGCGTAGCGCAACGCGCCCCAGAATTACGGGCGGCTCGCGTGCGCCATCGACGGCGACGACGCCGGTTCGCGTCGCGGCACGTGGATGCTCCGGATCCGAGCCCACTCCTGGCCGGCGTGAGATAGTCGCCTCGACGCAGCATCAAACGGCGAAGGGGAGGATCGATGAGGGCGATCACGCGGGAAGAGGCTCCGGTCGAGATTGAGGGCGACGGCGTCGAGCTCCGGATGAAGGAGATCGGCGGCGACATGACCACGGCATTTGTTCGCCTGCCGGCCGGCGCGGACTTGGGGCCCGCGCTGGTCGGACAGCCGGACGACCTCTGCCAGTGTCCGCACTGGGGATATCTGCTGAAGGGGCGGGTGAAGATGCGCACCAAGGAGGGCGAGGAGGTCTACGAGGCCGGGCAGGCCTTCTACTGGGCGCCGGGTCACGCGCCAATGGCGCTCGAGGACTCCGAGTACGTGGACTTCTCTCCGACCAAGGAGTTCAGGGCGGTCATCGATCACGTCAAGTCGCAGGAGGGCTGAGCTCCGCGAGCAGGTCCACCGCGGCACGGTCGCGGTGTCCGCGATCGAAGACCGGGGCGGCTGAATCGGCAGCCCTGCCAAAACCCCTGTGAATCGCCTACAAATGGTGGATCGTCGAGGCGCCTGAAACCGCTCTGGAGCGGAGAGTCGGGGCGCCTTACAAGCGAGAGGGGGATCGTGACCCTCACCGCCCATTGGTCGTACGGGCTAGGCCAATCCTGGCGCTGGTCTCGGCTGATCGTCGGCGTTGTGCACTCCTCGCCGGTGTGGAGGATGCCGACGCGGACCGTCGAAGTAGGGCGCCATGTCCGCTGAGGTCTCGGAGCGTGCTGCTGCGGGCAGCGCGTTGGCTGGCTGGAGCGCCAAGGCGCTGTTGATCACCGCCGGGGCGCTCCTCGTCGGCGGGGCGATCTGGTACGCGCGGGCGGCCACGGTGCCGCTGATTGTGGCGGCGTTGGTTAGCACTCAGCTGCTGCCGCTGATCGGCTGGGCGGCGTCCCGCGGGATCTCGCGTGGGCTGGCGATCGCAGCGAGCCTGGTCGGCGTCGTGCTGGTGACCGCGGGGCTGGCGTGGCTGTTCGCCGACGCGTTGTTCGGCAATCTGGGGGGCGTCGGTGAGGACATCAGCGAAGGTGCCGACGAGGTCGTCACCTGGCTGCAGGCAAACAACGATTGGGTGGATCAGCATGAGGACGCGATCCGGAACTTCCTCTCGGGCATTCTGCCGGCAGCCAAGACAGCCGCCGCTGGCGTGTTGACCGGCGTGCTCGGGGGTCTCTCGTTCGTCGCGCAGCTCGTCAGCGGCGCTCTGCTGATGTTCGTCTTCCTGCTGTATATCCTCACCGGCGGCGACGCGATTTGGGGTTGGATCCAGGAGCGTTTTAGCGCGGGCCGTCGCGACCGCGTGGCCGCTGTTGGCGTCGCCGCCTGGAGCGCGGCGAGTGGTTACATCCGCGGCATCGCGCTCGTCGCGTTGATCGACACCAGCGTGATCACACTCGGCATGCTCGTGATCGGCACTCCGAACCTCGGCACGCTCGCCCTGCTGAGCTTCGTGTCGCTCTTCATCCCAATCCTGGGTGCGTGGGTTTCAGGAACGGTCATCGTCCTCGTGACGCTTGCCGCCCACGGGACCGGGGCCGCCCTTGCGATGGCCGCCGTCATCCTCATCGCCCAGCAGCTCGACAGCATGTTCGTCACACCGCTCGTCTATCAGAAAACGGTCAGCCTCCACCCGATAGTGACGCTCACCTCGGTCATCGTCGGCAGCCAATTGCTCGGGATCGTCGGGGCGTTCCTCGCCGTCCCCATGGTCGCGGTCGGCTGGTCTGTCTACAACGCGCTCGAACAGGCGAAACCGGCGCCTACCAAGCGCTCTGAGCCGGGGCTCGCGGGCGCCGGTCCCTGATCCCGGTTGTCAATGCGCGCTACCTGGCCTGTCGACCGCAAGCGGCCACGACCCTCCTAGCTCTCGCGATGGCGCCGGCGTCGCTCGTGACGGGCGTCTTGCTCGAGCGGTTCCGAGGGGTCGAAGGCAGCGGCTGACTACGCGCCGTTCGGGGCAGCCGGACGCTCCCGGTAACGCCAGGCGTGGATGCCCCAAGCGGCCGCTCCTGCGGGCAGTGGCAGCCAGTACGAGGCCAGC
Organism: uncultured Thermoleophilaceae bacterium; assembly: GCA_963814005.1. Taxonomy (GTDB): domain Bacteria; phylum Actinomycetota; class Thermoleophilia; order Solirubrobacterales; family Thermoleophilaceae; genus JAAYBF01. Next base: position 195,828 of record CAWFBA010000012.1, read on the forward strand.
CGGTAGGCGAGGGTCGCGAGGGCGGCGTCCGCTGCACCGACGCCCGCGAGCACGAGCGTCGCCGTCAGACCGGCTTCGACGAACCCCAGGCCGCCCGGCGTGACTGGGATCTGCGCGAGCACCTGCGCGGTCACGAAGGCGAGCAGCACGAGCAGCGCCCGCGAATCCGACCCGACCGCTCGGACCGCCACGAGAAGTGCGCCGTAGTCGAGCAGCCAGCGGCCGATCGATCCGGCTAGCGCCTCCCAGCGGCTATGCCCGAGGACGCCGAGGATCAGGTCGCGCTCGCGGACGAGGCGCTCCGGAAGCCCGTCGACTGGAGCGCGCTTGCGCAGGATCGAGTTGCGAACGGCCTGGATCGCGGCGCCGACCCGCCGTAGCGGCCTATCGGCTACGAGCAGCACAGCGCCCACGGCGAAGAGGATCGCGAGCGCGCCGAGTCCGACCCAGAGTCCCTGAAGCAGGTCCTCGGGAATCGGCGCGCCGAGGAGGATGGCTGGCACGGCGAGGAGCGGCAGGGCGAGCAAGGTGCCAAAGGTCAGGAGGTTCACCGCGGTCAGGCCGGAGGCGGTGGCAGCGCCGGGTAGACCTGCCTTGCGCAGCATCGCGTACTGAAGCGCGCTCCCAACCGCGCCGCCTCCGGGGACGACCTTGGCCGCGGCGTTGCCGGCTAGCTGCGACGTCACCACCGGCAGCCAGCGCGGCCGCTGCAGCGCCAGCCGCTGAAGCAGGCAGATGCAGGCGAGACTGGCGAACTCGAGCGCGACGATGAGCGCGACCGCGCCGGGCCAGATGTCGCGCAGCCGCTGCCAGGACGAGAAGGTGTCAAGCAGGGCGGGGGCAACGAGGTAGAGCGAGACGCCCGTGACGGCCAGGACCGCGATGCGACGGAGCGACACGATCATCGGCTTCCGCCGTCGGCCGTGCTCGCGACGGGCGCCGGCGCTCACGGGCGTGGAACCAGCCCTTCGAGACCTGGGGGGTGGATCGTCCTCATTGTCGGTGGACTTCAGGTGCTCGCCGGCTCACCGGCCGGGCACACCGGCCCTGAGCCACGAACCTCTCACATTCAGGACTCGACGCAGGCAATCGACCATTGGCCCCGACGAACCAGCAGTCTCCGGCGAAGGGCTTCGACCCGCTCCGGGCGCTCGCGGCAAGACGACGGGCACCCCGCCTTGGCTACTCCGCCAGCAGACTAGATCCGATGGCCGACCCGAGGCCGGGACTTATCGCGCCACTCCAATCCCGTCCCCGGGCGAACTGCGACCGGCGGCCTATCCGGCGATCAGGTGCGGGCGGCGTCGAGTGCTTCTTGGAGTGCGGTCTCGTCCTCGTTGCTCAGCGAGGTCTGGATGACGGTGCCTGGCACCTTGATCTCGGGCAGGACCTTGTCGGCTGACATCTTGCGCACAAGCACGACCATGGCCGCCTTGCCCGGCTCGAGCTCGCTGCCAAGACGCTTCATGAAATCGTCGTCGACACCGCCGTCGCTCGCAGCACCACCCGCCGCTCCAGCGGCGGCGCCGACCGCCATGCCGAACAGAGGCACAAAGAAGAGCAGCCCAATCAACCCGCCCCACAAAGCTCCGCCGGCGGCGCCGATTCCCGCCAGTGAGGGCTGGTGCAGCTTCACCTTGCCATCGCCGCGCCGTTCGAGGACGACGAGGTCGTCGATCTCGATCACGTGCGCCTTCGCGGCTTCGCCAACATTAGACGCGACCTCCTGCGCTGTGGACAGGTCGTCGTAGGCAATCGCAACCAGGTCACTCACTCGGGCATCCTCCTAAATCGATGGGCGCGGGATCCTTTCACGCCGCGCCGGCACGTGTCCACGAGGTCTGAGACGTTGGCACCCCGCCGCTACACCCGATACGAAGGGCACGAAGAGGCGATCGATGGTCGATCACAGCGTGCGTCGCACTCGCGCCTACCGATGACGCGGGCCGACCGCTTGCGGTAGCGTCGCCGCGATGGTTCTGCTGACTGGGATGATGCGCAGCGCCGCAGTTACGGGGCGTACCGACACCCTCGCCGCATGGTGCGCTGGGCGTCAGGGCGGGCGCTGGGCGGAGCAGACGGTTCGCGCGGCCTTCCCGACGGTTGCGCCGCCCGCCCATAGGACCCAGCCCGGCAGTCGCCCCCCCGCCCGCGCCGACCAGCCGAAGCCCGCCGGCGGGCCCGCTGGCGCGATTGCTAAGGCCAAGGAGCTGCTCGACGCCGGAGCGATCACGCAGGCCGAGTTCGACACGCTCAAAACCAAGGCACTTTCTTAGGAGGCAAGCGTGCTGCGACGTATTACCGACATGCCCGCCGGTACGCTCGGTTACGAGGCGATCGGCGAGGTCGAGGACGACGATTGGGAGCACGCGGTGGAGCCCGTACTGCGCCGCGAGATCGCCGAGGGACAAAAAGTCCGACTGCTCTACCTCCTGGGGGCCGAGGCTAGAGAGGTCGAGGGCGACGCAATGACGGCCGACGCCGGCTTTCGCGCCCGTCACGCCACATCGTTCGAACGCGTCGCTGTGGTCAGCGACGAGGACTGGATGCGCCCCGCCTTACGCGGGCTTTCGGTCCTCCTCCCCGGAAGAGCCAGGGGCTTTCGGGTGAGTGAAATGGCGGCCGCCAAGGCGTGGCTCGCAGAGGGCCTTAGCTCCGAGAGTTGACCGAGCGTCGCAGGTGGGATGGTGGCAGGCGGAGGCAGGATTGGCGGCTGTCGGTGTCGAAAGTGCTGTGACTTGCAGTTAGACCAACGACTCGCTGGTGATCCGCGTTAGCGGTGCGGAAGGAGCCCTATAGATGGCCGAGGAACGCACAAGCCGGATGTCGGTGGAGCGCCCTAGACGCTCTGGTTGGATCACCTTCGCGGGCGTGACGGTGCTGATCGCGGGCGCGTATAACGCCCTGAGCGGGATTGCCGCGCTGACCGACGACGACACGGTCGCCGCGCAGGTCAACGAGGTCCTCTACGGGATCGACCTCACGGCGTGGGGCTGGTTGTGGTTGATCGTCGGGCTGCTGCAGCTGTTCACCGGTGTGCTCATCCTCAGCCGCAACGAGTGGGGGCTTTGGCTCGGTGTGGCTGGCGCGTCGCTGAGCGCGATGCTGACCGTGTTCGTCATCTTCATCTTCCCCTTGTGGGGGATGGCGGTCCTCGCGCTTGACTTCCTGGTCCTCTACGCGCTACTGACCCGCAGCGACGAATTCCCAGAGTGACGCACTAGGGCCCCGGGCACCCTTGTCGCGCCCCGCCGCGCCTGTCAGGCTTGCCGCCTGCTCTTCGATCGATTGACAACAGCCCGGGCGAGGTCGGTCGTCGTCGCAGTGCTTGCGTCGGCCGCGCTGCTGGTCGCGTGTGGCGAGTCCGAGGAGGAGAAGGCACAGAACGAGGTCTGCGACGCTCGTGCGGACATCGAGCGGCGAGTGAACGACCTTGCCGGGCTCACGATCACGACCGCGAGCATCGACGGGGTGAGGAACAACCTCCGGGCGATCCAGGATGACCTGGAGAAAATCGCCGCCGAGCAAGGCGACCTCGAGCCAGACCGACAACAGGAGGTCGAGGAGGCGGGGAAGCGCTTCCGCTCAGAGCTTGAGACCACGGCCAAGGAGGTCATCTCGGGCGCGACGAGCGGCGAGGAAGCCGGCGCGAGCTTGGGTGCCGCGCTCGACGATCTCGCGACAGCGTTCCGCACGGCGTACGCGCCCGTCGACTGCGACTAGACCCAGCCGGCCTCCGACGCGGCGATCCTTAGGGCGCCGGGTCCGCCTCGCCCGCGTCCTTGGTGAGCGGCGCGAAGCCCTGGGCGTGGGCATAGAGCTTGTAGAGCCGCAGCTTGTCGGAGAACTTGGCGGCGCACGCGTGTTGGAAGAGCTTGTAAGCCGCCTGGTCGGAGAGGTCGGACTCGGCCGATCGCGAGCGCTGGGGGGTCAGCTGCCCGCGGATATCATCGATTGTCGCGTGGCGCTGCTCCACGGATCCGCGGCGCCAGTCCCGGCAGTTCGCGAACTGGGCCGTCGAATTTCCACTCACTAGGCCGACGCCTCGGATGTCGACGGGTGCGTCCTCGCCACGGGTTGTCCCCTTGTCGTCCCCGCCGCACGCCGGCAAGGCGACCGCGGCAGCGACGAGTACGAGCATGGTCCTGCCGCTGCGGCTGACGCGGGTCAAGGGGTCAGCTCGGCGACCCGTTTCCTCAGCGCGTCGGCCTCGGGCGACTCCTCGAACGCCCGCGCGGCCCTGGCTCTGCTCAGCTCCGTGCTCTGTGCGGTCGCGGTGCCGGGCTTGGGCGGCAGGGTCCACCAGTCGCAGTCCGTTGGCCCGGTGTCCTCGTCGGGACCGTTCCCGCAGTCGACCAGGTAGAAGAGTTTGGCGGAGTCGTTGTTGCCGACGCTGGTGGCACAGTTCGACGGCAGTAGCTGGGGCGGGTCTGCCGGAAGCCGCCCGGCCTGGCCCGGCCCCGTGACGGTGGCCGCGGTCCCGTCGAAGCCCGTGTTGTTGAACCAGCAGTTCCCCGTGTTGGAGCTGAAGAGCTCGCTCCACCAGAAGTCGTTGCCGTTCGGCTTCTTCGGCTTCGCGTCGTCGTGGGCGTGTGCGTTGCCGAACATGTCGATCGCGTCCGGGAAGCGGAAGCCCTTCGGCGCCCTGCCGACACGGTTGCGGAAGAACTGGTTGCCACACGAGGTCGAGAACCCGTTTGCCGGCGCGCCCGGGCATGACACGCCGGGGAAGATGTCGCCTTCGGCGCCGCCACCGTTGGTGAGCCCGTCCGGAACGGCGAACAGCATCGCGCCGTCGCGCCAGTTGTCGAAGATCCAGTTGTCGTGGACGCGGGCGTCGTTCATTCCGGGGTAGATGATCCCGGTGCCGATCGGCACTCCGACCAGCGGGTCGACCGGCGGGTTCTCCGTGTAGAGGTCGAGGTTGTTCGAGTAGATGTAGTTGTGGTCGATCTGCGAGCTGTCGGCCGGGAAGCCGGGATGACCGGCGGCCGAGAGCGTGTCGCTCGAGATCCCGGTCGTGTTGCCGTAGATGTGGTTGCGGGTGATGCGGACCGCGTTACCCATCGAGCCCGAGTAGCCGAGCGTGGAGCCGTGCAGGTCGCAGTCCCTGATGACGCTGTTGGGCCGAGGCGCGTCCGGATAGAAGTCCGTGGCCTGGGAGCCGGTCTCCGGAGCCGCGCCCGGGTATACGACCGCGTCGCCTGCGCCGAGCCCCTCGCAGTTCTCGACGAGGTTGTGATCGGAGGTGAAGGAGAGGTGGCCGTAGTCCGCGCCCCAGAAGAACTTGACGCGGTCCAGCAAGATGCCGTCGACCTCCTCGTTGTAGAAGGTGTGCTCCCGCGCCCCGCGGGCGAGGAAGTTGCGTCCGACGAAGCCATCGGCGCGGTCCACTCGTAGGACGACGTGCTTGGCGTAGCCGCCGGGCTTCGCTGCCGGACCCGTACCCTCATAGTCGGTGCCCGCGTCGAGAATCACGTCCTCGGGCTTCGGGCCGGTGCCCTCAATCTGCAGGTTGCACCGCACGCACGGGCCCAGCTCCTGAGCCGGGATTCCCTGGCGGTTCGCGAGCGGCGGCACCAGCGGGTCGCCCACCACCGCGCGGCCCTGCACGTAGATCAGGTTCTGGTCGTTGGGACACGTGACCTGATACTCGTAGCTCGGGGTGAGATCGCCGCTGGCGTCCCTCTGGAGCAGGCTGGGGTTGCACGTCGGGTCGTTCTCCGGAGCGCTGCGTGACTCTGGTTCGGTGTAGTGGCCGGGCATGATCAGGATCCGGTCGTTGTTGCCCGCATCGCGGACCGCCCGCTGGACCGAGTCGTAGCGGCACTGCCGCGCCAGTGCGGCGTTGATTGCTAGCAGCCGGTCCGCCTCCTTCTTGGAAAGCTTGATCTTCGGCTGGCTCGGCCGGAGGCGATAGCCCTTCCTGCGGGCCTCGCTCACTGAGCTGCGAAGAAGGGCCAGTGACTGCGCCCCGTTCTTGCCCTTGCCCTTTTGGCTGCCCTTGCAGACCACCAGTACATCGCCCGGGCCGGCGCCGCCCGGTGCCGACTTCAGCGAGCGCGGCTCGGGCACTTCACCCCCGGCCGGCGGAGTGACGGTGTTGTCGGGGGCCGGGTCGGGCCAGTAAGAGGGCCGCTCTAGGTGGGCGACGGCGAGCGCAGGCAGGGCCAGCATCACAGCCGCGACCGTCGCGGCCAACGACACTCCGTGCCTAAACGAAAACCCCTGCCGCCACTTGAACTGCATCCAGGACCTCCTCCGTCTTCAAGCCCACGCGCCGGGCTGGCGGCAAGGCCGACCGTAACACATGTCGGGCCGGGCGCGGAGGCGGTGCCACGACCACGCGTCCGAGCCACCAAATCCGCCGTCGGAGAGCGGAAGCGCCGCTATGACAGGCTCTCCGGCCCGACCTCGCGTCGCATCACCCCGCTGGGATGAAACCCAGCACCAAGATCTCCAAGTCGCGGGCGCTCGCCTTATGACCGTGAGCGGAGCGGAGGCATCGGGCTGATCACCATTTGAGCTCGATCTCGAGCTCCCTTTCCTTCTCATCGATCTCGATCTCGAGCTTGAAGTCGACCTCGTCGGGCACGTGCATCTTGACGTGCAGTCCGCCGCGCTCGAAGACGATCTCGCTGTTCTTGGCGAGCGCGTTGGCGACGGCGCGCAGGCGGCCGGCGGCGTCCTTGCGGCTCATCCGCTCCTTCTCGGTGATTTCCATCAGGTCCATTCGGGCCTCCTTGGCGTTGATGTTGTGGGGTTCTGGTGGCCGCGCGCGATTCGCGCGACCTCGAGCACGCCCGCCCAGCTTCCTTCGGGAGTCATGGCCGAGGGCGAGGCACCCGGGTGCTTGCGTGCGATCCGCACGCGCAGGACTCCCGGATGGATTTGAAAGTGGAGCGGTGGATCGAGCACGAGCGCCTCACCGTCGATGCCGGCGGGGACGGGGCTGTCGGCGTCGACGTCGAAGCCGGGTGCCGACCACTCGCGCAACGGCCGCTGCCACCGCTGGCGGTCCTCGCCGCGCCCCGAGGGCTCACCGACGACCGTTATTCCGAGCAGGCCGTCGTCGATCCGCGGCCGCGTCCCCGAGCCGACGGCGCGGCCGAGCCGATAGCGGTTGTTGGAGACGAGCACCATCGCCCCGGCGTGGTGTACCTGCCCGCTGGGGCCGGTCCAGCGCAGGTCGAGCTCGCTGCCGCCGGGGCCGAGCAGGTCCGGAACGGTGTCGAGCAGCGTGCGCAGCTTCGCGTCGCGATAGCCCTTGCGCTGGACGGCCTCGGCGTAGAGCCCGAGCGAGACGTTGTTGACGAACACGCGACCGTTGATCTCGGCCAGGTCCACGGTCCGCTCGCCGCCGTCGACGAAGGCGTCGAGGGCTCCGACGACGTCGTCTCGGTCGACGCCGAGGTCGAGTGCGAAGTGGTTGCGCGTGCCGGCGGGCACGCAGGCGTAGGGCAGCCCGCGCTCCGCGGCGATCGCCGCGACGATCGCCTGCGAGCCATCGCCCCCGGCCATCGCGAGCCCGTCGGCGCCACGCTCCACGGCGCCGCGAACGAGCGTCTCGAGGTCGTCGCCCGGCTTCAACTCGATCGGCTCGATGCCTCGTGCGCGTGCCTCCTCGGCGAGCGCGAAACGTTCTGCCTTACCGCCACCCGAGCGCGGGTTGAAGAACAGCACCGGTCGGTCCGGCGCCTGTGCGCCGGGCAGATCCACATGCACGGCAAACGCGGCACGCGCCGCCGCCAGCGACACGAGCAGACCCGCCACCACGAGCAGGTCGGCGAACGGGGCCCCCTCCACGACCAGCAACACGACGGCGCCGGCGAGCGCCACCGCCGCGACGGTCAGCCCCGCCACACGCGCAGCCCCGCGCCGCAGCACCCCATACCAGGCCGCCGCGCCGGCGACCACGACACACGCCAACAGGCCCAACCCGCGCGGGAACTCGCTCACCGCCACAAACACCGCGAGTGTCACTGCGGCCGCCCCCACTATCAACGCGACGATCGCCGCGATCTGCTGCCGCCTCATAGGATCCAACCTCCTTGAGCACCAACGTCGAATCCGCGGCCCTCCGGCCGCGCCGACCTGCCTGGATCGAGGACGCCGAGCTCCTCGATCTCGCGATCTACGCTGCCATCGCCCGCACCCCGACACCCGCGCTCGACGCAGCGATGAGCCGGCTCTCGCGCGCCGCCGACTACTCGCGCCTCTCGCTGACCTCTGCCGCGCTGCTCGCACTCGCCGGAGGAAGCACCGGCCGCCACGCCGCCGCCCAGGGGCTCGCCTCGCTCGGAGTCACCGCGGCCGTGGTCAACGTCGCTTTCAAACGGCTCGCGCGGCGCCGACGCCCTGACCGCCTGGCCGGTGACGCCCCACGCGGGCGCCACGTCAGGATGCCGAGCTCGCGCTCGTTTCCCTCCGGACATTCCGCCGCTGCCTTCGCGTTCGCGACCGGCGTCGGCCACGTGTCGCCGGCGGCCGCCGCCCCGCTGCGCGCGCTCGCCGGCCTGGTCGCCTACTCGCGCGTCCACACCGGCGTCCACTACCCCGCCGACGTGCTGGCCGGCGCCCTGATCGGCACCGCGCTGGCGCAACTCACGACCCACATGACCGGGGGCTGGCGGGTGCCGTAGGCGGTGAGGGCGCATGGAAAGCGAGAACACTTGGGACAACCCTCCAACATCGACGAGGGCGGGTCATCATCCCAACTGGATGACGACCCGCCAGCTTAGGGCTGGTTCCATGGAACCGACGGCATATGCCAGAGCTATACGAGATCTCGCCCGGCCTTGAAGGGAGCGACAGCATGGCGAACGAGCCGAAAGCGGTACCCCACCCCACGGTCGCGGAACGGGCGGCTAGGGGCAAGGCGGCAAGGTCGGCGGCTCCGCGCTCCGAGCAGGGTGACTGGGAGCCCGCCTCTGATCGGCGTGATCCGGTAGACCTGCTCGAAGAGCAGGCAGCCTCTCGGGTGCCCGAGCTAGTACCGATCCGCTATGGGCGGATGCTGGTGTCACCGTTCACGTTCTTCCGCGGTGCGGCCTACCCGATGGCGGCCGACCTTGCATCTGCGCCTCGGACCGGGCTGGAGGTGCAGCTCTGTGGCGACGCGCACCTGTCCAACTTCGGCGCCTTCGCCGGGCCCGATCGGCGGCTGATGTTCAGCCTCAATGACTTCGACGAGACGCTCCCGGGCCCGTTCGAGTGGGACGTGAAGCGGCTCGTGGCCAGCTTTGCCGTGGCCGGCCGCGACCGAGGCTTCGAGGCCAGGCAGCGGCGGTCGATCAATCGGACCGTTACGCGTTCGTATCGCGAGGCGATCAGGAGCTTCGCCGCTATGTCCAACCTCGACCTCTGGTACTCCCGCATCGACGTGGATGAGATCGCCGAGCTGGCGGCTCAGCAGAGCTCCAGAAAGCAGCTGAAGCGATTCGAGCGCAACGTCGCGAAGGCGCGGTCGAAGGACAGCTTGAGGGCACTTGCCAAGCTCACGGAGATCGTCGACGGCGAACCGAGGATCGTGAGCGACCCGCCGCTCATCGTGCCGATCGAGGAGGCGCTGTCGGGTGCAGAAGGGGGTGAGCTCGAGGACTTCGTACATGGAGTGATTCGCTCCTATCGGCGCACCCTGAGCGCCGACCGCCGGCAGCTGCTCGCGCGCTTTCGCTACGTCCACGCGGCGCACAAGGTTGTGGGCGTTGGAAGTGTGGGCACCCGGGCGTGGATCGTCCTGATGCTCGGCCGGGACGAGGGCGATCCGCTGTTCCTGCAGCTCAAGGAGGCGGAGGCATCGGTGCTCGAGCCGTTCCTGGGCAAGAGCACGTTCTCCAAGCACGGTCAGCGGGTCGTCGAGGGGCAGCGAATGACGCAGGCCGCCAGCGACATCATGCTCGGCTGGATCCGGGTCGATGGCCTGGACGGCGTGAGCCGCGACTTCTACGTTCGCCAGCTCTGGGACGGGAAGGGCTCAGCGCTGGTCGAGATGATGGACCGGCGGGCGATGACGATGTACGCGAGGCTCTGCGGCAACGCGCTCGCGACGGCGCATGCTCGCTCGGGTGACGCGATCGCCATCGCCAGCTATCTCGGCAGGGGCGACAGCTTCGATCGTGCGTTGGCTTCGTTTGCGGAGGCCTACGCCGACCAGAACGAGCGTGATTACAACGCGTTGCGGGAGGCCGTCGCGTCTGGCCGGCTCGCAGCCGAAGCCGGCCTGTAAGGGCCCGACGAAAGGAACCGCCATGTCCGACCGACCCGTATTCCTCTACGCCGCCGTCTATGACCAGATCGCGGATGCCGAGGCTGACTACGAGGCAGTCTTCGACCTTCACGCCGTGGGGGCGATCGGGACCTTCGACTCGGCGGTGATCCGCAAGGAGGAGGACGGCAAGGTCCGCGTGACAAAGACCGAGAAGCCGACGCAGCACGGCGCCTGGACTGGAGCCGCGGTCGGCGCGCTGGTCGGGATGATCTTCCCCCCCGCCGTACTCGGCAGCGCGATTGTCGGCGCGGGCGCGGGGGGCCTGACGGGGCACCTCACGAAAGGCATCTCGCGGGGCGACCTCAAGGACCTCGGTGACGAGCTCGACGCGGGCAGCGCCGCCGTGATCGTGCTCGGCGAGTCGAAGATCGAGGAGCAGCTCGAGAAGGCGACCAAGCGCGCCAACAAGCTGATCGAGAAGCAGATCGAGGCCGATGCCGACGAGCTCGAGCGCGAGATCGACGCGGCGGCACGAGACGACGCGGCGGCACGAGACGACGCGAGCTAGGGCCGCCGACTGGACCATCATCGAGTCCCTCTACTTCTGCATCGCGACGCTTACGACTGTTGGTTACGGAGACTTCTCCCCGACGTCCGCCGGGACGCAGATCTTCACGATCGTCTACATCCTCACCGGGTTCGGCGTACTCGTCGCCCTGCTGACCTCGGTTGCGGAGCAGTACATCAGGATGAAGCATGAGGACGGCCGCGCGCGACCGCGGCTGAGGGGACGTCGGCGCGTCAGCGAGCCAACACCGGTCGAGTCAGCCGAGGGCGCCGTGGAGGATGGTCCCCCCACGGCGCCTCGGTGAAGCAACACGGGCGGCGTTGCCGCTACTGCGTGCCTTGCTGATCGAGCTTCGCGATCTCGATCTCGAGCGCGAGCGCCCCGGCGATGCTCGTCGTCGCTGACACGACTCGCGCTGTGCCGACGAGCGGGGCGACCGCTGCAAGCACATCACGGACCCGCTCAGCGTCGAGACCGACCTCGGCTGCCGCTTCGAGGTTCATCGCATACGAGGCCGGCGGGGCATCGACGGCGACAAGCGCCGCGATGCGAACGAGCATCAGCGTTTGCTCATCGAGGTTCGTCGCGTCAAGCGAGCTCGCGGTCATGTCCTTGAGCAGGTCGAGGAGGGGAGTCTCATCTGTCGACTGGGCCATGGTGCGTCCTTTCGTTCGAGTCCTGTTCAGGACGAGGTGTACCTGGGCTGTCTTAGTCCAACGTCGCCGGCTGCCTCAGCGGCTCCCTCCGCCCACCGCCGCCACGAGGTCGGCGAGCACCGGCTCAGCTCCGGCGGGCGCCTCCACGACAAGCTCGATCGCGCGCGCGCCTTCCACCAGTCGCATGTCCAGGAATGGGCAGCACTCGGCCTCGGCGGTCATCAGGGCGCGCACGTCTTCGCGGGCCGCGGGATCCCAGGTGAGCACCGCGCGGTTGCCGGACAGCTCCGAGTCCAGCAGTCCCCTCCGCCCGACCTCGGCCAGCTGGCGCGCGCGATCGCCCAGCGCAGCGGAGCCCAGGGAACAGGCGAGTTGCTCGGGCATGGCTCGAATGGTACGCGCGCCCTTGAGCCGTCAGGCGGATAGCGCGCCGGAGCTGCTTTCGGCGCGCGCGATGCCTGCCAGGATCACGCCCGCCACCTGCTCCGGGTCGTCCCACGTGGGCACGTGGCCGCACCCGCGCAGGAACGCCGTCTCGACCCCGGCCGGCACGCTGCGCGGCGCGCGAACCAGGCGGTCGTGGTCGGCCCAGGCGAGCGTCACGGGCACGTCGATCTCGTCGAAGCCCTCGAACACGGTCTTGCGCATCTCGGCGTTGGCGCGCTCGAATCCGGTGCGCGCTCGCATAGGAGCGAACCAGGCGGTACGCCGCGCTCGGCGGCACGCGCTCGGGCCGGGCGATTACGCGGCTGAGCAGCAGGCGGCGGCCGGCCGCGGTCGACAGCAGCGGGCGCAGCGAGGGGCACCAGTCCGCGGGCCGTGCTGCGCGCCACCTCCGGGCGGGGCCCGAGCGGCCGCGGCCAGAAGCCGGCCGAGCAGAGCCCGCTGACGCTCAGGCAGCGGTCGGTCTTGGCGAACTCCAGCGCCACCCAGCCCCCCAGCGAGATGCCGGCCACGTGGGCGCGATCGACGCCCAGCGAGTCCAGCGTGGCGGCGATGGCGGCCGCGATCCCGGCGGCGGTCGGCGGCACGTCGGCCGGCAGCTCCGGGGACTCGCCGAAGCCGGGCATGTCCACGGCGATCACGTCGTGGTGAGGCGGTGAGCAGCGGCGTGCACGGGCTCCCACACCCCGCGGTCGGCGCCGAGCGGGTGCACGAGCACCAGCGGCGGCCCGGAGCCGGTCCGGTCATGGGCGAGGGTCAGCTCCGAGGGGGTGCGCATGGCCGAAGGAAGATACGTGGGCCGTCCGCGGTCCGATCAGCTCCGGAGGTGCCCGATCGTCCGCAGGGCTGGCTGCCGCGTAGCCTGAGGAGATGGACCTCACCGGCCGAACCGCGCTCGTCACGGGCTCCAACCGCGGGATCGGCCGGGCGATCCTCGAGGCGCTCGCCAAGCGAGCCGCTGGACCTGCTGCTGGCGGGCATGCGCTCGCCCGACAAGTACGAGGCCACCGCCGGTGGCGCGCGCCAAGGAGGTGCGGCCGGTGCGGATGGACCTCGCGCTCGCGCGAGGCGATCGACGAGAGCTGCGCCGAGCTCGGCGACGCGCTCGGCAGATCGACGTGATCGTGAACAACGCCGGCCTGGTGACCGGCGGGCTGCTCGAGGAGCAGGATCTCGACGAGATCTACGCGATGTTCCAGGTGAACCTGGTCGGCCGTGGTGCAGCTCACCCAGGCGGTGCTGCCGGGGATGATCGAGCGCGGCTCGGGGCAAGGTCGTGAACAACGCCAGCATCTCCGGCTACGCCTACTTCCCGGCGGCCACCACCTACGCGGCGTCCAAGGCGGGCGTGGTGGCGTTCACCGAGTCGCTGCGGCGCGAGCTCAAGGACACCGGGGTGACCACTCTGCACCTGGTCACGCCGGGCGTGGACACGGACATGCTCGACGCCACCGAGGACGCCTACGGCCGCTACCTCGACACCTCCGACTGGGAGAAGCAGGAGCCCGAGGAGTGGGCGGACAAGGTGGTGGAGGCCATCCGCGACGACAGCACGGTGCTCGGCCCGGGCGGCAAGACGGCGATCGCGAAGCTGGCCTCGCGCGGGCCGGGCTTCCTGGTGGACCGGATCTCGGACCGGATGTTCAGCCGCGAGCCGCGGAGCTGAGGGCGACAGCGGCTCGCGCCACTCGGGCTTGGCCAGCAGCATCTGCACGTCGCCGATCCGCGCGCTCGCGGAAGCCCGCCTCCACGTAGGCGAGGTAGAGCTCCCACATCCGCCGGAAGCGCAGGTCGTAGCCCAGCTCGGCGGCGAGCTTGGCGCTGGTCCTGAACGACTCGCGCCAGCGCGCCAGCGTCTCGGCGTAGTGCTCGGTGATGTCGTCGAGCCACACCGTGCGCAGGTCGGTCTGGCCGCGCGACGCAGCGGTGGATCACCTCGAGCGACGGCAGGCAGCCGCCGGGGAAGATGTGGGTGTTGATGAAGCTCTTCGAGGCCTTCTCGACCTCGTAGGCGCGGTCGTCGATGGTGATCGCCTGGAGCAACATCAGCCCGTCGGGCTCGAGCAGCTCCGAGCAGCGCCGGAAGTAGGTGGGGAAGTACTGCCAGCCCACCGCCTCGATCATCTCGATCGAGACGAGCTTGGAGTAGGTGCCGCGTCAGGTCGCGGTAGTCCTCGAGCAGGACGGTCACGCGGTCCGCCAGGCCGGCGGCCTGCACCCGCTCCAGGGCGAAGTCGTGCTGCTCCTGGGAGATGGTGGTGGTGGTCACCCGGCAGCCGTATGCGCGCGCGGCGTGGACGGCCATCGCGCCCCAGCCGGTGCCGATCTCCAGCAGGTGGTCGTCCGGGCCCAGGCTCCAGCGCGTCGGCAGACGCGGTCGAGCTTGGCCATCTGCGCCTCCTCGAGCGACTGGCTCGCGGCGAGTCGAAGTAGGCGCAGGAGTACATCATCGTGGGGTCGAGGAACAGCGAGAAGAGCTGGTTGCCCAGGTCGTAGTGGGCGGCGATGTTGCGCCGGCTGCCGTCGCGGTCGTTGTGCGGGACCATCCGCGCCAGCCGCTGGCCGGTGTGCAGCACCGGGTGCCAGCGCCGCCGCAGGCGGTCCATGCGCGCGCATGTTGCGCGCGGCGATCCGGATCAGCGCGACCAGGTCGTCGGCGTCCCAGTGGCCGTCCATGTAGGTCTCCGCCAGGCCCGTTGCTGCCGCGCAGCAGCTGGCGGTAGACGTGCGGCGAGTGCACGTGACGCAGCGCGCGCAGGGCCGCGCGCTCCGGGCCGAAGGCGAACCGCCGTGCCGTGCTCGGCGATCTCGATCCGCTCGCGCGGATCCGCGAGAACAGGCGGAAGATGAACCGGCGCGCGAGCTGCGTCCTTCATCGCGCTCGCTCCGGGTGGCGGTGGTACGGCGCGCCCTTGAGCTTCAGCCGCAGCGCGTTCCAGTAGATCAGGACACCACGCGCAGCGACGTGGCCGGGAAGCGCAGCAGCAGCCGGGTCAGCCGCGAGCGCGACAGCTCGCTGCGCGCTCGAGCGACAGCGTGGCGTCGAACACGCTGGCGCCGCCGTCGTCGCGCTCGTCGATGTGCACCAGCAGCCTGCCGTTGGGCTCGGTGACGCGCCAGTCGTAGTGGCCGTCCATGCCGATGAACGGCGACACGTGGAAGACCTTGTCCATCGTGTCGCGCATCACCGAGTGCTCGCCGTCGCGGCGCGAGCACGTAGGCGTGGCGACTCGCCCCACGGCGTGTTGGTCACCTGCGCGACCACCGCCTCCACGCGCTCGCCGCCGGGCGCGAAGCAGTAGTAGAAGCAGACCGGGTTGAAGTTGTGGCCGAAGGTGCGCAGCGTGGTGAGCAGCCGCACCGGCCCGGCGGGCCGCGTCGCCGGTGCGCTCCTCCACCAGGTCGCGCACGCACTCGGCCAGCGGGCGGCCGGGGTCGCCCAGGTAGTCCTCGCGGCGGAAGCGCACCGGCGCGCGCGCGCGACGCCGAGTAGAGCGGGTGCGCGTCGAGCACGCCGGGCAGCTCGTCGAGGTCGAGCAGCAGCATCGCGTGGCGGTAGGTGAACGAGTGCTCGACCGGCGTGTGGCGGCGGTGGCGCACCCAGCCGTCGTAGATGGCGGAGGCGCTCATGCCGCCAGCGCCCTCTCGGAGCGCGCCCGACGCCGCGCAGCGCGTTCAGGGCGCTCACCACGCCGTCCTCGTGGAAGCCCCAGCGCCAGTAGGCGCCGCAGTAGTGGGTGCGGTTCACGCCCGAGATCTCGCCGTGGCGGCGCTGCGCGGCCACGCCGTCCGGGGTGAAGACCGGGTGCGAGTACTGGATCGTGCGGATCACCTTCGCCGGGTCGATCCGGTCGGTCAGGTTCAGCGTCACGCAGAAGTTGGTGTCCGAGTCCAGCGCGCTGGAGGTTGTTCATCCAGTAGGTGAGCGCGGTCCGCTCGCGCGGGCGGCGTCGGTGAGGTGGAAGTTCCAGCTCGCCCACGCCGCGCGGCGGCGCGGGCAGCAGCCGACTCGTCGGTGTGCAGCACCGCCTCGTTGGGCTGGTAGGCGATCGCGCCCGAGCACCTCGCGCTCGCGCGTCGCTGGGGTCGGTGAGCATGGCCAGCGCCTGGTCGGAGTGCGCGGCGATCACCACCTCGTCGAAGAGCTCGGTCTCGCAGCCGTCGGCGCGCGACCTCCACGCCGTCGGTCGTGCGCGGGTGACCGCGCGCACGGGCGCGTTCAGGCGGATGCGGTCGGCGAACGGGCGCGTGATCTCCTCCACGTAGCGGCGCGAGCCGCCGGTCACCGTGCGCCACTGCGGCCGGTCGCGGAAGCCGAGCATGCCGTGGTTGTGGAAGAAGCGGGCGAGGAAGCCGGCCGGGAACGACCACATCTGCTCGGGCTCGGCCGACCACACCGCGGAGGCCTGGGGCACGATCAGCCGCTGCACGAACCAGTCGGAGTAGCCGCCCGTCGTCGAGGAACTCGCGCAGCGACGGCCCCTCGCCGGGCGCCAGCTCCAGCAGCGCGCGCGCCTCGCGGTTGAAGCGCAGCAGGTCGCGGATCATCCGCAGGAAGCGCGGGTCGAGCGCGTGGCGCGGGCTTGGCGAACAGCCCGCGCGGGGTGCCCGCGTACTCGAAGCGCCGCCGCCGTCGCTCACCGAGAAGCTCATGTGCGAGGGCTGGGTGGCCACGCCGAGCTCGGCCAGCAGCGGCTCGAAGTTGGGGTAGTTGCGGTCGTTGAGGACGATGAAGCCGGTGTCCACCCAGTGCGTCTCGTCGGCCAGGTCCACGCGCACGGTGTTGGTGTGGCCGCCCAGCGTAGTCGCTCGGCCTCGTAGACGGTGATCTCGTGCTCGGGATGGAGCTGGTGGGCGGCAACCAGGCCGGAGATGCCCGTGCCCGACGATGGCGATCCTCATCGCTTGACCGCCACGACCAGCGCCGCACCCGCCAGCGGCCGCGCCGCCCGCCAGCGCCACGGTGCCCCAGCGGGCGTTCGCCGGCAGCGAGTCGGCGGGCGCCGCCAGCGTGGCCGCCACGTCGGACAGGTCGCAGAGCACGGTGCACGCCAGCCAGCGGCGCGAGCGTGTCCTCGTCGTCGCAGGAACGCAGCAGCACGCCCGCCGAGAGCGCGATGTCGCGAGCGCCCAGGCCGCGGAGTCACGATCTTCACCGGGTCGCGCTCGGCGTCGCTCGCCGATCCAGCCCGGACGCGACGCGCTCGGGCGCGGCCAGCAGGCCCAGCGCCGAAGGCCAGGCGGCCGAGTGCGAAGAGCGGCGGTGAGCGTGCGGGTCCGAGCCATCTCAGGTTTCTACGAGCCGGGTCCTCCAGCCGATCAGTCGTCGACCGGTGCCAGGTGGGTTAGATTCCCGCCGACGCCGTCGTCTACGCGTGTGAGGAGAGAGGGTTGGACACCAGCCGCCTGAAGTCGCTGCCGCTGTTCGAGTCGGTCTCGGACGAGGATCTGGAGAAGATCGCGCCGTTCGTGAGCGAGGTGTCGGTGTCCGAGGGCAAGCACCTCGTGGACGAGGGCGACTACGCCTACGAGTTCATGGCGATCGAGGAGGGCACCGCCGAGGTGCGCCGCGGCGAGGAGAAGCTGGCCGAGCTCGGGCCGGGCGACTTCTTCGGCGAGATGGGCCTGCTGGGCGACGACAGCGCAACGCGACCGTGGTCGCCACCTCGCCGATGCGGCTGATCACGCTGGACCAGTGGGACATGCGCCGGCTGGAGAAGGCGGTGCCGAGCGCGGCCGAGAAGATCCGCGCCGCCGCCCGGGCGCGCAGCAAGAGCTGAGCCGGCCGCGGATCCAGGCCGCGGCGCCGCCTGGCGGCGCTCTGCGCCGTGGCGGCCTGTGCCGCCGCGGCGGGCTTGGTGGTCGGCTCCCGCGGCAACGGCGACGACGAACCCACGCGCAGGCCTCGCGACCGGCGGGGGCCGAGTCGCGCCTCTCGCTCGAGCGCCGGTCGGCGAGCTGCTGGTCATGAGCTTCGACGGCGACCGTGCCCGACTACATCCGCCGCCGCCTGCGCTCGCGGCCAGGGCACCGGCGTGATCCTGTTCGCCAAGAAACGCCCCCGACGCCGCCGCGCTGGGGGCATCTGACCCGCGCCATCCAGCGCGCGGCCGAGGACACGCGCTCGTATCCACCGACCAGGAGGGCGGCGAGATCCGCACGTGCCGGGTTCGCCGGCCCGGATGTGGCACAGGCCAGACCACCGGCGTGGACCCGCGCGACGTGCGCCGCGGCACGGCGCGCGAGCTGCGCTGCACACGGGGTGAACGTGAACCTGGCGCCGGTGGCCGACGTGGCGGCCACAGCCGGCTCGGTGGTGGCGGGGCGCGCCTTTCCCGGCGATGCCGCCGCCGTGAGCGGGCTCGTGGAGGCCTCGGCTACGCGCGCATGATGCGCGCCGGCGTGGCCGCCACCGCGAAGCACTTCCCCGGCCTGGGCCGCGCGACCGCCAACACCGATGACCGAGCGTCACGATCGCAGCCCCCCGCGCCGAGATCCTTAGGGCGACCTGGCTCCGTTCGCGGCGGCGCAGCGCGCGCGGGCGTGCCGCTGGTGATGAGCCTCGCACGCGCTCTACCCGGCGCTCGACGGCGACCGCATCGCCTCCCAGTCACGCGCCGTGCTCGACGGCCTCCTGCGCAGCGCGCTCGGCTTCCAGCGGCGCGTGGTCACCGACAGCATCGAGGCCCAGGCGGTGCTGGCCCGCTCGGGCGTGGCGGAGGCCGCCGAGCGCTCGGTCGACGGCCGGGGCGGACCTGGTCCTCATGACCGGCTCCGGCAGCTGGAACCTGATCCAGCCGCGGCTGCTGCGCCGCGCCCGCCGCGACCCGCGCTTCCGCGCACGAGTGAGCGAGGCGGCGGGCCGCGTGCTGGCGCTCAAGCGGCGGCTGGGCCTGCGGGCGGCGGTTGCGCGATGATCCAACGCTGAGGTCTCACAACGCCCGCCTTCCTCGCGTTATCAACACATGACCACAGTGCACACCACCACTGCACAGCCCCATCGGACCGCTCACCCTCCACGGCCCACGACGGTCGGCTCACCGGCCTGCAGATGGAGCCCCGCCAGCGAGCTCGGCCTTGGCACGGCCACCGCCGCCCCTGCCGCACCCCTCCGCGCCGCACGCGACCAGCTCGAGCGCCTACTTCGCGGGCGAGCTGCCCGACTTCGACCTGCCGCTGGCGCCGGCCGGCTCGGACTTCCAGCTGCGGGTCTGGCAGGAGCTGCAGCGGATCCCCTACGGCGAGACGTCAGCTACGGCGAGCTCGCCGGCGCGCATCGGCAGACCCGACGCAGGCGCGCGCCGTGGGCCTGGCCAACGGCAGGAACCCGACTGCCAGTGATCGTGCCCTGCCACCGCGTGATCGGCGCCGACGGCTCGCTCACCGGCTTCGGCGGCGGCCTCGAGCGCAAGCGGCGCGCTGCTGGAGCTCGAGGCGGGCCGGACGGCGCTGGCCGTCTGACGCCGCTCAGGCGTCGCCCTCCTCCCGCGCGGCACTCTCGAGCGCGTGCTCCATCAGCTCGCGGTGCACGGAGCGGGTGCCGCCCGTGCGGCGCTCCCAGGAGCCGTCGGGCTGCAGGTCCCAGGCGAAGGTGTCGTCGGCGAGGCAGCGCTCCAGCGTGTCCTCGACCTCGTCGCGCAGGATGCGGCGTCCTCGACGGGCGTCAGCAGCTCGACGCGCGTGTCGAGGTTGCGCGGCATCAGGTCGGCCGAGCCGATGAAGTAGCGGCGCTCGTCGCCGCGCTGGAAGCCGTAGACGCGCGAGTGCTCGAGGAAGCGGCCGACGACCGAGACCACGCGGATGTTGTCGCTGACGCCCGGCGACGCCGGCCCGCAGGCAGCAGATGCCGCGCACGTTGATGTCGATCCGCACGCCCGCCTGCGAGGCCTCGTAGAGCGCGCGGATGCAGCGGCGGTCCACCAGCGAGTTCATCTTCATCACGATCCGCGCGCTCCTCGCCGTCGCGGTGGGCCTCCACCGTCTGCTCGATCTCGGCCAGCAGCCCGTCGCGCATCCGCTCGGGCGCCACCAGCGCCTTGTGGTAGCCGGGCGGCCGCGCCGCGCCGGTCAGCGCGTTGAACAGCGAGGCCACGTCGGCCGCGATCTCGCGGTTGCAGGTGAACAGGCCGAAGTCCTCGTACAGCCGCGCCGTCTTGGCGTGGTAGTTGCCGGTGCCCACGTGCACGTAGTGGCGCACGCCGGCGCCCTCGCGGCGCACCACCAGCAGCGCCTTGGCGTGGGTCTTCAGCCCGGGCAGGCCGTGCACGACGTGCGCGCCGGCCTCTTCCAGCGACCGCGCCCAGCCGATGTTGCGCCGCTCGTCGAAGCGGGCCTTCAGCTCCACCAGGCACACCGCCTGCTTGCCGCGCTCGGCCGCCTCGATCAGCAGCGGCACCAGCGCCGAGTCGTCGGAGGTGCGGTACACGGTCATCTTGATCGCCAGCACGTTGGGGTCGTTCACGGCCTGCTCCACGCAGCCGCTCGACGCTGCCCGCGAACGAGTCGTAGGGGTGGTGCACCAGCAGGTCGCCCGCGCGCATGGCGGCGAACACGTCGGGCTTGCCGTCCTGGGTGGCGAAGGGCGTCGGCGCTCACCGGCGTCCACGGCTCCTCGCGCAGCTCGCTTGAAGCCCGTCGAGCCCGTGGATCTGCCACAGGTCGGTCAGGTCGAGCAGGCCCGTCGACGTCGACGACCTCGTTCTCCTCGATCTCCGAGCTGCTCGATCAGGAACGTCGCGCAGGTCGCGGTCGATCGTCGCCTCCACCTCGAGCCGCACGACCTCGCCGAAGCGGCGCTGGCGCAGCTCGTTCTCCACGGCGCGCAGCAGGTCGTCGGCCTCGTCGGAGACCTCGAAGTCGGCGTCGCGCGCCACGCGGAAGAAGGCGTGGCGCAGCAGCTCCATGCCGGGGAACAGCGCGTCGAGGTGGCGGGCGATCACGGCCTCCAGCGGCACGAACGTGTTGTCGCCGAGGTCGATGAACCGCGGCAGCACCTCCCTGCGGCACCTTCACCCGCGCGAACAGCTCGGTCTCGGTCACCGGGTCGCGCAGCCAGACCGCCGAGGCTCAGCGACAGGTTCGAGATGTAGGGGAACGGGCGCCCCGGCCCGACGGCGAGCGGCGTGAGCACGGGGAAGATCTGCTCGTGGAAGAGGCGGTCCAGCCGCTCGAGCTCCTCGGCCGAGCAGCTCGTCGCATGTCGAGCACCCGGATGCCGTGCTCGGCGAGCGCGCGGGCGCACCTCGTGCTCCCACTGGCGCGACTGGCGCGCGCCCAGCTCCCGCGTGCGCTCGGCGATCCGCTCGATCGTCTCCGAGGGGGACAGGCCGTCGGCCTTGCGGGCGTCGATGCCGGCGTCCACCTGGTCGTGCAGGCCCGCCACGCGGACCATGGTGAACTCGTCGAGGTTGGAGGTGTAGATGGCCAGGAACTTGACCCGCTCCATCAGCGGCGTGTCGCTGGTCCTCGGCCAGCTGCGAGCACGCGCTCGTTGAAGTCGAGCCACGACAGCTCGCGGTTCGCGTACAGCTCGGTGGAGTCGAGGTCCGGCGACTGGATGCCTGCGGGGTCTCGCTTGCTGCCTCCATCGCTGCCATTGTCCTCACTGCTCTATGTTCGCCGACGTGATCTGGCTGTTGCGCCACGCCGAGGCCGAGGACGGCACGCCGGACGCGCGAGCGCGAGCTCACCGCCGAAGGGCGAGGAGCAGGCGCGCGCGGCGGGCGCCGCGCTGAAGGCGCCTCGGGGTCGAGCTCGACGCCTGCGTGACCAGCCCGAAGGTGCGCGCCGCGCGAGACCGCGCGCCTGGCCTGCGAGCCGCTCGGCGTGGAGGTCGAGGAGGACGAGCGCCTGGCGGGCGGCCCGTTCGACCCGCGCGAGGTGGCGGACGGCCAGGGCGACGCACGTGCTGCTGGTGGGCCACGAGCCCGACTTCTCGCTGGCGCTGCACCGCATGACCGGCGCGCAGGTGCGCATGAAGAAGGCGGGCTGGCGGCGGTCGACCGCGGCGAGCTCAAGGTGCTGCTCCGTCCGGCGGAGCTGCGGGCGATCGTGGCTGCGGGCCAGTCGCGTCCTGAGCCGGCGGCGAAGTCGCGCGCCTCCAGTCGCTCCACTCGCGCACGAAGTTGGCGTGCAGCACGGCGCGCTGGCGGTCAGATAGGCGCGAGCGCCTCGAGCCCGCGGTAGCGGTCGAGGTTGGGCGCGCGCGTGACGGCCCGGGCTCCAGGTCCCGCGCGGCGCCGGCCGAGACTCCAGCGCCTCGGCGTCCTCGGACCGCAGCCGCGCTCGTGCTCGCGCACGCGCGGCAGCATCACGTCGCAGTCGTGGATCTCGCCGAGCAGGTCCTGCAGCGCTTCGTCGCCGCGCGCGCTCCTTCCGCCGCCGGTCGCCGAGCGCGGGCTTGGTGAGTCTCCAGCACGTAGCGCAGCCGCTTGGCCGCGATGCGCATGTCGTGCAGCGCCTCGACCTCGTCCGGGTCGAGCGCCGCGGCGCCGAACGAGCGCAGCTCCTCCAGCCGCACCGCCACGATCCGCCGCGCGTTGTCGCGCCAGCGTGCCGTCGGGGTCGAGCCCTTGACCTTGCGCGCCTTCACGCCGCGCGCCTCCTGGCGCGGCTTCGCCAGCGCCTGCCAGCCGCTCGGCCAGCCCGCGGCTTCGGCCTCCTCCAGCGCCCGCGCCACGGCCTCGTTGCCCGCCTCCTGCTCGGCGCGCAGCTCCGTCACCAGGCCCTCGACGCCGGGCGCTCGCGGCCCGAGCTCGCTCGCCACGTGCTCCAGCTCCTCGATCGCCACGTCGGGGTCGCGCCGCTCGCCCAGGGCGTCGGCCAGGTGCTTGACCTCCTTGAGCAGCCGCCTTGTGCTCCTTCTTCGGGAAGCAGGCCGCGAACACCTCCAGCGCCGCGCGCAGCCGGCGGGTGGCCACGCGCATGTCGTGCACGCGCTCGATGTCGCCGGTGTCGAGCACGCCGTCGGCGTGCGCGAACACCTCGCGCCGCGCGGACCTCCACCGCGGCCGCGGCGGCGTCGCCGAAGCGGGTGTCGGGCTCCAGGCCCGGGATCGGCCGCGCCTTGGCCATCAGGCACTGGCCGCGTCCACCAGCTCGAGGATCACGCCCTCGCGCAGCCCGCCGCGCGCGATCCGCAGCGGCAGGCCGAGCTGGTCGGACACGGCCTCCAGCACGCAGGATGCCCGGCGGGCAGCAGCCGCACGCGCTCGGGGTCGAGCTCGAACCGCTCGCGCCACCTCGGCGATCGGCGGTGAGCGACAGCACCCGCACGCCCCGCTCGAGCGTCTCGTGCGCCAGCTCGGCGCCCACGAGGCGGCGCAGCGAGGTGGCGGTGCCGCCCACCGCCACGGCGCGTCTCGCCGGCGGGCGGCTCGCAGGCCCTCGAACACGCCGGCCACGTGCTCGCGCACGGCCTCCAGCTCGGCCACCGACGGCGGGTCGCGAGCGCAGGTAGCTGTCGGCCAGGAAGCCCGAGCCGATCGCGGAAGGACTCCGACCACTCCACCGCTGCCGTCCGGGGAGCCGACGGCGATCTCGGTGGACCCGCCGCCCACGTCCACCACGGCCATGGTGCCGGTCGGCCGGGCTGGGCCAGGGTGCGGGCGGCGCCGACGAACGACAGCCGCGCCTCCTCGCTCGCCGGACAGCACCCGCAGCGGCATGCCCGATGGCCTCCTCCACCGCGTCGCACAGCTCGTCGCGGTTCGGCGGCGTTGCGGATGGCGGCGGTGGCCACGGCCGCCAGCTCCGTGGCGCCCAGCTCGCGCGCGACGCGCGCGCCTGTGCGCAGCACCACCTCCGCCGTCTCCTCGATCTTCTCCGGCGGGATCGCGCCGTCCTTGCCGAGGCCCTGCCGATGCGGGTGAACGCGCGCTCGGTCACCAGCTCGCGCAGCGACCCGCCTCCCGCCTCGGCCACGAGCAGCCGGGTGGTGTTGCTGCCGATGTCGATGCAGCCGCAGGATCAACGGAGTCCGCGTGAGCTTGCAGACTTCCGCGGAGGCGACTCAAGCTTGCTTGACGACGATGCCCTCGAGCACGTGCGACACGCGCTCGCAGGCGTCGATCGCCTGCTCCAGGCGCTCGAACACGTCCTTCCAGCGGATCACCACCATCGGGTCGATGCCGCCGGAGAACAGCGGCACCAGGGCCTGGCGGCTGATGCGGTCGCCCTCGTCCTCGAGGCGGTCGACCTCGATCAGGTGGGGCCAGATCGCGTCGAGCGTGTCGAGCTTGCCCGAGCGCCGCGGCGATCTCCCGGCCCGCGTCGCGCAGCACGCCCGTCAGCTCCACCGCCTGCTCCATCGGCGCCTCGATCTTGTAGAGGCCCGAGCACGTCGGCGGCCTCCTCGGTGTAGTCGACCACGTCGTCCAGCGCCGCCGCCAGCGCGTGGATGTCCTCGCGGTCGAGCGGCGTGACCGTGGTGCAGTAGAGCTGGTGGAGGATGTCGTGGGTGATCCGGTCGCCCTCCTCCTCGAGCGCCTTGATCTCGCCGCGCAGGTCCGAGTCGTCGGGCCAGTTGCGCATGAGCCGGTCGAGCATTCTCGGTGGCGGCCTCGGCGATGTTCGCGCCGGCCTCCTGGAACAGGGCGAAGAACGTGCTGGTGGTTGGGCGCGCCGGCGAAGAGCGCCACCGTCAGCCCCCGCGCAGGCCCGGGGCGAGCTCGGGGTGCGAGGCGTCCTCGAACTCGCGGAACAGGCCGGTGACCACGAACGCCGTCTGCTCGCCGATGTCCACGGCGTTGTCGCCGATCCGCTCGAGGCAGCGGGCCACGAGCATCATGTGCATCGCCCACTCGCGCGTGTCGGGGTCGTCGCCGATGTCCAGCGCGCGGGCGAACGACGCGCGGTTGAGCCGGTCGATCTCGTCGTCCTGGCGCACCAGGTCCTCGGCCAGGCCCACGTCGCGGCGCTCGAAGGCCTGCTTGGACTGCACCACCAGCGAGCGCGCCAGCTCGCCCATCCGCGCCAGGTTGCCCAGCAGCTCGTCGTCGGCGGGCGGCTCGTGGCCGGCGAGCGGCACCAGCTTGGCCATGTTCACGCACTGGTCGCCCATCCGCTCCACGTGGCTGATCACGTGCAGCAGCGCGGCGACGACGCGCAGGTCGCCGGCCACCGGCGCCTGGAGGGCCAGCAGGGAGAGGATCCCCTGGTGCACCTCCAGGTAGCGGCCGTCGATGCGGTCGTCGTCGGCGATCACCATGCTCGCCAGCTCCACGTCCTGGTGCTGCGACGGTCTCGATCGCGCGGTCCAGGGCGCCGGCCACCAGGTCCAGGCCGCCGAGCGCGGCCTTCTCGAGCGCGGCGAGCTCCTCCTGGAAGTGCTGGCGGTTGGTGTTGTCCCGCGCGCCACTCAGCCGACCTTCCCGGTCACGTAGGCCTCCGTGCGCTCGTCGGACGGGTTGGTGAAGATCTTCTCGGTGTCGTCGAACTCCACCACCCGGCCGGTGCGGCTGCTTGCCGTCGTCGTCCAGCTCGACCGTGAAGAACGCGGTCATGTCCGACACGCGCGCGGCCTGCTGCATGTTGTGGGTCACGATCACGATCGAGTAGTTCTCGCGCAGCTCGAGCATCAGGTCCTCGATCTTGCCGGTGGAGATCGGGTCCAGCGCCGAGCACGGCTCGTCCATGAGGATCACGTCGGGGTTGGTGGCCAGCGCGCGGGCGATGCACAGGCGCTGCTGCTGGCCGCCCGACATGCCGAACGCGTTGGTCTTGAGCCGGTCCTTGACCTCGTCCCAGAGCGCGCCGCGCCGCAGCGCCCGCTCCACGATCTCGTCCATGTCGCCCTTCATGCCCAGCACCCGCGGGCCGAAGGCGATGTTCTCGTAGATCGACTTGGGGAACGGGTTGGGCTTCTGGAACACCATGCCGATCCGCTTGCGCACCTCGACGGCGTCCACGTCGCTGCCGTAGAGGTCCTGGCCGTGGTAGGTCGAGCGTGCCCGGTCACCGTCGGCGCCGGGGATCAGGTCGTTCATCCGGTTGAGGCAGCGCAGCAGGGTGCTCTTGCCGCAGCCCGGAGGGGCCGATCAGCGCCGTGATCTCGTTCATGTGGATGTCGAACGTGATGTCGCGCACCGCGGGGTTGCCGCTGTAGGCCACGTCGACGCTCTGGATCCCGAAGATCGCCTCGCGGTCGGCCTTCGGCTCCCGCCGTGCGCCGTCCAGCGCCGTGCGCTTGAGGTCCACTCCCTGCTCGCCCTGCGAGCCGGCGCCCCGCGCGGGCGACCCCGGCCTCGGTTCGCTCCTGCTCGGGCTCGGTCATCTGCTCAGCCACTTTAGGTCACCTACCACTTCTGCTCGTAGCGATTGCGTAGCCAGATGGCCACCGCGTTCATGGACAGCAGCAGGACCATCAGCACGATGATCCCGCCGGCCGCCAGTGAGGCGAAGTCATTGACGTCGTTGGACGGGCGCGAGATCCAGTCGAAGATCTGGATCGGCAGCGCGGTGAACTGCGAGAACAGGTCGGGGTCGAAGGCCACGAAGGTGGCGGCCCCGACGACGATCAGCGGCGCCGTCTCGCCGATGGCGCGCGAGAGCGCCAGGATCACGCCGGTGGCGATGCCGGGGATCGCGGCCGGGAGCACCTGGCGCCAGATGGTCTGCCACTGGGTGGCGCCCAGCGCCATCGAGCCCTCGCGGATCGACGGCGGCACCGCGCGGATGGCCTCGCGGCCGGCGATGATCACGACCGGCAGCACCAGCAGGCCCAGGGTCAGCCCGCCGGCCAGCACCACGTTGCCCTGCGAGAAGGGGCCGCGCACCAGGAAGGCCAGGCCGAGGATGCCGTAGACGATCGAGGGCACCGCGGCCAGGTTCTGGATGTTCACCTCGATCGCGCGGTTGTACCAGCGCTCGCGGTCGGCGTACTCCTCGAGGTAGACGGCCGTGGCCACGCCCACCGGCACGATGAACACCGTGACCACGCCCATCAGCCAGATCGTGCCCAGCAGCGCCGCCCGGACGCCGGCGTTGGCGGCCACCGAGGAGGGGTAGTCGGTGATGAAGGCCAGGTCGACCGACCCGAGGCCGTCGACGGCGACGTCCACGAGCAGCGCGCCAAGCAGGATCACCGAGAGGGCCGAGGCAGGCCAGCAGCACCAGCCGGAAGGCGGTGCCCTTGACCTTGGCGGACTGCGGGGCCTGGCCGACGGCGCGCGACACGGAGCTCATTCGTACACCTGCCTGTACTTGCGCACGAACCGGATCGAGAAGATGTTCAGGACCAGGGTGATCAGGAACAGCAGCATCCCGACCGCGAACACGGTCTTGTACTGGACGCTGCCCGGTGGCGAGGTCGCCCTTGGCGACCGACGCCGATGTAGGAGGTCATCGTGAACATCGGCTCGCGCGGGTCCGCGGTGAGCTGCGGCGATCTGGCCGGCGGCCACCAGCACGATCATCGTCTCGCCGACCGCGCGCGAGGCGCCCAGCACGATGGCCGCGACGATGCCCGACAGCGCCGCGGGGAAGACCACGCGCAGGGAGGTCTGAAGCTCGGTGGCGCCCAGGCCGAACGAGCCCTCGCGCAGCGACGTGCGGCACCGCCGACATCGCGTCCTCGGAGACCGACGCGATCGTCGGCATGACCATGAAGCCCATGATGATCGAGGCCGAGAGCGCGTTGAAGACGCCCACGTCCAGGTTGGCGATGTCCTTGAGGATCGTCGGGGTGAAGAAGGTCAGGGCGAAGTAGCCGAACACGATCGTGGGCACGCCGGCGAGCAGCTCGAGCACCGGCTTGAGCGTCTTGCGCACGCGCGGGCTGGCGTACTCGCTGAGGTAGATCGCCGAGCCCAGGCCCAGCGGCACCGCCACGAGCAGCGCGATGCCGGTGACGAGGAACGTGCCGCTGACCAGCGGGAGCACGCCGAAGCTCTGCGGCTTGATCACCGGCGACCAGTCCTTGCCGAACAGGAACTCGGCGACGCCCACGTCCTCGAAGAAGACGAAGGTCTCGCGCAGCAGCGAGATCACGATGCCGGTGGTGGTGAGGACCGACAGCAGGGCCGCCAGCAGCAGCAGCCCTTGATCACGTCCTCGCCGACGCGACGGCGCGCCACCCCCAGGGCGGGGGTGGCGCGTGCCGCTGTGCTGCCTGCTTCCACGTGCGTCGTCCTAGCTCCCGAGCGTGGTCTTGCCCTTGTCGAGCTGCTCGGTGGTCAGCGGCACGATCTGCGCCGCCTCGGCGATCGTCTCCTGGTTCTCGAGCGACGTAGTCCATGAACGCCTTCACCTGCGGCTTGTCCGCGAGCGACTTGTCGCTCGGGTACATGAACAGCGGACGTGCGAGCGGCTTGTAGGTGCCGTCCTGGATCGTCTGCGTTGCTCGGCTTCACGCAGCCGTCGCCGCCGTCGACGCCGACCAGGTTCAGCTTGTCCTGGTTCTGCTCGTAGTAGGAGAAGCCGAAGTAGCCGAGGCCGCCCTCCTCGCCCTCGACGCCCTGGACCAGCACGTTGTCGTCCTCGGACGGCTGGTAGTCCTTGCGGCTAGACGCCCTCCTCACCGTTGATCTCGTCGGTGAAGAAGTCGAACGTGCCGGAGTCCGTGCCGGGCCCGAACAGGCTGACCTGGGTGTCGGGGAACTTCGGGTTGACCTCGTTGTAGCTCGTGACCTTCGAGCCCTGGTTCCACAGCTTCTTGAGCTCGTCCGTGGTCATGCAGTCGATCTTGGTCGCCTTGTTGGTCACGACGGCGATGCCGTCGTTGGCGATCTGGATCTCCTTGTAGGTCACGCCGTTCTTCTTGCAGACGGGGACCTCCTCGTCGTCCTTGATCGGTCGCGAGGCGTCGGAGATGTCGGTCTCGCCGGCGCAGAACTTCTCGAAGCCGCCGCCGGTGCCGGAGGTGCCCACGGACACCTTCACGTTGGGGTTCTCGCCCTGGAACGCCTCCGCAGCGGCCTGGGCGAAGGGCCCACCGTGCTCGAGCCGTCGATCTTGATGGAGCCGGAGAGGTCGCCGCCTCCGCCTGCCACCACGAGCCTGAATCGTCGTCGTCGTCGCCGCAGGCGATGACGCCGAGCGCCAGCACCGCGCCGGCCAGAAGCGAAAGCCACTTCCTCATTGCGTGTCTCCTTGGTTTGGGTCATCGGGACGGCGGTCGAGACTCGCAGGGCGCCTGCACGAGTCTGTTGCGGACTTGTCTCCGGGATGTGAAAGGGATGTAAAGGCGCCGCTCCGGGTGCCCGGCTCAGGGCTGGAAGCGGTAGCCGAAGCCGAAGTGGGTGTGGATGAAGCAGGCGGCCGGGCAGCGCGTCGTCGAGCTTCTGGCGCAGCTTGCCCACGTACACGTCCACCGAGCGGTCGGACTTGCGGTAGGGCTCGCCCCAGACCGTGCGGTACAGCTCCTCGCGGCTCACGATCCTGCCCTCGCGCTCCACGAGCGCCGTGAGCAGCTCCAGCTCACGGGCCGTCAGGTTCAGCGGGCGGCCCTCCGCCATCGCCAGGTACTCGGCGGGCCGGATCTCGACCGCGCCGGCCTGCAACCGCTCGTTCGTGGCCGCTTCCACGCTGTCAACGGTGCCATCTGAAGCGGAAAAGCCCGTTATGTGCGCGTGACCGGCCTGTGAAAATGCTGTAAACGAGCAACTTCAGCGGGACGGGTGGCGTATCCTGCCGGTCAGGTGAACGTGACTGATCACGGCCCGATCAGGCTCGCCGTGCTCGATTCCGACTCGGGCTTCGTGCGCGTCTTGGTCAACCGCCTCGAGGGCCTCGGCTGGCAGTACCGCCGCCTCGAGGCTGCGCCGCGCGTGGAGGAGTTCGTGGCCATGCGCGTGAACGCCGTGGTCGTGGACCTGGCCCTGCTCGGCCCCGCACGCCTGGGAGTTCCTGGAGAAGCTGACCGCCGCCATGCCCGGCCTGGGCGTGGTGGTCTGCACCGGGCGCTCGACCGTCGCGCAGCGCGTGCGCGGGCTGCGGATGGGCGCCGACGACTGGGTCACCAAGCCGTGCCACCCCGAGGAGGTGCTGGCGCGCGTGGAGGCCGTGGTGCGCCGCCGCAAGCAGGCCTCGGGGCGGGGCGAGGAGGCGCCCGTCCAGGCCGGCGACCTGGAGATCCGCGCGGACCAGTTCCAGGCCTTCTCCGGGGGCCGCAGCGTGGACCTCACCCGGCGCGAGTTCGAGGTGCTCCAGCTGCTCGCCCACGCCGAGGGCAAGGTGCTCCAGCGCGAGGAGATCTACCAGCAGGTGTGGGGCTACGCGATGGCCCACGGCGACCGCTCGGTGGACGTGTTCATCCGCAAGGTGCGCCAGAAGCTCGAGGGCGCGTCGCCCGGATGGCAATACATCCACACCCACTTCGGCGTGGGCTATCGCTTCGACCCGGAGCTGCGCGAGCCGCGGGTCACACGCGGCGAGGGCGCACCCGTGCAAGTCCGAGACACCGCCGCCGAGGCCGCCCTCGAGCGGTCGGGCGCCGGCCTGCCCTAGCCGCCGGCGGCGCTTCCGGGATCTGACCCGCGGGCTGCGCCTTGCCATACTCCGGGGCGTGTCGAAGCTCCGAACTGCGTCGCGCCATCGCGGCGGCCTCCCTGGCGGTACACGAGGGTCGCTTCCTGATCGCCGGGCATGGCGCGGGCGGCGAGCCCGGCGGCCATGCCTACCTGCCCCTGGCGGGGCTGGCCGTGGGGCTCCTGCTGGCCGGGGCCTCGGCGCAGCTGCTGGCATGATCGCCCGGGCGCGCGCCACCGGCAAGGGCGCCGAGGGCCCGCCTCGGCTTCGGCTCCGCATGGGTGCTGCGCCGCACTCGCGATCGCCGCGATCTTCACGGCCCAGGAGCTCCTCGAGGGCATCCTGGCCCCCGGGCGAGCCGACGGCCTGGCGGCCGTCGTGGGGACCGGCGGCTGGGTCGCGTACCCGCTGGCGCTGGCCGCCGGCGCGCGTGGCCGCCCTGGGCTCGAGCGCGCCCGGGCCGCGGTTGCGTCGGCGGCCCTTCGGACGCGGCGCGTGCTCGCCCGGGCGCGCAGCGAGCCGGCAGCTCGCCCTGCCCTCCGCTCACCGGCCACCGAGCTGGAGCGCTGGCGCTCCACCTGGCCGGGCGCGCTCCTCCGCTCGTCCCTCCGCTGAGGCCCAGCGCGCGGCCACGGGGTCGCGCGCACGTCGAGTAGGAGGAACGCATGTCGAACAGGACGAGACTGGGGCTATCGTCGTGGCCGCCGCCCTGGTGGCGGTGGTGGCCTTCGTGGTCATCAGCCCGGGCGAGGAGAGCGAGCAGGCCGACGACCCGGCCACCACGCAGGCGCAGGAGCAAACGGCAACCGAGCCCGAGAGCACGCCGACGGCCACCGCCGAGTCGGCGCCCCCTCCACCCCCGGAGGAGATCGTGCTCCGCGGCGGGGCACCGGAGGGCGGCGTGCAGCGGATCGTGGTGGACAAGGGGAGCACCGTGCGGATGGTGGTGGCCTCCGACGCCCAGGACGAGATCCACGTGCACGGCTACGACCTCTATCGCGACGCGGCCCCGGGCAAGCCCGCGCGGTTCCGCTTCAAGGCCAACACCGAGGGCGTGTTCGAGATCGAGAGCCACACGGCCGAGGACGCCGGCCGCGAGCCGCTGATCGCGCGGCTCGTGGTCGAGCCCAGCTGAGGCGCGGGAGACCTGCGTGAGCCTGCTGGCCCACGGCATCGTCGGGCGCGCCGACCTTCCCATCCCGGAGTGGCTGTTCGGTTGGGCGGCGGCCATGGTGCTGGTCATCTCCTTCGTCGCGCTGGCGGTCCTCTGGCCCCGGCCGCGGCTGCAGGACGAGGACTTCAGGCCCCTGCCGGGGGGACTCTCGCGGGTGCTCACCAGCCGCGCGGTTGAGTTGCTGTGCGGAGCGGTCGGGGTCGCGCTGCTGGTCCTCGTCGTGTGGAGTGGCCTGTCGGGGATCCAGACCCCGCAGGCCAACTTCGCGCCCACGTTCGTGTTCGTGATCTTCTGGCTGGGCTTCGTGCCGCTGGCGGTCCTGTTCGGCGACGTGTTCCGCGCCTTCAACCCGTGGCGCGCGATCGGGCGCGCGGTCGCCTGGGTCGGCCAGCGCCGCGGCCCGCGGCCCGGTGCCGGCCCCGATGGCCTACCCGGAGCGGCTCGGCCACTGGCCCGCGGCCGCGGGGCTGTTCGCGTTCGCGGCGCTCGAGCTGGTGGCGTCCAACGGCGACAAGCCGGAGAACGTGGCGATCGGGGCGCTCGTCTACTCGGGCGCGACCTTCGTGGGCATGGCCCTCTACGGCGTCGAGGCGTGGTGCGCGCGCGGAGAGGCGTTCGGGGTCTACTTCAACCTGTTCTCGCGCATCTCGCCCTTCTGCCGCGAGGGCGATGAGGTGGGGCTACGGCGACCGCTCTCGGGCCTTGCGGCCTTCCAGCCCGTCGCGGGCACCGTGGCGCTGCTGGCGGTGCTGATCGGTTCGGTCACCTTCGACGGCGTGGCCGAGGCGCCGCTGTGGACGGGGATCTCGCCCGACCTGGCCGAGTTCTTCCGCTCGCTCGGCTTCTCACCCGAGAAGGCCCTGGAGGCCACCTTCCTGCTCGGTCTGGTGGCGGCGATAGCGCTGGTGGGCGGCTTCTACCGGTTGGGCGTGGCGGGCGCGCGCACGGTGGGCGGCGACCTCTCGGCCGGCGAGCTGGCCAAGGCGTTCATCCACACGCTCGTGCCATCGCCTTCGCCTACGTGGCGGCGCACTACCTCACGCTTCTGCTCTACCAGGGCCAGGCGGTCATCCGCATCTCCACCGCGCCGTTCGGCTATCTGGCCTCCAACCCGCTCGGGGAGAGCGGCACCGACCTGTTCGGCACGGCCAACGACGCCATCGACTACGCGGTGATCGGCGCGACCGCCACCTGGTACTGGCAGGTGGCATTCGTGGTCGTGGGCCACGTGGCCGCGCTCATCCTCGCGCACGACCGGGCGCTGGCCATCTACCGCGACTCGCGGTTGGCCGTTCGATCGCAGTACTGGATGCTCGTGGTGATGGTCGGGTTCACGAGCCTCGCCCTGTGGCTCCTGGCGCAGTCCAACGGATGATCGTTCATCGCCCACGCAGGCCACTGGCTGGTGCAGGTCGCCTACTTCCTGCCGGTCGTGGCGTTCCTGGTCTGGCTGGGCATCACGACGGCGCGCGAGCGCAGGCGCGGGGCCGACGGCCGCCACAACGGCCGTGGGCCTAGGGGAAGCTAGTGACGCTGGTCTGGAACGCGCTCGCGGCCTGTGTGGCGCGCGCGGACCCGTTGGCCTTCCCTGGCGCCTCGAAGTAGATCGTGCGCGTGGAGTTCATCCGGTTCGACGGCGTGCTGCGCGGGTCCGTGTTCGGGCAGGTTGCCCAGCAGGTCGGGCCCGCTGGCGCCGAAGGCCTGCGCGTCGCCGGTGCACTGGGTCTCGATGCCGCCACCGGGCGTGCTGTCGTCGAGGTAGTAGGTGCCCACGGCCAGCCCCGCGATGTCGCTGTCCAGCGAGTGGGCGATCGAAAGGCCGCCCTGCGGGCCCGTCGACGCTCTCCCACGTGATCGCCCCGCCGGCGCGGCGTCTCGGGCTGGCCGTCGATTGCCACGCCGCCGGTGTTGTTGTCGTTCTTGTAGGTCATCCCGTTGGCCGCGGAGGAGTAGTCGTGGTAGTCCAGCGGTCCTGGGACCGCGTGCACGCGCAGGAAGGTGCGCACGTCCTCGCGCCCCTCGTAGAACAGGTGCTCGCGCTGGACGAGCGGACCGCTGTTGGCGCCCACGTACGAGCGGATCGCGCGCACCGGCCCGCTCTTGTTGGCGATGAACGCGCCCTCGGCGTCGTTGAAGGTGTCCTCGCTGCGACCGCAGTTGCCCGCTGCCAGGCGGGCCTTGGCGCGGTCGAGGATGTCCACCTCCGTGGCGTCCCCGGCCTTGACCCGCAGCTGGTCCTTGAGCCACCGGTCGGAGAAGTGCACCGAGTAGTTGGGCGTGCTCACCGTCGAGTTCTCGGGGTTGGGCCCGTCCTCGAGCTTGTAGGTGGTCTTGTAGTCGCCCGAGAGCAGGTTGAACTGGTAGTCCACGTACTTGTGGCCGGCGCCGGGGCTGAGCCCGCCGCTGCGCCGGAACAGGTAGACCCAGCCGTCCTTGGCCTGGCCGCCCAGCGTCGAGCGGACCCTGACCTTCACGCCGCTGCCGGCCACCACGCCGCTTGGGTTGCCGGAGCCGCCCGGTGCCTCGTAGCCCGTGTCCTTGGCCATGAGGGCGATCTCGTCGTTGGCGTCCACGTTCGGCGTTCGTGTCGGCTCCCGTGAAGGTGCCGGCGTCGGTGTAGACGGTGGTGGTGTAGCCGCCGTAGTTGCCGTTGTAGACCTGCCCGAGGTCGATCGGCCTTGCGCTCGTCGACCTGGATCGGCACCTGGAACCAGCTGTCCTCGATCCAGCGGAACGCCACCACGTCGCCCGCCGGCGTGGACGCCAGGCTGGGCACGTCGGCACCTGTGAGCACGACGGGATCGGCGGGACGGTCGAGCGTGCAGCCGGTAAGGCCAAGCGTCGCCGCCGCGGCTGCTACGGCTAGTCGTCGCGCCGTCATGACCGGGCGACCCTAGTTGGGTGCGCCCGCCCGGGTCAAGGTACTAGCGACGCCCGGATGCGCCCGGGCCGTGGCACAATCGCGCCGTGCCCGACTCATCCGCACTCCTGCCGTTCGCGCTGGCCAGCGCCGCGTTGATCGCGGTGCCGGGGCCGGCCGTGGTCTACATCGTCACGCGCGCGATGGCCCAGGGCCGGTCCGCCGGCGTGATCAGCGCGCTCGGGATCGAGGCCGGGGGGCTCGTGCACGTGGCGGCGGCCGCCGTCGGCCTGTCCGCGCTGGTGGCCTCGTCGGCCACTGCGTTCAGCGTTGTCAAGTACGCCGGGGCCGCATACCTCATCGCCCTGGGCGTCCAGAAGCTCACGACGCGTGAGCAGCGAACGCTGGCCGAGGCACCGCGGGCCCGACCGGCGGCGCTGTTCCGTCAGGGAGTGGTGGTGAGCGCCCTGAACCCGAAGGTGGCGATCTTCTTCGTGGCCTTCCTGCCCCAGTTCATCGACCCTGGCATGGCCGTTGCGCCCCAGGTCGCGATCCTGGGTGCCCTGTTCATCGCGATCGCCGCGGCGCTGGACATCGCCTGGGCGCTGGCGGCCGGCACGGCGGGCGACCGCCTGCGCCGCAGCATGCGCGCCCGGAGGCTGCTCGACCGCGTCAGCGGGGCGACGTTCGTGGGACTAGGCGCCGCGGCGGCGCTCGCCCGCCGCTAGCTGGCCTAGCCGCGGCGCATCAGGCGACCGACGGCGGCCATGAGCTCGGTCGTGAGCTCCTCGGGCTCGCCGTCACCCTGTCCGCCGATCACGCAGTGCCGCGCGTGGTCGTCCAGCAGCCCCAGTGCCACCTTGTCCAGGGCCGCCTGGATCGCGGCGATCTGGGTCAGCACGTCGATGCAGTAGCGGTCGTCCTCCACCATGCGCTCGACGCCGCCCACCTGCCCCTCGATGCGTCGCAGCCTGTTGATCAGCTGTTCCCGGGTGGCGCTGTAGCCGCGTGCGGCGCCGGCCGTCGTGGCTGCCATCGGTGCTCCTCTCGGTCGTTGCCAGAGAGGGTAGCAATACCCCCAGGGGGTTTGCTAGGGTGCTTGGAATGGAAGCCTCGACCGCAGCTCACGAGCACCATCACCACGACCTCCCGACCTCGGGCAGGGCCCTCACCGCGATGGCCGCAAGCGCCACGCTGCACTGCCTCACAGGGTGTGCCATCGGCGAGGTCACCGGCGTGGTGGTGGGCACGGCGCTGGGCTTCTCCGACCTCGGCACGATCGCGCTGGCGATCGGCCTCGCGTTCCTGTTCGGCTACTCGCTCACGAGCCTGCCGCTCCTGCGGGCGGGGATGGCGGTGGCGGCGGTCATTCCGATCGCGCTCGCCACCGACACGCTGTCCATCGCCGTGATGGAGGTCGTGGACAACGCGATCCTGCTGCTCATCCCGGGGGCAATGGAGGCTGGCGTGGGC
Organism: uncultured Thermoleophilaceae bacterium; assembly: GCA_963814005.1. Taxonomy (GTDB): domain Bacteria; phylum Actinomycetota; class Thermoleophilia; order Solirubrobacterales; family Thermoleophilaceae; genus JAAYBF01. The sequence goes on from CAWFBA010000012.1 coordinate 231,678, forward strand.
GACGTGCTGTTCTGGGGCTCGCTTGCCGTGGCGCTGGTGATCGCCGGGCTCGTGGCCTTCCCCGTGAACCGGCGCCTGATAGCCCGCGGCAAGGGGCACGCCGTGCTGCACGAGACGGGCATCCACGGCGGTCCGCCCACGTGGCTGGTGGCATCCATCGCCGCCGTGGCCGGCGTGTTCGGAGCGATCGTGCTGGCGGCCGAGCTGCTCTGAGCTCAGGCGCCGGCCAGGCGCCCGCGCCTGGGCCTGAAGGCGCCCTCGAGCTCATCGCGCGTGTACTCGGCGAGGACGCGGTCCTCCGTTGCGAACCGGTAGAGGGCGACCTTGAAGATCGCCATCAGCGCGGTCTGCACCACGACCCCGATCGCGAACACGGCCACACCGAGCGCAATCAGGACGGCCGCCGGGATCTCCGCGGAGGAGCTCAGCGCGATGCCGCCCGCCACCAGCGCGGCACCGGGCAGGAACGCCACCAGGAACACCAGCCCGCCGATCGCAAACGACCCGATCACGCCCTCGCCCCAGCGCTCTCGGATGACCGACACCGACTGCTTCAGGGCGCCCATCGGGCCCAGGCCCTCGAGAGCGATGACCGGCACCACGAAGAAGGTGGCCACGCTCCAGGCCAGGTTCGCCAGCCCGCCGACCAGGGAGGCCACCAGCTGACCGGCTCCGCCACGCAGCAGCGCCTGCACCGCGCTGATCAGGACGCCGACCAGCAGGGATAACAGCGCCCAGCTCGCGACAGGCCCGAACCGAGCGCCGGCTGCGGCGAACCCCTCGCGCGCGCTCGTATCGTGGCCCTCCAGCGACCGCGCCGCGCAATGGCTCAGCGCGACGTTGCAGTACAGCGACACCAGCACCACGAGATAGGCGGCCACCACCAGCAGCGCGATCAGCGCCGGCTCGCTCTCCGTGGCGTCGTAGAGCGCGTATCCGCCGCCGCCGATCAGCACCGCGAGGATCAGCGCGCCGGCCCCGCCGACCGCCGGGAAGACCATCAACGAGCGGTCGCGCTTGACGATCGCCCAGCTCTGCTTGGTCAGCTGCCAGCCGCGACCGATCCGACCCATGAGGGCGACTCTAATCCTCCGAGGGCCAGGCGGGAGGACCGCCCGACCTCCGCTATCCTCGCTCAACGCCAGCGGGCGTAGTTCAGTTGGTTAGAACGCCGGCCTGTCACGCCGGAGGTCGCCGGTTCGAGTCCGGTCGCTCGCGTCGAAGCTGGAGCCTGCGTTGGCTCCGTAGAGCGCCGTCACCGCCTCGGGGCGCCTGACTCCACAACGCTTCTCCGGTCTATGCGGGTTTTTCGGCCGGTCGGAGGGCTGACTGCACGGGCCCCAAGCTTCATAATTGCGCAAATTGGGAGCGTCGGCCGTCGCACCGGCTTGACGACCGGCGCCGAACACCCGGCTGCCTCCCGAGTGCCCGCAACCCGCTCGAGGGTGGCCACGGGAACAGGAGGTAGTGAGATGCGCCGTATCGTGGTAGCCGCACTGCCGGTCGCAGCGATTTTGGCCTTCGGGCCCGGGACTGCGAGCGCTCATGTGCCGTTTTGCGTGGAGTCGGTGAACCCGCATGGGCAGACCGTTCCACCGGCGGGCAGCACAACGCTGCCCGGTCCGAATGGAGGGCAGAACGAGGACGGCTTTTACAAGATCGGATCAGACGTAGGCACGACCGTCTCTATCGTGACCGGCGGCGTGACGTTCGGTCCATTCCCGTCGGGCAGCGTCGTCAAGTACACCCAGGCCCCGGGAGCGACGCCGACATCGAAGTCGATTGGGTCGACCAATGGCCAGGCCGGCGCCGTGATCGTGCACATCACTGGCCCGGACGAGCTGGTGGTCAGGTCGTTCGACGGCTCCACGACGACCTGCTTGGTCCCACCCCCGCCGAAGTAGCGGCACCAGGGTAGGACCCCAGCCAGCGCTGGGAGGACGGGGACTCCTGGGTGACCGGGGGTCCCCGTCGACTTCAAGGACGTCCTCGCTCAGGTCGGCCGCTAATCGCGTCCGCACCACGTGCGCGTGCTGTCGGAGCCCTCGCCCTGCAGACCGAAGAGCGCTTCGTACACTCGGTCGCAGATCCTGCGTTGAACGGCCAGCTGGGCGTCGGTGAACGCCGTGAACAGCCCACCCGACTTGACGCAATAGAGGGACTCGAAATCCGTCGCGACTTCGAACCGCCCGCCCTGCGCTTCACACACCGCCTGGAACGGTCGCGATTGCGTCAACGGGATCTGTGCTGTCCCCGCCTCGGCAACGGCGAGCATGCCGATCACCATCGTCAGCGCGACGGCCACAACTCGGGTCCTCATCACTATCCCCCTCCTAGACACGGACACCGGCGCAGCGAGCGTCTCACGTCCCGGCCCGCCCTTCAACGGCTGACTTCCCCAATCCCTCCCCAGGGGCAGTAGGCTGGGCGCCAGTACGCTCTAGCAAGCTCGTTTAGCACGGAACGGTTGCCGGCCTGTCACGCCGGAGGTCGCCGGTTCGAGTCCGGTCGCTTGCTTCGAGGATGGAGCCTGCACAGGTCACGCGGCAGATTGCCGACGCGAATGCCGCGGTGCGACTGAGCCTGCCGTTCGCTGACACAGAGGACTTCGACGACGCGCGGCGAGGGCGGATCGCCTCGCTGCCGGATCCGCTGATCCGGGCTACCAGCGGCCGGGTCGTGTGGGACACGCAGGCGTACGAGTTCCTCGACGCCGACTGCCCGGAGACGGTGAACCCGAGCCTGTGGCGGCAGGGGCAGCTGGCAGCCATCCACGGCCTCTTCGAGGTCGCCGAGGGCATCTACCAGGTGCGCGGGCTCGACCTGTCGAACATGACGATCGTCGAAGGCGAGGGCGGCGTGCTCGTGATCGACCCGCTCATCTCGGCCGAGTGCGCAGCGGCGGCGCTGGCCCTGTACCGCGACCATCGCGGCGACCGCCCCGTGACGGGGCTGCTGTACACCCACAGCCACGTCGACCACTTCGGTGGCGCGCGCGGCGTCGTCTCGGCCGAAGACGTGGCTTCGGGCGATGTGCCGGTGTTCGCACCCGAGGGGTTCATGGAGCACGCGATCAGCGAGAACGTCTACGCCGGCGGCGCGATGACCCGGCGGGCGACCTACATGTACGGCGCGCTGCTGCCGAAGGGCCCGACAGGGCAGGTCGGCGCCGGCCTGGGCCAGACCACGTCGACCGGGACCGTCACGTTGATCGCTCCGACGATCGACATCACCCACACCGGCCAGGAGGTCACGGTCGACGGCATCCGCATGGTGTTCCAGCTCACGCCGAACACCGAAGCGCCGGCGGAGATGAACTTCCTCTTCCCCGACCGGCGTGCGCTGTGCATGGCCGAGAACGCCACCCACAACCTGCACAACGTCGCCACGCTGCGTGGGGCGCTGGTCCGCGACGCGCGCGGCTGGGCCGCGTACCTCGACGAGGCGATCGTCCTGTTCGCCGCCGAGGCCGACGTGCAGTTCGCCCAGCACCACTGGCCGCGCTGGGGGGCCGAACGCATCGTCGACTTCCTGGAGAAACAGCGCGATCTGTACGGCTACATCCACGACCAGGGGCTGCGGCTGTTGAACAAGGGCTACGTTGGCGCCGAGATCGCCGAGCAGCTGGAGCTGCCGCCAAGCCTGGAGCACGAGTGGCACTGCCGCGGCTACTACGGCTCGCTGAACCACAACCTCAAGGCGGTCTACCAGCGCTACCTCGGGTGGTTCGACGGCAACCCGGCGCACCTCTGGCCCCACCCGCCCGAGGCCGCAGGCGAGCGGTACGTGGAGCTGGCCGGAGGCGCAGACGCGCTGCTCGCGCACGCCCGCGAAGCGTTCGAGCGCGGAGATTTTCGCTGGGTCGTGGAGGTCGTGAATCACCTCGTGTTCGCCGATCCCAACCACGGTGAGGCCAAGGAGCTCCAGGCGCAGGCGCTCGAGCAGCTCGCCTACGGCGCTGAGAACGGAACCTGGCGCAACTTCTTCCTGACGGGCGCCCAGGAGCTGCGCCACGGCGGCAGCGGGACAGCGGCCGTCCTGCCCCCCGACTTCATCGCCAGTCTCAGCGACGAGCAGCTCTTCAGCGCCCTGGCGATTCAGATCGACGGGCCGCGCGCCGGTGACCGCCGCATCGCTATGCACTGGCGATTCACCGACACCGGCAACGAGTACGGGCTCACGCTCGAGCACGGCGTGCTGAACCACCGCCGCGGCGCGCCCACGGGGCCGGTCGACGCCACCTTGAGCATTCAGCGCAGCGCCCTCGACCAGGTCGTCGCCGGCATCGCCAAGATCGAGGATCTCGCCTCCTCGGGTGGACTGGTCGTGGAAGGCGATCCGGCCAAGGTCGGCGAACTGCTCGGCCTCCTCGACCCGCCCGACCCGTCCTTCGCCATCGTCACACCCTGAGGTTCCGGGATACTCCCCGCGTGGGAATGAGCCTGCAGGGCAGCCGCGCTCTGGTCACGGGCGCCTCCGGGGGGATCGGTGTGGCGATCGCCCGCCTGCTGCATTCACGCGGGGCCACGGTCGTGGTCACGGCCCGGCGGACGGACGTGCTGGAGCGCCTGAGCGGCGAGTTGGGTGAGCGGGTGGAGGTGCTGCCCGCGGACCTCGCGGATCCCGCCGAGCTGGCGGCGCTGCCAGAGCGTGCCGGCGCCGTGGACGCGGTCGTGGCCAACGCTGCGCTGCCGGCCAGCGGGCACCTGCTGGACTTCCAGCCCGACCAGATCGACCGGGCGCTGGACGTGAACCTCCGCGCACCGATCCAAGTGGCTCGCGCGCTGGCGCCCGGCATGGTGGAGCGGGGCCGGGGCCACCTGGTGTTCGTCTCATCGCTGTCGGGCAAGGTCACGAGCCCGGGCAGCAGCCTGTACTCGGCCACCAAGTTCGGTCTGCGCGGGTTCGCGCTGGGCCTGCGCCAGGACCTCCACGGCACGGGCGTGGGGGTCACGACCGTGTTCCCCGGCTTCATCCGCGACGCGGGCATGTTCCACGAGAGCGGCGCCAAGCTGCCGCCGTTCGTGGGCACCCGCACCCCCGAGCAGGTGGCGAAAGCTGTGGTGGCGGGCATCGAGAGCGGCCGGCCGGAGATCGACGTGGCCCCGCTCTCGTTCCGCGCCGCCGGGGTGGTGGCCGGGATCGCCCCTGGCACGATGGCCAAGCTTCAGCGCCGCCTGGGCGGCAACGACATCTCGCGCGACATGGCCAAGGGCCAGGCGTCCAAGCGCTAGTGACCCGCTGATCAGCGGCGGCAGGCGCGCACGGTCAGCGTTCCGCGCAGGGCGACGAAGCGCGCCCGCAGCACGCGGGTCCGGCTGGAGTAGCTCCAGGCGATCCGCCGCGAGGCTCCCCCGCCCACCGACACCGAGCACGGCCTGAACGGCCGGCGCAGGGTGGCCAGGGAGGCCTGGACCCGGTAGGCCCGCCGGCGCTTGCCGGCCACGGCGAGCGACCAGGAGCCGCGGCGCTCGTTGGAGACCAGGCGCTCGCCCTCGTTGAAGGACGCCCGCGTGCGCCCGCGCGGGAAGGCCAGCAGCGTCATCCGATGGCGGCGGTCGCGCAGGTGGATCAGGCCCCGGCGGCGCCCGAAGCCGGCGAGCGTGTCCACGTCCGCGGGCAGCAGCGGCAGCACGGCACCCGTGCGGATGAGCATCGGCAGCTGCTCGAGCGGTGCGGGGAGCACGTGCTGGCGCCCGCCGCGGACGGAGCGCACCCGTCCGACGGAGAACGCTCCGCTGCGCTTGGCGTAACGGACGCTGCGCCAGAAGTCCAGCCAGCGCCCTGGCGGGGCGTACAGGCGCCGGCGCCGCGCGCCGGGCGTGACCACCGGAGCAGCCAGGAGGCTGGGCCCGAACATGAACTCGCCCTCGCGCGCGAGCGAGCGGCGGTCGCGCGGCCAGTTGAGCGCCAGATGGCTCATGAGTGGCAGGCCGGTCCGGCGGTAGCGGCGATCGGCGGCGAGCAGGTACGGGTGGAGCTGGGTGTGCAGCTTCGCGTAGCGGCGCCAGGTGGGCAGCACGCCGGGATCGAAGATCTGCGGGCGCTCGTAGGAGGGCAGCGCGATGCCCGAGCGCTTGGTGCGCATGACGCCGGACACGGCGCCGAACTGGATCCAGCGCTTGAGCAGCTCCGGCGTGAGCCGCTCGCGCTCGTTGAAGCTGTTGTAGCCCCCGATGTCCGAGCCCCAGCGGCTGACCCCCGACATGCCGATGCTGAGCGCCTGCCGCACCGAGGACCACAGGCCGTCGAAGCCCCAGACCGTGGTCGGGTCGCCGCCCCAGACCAGGTCCGCGCAGCGCGCTGCGCCCGTCCAACCCGATCGCTGGAAGCGCACGACCGGCTTGGGCAGTCTGCGCGCGATTCGATGGACGGTGCAGTGATAGAGCCGCGGGTAGCGGTTGTGGACCTCGTCGCCGTCGCTCCCGTCGGCCGACAGCGCCTGTGGCGGGCTGTTCTCGCCGAAGTCCTCCATCCAGCCGTCATGCCCCGCCGCAACGGCCTCCCGCACCAGGCCGGCGTAGAAGGACTCGGTGCCGCGAGCGGTGAAGTCGAATTGGGCCAGCGGCTCGCGTGTGAACCCGGCCGGGCCGCTGCCACCCACGAACGCCGAATAGAGGAACGGCCCGCCGTCCTCGGCGCGCTTCTGCAGCAGCCCGAGGGCTCCGGCGCGCTGGTAGACGGACGCATACGACTCGCACAGGGCCGGGTTGAAGTAGGCCAGGTGGGCCAGCCCCTGGGCGTGGAAGAAGCGGTTGCGCCGGCGCAGGTAGTCGCGGTTGCCGCGCTGCGCCCCGCAGGGCAGGTAGTGCATCTGCGTCTCGGCCGCCGAGACCGGCGCGTCGGCGTTGCGCAGCGTGCGCGTGATGCGCGCCTCGTCGGCCAGCGGGATCACGTTGGGCTGGCCCGTCTGAAACCACGGGCCGAAGGCCCACGGGGCGGGCGGCGGGGGCTGGCGCCCGACCGCGCGGGTGAAGCGTGCCAGCGCGGCCGCGGGCGTCGGTCCTGCGAAGAAGCGCGCCCGCAGCCGCGCGCCATCGGCCTGCAGGCTCCAGGTGTCGCGCCGATCCACGCCCAGCCGGAACGCACTGCGCACGTCCTCGTCGATGAGCACCCCGTAGCCCCGGCTCGAGAGCATCCACGGCACCGGGTAGTACGTGGAGTCGTCGCGGTCGCGTGTGGCCCACGGCGGCACCAGCACCGCGGCAAGCGAGCGGTCCGGCTCGCGGAAGGGCCCGTCCGACACGTAGTTCTCGACTTCGCGGCCGCGCTGGTCCACCCCGTTCGAGCGCTGCCCGAAGCCCCAGAAGCGCTCGCCCTCGGGAGCCTGGAAGGCCATTCTCGTCTCCAGCGCGGAGCCGGGGGCCGAGAGCGTGACCCCCGTGGTCCCGCCCGCAGACGGCGTGACGCGCAGGGCGAGGGTCAGGCCGGGCTGCGTTGTCTGGACGGTCGCCACGATCGAGCCCCCCGCCCGCCGCTCTCGGCTCGTGCCCGTGGCCTGGACCCACCCCGAAGCCGTGCGGACGCTTACGGCTGCGGCCAGGCGACCCGCGCCGCTCTGGCTGAGCCGGAACACGTCGGGCGCGGTGTCCAGCGTGGCGGTCCACGGACCCGCCTTCGTCTCCAGGAAGAACGGCTCGCCGGCGGCGGCCGGCGCGGGCGCAGAGGCGGCCAGGGCCGCGAGCCCCAGGACGGCCCAGCGGCCCACTACAGCAAGGGCCGCTCGGCCGATGCGTCGCGCTCGAGCACGTCGTCCTCGAGGTCCAGCGCCACGCGCACGATCCGCGCCTGCTCCTTGCGGTGCGCCGCCGTGTAGCCCTCGCTCTGGGCCGCGCGGAGCTGGCGACCGACGTAGTAGTAGTGCAGGTGCTCGGGCAGGATCGCCGCCATCCGCCTGCGCATGAACGCGCGGGCGCCCATGTTGCGCGGCTCCTCCTGCACCCACACGACGCGCTCCAGGTTCGGGTAGGAGGCCATCAGCTCCGTGAGCTGCTCCTCCGGGAACGGGTAGAGCATCTCCACGCGCGCGACCGCGATGTGATCGGCCGCGGGCCGCTCCTCGTGCCCGGCGATGTCGTAGAAGACCTTGCCCGAGCACAGCACGAGCTTGGTGACCGCCTCGCGCTCGCCCGGCAGCGCGTCGTCGTCGATCACGCGGCTGGAACCCGCCGTTGGCCAGCTCGTCCATCGTCGAGGTGGCGGCCGGCAGCCGCAGCAGGCTCTTCGGCGTCATCAGCACCAGCGGGCGCGGCTTGGAGACCAGGGCCTGGCGGCGCAGCAGGTGGAAGTACTGGGCCGGCGTCGTGCAGTTGGCCACCCGGATGTTGCCCTCGGCGCAGGCCTGCAGGAAGCGCTCGACGCGACCGGAGGAGTGCTCGGGGCCCGAGCCCTCGTAGCCGTGTGGCAGCAGCAGCGTCAGGCGCGAGGTCTGCCCCCACTTGGCCAGGCCGGAGACCAGGAACTGGTCGAGGATCACCTGGGCCGAGTTCACGAAGTCGCCGAACTGGGCCTCCCATAGCACCAGCGCGTCGGGGTCCTGCACGCTGTAGCCGTACTCGAAGCCGAGGCAGCCCTGCTCGGACAGGGGGCTGTTGTGCAGCTCGAACGGCGACACCGCGCTGTGGAGGTTCTGCAGCGGGCACCAGCGCTCGCCGCTCTCGGCGTCGTGCAGCACCAGGTGGCGCTGGCTGAACGTGCCGCGCTCGGTGTCCTGGCCGGTGAGCCGGATCGGCACGCCCAGCGCCAGCAGCGAGGCGAATGCCAGCGACTCGGCGTGGGCCCAGTCCACGCGCCCGTCCGCCCCGGCGGCCTCGCGGCGCTTCTCCAGGAACGGCTTGAGCTTGCGGTGCACCGTAGAAGCCGTCGGGCACCTTCACGATCTGCTCGTTGAGCGAGCGCAGCAGGTCCTCGGGCAGGGTGGTCTTGGGCTCGCGGCTCATCGTCACGTCGATCTCGTGCTGGCCGGTGTCGGGCGGCCCCGCGATCGACTCCTTGAGCTCCTGGTGGGCCTTGGACACGGCGTCCAGCGCCTCCTTGGCGAGCGTGTCTCGCGTCTTCGGCGGCCACCACGCCCTCCTCGGCCAGCCGCTCCGCGTAGACCTCGCGCACCGGCGGGTGGTCCTTGATCAGCTCGTACATCGCGGGCTGGGTGTAGGCGGGCTCGTCGGTCTCGTTGTGGCCGAACCGGCGGTAGCCGATCAGGTCGATCAGGGCGTCGCGGCTGAAACTCGTTGCGGAAGCTCACCGCCAGCCGCACCGCGTGGACGCAGGCCTCCACGTCGTCGGCGTTCACGTGGATGATCGGCACGTCGAAGCCCTTGGCCAGGTCCGACGCGTAGCGGGTGGAGCGCGCGTCCGGAGGGTCGGTGGTGAAGCCCAGCTGGTTGTTGGCGATGATGTGCACCGTGCCGCCGGTGCTGTAGCCGGGGAGCGCCTGGAGGTTGAGCGTCTCGGCCACGACGCCCTGGCCCGGGAAGGCGGCGTCGCCATGGATCAGCACCGGCACCACCACGCTGGGGTCGTGGCTGACCTCGCGTCCCTTGCGACTGGTCTGGTCGGCCCGGGCGCGGCCTTCGATCACCGGGTTCACGTACTCCAGGTGGCTGGGGTTGGGCGAGAGCGTCACGGTCACGCCCTTGCCCTCGAGCGTCCGGTAGGTGCCCGAGGCGCCGTAGTGGTACTTCACGTCGCCGGTCCCGCCCTCGGGCGCGGCGGTGTCGGCCGACAGCGTCTGCTCGCCCTCGAACTCCACCAGGATCGACTCGTACGGCCGGCTCACCGTATGGGCCAGCACGTTCAGCCGGCCCCTGTGCGCCATGCCCAGGACAACCTCGCGCGCGCCCGCCTGAGCGCTGAGCTCGATCGTCTCGTCCAGCATCGGGACCAGCGCGTCCAGGCCCTCGATGGAGAACTGCTTCTTGCCGAGGAACGCCTTGTGCAGGTAGCCCTCCAGCGCCTCGACCTGCGACAGGCGGCCGAGCAGGCGGCGCTTCTCCTCGGCCGACATGGGCTGGCGGTGCTCGCCGGACTCGATGGCCTTGCGCAGCCACACGCGCCGGTTGTGGCCGGAGATGTGCTCGATCTCGTAGGCGATGGTGCCGCAGTAGGTGGCCTCGAGATTGGGCAGCGCCTCGGCGAAGGTGGCGCCGGGCACCGCCACGCGCAGCACCGACGCCGGAATGCGGGCCATGAGCTCCGGCGAGAGGCTCACCGTTGCGGGGTCGAGCGCCGGGTCGCCGCGCGGCTCGGAGCCCAGCGGGTCCAGCCGCGCCGCCAGGTGGCCGTGCATCCGGTGCGCCTTGACCACCGAGGTGGCGGCCTGCACGGCCTGCAGCAGGGCCTCGTCCGGAGCCGCCATCGCGGCCGGGGCCGTCGTGGCCGGCACCGGGTCGGCGGCCGTGACCCGGCCGCCGCCGTCGTCGCCTGCGACCCGGTCGCTCTCCACGCCCAGCGCGGCGAACACCGTCTCGTAGAAGCCGTCCTGGCCCTGCAGCAGCTCGTCGATGCGCTTGAGGAACGCGCCGGACTCCGCGCCCTGGATCACGCGGTGGTCGTAGGTCGAGGTCATGGTCATGACCTTGGCCACGCCCAGCTCGCGCAGGCGCTCGGGCTCGGCCTGGGCCAGGCCGGCCGGGTAGCCGATGGCCCCGGTGGCGACGATCGTGCCCTGGCCCGGCATCAGCCTCGGAACCGATGCCACCGTGCCGATGCCCCCGGGGTTGGTCAGCGTGATCTGCGCCCCGCTGTAGGCATCCGGCGCAAGCTTGTTGTCGCGGGCGCCGGCCACCGCCTCGTCGTAGGCGGACACGAAGGCGGCGAAATCGAGGGTCGAGGCGTCGCGGATGACCGGCACCACCAGCGATCGGGTGCCGTCCTTGCGCTCCGCGTCGACCGCCAGCCCCAGGCTCACCGACTCCGGGGTCACCCGGTGCGGCTTGCCCTCGACCTCCGTGAAGGAGTGGGCCATGACCGGCATGTCGTCGGTTGCGCGCACGATCGCCCAGGCGATCAGGTGGGTGAACGAGAGCTTCTTGCCCGCGGCCTTGAGCTGGCCGCGGCGGCCCGCCAGGGCGTCCACGGCCAGCGTGCGGAAGCTGGTGGCCGTGGGGATCGAGCGGCTCTCGTCCATGAAGCGGGCGAGCGTGGCCGCGGGGCCGCGGATGGGCTCGGTCGAACCGCCGGCCGGCCCTGCCGCAGCCGCGGGCGCCGCGCCACCGTTGCCCGAGATGGCCGCCTCCACGTCCTGCTTGGTCACGCGCCCGCGCGGGCCGCTCCCGCCCACGGCGCCGAGGTCGATGCCGTGCTCGGCCGCCATTCGCGCGGCCACCGGCGTGGCGTCGGCGTCGCCGTTTACGGGCGCGGGTGCATCGGTGCCGGGACGCGCCGCCGCGGCCTTGGGCGCGGGTGCTGCCTGTCCGGGCGCTCCTGGACCCGCCTCGATCCGGCATAGCACGCTGCCGACGGGGACGGTCGCGTCCGGCGTCGGCCAGCAGCTCGATCACCGTGCCGGCCACGGGCGAGGGCACCTCGGCGTCCACCTTGTCGGTCGAGATCTCCACCAGCGGGTCGTCCACGGCCACCGTGTCGCCGGGCTTGACCCGCCACTCGAGGATCGTGCCCTCGGCCACCGAGTCGCCCATCTCCGGGAAGGTCACGTCGACGGCCTCGCCAGTCGTCTCCTCCGGCTCGTCTCCGTTGGAGGCACCGCCGGCAGGGGCGGCGGACGGGTCCTCGGCGGCAGGCCCGTCGGCCGACTCGATCTCACCGAGCGCCTGGCCCACCTGCACGGTCTCGTCGGGCCCCACCAGGATCTCGGTGAGCACGCCCGCGGCGGGGGACGGCACCTCGGCGTCGACCTTGTCGGTGGAGACCTCCACCAGCGGCTCGTCGACGGCGACGGTGTCGCCCACCTGCTTGAGCCACTCGAGCACGGTGCCCTCGGTGACCGACTCGCCCATGGCCGGCATGGTGATCTGGACCCTCGTGCCCTGTGTGGCCATCCCCACGGGCACTCTACCCGTGCGGCGTGCACCCGCAGGGCGGTCGGCCGGGACGCACGGCCTCTGAGAGAGTTCCTGCAGATGGACGTGATCGAGGGCACGCGCAGGCTCAAGCACTGGGGCTGGGGATACGAGGACCAGCAGCCGCCCCACGACGAGGTCGAGGCGGCCGCGCGCGGCCTACGCGAGCACCTGGGGTTCGGCTCGGCGGAGGTGGAGGGCCCGGTGCCCTTGGACGACGTGACGCTGCGGCCGCCGCGGCTGGACCCGCCGGAGGCACTGGCAGCCATCTGCTCGTCGGGTGCACACGTGCGCGCGTCGCACGCGCTGGGCAAGGCCTACCGCGACGTCGTGCGCGGCTTCCGCGGCGACTTCCCCGAGCCGCCCGACGTGGTGGCGCGGCCGCAGGCCGAGGCGGACGTGGAGCGGGTGCTGGACTGGTGCGAGGCAGCCGGCGCGGCGGTGGTCCCGTTCGGCGGCGGCACGAGCGTGTGCGGCGGGGTCGAGGCGCGCGACCTGGGCGACCGGCCCGTGGTCACACTCGACCTACGCGCACTGGACCGGGTCCTGGAGGTCGACGCCACCTCCCAGACGGCGCTGATCCAGGCGGGCGCAACCGGCCCCGAGCTGGAGGAGCAGCTGAGATCCCACGGCCTGACGCTGCGCCACTTCCCGCAGTCGTTCGAGTACTCGACGCTAGGCGGGTGGATCGCCACGCGCGCGGGCGGTCACTTCGCCACCGGGCCGACGCACATCGACGACCTGGTGCAGTCGGTCCGGGCGATCACGCCGGCCGGCGAGTGGCAGAGCCGCCGGCTGCCCGCGTCGGGCGCGGGGCCCAGTCCCGACCGGATGCTGATCGGCTCGGAGGGGATCCTCGGGGTGATCACCGAGGCCTGGGTGAGGGTGCGGCCACGGCCGCCCTTCAGGGCTGCCGCCGACCTGGAGTTCGAGACCTTCGAGGCCGGAGCGCGCGCCGTGCGCGACCTGGCGCAGTCGGGGCTCTCGCCCTCCAACTGCCGTCTGCTGGACCCGGCCGAGGCCGAGCTCACCGGCGCGTCGGCCGCTGGGCGCGCGGTGTTGGTCCTCGGCTTCGAGTCGCCGGACCATCCCCTCGACGCCTGGCTTGCGCGCGCGCTGGAGCTCTGCGGCGATCACGGGGGCAGCCCCAGCGGAGAGCCGCGCCTGCGCGGGCCCGAGGCGGGGGAGAGCGAGCGTGGCGCCGCCGAGGGCTCGTGGCGAGACGCGTTCCTGCGCGCGCCCTACCTGCGCGACACCATGGTTGCTGCCGGTGTCCTGGCCGAGACGTTCGAGACGGCGATCACCTGGGACGCGTTCGATGAGTTCGTGACCTCCGTCGGCGGCGCCGCGCGTGAGGCGCTCGGCGAAGGGCGCGTGACCTGCCGCCTCACCCACGCCTACTCCGACGGCGCCGCGCCCTACTTCACCGTCCTCGCTCCGGCACGCCGCGGGTCCGAGCTGGAGCAGTGGCAGGAGGTCAAGGACGCCGCGTCGGAGGCGATCGTGGCCGCCGGCGGCACGATCACCCACCACCACGCGGTGGGTCGCGATCACCGCCCCTGGTACGACCGCCAGCGCCCGGACGCGTTCGCATCGGCCCTGCGGGCGGCCAAGCGCGAGCTGGACCCCGCCGGCATGCTCAACCCCGGTGTGCTGATCGACCCGTGAGCGGGCGCAAGCGCGACCTGGCCCGGGCCGACCGCGTGCTGCCCGGCCTCTGGCGGCTGCGCCTGCCGCTGCCGTGGCCGGGCGTGCCGCACGTGAACGCGTTCGCGATCGCGGCGGGGAGCGGCGTGGTGCTCGTAGACACCGGGATGCACGAGCCCGGCTCTCTCGCACAGCTCGAGCTGGCGCTCGACCAGGCCGGCATGGGGCTCGAGCACGTGCGCCTGGTGGTTTGCACGCACGCGCACAGCGACCACTACGGGCTGGCTGCGCCAATCGTCGAGCGGGCAGGGTGCGAGCTGTGGATGCACCCCGACCACCGGCACATGACCACGGCCGCGGCCGACCCCGACCGCCAGCTGGAGCGCCGCATCGAGGTGGCGCTGCACAGCGGCGTTCCCGGCCCCACCATGGAGCGCTACCGAGAGGCGCGCCAGGGGCAGGGGATCGGCATCGCCGACGTGGTGCCGCCCGACCGCGAGCTGTTGGACGGGGTGGAGGTGGACACCGACCTGGGCACCTGGCGGGTGTACGAGACGCCGGGGCACGCTCCGTCGCACGTGGTCCTGCATCAGCCGGACCGGCGTCTGCTTCTGTCGGGCGACCACATCATCGGGCGCGTCTCCCTCTACTACGACTTCGGCTGGACGCCCGACCCGGCGGGCGAGTTCCTTCACAGCCTCGAGACCGTCGCCGGCCTCGACGTGGACCTGGTGCTGGCGGGGCACGGCCGCCCGGTGCGCGACGCGCCGGGCCTGATCGAGGCCAACCGCTCGGCGGTGCATGAGCGGGTCGCGCGGGTGCGCGCTGCCATCTCCGACCAGCCCCGCACCCCTTACGAGATCGTTCCCCGCCTGCTGGGCGTGGAGGAGCTCACGCCGATGCTCCTCAACTGGGGCCTGTCGGAGACGCTGTGCTACCTGCGCCACCTCGAGCTCGGCGGCCGTGCGGAGAAGCTGGACGGCGAGGAACCCGAGCGCTGGCGCGCGATCGGGTAGCGGCGCCTTACCAGCCCTGCTGCCAGGCCACCAGCAGGAGCAGCGCCGCGACCCCGGCCAGCGCGAGCACGACTATGTTCGTCACGATCGCCGCGCGCAGCAGGCGGGGCGGCTGCGGCTGCGGCTCGCTCGGCGGCGGCTCCGGGCTCCGCGGCTGGTTCCATCCGACGGCTGACGCCAGTGCGTTGGTGATGAACTGGTTCAGGCTCACGCGGTCGCTCTCCGCCGCGCTGGCGAGTTCGTCGTGCAGGGACTGCGGCATCCGGACCAGCAGCCGGCCGCTGTGCGAACCGCCGTTGCGGTCCCTGGAGGGCTCCGCGACGGGTGCGGGGGCGGGATCAGGCTCCGGCGGCGGCTCGCTGGGCGCGAGCGTCGCGGGCGCTTCCCGGGGCGGAGCCGGAAGGGCGCCCCGCTCGAGCTCTCCGCGCAGCTTGGCGAGTGCGGCCTGCGTGCTCCTGCGCAGGCGGTCGTCCGTCATCCCGAGCTCCTTCGCGGTGTCGCGGCGGCTCCGCTCGCGGATGTAGCGCAGGTAGATGACCTTTCGCTCCGTGTCGTCGAGCGCCTCGAACGCGCCGGCCAGCAGGATCCGGTCGTCCACCTCGGACTCGGGCTCGGCGTCGGCCTCCCCGCGATGGCTCAAGGCCCCTGCCTGCCCCAGCGCGGCCGGGTCGCCTCGCCCCCGGTCGCGCAGGTGGCGCTTGATCTCACCGGAGATCGTCGGGACCGCGTAGGCCGTGAGCTCCTCGCCCTTGCGGGGATCGAAGCGGTCGATCGCTTTGAGCAGGCCGATCGAGCCCACCTGTACGAGGTCCTCGAGCTCTGCCCCGCGACGGCCGTGCCGGCGAGCAAGCGTCTCGACGAGCGGCATGTAGAGCTGGATGAGCCGGTCGCGCGCGCGGATGTCGCCGTCCTCGCGGTAGGCCGCGAGGAGGCGGCCCGTGGCCGTCGCGCGCTCACTGCTGAGCTGCTGTTTCGTGAAGACCCCCCTCCTTCCTGGACGGGCGGGCGCGATATCGCCCCGCAGTATCTCCGATATCGGCCTCTGGCGCGGGGAATTTCGCCCGGGGCTGCGGTTCGCTGGTACTTGTCGGGTGAACTGCCATGGCAAGCACGCAAAGCAACGCTCTCAGGATGGTCGCCGGCCTTCTCGCCGCGCTGGCCATCGCGATGGGATGTCCTGAGCCTTCGAGCGCTGAGATCCCGAGCGCGGGCGGGTCCGGCGGCGCCGTCGCGCCGCCGGCGACCCCGCACGGTGCGCCGGATCCCGCGCTGGATCCGTCGCAGCAGCATCCTCCCGAGGACGCCTCGGCCGGTGGGGGAGCGACCGCGCCCCCGACCGCGCCGGCCGAGCTCGCACCCGCGGCCGAGCCCGCCCGGGAGGCCCCGACGGTGGCGCCGACCGCTGACCCGCCTTCCCTCGAGCCGGGCGCACGCAGCGTGCAGCCACCAACGGCGGCTGGACCACCGGCGAACGTGAACGTGGACATCCGAATCTTCAGTCCCGGCGACAACGGGGACGTGGTCCAGCTCACGGGGAGCGACGGCGGCGCCGGCGCGCCGAGCGGCCCGGTCGTGGGCGCCGACTGGGACTGGGACTGGGACTGGACATGCGACCCCGCCGCGAGCCCTCCCGCCACGGCCGCGGGCTGGAAGTGGGACTGGGATTGGGATTGCGGAGGCCTGACCGGGGCGCGCGGTGACCGGAGCAAGGACGGCGCCGCGCGCACCCCCTCCGAGCTGCCCCGACGCGGCGCCGCGCGGCCCCCGGATGGGCTCCGTCCGCAGGGCATCGCCCCCGAGCAGAGCGGCCCGTCACCCGCCGCGGGGCGCTCAGAGCCGCGCGAGGTCGAGGGTGGCGGCGCGCCATTCAAACCGGCCCGTATCCCCGCAGCTGCGGGCCCGGTGGCCGGGTACGCCGTTCCCCTCGCGGCCACGGCTCCGCAGCGCTCGTCTCCCAGCCTGGAGACCCGTCGGGCCCGGAACCCCGAGGCGGGAGAACGGTCCACGGGCCCGTTCGAGATGCCTGCCGTGGCGCGGCCCGCCGCGTCGGCTCCCGGCCCGCCGGGTGGCTCGTCGTCGGTGCTCCTTGTGGTGCTGCTCGGCGCGCTGAGCCTGATTGCGCCCCGCGCCCTGGGCCCGGTCTGGGCGCGCATCCCGAGCTTCGCCTCTTTCATCGGCTCACGCAGGCTCGAACGGCCTGGCTAGCGCCTGTCGGCTCTTCGTGACCCCGCCGGGGGGAACGACCTCCCGGCTCAAGTCAAGACGCAGAGGAGAACGACATGAAACGCAACCGTTTCGTCGCGCTGGTCGTGAGCGCGGCCGCCCTTGGGGTGGGTGCCGGCCCGGCAATGGCCGACGCCCCCGCGAGCGGCCAGGTCTCGGAGCAGACCGCCGCCAACGAGCAATCCGCTCAGTCGGGCGCGACCTCGACGCAGTACGGACCGAGCAACACCAACATCTCGGTCCGGGTCCTGAGCCCCGGTGACAACGGCTCGGTGACCCAACGCAATACGTCCACCGCCGAGTCCGGCGCCGCCAATGGCAACTCCACCGCGCAGGCGGTCGAGCAGCGGCAGGCCGGCTCCGGTGGCGCCGCGGTGCAGGAGGCCGGTCAGAAGGCCGTCAACGATCAGTCGGCGGACTCCCGGGCGGACTCCACGCAGGTCAAGCCCACCAATCGCAACATCTCGGTGCGGGTTCTCAGCCCTGGCGACGACGGAGACGTCTCGCAGAGCAACGAGTCGGCCGCCAAGTCGTACGCGGTCAACGAGAACCGGCTCGGGCAGGCGATCCGGCAGGCGCAGGACGGGTCGCGGTGCTGCTCGCACGAAGAGCACGGCGACCGCAAGGACTCCGATCCCAAGTGCTGCGAGGGCTCGGTCGGGATCCAGGCAGCCGGACAGCACGCGTACTCGACCCAGGACGCCGAGTCCTCGGCCGAGTCGAAGCAGTACAAGCCGGAGAACAACGCGCTCTCCGTGCGCGTGCTGAGCAAGGGCGACGACGGCGACGTGACTCAGAGCAACGAGTCCGTGGCGCTTTCGAAGGCCCTGAACGCCAATCGCACAGCGCAGGCCATCGACCAGAGCCAGGACGGCTCGAGCTGTCGATGCCACGGCGGGCTGGGGATTCAGGCCGCCGGCCAGGCTGCGCGGAACTACCAGGACGCGGATTCGTGGGCGGACTCGAAGCAGGTCTACCCCGAGAACAAGAGCCTGGCCCTGCGATTCGCGAGCTACGGCGGCGGGGGCGACCTGACGCAGTCGAACGCGTCGGGCGCCGCCTCGTTCGCGGCCAACTACAACGCGCTCGAGCAGGCGCTGGCCCAGGCTCAGGGCGTCGTGAGGAGGTGACGGACAAGGACGAGGTGAGCTGAGTTCACACGGTGCGCCGCCGGCCCGCCCCGCGGGCCGGCGGCCGCTCCGTTGACTTGCCGGCGGCCGGGGTCTACGGTGGCCCCCGGACGCGAGTTACGACACCAGGAGGGTGACCTATTGCGCGTCTTCGGGCTCTGGCTCTGCTTCACCGCGCTCGTCCTCGTCGCAGCGCCGGTCCTGTCAGTTGCCGCCCCTCCCGCGCCTGACCCGGCACCGTCGCCGACGAGCGCGCCCGCGCCTGCGCCCGATCCGGCCCCCGCGGCGCAGCCGCCCGCCGCCGAGACGCGATCCGCTCCGGTTGCACGCACGCCGCCCCCGGTCGACGCCCGTCCGGTACGCGTGGTCGCGCCGAGCAGAGTCGCGGTGCCCGTCCCGGCCTCGCGGCCGGCGCCGAAACGCCGGGAGGCACGCCGGGAGCGGACCCCGGTCGGCGCTGCCGGCGCGCTGCCGGCTTCGCTGCAGCGCGCGACGGCCTGGCCGCGGCTGCCGCTGAAGCCCGTGACGGGTGAGACGGCCGACAGGGGGCCGCTCCTGCGCGCCGCCGTGGGGCTGCTGCTCCTGGTGGCAGCCGGCACGGCCAGCCTCCGCCTGATGGTCCGGCTCGCGGGGCCGGCGCTGGTGGTCCTGGCGGTCCTCGCCGGGTTGCCGGCCGAGGCACGGGCGGCGCCGGCGCTGACATACGCGTGCTCGCCGGCGCCGGCGAACTGCCTCGGCTGGTACCGCTCGAGTGTCACTGTGCGGTGGGACTGGGATCAGCTGATCGCCATGCCGAACGGCGGGAACTGCTTCGAGACCCGGTTCACGAATGACACGGCGACCGCCAGGGCGAACTGCGAAATCCGGGAACTCGGCGATCCCTTCATGACCACGGCGCACAGCGTTCCGATCCGAATCGACCGCGTGCCGCCCACGGGGCAGGGCTTCACGTCCAGCCGCCCGCCGGACTACGGCGGCTGGTTCAACCGTCCGGTGACGCTGTCGTTCAAGGGCAGCGACGGCACGTCCGGGGTGGCGGGCTGCGACACGGTCGGCTTCGGCGGGCCGGATGGCCAGGCGGTGCCGGTGTCCGGCCGCTGTCGCGACCGCGCCGGGAACGTCGGCACCGCGTCCTACACCGTCGCCTACGACGCCACTCCCCCCGGCGCGCCGCGGGCCCAGGCGCTGCCAGGCCACCGCCGGGTCAGCCTGACTTGGTCGCTGCCGGCGGACGGGTTGAGCGTCGAGGTCGTGCGGCTCGACCCCGGCGCCGACGTGGTCCTGTATCGCGGCGCGGGGCGCAGGTACACCGGCCGGGAACTGCGCAACGGCGTTCGCTACCGCTACCGAGTGGGAGCGGTCGACAGGGCCGGCAACCGGTCCTGGGACGAGACCAGCGCTGTGCCCACGTCGTCGCCTCTGCTCGTTCCTGCGAACGGCGGGAGGCTGAAGCAGCCGCCGCTCTTGATCTGGAAGCCGGTCAAGCGAGCGCGGTACTACAACGTCCAGCTCTTCCGCGCCGGCCGCAAGGTGCTCAGCCGGTGGCCGCGCACCAACCGGCTGCAGCTGCGCGGCAGCTGGCGCTTCGCCGGCCGGCGGCGCCGCCTGGTGGCGGGCCGCTACACCTGGTTCGTGTGGCCCGGCGAGGGCAGGCCGGCGGCGCGGAAGTATGGACGCGCATTGGGCAAGCGCAAGTTCGTGGTCGTTCGCTGACGCTCTGGGGCGGGCGCTAGACGGGCTGCGCCGCGCGTGTCCACGGCTGCGCGGCGCGCAGCGCGGCGAGGATCGCGCGCGTGGCGGGCGAGCGGTTGAGCGTGTAGAAGTGGATGCCGGGAGCGCCGCGCGCCAGGAGGTCGACGCACTGGAGCGTCGCGTAGGCCACGCCCAGGTCCTGCACCGCCGCCTCGTCGTGCTCGCGCGCCTCCAGCTCGCGCTCGAACGGCTCGGGGATCTCCGACTTGCACAGCTCGGTGATCCGCTTGATGTTGCGGAAGCTCGTGACGGGCATGATGCCGGGGATGATCGGCACGGTGATGCCGGCCTCGCGGGCGCGGGCGACGAAGTCGAAATAGAGCTCGTTGTCGTAGAAGAGCTGGGTGATCAGGAACTGCGCCCCTGCTTCCTGCTTGGCACGCAGGAAGCGGATGTCGGCCTCGCTGCTCTCGGCCTCGGGGTGCACCTCGGGGAATGCCGCCGCGCCGACGGCGAAGCCGAAGTCCGAGCGCAGCAGCTCGATCAGCTCGGTGCAGTAGAGCAGGCCGCCCTCGGTGGGCTTCCACTCGGTCTCGCCCGCGGGCGGGTCACCGCGCAGCGCCAGCACGTTCTGCACGCCCGCGGCCTCGATCTCGCCCAGCGTCTCGCGCAGCTCCTCGCGGGTGGCGCCGACGCAGGTGAAGTGGGCCATCGCCTCGATGCCCAGGTCCTGCTTGATCCACTTGACGATGTCGATCGTGCGGTCGCGGGTGGATCCCAGCGCGCCGTAGGTCACCGACACGAAGTTGGGCTCGTCGTCGCGCAGCGCGTCGAGGGTGGCGCGGAGGTTCTCGTACCCGGCGTCGGTCTTGGGCGGGAAGAACTCGAACGAGAAGACGGGCCGCCGCTCGCGGAGGATCTCATCGATGCGCATGGGCGCGAAGGGTACCCGGGCGGCCTTACGCGGGAGGTTGCTCGGGCGGGCGGATCTCCAGCCCGGTGGCCACGGTCTTGCGCCCGCTGACCTCGTACTGCACGTCGACGGAGTCGTTCTTGCGGTAGCTGCCGAACAGGGCGAGGAAGATGGCGGTCCAGCGCCAGAAGCCCAGCCGCTCCTTCTCCAGCGGGCGTGCGAAGACCAGCTCGCGCCCCTCCAGCGAGTAGTCCGTGCCCTCCCGCTGGGGGATGCCGTTCACGAACACGCGAAACGGCCGCTGCGCGCCGCGCGGGAGCGGGACGCGCCAGCGCGGCTCGGGCGCTCCGGTCACGGCCCCGCCAGCTCCCGCCGCAGTGCGTCGTAGGGGGACTCGCCCGGGCGCTGGGCCACGAGCCTCCGCCGGACGCGGCCGATGAACGCCTCGGCGGAGCCGTCGCCGCGCACGTCCACGCCCGCGCGCAGCCGGCGGGGCCCCGACAGCTCCACTCGGCCCACCACCTGCTGCACTGGCTCGAACTTGCGCATGAGCGTGCCGCCAACGGCCCTGGCGGGTGCGTCGCTCTCCAGCGCCCGGGCGCGGCGCTCCAGCGCCGCCAGCGCGGCGTCGATCTCGGACGCGCCCTCCCTTTCCACGCTCGCGCCCGCGCGCACCGTTATCCGGTAGGCCGCCACCGGGCCTAGTCTGAAGCCATGGAGGTCGTGTCTGTCAACGTCGCCGAGCCGCGCATGCTGGTGATGTCTGGCAGGGAGGTGCCCACCGGCATCTTCAAGCGTCCGGTCGACGGACGGGTGGCGGTCGGGCCGATGGGCCTGGTGGACGACGTCCAGGCCGACCGCCAGGTCCACGGCGGCGAGGACAAGGCCGTCTACGCCTATGCCATCGAGGACATGGAGTGGTGGGAGTCCGAGCTGGGCCGCGAACTGGGGCCGGGGTTCTTCGGCGAGAACCTGACGCTGCGCGGGCGTCGACGTGAGCGGCGCGCGTCCGGGGGACCGCTGGTCGATCGGGGACCTGGAGCTGGCGGTCAGCCAGCCGCGGCTGCCGTGCCAGAAGCTCGCGGCCAAGGTCGGCGACCCGAAGTTCGTCAAGCGCTTCGCGCGCGCGGGTCGCCCGGGCGCCTACCTGCGCGTGCTGGCGGACGGCTCGGTCGGCGCCGGTGACGCCCTTGCGGTCACGGCTCGCGTCGCGCCCCTCACGCCCACGGTGGCCGAGCTGGCGCCCGGCCGCGCCGCCTAGGGTCAGCCGCCGATCGCGCTCATCGTGCGCGCCGGCTGGCGGAAGCCCGGCTCGCCGACGTGGTGCTTGAGCTCCTTGCGCCACACGGCGTCGCGGACGATCGTGGCCAGCTCGTCGTCGTCGGCCCCGGCGCGAAGCGGGCCTCGAAGGTCGGTCTCGTGAAGGGAGAACAGGCAGGTGCGCAGCTTGCCCTCGGCGGTCAGCCGGATCCGGTTGCAGTCGGCGCAGAACGGCTCGGAGACGGGGTTCACGAAGCCGATCTCCCCCCGGCCGTCGGCGAACCTGAACACCCTGGCCGTGGCCGAGGGCTCCCGCGGCAGCTCCTCCAGCGGGTGCACGGCGTGGATGATGTCGCGCAGCTCGGCGCCGGTGAGCACCCGGTCGGGCGCCCACGCGCCGTCGCCGTCCAGGGGCATGAACTCGATGAAGCGCACCTGGAAGTCGTGCGTGCGGGCGAACTCCGCGAACGGCAGCGCCTCCTGCTCGGTGAAGCCGCGCATGGCCACGGCGTTCACCTTCACCGGCCGCAGCTCGGGATGACGCGCCACGGCGTCCAGCCCCCGCAGGACCTGCGGCAGCGAGTCGCGGCGGGTCATGTCGAAGAAGCGGTCGCGCTGGAGCGAGTCGATCGACACGTTCACGCGCCGCAGCCCGGCGGCCGCCAGCGCGGCCGCGTCGCGCTCGAGCAGGTAGCCGTTGGTGGTGAGCGACAGGTCACGCAGGTCCTCGAGGCGCGCCAGCATGGACACCAGCGTCGGCAGGTCACGGCGAACCAGCGGCTCCCCGCCGGTCAGCCGCACGTCCTCCACGCCCATGCTCGCCAGCAGGGCGACGATTCGCTCGATCTCCTCGAAGCGCAGCACCTCACGGCGGTCGAGCCACGGCAGCCCCTCCGCCGGCATGCAGTACTGGCAGCGGAAGTTGCAGCGGTCGGTGACGGACACGCGCAGGTCCTCGATGGCGCGGCCGTGGCCGTCGACGAGCGGCTCCCGGTGCATGGTCAGAGGGTAGCTGCGGGCTCCAGCCGGGCGCGCGTGTTGTAGTCGGGGATGCCGGCCTCGTCCGAGCGTGCGTCGCGCGGGAGCAGCGAGTTGGCCTCCGGCCAGTGGACCTGCAGGTTGCCGGGCGCCAGCGGGGCGACCAGCGCCCGACCGCGCATCTCGCCGTGGGCGGAGCGCACCACGACCTCGTCGCCGTCGGCGATGCCCAGGCGCTCGGCGTCCGCGGCGCTCACCATCACCGCGTCGCGAACCGCGCCGGTGAGCGCGTCCTTGCGCTCCTGGACCATCGAGTTGAACTGCTTGCCGCGGCGGGTGGACACGGCGAACAGGCCGTCCGGCGGGACCGGCGGGTCGGGCACCACGGCCGAGAAGCGCGCCATGCCGTCGGCGGTGGGGAAGCGGTCGCCCGCGGGAAGCATCGGCCCGCCGTACTGGAAGCTGTCGCCGCCCTCGCGCAGCTCCTCGATGCCCGCGTAGAGGGGCACCACGCGCGCGATCTCCTCCCGCAGCGCCGCCGTGCCCTCGCACGTCAGGGCCTCGCGCGCGCTCCGGCCGCACGCGCGCGCGCGAGCTCGAGCAGCACCTCCCACTCCGGCCGCGCCTCCTCGACCCGCGGGCCCGGCACCTCCGGGCTCAGGATCACCCGCCGCTCGGTGCTCGTCTCGGTGATGCCGCCGGGCACCTCGTAGCGCGTGGTGGCCGGCAGCAGCAGCACGGCGTCGGCGGGGTCCACCAGCATCTGGCTGGACAGCACGATGTCGTCGTGCACCCGCAGGCCGACGCGGCCCAGGGCCTCGCGCACGAACGCGGGGTCGGGCAGCACCTCGAGGAAGTTCCCGCCGACCGAGACCAGCACGTCCAGGTCACCCGCGTGGGCGGCGTCGATCATCTCGGGCGCGGTGCGGCCCCGCCTCCGCCGGCACGTCGAAGCCCCACTGCTCCGAGAGCGCCGCGGCGTTCTCGGCGTTCACGGGCAGCCCGCCCGGCAGCGCCGTGGCGTAGCAGCCCATCTCCGCGCCGCCCTGCACGCCGGAGTGACCGCGGATCGGCATCAGCCCGCAGCCCTCGCGACCCACCCAGCCGCGCGCCAGGGCCAGGTTCACGATCGCGCGCACGTTGTCCTCGCCACGGCCGTGCTGGGTCACGCCCATCGACCACACCAGCACGCCGCGGCGCGCCTCTCCGATCATGCGTGCGAACTCGAGCATCTCCTCGCGGCTCGTCCCGGCCGCCGCCTCCAGCTCGTCCCAGCTCGCGCTCGGCCAGCCGCCGCCTGGGTCGCGTCGAAGCCTGCCGTGTGCTCGGCCACGAACTCGCGGTCGACCCAGCCCTGCTCCACCAGGTGGCGCAGCGTGCCGGTGAGGAACGCCAGGTCGCCGCCGGCGTTGAGCGAGAAGAAGTCGTCGGCGATCTTCGTGCCGAACACCGCGCTGGTGGGCACCGACGGGATCCAGTAGCGCTCCATGCCCGGCTCGCGGTAGGGGTTGACCACCGCGACCTTCGCGCCCTCGCGCTTGGCGTGGTGGAGGTACTTGGTGGTGACCGGCTGGTTGTTGGCCACGTTGGAGCCGATGAACACGATCAGGTCGCTCTTCAGCCAGTCGGTGTAGGAGCAGGTGGTGGCGCGCGACGCCGATCGCCTCCTTCAGCCCGAACGTGCTGGGCGAGTGGCACACGCGCGCGGCGTTGTCGATGGCGTTGGTGCCCATGGCGCGCACCGCCTTCTGCGCGGCGTAGTAGGTCTCGTTGCGCGGTGCCGCGGCTGGTCAGGTAGGCGCCCACGCGCTCGGGGCCGGCTGCTCGGATGCGCTCCGACGGCGAGGTCCAGCGCCTCGTCCCATGACGATCGGGGTGAAGCCCGCGTCGCCCGCGCGGCGGACCATCGGGCGCGGCAGCCGGCCCAGCTCGCGCAGCTCGGCGCTGGAGCGCTTCGCGCAGCGCCGCGGCGTCGTCGAGCAGCGCCGGGTCGAACGCGGGCATGGTGTTCAGCCGCAGCAGGCGCAGGCGGATGTTGCAGAGGTGCACGCCGTCGATGGTCCAGTCGCGCATGCCCTTCGTGCCGAGCGCGCAGCCGTCGCATACGCCCTCGGTCGAGGATCCGCCACGCGTAGCCCGGCCGGTCGCGGTTCTCCCACACGGCGCGCGTGACCTCGCCGAAGTTGTTCGGCCGCTGCTCGCCGATGCCGAACGGCTTCAGGCTCGCGCGCAGCGAGAAGCGACGATCGGCGGCGCCTGCGTCCCTCCTCCATCGGTGGATGGTCGCAGGAACCCTTGGAGTAGTTTGCGCGCGTGGCCGACGCCAAGCCGCCCTCGCCACCCGACGGGCCCGCCGCTCCCGCGACGCGGTCGGCCGTGGCGAAGGTGGGCGCGCCCGTGCGCGGCAACCGGCGGCTGGAGGCGCTTCCTGGAGGCCGCCAACGCCGACGACCGCCTGCGCGCCTGGTGGCACATGCAGCACGTGTTCGCCAACCGCCTCGGCATGTCCGACCACTCGTGGGTGCACATCCGGATCGTGCTGAACATCGCGCTGCGGATGTACCGGCTGCTGTCCAAGCGCGGGGTCGAGCCGGCCATGGTGACCACGCACCTGATGCGCGACCACGACGCCGAGGTGGTGATCGCCGCCGCCTGCCTCTTCCACGACACCGGCATGTCGATCCACCGCACCGACCACGAGGCCTACAGCCTGTTCCTGGCCGCCGAGCGGCTGCCCGCCC
The DNA here is from genome assembly GCA_963814005.1 of uncultured Thermoleophilaceae bacterium. GTDB lineage: Bacteria > Actinomycetota > Thermoleophilia > Solirubrobacterales > Thermoleophilaceae > JAAYBF01. Next base: position 257,298 of record CAWFBA010000012.1, read on the forward strand.
TGCTCGGGGACATCTACGAGGAGCCCGAGCGCACGGTGGTCGTGGCCGAGGCGCTGCACGCGATCATCGGCCACCGCCGCCGCGGCGACCCGATCACCGTCGAGGCCGGGATCGTGCGCGTGGCCGACGCGCTCGACCTCGCCCAGGGCCGCTCGCGGGTGCCGTTCGAGAACCGCCGGCCGAACATCCACTCGCTGTCGGCCGCCGCCATCGACGGGGTGGAGATCAAGGCGGGCGAGGAGCGCGCCGTGACGATCGAGATCGCCATGAACAACTCGGCCGGCATCTTCCAGGTCGACGAGCTGCTGGCCACCAAGCTGCGCGGCTCGGGGCTGGAGGAGCACGTCGAGGTGGTCGCGCAGCATCGATGCCGAGCACGAGAAGCGGCTGGTGCCGGTATTCCGGATCTAGTGCTCAGGCTCGAGACCGAACGGCTGCTGCTGCGGGAGTGGCGCGACGAGGACGTCAACGCCTACGCCCGCATCTGCGCCGACGCCGAGGTGATGCGGTACATGCTTCCGCCCAGCGCCGTCTCACTCACGCCGAGGCTGCCTACGACGTGCAGCTGCTGCGCGAGCACTGGGCCCGGCACGGGTTCGGGCACTGGGCCGTGGAGGAGAAGGAGAGCGGGCGGTTCGTGGGCAGGACGGGCTCAAGCGCCATCCCGACTGGGACGCTCGACCCCGACAACACCGAGGTCGGGTGGCTGTACGACCGCGCCGTGTGGGGCCGCGGCTACGCCACGGAGGCGGCGCGCGCGGCGGTGCGCGTTCTGCTTCGAGCAGCTCGAGCGCCCCGAGGTGATCTCCATCGCCCAGCCCGAGAACGTGCGCTCGCGGCGGGTGATGGAGAAGGCGGGCCTCACCTACGCCGGCGAGCGGCACTGGGAGCGGGCGGGGGATGGACGTGGTCTGGTACTCGGCTCAGCGCTAGTCGAGCGGCACGTAGTCCAGCTCGCGGTCGCCCGTGTAGATCTGGCGCGGGCGCGCGATCTTGGTCTCGGGGTCCTCCAGCATCTCCTTCCACTGCGCCAGCCAGCCGGCCGTGCGCGGGATGGCGAACATCACCGTGAACATGTCCGGTGGGGATGTTCATGGCCTCGTAGATCAGGCCCGAGTAGAAGTCCACGTTGGGGTAGAGCTTGCGCTCGGTGAAGTACTCGTCGTCGAGCGCGCGCTTCTCCAGCTCGATGGCGATCTCGAGCTTGGGGTTGTCCACGCCCATCACCTCGAGCACCTCGTCCACGTGCTTCTTGATGATCCGCGCGCGCGGGTCGTAGTTCTTGTAGACGCGGTGGCCGAAGCCCATCAGCTTCTCCTTGCGGTCCTTCACGCCCTGGAGGAAGTCCGGGATGTTGTCCACCGTCCCGATCCGCTCGAGCATCCGCAGCACCGCCTCGTTGGCGCCGCCGTGCAGCGGCCCGTAGAGCGCGGCGATGCCGGCGGCGGTGGCGGAGTACGGGTCCACCTGCGAGGAGCCGACCGCGCGCACCGCGGCGGTCGAGCAGTTCTGCTCGTGGTCGGCGTGCAGGATCCAGAGCACGTCGAGGGCGCGCTCGAGCCGCGGGTCGGGCTCGTACTTGACCTCGGTCATCTTGTAGAGCATCGAGAGGAAGTTGCCCGTGTACCAGAGGTCGTTGTCCGGATAGACGTAGGGCAGGCCGAGGTTGTGGCGGTAGGCGAAGGCCGCGAGCGTGGGCATCTTGGCGATCAGCCGGACGATGGCCATGTAGCGCTCGGTGGCGCTCGTCCAGGTCCTTGGCGGCGGGGTAGAAGGTGGACAGCGCGCCGACGGTGGAGAGCAGCATCGACATCGGGTGGGCGTCGTAGCGGAAGCCCTCCATCGACTTCTTGATGTTCTCGTGCACGTAGGTGTGGTGGGTGATCACGTATGACCCAGTAGTCGAGCGCGTCCTTGCTGGGCAGCTCGCCGTGGACCAGCAGGTAGGCGACCTCGAGGTAGCTCGAGTTCTCGCAGAGCTGCTCGATCGGGATAGCCGCGGTGCTCGAGCACGCCGGCCTCGCCGTCGATGTAGGTGATCGCGCTCCGGCACGACGCGGTGTTGGTGAACGCCGGGTCGTAGGTCATGAGGCCGAAGTCGTCCTCGGAGACCTTCATCTGGCGGAAGTCCATCGCCTTCACCGTGCCGTCGGTGACCTCCACCTCGTAGGTCTCGCCGGTGCGGTTGTCGGTCACCGTCAGCGAGTCCGCCTGGTGGCTACGCCACCGCCGTTCTCACCGGGCTGCGTCTGCTCGTCCGCCATGGTGCCTCCTGCTCCGTTTCCCTCGTAGTACCCGATTCTGACGGAGCCTGTCAGCGGGCGGTCAGTGCTTCTTCCAGCCTCCGCCGAGCAGGCGCGACAGCCGGCCGCCGGATCGCGGCTTGAACACCGGCGGCCCTTCTCCGGCGGCGGCAGCTGTGCACGGCGGCCGCGTCGATGGTCAGCGTCACGCCGCGCTCGGCGGTGCGGGCCACCTCGGGCGCGTCCACGAAACGCGAGCTCGCCGCCCTCGTCCTCGAGGACGATGCCGTCGAAGATGTGCTCGCGGTAGTTGTCGAGCACCTCCCGCAGGGTGCCGACCTCGATCTCGTCCGAGTCGTAGACGGGCGTGCCCGGCTCGAGGGCGCGTGTAGTGGATCGCGGTGCCGTCGTCGATCGCCACGGGCTCAGACGGCAGGACGAGCGCGGCTTCCTCGCCGCCCTCGGGCTCCTCCTCTTCCTCGGACGCGGCGCTGATGACGCCGCGCCGATCGCCGCCAGTGTCAGCACGACCGAGATCGCGACCACGGCGCGCTCGCCGCCGCGGGTGCCGGGGAAGTTCTCGCGCGTGACGCCGAGGAAGGACACGAGCAGCGCCCAGGCCGCCAGCAACCCGCCCATGATGTAGAAGGCGCCCATCGAGCGGAAACCTAACGGACGGCTCCGGCGGCGGGTCAGCCCTTGTGCGTGAGGCTGCGCCCGGCCGCGGTACGCACGCGGCTGGGCGTGGCCGGCGGCGGGGAGGCGTGCGGGCCGCGGCGCGGCGGGCGGGGGCGGAGCGGCCGGTGTCGGGCTCGCGGTCCGAGCCGCCGCGGCCGGTGTCGTCGTCGGCCTCGGGCTCCGGCTCCTTGACGGCGTACCAGATCAGCGACAGCGCGGCGGCGATCGGGATCTTCAGGACCAGGAACATCCAGATGAACGTCGCCGCGTCCACGCGCCGGATCGTACCCCGCCTTCCGCGGCTGAACACCCCCGCGCCCACTTGGCGCCGGGCTGCCCGTCAGGCGGGGGCGGCCTCGAGCGCGGTCATGCGCCGGAACTGCTCGAAGCGCTCGTCGATCTCCTCGCGGCTCAGGCGCGCCACGCGCTCGGTGCCGAACTCCTCGACGTTGAACGAGGCGATCACCGAGCCGTAGGTCATCGCGCGGCGCAGGGCGGCCTCGTCGTGCCAGTCGTCCTGGGAGGAGAGGTAGCCGAGGAAGCCGCCGGCGAACGAGTCGCCGGCGCCGGTGGGGTCGATCACGGTCTCCAGCGGGAAGGCGGGCAGCGCGAAGAAGCCGTCCTCGGTGAACAGCGCGGCGCCGTACTCGCCCTGCTTGGCCACGACCACCGTCGGGCCCATCTCCATGACCTCGCGCGCGGCGCGCACGAGGTTGGGCTGCTCGGTGAGCATCGCGGATCTCGGCGTCGTTGAGGAACACGAGGTCCACGCCGCCGATGGTCCGCACCAGCGAGTCGCGCGCGGTCTCGATCCACAGGTTCATCGAGTCGAGCCCCGCCACGCGGACGCCCGCCGCACTGCTCGCGCACCTCGCGCTGGAGGTCGGGCTGGATGTTGGCGAGGAAGAGGTGCTCGGCGCCCTTGGAGGCCTCCGAGAGCTTGGGCTCGAACTCGCCGAACACGTTGAGCTGGGTGTCGTCGGTGTGGGCCATGTTCAGGTCGTACTCGTAGTGGCCCCGCCAGAAGAAGGTCTTGCCGCCGGCGCACGTGCTCGATGTCGTCGGTGTTCACGCCGCGGCCGTGCAGCACCGCGTACTCGTCGTCGCCGAAGTCGTCGCCCACCGGGCCCACCACGCGCACGTCGGTGAAGAAGCTGGCGGCCAGCGAGAAGTGCACGGCGGAGCCGCCGAGCATGCGCTCGCGCTCCCCGAAGGGCGTCTTGACCGCGTCGAAGGCGATCGATCCGACCACGACAAGGCTCATAGGCGGCGGAAGGCTATCGTCGCCGGCGCCCGCAGTGCCGGCCTGCGCGAGGATGCCGCCGTGCGCGCCGTCCAGATCGACGAGTTCGGCGGGCCCGAGGTGCTCGCGGTGACCGAGGTGCCCGAGCCGGAGCCACGCCCCGGCGAGGTGCTGGTGCGAGGTCGAGCGCGCCGGGGTGAACTTCGGCGACACCCACCAGCGCGAGAACCGTACGTGGCCGAGCGGCGAGCTGCCGTTCGTGCTGGGCGGCGAGGTGGCGGGGACGGTGGCGAGCGCGCCGCGGAGGGCTTCGAGGCGGGCGAGCGGGTGGTGGCGCTGCTCGAGACCGGCGGCTACGCGGAGCGCGCGGCCGCGCCCGCCGCGCGCCTGTTCCGGGTCCCCGACGGCCTGGAGCGACGACGGCGCGCTGGCGCTGCTGATCCAGGGCCTCACCGCCTGGCACCTGTTCCGGACCGTCGGCGCAAGCTCGCCGAGGGCGAGAGCGTGGTGGTGCACTCGGCGGCCGGGGGCGTCGGGCGGCCTGGCGCTGCAGCTGGCGAAGCCGATGGGCGCCGGGCGGGTGATCGCCACGGCCGGCTCTGACGAGCGCCGCGAGCGGGCGCTCGAGCTCGGCGCCGACGTGGCCGTGGACCCCGACGCGGAGGACCTGACCGGCGCGCTGGTCGCCGCCAACGGCGGCCGGCCCGTGGACGTGGTGCTCGAGACGGCCGGCGGCGCGCGTCTTCGAGCAGAGCCTCGCGGCGCTCGCGCCGTTCGGCCGGCTGGTGGCCTACGGCAACTCCACGCGCGAGAAGGTGCGCGTGTCGAATGCCGCCCTGCTCAAGACCAGCCGCGCCGTGGTCGGCTTCTGGCTCTACCACTGCCTGGAGCGCCGCGAGATGACCGAGGCGCCGCTGCGCCGACCTGTTCGAGCGCGCCGCCCGCGGCGAGCTGAGGCCGCAGGTCGGCGGCCACCTACCCGCATGAGTCGACGTGCGCCGCGCCCACGAGGACCTCGACGGCGCGCCGCACCACCGGCAAGCTCCTGCTCGGACCCGACTGCTCAGTAGTCTGGTAGCACAAGCAATGACGAACTTTGCAGAGCTGGGCCTCTCGAAGCCGCTGCTCGAGGCCCTCGAGCACCTCGGCTACCAGGAGCCGACCCCGATCCAGGAACAGACGATCCCCCTCCTGCTGGAGGGCCGGGACGTGATCGGCCAGGCCCAGACCGGCACCGGCAAGACGGCCGCCTTCGGGCTGCCGATGCTCGAGTACGTCGATCCCGAGGACACCGAGGTCCAGGCGCTGGTGCTGACCCCCACGCGCGAGCTGTGCATCCAGGTGACCCAGGCGCTGCGCGCCTACGGCGAGCAGCGCGGCATCTAGGTGGTCGCGGTCTTCGGCGGCGCGCCCATCCGCGACCAGGCGTCGCGGCTGAAGGACGACGCGCAGGTCGTGGTCGGGCACCGTCGGCCGGGTGATGGACATGATCGGCCGCCACTACCTGTTCCTCGACTCGGCCCGCTACGTGGTGCTCGACGAGGCCGACGAGATGCTCGACCTCGGCTTCCTCGAGGACGTCGAGACGATCCTCGGCCGCTGCCCGTCGGGCCGCCAGACGGCGCTGTTCTCGGCCACGATGCCGCCGGAGATCAAGAAGCTCGCCGAGAAGCGCATGTACGACCCGGTGACGATCAAGGTCAAGGCCGCCACGCTCACGATCGACACCGTCGCGCAGTTCCACGTCGAGGTGTCCGACAAGCGACAAGCCGGACGAGCTCGGCGAGGTGCTCAAGGCCGAGCGCCCGACCCAGGCGATCATCTTCGCGCGCACCAAGATCGGCGTGGACCGCCTGGCGCGCCGCCTGGGCGACAAGGGCCTGCGCGTCAAGACGCTGCACGGCGACATGTCCCAGGGCGCGCGCGACGGCGTGATGATCGCCTTCAAGGGCGGGCGCGAGCGGCTGCTGGTGGCCACCGACGTGGCCGCCCGCGGGCTCGACATCGCGGGCGTGTCGCACATCGTCAACTACGACATCCCGAACTCGCCCGACATCTACGTGCACCGCATCGGCCGCACGGGCCGCGCCGGGCGAGACCGGCCGCGCCATCACCTTCATCACGCCCAAGCAGCGCGGCGACCTCGAGGCGATCGAGCGCCACGCCAAGACCGCGATCCCGGCGTGGTCGGCCAACGGCCGGCCCTCGTCGCCCGCCAAGCGGCAGACGCGCGAGCCCCGTGAGGAGCGCGAGACCCGCCGCCCGCGGCACACCAAGCCGCGCCGCGGCCTGGAGGGCCCGGTGGCCAAGCTGTTCCTGGGTGCGGGGCGGTCGCAGGGCTTCGAGCCCGCCGACGTGGTGGGCGCGATCGTGGACCACTCCCACCTGGACGGCGAGGACGTGCGCAACGTCCGCGTGCTCGAGCGGTTCAGCTTCGTCGAGGTGCCCGCCGAGCGCGCGGGCGAGGTCGTGGACAAGGTCAGCGGAAACGAGGTCCGGGGCGTGAAGCTCCGGCTGGAGGTCGCGAAGCGATGAGCCAGGCAACCCTGCACACGAACCACGGGCCCGATCGAGGTCGAGTTCTTCGACGACGACGCCCCGAAGACGGTCGAGAACTTCCGCAAGCTCTCCGGCGACGGCTTCTACGACGGGCTCGCCTTCCACCGCGTGATCAAGGACTTCATGATCCAGGGCGGCTGCCCGCAGGGCACCGGCACCGGCGGCCCGGGCTACACGTTCGAGGACGAGTTCAACGACCACAAGGTCGTCCGCGGCGCGCTGGCCATGGCCAACGCCGGGCCCGAACACCAACGGCATCGCAGTTCTTCATCGTCACCACCGAGGCCGCGCCCTGGCTCGACGGCAAGCACACCGTGTTCGGCGAGGTCACGGCGGGCATGGAGGCGGTCGACGCGATCGAGGGACTGCCGACCGGCCCGGGCGACCGGCCCGAGGAGCCGGCGCTCATCGAGCGCGTGGAGCTGGATCCGGCCTGAGCGCGCCGCGCGTGCAGCTGCTTTGGTGGGAGGGCTGCCCCTCCACCGACTCGACGCTCGCCTCGCTGCGCGGAGCACTGAAGGAGGAGGGGCTGGACCCCGACGTCGTGGAGCTGCGCGAGATCCGCACGGAGCAGGACGCCGAGCGCGAGGGCTTCACCGGGTCGCCCACGATCCGGGTCGGTGACCGCGAGGTGGCGCCGGCTGCCGGCCAGCCGCTGGGCCTGACCTGCCGCGTCTACCGGCTGCGCGACGGGCGCCCGTCGCCCACGCCCGATCCCCAGGACATCCGCGAGACCATCAGGAGAGCACTGCGATGACGACCGGCGAGGCCGCGCCCCAGTTCAGCCTGCCCGACACCGACGGCGTCACGCACGCGCTGGGTGCCGCGCCCAGCGCCGTGGTGTTCACCTGCAACCACTGTCCCTACGCGCTGGCCTGGCACGACCGCCTGCTGGACGTGGCCCGCGACTACCAGGGCCGCGCGCGGGTCCTGCTGGTGAACTCCAACGACGCCACTCGCTACCCGCGCGACTCCGCCGAGGCCATGCGCGAGCGCGTGGAGGCCGACGGCGGCTGGCCGGCGCCCTACCTGCACGACGAGACGCAGGAGGTCGCGCGGGCCTACGGCGCGCAGACCACGCCCGACGTCTTCCTGGTGGACGCCCACGGGGTGCTGCGCTACCGCGGCGCCCCGGACGCCGACTACCAGGACTCCGCGGCGGGGGCGCGCTGGCTGCGCGACGCGCTCGACGCGGTGCTCGAAGGCCGCGAGCCCGATCCGGCCGAGACAGAGCCGGTGGGCTGCAGCATCAAGTGGTCGCAGTAGCGCTCGGCCTGACCGCGAGCATCGCCTGGGGCACGGCCGACTTTCTCGGCGGGCTCAAGAGCCGCACGCTGAGCCTGCTGGCGGTGCTGGCCGTGTCGCAGACGGTGGCGCTGATGCTGCTGGCAGGGGCCACCGCCATCCGCGGGGACGGCCCGCCGGCGGGCGGCGACCTCGCGCTCGCGGCGCTGGCGGGCGCGGGCGGGGTGCTGGGGCTGGCGGCGTTCTATCGCGGCCTGGCCATCGGCGCGATGGCGGTGGTGGCGCCCATCGGTGGATTGGGCGCGGCGCTGCCCGTGGCGGTTGGCGTGGCCACGGGCGAGCGGCCAGGCCCGCTGGCCGGCCGCCGGCATCGCGCTGGCGCTCGCAGGGGTGGTGCTGTCCGCGCGCGAAGAGGGCGAATGGCGGCGCGCGGGTGGCTGCCGGCGTGGGCCTGGCGCTGCTGGCGGCGCTGGGCTTCGGCACGTTCCTCGCGGCCATGGACGTGGCCGGGGACGGGGACGTGCTGTGGGCGCTGCTGGTGGCACGCGGCACGAGCGTCGCGCTCCTGGGGGTGGCGGTGGCCATCGCGCGGCCCGCGCTGGGCGAGTTGCGCGGCCACGAGGGCGCGGTGGTGGCCATCGGGGTGCTCGACATGGCCGCCAATGCGCTCTTCGCTCTGGCTGCCACCGAGGGGCTGGTGAGCGTGGTGGCGGTGCTGTCCTCGCTCTACCCGGTGGTCACGATCCTGCTGGCGCGAGCGGTGCTGGGCGAGCGCGTGCGGGGGGCGCAGCAGGCGGGTGTGGCCCTGGTGCTCCTGGGCGTGGTGGCCATCGCCGTGGGCTGAGCCAGTCAGCCCTCCAGCGCCGCCAGCAGCGCCTCGGTGTCGCGCAGGTCCTCCAGGGCCGCGTCGGGACGGGCCTGCTCGAGCTCGTCCAGGCGGTAGGGGCCCGTGGCCACCGCCACTGCCCTGGCGCCGGCCCTGTGCGCGGCCTCCACGTCGAGGGGCGTGTCGCCCACGAGCACGGTGTCCGAGGCGGGCACGTCGACGCCGCGGCGCTCGCGTGCCTTGCGGCGTGCGATGTCCACCAGCTCCGAGCGCGTGCCGTGGTCGGACCCGTAGCCGCCGATCTCCAGGTCCACGTGCCGCTCGAGGCCGAAGGCGCCGAGCTTGATCCGGGCGTTGCGCTCGATGTTGCCGGTGAGCAGCGACTGCAGGACGTCCGCGCGGGCGCCGACCACGCTGAGCGCCTCGGCGACGCCGGGCTGAGGACGGCCCTCGGCGGCGATGGCGTCGCGGCGGCCGTGGAGAGCGTCGTGGAGGGCCTCGAAGATCTCCGGCAGGTGGCGCTCGGGGTCGTCGATGGAGTTCCGCGCCAGCAGGTCCAGCGCGATGGCGTGGTCCGTGCGGCCCGCCATCGGCACCGGGTCGTCGGCCGGCTGGCGCCCGAATACCGCCGCGAACGCCTCGCCAAAGGCGTGCCGGCCGTGGCCGGCGGTGTCCACCAGCGTCCCGTCGACGTCCCAGAGCACGAGCAGGGTGCGGGCCGGCCGGCCGTTGGCGGCCACGGCTAAGGTGACCCTGTGCTGGACGTCCTCACGATCCCGCCAAAGCTACTGACGCGGGCCCTCGACGACCTGCACAAGCTGGCGGTCACCATCCCCGAGCTGACCCGGGTGGCCGAGCGGCTACCGACGGCGGAGGACGAGCTGTCGGCCAAGATCGACGAGCTCCGTAGCGAGGTGCGCGATCTGCGCGACTGGCTCGGGCCCCTTCACCGTGAGGTCACCGACCTGGACGACACCGCCGAGTCGCTGGAGAAGGGCCTTGCTGCGCTCCAGACCGAGATCGCGCCTCTGCGGACCGAGGTGGCGGGCCTGAGAACGGAGCTGCCGCCGCTGAGTGGAGAGATCGAGGCCGTGCGCGGGACGATCCAGGGCGTGCGCGACGACATCGCCGAGCTGCGCGACAAGATCCCGGGGCTCTAGTGCAGGCTGGGTCGGTAGACGAGCTCTTGGATGTGGCCGTCGAGCGTCCGGGTCTCGAGTAGCTCCAGGTCGAAGTCGGCCGCACCCTGGAAGATCGGGTCCAGCCCGGTCTGACCGGTGATTACAGGGAAGAGCGTCACCTGCACGCGGTCGACCAGGCCGGCGGCCATCAGCGCCCGGTTCAGCGACAGGCTGCCGTGCGAGCGCAACGGGACATCGGACTCCTCCTTGAGCCGGGCGACGACGTCGACGGCGTCACCGCTCACGACGGTCGCGTCCGGCCAGTCGAGGGGGCCTTCCAGCGTCGTCGACACCACGGTCGCCGGCAGGCTCCTCATCCGCGTGACCCATGGGTCACGCGGTTCGGACTCCTCGCTGCTCGAGGCCAGCATCCGCGCAAATGCCCGATACGTGTTGGCCCCGAAGACCATCCGCTGCTCCGCGCCGTGCAGCGCAAGGCGGTGGTCGAGCAGCTCGGGGCCCTGCTTACCCCAGTAGCCGGCCCAGTTGCCGCCGGCGGCACCGTAGCCGTCGAGGCTGGAAAACACGTCGAAGGTGTAGGTAGCGGTCACGATGCTCTCCTCGAGTGCGGTTGATCGGGTGGGGGAGATAGACCGGGAATCACGGCGAGACTCATCGCTCTTGACCAATCCTCCCTTCTAAGCACCAAGCACTACGCCGAGCATCTCCTCCAGCTGCGGGATCGTGGTGTCCGCGCCCCGGTGCAGCACCGCGCGCATGCCCACCGCCTCGGCGCCCTCGCAGTTCTCCCTCAGGTCGTCCACGAACACGCACTGCTCCGGCGGCAGCCCCGCTCGCTCCGCGCCCAGGCGGTAGATCGCCGGCTGCGGCTTGTGCATCCGCTCCTCGGCGGAGATCACGACGGCGTCGAACAGCTCGGGGAAGGTGCTGCGGTCGTAGCGCCCCGCGCCGATCGAGTTGGAGATCAGTCCGGTCCTCACACCGGCACGCTTGGCCCGGCGCACCGCGTCGACCATGGGCTCGTCCGCGCGCATTCCCGCGAACAGCCGGTTCACGAGGTTTTCGTGGTTCGCCACGCCGAGCATGCGGCCGAGGATCTCCGAGAACTCGTCCTCGCTGATCTCCCCGGTCTCCACGCGGCGCAGCTCCCGGCGGGCGTCGGGGTCGGACCGGAACAGCGTCACGAACGCGTCGGGCTCCAGCCCCTCGGCGGAGCAGAAGTCCTTGAACGAGTCGAACACGTTGGTGGTGAGCACCCCACCGAAGTCCACCAGGAGACCCTTCACGAGTGCGCGACCTCGCGCGCCTTCTCGGCCAGCATCGGCACGCCCTCCACGAACAGGCCCAGGTAGCTGTCGTCGGTCGAGCCGGCCTGGAAGCGCTTGAGGTTGCCCTCCATGAACACTGCGGCCTTCCACAGCGCCAGCGCGCCGTACCAGTTGAGCGCCCCGACCGAGCGCCCCGACCGCTCCTCGTAGCGCCGGGTGAGCTCCTCGCGGGTGGGGAAGCCCTCCTTCCGGGTGGCGGCGGAGAGCGAGCCAAAGGAGGTGTCCTCGGGGTCGCCCTCCTGCGCCCAGGTGATCGCCAGGTAGCCCACGTCGGCCAGCGGGTCGCCGATCGTGGCCAGCTCCCAGTCGAAGATCGCAACCACGCTGGCAGGCGGCTGGTCGGCCACCATCACGTTGCCCAGGCGATAGTCGCCGTGCACGATCGTTGCCGTGGGGGAGTCGGGCTTGTTGGCCTCTAGCCAATCGGCCACCTCACCGACGATCGGCAGCTCGCGGGTCTTGTTGTGCTCCCAGAGGCCGTTGAAGCGCCGTAGCTGGCGGTCCAGGTAGCCGGTGGGCTTGCCGAAGCCATCGAGCCCCGCCGCCTGCCAGTCCACCGCGTGCACCTCCACGAGGGCGTCCACCAGCTCCTCGCCGATGCGACCGCGTTGCTCGGGATCATCGAGCGCCGGCGGCACGGCGCTGGTGATCACGCTGCCGGTCACCTCCTCCATGACGTAGAAGGGAACGCCCAGGATCTCCTCGTCCGCGCAGGTCGCGAGCACCCGCGGCGTACGGGCGGCGGTGGGCTCGAGCGCGGTGAGCAGGCGGGCCTCGCGCAGCACGTCATGGGCCGAGGGCGGCAGGGGCGGCCGCGGGGGGCGGCGCAGCACGAACCGGTCGTCGCTGCGGCGGACGAGGTAGGTCACGTTGGAGTGTCCCTCCCCGATTCGCTCGGCCTCGAGCGGGCCGGCTCCCAGCCCGTTCTCGTCGAGAAACGCCTCCAGCGGCTCCCGGACGATCAGCGGCGCAAGCTCCTGAGCCGCTGCCTGCTCCGGCGAGTCCACGATCTCCGGCACGGCGGGCATCCTTCCAGACGGTGTATTCCCCACCGGGTTGCTAGGGTTCCCAACCTCCTAATCCCGACTGGCTATGAGAGGTTTCATGACTCGCGCATTCCGCCCCCTGTTTCTCCTGTTGCTGCTCGCCCTGCTCGGAGCCGGCTGCGGCGGCTCCGATGACAGCAAGGACGCCTCGGGCAGCAGCTCGGGCGGCTCGGGATCGGAGCAGCTGGCACTCGTGGCCTACTCCACCCCCGAGGTCGTCTACGACGAGATCATCCCGGCGTTCCGCAAGACGGACGCGGGCAAGGACATCGCGTTCAAGAGCTCATTCGGGGCGTCGGGCGAGCAGAGCCGCGCGGTGGAAGGCGGCCTGAAGGCCGACGTCGTGTCCTTCTCGATCGAGCCCGACGTCGAGCGCCTGGTCGAGGCCGGGCTGGTGGCCAAGGACTGGAAGGGCGCCACCTCCACGAAGGGCATCGTGTCCAAGTCGATCGTGTCCTTCATCGTCCGCAAGGGCAACCCCAAGGGCATCAGGACCTGGGACGACCTGATCAAGCCGGGCGTGAAGGTCGTGACACCCAACCCCTTCACCTCGGGCGCGGCCAAGTGGAACCTGCTGGGCGCCTACGCGCACGGGGGCTTGGACTACGTGGAGAAGCTGATCACGGACAACGTCTCGGTCCAGCCCAAGTCCGGACGCGAGGCCCTGCAGACGTTCACCGGCGGCGAGGGTGACGTGCTGCTGTCGTATGAGTACGAGGCCACCACGGCGATCAAGAAGGGCGAGGACGAGATCGAGCTCGTGCGGCCCGACAGCACCGTGGAGATCGAGATCAACATCGCTCAGACCGAGAAGGCCGCGTCGGGCGCCAAGGCGTTCATCGACTACGTGCTCGGGCCCGAGGGCCAGAAGAAGTTCGTGGGCTGGGGCTACCGGCCGGTCGATCCCGAGACCATCGAGGCCACCAAGTCGCAGTTCCCCAACCCGGCCAAGGTCACCACGATCACCGACCTGGGCGGCTGGTCGAAGGTGAACAAGGACCTCTTCGATCCCGAGAACGGGACGATCGCGAAGATCGAGGAGGAGGCAGGGGTGTCCACCGCCCAATGAGCTCGTTGCCGGCAACCGCGGGCGCGCCTGCGCCACCGGGCCTCCGGGTTCGGCGGCGCAGGCGCGTCTCGGGCTCGGCATCGCGACGCTGTGGCTGAGCCTGATCGTGCTGCTGCCGCTGGCGGCGGTCGTCGACCGCTCGTTCCAGGATGGCCTCGACGTCGTTCTGGAGCTCGGTGACCACCCGCCAGTCGGTGTCGGCGCTGCGCTTCACGCTGCTGATCTCGCTGCTCGTGGCCGCCATCAACGTGGTGATGGGCACGCTCATCGCCTGGGTGCTGGTGCGCGACGACTTCCGCGGCAAGCGGGTCGTGAACGCCATCATCGACCTGCCGTTCGCGCTGCCCACGATCGTGGCCGGCATCACCCTGCTGGCGCTCTACGGCGACGCGATCGCGTTCACGAAGTGGGCGGTCCTGCTGGCGCTGCTGTTCGTCACGCTGCCGTTCGTGGTGCGGGCGGTGCAGCCCGTGCTGATCGAGCTCGACCGCGAGATGGAGGAGGCGGCGCTACTCGCTGGGCGCCTCCGCAGCGCACGACCTTCAGCCCGCATCGTGCTGCCCAACCTGCTGCCGGCCATCGTCTCCGGGGCCGCGCTGGCGTTCGCGCGCGCGGTGGGCGAGTTCGGCTCGATCGTGCTGATCTCCGGCAACAAGCCGTTCGACACCCAGGTGGCGTCGGTGTACGCCTACAAGCAGCTCGAGTCGGACAACATCACCGGCGCCGCGGCGGTGTCGGTGGTCCTGCTGGCGCTGTCGCTGGCGGTGCTCGTGGGCCTGCGCTTCGTCGAGCGCTGGGGGGCGCGCCATGAGGGCTAGCCGCCTGTCGCTGCGCGCGGTTGCGCTGGCCTACCTCGGTGCCGTCCTGGTCGCGCCGGTGGCGGTGGTGCTCTACAAGACCTTCGAGCCCGGGCTGGCCGCGGTGTTCGACAGCGTGACCACCCCTGCGGCCATCAGCGCCTTCTGGCTCACCCTGTCGGTGGCGGCCATCGCCGTGCCGCTCAACGCCGTGCTCGGGGTGGTCACGGCCATGGCGCTGGTGCGCGGGCGTGTTCCCGGGCGCCGGGTGCGTGGAGGCCCTGATCGACCTGCCGTTCGCCATCTCGCCGGTGGTGGTGGGCCTGGCGCTGATCCTGCTCTACGGCCGCGAGGGCTGGTTCGGCGACGAGCTGGCCTCGGCCGGGATCCAGATCCTGTTCTCGCTTCCCCGGGATCGTGCTGGCCACGGTCTTCGTGACGCTGCCATTCGTGGTGCGCGAGGTGGCGCCCGTGCTGCGAGAGGTGGGCACCGAGCAGGAGCAGGCGGCCGCCACCCTGGGCGCGTCGCGGTGGCAGGCGTTCCGGCGGATCACACTGCCGGCCATCCGCTGGGGGCTGGTCTACGGCATCGTCCTGTCCACCGCGCGCGCCATCGGCGAGTTCGGCGCGGTGAGCGTGGTGTCCGGAAAGGTCTCGGGCGAGACCGAGACGCTCACGCTGCTGGTGGAGAAGCGGTTCCAGAACTTCGACCTGGCGGGCGCCTACGCGGCCTCCACGCTGCTGGCGCTGATCGCCCTGGTAACACTCGCCGGCGATGGTGCTGGTCCAGCCGCCGCAAGGAGCTCACGTGATCTCCGCCACCGGCGTGTCCAAGCGCTACGGCGACTTCGTCGCGCTCGACGACGTGTCCATCGACGTGCAGCCCGGGTCGCTCACGGCCCTGCTCGGGCCGTCGGGCTCGGGCAAGTCGACGCTGCTGCGGATCATCGCCGGGCTGGAGGTGCCCGACAGCGGCGCCGTGACGCTCGGCGAGCGAGGACGTCACGCGGCGTGCCGCCGCAGCGGCGCGGCATGGGCTTCGTGTTCCAGCACTACGCCGCCTTCAAGCACATGACCGTGCGCGACAACGTGGCGTTCGGGCTGACGATCCGCAAGCGCCCGAAGGCCGAGGTCGCGGAGCGGGTGGACGAGCTGCTGGGGATCGTCGGGCTGGCCGGGCTTCCAGGCGCGCTACCCGTCGCAGCTCAGCGGCGGCCAGCGCCAGCGGATGGCGCTGGCGCGCGCGCTGGCCGTGGAGCCCAAGGTGCTGCTGCTGGACGAGCCCTTCGGCGCGCTGGACGCCACCGTGCGCAAGGAGCTGCGCTCATGGCTGCGGCGGCTCCACGACGAGGTGCACGTGACCACCATCTTCGTGACCCACGACCAGGAGGAGGCCATGGACGTCTCCGACCAGATCGTGGTCATGAGCGACGGCGGATGGAGCAGGTGGGCACGCCGCGCGAGCTCTACGAGGAGCCGGTGAACGAGTTCGTCATGGGCTTCGTCGGGGAGGTCAACCGGATCGGCGACGAGCTGGTCCGTCCGCACGACTTCGAGATCATGGCCGCGCCCAACGGCTCGACCCAGGAGGGCTTGATCGACCGCGTGGTGCACCTGGGCTTCGAGGTGCGGGTGGAGCTGACGCTGGACGACGGTCGCAGCAGTGTGGGTGCAGACCACCCGATCGCGCGCGGAGGAGCTGGAGCTGGCGGCCGGCCAGATCGTGTTCGTGCGCAAGGAAGGCGCGCGGCGGTTCGAGGGCACCGCAGGCGCGGCTGGCCCGTAGCGCGCCGGTAGTGGCGGGTGTACGGTCTGGCTGTGGGACCGTGCGGCCGATTGGCCCTCGCCGTTGCCCTCACGCTGGCCGCTCCGGCCGGAGCCGCCGCAGCGCCGTGCTCGCCGGCGGTCGTGCCCGAGTACCGGGTGTCGGACACCCGTAGCGGGAGCACCCTCTACGCCACCCATGTGCTCAGGGTCACGGGCTCGGTGTCGACCGATCCCACCAGCAGCCCGCGGGTGTCGGCCCCCGGCGCCCTGTTCCTGGAAGAGGGAGGCAGCAGCGCGGAGCTGGTGCGGGACACGCCGGGCCCCCTGCCCATGACGCTGTCGTTCGACGCCCTCGAGCCGGGGGGCGAGGTGGACTGCACGGCCATGGTGAGCACGACGCCGATCCTGCGGGCGCCGGTCCCGCTGGTGGACCGCTGGTCCCGCCCGCGCGTGATCTTCCGAAGGCGGGGAAGGCCCTACTACCCCGGCCAGCTCCGCTTCGTGCTGCGCCTCAAGCCGTCGCGCACCAGCTCCCTGGCACCCGTCACGGTGCGAGCCCGGGTGGCGCGCCGGGCGAAGGTGCCCGGCAGCGGCACCAAGGCAGCGAGCGTGACCATTCCGCTGCGCGACTTCGAGGAGCGCAAGCGGCTGCGCACCCGGCGCGGCTGCAGCAGCTCGGCGCTGGTCTGCACGAAGCGGGTGAACACCTGGGCGACCGGAGTGGAGGTGTTCGCCGACGACGACGGCTTCGGCGGCGTGCGCGCCATCGTGACGCTGCCCACGGGGTACCCGGTCTACCGCCCCCGTTCCGTGCTTCGAAAGACGCCATTCGGGGTCGTGGTCGAGGCAATCCAGGCCAGGAAGAGGGTCGCGCGGCTGAGGGTGGCGGGGAGCTGCCTTGGCGGCGGCCAGTCCTCTCGCTGCCGCTTCCAGACGCTGTCGACCAAGCGCTAGCGCGGCTAGCGCCGCTGCCAGGCGTCCGGGTCGCGGGTGCGCGCGGCCACGCCGCGCGGCAAGCGACCCGCTGCCAGGTCGGCCAGCGTCACGTGCTCCAGCACGTCGCGCAGGCTCACACGGAGGGCCACCCACACCTCCTGCAGCGAGGCGGCCGCGCCCACGTAGTCCAGCTCCTCGGGCTTCTGCCCGCGCACGCTGGCCAGCGGGCCCTCCGCGGCGCGCATCACGTCGGCCACGGTGATCTCTTTGGCCGGCCGCGCCAGCCAATAGCCGCCCTCCGGGCCGCGGCGGCTCTCGACCAGCCCGGCCTGGCGGAGGTCCACCAGGATGTTCTCGAGGAACTTGATCGGGATGCTCTGAGCCTGCGCGATCTGCTCGCCCTTGACGGGGTCGTCAGTGCCCAGCGCTGCGAGCTCCGCGGCGGCGCGCACGGCGTAGTCCGCCTTGGCCGAGATTCGCATGAGCGGGCATTCTGACGGGACCGCGACTTCCGGTGCTCACGGGTGTCTAGAGTCCCGAGCATGCGCTCACGTCTCCGCCTCCCCGCAGCCCTGGTCGTCGCTCTACTGGTGCCCGCCGCCTCAGCCGGCGCCGCCACCAAGACCGTGCGTGTGACCGACAACGTGTTCGGTCCCAAGCGCGTGCAGGTCAACCCCGGCGACACCGTGACCTGGACGAGCGCCGGCGCCGTCGCCGAGCACACAGTGACCAGCCGCAGGAGCGCGCCGACGGCCTTCAACGCAACCTTCCCGGGGGAGGCCGGCGCCACGTTCTCGCGGACGTTTCCGGCCGCCGGCCGCTACGCCTACATCTGCCAGCCCCACCGGATCATCGGCATGATCGGCGTGGTGCAGGTGGGGGCCGACAGGACCGCGCCCAAGCTCTCCAAGGTCAAGCTCAAGCGCGGCAAGAAGAGCGTGAAGGTGTCGTTCGCCGTGTCTGAGAACGCACGGGTTAAGGCCACCTTCAAGCGCGGCCGCAAGACGGTCAAGACGCTCCGCACGAAGACGCTGGACGAGGACAACCCGGGCTCGGTGACCTACAAGGCCAAGAAGCTCAAGGCGGGCAGCTACTCGGTGTCGCTCGTCGTGACCGACGAGCCCGGCAAGAACTCGGCCAAGGCCGTCAAGAAGAAGTTCAAGGTTCCGGGCTAGGCGCCCGCTCAGGCGATCTCGTCGACGTGGCGGATGTTGGCCACGTCGTCGTGCTCACGGCTGGGCTCGCCGTCGAACCATCCGTCCAGGATCTCGTCGAGCAGCGCCGCGCTGGTGGTCCGCAGGGACAGCGCCAGCACGTTGGCGTCGTTCCAGCGCCGGGCGCCACGGGCAGTCTCGGCATCGGCGCAGAGCGCTGCACGCGCACCCGCCACCTTGTTCGCGGCGATGGACGCGCCGGTGCCGGTCCAGCAGCAAACCACTCCCTGATCGGCGCGGCCCTCCGCCACGTCGCGCGCGGCGGCCTCGCTGGACCAGGCCCAGTCGTCGCGCTCCTCCGCGCTGAGCGCACCGTGGAGCAGGGGCTCATGCCCCCGGTCCCGTAGGCGCTCCACGAGCGCCTCGGCGACGCCGGTGCGCTCGTCGGCTGCCACGGCGATCCTCACGGGATGAGGGTACTGCCGCCCGGGTCGCCGGTCACCGGTCGCTGGCCCGTTCGGCTCCGTGGTCGCGCTGTGGCTCGGGCGTCGCCCTACGGCGGGCGCCGAGGGGACAGGTCTGTTGCGGTGCTGTCACGTTCGTGACCGGGTGGGTGGGTTGGTGACGGCGCGGCTTGGCCGGCGGCGGATGAGTGGCCCGAAGGCGGCCTATAGGGTCGGTTTCGGGCCATTCATTTCGGGCTCTCGGAGCGAGTCAACGCCGCGTTACGAGCGTGATAGGCGACCGCCCCTATCCGGGCCCGTTCCCTTCGGTGTCCGAGCACCGAGCACCGAGCACCGAGCACCAGCGCGTAGCGTTACCCGGCGATGCCCGAGCTGCCCGAGGTAGAGATCGCCGCCCGCCGCCTCACGCGCGCGGCTGAGGGCTCCACCGTCGAGTCGGCCATGGCGCCGGGCATGGTCACGATGAAGAGCTTCGACCCGCCGCTTGACGCGCTCACCGGGGCCACTCTCCAGGCGGTCCGCCGGCGCGGCAAGCTGTTCTTGGCCGACTTCGGCGAGCTGACGCTGATGGTGCACCTGATGTCGGCCGGGCGGCTGCAGCTATGGGACACCCGAGCGTCCATGCGGGATCGCGTCTCGCGGCTGCTCGTGCGGCTGGACGGCGGGCGCGAGCTGCGGCTGCGCGAGTTCGGAACGCGTCAGCGCGCATGGGCCAAGCTGCTGCCCTCGGAAGCCGTGCAGGAGGAGGAGACAATGACGACCCTCGGGCCGGATGCCTGGCCGGCGATCGAGGCCGACCGCTTCGCTGCGCTGATCGACCAGCCGCGCCACCTGCACCCGCTGCTTCGGGACCAGCGCACGGTGGCCGGCATCGGCCGCTCGTGGGTCGACGAGATCCTCTGGACGGCGCGTCTGTCGCCGTTCCGCAAGGGCTCCGAGCTCGAGCCGGACGAGGTCGAGGCGGTGAGGACGGCTGCCGCCGAGCGGATGGGCGCCGCGCTGGACCACTACGAGGAGGTGGTGGGCGACACGATTCCCGACAAGCTCCCGATGCCGCTGGAGGTGCACCGCCGAGCCGGGGAGCCCTGCCCCAGCTGTGGCACCACGATCGAGGCCATCCACTTCAAGGACTACGTGCTCTGCTACTGCCCCGAGGAGCAGACGGGCGGCCGCGTCCTCAAGGACCGCAGGCTCTCGCGGCTGCTCAAGTAGGGCGCCCGGAGCGTCGCCCCCGAGCGCTTACCCTTGGCTGCCGTGACCCCCACGGCAGCACTGGGCGAGTCGTTCGAGTCGTTCTTCGACGCGGTCGACTCGTTCTTCTCAGGCCTGGCGGACGTCCGGCTCGGCCCGTTGGTGCTGGGCCTCATGGCGTTCGGCGTGTACCTGACCTTCCGCGCGCGGGCGTCCTACAACATCCTCCGCGCCGCCTACCCGGGTGAGCGGTTCAGGTTCGTGGACATCTGGGGCGCCTACTTCGCCGGCTACGGCTTCAACGCGGTCATCCCCGCGCGCGGCGGCGACGTAGTCCGTCTCTTCCTCACCAAGACCTCGGTGCCGCACTCCAGCTACCCGGCAGTGGGCGCGAGCTTCGTGGTGGAGGCCGGCTTCGATCTCGCGATGGGCGTCCTGATCCTGGGCTTCGCGTTCACCCAGGGCGTGTTCCCCAAGCCGCCGGACTTCGCCAAGCTCAACGCGTTCGACCTGTCCTATCTGGCCTCGCACCCCCGGTTCACGCTGTTCCTGATCACGGCCCTGGGGATCGGCGCAATGGTGGCCTTCGCCCTGCTGTCGGTGCGCGTGAAGGCGTTCTGGGCGCGGGTACGCCAGGGCCTGACGATCCTCTTCGACCGCCGCCGCTACCTGCGCGAGGTGTTCGCCGTGCAGCTCGCCGGCTGGCTGTTCCGCTTCACCGCCTTCTGGTTCCTCCTGGAGGCGTTCAACGTGGGCGGGTCGGTGAGGAACGTGCTGCTGGTGCTGGGCGTGAACGCGGTCGCCGCCGCGGTGCCGTTCACGCCTCAGGGAGCGGGGGTGGCGCAGGCGCTGTTGGTCAAGGTGTTCGCCGGCACGGCCGCCGGGGCCACCGTGGCGGCCTACTCGGTGGGCCAGCAGATAGCGATCGGAGCATTCGCCTTCGGCGTGGGCTTCGGCGCTCTGTTCTTCATCTTCAGGGTGCGCAGCTTCAAGGAGATCGTGGCCCTCGGGCGTGAGGACCGCGACGCCGAGCGCGCCCAGCGCGAGCGTCCGGCCCCGGCCTAGGTCACTAGCTCGTGCCGAATCCCTCGCGCGCCTCGCGCACGAGGGCCACCGCCTCGGGGAACAGCAGCGACATGGCCGAGCGGATCTCCTGTGCCTGCTGCTCGGCGTTGCCCTGGAGGTTCAGGCGCGCGATGCCCGCGACGGTCATGTCCACGGCGAGCTTGATGGCGTTGTCGGCCCAGGCCACCTTCTGGGCGCCCTGCATGGACTCGGCCAGCTCCTCCATCCGCCGCCGCAGCTCCTCGGGGTCGCCGAACAGGCCGCCGAATGGATCCTCTGAGGACATGCGTCAATCCTAGACGCCGGACGCCGGGTAGCCTGCTGTCCGTGCCGCCGATGACCCCGCAGCAGCTGCGCACGCGCCGGCGGGTGGAGAGCGTGATCCGCATCGCCGCCCCCGCGCTGAACCTCGTGCTTGCCGTGGGCGAGCGCGTCTCGCGGCTCGTGGAGCCGGAGGACCACGAGTACTACCCGCCGCGAGGCGGGGCGGGCGGCACGGGCGGGCGGGGCGCCGACGGGCGCGCCGAGGCGCCGCCCCGATAGGTTCCCCGGCCGTGAACCGCCAGGAACAGCTCGGGTGGGAGGCCCGGGTGGGGAGGATGGCTGCGGTGGCGGCCTTCGTGTCCGCCCTGTTCTCGGTGATCAGCATCGCGCTGCAGACCTCGATCGGCGGTGCGGATGGCGAGCGCGATGCCCTGTTGCGCGTCGACGAGGACGGCGGCGTGCTGCTTGCCAGCCTCGGCGCGCAGTCCGTGGCCTACGCGCTGCTTGCGTTCGTCCTCTACTTCCTGCTGCGCGCCGCCGCGGCGCGCCGGCCGCAGCTGCCCAAGGCCCTGCTGCCGCTGGTGCTCCTGGCGCCCATGCTCCTCATCGTGGGTGGGTTCCTGACTCAGCTCGGCGTGGCCGACGTGGCGGACGAGTTCGTGAGCTCGGGGCCGCGGACCGAGAGCCGTGCGGAGGACCTGCTGGAGGACCGGGCCATCCTGGGGCCGATCCTCGGGTCGGCGGGCACGCTCTGCCTGGCGATCTCCTTCGTGATGGTCGGGGTCAATGGCATGCGCGTGGGCCTGCTCAGCCGGTTCATGGGCGTGCTGGCCATCATCGTCGGGGCCCTGCTGGTGCTGCCGCTGATCCCGGGCGGACAGGGCGTCGTGCAGATCTTCTGGACGGCCGCGCTGGGCGCGCTGTTCCTGGGCAGGTGGCCCGGCGGGCGGGGGCCGGCCTGGGAGAGCGGCATGGCCGAGCCATGGCCCACCGCCGCGGACCGCAGGCAGGCCTCGGCGGAGACCACCGAGCAGCCCACCGACCCCGTGCCCGGCGAAGGCGACGACGGTGCCGAGAAGCAAGCATCGCCCGCGCGGCGCAAGCGCAAGCGCCGCCGCTAGCGGAGCCTATCCGCGCAGGCCGAGCTCGCCGCTGAGGGGGATCGTCGTGCCGTTCAGGCGGCAGCGCGCGATCGAGGTCAGCACCTGAGGGGTGGCCGCCTGGTGCTGATGGGGCAGCGCGTACCCCGCCTCGTTGATGAACGGCCACTCGTGCTTCGCGCGCAGCACCTGCTTGCCGCGCCCGTCCACGCAGATCAGCTCCACGGTGGGCTGGTTGCGCGCCACCGAGGGCGCATTGACCTCCCTCGGCACGGAGACCACGAGCTCCTGGACACTGCCCTGCGGCGACGGGAGCCGCTCGAGCGTGAGCTTGTACGACTCCTTCGACGATCCACCGCCCGCCAGCACCAGAACCAGGCTGCCGGCGGCCAGGACGGCTACGAGCACCGCGAAGACCGTCCACTTTCCCCGCGTGGCCTGCACCCGGCCCAGTGTGGCACGGGTGCGGACGACCCGACCCTCGGTGATCCGTCTAGACCGCCCCGGCCGCTTCAGCCACCGCGCGATAGGCGGCCGCGGGGTCGTCGGAGCCGAAGATCGACGACCCGGCTACGAACAGCGTGGCCCCGGCGGCCGCCGCTGGGCCGGCGGTGTCTGCGTCGATGCCGCCATCGACCTCGATCGGCATGCCCTCAGGGAGCCGCTCCCGGAGCTCGGCGATCCTCGAATCGGACGCCGCGATGTAGGGCTGGCCGCCCCAGCCGGGGTTCACCGTCATGCACAGCAGGTGGTCGAACGCGCCGGCCAGGGCGTCGATGGCCTCGACCGGCGTGCCGGGGTTCAGCGCCAGCCCGGCGTTGCAGCCCGCCTCGCGGATGGCCTTGAGCGCGTAGTGCACGTGCGGCGTGGCCTCGGCGTGAATCGCGATGGAGTCGGCCCCGGCGGCGGCGTAGGCGGCCAGCAGGCGCTCGGGCCGTTCCACCATCAGGTGCACGTCCAGGCATCCGCCCGCGGCGTGCACCGGCCCGTCGAGCGCGCGGACCACGAGGTCGCCGATCGAGATCGGCGGCACGAAGTGCCCGTCCATCACGTCCACGTGAATCACTCGCGCCCCGGCGTCCATGACCGACTCGACCTGCTGGCCCAGCCGGGCGAAGTCGGCCGAGAGGATCGACGGGGCCACCCGCCGGTCGCGCATGAGGTCGGCGCTCACCCGGGCGACGCTACAACAGCGCCGTCCCGGAACGCACGAGGGGCCCGTGAACGGGCCCCTCGTGGTCCTGGTCTGAGCCTGGGGGCAAGCCCCCGAAGGCAGGGCTCAGCTGTTCTCCTTGGCGTCCTCCTTGGGCGACTCGGTGGAGCGCTCCTTGCTGTCGCTCTCGAGCACCGAGCTGCGAAGGACGACCTCGCACGAGCCGTTGGCGTCAGCCGGAGTGGCGTCCACGATCACGTCGTACTGGTCGGCCAGCACGCGGTCGCGGCCCTGACCGCAGCTGATGCGGTCGACCTCGCCGTCGCGAACGTGGAACGTGTCGCGGCCGCGGCCGCCCGTGAGGGCGTCGCCCACGGGGTCGCCGGGAGCGGTCACGTCGCCGCGGGCCAGCGCCCACAGGTCGTCGTTGCCGTCGCCGCCGAACGACTGGTCAACGCCGCGGTTGGCGTAAACCCGATCGTTGCCGTCGCCGCCGGTCGACACATCGTCGCCGGTGCCGCCTGAGATCAGGTCGCGGCCGTCGCCGCCGTTCACGCGGTCGTTGCCGTCGCCCCCGTGCAGGCGGTCGCCGTAGCGCTTGGAGTTGCGCAGCCCGGGCCCGCCGTTCACGACGTCGTTGCCCTTGCCGCCGTAGATGCGGTCACGCCCGCCGCCGCCACCGAGGCGGTCGTCGCCGGCATTGCCGGTCAGGAGGTCTGTGCCCCTGCCGCCGTAGCCGGTGTCGTTGCCGGCGTTTCCGTGCAGCAGGTCGGCCCTGCGGCCGGGGAATCCCCCGCCGCCGCGAAGCTCGTCGTCGCCCGGACCGCCACGCACGACGTCACGGCCGAAGTCGCCGCGGACCTTGTCGTTGCCCTCCCCGCCGAAGAGGCGGTCATAGCCACGACCCCCGTTGAGGGTGTCGGCGCCTGCGTCGCCGGTAACGCGGTCACGGCCGTAGCCGGCGTTGACCGTGTCGTCGCCGTTGAGCGCGCGAACGCGGTCGTTGCCCGCCAGCGCGTTGATCGTGTCGGCATCGGGCGTGCCTGTGAGCTTGTCCTTGCCCGGCGTGCCGGTGATGGTGGCCGCAACGGCCACCGACGCGAACACGCACGCCAGAGCCGCGACCAGTGCGAGGCTCAGGCTCATCCTGTTGGTACTGTGCTTCAAGGGGCATCCTCCTGTGGTGGGTGGGTGCCCCTTCAACCGTTCCGGGTTTGGTGAGTTGCGCTACCCGTTCGCGCCAACCGGCAAGTCGCAGACGTCCTGCACGTTCATCGCGACCGCAGCGGTCAGGTGCGAGCGGCGTGCCGCGCCTGCGTGCGGATCTCACTGAGGATCCGCTCCAGCCGGGGCTCGGTGTCGCCATCGATCCAGCGCATGGCGGCGGCCACGGCGGGGTGGACACCGGCGATCAGGGCGTGCAGCTCGTGGGCAATGGCGCGATAGGAGGGGTGCCCCTCGCGCCCCGAGCGCAACTCGATCAGGTGCATGGCCTCGCGGGCGTTCATGTCCAGCACGTAGCGGATGCGGTAGCCCAGGCAGAGCGCGTAGGGGGCCAGCTCGGGCAGCCCCGCATCCACGAGCCTGCCGTGCTCGGCTCGCGAGCGCTCCAGCCCGGCGCGATACGCATCCGCCGCAGCCGCCTGCTCCAGCTCCTCGGGAACGCCGGCGCCGAGGTCGGGCGACAGGCGCTGCCACTGGATGGTGAGCATGCGGTGACGCTGGATGTCCCTGAACGCGCCGTAGTCGGACACCACCTCGAACCGGTACCGCAGCGCCTCCAGCCCGCGGCCGGGGCGGTGGCGGCGGTTGTGGCGCTTGCCCACGAGCTCGATGAGCATCCGCGC
Source organism: uncultured Thermoleophilaceae bacterium (assembly GCA_963814005.1). Lineage (GTDB taxonomy): Bacteria > Actinomycetota > Thermoleophilia > Solirubrobacterales > Thermoleophilaceae > JAAYBF01. The sequence continues at coordinate 282,415 of CAWFBA010000012.1, forward strand.
GCGCTCGTCCGGCGGCAGCGCTCGCACCGCGGTCCGCGCCTCATGCTCGGAGCACGCGGCCGACTCGAACAGCAGGGCTGCGAGCAGGTCGTCCTCGGACCCCTCGGCCGAGAGCAGGCGAACCGCGGGCCCGGTCTCGGCCTCACGCGCCCGATCCAGCCCCAGCCTCGCCGCCCAGCGCTGTGCCGTGGCGCCGCGCTCCTCCAGGTAGGAGATCCACTCGCCGCCGCGGTCGGGGCGGTCCACTCGCGCCACGAAGCTCGGCATGGTGGCCTTGAGCTGGGCGAGGATCATGCCCGCCATGGCGCGGGCCTCCGGGAGGGGAGAGGCGAACAGGCGCAGCAGCAGCTGCTCGTAGGCCTGGCCCGAGGCGAAGATGCCCATGTGCGAGAGCGAGGCCGCGGGCAGGAGGCCGCGCAGCAGGTCCAGCGCCTTCGCCTCGATCGAGCGCCGGTGCGCCGCCTCGGGCTCGCCGTCGGCACGCGGAAAGCGCTCCGCTGCCCACGCGCGCACGCGCGGCAGCGAGTCCCGGTAGGCGTCGAACAGGGAGTCCATTGCGGCCTCGTACTCGGGCCCGAGTGACGGGTCGCGCCAGTAGCGGTACCCGCGCCCGGGCGCCATGGGCGCGTCGTAGGCGATGTAGCGGGTGGACTGCTCCAGGTAGGACGCCAGCCGGCCGCGCTGCAGCACCTTGGTCATCACGTTCGAGACCCACTCGCAGGCGATGTGGGCGCCGCCGAGCTGGGCCACGCTGTCGTCGCCGTAGCCGAGGAAGATGCGCTCGTAGAGGGCCCGCGCCCGCTCGCCCTCCTCACCGTCGAATGCCCTCGCGGCGCCTGCCTCGGCATCGCCTGCGAACTCGTCGAGATAGAGGCGGCGCAGCGTGCCGCCGTAGCGCGAGTAGCGGGCGAACAGCGCGCCCTTGACCGTCTCTGGCAGGTTCACGAGCGCGAACACGGGCTGGTCGAGGTTGGTGAAGTGAGGCGCCAGCAGCGCGCGCTCGTCGTCGGTGAAGGCCTCGACCGGGTAGTCCATGGGGGCGGCCAATATAGAGGCCCTCCTCGACGCCCCCCTTGGCTCGCGGTCAGGCCAGGCGGTGGTCCAGGACGCAGTCGAGCTGAGGGTCGGAGCCGTTTACGGCCAGCGCCTTCTCGATCTGCATGTCGATCCTGCGGCCGTGGATCCGCAAGCCCGCGATCTGGTTGTCGAACCAGGGCCCGCCCTCGACCAGCCGCCAGCGCACCGATGTGTCCGGCACGCCGGCGGAGCGCGACAGCGAGCGCATTAGCGCCCGCACGGGCCGCTTGGTGAAGGCCCGGATCGCCCTCCGCTCGCGCGCGTCCAACGGATTGCGCATGGGTGAGCACACCGCCTGGTAGACCGGCGTTCGGACACCCGATCCGCGGCGGAAGGCCACCTCGCTGAGATAGGCGTGGTGCACGTCTCCCGACAGCGTCACGATCGACGCCGGCGGCTCGCCGCGCTCGCCGGCCCCCACCGCCCGCTGCAGCTCGGCCAGCCGCTCGAACGACTCGTTGAACGCCGCCCAATGCTCCAGGTCGAGCTCCTGGCGCAGCCACTCCCCGGCCTTGGCCGCCTGAGCGCCCCATGCCCCGCCGCAGACCGCCTCGTTCCATGCCTCCAGGTGGTGCATCGCGGGTGACAGCAGCCACGGAAGCGAGGTGGCCAGCAGCAGATGGTCGAACCCGCCCGTTGCGTGTTCCTCGATCCACTCCCACTCGCCCTCGTCGAGCATCGAGCGCTTGCCCTCCTCCAACACGCGCCCGGCTCGGGAGTCGATCATCACCAGGCGCGTGCGCCCGATGTCGCGGTGATAGCTCCAGCGGCTGCCGCCGCGCTCGCGGTCGGCGCCGCATGCGAACTCGCGCAGGATCTCGCCGGCGTCGCCCGCCTCCTGCACCCGTGCCAGTAGGCCGTCCCTGTCCTGCTCCTCCGGGCTCAGGTTGCCGGCGTGCTGATAGATCCAGTAGCTGGAGAGCGCGCCGATGATGTGCTCGTCCCACCAGTCGGTGGCGCGCATCTCCTTGAGCCAGGCGTCCGAGGCGTTCCAGTCGTCGTGCACGTCGTGGTCGTCGAAGATCATGGCCGTGGAGATCGTGGACAGGAGCCAGCGGATGACCGGCTCGCCCCACGACTCGCGGTAGAGGCGCGTGTACTCCTCGAAGTCGAGCGCGATCGGGCCCGGCTCCTCGTCGGTGTTGCGCCGCGCCCGGATGAACTCCTTGGTGCGGGGCGAGCACTCATCCGCGTAGACCTGGTCGCCCAGCAGCACCAGCAGGTCCGGCCATTCGTCCGGCGACTGGTGGCGCATTCGCAGGGCGAGCGCGCGCAGGGCGTCGTGCTCACGCCCGCGGTCGTCCTCGTCCTTGGTCAGGTTGTACGGGGGCTCGCTCGGCGCCGCGACGCGGCAGGACCCGAAGGCGATCTCCAGCGGGTCGTCGGCGGTGTCGCCACCCAGGGTCTCGAACTGGCTCGGTGGGAAGTCCGAGTCGTCCAGCGGCCAGGCGCGCTCGCCGTCCAGCAGCACCTCGTACTCGTAGCGGGTGGCCGGCTCCAGCCCCTCAGCGCGAATCAGCGCGTAGTGGTGGCCCTCCGCCTGGAAGGTCTGCCGGCGCGCGCCGAGCACCTCGACCTCGCACGGCCCGTCGGTCTCCACCCAGAACACGGCGCACTCGTCGCCCACGTAGCGCAGCAGGGGTCCGAGCAGCAGTTCGGGCATCGGCCACTATTCCTACCCCATCGGGGCACGCGGACACGCAGGCTGGCGCGAAGCGACGAAGTAGCGTGCTGTGGATGGGAACTGCCGGCGCGAGCTCCGAGGACCGCATCAGGGACATCGGCCGCGCGCTCCACGCGGCCCTGCCCGGGCGCTCGCGCCACCCGGTGCGGGCCATGGACGCCAAGGCCATGGAGCTGGCCTCGCGGGACGTGGAGCTGCGCGCGGCGCTCTTCCGGCTCGTGGACGTAACGCCGGCGTGCCGCTCGCTCGACGACCTGGCCCGCCACCTTCGCGACTACGTTGGCGAAGTCGGAGATGCGCCCCCGCCCCTGGAGCAGGCCATGCGCGTCGCCGACACGCGCGCCGGGCGGCGCGCTCTGGGCCTGGCCGCCGCCGGCGGGGTGCGGCACATGGCGCACCGCTTCATCGTGGGCGACTCGCCGCGCGCGGCGCTGGGAGTGCTGCGCGACCTGTGGGATGACGGGGCGGCCAGCTCGGTGGACCTGCTGGGGGAGGCCACGGTCACTCGGGCCGAGGCCGACCGCTACGCGGCGCGCTGCGTCGAGGCTCTGGAGGAGCTGGCCGAGGCGACCGCGCGCTGGCCGGCGCGGCCCGACCTGGAGTCCGACTCCGCAGGCCCGCTGCCGCGCGTGAACCTGTCGGTGAAGGTGTCGGCGCTCACCCCGCTCATGCGCCCCGAGGCGCCCGAGGTGGGCCGCGACGACGCTGCCGGCCGGCTGCGGTCGCTGCTGCTCAGAGCTCGCGAGCTGGACGCGCACCTGCACATCGACATGGAGTCGCTCGACGCACTGGAGACCACCATGGAGCTCGTGTTCGAGCTGTTGGACGAGCCCGAGCTGCGCGACGGGCCCTCGGCCGGGGTGGTGCTGCAGGCCTACCTGCGCGAGTCGCCCGCGCAGCTGGATCGCATCCTCGACTGGGCTCGTGCCACCAGCCGCACGTCGCCGCTGACGGTGCGGCTGGTGAAGGGCGCGTACTGGGACCACGAGGTGGTGGAGGCCCGCCAGCATGGCTGGGCGCCGCCCGTGTTCGAGGTCAAGGCCGAGTCGGACCGCAACTTCGAGGAGCTCACCACGCGCCTGCTGGACGCACGGCCGCTGGTGCGGGTGGCGGTGGCGTCGCACAACCTGCGCTCGGTGGCTCACGCCATCGCCCACAACCGCGCCTCGGGGGGCCAGGACCGCGACCTGGAGCTGCAGGTGCTGCGCGGGCTCGGCGACGAGCTCCAGGAGGCGCTGGCGGCCAACGGGCTGCGGGTCAGGTCCTACTGCCCGGTGGGCGACCTGGTGGCGGGCATGGCCTACCTGGTGCGCAGGCTGCTGGAGAACACGTCCAACGACTCGTTCCTGGGCGAGCTCGGTCGCGGCGCTCCCATCGACGAGCTGCTGGCGGCCCCGTGACCAGCCTCGCGCCGTTCGCCAACGAGCCGCTGCTGGAGCTCCGGCGCGCTCCGGTCCGAGACTCGCTGACCGCCGCCATGGGCGAGCTGGACGCCCGCCTGCCCCTGGAGGTGCCGGTGCTGGTGGGCGGCGACCCGGGTGCGACCTCCGGCGTGGACTCCACCGACCCCGGTGCGCCGGACCGGCTCGTGGCGCGCGCGGGCCGCGCGGGCGCCGGCGAGGCCGACGCGGCGGTGGCGGCGGCCGGCGACGGCGCGCGCGAGTGGGGGCGCGCGCGGAGCCCCGCAGCGCGCTCAGGCGCTGGTGGGCGCGGCCGCGGCCCTGCGCGAGCGCCGGCTGGAGCTGGCGGCCCTGGCCGTGCGCGAGTGCGCCAAGCCGTGGGCCGAGGCCGACGCGGACGTGTGCGAGGCCATCGACTTCCTGGAGTACTACGCGCGCGCGGCGATCGAGCTGGACCGTGGGCCCGAGCTGCTCCAGGTGCCCGGCGAGCGCAACTCCATGCGCTACGCGCCACGTGGGGTGGTGGGGGTGGTCGCACCGTGGAACTTCCCGCTGGCCATCCCCACCGGCATGGTGGCCGCCGGCCTGGCGGCCGGCAACGCGGTGGTGCTCAAGCCCGCCGAGCAGGCACCCGGCTGCTCGCTGGCGCTGGCTCAGGCGCTCCACGGCGCGGGAGTCCCCGTGGACGCGTTCGCCCTGCTCCCGGGCTTCGGCGACGCCGGCGCCGCGCTGGTGCGCCACCCGGGCGTTCACGTGATCGCGTTCACGGGCTCCGGCAAGGTGGGCCTGGAGATCGTCCGCGCGGCGGCGGAGACCCCGGATGGCCAGGCGCACGTGAAGCGGGTGGTGGCCGAGATGGGTGGCAAGAACTGCGTGATCGTGGACTCCGACGCCGACCTGGACGAGGCCGTGCCGGCAATCGTGGACTCGGCCTTTGGCTACGCGGGGCAGAAGTGCTCGGCCGCTGCGCGGGTGCTGGCCCACGAGGCGGTGCACGACGCTTTGGTCGAGCGGATAGCCGGCGCGGTCGAGGTGCTCTCGGTGGGGCAGGCCGAGCGCTTCGGCACCGACGTGCCGCCCGTCATCGACGAGGAGGCCCGCGACCGGGTGCGCGGCTACGCGGACGAGGCCGAGCGCCTGGGCCGGATCGCCGCGCGCGCGGAGGCTGGCGTGGCCGAGGGCTGGTTCTGCTCGCCCACTGTGGCCGCCGGCCTCGAAGCCGGAGGCGAAGGTCCTGCGCGAGGAGGTGTTCGGCCCGCTGCTCACCGTGGAGCCCGTGGGGTCGGTGGAGGAGGCTTGCGAGGTCGTGGACGCGCTGCCGTTCGCGCTCACCGGCGGGCTGTTCTCGCGCAGTCCGGCCACCGTGATGGAGGTGTCGCGCCGCTCGCCCGTCGGCAACCTGTACGTGAACCGCGGCATCACCGGCGCCATGGTTGGCCGCCAGCCCTTCGGTGGCAACCGCCGCTCGGGCGTGGGGTCGAAGGCGGGCGGGCCCGGCTACCTGCTGCAGTTCACCGAGCCGCGCGTGGTCACGGAGAACACGATGCGCCACGGGCTGGTCGTCGAGTGAAGGGCGATCTGCCGTTCGTTGACGAGCACGCGCTGGTCATCGATGCGCCGCGCGAGCGGGTGTGGGGGGCGCTCCTCCGTGTCGCCCCCTCCGGGTTCGAGGGTCGCGTCCCGGCCGCGATCGCGCGGCTGCTGGGGTGTGAGCCCGCGAGTGAGGGCGGCCCGCGACCCATCGACAGGGGCTCCAAGTTCCCCGGCTTCGAGGTCACCCGGGCCGAGGAGGGCCGGCGGCTCGAGCTGGCAGGGCGACATCGCTTCTCGCGCTACGAGCTGGTCTTCACCCTCGGCGACCAGGCAGGCGGCACTCGGCTGGCCGCCGAGACGTGGGCGGCGTTCCCCGGCGCGCGCGGGCGCGCCTACCGTGCCGCGGTCATCGGCAGCCGGGGGCACGTGGTGGTGGTGCGGCGGATGCTGTCGGCCGTGGCGCGACGCTCCGCGAGCGTCTAGCGCGTGCCGCGCGAGATGTCGGAGATCCGGCGGCCGGAGTCGCGCCCGGAGGACTCTGACGGCGAGTGCGCTCCCGGCGCCCCGCTGTAGACCTTCCCGTGCGGGTGCTGCGCGATGCCGCTGCCGCTCACAGTGAAGTAGCCGTAGATCACTCCCGCCAGGAGGATGAAGATGAACGCCAGCATCTCCATGCTGCCTCCCACCAGCGCGACCGGCACGGCGAGTCCATGAAGTGCTTGAGAGTTCATGGGACTAGGCTCCCCGCTCGGCGTGGCCGGGACAGTGCGATCGGTCACACGCGCGCGGGGTAGAGTCACCGCCGATGAAGATGCGCGCAGCGGTCTTGGAGGAGTTCGGCGAGCCCCTCGTGGTCCAGGAGGTGGAGCTCGAGGAGCCGCGCGCCGGCGAGGTGCTGGTGCGCCTGGAGGCCTGCGGCGTCTGCCACACCGACATGTACACGGCCTCGGGCGCCGATCCGTCCGGTTACGCCCCGGCGGTGCTGGGCCACGAGGGAGCCGGCATCGTGGAGAAGGTGGGCGAGGGCGTGAGCCTGGTGTCCGAGGGCGACCGCGTGGTCACGCTCTTCTCCCCACAGTGCGGCGAGTGTGAGCACTGCGTCAGCCCCAAGACCAACCTCTGCCTGGCCATCCGCGACGAGCAGAACAAGGGCCACCTTCCCGACGGCACCACCCGCCTGAAGCGCGACGGCGAGCCCATCCGCCACTTCATGGGCACCTCCACTTTCGCGGAATACACCGTGATCCCCGAGATCGCCCTGCCGGTGATCAGCCCGGACGCTCCGGCGGATCGCGCGTGCGTGTTCGCCTGCGGGCTGTCCACGGGCCTGGGGGCCGCCATCAACACCGCCAAGGTCGAGCCGGGCTCGACCTGTGTGGTGTTCGGCGCCGGGCTCGTGGGGCTTGGAGCGGTCGCCGGCTGCCGGCTCCAGGGCGCAGAGCGGATCGTGTGCGTGGACCTGTCAGAGGAGCGGCTGGAGCTGGCTCGCGGGCAGGGCGCCACCGACACGCTCACGGGCGGCGAGGGCGCCGTGGCCGAGATCCTGGAGATGACCCGCGGGTTCGGCGCCGACTACACCTTCGAGGCCACCGGCAACGTCGGGGTCATGGCGCAGGCGGTCGAGGCGGCACGGATGGGCTGGGGCCTATGCACCGTGGCCGGGGTCGCCGGGAAGGGCGAGACGCTGGACGTGGTGCCGCGGCTGCTGATCACGGGCCGTCGCATCGCCGGCTCCTCGTTCGGCGGCGTCAAGGGCCGCGATCAGGTCCCGCATTTCGTCGACCGCTACCTGCAGGGCGACATCGACGTGGACCCGCTGATCTCCCACGAGCTCACCCTCGACGACGTGAACCGCGGCTTCGAGATGATGGAGGCCCAGGACGGCATCCGCAGCGTGATCCGGTTCGGCTGAGCCGTCAGCCGGCGACGCTGGCCGGCGCCTCGATCTCCCGCTTGAGGATCTTGCCCGTGGGGCCCTTTGGCAGCTCGTCCATGAACCACACGTGGCGGGGGTACTTGTAGGCGGCCACCTGGCCCTTCACGTACTCACGGATCGCGTCCGCGTCGGCGTCCTGGCCCTCCGCCAGAACGACCGCCGCGCCAACCTCCTCGCCGAGCTCGTCGTGCGGAACGCCCAGGACCGCGGCTTCCTGCACGGCCGGGTGCTCGTAGAGGACCTCCTCGATCTCGCGCGGGTACACGTTGTAGCCGCCGCGGATGATCAGGTCCTTCTTGCGGTCGACGATGAAGAAGTAGCCGTCCTCGTCCACGCGCGCCATGTCGCCTGAGTGGAACCACTCGTCCTTGATGGCCTCGCTGGTGGCGTCCGCGCGGTTCCAGTAGCCCTTCATCACGTTGTGGCCCTTGATCACGATCTCGCCGACCTCGCCCTGAGCCACCTCGCCGTCGTCATCGTCCACCACCTTCATCTCCACGCCCTCGATCGGCGTGCCGATCGAGCCGGCCTTGCGCTCCTTGTCCGGGTGGTTGAAGGAGGCGACCGGCGAGGTCTCGGACAGGCCGTAGCCCTCCAGCACCTTGCAGCCGAACTTCTCCTCGAACTTGCGCATGACCTCCTCGGGCATGGCCGCGCCGCCCGACATGCACAGGCGCAGGGTGGAGGTGTCGGCCGAGTCGGCGCTGGGGCAGCACAGCATGGCGTTGTACATCGTGGGCACGCCCTGGAAGATCGTCACGCGGTCGCGACCGATGATCTCCAGCGCCTTGTCGGGGTCGAACTTGGGGATCAGGCTGATCGTCGCCCGGTGGGCGATGCCGGCGTTCAGGGTGCAGGTCTGGCCGAAGGAGTGGAACAGCGGCAGCGCGCCCAGCAGCACGTCGTCCTCGCCGACCTCCCCCAGCGTGCCGCCGGCCACGAGGCAGTTGCGCAGCAGGTTGGCGTGGGTCAGCTCGGCGCCCTTGGGCGTGCCGGTGGTGCCGGACGTGTAGAGGATCACCGCCGTGTCCTCGGGCGAGCGGTCGGCCAGCTCCGTCTCGGGCGCCGCCGCGCCCACAACCTGCTCGAACTCTCCAGGGGTCACCAGCTGGCACTCCACCCCGGCCTCCTTGGCACCGGCCTCTGCCGCGTCGGCGAAGCCGTGCCACGCAACCAGCAGCTTGGCGCCCGGGTCCTCCAAGTAGAACCGGACCTCGCGCTCCTTGAGCAGCACGTTCATGGGCACCACCACGCCGCCCGCGCGCAGCACGCCGTAGTAGGCGACCGGGAAGTAGGGGACGTTGGGGAGCATCACCCCTACGCGGTCGCCGGGCTCGATCCCCTTGGCCTTGAGCAGCCCGGCCATGTGGGCGCTGGCGCCGTCGAGCGCCGCGTAGGAGAGCTCGATGTCGTCGAGCTTGATCGCCACGCCGTCCGGGTTGGCCTCGGCCGCCTCTGTCAGGACCTTCGCCAGGTTCTCGCTCATCTCGTCCTCCCTCGCTCGCTGCCCACGCGTGTCATGACACTACCCGCAGGACCCTTGACGAACCACGCAGCTGCCGTCAGCCCAGGTCGGTCACGAGCAGGCGGTAGCCCAGGTCCAGCGAGTCCAGCTCGAGCAGGTGGCCGTGGCGGCGGTGCCACTCACCGGAGCCCAGGTCCGCCCGCAGGCGGGCAAGGGCGGGGTCCAGCACCTGCGCCGGAAGCTGAGCGAGCGCGGAGGTGCCCGCCCTCACCTCCGGGTCCAGGAACGCCTCGGGCCGCGCCCAGTAGGCCTCAAGGAAGCCGTCCTGGCAGTCGCGCGGGATCGGCACCACGCGGACGTCGGTGCGGCCGCCGAGCAGCCCGGCGATGTCGTTCGGCGCCGGAAACCGCATCGAATCGAGTGCCGCGACCTCCGGCAGGTAGTCGGACTGCAGCCAGGAGGCGGCCGCCTCGGCTGGGTCCCACGTGAGGATCACGATCCGATCGCGAGCCACCCGGCGAAGCTCGGCCAGGCCCGCCTCGCGGTCCCGCCAGTGGTGCAGGGTCATCACGGCCATCGCCGCGTCGAAGGACCCGGCCGCGAACGGCAGCTGCTCGGCCGCCGCCCTCACCGCGGGCGCGGCGCCCTCGGGGCGCTGGGCGATCATCGCCTCGGATGGCTCCACGGCGGTCACCTGGCGTCCCGGAGGCTCGTAGTTGCCGGTGCCCGCGCCGACGTTCACGATCGTCCGCGCGTGGCCGAGCGCCTCGTGGATCATCGCCGCGATGTGCGGGTCGGCCTGCCGGGTGCGCGGATAGCCCCCGCCGATGCGGTCGTAGAGCGGCCCGCTCACGCGCGCGAGCTACAGCAGGCCGGACAGCGAGGTGCCCACGTCGCGCGCCAGATCGAAGAGCGGCGAGGGCACGATGCCGAAGAAGATCGTGGCGGCGGCCGCCAGCAGCGCCACGCCGGCAACCTCTGGCATGGCGCGCGCATCGGCCTCCGGCGACCAGCCCGAGACCGGGCGCACGTGGCGTGGCGGAACGCTGGGCAGCTCCATCTCGAACGAGCCCATCCACATGACGGCGATCACGCGCAGGTAGTAGACCAGGGAGATCATCGAGCCCACCACGATCACCACGCCGAGCCACGCGTAGTCCCCGCTCACCGAGGCATCGATCAAATAGAACTTGCCGATGAACCCCGCGGTGGCGGGGAAGCCGGCGAGTGAGAGCATGGCGATCGTCATGGGCCATGCCAGCGCCGGGCTGGCGCGGCCCAGGTCGGTCAGCGAGCGCAGGTCGTCACCGTGCTCAGAGACCCGCTCGCGCGCGATCACCACGGCGAAGGCGGCCACGTTCATCAGCAGGTAGGCCGCCAGGTAGAACACGGTGGCCTGCATGCCCAGCGCGGTGCCCACCACCACGCCCGCCAGCAGGTAGCCAGCCTGTGCCACCCCGGACCAGGCCAGCATCCGCTTGAGCGAGCTCTGCGCGATCGCGCCGGCGTTGCCCACGAGGATCGTGATCGTGGCCAGCGCCGCCAGCGCCGGCGCCCAGTTGGTCTGCACGCTCGGCAGCGCGTCGTCGAACAGGCGCAGCAGCACGGCGAACGCGGCGGCCTTGGTGGCCACGGCCATGAAGCTCGTGACCGGGGTCGGCGCCCCTTGGTACACGTCCGGCGTCCACTGGTGGAACGGGGCCACCGACGCCTTGAAGGCGAGGCCGGTGGCCGCGAGCGCGACGCCGGTGAGCAGCAGCGGGTCCCCGGCGCCGACGGTGTCCCCGATGGCGCGCGCGATCCCGGGTAGTCGGTGGAGCCGGTGGCGCCGTAGATCAACGCCAGGCCGTAGAGCAGCGTGGCGGACCCGACCGATCCGACCACCAGGTACTTGAGCCCGGACTCCAGGGAGGCGGCCCGGCGCACCTCGGAGGCACACAGCACGTACAGGGGGATGGACAGCAGCTCGAGGCCGACGAACAGCGTCACCAGGTTCTCGGCTCCGGCCAGCAGCACCATGCCGAGGATCGAGCCCAGCAGCAGCGCGAAGTACTCGCCATGGCCCGCCTCGGCGGGCGCCCGGTCGCGCAGCGACAGCACCACGGTCACGATCCCGGCCACGTAGAACAGCAGCGAGAGGAACAGCGCCAGGGTGTCGATGGCCAGCGCACCCTCGATGATGGGCGCGCTGTCGCCCGCATCCCAGTTGGCGATCGTGAGCCCGCTGGCCGTGAGCAGCGCCGCGACCGCCAGCAGCGGCACCAGCGTCCGCTGTGCGAAGCGCCCCGGCAGCAGGCCGGCCAGCAGCACCACGACGGTGCCGCCGGCCAGGGCGAACACGGGCGAGAGCCCCTGGTAGTCGATCTCCGGCGCCTTCGCGGCACCCAGCAGCTCGATCATGGTGACCCTCCGCCCTGGAGGCGCTCGAGCTCCTCGGGGTCACCGTGCCGCCGCCGGGCGGGTTGGTGGTGCCGGGCGGGAACTCCTGTGCGGGCTCGGGCTCGGCGGCCTGCGGCTCGGCGCCGTCGGCGACCGCGGCTGCCGGGGCGACCTTGGCCACAGTGGCCTCCTCGGTGCGCTCCAGCACCAGCTGCGGGTACACGCCCAGCGCCACGATCACGGCGGTGACCGGCGCGATCATCGCCAGGTCCAGCGCTCCGAGCTCAGCGGGCTCGGCGCCCGGGCCCACGCGGTTGTGCATGGAGTGCTGGAAGACCCGGATCATGTAGACGGCCGCCAGCACGACGCCGACCGCGGCCACCGCGCCGAACACGAACTTGTCCTCGAGCGCCCCGAAGAGGATCAGGATCTCGCCGACGAAGTTGGGCGAGCCGGGCATGGCCAGCGTGGCCAGGGTCACGATCAGGAACAGCGCCGCCAGCACGGGCGCGCGCAGCGCCATGCCGCCCATCTGGGCCAGCGACGGCGAGCCGCCCGCGCGCGCCGACAGCACGGCGATGATGAAGAACAGCGGCGCCACAACCAGGCCGTGGTTGACCATCTGCATCAGCGCACCCTGGGCGCCCTTGTCGTCCAGGGAGAAGATGCCCAGCACGATGAAGCCCAGCTGCGCGATCGAGGAGTAGGCCACCACCAGCCGCGCCTCGTCCTGCGAGAAGGCAAGCACCGACCCGTAGAGGATGGAGAACACCGCCAGCACCAGCATCAGGTCCTGGAAGTGCTCGCTGGCGTCGGGCAGGATCGGCAGCACGATCCGCAGGAAGCCGTACACGCCGACCTTCGAGAGGACGGCCGACAGCACCACCAGCACCGGGGTGGGCGTGGACCGGTAGGTGTCCACCACCCAGCCGTGGAACGGGAACAGCGGAGCCTTCACCAGGAAGGCGGCGGCGAACAGCAGGAAGATCCACTGCTGGGTGCCCTCCCCGAGCGTGCGCTCCTCGAGCACGGCGAGCGAGAAGGAGAGCTCGCCGTCGGGGGCAGACAGCACGCCCAGCGCCACGGCGCCGGCCAGCATCAGCAGTGACCCCACCAGCGTGTAGATCGTGAACTTGGTCGTGGCGCGCACGCGGTCACCCGAGCCCCAGCCCCCGATCAGGAAGTAGAACGGCACCAGCATCAGGTCGAAGAAGACGACGAACAGGGCCAGGTCCTGCGCGGCGAAGGCGCCCAGCACCGCGGTCTCGGCCAGGGCCATGTTGAACATGAACAGCCGCGGGCGGTCCTCCGTGCGCAGCGCGCCCCACAGGGTGGCGGGCACCCACAGCAGCGCGGTGAGCGCGATCAGGAACAGGTTCAGCCCGTCGACTCCCAGCTGGTAGCGCACGCCCAGCTCGGAGATCCAGTTGTCGTCGGTCACGTACTGCAGCCCGGCGGCGCCGCGGTCGAAGTCCGCGATGAGCGCGATGGCGTAGCCGAGCACCCCAACGGTGGCGGCCACCACCAGCCACCGGCCGGTCCGCGCCGGCAGCAGGGCCGCGGCCAGGCCGGCCGCCAGCGGCAGGAAGACCACTATCGATAGGTGGATCGTCACAGCGGCGCCCTCACGAAGACACGATCAGGAAGTAGAGGAGCAGGGCACCCACGCCCACCAGCAGCAGGAACGCGTACGCGCGCAGCTCGCCCGTCTGGATGGACCGGGCGAGGGTCGGTGCCGGCCCGCACCAGCCCGACCGTGCCGTTCACCAGCACGCCCTGTACGAACGTGCTCTCCACCACGGTGCGCCCGAAGCGGCCCGCCGCAGCCGTCGGGCGCACGATGACCAGGTCGAACAGCTCGTCGAAGTACCACTTGTTCACGAGGAACGAGTGCACACCCGAGAGCCGCTCGAGGGCCATCCTGGGCAGCTCCGGGCGGCGGATGTAGAAGACGTAGGCCGCCGCGATCCCGCAGAGGGCCAGCAGGCCGCCCGCCCCCAGGCCGACCAGCTCGCTGGACTCCGACGGATGCGTGTCCTTGAGGCGCGAGTCCTCGAAGGTCGGCTCGAGGAAGTGCTCCAGGGTGTCGGTCAATCCCGGCACGCCCACCGCCCCCGCGATCACCGCCAGCACGGCCAGTGGCGCCATTGCTGCCTTCATCGGCCACTCGCGCTCCGCGATGTGGTGGTCGGCGCCTGGGAAGCCCACATCGGTGTCCTCCGCCTCGCCGGTGGCCGGGTTGGCGTGCTCGCCGTGCGCCAGGTGCCCGCCCTCCAGCTCCCTGGCCTCCGGCACCGGTTCGCCGAAGAACACCCGGAACACCATCCGGAACGAGTAGAAGGCCGTGAGCAGGGCCGCCATGTAGCCGATCAGCCCGAGCACCACATAGCCGCCGCCACGGTTGAGCGTGAAGGCCAGGATCTCGTCCTTCGAGAAGAAGCCCGACATGATCGGGAAGCCGGCCAGGGCCAGCGCCCCGATCGTGAAGACGATGAACGTGAACGGCATGGCCTTGCGAAAGCCGCCCATCCGGTCCAGCGACTGCACGCCCCCCATGGCGGCGATCACCGAGCCGGCGCCCATGAACAGCAGCGCCTTGAAGAACGCGTGCGTCATGAGGTGGAACAGGCCGGCGCCGTACGCGGCGATGCAGACGCCCAGCACCATGTACCCGATCTGCGACATCGTCGAGTAGGCGATCACCCGCTTCAGGTCGGTCACCGTGAGCGCGACCGTGGCGGCGAAGATCAGCGTGGCCGTCCCGATGATGGCCCCGACGTCCGCGGCGGTGGGCGCCAGCTCGAACAGCGGGTGGCAGCGCGCGATCAGGTAGACGCCCGCGGTGACCATGGTGGCCGCGTGGATCAGGGCGGACACCGGCGTCGGGCCCTCCATGGCGTCGGGCAGCCACGTGTGCAGTGGGAGCTGAGCGGACTTGGCGAACGCCCCCACCAGGATCAGCAGGCAGGCCGCCACGAGCTGGCCGTCGTTGCGACCGAACGCCTCCTCTGCGCCGGCGAACACGTTGGCGTAGTCCAGCGCGCCGGTGCCGTCGAAGAGCAGGAAGGCGCCGATCACCAGGCCCACGTCGCCGATCACGTTGATCACGAACGCCTTGATCCCGGCCGCGGTGGCCGTCGAGCGGCGGTACCAGAAGGAGATCAGCAGGTAGGAGGCCGCGCCCACGAAGGCCCAGCCCACGATGAGCAGCACGAAGTTGGACGCCAGGACCAGCAGCAGCATCGAGAAGACGAAGAAGTTCAGGTAGGCGAAGAAGCGCGCGTAGCCCTGGTCGCTGGTCATGTAGGCCACCGAGTAGAGGTGGATCAGGAACGACACGCCCGACACCACCAGGCACATGAGCACCGCGAGCGGGTCCACGAGGATCGCCATGTCGGCCTGGAAGCCCGCGGTGTCGATGTAGGTGAACCAGGTGCCCACCAGCGAGCGGCCGTCCTCGGGCCGGTCCTCGAGCGCGACCAGCATGGCGATCGAGGCCGCGAACGACGAGCCGATGGCCGCGCTGGCGATCCAGCCCGGCAGCCGCCCCGGGAGCGCCCGCCAGCCGAGCGCCACGATGGCCGTGCCCACCAGCGGGCAGGCCAACACGACCCAGCCCCAGTCTGTGGGGCTCATCCGCGCAACTCGCTCATCTCGTCGACGTCGATGGGCAGGCGCCGGCGGTACATCGCCACGATGATCCCCAGCCCCACGACCACCTCGCAGGCGGCCACCACCATCACGATCAGGGCGAACACCTGGCCGTCGTGGTTGCCCACCATCCGCGAGAAGGCGATGAGCGCCAGGTTGCCGGCGTTCAGCATCAGCTCCAGGCACAGGAGGATCACCAGCGGGCTGCGCCGCGTGAGCACGCCCGCGGCGCCGATGGCGAAGATGAAGGCCGAGAGGACGACGAACCAGGAGGTGTCCATCAGCCGGCCTCTCCCCGCGCGACCTCGCCCACCGACACCGCCTCCGGCGGCGGCTCGAGGCCGCGCCGCTTGCGCGCCAGCACCACGGCGCCCACGGCCGCGACCAGCAGCAGCAGCGATGCCGCCTCGAACGGCAGCAGGAACTTGGTGAGCAGCAGCTCGCCGATGGCGCCCGGCGAGCCGAAGCTGGCGTCCACGTCGGGGCCGCGGGAGTCCAGCGCGCCCAGCGCCCGAGCCCACCACCGCGATCGTGAGCTCCACGAAGATCGCGCCCGCGAAGATCGGCCCGAAGGACCCCACCGCACCGCCCTCCGGGCGCAGCGGCGCGTCGGAGCCGCCGACGTAGGCAACCACGAACACGTACAGCACCATCACGGCCCCCGCGTAGACCACCACCTGGCCCGCGGCCAGGAAGTCGGCGCGCAGCAGCAGGAACAAGACCGCGAGCGCCACCAGGTGGGCCACCAGCGCCAGCACCGAATAGAAGGGGTTGCGCAACAGGACGACGCCGAGCGCCCCGCCGATGGCGACGAAGCCGGCCAGGAAGAACAGGATCTGCTCAAAGAGCATGGGGACTCCCAGATCAGCACTGAGCACTGAGCACTAAGCACTGAGCACTCAGCCTTCACTCACCCTCCCGGCGCAACGGTGTCCGCTCGATCGGATCGGCCAGCAGCATCTCCTTGGTGAAGATCAGGTCCGACCGCTCGTAGTCGGCCAGCTCGTAGTCGTTGCCCATCGTGATGGCGTCGAAGGGGCACGCCACCTCGCAGTAGCCACAGAAGATGCAGCGCGACATGTTGATCTCGTACACCGCGGCGTAGCGCTCGCCCGCCGAGACCTGGTTGTCGGGCGTGTTCTCGGCCGCCACCACACGGATGCACTTGGCCGGGCAGGCGGCCGCGCACAGCGAGCAGCCCACGCACTTCTCCAGGCCGGTCTCGTCGAACACATGCAGCTTGTGCCGACCGCGGAAGCGCGGGTATACGGGCGTTTTCTCTTCCGGGTACTGGATCGTGGGCGGCTTCTCGGCCAGCCGCGCCAGCGTGGTGCGCAGGCCACGCAGCGTGGCGCCGAACACGCGGTAGGCGCCGCCCACGCCGCCGGGCTCAGGTCCCCGCTGAACGGAGATGGCGTCCTGGTCGAGTGAGTAGGGCTCGTCGGGCATCGGTGGGCTCAGATCAGGTCGCGACCAGCACGATGGCGGTGACCAGCACGTTGAGGGTCGCCAGGGGCAGCAGGATCTTCCAGCCGAAGCTCATCAGCTGGTCGTAGCGCAGGCGCGGCACCGTAGCGCGAATCCACATGAACACGAAGATCAGGGCGAAGATCTTGAGCAGCACCCACAGCGGGGCCAGGGCCTCGGGCCCGGGGCCGTGCCAGCCGCCGAGGAAGCAGGCCACGGCCACGCCCGAGATGCTGATGAGCTCGATGTACTCGGCCAGCAGGAACGAGCCGAAGCGCATGCCGCCGAACTCCGTGCTGTAGCCGGCCACCAGCTCGGAGTCGGACTCGGGCAGGTCGAACGGGGCGCGCGCGGCCTCCGCAAAGCCGGCCACCATGAACACCAGGAAGCCCACGAACTGGGGCACCACGAACCAGAGCCCGGCCTGGCCGGAGCCCTGCGCCTCCACGATGTCCACCAGCGACAGCGAGCCGGCCGTCATGGCCACGCCCAGCAGCGACAGCCCGATGGCCACCTCGTAGGAGATCAGCTGCGCGGCGGAGCGCATGGCGCCAAGGAACGAGTACTTGGAGCCCGACGCCCAGCCTCCGAGCACGAAGGCGTAGAACGCCAGCGAGCCGAAGGCGAAGAACCACAGCAGGCCGATCGGCACGTCGATGCCGTAGAGGCCCCAGGTCGCCGCCCCAGGCGCCCTGCGGGCCGAACGGCACGATCGCCAGCGTGGCCACGGCCGTCCCGACGATGATCACCGGGGACAGCGCCATCATCCAGGGCACAGCGGTGACCGGGGCCGACTGCTCCTTGGACAGCAGCTTGAGCGCGTCGGCCAAGGGCTGCATCAACCCGTAGGGGCCCACGCGGTTGGGGCCATAGCGCGACTGGAAGCGGCCCAGCAGCTTGCGCTCGACCACCGTCATCACGGGCACGATCGGCGAAGATCACGGCGAAGATCGCGATCGCCTTGGCGATCTGCACCAGCGTGGCCTCCACGATCGGAGTGTCCGCCCCGAGCAGCATCAGGCCCTGCTCGACCTCGACCGTGCGCGGCACGCCGTTGGTGAGCGCCGTGGCGTTGTCCTCGGCGGTGCCGGCCACCAGGAACACGCTGCCCGGCCGGATTGCCTGGCGCAACGCGACCGTGGCGCGAACGCTCTGGTCCCCGGCGCTGACCTGTACCTGGTCGCCGCGGCCACGCCGATGCGCTCGGCGTCGGCCGGTGCCAGCTCCACCCGCTGCTCGGGTGCGAGGAAGCGCAGCGAAGGGGCGTGCTCGGCGGCCGCCGGCCCACAGCGAGGGGCTGGCGCCCAGGCGCAGCCCCTCCGGCAGCTCCGGCGGCGCCTCCAGCGCGGATCGGGCAGCTCGGCCGCGGGCAGGCCGGACGCGGCGTCGCGATCCTGCCACCGCACGCCCCGGCCGCCGATCTCCTCGAGCTCCAGGCCGGCCAGGAACGGCACCGCGGCGGCCAGCCGCGGCGGTCGCCGTCGGCCCGCTGGCGCACGTCCAGCTCGGCGCCGCAGCGACGCGCCAGTTCGGCCAGCACCGCCCAGCCGGCGCGCACCTCGCCCTGGTGGCCGATCGCCTGGCGCACGCGTTGCACCCGCCCGTCGGGGTGCGTGAGGGTGCCCTCCCGCTCCGCGTTGGACTCGGCGGGGAAGACCACGGTGGCGTGCTCGGTGAGCGCGGGCGTCACGAACTCGGAGAATGCGATCAGCGCGCCCGCGCCCTCCATGGCGGCCTCCCAGGCGTGGCGCTCCGGGTGGGTGGACAGGGGATCCGCATTGAGCAGCACCAGCGCCGAGAGGTCGCCGGCCGCCAGCGCGCGGGCCATCTCGGCCGCCGGCATGCCCGGTTCCGGCGCGTCCGCCAGCCCGGGGCCCAGGTGCGGTGCACGCCCGCCTCGCGCATGCCGCGCGCGTTGGTGGCGGCCGGCACCTCGATCAGACCCGACTCGGGCCGCTCCGCCAGGCCCAGCCCGCCGGCCACGGCCAACAGCGCGTCCACGGCGCGGCCGGCGCGCTCGCCCTGGGCGGCCCGTTCGCCCCACAGGACCACCACGTCGCCCGCGCCGCGCAGCACGGCCGCGGCTGCGCGCGCTCGTCGGGCTCCAGGCCGGCGCGCGCTGCGGCGTCGCCCACCTGGCCCGCGCGCGGCGAGCCCAGCTCGGCGGCCAGCGCGGCCAGGGCGGCCTCCGCCGCGCCGGGAGCAAAGCGGACGGTGGCGGCGGCGTTGGGGTCCAGGGTGCTCGGCCGGCTGGTCAGGGTGACCACCTGGGTGCCGTTGCGGCGCGCGGCCTTGCGCACGCGCAGGTCCAGGATGGGCGACTCGTCCACCAGCTCGGCCTCCACCACCAGCACGGCGCCCGCGTGGTCGATGTCGCTCACCCGTGCCGACAGGTCGGGGCGCGCCAGCAGACGCGCCTGCTCGGCATCCGGCCCGCCTGCGGGGCGGGCGTCCAGGTGCGGGGACCCCAGGCCCTTGCGCAGCAGGTGCTGGAGGAGGAACGCCTCCTCGTTGGTGGTGGCGTCGCCGGCGATGGCCGCAGCCTTGGCGCCGGCCTTCGACAGCGCCCCCGCCGCCTCGTCCAGCGCGCGCTCCCACGAGACCTCGCGCAGCGCCCCGCCGTCGCGCACCATGGGCGCGCGCAGCCGCTCGGGCGAGTGGATGGCCTGGTAGCCGTAACGGCCCTTGTCGCACAGCCAGCCGTCGTCGACCTCGGGGTTCTCGCGCGCCAGCACGCGCAGGACCTTGGCGTCGTCGCGCACGGTGAAGGTCACGTTGCACTGGCTCGGGCACAGCGTGCAGACGGACCCGGCGCCCTCGATGTCCCAGGGTCGCGCCCGGAACCGGTACGCCGAGGAGGTGAGCGCGCCCACCGGGCAGAGCTCCACGATGTTGCCGCTGAACGGCGCCACGTAGGGGCGGCCGTCATGGGTGCCCACGTAGGTGTGGTCGCCGCGCTCGAGGAACACCAGCTGGTAGTCCTCGGCCACCTCCTGTGAGAAGCGCACGCAGCGGTAGCAGAGGATGCAGCGCTCGCGGTCGATCGCAACCAGGGGCGACAGCTCCAGCGGCTTGCGGAAGTGGCGCTTGGGCTCGATGAAGCGCGACTTGCCGCCACCCCAGCCGTAGGAGATGTCCTGCAGGGGGCACTCGCCGCCCTTGTCGCACACCGGGCAGTCCAGGGGGTGGTTGACCAGCAGGAACTCGACCACCGCGCTCTGCGCCTTCTTCACCCGCTCCGACGTGGTGATCACCACCATGCCGTCCTTGACCGGCGTGGAGCAGGAGGTCTGCAGCTTGGGCATGCCCTCGATCTCCACCAGGCACATGCGGCAGGCGCCCACCGGCGGGCCGAGCTTGCGCTCGTAACAGAAGTAGGGGATCTCCACGTCCCCGTGCTTGGCCGCGTCGACCAGCATCGCGCCCTCGGGCGCGCGCACGTCGCGACCGTCGATCTCGAAGGTGACCTCGGTGGGCTCGGGGCGGGCCATCAGGCCGGTCCGGCCTCCAGCGACGCCGCCAGCTCGCCGGCGCCGCGGGCCGCGATCGCCTCCCGGTCCGCGTCGCCCCGGGCGCTCTCCATGTGCTCCTCGAACTCCGGCCGGAAGTACTTGATCATCGAGGCGATGGGCATGGCCATCGAGTCGCCCAGCACGCACAGGCAGTTGCCGATGATGTTCTCCTGCACGTCCGACATGATCTGGATGTCCATGGGCGTGGCCTCGCCCTCGTCCATCCGCTCGAGCATCTTCACGGTCCAGTTGGTGCCCTCCCGGCACGGCACACACTTGCCGCAGGACTCGTGGCGGTAGAACTCGGCCAGGCGCAGCGCCAGCGGCACCAGCGGCTGCGATGAGCCCACCACGATGATCGCGCCCGAGCCCAGCATCGAGCCGGCCTCGGCCATGGCCTCGAACGTGTACGGGAGGTCGAGGTGCTCGTCCAGCAGGACCGGTGCCGAGGACCCACCCGGGAACCAGCACTTGACGCTGTCACCGTCGGGCGGGCCGCCCGCCAGCCCGTACACGATGTCGCGCCCGGTGACGCCCAGCTCGATCTCGTAGTTGCCGGGGCGCTGGACGTTGCCCGACACCGATACGAGCTTGGTGCCCGTCGAGTTGCCCTCGCCGAGCGAGCGGAACCACTCGGCACCCTTCTCGATGATCACGGGGGTGTTGCACAGCGTCTCGACGTTGTTGATCAAGGTCGGCCCCTGGTAGAGCCCCTGGTTGGCGGGGAACGGCGGCTTCAGGCGCGGATTGCCGCGCTTGCCCTCCAGTGCGTCGAGCAGCGCCGACTCCTCGCCGCAGATGTACGCGCCCTGGCCGCGATGGACCACCAGCTCGAGGGAGGTCTGAGAGCCGAAGATCCGCTCGCCCAGGTAGCCCTTCTCGTAGGCCTGGGCGACGGCTGCGTCCAGCACCTCGGCCTGCAGCTCGTACTCGCCCCGGATGAAGATGAAGGCCCGGTTCGCACCGGCCGCGAACGCGCCGATGATCATCCCCTCGATCAGCAGGTGGGGGTTCTTCTGCATGAGCAGCCGGTCCTTGAACGTGCCCGGCTCGGACTCGTCCGCGTTGCAGCACAGGTACTTGTCCATCGATCCGTGGGGGATGAAGCCCGCCTTCTTGCCCATCGAGAAGCCGGCGCCGCCGCGACCGCGGAGCCCGGACTCCTCCAGCTCGTGCACGACCGCCTCCTGCTCCATCTCGCTGACCGCCTTGCGGGCGCTGGCGTAGCCGCCGAGCTCCTCGTACACGGCGATCTCGTGCAGGTCGGCGCGATCCAGGTGCTGGGTGAGCAGCTTGGTCTCAGGCATCGGCGGCTTCGCTCCCTGCGTCGCCGTTGTCCCAGGGCAGCCTGTAGTCGGAGTCCTCGAGCCCGCGGCCCGGCAGCACCTCGCGGCCTTCGCTGAGCGCCGCGACCAGCTCATGCGCGTCGCTGGGGTCAAGCGGGCCCACGAAGCGGCCGTCCACGGACGCCATCGGCGCCATGTCGCACGCCCCGAGGCACTCGAACTCGCGTACCTCGGCGTCCTCCAGGCCCTGGTCGCGCGCCTCCTCTGCGATGGCCTGGTAGACCTCGCGCGCGTTGCGCAGGTGGCAGGCCACACTGGTGCACACGTACACGTAGCGGCTGCCGACGGGCTCGGTGCGCAGCATGTCGTAGAAGGTGGCCACCGAGGACAGGTAGGCGGGGGTCACGCGCATGACCGAGGCCACCTGCGCGATCGCCACGGGCGAGCACCAGCCGTGCACGCGCTGGGCCGCCGCCAGGGCGGGCAGGGTCGCCGAGCGGCGGTCGGGGTAGCGGGCCATGGTCGCCACGATCGAGGTCCGCAGGGCCTCGGGCACCTCCACCTCTGTGGGGTCGGGCACCAGCGCCGGGTCACGGTCGGTGTCCACCGCCTCGTCCCAGCCCAGCGGCACGCGCCTCCGGTCGGACGTCACCGGTCGATCCCGCCAAGGATCGGGTCGAGCATGGCGATGCACACGATGAAGTCCGCCAGCAACGAGTTGCGGCCCATGTCGGCCAGCGCCTGGAGGTTGGCGAACGACGGATCGCGCATGTGCACGCGGGCCGGCTTGGCCGAGCCGTCGGCCACCACGAAACAGCCCAGCTCCCCGCGCGGGGACTCGATCGCCCGGTAGGCCTCGCCCGGCGGCACGCGGAAGCCCTCGGTCACGAGCTTGAAGTGGTGGATCAGCGCCTCCATGGAGGTGGCCAGCTCGTGCCGGGGCGGCAGCGCGACCTTGCGGTTGGTGGTGATGAACGGCCCCTCGGGGATCCCGTCGAGCGCCTGCTCCACGATCTTCAGCGACTCGCGCATCTCCGCCAGGCGGCAGCGGTAGCGGTCGTAGTTGTCGCCCACCGTGCCAACGGGCACCTTGAACTCGAAGTCCCTGTAGGCGCCGTAGGGCATGGCCTTACGCAGGTCCCAGGGCTCGCCGGCAGCGCGCAGCAGCGGCCCCGTCACGCCGAGCTCCAACAGCCGCTCGCGCGACACGATGCCGGTGTTCTTGGTCCGCTGCAGCCAGATCTCGTTGCGGTCCAGCAACGCCTCGTACTGGTCGATGCGGGAGGGCATCGTCGCGAGGAAATCGCGGACCTTGGCCTCCCAGCCGGGGGGCACGTCCTCGAACACTCCGCCCACCTGGATGTAGCGCGTGTGGAAGCGCTGGCCCGAGGACATCTCGAACAGGTCGAGGATCAGGTCGCGCTCGCGCAGCGCCCACCAGAGCATCGTGATGGCGCCCACGTCGAGCGCCCCCGTGGCCAGCCAGAACAGGTGGCTGGCGATCCGGTTGAGCTCCATGTGGATCACGCGCAGGTACTCGGCCTTGGGCGGCACCTCCTCTTCCAGCAGCGCCTCCACCGACATGCAGAAGGCGGTCGCGTTGAAGTAGTAGGCCAGGTAGTCCATCCGCTCGACGAACGTGATGACCTTCCAGTACTCCTGGTCCTCGCAGCTCTTCTCGATGCCCGTGTGGACGTAGCCGATGATCGGGTGGATCTCGCGCACGACCTCGCCCTCGAGTGTGCACAGCAGCCGCAACACCCCGTGGGTGGCGGGGTGGTGGGGCCCGAGGTTGATCGTGAGCAGCTCGCTCTCGGGCTCGAGCGCGGTGCCCGACACCGGCTCGTCGCCCAGGCTGCCGACGGTGATCGACTCCTCGCGCTCGCGGTAGGGGATGTCCAGCGCCCCGCGGCCGCCGGCGCGCTCGGTGGGCTCGTCACTCATACCAGCGCGGGTACTCGTGCTCGTTGAAGGTGAACAGGACCGGCTCGCCGCCCATCGGGAAGTCGCGCCGCTGGGGGTGCCCCACGTAGTCCTCGGGCATGAGGATGCGGCGCAGGTCCGGGTGGCCGTCGAAGTGCACCCCGAAGAAGTCGAACACCTCGCGCTCGTGGAAGTCCGCGGTGGGGAACAGGTCCACCACGCTCGGCACCTCGGCTTCCTCGACCGTGACCCGCGTCTTCACGCACAGGCGCTCGCGGCGGGCGCGCGACAGCAGCTGGTAGTGCACCCCGAGCCTGGGCTCCTCGGGCAGGTAGTCGCAGCCGTGCACGCTCATCAGCCACTCGTAGGGCTCCTCGTCGCGGTCGCGGAGGTAGCCCAGGACGTCGCGCACGGCGCCCGGCGCCACCTCCAGCGTGGCCTCCCCGTGCGGGGCGTAGTGGGTGCCCGTGACGGCGTCGTCGGCCACGCCCTCCCGCACCCGCTGCGCCACCAGCTCCAGTCCGGTCGCGTCAGGCAACGGGCGGCGAGGCCTCCTCCGCGGCGGCCGGCGCTGTGCCGGCCTCCTCGGTGCCGTCGGCCCGGTAGCGCTCGCGCCAGCCCAGGCCGGGATCCTTCACGACCTTGTCCTGCAGCTTCATGATCCCGTAGATCAGGGCCTCCGGCCGCGGGGGGCAGCCCGGCACGTACACGTCGATCGGCAGGAACTTGTCGGCGCCGGCCACCAGGGCGTAGTTGTTGAACATGCCGGCGCTGGACGCGCACGCGCCCATGGAGATCACCCACTTGGGCTCCAGCATCTGGTCGTAGATGCGGCGGATGATCGGCGCCATCTTGATCGACACGCGGCCCGACAGGATCAGCATGTCGGCCTGGCGGGGGGAGAAGCGGATGACCTCTGCGCCGAAGCGCGACAGGTCGTTGCGCGGCGACCCGACCACGGTGATCATCTCGATCGCGCAGCACGCAAGGCCGAACCCCAGCGGCCACATGGCGTTCTTGCGCGCCCAGTTCTGAGCGTCCTCGAGGCGGGTGAGCAGCAGGCGCTCCTCCACGTACGCCTGCAGGCCCGCATCGTCGAGCTCCCCACGGAGCATCTGCTGCGCGCTCAGCTGGCGCGCGCGGAACTCGCCGGGCGACCCGGGGACCTTGCTGCGTGTCACTTCCATTCGAGCGCTCCTCTCCTCCACACGAAGACGAACGCCACCAGCAGGAGGATCACGAAGACGATCGTCTCCACGAGCGCGAACGTGCCGAACGCGTCCAGCTGGACCGCGATCGGATAGAGGAAGACCACCTCGATGTCGAACAGGATGAAGAGCATCGCCACGAGGTAGAAGCTCACGCCGAAGCGGAAGCTCTTGCGCACGTCGGAGGGCAGTCCGGACTCGTACGGGGCGCTCTTGACGGCGGTCGGGCGGCGTGGCCCGAGGACCGAGTTCAGAAGTGTGAAGACGATGCCGACCGTGGTGCCGAGGGCGATGAACACGAGCGCCGGCAGGTAGCTCTTCAGCACGGTGCGAGATATATAACGCAAGCTTGTGCGCCATTGCTACATAGTGCGGAACCGATCTAGTTGAGCGAGGTTCACATGGTCGTGGGCATCGCGGTGCTGGCCTCGAACGCGGTCGCCGGCGGTTGGGGGGCCGTGGCCTGGCTCCGGCGCTCCGCCTCGGTCGGCTTCTGGTGGGCGTTGCGGGCGGCGCAGGCCGCGGTGGCGGTCCAGGTGGTCCTCGGCTTCATCCTTCTCGCGCGCGGGGAGGTGTCGCCGGACGGGCTGCACGTGGCTTATGGCGTATCGCCGCTCGTGATCACGCTCATCAGCGAGGGCATGAGGATCACCGCGGCCCAGCGCGAGCTGGAGGGCGTCGAGGACCTGGACGCCCTCACCCACCCGGAGCAGATAGCGGTTGCACGGCGTGTGGCGCTGGCCGAGATGGGGGTGATGACCGTAGGGGCGCTCCTCATTCTCACCCTCACCCTGCGCGCCTACCAGACCGGCGGAGCCTGAACTTCACGGGAAAGAGGCCGTTCAAACCGAAACTTCGTCCATGATCCGGGGATACCTAACGTGCGAAGTGGGCACTTAGTGCCTGCGAAGCTACTTCGGAACCGACTCCTGGCAGGGGGCGTGAACGACCTGGAAACCACATGTGGGCGATGACATCGCCCGTCTACGACCGAGAACTGGCCATTCCGGCCGATATCTCGATGCTCGCCGAGGCGCGAGACTGGGCCGCCGCGACCGCGGACGCGTTCGGCATGGATGAGCCTGCTTGCTTTCAGGTCAAGCTCGCCATGAGCGAGGCGGTGACCAACGCGATCATCCACGGGTCGGCCTCCGCGGAGGACGAGGTGGAGATCGAGGCCAGTGAGCAGGCCGACCTGCTGGTCTTCGAGGTCCGTGACGGCGCCACCAAGCCCGACGACGGCCTCCCATTCGACCGGCTCGCCGAGGGCGGGCGCGGCCTGGCGCTGGTGGCGCTGATGATGGACGAGGTCCAGCTCACCCGCGCCGAGCACGGCAGCGTGCTGCGGTTCGCGAAGCGCCGCTAGGGCCCCGGCGCCGGCCGCTCTATCGCCGCCGATGCAGGCGACCGAAATAACTGCGCGCTAACGCGCCATGGCCGCCAATGGGCCGGCGCCGGGGCACACCTTGTTTCGCCGCCTCGCCGCCGCTTCCTTCCGCCCGTGCGCTAAGGCAGCTCCAGCTCGCCGCGCATGCCGAGCTCCTCGTGGTCGCCCACCGTGCAGACCATCCGGTAGCGCCCCGCTGGGCCGCGGACCGAGAGGGCGCGGCTGTCGCCGCCCTGGATGGGGCTCGTGCCCGCCACCCGGCGATCGCCGTCGAACAGCACGAGGTTGTGCGCCAGGTTGCCCGTGTTGTCGAACCGGATCCGCAACGGCCCCGCGCCGGTCACGACGATCCGGCCGGGGTCGAACTTGTACTCGTCGCCCTTGACCACGAGCGTCCGGTCAGCAGGGACCGTGGCGGAGCGAGTGGGCTCGTCGTCGTCGCCGCACCCCGGGAGCAGGGCCGTGCATGCGCAGAGTGCCATCGCGGACCACCTCACGGGCGCGGGATAATATGCGCGGCCGTGAGCCGCCCCGGATCCTCTCGCCGCCCTGGTAAGCGCCTCGCGGCGCTGATGGCAGTCACGGCGCTGGCCACCACCGCGGGGGCCTGCGGCGGAGAGATCGAGACCGACAGCGACGCCGACGACTCGGCCGCCGTGCTGTTCGAGGAGCGCTGCTCGGGCTGCCACAGCCTCGAGCAGGCCAACTCGTACGGGTCCAAGCCGGCCGGCCAGCTGGCCGGCGGCGAGCGCACCAACGGCCCCAACTTCAACGTGCGCAAGGTCCAGCGCGACGACGCCCTCTACGCGATCCGCAACGGGGGCTTCTCCGGGGCGATCATGCCGGCCAACATCGTGGTGGGCGACGACGCCGAGAAGCTCGCGGACTTCCTGGACAAGTACTCGGGCAAGGACCGCTGACGTGCGCGCCCCCGAGCACGCCATCTAGGCCTCGCGGGCGCGGTCCCGGTGCTGGACCTCAAGGCGATCCGCAGCGATCCCGGCGCCGCGCGCAACGCGCTCGCGCGGCGCGGCGACGAGCCGGCGGCCACGCTGGACCGGGCGCTCGCGCTTGACGAGCGGCGGCGCGGCCTTCTCCCCGAGCTGGAGAGCCTGCGCGCCGACAAGAACGCGGCCAGCAAGCGCATCGGCGAGCTGCAGCGCGAGGGCCAGGACGCCTCCGAGGCCATCGCCGCCGTGCGCGGCGCGAGCGAGCGTGAGAAGGCGCTCGACGCCGACCTGCGCGAGGTCGACGACGCTCTGACCACCGCGCTGGCGGCCCTGCCCAACCTGCCCGACCCGGGCGCGGCCGAGGAGGACACCGTGGTGCGCGAGGTGGGCCGTCCTGGGGCGGCTGGCCGGGACCACCTGGACCTTCTGGGCGACCTCGTGGACCTGGAGGCCGGCGCACGCGTGGCGGGAGCACGGTTTGCCTACCTGAAAGGCCCGCTGGTGCTGCTGGAGCTGGCCCTCGTGCGCTGGGCGCTCGAGGTGCTGGGCGGGCACGGGTTCGTGCCGGTGGTGCCACCGGTGCTGGTGCGCGAGGAGGCGCTCTTCGGCACCGGCCAGCTGCCGGACACCGAGCAGCAGATCTACCGCGTGCCCGAGGACGGCCTCTACCTGGCCGGCACGAGCGAGGTGCCGCTGGCGGCCCTGCACGGCGGCGAGATACTGGCCGAGGAGTCGCTGCCGCTCCGCTACGGGGGCCTGTCCACCTGCTTCCGGCGTGAGGCCGGAGCGGCGGGCAAGGACACGCGCGGCATCTTCCGCGTGCACCAGTTCGACAAGGTCGAGATGTTCGCGTTCGTCACGCCGGAGGAGTCACCCGCGGAGCACGAGCGCCTCCTGTCCATCGAGGAGGAGCTGATGCAGGCGCTGGAGCTGCCCTACCGCGTGGTGAACATCGCTGTCGACGACCTCGGCAGCTCGGCTGCCAAGAAGTACGACATCGAGGTCTGGCTGCCGGGGCAGGAGCGCTTCCGCGAGCTCACCTCGTGCTCCAACACCACCGACTTCCAGGCCAGGCGGCTCGACGTGCGCTACCGGCCCGCGGCCGGAGGCGGCCCGCGCCACGCGCACACGCTCAACGGCACGGCGGTGGCCGTGGGCCGGACGATCATCGCGCTGGCGGAGAACGGGCAGCAGGAGGACGGCTCGGTTGTGCTGCCCGCGGCGCTGCGGGAGTTCGGAGCGCCCGAGCGGATCGAGCCGCAGGACGGCTGAGTCAGGCCGGCGGCCGGCCCTCGCCGGCGCGGAACTCGTCCAGGCCCGCCCGTGCCTTGCGCCGCACGGCGCCCTGCACGATCGGTGTCCAGCCCAGGAGCAGCCCGGAGGTGCCCAGCGCCTGGCGCGCCCAGCGGTGGAAGCCGAACTCGTCGCGGTGCTCGACGATCAACCCGTTGCGGAACCGAAAGCGGGCGCGCACGTCGTTGTCCACGTGGCGGCCGGTCTGGGTGAACGTGTAGTGGGCGAGCCAGTGGGCGCTGCCGGCGTCGCCCGAGCCGCTGTGGTCCACCAGCTCGATCTCGAGGTCGGTCGCGCGGGAGGTGAGCATGCGCCACATGTCGCCCGGCTCGTCGCCGCGCAGGTCGGTGAAGACCGGGTCGGAGAAGTGCGCGTCGGGCCCGTAGCACGCCGCCATCTCGTCGCCGTCCAGGCGGGCGAAGGCGCCGTAGAACCGCTCGATCAGCTGCGCGGGTCCCTCGGCGGCCACCTGCGCAACCTAACCGGAATCCGACCTACGCGGTCAGGCCGGTGTACCAGAGGCCGAACATCAGGCCGAACACGCCGAGGCTTGGGATCAGCACGGACCGGTAGAGCGGCTCGATCACAGGCCGCGTGAGGAGCCACGCGAACGCCGTCGTGCAGGCTGCCATCGAGACCACGGACATCGGGGCAAAGACCGCGAGGGCGGCCGCGGCCTCGAGTTGCCCGGGCAGGGCGGCGATCAGCAGGATGACCACGGCGCCCGTTCCGGCCAGGCCATGCAGCATCCCGATGCCGAAGGCCTGCTGAGCGGTTCGCACCTGGGCGTGGCGGTGGTCGCCGCCGCCGCGGCGCAGGTGGCGCAGGCGACGGCTGTGCGCGACGTCCGTGTGTCGCGCGTCGGAATGGTCGTGCGCCCCGGCGCGGTAGTCGCCCAGCAGCCACTTGGCCATCACGCGCAGTGCGAGCACGAGGATCACGACTCCCACGGCCTTCTCGGCCCCGGACTCGAGCCAGGCGGGCAGCTCGGACTTGGCGAAGATGAGCGGGAAGCCGATCAGCAGCAGCACCAACGCGTGACCCGCCCCCCACCAGGCGCCAAGCCGGGTGGCCGCGCGGGTGTTGCCGTCTTCCGCCGCCACCAGCGAGGTGACCGCCACCATATCTCCCGCACGACGGATGACGCGAGAGATGGCCCACGAGGGCGTCGCGAACTCGGCGTCCGATCAGGTCGCGCGGCAAGGGGCGCCTCCCATGGGCGATGGAGCCGGCGCGACACCGGACGGCGCTTCCTGCCGCACCCGCCCGTAGACCTCCCGCATCATGGCGTCGAGGACCACGCCCCGGAACTCCTTGTTCGACATGAACTGGTCCGTGATGGTCTCATTGCAGTTCATGTGCGCCGTAACTGGAGCGATTAGCTGCTCCTTCGCTTACTTCAGTCCGACGTTTTCCTCGGGCGGCCCGCGCTGTAACCAAGGCGTACGGACTTGGCACGATCCGCCGGCGGGAACCCGTCGCTGGACGTGCCGGGCTTCGAGCACCAATTCCGACGATGCAGCGTGACGGGCTCGAGCTCGAGCTCACCGTGTTCGTGCCACCGGATCAACCTGTAGAGATCCGGCTGCTGACGATCCGCAATGGCACGGCGCACAACCGACGGTTCCGGGTAGTGCCATATCTCGAGATGGCCTCGCCAGACCGCCAGGGACACGCGCGGCTGCTTGCAGGTCAGGACCGATTCGCACCGCAACGCCTCCTATTCGATCCGCGCAATGACTTCCACCAGGGCTGGGCGCTCGTCGTCACCACGCTCGCGGTCGACCGCCAGGAGCATGTCCGCGAGCGCTTCCTGGGCGGGCCCGAGCGCGACTTCACGCGACCCCATTTCGTCGAGCGGGGCGAGGCCGATCCTGGCGTGGGCGACGATGGCCGCCGGATTGCAGCGTTCGCCGGCACGGTCGAGGTTCCTGCCTGGGGCGAGTCGTCGGTGGCTATCACGCTGGGCCACGTCGCGGACCTCGCAACCGCCGAAAGGCTGGCCGAGCGCCACGCTTCGCTCGCGGTGGCACAGCATGCATTGGCCGAGACGCGCCGGTTCTGGGCCGGCACGCTGGGTGACCTGCGGGTCGAGAATCGCAGCCAGCATTCGACCGCATGGTGAGTGACTGGCTCCCATATCAGGTGCTAACGGCGCGACTCTCGGGCCGTTGCGGGCCAAATCAGCGCGGAGGCGCGTTCGGCTTCCGCGACCAGTTGCAGGACGTCCTGCCCCGTTTGCGGTCCACCAGGAGCTCGCCCGACGCCAGATCCTACTCCATGCGCGGCAGCAGTTCCCCAAGGGTGACGTACTGCAGTGGTGGCACCCGGCCGCCGGCGGCGGCACGGCCTCGGCGCGCGCAACAACGCCTCCGACCCGCAACTGTCGCTGCCCTACCTCAGCCCGCACGTGCTACAGACCGGCGATCGCTCGATCTTCGACGAGCCCGTGCCGTTCCTGGAGGGGCCGCCCATCCCGCCCGGCGCCGAGGGCATCATCTTCGTGCCCCGGCCGTCCCGCGACGAGGCCTCCCTCTACGGGCATTGCTGCCGGGCGATCGACTTCACCCTTGGCCGCATCGGCCCGCATGGCCTGCCTCTAATCGGCAGCGGCGACTGGAACAACGGCCTCAGCGATTTCGGCGACCGCGGCGCGGGCGAGAGCGTCTGGCTCGGCTTCTTTCTCTACGACCGCTGATCGACTTCGCCGACCTCGCCCAGGTCCGCGAGGGCGACGCTCGCGCAGGAGCGTACCGCCAGCGCGCCGAACAGTACGCCTTCGCCTCGACGGCATGTGGCACCAGGACCGCTATCCGCGGCTGGTCGAGAGCAACGGCGACGCGATCTCCTGGTTCGACGCGGTGGTCTTTGGCCGGTCCTGTTCGGGGCGGTGGATTTCGAGCGTGGACGCACCACGGTGAGACAGCCCTGGCTGGGCTGGAGCGCGAGCATCAGGTCCTCCTGCTCACGCCCTGGTTCGGCGAGCGTTCGCCCCGCGTTCCCGGCAAGATCGCCGACTACCCACCCGGTGTGCGCGAGAAGGCGGGCAGTATTCGCACGGTTCGTCCTGGCTCGTAGACGCTCTGGTCGAGTTTCCGTCCAGGCCCGCGCCATGGGCGCGCAGCGGCGAGGCGGAGCGGCTTCGGGCGCGCGCGATCGAGATCTGGCGCAAGATCTCACCGCTCGACAAGCTGGGCCTGACTTGTTCGACAGCTACGGCCTCGCCCCCCACCAGCAGCCGGCCGACATCTATTATGGCCCGGGCTATGAAGTTCGCGGTGGCTGGAACTGGTACACGGGTGCCGCGGCGCGCATGCTCATCGCAGCCTACGCCATCCTCGGCCTCCGGCTGGAGAACGGAAACCTGGTCCTGCCCCAGAATGCCTTCGCTGCCGATCGCGAGCTGCGCCTGCTCAAGGTGGACTACCGTGGTCAGGAGCTGAGGCAGCCGGCGTCGCGGCAGCGCGCGATGGCCGACTTGGGGGCCGAGCGGCCCTGGAGAGTCACCGGTTCATCCGGTCGAAAAAGCAGTTCGCGAGCCGGCGTGTCCAGCTCGCGGGCATAGCGGTGGCCATGATGCACCGCGTGGGCGAGCGCGCCGGGAACCAGGGCGACCCATATCGCATCGACGGACTTGATCCCGCCGCCGCCAGCCCCTCCGGTGCGGCGCGCAGCTCGTGCAGGAGCTCGTCGCGTGGTCGGCGCATGCCAGTACCAGGGTCGCGCAGGCGAGCCGATCTGGGCGTCGGTGAACAGGTCGGCCAGGGTCAGCTCGGCCCCATCGAAGCCCACCACAAAGTGCAGCGTCCGCACCGTGACCCCGGCCCGCCCAACCGCCTGGTGCACGCGCGGCAGCTCGTTGCTCATGATCGTCCAGGCCGAAGCGTGGCCGGCCGCCGTGACATAGGTCGTGGCGATGCCTCGTGCCGCGAGCAGCTCGGCGACACAGCCGCCCATGTAGTAGTGGTCGAAATCGAACACGACCGCGGGGGAAAGCACCTCCACGCCGGCCGCAAGATCATCCGGCGTGAGCACGCCCACGGTCCGCGTGAGCGGCTGCGCGGGCAGCTCCATGAGCGAGTACAGCTCCGTCGTCCACCGGCTCCCAGTCGCGATCACCATCCGCTCGAAACCAAGCTCGAGCACACTGCGCCCGAGCCTGCTATCGCGATAGAGGTTGACGTTGGGCAGCTGCCGCAGTCGGCCCAGCCGCCAGTCGAGCACGCGCCGCCATTCCTTCAGCCCGTGCAGCGACGTCTCGAACAGACGCCTGCCGCCGGGCTCGGCACCGGCGTCCGCGATGGTCACCTCGTAGC
>CAWFBA010000013.1:0-344404 GCA_963814005.1 uncultured Thermoleophilaceae bacterium
ACGCGCGCTGCCGCGAGTCGGTGCTGCGCTACATCGACGAGTGGAACCAGCTCACCGAGCGGATCGGCTTCTGGATCGACACCGACGACGCCTACTACACGCTCGACGACGACTACATCGAGTCGGTCTGGTGGTCGCTCAAGCAGGTCTGGGACAAGGGCCTGCTCTACGAGGGCCACAAGGTGGTGCCCGTACTGCCCGCGCTGCGGCACCGCGCTGTCCAGCCACGAGGTGGCGCTGGGCTACAAGGACGTGGTCGACCCGTCGGTCTACGTGCGCTTCCCGCTGCGCGAGCGAGGCCGGGCGTGTCGCTGCTGGCGTGGACCACCATGCCCTGGACGCTGGTGCCCCACGCGGCGATCGCGGTCGACCCCGAGGTCACCTACGTGCGCGCGCGACTCGGCGACGAGGTGCTGATCCTGGCCGAGGCGCTGGTGGAGCGGGTGCTCGGCGAGGACGCGGAGGTCCAGGAGCGGATGCCCGGGTCGGAGCTGCTGGGGCTGGCCTACGAGCCGCCGTTCCCCTACCTCACCGACTACGGCGAGAAGGGCCACACCGTGCTGGCCGGCGACTTCGTGTCGGTCGAGGACGGCACCGGCGTGGTGCACACCGGCGCCGGCCTTCGGCGAGGACGACTTCCGCCTGGCCACCGAGCAACGGCCTGACGATCCACAACCCCGTCCGCCCCGACGGCACCTTCGACGAGCGCACCGGCCCCTACGCGGGCCTGTACGTGCGCGAGGCGGACCCGCTGATCGTCGAGGCGCTGCGCGAGTCGGGCCGGCTGTTCAAGGCGGGCGAGTACGAGCACGCCTACCCGCACTGCTGGCGCTGCGAGACGCCGCTCATCTACTACGCCAAGTCCGAACTGGTACGTGCGCACCACCGCGGCGCAAGGACGAGCTGCTGGCCGCCAACGAGGCGGTCGCACTGGTACCCCGAGCACATCAAGCACGGGCGGTTCGGCAACTGGCTGGAGAACAACGTGGACTGGGCGCTCTCGCGCGAGCGCTACTGGGGCACCCCGCTGCCCATCTGGCGCTCGGAGGACGGCGAGGACACGATCTGCGTGGGCTCGCGCGAGGAGCTGCGCGAGCTGGGCGCGGAGGTGCCCGACGACCTGCACCGCCCGTTCGTCGACGACGCCACCTTCGAGCGCGACGGCAAGACCTTCCGGCGCGTGCCCGACCTGATCGACGTGTGGTGGGACTCCGGCTGCATGCCGTTCGCCCAGTGGCACGCGCCGTTCGAGGGCCAGGAGCGCTTCCAGGAGCGCTTCCCGGCCGACTACATCTGCGAGGCGCTGGACCAGACGCGCGGCTGGTTCTACTCGCTGCTCGCGGTGTCGACTCTGCTGTTCGGCCGCTCGTCCTTCGAGACCGTGCTGTGCCTGGGCCTGATCACGCGACGCCGAGGGCCAGAAGATGTCCAAGTCGCAGGGGCAACGTGGTGGTGCCGTGGGAGGTGCTCGACGCCCACGGCGCGGACGCGTTCCGCTGGTACTACTTCACCTCGAAGCAGCCCTGGGACGGCTACCGCTTCTCGCTCGGACCGTCGGCGAGTCGGTGCGCCAGTTCATGAAGACGCTGTGGAACACCTACGGCTTCTTCGTCCTCTACGCCAACGTGAACGACGTGGAGCCGGCGGCGCCCGACCCGAGTCGCTGACCGACCTCGACCGCTGGGCGCTCTCGCGCCTGCAGGCGCACCGCCGAGGTGGCCATCGAGCGGCTGGACGACTACGACACCACCACCGCCGGCCGCGCGATCGCGGCGTTCGTCGACGAGCTCTCCAACTGGTACGTGCGCCGCTCGCGCCGGCGCTTCTGGGACGGCGACCCGGCCGCCTTCGCCACGCTGCGCGAGTGCCTGCGTCGAGGCGAGCAAGCTGGTGGCGCCGCTCACCCCGTTCATGGCCGACGCGATCTACGAGAACCTCGACGGCAGCGAGCCCTCGGTGCACCTGTGCGACTACCCCGAGCCCGACGCCGCGCTGCGGGACAACGAGCTGGAGTGGCAGATGGCCGTGGCGCGCGAGGCCGTGGGCCTCGGCCGCGAGGCCCGCGCGCACGGCCGGCTCAAGGTGCGCCAGCCGCTGCGCGAGGCGGTGGTGGTGGCGGCCGGACGCGAGCGCGCCGCCATCGAGCGCTTCGAGTCCGTGGTGCTCGAAGAGCTGAACGTGAAGTCGGTGCGCTACGTGTCCGAGGCCGACGAGCTCGGCAGCTTCGAGCTCAAGCCCAACTACCGCGCGCTCGGGCCCGCGCTTCGGCAAGCACATGCCCCAGCTGGTCGCGGCCGATGGCGGCGCTGGATGCGCCGCGCGCCGCGAGCACGCTGCGCGACGGCGGCGAGGTGCACGTCTCGGTGGACGGCAAGGAGCACCCGCTCGGGCCGACGACCTGCAGCTGGTGCTGCAGCCGCTCGAGGGCTACCAGGTGGAGCGCTCGGGCTCGCACGCCGTGGCGCTCGACCTGGGCCTGGACGACGAGCTCCGCCGCGAGGGCCTGGCGCGCGAGGTGGTCCACGCGGTGCAGAACGCGCGCAAGGAGGCCGGGCTGCGGGTGGAGGACCGCATCGCGCTGGCCCTGGGGGGCGACGAGGACCTGCTGGCCGCCATCCGCGCCCACGAGGACTACGTGACCGGCGAGACCCTGGCCACCTCGCTCGAGCTAGGCGACGGGGAGGGCGGCGCGACGACCAGATCGAGGGCCGCGCGCTGCTCATCGGCGTTCGCAGGGCCTGAAGGTTCGGGCGGCTTCAGCCGCCCTGGATCTCGCCGCCCATCGCCCAGTCGGACTTCGAGGAGTCCACGAACCGGATCCAGACCTGGTCGGCCGGCATCTTGCCGACCTCGGACAGGACCTCGGTGAGCTTCTCGGCGATCTCGCGCTTCTGCTCGTCGGAGCGGCCCTCGAACCACTCGATCGTCACGTAGGGCATGGCGGCCCTACGCCGCGAGCGGCGGCTCGATCTCCTGGAGCAGCCGGTTCTTCGGCAGCGCGCCCACGATCTGGTGCGCCACCTGGCCGTTCTTGAACAGCAGCAGCGTGGGGATCGACATCACGTTGAAGGTGGCCGCGGTCTGCGGGTTGTCGTCCACGTTGAGCTTGACCACCCGGAGGTCGTCGCGCTCGCCGGCGAGCTCCTCGAGGTGGGGCTGCACGATCCGGCAGGGACCGCACCACGGCGCCCAGAAGTCGACGAGCACCGGGTCGGCGGACTCGATCACCTCGGCCTGGAAGTTGGTGTCCGAGACTTCTGTGACTGCTCCTGCCACCTGGGCTCCTTCGTAGTTGGGTCGCCTAAAGCTTCAGAAAGTATAGCGTCGGGCCTGACGCTCAGCGCACCCGCCAGCGCAGCAGCGGCACCTTCCAGAGCGCCTCGATGGCGATGCTCGGCAACATCTTCGACTTGCCGGCGGTCCGGTCGCGGAAGATGATCGGGACCTCCTTCACGCGGAAGCCGGCGTTCAGGGCACGGTAGGTCATCTCGATCTGGAAGCCGTAGCCGTCGGTGTCCAGGCCGGACAGGTCGAGGCCCTCGAGCACCGCGCGCCGGAACACTTGAAGCCCCCGGTCAGGTCGTGGACCGGCACGCCCAGCACGGCCTTGGCGTAGAGCGACCCGCCGCGGCTGACGATCCGCCGGCCCAGGCCCCAGTCCTGCACGCCGCCGCCGGGCACGTAGCGCGAGCCCAGCACCAGGTCGGCGTCCGGACGCGGCCTCGACCAGGCGCGGAAGGTCGGCGGGATCGTGGGAGAAGTCGGAGTCCATCTCCATCATCAGGTCCGCCCCGCCCTCCAGCGCGCGCTCGAAGCCGGCGAGGTAGGCGGGCCCGATGCCGGCCTTGCGCGGACGGTGCAGCACCTCGACGACCTCGATCTCCTGCGCCAGGCGCTCGGCGATGTCGCCGGTGCCGTCGGGGGAGTTGTCGTCCACGACGAGGATGCGGTGCGCCAGCCCGGTCTCGGCCAGGTGCGGCAGCGAAGCGCGCACGATCCGCTCGAGGTTCTCGGCCTCGTTGTAGGTCGGCAGGACGAGCCAGACGCCGGACACGGCCGCGTACCCTAGTCCGCGCCCATGAAGAACGCCCAGATCGCAGCCCACTTCGACGAGCTCGGCACCCTCTACGAGCTCGACGGCGCGGTCGTCTACCGCGTGCTGGCCTACCGCAACGCGGCCAAGGCGATCCGCGAGGCCGGCGTGTCGGTGGCGGAGATGTCCGCGCAGGGCCGGGCCGAGGAGCTCGAGGGCATCGGCAAGACGATCGCCGAGAAGATCGACCGTCCTGCTGGAGACCGGGTCGATCCCGTCGGCCGACAAGCTCAAGGCCAAGATCCCGGTTGGCCTCGTGCAGATCACGAACATGCCCGGGCTGGGGCCCAAGCGGGTGCGCCAGCTGCACGACGCGCTGGGCGTGGAGTCGCTGGACGACCTGCGCGAGGCGGCCGAGCAGGGCCGCATCAAGGACGTGCCGGGCTTCGGCGCCAAGGCGCAGGAGAACGTGCTGGCGGCCCTCGCCGCTGGAGCGGAC
Source organism: uncultured Thermoleophilaceae bacterium (assembly GCA_963814005.1). Taxonomy (GTDB): domain Bacteria; phylum Actinomycetota; class Thermoleophilia; order Solirubrobacterales; family Thermoleophilaceae; genus JAAYBF01. Next base: position 4,533 of record CAWFBA010000013.1, read on the forward strand.
GGGAGCGCCGAGACGCGGCTGGTGCTCTCTCACGCGCTGGGGCTGGGCGAGGAGCTGGTCGCGGGCCTGCGCGAGCACCCCGCCGCGCTGCGCGTGGAGCTGGCGGGAAGCGCGCGGCGATGGGCCGACAGCTGCAAGGACCTGGACATCGTGGCCGCCACGAGCGACCCGGCGGCGCTGGTGGAGGCGTTCGCGGCGCTGCCCGGCCTGGACGACGTGTCCAGCTCCGGCGAAGCGGGCGCGCGCGCCCTCACCTACCAGGGGCTGCCGATCGACCTGCGGATCGTGCCCGAGGAGAGCTTCGGCAACCTGCTCCAGCACTTCACCGGCTCGGCTCGCCACAACGAGGCGCTGCGCATCGAGGCCGTGAAGCGGGGCCTGCACGTGAGCGAGTACGGGATCCTCGACGACGCCGACGGCGAGACGCGCACGCGCGCGTCGCCGAGGAGGAGGTCTACGAGCTGCTGGGGATGGCGTTCGTGCCGCCGGAGCTGCGCGAGAACCGCGGCGAGCTGCAGGCCGCGCGGGCCGGGGAGCTGCCGGAGCTGGTGTCCGTGGACGACATTCGCGGCGACCTGCACTCGCACACGGTTGCCTCGGACGGGCGCAACACGATCGACGAGATGGCCCAGGCGGCGAAGGAGCGCGGCTACGAGTACCTGGCGGTCACCGACCACTCGGCCACGCACGGCTTCGGCAACCACGTGACCCCCGACGACCTCCGCCGGCAGATCGAGCGCGTGGCGGAGGCCGACGAGCGCATCAAGGGCTTCCGGGTGCTCGCCGGGCAGCGAGATGAACATGCTGCCCGACGGCGCGCTGGACTACGAGGACGACCTGCTCGAGCAGCTGGACTGGATCGTGGCCAGCGTGCACACCTCATTCGGCATGTCCGAGCAGCGAGATGACCGACCGCATGGTGGCGGCCATGGAGCATCCCCTGGTGGACGTGATCGGCCACCCCACCGGCCGGCTGATCGGCAGGCGCGAGCCGTACGCCGTCGACGTGGACGCGCTGATCGAGGCGGCGGCGCGCACCGGCACCTTCCTCGAGATCAACGCCAACCCCAACCGCCGCGACCTCAACGACGTGACACGCGCGGGCGGCCGCGGAGGCGGGGGTGCAGATCGTGATCGACTCCGACGCCCACGGCGCGGAGACGCTGGCCAACATGCGCTACGGCGTGGCCACCGCTCGCCGCGGCTGGCTCACGAAGGCCGACGTGGCCAACACGCGCAGCTGGGAGGAGCTCTCGAAGCTGCGCAAGCGCTCCCGTCAGTGACCTAGGCGGCGCCTCCTCGGGCGCCTCCGCCGGCTCGATCTTCCGCGCCCACGGGGTGCGCAGCAGCTCGGGCTCGCCGAAGGGCGAGCTGCGGTCGAGGAAGAAGCGCACGCCGTCGCGGTCCTCGATCGCCTGGACCGGCGCTCGACTGCTTCCGCCACGTGAGCGCCACGCCGATCGCGTAGCCCGCGGCGATGGCCGGGATCTGCGGGAACAGGAACGCCACGCGCGCCCGCAGACGACCGTGAACACGGCCAGCGGCCAGAGGCGGTTGAAGAGCACGGCGCCCGGCTCGAGCTCGGGCAGGGTGTTCGTGGCGCGCGCGCCCGACGAGCAGGCGGCTCGATGCCAGTGGTGGGCGCCATCCGGCGCCCGAGCCAGAGCCCGCCGGCGGCGGCCAGCGCCCACCAGCCCACGGCCACCGCGATCGCGAACGTGTCGTCGTCGGCCGACCGCGCCGGCGATGGCCACCACCGCGAGCGCCGTTGCCGGCGCCGCCGAACAGCAGCACCGACGCGCGGAGGAAGTCGGTGAACCTCAGCCCGCCAGATGGGAGAGCACGCCGGTGAAGCCGCGACACGCCGTCCACCACGAGGTCGGCGCGGTCGACGATCGCCGCCGGCCCCTCGTCCGAACGCACGCCGACCTTCACGCCGTGTTCGAGGCGGCCGCCGGCCACCAGCTCGTCGAGCGCGTCGAAGGCGTCCAGGTCGGTCACGTCGTCGCCGCCGTAGAGGGCCGCGGTGGCACCGGAGCGGCTCCACCAGCGCCACGATCCCCTGGCCCTTGTCGACCGGCACCGGCGGGCGGATCTCCAGCACCTTGCGGCCCCAGTGGATCGTCGAAGCCCTCGGCCTCGGCCTCCTGGGCCACGCCGGTGAGCCAGGTCTCGGCGGCGGCCTCGTCGGGCGCGCCGCGCCAGTGGAAGGCGTTGATCGGGCCCTTGTCCTCGACGCGGATGCGCAGCAGCTGAGGTCCGCGCGTTCCTCGCGCGCGCGCACGAAGCGGCGCACGCGGCCCTGCCAGCTGGCGAACGCGTCCATCAGCGTCGGGCGCTTGGCGCCCGCCGGCATGACCTCGGCGCCATGGGAGCCCACGTAGCCGATCGCGCCCACGCCCACCAGCCGCCGGGCCTCCGCCACCGGCCGTCCCGACACGCAGGCCACGCAGCGCGTAGCGGCGCCCGAGCCGGCCCAGCAGCAGCGAGACCTCCTCGCGCACGTGCGACTCCTCGGGCCGGCGCACGATGGGTGCCAGCGTGCCGTCGATATCGCAGAAGATGGCGGCGCTCCGGGGGTCGCTGGTGAGCGGGGCCAGGCTCTCCGCGAGCGTCTCTGCGGGGGGAGCGGACACCCTCCGTAGTATGCCCGCGATGTCGCCGAGGCTCCTCCGGCTGGCGGTGATCGCCACGGCCGCGGGCGCGTTCAGCGGGCTGTTCGGAGTGGGCGGCGGCACCATGATCGTGCCGCTGCTGATCCTCTGGCTCGGCTACGGGGAGCGCGAGGCCACGGGCACGTCCCTGGCGGCGATCGTGGTGATCGCGTGCTGCCGGGCGGCGGTGCACGGCGCCTACGGCAACGTCGACGTGGCCAAGGGTGTCCTGATCGGGGTGCCGGCCGTGGTCGGAGTGGTGGCCGGCACGGCCCTCCAGCAGCGGGTGCCCGAGCGCGCCGGTCACGGTCGCCTTCGCCGCCCTCCTGCTCGCCTCGGCCGTTCTCCTGGTGGCCTGATGGACCTGCCGACCTGATCGGGGTGATCGCGATCGGCCTCGCCGGCGGGGTGCTTGGCGGGCTCGTCGGCGTGGGCGGCGGCGTGCTGTTCGTGCCCGGGCTGGTCCTGTTCCTTGGCCTGTCCCAGCTCGGCGCGGAGGCCACGTCGCTGCTGGCGATCGTCTTCGTGGGCGCGGTGGGCGCCTGGCGCCAGGAGCGCTACGGCAACCTGCGGCTGCGCGACGGGCTGCTGCTGGGCGTGCTGTCTCCGATGGGGGTGGTGGCCGGAGTGGTGGTGGCCAACGACGTGGGCGACCGCGCCCTGGAGCTCTCGTTCGCGGCGCTGCAGGTGGCGATCGCGGCACAGCTGCTGCGCGCGCCTGGCGGCCGAAGGAGCAGAGCGCCGCGAACGGATAGCCTCGCGGTGTGAACATCCTGGAGGTGGACACAGGAGAACGGAGGGCGCCGTGTACGTCGCGCTGCGCGGGCGAGCTGGACCTCTCCACCGTGGACAAGGTCGAGCGGGCGCTGGCCGAGGCCGAGCGCGGCTCGCCCCCGCTGGTGCTCATCGACCTCTCCGCGCTCACCTTCCTCGACTCCACCGGGCTGCGCACGATCGTGACCGCCGACCAGCGCGCCCGCGAAGCCGGCCGCCGGGTGGCGGTGGTCAAGGGCCCCGAGACCGTGCACCGCGTCTTCACCATCACCGGCCTGGACGAGCGCCTCGACATGGTCGACGACGCCGAGTCGGGTGTGGGGCCGGACGCGGAGGCGTAGCATCGCGCTGGTGGCGCAAGACCCGTTGACCCGCCCCGAGATCGCCGCGATCCTGACCCAGGGCGAGGAGCAGGGCTGCATCAACCTCTCCGAGCTGGAGGAGCAGATGCAGGCCCTGGAGCTCGCGGACGAGGACGTCGATGCCGTGCACGAGGGGATCGAGGCGCGCGGGATCGACGTCTCGGACGATTGCGGCCGCACTGACGTGGAGCGCAGCACGCGGTTCCAGCCCGACGAACTGGCCGGCACCACCACCGACGCGCTGCAGCTGTTCCTGAACGAGATCCGCCGCTACCCGCTGCTCTCCAAGGACGAGGAGATCGAGCTGGCGCAGCGCATCGAGCAGGGCGACCTGGAGGCCAAGGAGCGGATGATCAACTCCAACCTGCGCCTGGTGGTGTCGATCGCCAAGAAGTACCAGGGCCAGGAGCTGTCGCTGCTCGACCTGATCCAGGAGGGCATCTTCGGCCTGATCCGCGCGGTCGAGAAGTTCGACCACCGCAAGGGCTTCAAGTTCTCCACCTACGCCACGTTCTGGGTCCGCCAGGCGATCCAGCGCGGCCTGGCCAACAAGGCCCGCACGATCCGCATCCCGGTGCACATCGGGCAGCGCGAGCGCAAGGTGGCCCGCGCCGAGCGCGATCTCAGCGCCCGGCTCGGCCGCGACCCCACGGACGAGGAGATCGCCGCCGAGGCCGAGGTCCCGGTGGAGCAGATCGAGGAGGTGCGGGCGGCCGCGCGGGCGGTCACGAGCCTGGACCGGGCGGTGGGCGAGGACGGGCGACACGTCATTCGGCGACCTGCTGCCCAGCGAGGGCCCGGAGCTCGAGGAGGAGATCCAGGTGAGCCTCGCGCAGGAGACGCTGCGCAAGACCGTGTCCGAGCTGCCCGAGGCCGAGCGCAACGTGATCCGCCTGCGCTACGGCATCGACGGGGAGGAGCCCAGCCCGCTGCGCGAGACCGGGCGGCAGCTGGGCCTGTCGGCCGAGCGCGTGCGCCAGATCGAGTCGCGGGCGCTCAGGCGCCTGTCGGAGCGGCGCGAGATCGACGCCCTGCGCGACGCGGCTTAGCTTCCGGCACGAGCGGGTACTGCACCGGTCATGCCCAAGCGGATCCTGGCGCTGGCCGCCGAGCCGATCTCAGCGGAGATCATCAAGGACGCCGTGGGCCCGGAGGTGGCCGAGGGGGCGGAGGTCCTGGTCGTGGCCCCGGCCCTGAACAGCAAGGTGCGCTTCTGGGTCTCTGATCCCGACCCTGCCATCGATCGCGCCGAGGAGGTCGCGCAGGAGAGCGCGGAGCGGCTGAACGAGGGAGGTGTCGACGCAGCGGGAGACACGGGCGAGTCGGATCCGGTGCTGGCGATCCAGGACGCCCTGGTCACCTTCCCCGCGGACGAGATCGTGCTGTGCACCCACCCGAACGGTGAGCGAAACTGGCTGGAGGAGGGCGTGGTCGACGACGTGCGGGAGCGCTTCGGCGACCGCAACGTCAGCCATTACGAGATTTCGCGCTAGCTCTTCGCGTCGACCGCCAGCAGCATGTGCGCCGGCGCCTGGTCGTCCTTGCGGATCAGCTCCATGTCGCCCTTGACCGGCACGAGCAGGCCCTGGGCGTGGAGGTACATCGTGTCCACGTGGGCGCGCTCGATCTCCCCGGCGCGAGCTGGACCAGCAGCTCGCGATGGGCGATCAGGTTCTCGCTGTCCACCAACGAGGGCCAGCGGGCGCGGCGGAACTCGCGCTCCGGGTAGCCCACCAGCCGCTCGAAGGCCGGGTTGAGCTGCTCGAAGCGGCCGTCCAGAGCGATCACGGCCAGCGGCTGGTCGGAGTCGTCGAAGCCGGGGCGCGGCTCGCGTGCCGGGGGCTCGGGCTCGGCGGGCTCGGCCGCCTGAGCGGCGCCGCGGCCCGCGTCCTCGCGCACGTGGTGGCGGCGCTCGGCCTCCAGGTGGGCCTCCTCGGCGAGCGCGAACGCCCGCTCGGCCAGCTCGCGCGCGGAAGCGGCATCCTCACGGGCCTGCTCGAGGGCGGCTCGCAGGGCCTGCGTCTCGTCCGCCATCGCCGCGCGCAACTCGCCTGCCTCGCGCTCCAGTGACGCTCGCAGCTCCGCGGTCTCCTGCTCCAGTGAGCTGATCTCGCCGGTCTCGCGCTGCAGAGCCTCCCGCAGCTCCTCCTCGGCGCGCTCGAGCTTGCCGACACGCAGCAGTTGCTCCTCGGCGGGGCCCACGGCCGCCGGCGCGGCCTCCGGCTGGGGCGCCGGCTCGGCCGGCTCCTGCGACCCACGGGGTCTCGCCGAGAGCGCGGAAGGTGACCACGAGGCCTGCCAGGCGCGAGTCGTCGGAGCCTCGAGGGAGTCGGTCGCGGCGGCCAGCATCGACTCCAGCGCTGTCGCGTTGTCGCGCCTCAGGCGCGTGAGCTTCTCATCGGCGGCCAGGTCGCTGCCCACCACCTCCAGCAGCCGGCTGAGCTCCAGGCTCTCGCTCAGCCGCACGGGCAGGAACAGCAGCTCGACTGGGAAGTTGTGGCCGTCGTCGCGCCTGGCCGAGACCTCCACCAGGGCGGACGGGCTGGGGCCCTCGCCGGCCTCCAGGTGATGCCGCCACTCGCCGCCGCCCGAGGCCAGCACCGCGTCGAACGCGGAGCGGCCGATCACGTCCTCGGAGCGCCAGCCGAACAGCCGCGCCGCGGGGGAGCCCCAGCGCGTGACCATCCCGCGGGCATCGGTCAGGACGAAGTCGCCCCGCAGCAGCGGACCGAGGAGCTCCTCGGCGGGAGCCTGCGTCGGCGTGGTCACGGCTACCTGAGACACCGGGTCAGTCTGTCGTCCGTAGGCGCCCGGAGCTTCACCCGGCGAGGGCACGGGTACTACCTCCGTCCAGCGGTGTGCGCCCCGCCGGCCGGCCGCTCAGCCCTCGCGGGCGCCCACGTCCATCTCCGGGGCCCCGACCGGGGGCATCGGCACGCCGGGCGTCCGCGCGACCCCGGCGGCCACGATCACGAACGGCAGCCCGGGAGCGAAGCGGCTCGGCCGCCCCAGCCGCTCGCGAGCGGCCGCCAGGAGCTCGGCCAGGTCCAGCAGCGCCAGCACGGTGGCGCACGTCTCGGCCTGGGGCGCGTCGTCGCCCACCTTGCACGACAGCCTGGCGAGCGCCAGCGACTCGGCCGCCGGCAGGCCGTTGAACATCTGCCCGATGGCGGTGAGCAGGAACGTGTACACGCGGTCCAGCAGCGGGTCGCGGTCCAGGTGGGCGGGGCCCGGGCGCCGGGCCCGCGTCCGCGGCCTCCTCGCCGGCCAGGATCCGCTCGATCTGGCCGCCGAACACCAGCCGCAGCTGCTCGGCGCTCAGCCCCGCCTGGAGCGCGTAGCGCAGGCTCATGTACCGCGGCGAACGACGTGGGTGCAGTACGGGGCGTCGCTGGCGAAGAGGATGTGGCGCGGCGGCACCAGCGCGAACAGCGCCAGCAGGTCGGTGGGCGACCACCACGAGGTGTCGAAGAACAGGTTGGGGTGGTCCTCGACGGCGCGCCAGATCCAGGCCAGGTCGCAGATGCCCGCGTGTGCCAGGATCAGCCGCAGCCTCGGGATGGCGCTCGGCAGATGGCCACGGCGTGACGGCCGAGGGCGGGGATCCCGCGCCCGGCGTGCACCAGCACCGGGCAGCCGGCGCTCGTGCGCCAGGGCGAACACGCCGTCCAGCTCGGGCGTGTCCAGGTCGAAGCTCTCGGCCCGCGGGTGGAGCTTGATGCCGGCGGCGCCGGCGGCCAGGCAGCGCTCGGCCTCGGCCAGCGGGTCGGCCCGCGGGGTCGAGGCGGCAGAACGCGGTGAGCCGGCCGCCGCTGTCGGCAGCTGGCCGCGATGACCATGTCGTTGGCGGGCGGGTAGCCGTCCGGCTCGTGCATGGGGAACACCGCGCCGCGCGCTTGGCGCCAGGTCCAGCGTCTCCAGCAGCTCCTCGCGGGTGGAGGTGAACTCGTCGGGGTCGTTCTGCCCGATGTGGGTGTGGGCGTCGAACAGCTCGATCGCCGGCGCTTGCTCGCGCAGGCCGGCCAGCCAGCCGGGGAAGGGGTCGCGGATCAACGTTCCGCTACGGCCCGTCGCTGGGCGGCGGGGAGCCGCCCCCCTTCGCCGCCGACGGCTCGGCATGCGCGAGCCCCCGGCCTGCGCCGCGCGGCGACCAGGCCGGCCCGCCGAACACGTAGCCCAGGCGGTCGCGCCAGTTGTCGGCGGCGCGCACGTCGCGCCACATGGCCTGGTACTCGTGGAAGGCGACCTTGAACGGGCTGAAGGTGCGGATGTTCTTCGTGAGCCCGTAGCGCACCCGCTCCTCCTCGCCCTGGAAGGTGCCGAACATCCGGTCCCAGATGATCAGGATCCCGCCGTAGTTGCGGTCGAGGTAGACGTCGTTGGCGCCGTGGTGCACGCGGTGGTGCGACGGGCGTGTTGAACACGAACTCGATCGGCCGCGGCAGCGTCCCGATCCGCTCCGTGTGGATCCAGAACTGGTACATCAGGCTCACGGCCTGCATCGTGAGGATCATGTACGGCTGGTAGCCCAGCAGCGCGATCGGCATCCAGAACGGGAAGTAGGTCATCGGCACCCAGGTCTGGCGCAGCGCGGTGGAGAGGTTGAAGTACTGCGAGGAGTGGTGGACCACGTGGCTGGCCCAGAACAGCCGCACCTCGTGGCTGATGCGGTGGAACCAGTAGTAGGCGAAGTCGTCGAGGAAGAACAGCAGCACCCACGCCCACACCGCCTCCTCCGGGACCCGCAGCGGCGTGAGCTCGTAGAGGCCGGCGAAGATCACCAGCACCACGAACTTCCAGCCCGCGTTGATGATCACGTTGCCGAGCCCCATCGACAGGCTGGCGCGCGTGTCCTTGGACTCGTAGCCCTTGAGGTCCTCGCGCGCGGCGACGCGGAAGGAGAAGTACTCGACGGCCAGCAGCAGGACGAACGCCGGGATCGCGTAGACGATCAGGTCGACCACGGGCGATTCTCTCACCTCGGCGCCTGGTTGGCTGGCGGTGCCTCTCGGGTACGGTGAACCATGTCCGACGTGATCTGGAGCGATCGCCCGGCGCTGCGCAGGCCCGTGCTGGTGGCGGCCTTCCGCGGCTGGAACGACGCCGGCGACGCCGCGTCGGCCGCCGTGGAGTTCATCCGCGCGCGCTTCGAGCCGACGCGAGGTCGCGCGCATCGACCCCGACGAGTTCCTCGACTTCACCGCCGTGCGCCCGACGATCCGGCTCATCGAGGGCCGCACGCGGGAGATCGAATGGCCCGAGACCACCGTCTCCGCCGCCGAGGTGCCCGGCGCCGAGCACGACCTGGTCATCCTCCAGGGCGTCGAGCCCTCGCTGCGCTGGCGGCGCTACTGCGAGGCGATCGTGGACGTCGCCCAGGAGCTCGACGCGCGGCATGGTGATCACGCTGGGCTCGCTGCTGGCCGACGTGCCGCACACGCGCCCGGTGTCCATCAGCGGCATCGCCTCGGACGCCGAGCTGGTGGACAAGCTGGGCTTCGAGCACACCAGCTACGAGGGCCCGACCGGCATCACCGGCGTGCTCCACCACGCGTGCGCCGCGGCCGAGCTGCCGTCGGTGAGCCTGTGGGCGTCGGTGCCCCACTACGTGGCGGCGGCGCCCAACCCGAAGGTGGCGCTGGCGCTGGTGCGCGCCTTCGAGGGCGCCGCCGGCGTGGTCGTCGACGCCGGCGAGCTGGAGGGCGCGGCCGAGGACTACGAGCGCCAGGTCAGCGCCGCGGTGGCCAGCGACCCGGAGGTCAAGGCGTTCGTCGAGCGCCTGGAGTCGGCGATGGACGAGGTCTCCGAGGACGGCCCGCCGGCCAAGCTGCCCGTCGGCGGACACGATCGCCAGCGACTTCCAGCGCTTCCTGCGCCAGCGCGGCCCCGACAGCTGAGCCCTCGGGCGCGGGCTACCGCTCCGCCGCCGGGCAGATGATCCGGTAGTCGCAGAACGAGCAGATCTCCTGCGACGGCGTGGGCTGGAACTCCTGGCGCAGGATGCCCTCGCCGATCTGCTCGACGGTGCGCGCGCACGCGATCGAGCTGCTCGTCGGAGTGCGCGACCGGCACCTTCTCTCCGGTCATCACGTACAGGTAGCTCTGCGCCGAGGTCTCGAGCTCCCACGACTCGCGCGCGCCCATCTGGTAGAGCGACAGCTGCACGTCCTCGCGCAGCTGCTCCTCGGTGCGGGCCTTGCCGGTCTTGTAGTCGATCAGCTCGTAGCTGCCGTCGGGGCGCCGGTCGACGCGGTCGACCCGCCCGCGCAGCACGTGCGGCCCGAGCTTGAACGAGAAGCTGCGCTCGAACCAGACCGGCTCGCCCTCGTCTGTCCGCGCAGCTCTCCCAGTAGCGGTCGAGCGCCTCCAGCGCGCGCTCGCGGAACTGCAGCTCGTCGTCGGTGTCGCCGAAGCCGCCGCGCCGCCACGAGGACTCGAACAGGTCCAACAGCTCCTCGCGGGTGCCGCGCCCGTACTGGTGGAAGCGCTCGAGCACCTGGTGCAGCGCGATGCCGAAGCGCTGGTGGATCGTGGCCTCCTGCGGGATCCGGAAGACGCGCGCGAACTTGTACTTGAGCGGGCAGATGCGGTAGGTCTCGATGTCGGAGGCCGACAGCATCAGGCCCTCGCCGCGCCGGGGGATGAACGGGTCCAGCGACGGCTCGGAGCCCCCGCCGTCGCCGGCGGGCATCCGCTCCGGGTCGCGGCCCGCGTCGCGCAGCCAGTCGTCCAGGGCGGAGGCCGCCATGATCTCGCGCTGCTCGTCCGTGGCGCCCTGGGCAAGCAGCGCGTTGACCTCGGCGATGCGCCTCGTCCAGTGGCTGGCCTGCCTTCGAGCGGTCGATCAGCGCGGCCACCTTCACCAGCTCGAGGAAGCGGGCCACCGCGTGGGACACGTCGACGGCGGTGTCCAGGCGCATCTCGCCCAGCCGGCCGCCGGTGCGGGCGACCGTGTCCAGCAGCTCGTCGCGCATGATCCGGAACGTGGCGTGCAGTCCCTCGGCCGGGCCGAACAGCTCCTCCTCGCGCACCTCTTCCTCAGCGCCCACCGCGGTGCGCGCGTCGGCCAGCAGTGGCGACGGCCGGGCCGGGGCGCCGTTGCCCGCTTCGGCCCAGGACAGCACGACGCTTCGTCGCGCGCGCGTGATGGCCATGTGCAGGCGCCGGCGCGCGCGGTCCCCCGGGTCGCCTGGCTCGGGCAGGCGTTCCTTGAGCAGCTCGGCGGGCACGCCGTCGGTGGCCGAGGCGGCATCGCGGCCGTGCAGCCGCGCTGCCGTGAGGCCGACCACGAACACGTGGTCGAACTCCCGGCCCTTGGCGGCCTCGACCGACAGGACCTCGACCGCCGGCCGCGCGTGCGGGACGGCCGCCTCGTCCTCCGGCAGCCCGGAGTCCGCTACGGCCTTGAGGTAGCGGGTGAACTCGCGCGGGGTGGCGCTGGGCTCGCGGCGCATGTAAGCCGTGGCCAGCTCGGGCAGCATGGCCACGTTGCGCAGCCGCTCGACGGTGTCGGCCTGCGTGGCGAACACCTGCTGGCGGCGGATGCCGATGCGCTCGATCAGCCGCAGGACGAAGGCGTCGGGGCGGCGGTCCTCGAACGCCGCCGCAGCCGGGCGGTACAGGCGCAGGAAGGTCTGCGCGCGGTCGCGCCCCTCGGGGGTCAGCTGCGGGCCCTCGAGCGCCAGCGTCACGGCCGAGGGCATGTCGAGCTTGCGCCGGCGCGCGAGCTGGGTCAGCCGCGCGATGTCCACCGAGTGCAGGCCGACCGGCGGCCGCGAGAGCGCGCGCACGGCCGCACCGGAGTCGGTCGGGTCGGCCAGCAGCCGCATCCACGCCAGCACGTCGCGCACCTCCGCGCGCTGGAAGTAGGCCGACGAGCCGGACAGCACGGAACGGCATCGCGCGCTCCTCCAGCGCGGCGCCCACCACCGGCCCGTCGCTCGACCGCCGAGCGCACCAGCACAGCGATGCCCGCAGGGTCGGCGCCCGCCATGATCGCCCGCTCGGCGTCGGCGGCCACCGCCTGCGCCTGCGCGCGCTCGGACGCGCAGCGCCAGAACCGCACCTGGCCGTCCCCGCCAGCGGGCGCCAGCGCCTTGGGCAGCCGGCCCGCCGCGGGCGCCACCACCGCCTCGGCGGCGGCAAGCACCGGCGCGGGGCAGCGCCTGCTGTCTTCCAGCCGGAGCGTCTGGGACTCGGGAAAGCGTTGGCGAAGTCCGCCAGGTTCTTCGCCGCCGCACCGCGGACGCGGTGGGTGGCCTGGTCGTCATCGCCGGCCGCCGTGACCTGCCCGTGCTCGGCGCCGAGCAGGCCGAGCAGCGTGGCCTGGGCGAAGTTGGCGTCCTGGAGGTCGTCCACCAGCACGTGCCGGAGCCGCTCCGCGAGCCGTTCGCGCACGTGCGGGCGTTCGTGCAGCAGGCGTGCGGCGCGCAGCACCAGGTCGCCGGCGTCCAGGGCGCCGCGCTCGGCCAGCAGGCGGTCGTGGTCGGCGTACAGGCGCGCGAACTCGAGCTCGCGTGCCGCGTGCCCGCGCGTTGCGTCGTCGGCCTCGGCCGCCTCCTCCCAGCGTCGCTCCGCCAGGTCGCACAGCTCGTCCGCGCCGACCATCTCGTCCTTGAGCCGGTCGATGCGGGACACGAAGCCGGCCAGCAGCGGCGCCGGGTTGCCGCGGATCTCGTGCTGGCGCAGCGACAGCCCATCGAGGCGGTCGAGCAGCAGCGCCACCCGGTCGGCGGCGCTCACCGGGGCGAAGTCGGGGGCCAGGCCCGCCTCGCCGGCCTCGTCGCGCAGCAGCCGCTCGCAGAACGAGCGGAACGTGCCCACGTGCAGCTCCTCGTAGGGGGGCTCGACCAGTTCCTCCACCGCCGTGCGCAGCGCATCGGCGGCCGGCTCGGAGAAGGCGATGGCCAGCACCGATCCGGCGGGGAGGCCCTGCTCCACGAGCCAGGCGAAGCGGCGCTGCAGCACGGTGGTCTTGCCCGCGCCGGCGCCCGCCAGCACCAGCAGCGGGCCGCCCGGGTGTGTGACGGCCGCGCTCTGCGGGGGGGTCAGGCCGTCCAGGGCTGCGGACACCCGTTCAGGATACGTCGCGCCTCGGGGTGGCCGGGCTCGTCGCCTCCGCGGCCGGCGCTACGGTTCGCGCGATCGTGCGTGTGGCCTCAGTACTCGCCTGCTGCCTGATCGCGTCGGCCGTGCTGCCGGCATCCGCGACAGCGGCCACAGAGCGCGCGCAGGCCGGGGACGTGGCGGCCACCCTCTCCTATGACCGCAGCGGGCGCCGGATCGCGAACACCAGGATCGTGGTGGCGCGCGCCGGCTCGGAGCTGCTGTCCGAGCGCGGGCCGCGCTTCGGACGTTGCCGCGAGGGCTGCGAGTTCTCGCCGATCAATGTGTTCGTGGGCGAGCCCTCGATCTTCGTCCGCAACCTCGACCCCGACGCCGAGCCGGAGGTGCTCGCCGAGTTCTACTCGGGCGGCGCCAACTGCTGCGCGGTGTCGCGGGTCTACGACTTCGACCCCGCCGGCGGGCGCTACGCGCGAATCGAGCGCAACTGGAACACGGGCAACCACCGTGGCGCGCGTGACCTCGACGGCGACGGCGTGGCGGAGATCGTGTCGAGCGACGCGCGGTTCGACTACCGGTTCGGGTGCGGCGCCTGCACGCCGGAGCCCATCCGGATCCTCCAGCTCCGAGACGGACGGCTGCGCTCAGCCACGCGTGGCTTTCGAACAGCCGTGCGAGCCGACCTCAACGACCACCGGCGCACCTACCGCCGCGCTCGCCTGGATCGACGGCTGGCGCGGGGAGCGCTGGCCGCGGTGATCGCGGACCGCTACCTGCTGGGCGAGTCTCGTATCGCACGCCGCACCCTGCGGCTGGCGCTCGCCCGTGGGCGGCTGCGCGGGTATCGAGGCGACGGCGTGCCCGACGGGCGCGCCTACGTGCGCTCGCTGCTGCGGTTCCTGGACCGCGCCGGCTACCGCTAGAGCGTCAGCGCCGCATCCCGAAGGTCGTGGTGTAGGTGGCGCCGTGGCGAGCCCGCGCGGTCGGCGTCTGCAAGACCACGCCCACGCCCACGTCGCGGAAGCGGGCCTGGAGGATGTTTGCCCGGTGCCCGCTGCTGCGCATCCAGGACAGCCAGATCGCCCGCGGCGTGCTGTTCCAGCCCGCCCCCCAGGCCAGGTTCTCACCCACGAACCACGCCCGCGCGCCGCGGAAGTAGCCGGCGCTTCGCAGCCGCGAGACCACGTTGCCACCGCGCCGCGAGACGTGGCTGAAGTAGCCGCGCTGGACCATGTCCTCGCTGTGGCGCCGGGCGGCCAGGGCCAGCCTTCCCTCCATCCGAAGCGGACGCAGGCCGCGCCGGGCCCGCGACTTGTTCATGAGGCACACCGATGCCGCCGCCAGATCCTTCATGCTCGTGGCCCCGGAGCGCGCGTCGGCGTTCTCGCAGGGTTTGGCCACCGCGGCAGGGGCGGCCATCAGCAGGCAGGCGGCGATCGCCACTGCTGCGAGCAAGGGGGTACCGGCGGGCCGGGCCATGGCATAACGGTTGTCGAGCGCCGTTGACCCCTCCACCCCGCCCCAAGCAGGAAAATGGACAGATGCCCGACCCGCGCGAGCACCACCCCAGACGCTCGAATCTGGACGAATGCCCGACCCCCTGAAGAGCTACCGCGCCAAGCGCGATCTGAGCCGCACGCCCGAGCCCGCGGGCGCCACGGGAGCGCGCGGATCGGGGGAGCGCTTCGTCATCCAGGAGCATCACGCCAGCAGCCTGCACTGGGACCTGCGCCTGGAGCGCGACGGCGTGCTGGCGTCGTGGGCCCTGCCCAAGGGTGTCCCGGCCCATCCGGAGGAGAACCGGCTGGCGGTCCGCACCGAGGACCACCCGCTCGAGTACCTGGACTTTCACGGCGAGATCCCGGCCGGGACCTACGGCGCCGGGACCATGGAGATCTGGGACTCCGGCACCTATGAGGCCGAGAAGTTCCGTTCCGACGAGGTGATCGTGTCGCCTGCAGGGCGAGCGCGTGAGCGGCCGCTACGTCTTGTTCCAGACCCGCGGCAAGAACTGGATGATCCACCGGATGGACCCGCCGGCCGACCCCGCCGCGGGTCCCATGCCGGACGCCATCGCCCCGATGCTGGCGCGCGTGGGCGAGCTGCCCGGCGACGACTCCGGCTACGCATTCGAGATCAAGTGGGACGGCGTACGGGCGGTCGCCCACGTAGACGCGGGGCACGTGACGCTCACCGGCCGCAACGGCACCGACTTCACCTCCCGCTACCCGGAGGTTCGCGGGCTGGGCGAGGCATTGGGCTCGCGGCGCACCATCCTGGATGGCGAGGTCGTGGCCTTCGACTCGCGTGGCCGGCCGAGCTTCGAGCGGCTCCAGTCGCGGATGAACCTGGCGTCGGCGTCCGCGGTGAAGAGGCGTATGCGCGACGTGCCGGTGGCATACGTCGTCTTCGACCTGCTGTGGCTGGAGGGCCACTCCACCCTGACGCTGCCCTACGCGGACCGCCGCAAGCTGCTGGCGGCACTCGAGCTCGACGGGCCGAGCTGGCGGGCGCCCGCGCACCGCGAGGGAGACGGCGCGGCGCTGCTGGAGGCCGGCAAGGCCCAGGGGCTGGAGGGGGTCGTGGCCAAGCGCCTGGACTCCCCGTACGAGCCGGGCCGCCGGTCGTCGGCGTGGATCAAGGTCAAGATCCGCCCGTCGCAGGAGGTCGTGGTCGGCGGCTGGCTGCCCGGTGAGGGCCGGCGCGCCGCCACGCTCGGCGCGCTGGCCGTGGGCGTCCATGACGAGGGCGGCCTGCTGAGTACGCCGGCCGGGTGGGCAGCGGGCTTCACCGAGGCGACGCTGGCCGCACCATGCGCGAGCTCGGAGGGCTGCGGCGCGAGGACTCACCGTTCGACGGCCGCCAGCCGCCCAGGGGCACGGTCTTCGTGGAGCCGCGGCTGGTGGCCCAGGTGGAGTTCGCGGAGTGGACCCGCACGGGCACCCTGCGGGCTCCCTCGTTCAAGGGCCTGCGCCCCGACGTGGATCCGGCGGCCGTCGTGCGCGAGGGCTGAGCGCAATCGCGCTTGCCGTGGCGTCCAGCTTGGCTCGGGACGGGTACGGTTGGGGCATGGCACGCGCGATCTGGAGCGGGGCGATCTCATTCGGCCTCGTGAACATCCCGGTGAAGCTCTTCAGCGCGGTCTCGCGCAAGACGGTGCGCTTCCACCAACTCGACTCCGAGACGGGCTCGCGGATCCAGCAGAAGCGCGTGAACCCAAAGACGGGCGAGGAGGTCCCCTACGAGAAGCTCGTCAAGGGGTACGAGCTCAGCCCCGACCGCTACGTGGTCATCCGCCCCGAGGAGCTCGAGGCGATCGAGCCCAAGAAGACCCGCACGATCGAGATCTCGGACTTCGTGGAGATGGACCAGATCGACCCGATCTACTACGACCACCCCTATTACCTGATGCCGGGCACCGGGGCCGAGAAGCCCTACGCGCTGCTGCTGCAGGCGCTCAAGGACTCCGAGCGGGTCGCGATCGCGCGCGTGGTCATCCGCTCCAAGGAGAATCTCGTGGCCATCCGCCCGCGCGACGGCGTGCTGACCATGGAGACGCTGCTGTTCGGCGACGAGGTGGTGTCGCCCGACTCCCTGGGCGAGGGTGACGTCGAGCCGGCCAAGACCACCAAGAAGGAGGTGGCGATGGCCATGCAGCTCATCGACTCGCTGGCAGCGGAGTTCGACCCGGACAAGTACCGGGACGAATACCGCGTGGCCGTGCTGGAGATGATCGAGCGCAAGGCCGAGGGCAAGGAGATCGCGGTCCAGGAGCCGGAGGAGGAGCCTGCCGAGGTGCCCGACCTGATGGCGGCCCTAGAGGCCTCGATCGCGAACGCCAAGCGCCAGGGCGGCACGTCCAAGTCGGCCTCGAAGTCCACCGACGGGGCCAAGCCGAAGGCCAAGCCCAAGGCGAAGTCCAGCGCCAAGAAGTCGAAGGCCGCCTCCTCGAACGGCTCCAAGTCGCGCTCCACCAAGAGCAAGCGCTCCACCGCCAAGAAGTAGATGGCGGCGACAGCCGTCGAGGTGGAGGTCGAGGGCCGGCGCCTGCGGCTCTCGAACCTGGACAAGGTCCTCTACCCCGAGGTCGGCTTCACCAAGGGGCACGTGATCGACTACTACACGCGCGCGGCGCCCTGGCTGCTGCCCCACCTCCGGGGCAGGGCGCTCACCCTCAAGCGCTACCCGAACGGAGTGGACGCGGGTCACTTCTACGAGAAGCAGAAGCCCTCGCACGCGCCCGAGTGGGTGCGCTCCGAGGCCATCGCGGCGGGGGACCGCACGATCGACTTCGTGCTCTGCGACGACCTGCCCACGCTCATATGGCTCGCCAACCTGGCCGACCTGGAGCTGCATCCCTCGCTGGCTCTCGCGTCCGCGCCGGATCGCCCCACCGTGGTGGCCTTCGACCTCGACCCCGGCCCTCCCGCGGGGCTGGCGGAGTGCCTGGAGGTGGCGCTCCTGCTGCGCGACCTGCTGGGTCAGCTGAGCCTGGACTGCTACGCGAAGACCTCCGGCTCGAAGGGGATGCAGGTGTACATCCCGCTGAACTCCGACGTCGGTTACGACGACACCAAGCCGTTCGCCCACGCACTGGCAAAGCTGCTCCAGGCGCGCCACGGCGACCTGGTGGTGTCCGTGATGCGCAAGAGCGAGCGCACCGGAAAGGTGTTCATCGACTGGAGCCAGAACGCCCGCAGCAAGACCACCGTCGGGCCCCTGTCCCTGCGGGCGCGCGAGCGCCCCACGGTCTCCTGCCCGCTCACTTGGGACGAGGTCGAGTCCGGGGAGGTGGACACGTTGTCGCTCGATGCGCCGGCGGTGCTGGAGCGGCTGGCGGATGCGGGCGACCCCTTCGCCCCGGTGCTAGAGCGCGAGCAGGAGTTGCCCGCCCTCTAGATTCCCTTCTGATGGTCGACTGGAGCATCGCCCGGCAGATCGCGCGCTTCGCGGCTCGGTCGGACGACGTGCCGGACCTGGGCGCCGACATGGCGGCGATGGCGCGCGAGCTCGAGCCCGAGGTGGCGGAGCGCTCGAAGCTGGCGCTCACGGCGCCGCTTCCCCCGGCCGAGGTGCTCGGACGCGCAGAGTGGGCCGAGGCCAGCGTGACCGCGCTGGCGCCGCTCATCGATCCGGTGGCCGAGCGGCTGGGCGCTCGCCTGGACGCCACCACCGGGCCCTTCGCGGGGGCGCTGCGCGCCGGCGCCAGCGTGACCCTGGCCGCCGAGGTGGGCCTGGTCAGCGGCTACATGTCGCAGCGTGTCCTGGGGCAGTACGAGCTGTCGCTCGTGGGCCCCGACGACTCCCCGCCGCGGCTGCTGTTCGTGGCGCCCAACCTGGCCGCCGCGGCCACCGAGCTCCAGGCCGACCGCGAGAGCTTCCTGCGCTGGGTGGCCATCCACGAGCTGGTGCACGCGCTGCAGTTCGGCTCGATCTCCTGGCTGCGCGACCACCTCGGCGAGCTGCTGCGCTCCTACCTCGCCACCGTCGACGTGCGGATCGAGCACGGGTCGGCGGGCGGCCTGCCCTCGCTTCCCAACCCGGCCGACCTGGCGGCACGCTTCCGCGAGGGCGGGCTGGCCGCGCTCGTCCAGACGCAGGAGCAGCGCCTCCTCCTCGATCGCATCCAGGCGGCCATGGCGATGGTCGAAGGCCACGCCGAGCACCTCATGGACGCGCTGGCGCCGGAGCTGGTGCCCGAGCACGAGGGACTGCGTGAGGCTATGACCCGCCGTCGGGCCAGCCGCTCGGCTCCGGAGCGGATCCTCATGCGGCTCCTGGGGATGGACCTGAAGATGCGCCAGTACGAGCTGGGCAGGGACTTCTGCGAGGCGGTGGCGGCCGAGGGCGGGATCGACCTGGTCAACCGTGCCTGGACGGGGCCGGATTCGCTCCCGACGCTGGCCGAGCTCGAGCGCCCCGGCGACTGGGTCGCCCGTGTCTCGGCGGCGGCGCTGAGCTCTTAGGTCGCTGGGCGCCGGTCGCCGGTCGCCGGTCGAGCGGTCGGCCCGTGGTCTCCGGGCGGGTCGGGGCGTGGGCCCACGGCGGGCATCGAGGGGCGGGCCTGTTGCGGTGCTGTTGCGGTCGTTACCGGGGGAATGTGATCGTTACGGCTGGCTCGCCTCGCGGCGGATGAGTGGCCGATTAGCGGCCTATACGACCCGTTTCGGGCCTTTCATTTCGCGGCGGCAGGTCGTTAGCCAAGTCCGCGGTCGGCCGTCGCGTGTCTGTCACGCAGGCAACACGGCGGTGCGGAACGTGACGCGCCGGGGTGACCCGGGCGCCGGCGGACCTGGTTGCGGCCGGGGCCGGCCCTCTCGGTGCCCGAGCACCGAGCACCGAGCACCGAGCACCGAGCACCGAGCACCGAGCACCGACCCCGCCGTTCACCACCGCGTAACCCCAGCGGCCCCGAGGTTTACAAACATGTGTTCGGTGGTATACAACTATCGACCTTAGATCTAATAAGATCCTAGACACGACCTCCCGGTAGACGGGAAGGAGAGCTCCCACAGATGGCACAGCAGACCCCCACACAGAGGCGCGCGGCCGCCAAGAAGGCCGCCGCCACCCGTAAGCGCAACACGACCGCCACCCAGCGGACCGCCGCCGGCAAGCGCGCCGCGGCCACCCGCCGTCGTCGCGCCACCACCGCCAGCGCGAAGACCACGCAGGCCTCCGCCCGCCGCACGGCCCGTTCGGCCGCGCGCACGGTCGAGACCGGCGCCGAGACCGGTGCGTTCACCGTCGAGGCCGTGGCCGCTCAGGCCGAGCGCGCAGTGCTGATTCCGGTCGGCGCCGCCCTGGTCGCCCGCGACAGCGTCCTCGATGCCGCCAAGCCGTACACCAAGCGCGACACCGCGGAGCGCGAGCTCACCAAGCTCCAGCGCCAGGTGAGCACCGACCTCAAGAAGTTCGAGCGTCGGGGCAACACCGCCCGCAACCGCGTCGTGCGCGAGGTCAAGCGCACCCGCACCCGTGTCGAGCGCGAGCTGCGCCAGCGTCGCAACCAGGCCAAGCGCGTCGTCAAGCGCAACCGCCGCGACGCCGAGCGTCAGGTCAAGTCGGTCCGGCGCGACGTGGAGAAGAACGCCGACCGGATCGCCAAGCGCGCGCAGGATCAGGTGTCGAGCCTGGCCTAGCGCCACCTTCCCCCCGGGCGGCCGGAGAGACCGCGCCGGGATGAGACTGCCGACCTCATATCTCCGTCGGCAGTAGCAGTATCTCTCCTCCCTCAGTAGACGGGGTCCCCTTCGGGGGGCCCCGTTTGCCTTTCCGGGGTCGCCGGGCGTGGGCAGGCCCGCGGGCGGCCTCTGCGAGAATGGAGCGCATGGCTACCGAAGCCCAGATTCGCGCTGCGCTGACCAAGGTCATCGACCCCGAGCTCCGCAAGGACATCGTCGAGCTCGGGATGGTCCGCTCGATCGAATCCCGCGACGACGGCCACGTACACGTGCGTGTCTCGCTCACCACCGCCGGCTGCCCGATTCGCTCCCACTTCGAGCAGGCAGTGGCCGAGAACGTCGGCGTCCTTGAGGGCGTGTCCGGCGTGAGCGTTGACTTCGACGTGCTCAGCGCCGATGAGAAGAGCACGCTCCAGCAGCGCCTCGGCCGCGGGGCCCTGCCCCAGGGCGCGCTCGCCCGGGTCAAGAACGTGATCTGCGTCGGCTCGGGCAAGGGCGGTGTGGGCAAGTCCACCGTGACCGCCAACCTGGCCTGCGCGCTACAGGCCGAGGGCAAGCGGTCCGCCGCCATGGACGCCGACGTCTGGGGCTACTCGATCCCCCGCATGCTGGGCGTGCACGGACGGCCCATGGTGTCGGCCGAGCGGAAGATCATCCCGCTGGAGGGCCCGGGCGGCGTGGGCGCCATCTCGATCGAGTTCTTCCTCGAGACGCAGGACCAGGCCATCACCTGGCGCGGGCCCATGCTCCACAAGGCGATCCGCCAGTTCCTCGAGGACGTGGACTGGGGCGAGCTCGACTACCTGCTGATCGACCTGCCGCCCGGCACCGGTGACGTCTCGATGACGCTTGCGCAGCTGCTTCCGCAGGCTCAGTTCGTGATCGTGACCACTCCGCAGCCAGCCGCGCAGAAGGTGGCCAAGCGCGCCGCCGACACTGCCCTGCGCTACGACCTCGAGATCACCGGCGTGATCGAGAACATGAGCGGCTTCACCACCCCGGCCGGAGAGCGCTTCACCATCTTCGGGGAGGGCGGCGGCCAAGAGCTGGCCGACGAGCTGGACGTGCCGCTGCTGGGCAAGGTGCCGATTCAGGAGGAGCTGCGCGTGGCAGCCGACGAGGGCAGGCCGCTGGTGCTCGAGGACCCGGACGCGCCCGCCGCCCAGGCGCTGCGCCACGCGGCGCGCGGCATCATCGCCGCCACGCCGCAGCAGCTGGCCGTGTCTCAGGAGCCGTCGGGCCCGCCACTGGCGGGGGTGCCCGAGGTCACAGGCACCGCGCTGCCGATGGCCCAGTAGGGCCTATGGCGCTCAGCCGGCCGCGCTCTTGAAGTACTGCGCGTTGACCTCGGTGAACTTGGTCCACTCGTCGGGCAACTGGTCCTCGGCGAAGCAGGCGTCCACGGGGCATGCCTCGACGCAGGCGTCGCAGTCGATGCACTCCTCGGGGTCGATATAGAGCTGTTCGACCTTGTCGTAGTCGGGCTCGTCCGGCGTGGGGTGGATGCAGTCGACCGGGCAGACCTCGACGCACGAGTTGTCCTTCTGGCCGATGCAGGGCTCTGCGATGACGTAAGCCATTGGTTCAGTTCCTTCGCGAGTTCGTGTCCGGTTGCGCCCGACCGGAGCCGAGCGAGAGCGGGATTCTACACTCGGCCCGCTTCGCGGACGGCGCCGCCCTCCGGCCGGGCGGCGGTCAAATCGGTCATCTAGGCTGGCCTGCATGATCCTCCTGACGGGTGCAACGGGCACGGTCGGCCGCGCTCTGCTGCGACGGCTGACCGCCGGCCCCGATCCGGTGCGCTGCCTGGTGCGTGACCCAAGGCGGCTGGGCGCCGACCGCGTGCGGGTTCAGCTGGCGCTCGGCGACCTGGGCGATCCGTCCTCGTTTCGCAACGCCATGCGCGGTGTCCACACGGTGGTGCACCTGGCCGCCTCGATCCGGGACCAGCCCCGCGGGTCCATCGAGGAGCTGAACGCAGTGGCCACGCTCCGCCTGGTGCGAGCCGCGGAGCGGGCCGGCGCGCGCCGGTTCGTGTTCGCCTCGGCGATGGGGGCCACCCTGCAGTCGCCGACTCGCTTCTTCCGGGCCAAGGCGCTGGCGCGGCGCGCCGTTGAGAGGTCGGGCATGGACACGGTGGTGTTCTCGCCCTCGATCGTCTACACGCCCGGAGACCAGTGGCTCACTCTGCTCGAGCGCCTGGCGCTGCTGCCCGCCATGCCGATCTCGGGCTCCGGGCGGTGCCTGTTCCAGCCCATCTGGGCGGAGGACGTGGCCGACTGCGTGGTCGCTGCGCTGGGGCGGCAGCTGGAGCGCCGTGCCGAGTTCGACCTGGCCGGCCCCCAGTCGCTCTCCTACGACGACATCGTGCGGACCACCCTGCGCCCCACGGGCCGGCGGCGGACGCTGGTGCACCTGCCGTTGCCGGTCGTTCGCGGCTCGCTGCGCCTGCTGGAGCGGCTTGCCGGCAGCGGCAGCTTCGCCACCTGGGAGGAGGCGGAGCTGATGGAGGAGCCCATGACCACCTCGCGCGGCACCGCCGACGCCGAGGCGCTGGGCGTCAACCCGCTGCGGATGAGTGCGGTGCTGGGAGCCGCATAGCGTCGCCGCCGCCCACGTAGGCCACCATCCGGCTCGCCAGGTTGGTGAGCAGTCCCGGTTGCGGCGCGCCCGCGCGAACCGGCTCCTCGAGGCGCTCTGGAATCCCGTCCGTGACCTCCGGCGCCGCCCGCTCCGCGATGGCGCATGCCACCTGGGCCGCGTCGCGCACCAGCTCGGGCTCGATGCTCCACACCGTCTCGAAGGCGCGGTCTGGATCACGCACCTCGTCCTGCCCGGGGCGCTCCCAGGCCGACAGACATCGCGGCGAAGCCGGGTGCGTCGCAGATCACCGACCACTCGCGCCCGATCGGGTCGGCCCGGTCGATCGGCACCTCGGACGGGGCTCCCTTCCGCCGCCGGAGCGCGGGGAAGTCGGCCATCACCACCGCGCACTCGGCGGTGGCGGCCAGATCGCGCCAGCGCGCCTCGGCCTGGCGGTAGAAGCGCTCGCGCTGGAAGCTGGCGAACAGCATCGCCCGCTGCGCGTTGGCGCCGCATTCGTCCTCGATCGCGTGGCTGAGCCCCACGAGCGTCTGCTTGGGCATCAGGTAGGGAGTGAGCTCCGGGCGGCGCTTGCGCAGCCCGGCGTAGATCGACTCGTCGTCGCCCCCGGCCTTGCCGGCGGCTCCTCTGACACCCTCGATCGCGGCGCGGAGCTCCATGCCCGCCTCGCGGTCGCGGATCACGCGCTGGATGAGCTCCACGTCGCGGGCCGAGTAGCGCCGGTGGCCGCTCGGCAGCCGCTCGGGCTCGGGAAACCCGTGCCGCTGCTCCCACATCCGCAGCGTTGGTGCCTCGACGCCGGTGCGCTGGACGACCTCGCGGATCGTCAGGCCGGGGCTCGTCACGCGGCGGCTACGAGCTCTGCCCTGGCCTTCTGCAGCCCCAGTCGCACCCGGCTCTTGACGGTCCCCAGGGGCACGCCCGCCGCGCTCGAGATCTCGCGGGCGGTGAGCCCCTTGCCGAAGGCCAGCAGCACGGCCTCGCGCTGCTCGCCCGGCAGGGCGTCGAGTGCGTGCAGCACCCGCCGGCGGGTGTCGCGGCGGATGACCGGGTCAGCGGCGTCCTCGGAGACGGTCGCGTGTCCCGCGTGCTCCGCCTTGGACCGCTCCACGGCGGCCTCGCGCGCGCTGCGGGTGCGCCAGCGATCGAGCGCCCGGCTGCGAGCCATCATCGTGAGGTAGCTCCCGAGCGAGCCTCGAGCCTGGTCGAACCCGTCGGGCTTGCGCCACAGGTGCATGAACACATCCTGCACCACATCCTCAGCCGCGGCGGTGTCACGCAGAACGCGGTTGGCGGCGGCTGACATTGCGCCCGCATGCTCTCTGTACGCGCGGGCGAACTGCTCGGGGTCTCGGAGGTTGGTCATTTAGTCCCTCTATACCGCGTTGAATAAAACCTAAACGCAGTGTAGAGGAAACGCCCGGCAATTGGAACCGCCGCGCCACCCCTGCCCGCCCAGAAAAGACGAGGGCCCCGCCGAAGCGGGGCCCTCGCGGCACTGCGGAAGCGCTTGGCTTCCTACATCATTCCGTCCATGCCCCCGGGCATCCCGCCGGGCATGCCGCCCGCGCCGTCCTTCTCGGGCATCTCGGCGACGATGGCCTCGGTGGTGAGGATGTTCTTCGCGATCGAGGCCGCGTTCTGCAGCGCCGAGCGCGTGACCATCGCGGGGTCGATCACGCCGGCCGCGACGAGGTCCACGACCTCGCCGGTGTCGGCGTTCAGGCCGTGGCTCTTCTTGGCCTTGCGGACCTCGTTGACCACGACCGAGCCCTCCAGGCCGGCGTTGTCAGCGCCAGCTGGCGGACGGGCTCCTCGAGCGCACGGAGGATGATCCGCGCGCCCGTCTGCTCGTCGCCCTCGAGCGCGTCGACCTTGACCGCGTCCGACGCCCGCAGCAGCGCGACGCCGCCGCCCGGCACGATGCCCTCCTCGAGGGCGGCGCGGGTGGCCTGCAGCGCGTCCTCGACGCGGTGCTTCTTCTCCTTCATCTCGGTCTCGGTGGCCGCGCCGACCTTCACCACGGCCACACCGCCGGCCAGCTTGGCCAGCCGCTCCTGGAGCTTCTCGCGATCGAAGTCCGAGTCGGTGTTCTCGATCTCGTTCTTGATCTGGTTGATGCGGCCCTTGATGGCCTCGCTGTCACCGGCGCCGTCCACGATCGTGGTGGTGTCCTTGGTCACCACGACGCGGCGGGCACGGCCGAGCTGGGACAGCTGGGTGTTCTCCAGCTTGAGCCCCATCTCCTCGGTGATGACCTCGCCGCCGGTGAGGATCGCGATGTCCTCGAGCATGCGCTTGCGGCGGTCGCCGAAGCCGGGGGCCTTGACCGCGACGCCCGTGAAGGTGCCGCGGAGCTTGTTCACCACGAGCGTCGCGAGCGCCTCGCCCTCCACGTCCTCGGCGATGATCAGGATCGGCTTGCCGGCCTGGATCACCTGCTCGAGCACCGGCAGCACGTCGCGCACCGAGCCGATCTTCTGGTTGGCGATGAGGATGTACGGGTCCTCGAGCACCGCCTCCATGCGGTCCTGGTCGGTGACCATGTAGGGCGAGATGTAGCCCTTGTCGAACTGCATGCCCTCGGTGAACTCGAGGTCCATGCCGAACGTCTGGCCCTCCTCGACGTTCACGACGCCGTCCTTGCCGACCTTGTCGATGGCGTCGGCGATCACGTCGCCGATCTCGTCGTCGGCAGCCGAGATGGCCGCCACGCGGGCGATCTGGTCCTTGCCGGAGATCTCGGTGGACTGCTTGCCGATGTTCTCCACGACCTGGTCCACGGCCTTCTCGATGCCGCGCTTGAGGCCGAGCGGGTTGGCGCCGGCGGCCACGTTCTGCAGGCCCGAGCGCACGATCTGCTGCGCGAGCACGGTGGCCGTGGTGGTGCCGTCGCCGGCCACGTCGTTGGTCGCGGTCGCGACCTCGCGGACCAGCTGGGCGCCCTGGTTCTCGGAAGACGTCCTCGACCTCGATCTCGCGAGCGATCGTGACGCCGTCGTTGGTGATGGTGGGGGCGCCGAACTTCTTGTCGAGCACGACGTAGCGTCCCTTCGGGCCGAGCGTGACCTTCACCGCGTCGGCCACTGCGTCGACACCCTCCTGAAGCGCTGTGCGCGCCTCCTGGGCGTACTTCAGCTCCTTGTGAGCCATGTGAGTTCCTCCGTGTCCTTGAAGTTGTCTAGCCGGCGACCTTGGCCAGGACGTCCGACTCGCGGAGCACGAGCAGGTCCTCGCCCTCCACGTTCACCTCGGTGCCGCCGTACTTGGAGTAGAGGACCTCGTCGCCCTCGGCGACGTCGAGCGGGATCCGCTTCTCGCCGTCCTCGTCGTAGCGGCCATCTCCAACGGCGAGCACCTTGCCGCGCTGGGGCTTCTCCTTGGCGGTGTCGGGGAGGACGATGCCGCTGGCGGTCGTCTCCTCCTCCTCGATCGCCTGGACGATCAAACGATCGCCCAAGGGCTTGAGCTTCATGCGAAACCTCCGTCTGGGACTGACTTTCCGTGGGTCGGCTGGCACTCTAGCAACGAGAGTGCCAAGGTTCCGGGCAGCCGCCTGACGCAAGGCCGGCGTGCGGATTCGGGGCGGTCCGTGGATCCGTCCGCACCATCGCCGCAACCTTGCCGTAGGTTGCCCTTTCACAACTGGCCCGCGTCGAAAGGATCCGCCCCCGTGCCTCGCCTGCTCGCCATCCTGTTTGCCGTCCTCGCTCTGGTGCTCGTGTCCGCTTGCGGAGACGACGACGAGGACGACTCGTCCGCCGACTCGTCGGCACCGGCCAAGCTGGCCGTGGAGGTCACCGAGGTCGGCAAGGACTCGCGGCTGAGCGTGCCGAAGTCGCTCGAGGCCGGAGCGGTGACGGTGTCGCTGCGCAACAGCGGCAAGGCGCCGCATGACGCCCAGATCATCCGCGTGGAGGGCGACCAGACGGTGGATCAGGTCCTGAAGGCGATCGACGCCTCCGGCGAGGGCAAGCCCCTTCCCGACTGGCTGCGCGCGGCCGGAGGCGTGGGCACCGTCGCGCCCGGCAAGTCCGCCACGGCCACGGACCTGCTCCAGCCCGGCAAGCACTTCGTCCTGGACACCGAGCCCGACCGCGGGGGCACGGCTGAGTTCCAGGTGACCGGCGAGGCGGGTGGCGAGCTGCCCGGCGCGCCCGTCACGATCTCCGCCAAGGAATACGGGTTCGTCGCCGAGGGCCTGAAGGCGGGTACGGCCAAGGTCACGTTCGACAACGTGGGCAAGGAGCCCCACCACGTGATCGCCGTTCCCTACGCCAAGGGGGCAACCCTGGCCGAGGTGCGCAAGGCGTTCTCGCAGGAAGAGGGGGAAGAGCCTTCAGGGCCGCCGCCGGTGAACTTCGAGCAGGTCACCGGCAGTGCCGTGATCGACGGCGGCACGAAGCAGGTGGCCCAGCTGGAGCTCCGCAAGGGCAAGTACGCGCTGGTCTGCTTCATCGCAGATCGCGCGGGCGGGCCGCCGCACGTGGCCAAGGGCATGCTGCAGGAGGTGGAGGTGGAGTAGCGCGAAGCGCGCGCCGCTACTGCAGCTGCGGCGCCAGCCGCCGGCGGGTGTAGAAGAACCGGATTGCCAGCACCGGAACCACGAGCAGGGCGAAGAGCGCGCTGTAACGCAACGGGCGCTGGAAGCTGCTGGTGGCCGCTCGCTCGATGATCGACTCGACCTCCTCCTGAATCGTCTTCGAGCTCGCCCGCCTGAGAGGGGTCGGCGCGAGCGACGTTGGCGAACGCCGTGTCCAGGTCGGGGAGGCGGCCCTGGGGCGTCCCGGCGTAGGCCTTGAACAGTTCGTCCGCCAGGTCGTCCTTGCGCTCCTTGGGCAGCGGCGACCCGTAGATCGCGATGGCGACCTGCGGCACGGCGCGCCCGGGGGCCTTGTCAAGGTCGTTGACGAAGATCGGGGTTAGGACGAGAAGGCCCACGATCAGGCCGGCGTCGCGGGCGGCCACCGTGATCCCCGCCCGCGACGTGGCGGGGCCCTCGCCGGTCAGCGCGGAATCGGAGAGGGTCGTGAACGCG
The DNA here is from genome assembly GCA_963814005.1 of uncultured Thermoleophilaceae bacterium. Lineage (GTDB taxonomy): Bacteria > Actinomycetota > Thermoleophilia > Solirubrobacterales > Thermoleophilaceae > JAAYBF01. The sequence continues at coordinate 32,212 of CAWFBA010000013.1, forward strand.
AGCCCGATGCCCGCACCGCAAAGAGCAAGCGCCAGGATGACCCAGCCCAGCTGGCGGTAGTCCAGGAGCGAAATGCCGAGCAGTCCGATCGCCAGCAGGATCGCGCCGGCACTGCCCAGCGCGATGGGCGACCGTCCTCGGGCCACGCGCTCCACTAGGACCGTCCCCAGGGGCAGGGCGCTCACCACCGCAGCCGCGCCCAGCGGCTCGAGCCGCCAGACGTCGATCAACAGGATCACCACGAGGAACAGGGCGCCTATGAGCCCGGCCGAGAGCAGGAGCAGCGCCAGGTTGGCCAGCCCGGGCGCACTGCGCGGGGTCCCCGCGCGTCGGCACCCTCCGGCTCCAGCGCGGGCAAGCGAGCCGCGATGAGGGCCGCGATGGCCAGCGCGGCGGCGGGGGCCTGGGCCAGGAAGATGGCGCGCCAGTCGAAGACCTGCGTCAGGACGCCTCCGGCAGCCGGGCCGATGGCCGCGCCCAGGGCCGCCGCCGCGGCCCACCGGGCGGTGGGCGACTCACCCGGACGCGCGGCGGCCGCGAGCAGCGGCAGCGAGGCGCACAGCAGCACCGCGCCGCCGATGCCCTGCACGGCGCGCAGTGCCACCAGAGTCTTCAGGTCGTCGGCGATGCCGCACCCGATGGAGGCCAGCCCGAACAGGGCCAGCCCCGCCACCAGCGCCCGCGACGAGCTGATCCTGCGCGAGAAGGGGAGGTAGGCCAGCACCCCGACGATCAGCGCGACGTTGTAGGAGATGATCACCCACGTGACACGCGAGATCGTCGTATCGAGCTCGCCGACGATCTGCGGGAGGGCCAGCACGACGATCGAGGCGTCGGCGAACGCCAGCCCCACGGCGAACGCGACCAGGCGTCGCGCCAGTGACCGGTCCACCCTCGCCTCAGTTCTGGTGCGGACCGGGCTGCATCCGCTGGGCGATCTCCGGCGGGCGGTCTGAGATCTGGGAGAAGCGGACGACCGTGACCACGTCGTCCTCCTCGACCTTGCGGCCATAGATCTGCTCGAGGAAGTGGACCGTCTCGTCCAGGCGCCGGAACTCGGGATTGTCGTGCTCGATGTCGCGCGGCGAGAGGTCGCGCACCCGCTTGACCTCGACGCCGTCGATCACGGCCTCGAAGATGCGCTCGCGGGGCGAGTGCTGGAAGCCGACCGTGACCAGCACGACCTCGCCCTTGCGGTACTTCTTGCTCTTGTCGCCGACCCTGATCGTGGCCGTCTTGCGGCCGCGCTTGAGCTGGTCGGTGAACACCGCCGAGTAGAAGTTGAGGACGAACACGGCGCGGCAGTCTACGGCTCGCCCACGCGCCAGCGCCTTCGCCGCAATCTCTCGCTCGCCCTTGTAGGAGAGCGCCTCGGCGGCCTCCTCCAGCGGCATCCAGACGGCCGACTCCACCTCGTCGTCGTGGTCCTCCACGCTTCCGGAGCGATAGTCGAACAGGAAGAACGTGACCGTCTTGAGCACCCGCTCTCCGCTCAGCGTGTACCAGTAGCGGATCTCCCCGAGCTGCTCGACCGGCTCGGCCACCACGCCCGCCTCCTCGCGCACCTCGCGAGTGGCCGCCTGCTCGAGCGTCTCGCCGGCGTCGGGATGGCCCTTTGGCAGCGCCAGCACGCCCCGGCGGGGGCTCGACCACGGCGATCTCGCGTCGCCCGTCTGCCGAGCGCACGACCACCCCGCCGGCGGAGCCTCGCGTTTCAGGACTCGCCCTCCACCAGCGGCACGAAGCGCACCGGCGGCGATCGTCTCCTCGCGCCCGTCGCGGATCCGCACCAGGCGCTCGCCCGCGCCGCGCTCGATCGGGCACACCAGCGGCGCGCCCGGCGCCAGCTGGTCGACCAGCGCGCGCGGTGGGCCGTCGGTGGCGGCGGCGGTCACCGAGATGGCGTCGAAGGGCGCGCGGTCGGGGACGCCGGCGGAGCCGTCGCCGGTGCGGACCTCCACGTTGCGGATGCCCAGCTCGCGCCAGTGTTCCCGCCGCCCGGCTGGGCGAGCGCCGGCGTGGCGCTCGATCGTGACCACGTGCGAGCACAGCCGTGCGAGCACGGCGGCGGCGTAGCCGGAGCCCGTGCCCACCTCCAGCACCCGCTCGGGGCCCTCCAGCTCCAGCAGCTCCGCCATCCGCGCGACGATCCAGGGCTGGGAGACGGTCTGCCCCTCGCCGATCGGGAGCGCGCCATCGCGGTAGGCACGCGACCGCTGCGCCTCGGGCACGAAGCGCTCGCGCGGGACCGCGCCCATGGCGTCCATGACGCGCTCGTCCTCGATCCCGCGCCGGCGCAGCTGGCGCTCGACCATCCGCTCGCGGCGGCGGGCCAGCTCAGTGGATGAAGGCTCTGAGGCGCGCGGGCTCATGAACGGTCACCTTGCCGCGGCCGAGGGCCACCACACCCTCGCGCTCGAGCGTGGCGAGGAAACGGCTGGCGCTCTCGCGCGAGGTGCCGGCCAGCTGGGCGATCTCGGCCTGCGTCGCCTTGATCAGGACCTCGGTCTCGCCGGCGCCCTCGGCCTGACGCGCGATCGCCTGCGTGAGCAGCGCGCTCGCTACCCGGCCGGCGACGGTCTGGAAGCTCTGCTGGAGCAGGCGCTCGTTGGCGCGCCGGACGCGCTCGGCCAGCGCGCCGAGCATCTTGAACGCGATGTCCGGGGTGGAGCGCAGGACCCGCTGCATGTCGCCGCTGAGGACCGCCACGAGCGTCGTGGGCTCCAGCGCCTCCGCGGTGGCCGAGCGGGTCTCGCCGCCGAACATGGCCAGCTCGCCGAAGATCGGCTCCCGGCCGCAGCTCCGCCAGCGCCAGGGTGCGGCCGTCCATGTGCTCGCGGCGGATGCTCACCGAGCCGGTGCGGACCACGTAACAGGTGTCGCCGTCGTCGCCCTCGCGGAAGATCACCTCGCCGCGCTCGAACGAGCGCGGCACCGCCACCTGGGAGACCTCCACCAGCTCGCGCTCCTCCAGCTCCGAGAAGACCTCGGCGTGGGCGAGCAGGGTCGCTGTGTCCTGCCCTTCCTGCATAGGCGCATAATCACACAAGGATGGCGGTAGCCCGTGAGGCGGTCAGCCCGGAGGACGTGGAGCGCGCGGCGCGCGCGCTGGAGGGCCGGGTGCGCCGCACGCCCGTGCTGCCCGCCGGGGAGCTGTCGCGCCGGGTGGGCGGACGCGTGTCGGTCAAGGCCGAGAACCTGCAGCTCACGGGCTCGTTCAAGGCCCGCGGCGCCTTCAACGCGCTGCTCCGCATGCCCGAGGGGGGAAGCCGCGCGCGGCTGGTGGCCGCCAGCGCCGGCAACCACGCCCAGGCGGTGGCGTTCGCCGCCCGCTCCGCCGGCGCTACGGCAAAGCTGGTCATGCCGGCCGCCGCGCCGGTGGCCAAGGTGGCCGCGGTGCGCCAGTACGGCGGCGAGGTGCTGCTGGTGGAGGGCGCCATCGACGAGGCCGCGGAGGTAGCGCGCGGCCTGGCGGCCGAGGAGGGCCGCGCGCTCGTGCACGCCTTCGACGACCCGGTGGTGGTGGCCGGCCAGGGCACCGTGGGCCTGGAGCTTGCCGCCCAGGCGCCGGACACGCGGCTGGTGGTCGTGCCGCTCGGCGGCGGCGGGCTCATCAGCGGTATCGCGATCGCCGCCCGACCGCTCATCGGCGGCCTGCGCGTGGTGGGTGTCCAGTCCGACGCCTGCGCTCCGTACCCGCCGTCGCTCGAGGCGCACGAGCCCGTGCCGGCCCGAGGCGTGAACACGATCTGCGACGGGATCGCCGTGAAGCGGCCTGGTGAGGTCACGCTGCCGCTGGTGGACCGCCACGTGGACCAGGTGGTGACCGTGAGCGACGACGAGGTGGCCGAGGCCATGGTGCTGCTGCTGGAGCGGTCCAAGCTCGTGGTGGAGGGTGCGGGCGCGGTGGGCGTGGCCGCGCTGCTGGCGGGCAAGGTCGAGCTCCCCCGCGACGGCGACACCTGCGTGGTCCTGTCCGGCGGCAACGTGGACGCGTCGCTGCTGGCCGAATGCATCCGCATGGGGGAGACCTCGGCCGGCCGGCGGATGGTGCTGGCAACCACGGTGCCCGACCGTCCTGGCGCGCTGGCGCGGCTGCTGGCCCTGGTCGCCGAGCACGACGGCAACGTGGTGGAAGTGGAGCACCTGCGTGACGGCATCGACCTGCACGTCCGCGAGACGGCGATTCAGCTGGTGATGCAGACGCGCGGGCCCGACCACTCGGCCGAGCTCGCGCGGGTCGTGGAGGAGGAGGGCTTCCCGGTGCGGTTGGAGCGCGGGGGCTAGCGCGCTAGGACAGGGCGGCCTCGCGCCGGCGCCGCCGCGCGAGGCGCGCGGCCGCCCACGCCAGCGCCGCCAGGAGTGCGAGCGGGATCGCCACGCCCAGCACCCGGACGGCGATCTCAACGGACTCCTCCAGCGAGCCCAGCGCGTCGTCGAGCGCGCCGCCGAGGCCGTCGTCGCCCTGGCCGCCGTCCCCGGCATCGGCGCCATCGCGCTCGAGCGTCACGCTCACCGCCGCGTAATCCGTGCGGGCGCGCAGCTCGCGTACCTGGCTTCGCAGCCCGCGGACCTCGCCGGCGTTCAGGTCCAGCCGCCGGCGCAGGGCCTCCGCCTCGGTGTCGGAGCTCGCGCGCTCGAGCCGGCGCAGCAGGCCGCGGCGCTCGGCCCGGGCGCCCTCGAGGCGCTCGGCGGCCGACGCGTACTCGCGCGTGACGTCCACGCCGGACTGGGTCCGCGACCGGACCTCGCCCAGCTCGGCGAGGTCGCGCAGCGCGGGCTGCAGGCTGCGTGCCGGGATCCGCAGCTCGAAGCTGCCGTTGGGCGCGTCGTCGCCGGTGGCGAACGAGGACCTGAGCACGTAGCCGCGGTAGCGGTCCGTGACCGTCGCGACACCGTCCGCCACCCGGTCGAGGCGGTCGGCCGGAGCGGCCAGGACGAGGGAGGCCAGGCGCTCGACCCGCCGCCGCTCGCCCGGCGCGAAGTCGCCGCCGCCGCGCGGGGGCACGGCCTGCACGCTGCCCCCGCCGCCCGGCGCGGGCTGACGTCTGCAGCGACTGGGCGCCGCCGCGGGGATCGTCCGGTCCGCCGTCGGAGCTCACCACCGCTACCGCAACCACGGCCGCGCAGGCCAGCGAAGCGGCGCCCGCCACGGCGGCCCTCGGGGGCCGCCGCAGGGCGGGCAGCGCCAAGCGCGGCCGGCGGCGGGGAAAGCCGGCCCGCACGCGCTCGGAGAGTTCGCGCTCGAGCCGGGCTGACGGGCGCGGCGCATCCGCTCGCAGGGCGGTGGCCAGCGCCTCGAACTCGCGCTCGATGGACTCGTCGGTCACGCTGGCGTCACGCTCGCTCATGGCAGGCCTCCCTCAGCTTGGTCAGGGTTCGATGCAGTCGTGTGCCGGCGTTGGACTCCGAGACGCCCAGCACCCCGGCGATCTCGGCGTTGGTGAGCCCGCCCATGAACTTGAGCGCCACCAGGTCGCGCTCGCGCGGCTCGAGCCCGGCCAGGGCCGCGCGCACGACGTCACGGCGGATGGCCAGCTCGGCGGCGTCCTCTACCGACCCGCCCGCCTGGTCCTCGACCTCGTCGATCGGCGCGGCGGTGCGCTTGCGCCGCCGCAGCTCGTCCAGCGCGGCGTTGCGGGCGATGCCGAACACCCACGCCTCCGGGGTCCCGCGGCCGGCCCGAAAACTGCGCCGGCGGCGATATGCGCGCTCGTACGCCTGGGCGGTCACGTCCTCAGCCGCGGTGCGATCGCGTAGCAGCGAGGCAACGTAGGCATAGACGCGGGGGAAGGTGCGCTCGTACAGGGCCTCGAATGAGTCCGTGGATATGTCCCCGGCCAGGCTTGGCACGCGCTCCGCGACCGCTCCGTTCACGCTCCCACTACGTGCGAGCGCCGGATCCGTCACAGAGTGGCGCATCCGCGGCTGGAGTTCGCCAGGATGAGCGCGATGCCCCGCCCACGGCACCTACTTGTCGCGGTGCTCGCACTCTGCCTGACCGGCATGGCCCCTGCCGGAGCGCAGGCCGCCTCGAAGGACCTCTGGGCGACCGTGAACGTGTGCGACACGAAGGCCTCGCCCGGGGTGATCGGGATCCGCGCCAGCATGCCCGGCAACGGCCGCCGCGAGCGCCTCTACATGCGCTTTCGCGTGCAGTGGTTCAGCTTCGCCCGCAACCGCTGGCTGGACACCCGCAGCGGCACGGGCTGGCGCTACGTGGGCAGCGCGCGCTTCAAGTCGACCCAGGCGGGCTACAGCTTCAAGTTCGCCGACCCGCCCGACGGTCAGGCGTTCAGGCTGCGCGGCGAGGTGGCCTTCCAGTGGCGGGCGCGCCGCAAGAAGAGCAGGCGCTACACGGTGGTGGAGCGCGCCGAGCGGACAACGCGACGGGGCGTGAAGCGCGTGGAGGGCGGCGACCCCAACGGCCGCTCCGACGCGGCCTGCGTGATCAGGGGTTGAACAGCCGCGGGTCGTTGGTGATCACGGCGTCCACGCCGAGCGCCTCCAGGCGCGTGATCTCCTCGGCGTCGTCCACGGTCCACACGTACAGCTGGCCGCCGGCCTCGTGGATCCGCCTGACCAGCAGCGGGCTCACCAGCAGCCGGTGGGCCATGAGCGCCTCGCAGTCCCCGGCCCGCATGGCCCGCGCGGCCTTGCTGGGCAGGCCGGCGCGCACCCACCGCAGCGCGGCGTAGGCGGGTACGGCCCACACCAGGCTCTTCGTGTAGTCGCGCCGCGCGCGCGGCACCGACCATCCGCGCCGCGTGCCGGGCGCGAGCTCACCGACCGTGCGGAGGCTGTCGGGGTAGGTGGAGGAAATGAGAGCGCGCTCGCTCAGGCCGCGCTCGCGCAGGCCCTCCACCACCGCGCGCTCGTAGCCCGGCAGCTTGAGGTCCACGTCTAGCTCCACGCCGCCGTAGGCCTCGCCCGCGAAGTGGTCGAGCCCCTCGGCGAGTGTGAGCGGCGTGCGCGAGCGGGCGTCCTCGTAGTCGTGCGCCAGCACGAGGCTCCCGTCGCGCAGCGGCAGGACGTCGAACTCGATCATGTCCACGCCGCACTCGAGCGCTGCCTCGAAGCTCTCGATGGTGTTGCCGGGCGCCACGTGGTCGGCGCCCTTGTGCCCGACGCGAATCAGGTCTGGCATCCGGGGCACCAGAAGGTCGTGCGGTTGTCGTCGCCCTGCCCACGGGCGCGGACGATCGTGCCGCAGCGAGGGCAGGGCAGGCCGGCGCGGTCGTAGACGGCGCGCCTTCTCGCGCGGGCCGTGGCGCGCGGACTCCTGCATCGCAGGCCTCAGGGCGCGCACGACCGCCAGCGCCTCCTGGTCGGATACCGCCTGGAGCCTCCGCCACGGGTCGATGCCCGCAGCGAAGCAGCCCTCCGCCTTCCACAGGTTCCCGATGCCGGCGATGTTGCGCTGATCGAGCAGGGCGTCGCCCACACCGCGGGTCTGATCGTCTTCGCGCAGGCGGCGCAGGAAGGCGCGCTCGTCGAGGTCGTCGGCCAGGATGTCCGGCCCGAGGGCGGCCAGGCGCTGGTCGAAGCGGGTGCGCGACTCGGTCATCAGCTCCAGCACCGGCCCGTCGAACTGGACCACCTCGTGGCGCTCGGTGCGGATCACGAGCCAGGCGCGGCGGGGCGAGCGCCGCCAGCGCTGGCCGCGCTCGTACACGCCCCACTTCCCGGTCATCCGCAGGTGCGAGTGCAGAGTCAGGTCGCCCTCGAAGCGCAGGAACAGGTGCTTTCCGTGAGCGTCCACGGACCGGAGGGCGCGCCCGCCAAGGCGCTGGGGCCAGCGGTCGAGGGCGTGACGGGGGTGGGGGGTCTCGACGCTGCTGATTGCCTGTCCACCAGCGCGGCGCCGATCCGGTTGGCCGCGTAGCGGATGGTGTCGCCTTCGGGCATGGGTTCTGAGGGTACGGAGGGGCGGGGGTTTGGTCGCTGGTCGGCGTCGCCGGCCGCTCTGGTCTTGCGTCGGCGGGCCGGCGCGGTTCGGGCGCGGTCCTACGGCGGGCACCGAGGGGTGTGGGTTGTTGCGGTGCTGTCGCGTTCGTGACCGGGCTGTTGTGATCGTTACGTCGGGATCGGCTCGCGGAGACTGAGTGGCCCGAAAGCGGCCTATATGGGACGTTTCCGACCTTTCATTTCGGGGCGGGCGGGTCGTTAGCCAAGGCCACGGTCGACCGTTACCTGTTCGTCACAGTCGCTACACGGCGGTGAGGTTTCGGGCCGGTCGTTTCGGTGCCCGAGCACCGAGCACCGAGCACCGAGCACCGAGCCCGAGCACCGGCTCGCCGCGCTACTGACGCCACTCGGTGAGCCCGAGCGGGTACGGCAGCGCCACGTCCACGGCGCGGCAGGCGAAGTACACGGCGGCGAAGATCAGAAGCACCGACACGATCCCCGCGGTGGAGAACGCGGCCACCCCGAGGATCGCCGCCGCGGTGCCGCGCCACCACACGCCCCAGTTGGGCTCCCAGGACGGCTGGTCCTCGGGCCGCTCGTCGCGGGTGTCAACGAGCATCATGCACTCAAGGTTAGGCGGCGCGGGCCCTGGCGGAACCCGATCTCCACCAGCAGCCCCTCGAGCGCCGAGCCCACCACGGGCTCCCCGTCGAAACGCTCGAGGCCGAGGCGCCGCAGCCGGCCGCGGCGCACGTGGTCCGCCAGCGCCGCAAGGGCCTCCGTGAGCCACGGCTCGGGCTGACCGGAGGAGTCGAAGGCGTCGCGCAGCGGCACCAGGCCCTTGCCACCGCGCTCGACGTAGAGCACCGGCTCGGCGTCCAGCGTGACCACGTACGCGCCGGGCACGCGGCTTGGACGCCGCCCACCCTGCTCGGACCCCTCTCGCCGCGGCCACGGCAGGGTCGCGCCGAACGGGTTGGCGGGATCGGTGACCGCCAGCACCAGCGGCCCCGCCGGCTCGTCGGCCCTCAGGCCGCGCAGCCGCTCGATCGCCGCCGGCAGCGCGAACTGGGCGCCGCCTAGGCCCTCGACGAAGTAGCCGCGACGCGCTGTGCCGAGCGTCTCCAGGTTGGCAAGCTCGCTGTAGAGGGAGGCGAACCCGCCCGGGATGCCCTCGGCCAGGACGGTCTCGCGCGTGACGATGCCGTAGCGCTCCAGGAGCACCTCCGACACGGCGCGCATGCGCGGCCCGTGCTGCGGGGAGTCGGCGAACAGGGGCGCCGTGAGCGCCCACCGTCCCTGCACCTGGGGCGCACCCGGTCGCCTCCGGCGGGCGAACCGCCGCCCGGCGTCGCGCTGCTCGCGGGCCAGGGCCAGCCGCGGCGCCCTGAGCGGCGCGAAGGCGTCGTTGCTCACCTCCCCGACCCAGACCAGGTCCCAGAGCGCCTCCTGGAGCTCGATGGGGTCGGCGTCCGCGACGTCGGCCAGAAGGTCCGACCAGAACGACGCACCCGCCTCCAGGCGGCCCCGGATGGCGTCGTGCAGCGGCTCGGCGGGGCGCTCGGCCTTGACCGGGGGCGCTCCCAGCCAGCGCGCGTCCTCGCGGAACAGCAGAGCGACCTTGCCGGAGCGGCGCCCGAGCGAGCCGGCCCCCACCCACACGAGCTCGCCCGAAGCGCAGAGCTGGTCGAGCCACGCCGGCGAGTAGGCCCCGGCACGCCTTGGGAGCACGTCGCGCTCCCACACCTCGGGCGCCAGCGCCACCCCCTGCAGCGGCACCAGCACCTCTCGGAGCCTGTCCACACCGGCGCCTCCGGGCGGGGAGGCGTCCACACCCTGCCAGGCCGGCAGGAACCGGGCCAGCGCCCGCTGCTCGGCGGGCTCCACCTCCTTGCGCAGGGCTGCCAGCGATGCCCGCCTCAGGCGCCGCAGCACGTCTGAGTCACACCACTCTCGCTCCGAGCCTCCGGGGCGCAGCTCGCCGCGCACCAGGTTTCCCGCGCGCTCCAGCTCTCGCAGCACCGGGCCCGGGTCCACGGCGTAGCGGTCGGCCAGCTCGCGCGTGGTGAAGGGGCCATGGGTGCGGGCGAAGCGGCGCACGATCCGCCCGATCGGGTCCTCCTGCTCCTCCAGGAACGCCGCCGGCAGCCCACCCGGCGGCACGGCGCCGAAGGCGTCGCGATAAATGCCCGCGTCCTCGGAGGCGATCCAGCGCTCCTGGCCGCCGATGCGCATGGAAACCGCGCGCCGTTCGCCCTCCAGGTCGTTGAGCATGCGCTTGGCCGACACCGCCCCCAGGCAGCGCGCCTGGGCCTCCTCAACGGTCAGGTCACCCACCGCGCGGAGCACGTCGTGAAGGCCGTCCGAGTTGGCCGCGCCCGTGCGCTCGGAGAGCCGCTGCAGGTCGGCCTCGACCTCGGCCAGAGCGGCCGGGTCGATCAGGTCGCGCAGCTCCTCCTGGCCGAGCAGCTCGCGAAGCAGGTCGCGGTCCAGCGACAGCGCTGCGGCGCGCCGCTCGGCGTTGGGCGTGTCGCCCTCGTACATGTATGTGGCCACGTAGTCGAACAGCAGCGACGAGGCGAATGGCGACGCGCGCTGGGTCTCGGCCTCGACCAGGGAGATTTCGCGCCGGTGCAGGCCGCGCAGCAGCTCCTCCAGCGCCGGCAGGTCCAGCACGTCGCGCAGGCACTCGCGGTAGGTCTCGAGCACGATCGGGAACTGGCCGTAGCCCTTGGCCACTTCCAGCAGCGACTGGGCCTTGAGCCTCTGCTGCCACAGCGGGGTGCGTTTCCCCGGGTAGGCGCGCGGCAGTAGCAGCGCGCGGGCGGCGTTCTCGCGGAAGCGCGCGCCGTAGAGCGCCGAGGACGAGAGCTCTCGCACCACCAGCTCCTCCAGCTCGTCGGGCTCCACCAGCACGAGCTCCGCGCCGGGCGGCTCGTCGGCGTCGGGCAGGTGCACCACGATGCCGTCGTCCGACCAGATGGCATCGGACTCCAGCCCGAAGCGGTCGCGGATGCGAGCCGAGAGCGCCAGCCCCCAGGCCGCGTGCACGCGGCCGCCGAACGGGGAGAGCACGCATAGGCGCCAGTCGCCGATCTCATCGCGGAAGCGCTCGATCACGATCGTGCGGTCCGAGGGCACCACGCGCGTGGCCTCGCGCTGCTCGCGCAGGTAGGTCACCAGGTTGCGCGCGGCGCGCTCGTCCAGGTCGTACTCCTCCGCCAGCTCGGCGGGCTCGCGATCCACCGCCGTGCGCGAGAACTCTCCGATCGCCCGGCCCAGCTCCACCGGGCGCCCCACTCCGTCGCCGCGCCAAAACGGCAGCGCCCCGGGCGCGCCGGGAGCGGGGGAGACGATCACGCGATCGCGGGTGATCTCCTCGATCCGCCAGGTGGAGGCTCCGAGCATGAACGTCTGGCCCGGGCGGGCCTCGTAGACCATCTCCTCGTCCAGCTCGCCCACCCGGCGCCCGTCAGGCAGGTGCACGCCGTAGAGCCCGCGGTCGGGAATCGTTCCCGCGTTGGTCACCGCCAGCTGCAGCGCTCCCTTTCGGGCTCGGACCGTGTCCTCAACCCGGTCCCACACGATCCGCGGGCGCAGCTCGGCGAACTCCTCCGAGGGGTAGCGCCCGTCGAGCATGTCCAGCACGCTGTCCAGCAGCTCACGCGACAGGTCGGCGTAGGGGTAGGCCCGCCGGACCAGGTCATGCAGCTCGGGCACCCGCCACTCGTCCCCGGTGGCCGTCATCGCCACGATCTGCTGGGCCAGGACGTCCAGGGCGTTGCGGGGCACCACGGTGGTCTCGATCTCGCCGTCGCGCATCCGGCGCGCCACCACGGCGCACTCCAGCAGGTCCGCCCTGAACTTGGGGAAGATCCGGCCCTTGGACACGTCGCCCACGTTGTGGCCGGCGCGCCCGATGCGCTGGAGCCCGGCGGTCACCGACTTAGGCGACTCCACCTGCAGCACCAGGTCCACCGCGCCCATGTCGATGCCCAGCTCCAGCGACGAGGTGGCCACGAGGCAGGGCAGCTCGCCCGACTTCAACAGGTCCTCCACCACGAGCCGCTCCTCGCGCGCCAGCGAGCCGTGATGGGCGCGCGCGATCTCGGCGGGCTTACCCTCCTCGCCCGCCAGCTCGTTCAACCGCACCGCCAGTCGCTCGGCGCCGCGGCGGTTGTTCACGAACACGATCGTCGACCGATGGGACTGCACGAGCTCCAGCAGCTCCGGGTAGATCGCCGGCCAGATCGACCGCCGCGTGGCGCCCGTCTCCTCGGGCTCGCCGCGGCCGATGCCAACCAAGTCGCCGCCACCCGCGGAGGTGCCCGTGCCCCCTGCTGCCGGGTCCTCGGCGTCTGGCGCCGCCGGCTCGCGCATGTCGTCCACGGGCACGCGGATCTCCAGGTCCAGCGGCTTGCGGACGCCCGTGTCCACAACCCTGCAGTCGCGTCCGGCGCCCACGAGGAAGCGCCCCACCTCCTCCAGCGGCCGCTGTGTGGCCGACAGGCCGATTCGCTGCACGGTGTGCTCGGAGGCGTGCTCCAGGCGCTCGAGCGACAGGGCCAGGTGCGAGCCCCGCTTGGTGCGCGCCACCGCGTGGATCTCGTCGACGATGCACCACTCCACGCCGGCCAGCGTCTCGCGCGCCCGGGAGGTGAGCATGAGGTAGAGCGACTCGGGCGTGGTGATGAGCACGTCCGGCGGGTTGCGCAGCATCGCCTGACGCTCCTTCTGCGGGGTGTCGCCGGTGCGGATGCCCACCGTTATGTCGCCGCCGATGCCCTTCAGCGGGGCGCGCAGGTTCTTCTCCACGTCGTACGAGAGCGCCTTGAGCGGCGACACGTACACCAGGCGGGTGCGGCGCTCCGAGGCAGGCTCGGCCACCAGGCGGTCGAGACCCCAGAGGAACGCGGCAAGCGTCTTGCCGGAGCCGGTGGGGGCGGACACGATCACGTGCTCGCCGCCCGCGATGGCAGGCCAGGCCTGGCGCTGCGCCTCTGTCGGCTCGGCGAACGCGCGACCGAACCACTCCCTGACCTGCTGGGTGAACGATGCGAGGGGGTCGGCCGCCATGCGACCCTCGAGCGTACCGCTCGAAGCTAGTCGGCCTTCTGCGCCGCGGTGGCGATGGCTGCGTCCATCTCGGGCGCAGGGTGCGCGAGCACGCGGCCGTGGCCCACGGCCAGGCGGCTTGGGTCCAGCGCGCGCAGCGCGCGGGCGCTCGCCAGCGCCGTGGGCAGGTGCCACGTGGCCATTGCGGGCAGCGGGAACGCCGGTCGCAGCACGCCCGCGACGGCCACGCCTCCCAGGGTCTGGAAGGCGTCGCCGGCAATGAGCGCCCGGTCGCGGATGTCCAGGAGGGCGATCTGGCCCGGCGTGTGGCCGGGCGCGGCCACGACCTCCAGAGCGCCGACGCGGTCACCCGGATTGAGCAGTCGGTCCGGCTTGGCCGCGACCTTCGGGAAGCTGCCGCGCAGCTTGGCCTGGGCCTCGGCGGCTTCGAGCGACATGTCGCCCGCCAGCAGCCGCGACTCGCGCTCGGAGATCGACAGCTCGACTCCCGGCAGCTCCTCGCGCACGGCGTCGACCGAGCCCGCGTGGTCCCCGTGCGCGTGTGTGAGCACGATCCGGACGATCTCTCCACCGGCCTCATGGGCGGCTCCCAGCAGGGCCTTGGCCGACCGCGGCAGGCCGGTGTCCACCAGCGTGAAGCCGTCCTCCTCGCGCACCAGGTAGCAGTTGACGATCCCGAAGCGCGTGACCTGGATCAGGTGCTCGCCGTGACGCAGGGTGCCCACGAGCTGATGCTATTGCGCCGCCAAATCCGCCGCCCGCGCCAGCACCGTGTCCATCATCTCCTCGGTGAGGCGGCCCGTGAACGTGTTCTGCTGGCTGGGGTGGTAGCAGCCGACCAGCGTGCGGCCGTCGGCCATTTCGTGCTCCGCCGCGTGGCCGAACCGCGGCTTCGGCGGCGGGTGGGGCCCGGTCAGGCGCAGCGCGGCGTCCCAGGCGAAGCCGCCGAGGCAGACGATCACCCGCACCGGCAGCAGCTCCAGCTCGCGGGCGGCATAGGGCAGGCACTCGTCGCGCTCGTCGGGAAGCGGCTTGTTGGCCGGAGGGGCGCAGCGCACGGCGGCGGAGACGAAGGCATCCCGGAGCCTCAAGCCGTCGCCGCGGCGCTCGGAGGTGGGCCGGTTGGCGAACCCCGCTCGATGCAGTGCGCCGAACAGCCAGTCCCCCGAGCGGTCGCCGGTGAACACGCGGCCGGTGCGGTTGCCGCCGTGCGCCGCGGGCGCCAGGCCCAGCACGTAGACGCGCGCCGCGGGGTCGCCGAATCCCGCCACGGGCCGGCCCCAGTAGTCCTCGTCGCGGTAGGCGGCCCGCTTCTCGCGCGCCACCCGCTCACGCCACTCCACGAGCCGTGGGCAGCGACGGCAGCCCTCGACCCGGGCCTCTAACGCAGCTAGGCCTTGAGCTTGCGCCCGCTTCGAAACAGCCACAGCGCCCACAGGTAGGCCGGCACGGCCAGTGCGGCCGTTACCCCCAGCGACAGCCACACGCTCACGTCGCTCTGGCCGAGGAAGCCGAAGCGCACCGCCTGGACGAGGTAGAAGACGGGATTGAAGTGCGACAGCTCCTCCCACGGGGAGGGCAGCAGCTCGACCGAGTAGAAGACACCGCCAACGAACGCCAGCGGCAGGATCACGATGTTGGCGATGAAGGTGGTGTGGTCCCAGCTCTCGGCGTAGATGCCCACCACTGTGCCCAGTGCGGCGAACAGCACCAGGCCGAGCGCCACGGCGGCCATGAGCGCCATCGGTCGCTCCACGGGCACTCCGGTCACGGCGATGCACAGCACCAGCAGCGCCAGCCCGATCGCAAAGGCCCGGTAGATGCCGCCCACCACGAAGCCCAGCGTCATCTGCCAGGGGTGCATCGGCGCGCTGAGCACGTCGTTGACGTAACGGTCGAAGCGGGCCTGGAAGATCGTGGAGGCGTTGTTGGCATACGCGGCCTGCACCATCGCCATGGCGATCAGGCCGGGCACGATGAACACCTCGTACTTCACGTCGCCCACGCTCTCGATCCGCCCGCCCAGCGACAGCCCGAATACGACGATGAACAGCAGCGAGGCCACGACCGGCGCGAGGATGGTCTGGGTCCACAGCTTCGACACCCGCAGGGTCTCCCGCCGCGCCAGCCAGGCCAGGCCCGTGGCGCCGTTCACGACAGCTCCATCGCCTTCACGTACACATCGGCCAGGGTGCTAGCGCCGTAGTGGTCGCGCAGGCCGTCGGCGCTGTCGCGCGCAATCAGCCGGCCGCCGCGGATGAGCGCGATCTCCTCGCACAGCGCCTCGGCCTCCTCGAGGTAGTGCGTGGTCAGGAGGATCGTGGTGCCCTCGCTGTGCAGCCGGCGGATGTAGCTCCACAGCTCCAGCCGCAGCTCGTAGTCCACGCCGGCGGTGGGCTCGTCGAGGATCACCAGCCGCGGGCGGTGCATGAGCGCGCGCGCCAGCAGCAGCCGCCGGCGCTGGCCGCCCGAGAGCCTGGGCGCGCGCACGTTGGCCTTCGCGCCCAGGTCGAACACCTCGATCATCTCGTCGGCGCGCTCGCCGGCGTCCGCCTTCGCCATGCCGAAGTAGCCGCCGTGGTACACCAGCGTCTCGCGCACGCTGAGGAAGCGGTCCAGGTTGATCTCCTGCTCTGCCAGCCCGATCCAGCTCCGGGCCTCCAGCGATGCGGCCGGCTCGCCGAACACCAGTACCTCGCCCGCGGTCACCCGGATCAGGTTGCAGATGGCGCTGATGGCCGTGGTCTTGCCTGCGCCGTTGGGGCCCAGCAGCCCGAAGAACGCGCCGTCGGGCACGGTCAGGTCGAAGCCCTCGAGCGCGAGCGTGCCGTCGTCGTAGCGCTTAGTCAGGTCACGCAGCTCCAGCGCGGGCGAGTCGTCGCGGTACACCCAGGTGAGGCTACTGATGGGGTGTCGGCCGCCTGTGGGCTCTAGCCCAGCGCGCGGCCGTACTGGCGCTCGTAGTACTCGCGGTACTCGCCCGAGCGGATGGGCGCCCACCAGGGCTCGTTGTCGCGATACCAGTCGACAGTCCGCTCGAGGCCCTCGGCGAAGTGGGTCTGGGCCTCCCAGCCCAGCTCGCGCACCTTGTCGGATGCCAGCGAGTAGCGGCGGTCGTGACCGGGACGGTCCTTCACGTACTCGATCAGCGACTCGTCACGGCCGGTCAGGTCGAGGATCCGCCTGACCACGTCGATGTTCTCGCACTCGTCCGGCCCGCCCACGTTGTAGGCGTTGCCCGGCGTGCCGCGCTCGAGCACCAGGTGGATGGCGCGCGCGAAGTCCTCCACGAACAGCCAGTTGCGGACCTGCTGGCCGTCGCCGTACACGGGCAGGGGGTCGCCGTGCAGAGCGTTGAGGACGCACAGGGGGATGAGCTTCTCCGGGTACTGGCGCGGCCCGTAGTTGTTCGACCCGCGGCAGATGACCGCCTCGATGCCGTGGGTGTGCGCGTGGGCCGACACCAGCAGGTCGCCCCCCGCCTTGGTGGCGCTGTAGGGAGAGGAGGGGTCCAGAGGCGAGGTCTCGGTGAAGCTGCCGGAGTCGATCGATCCGTACACCTCGTCGGTGGACACCTGCAGGTAACGCCCTACGCCGAGCTCGCGCGCGGCGTCGAGCAGCACGCCGGTGCCGATCACGTGGGCGACTGCGAACGGGTCCTGGCCCACGATCGAGCGGTCCACATGGGACTCGGCCGCGAAGTTGACCACGGCGTCGCAGCCCTCCATGGCCTCGCGGACGGCGTCGGGGTCCTCGATGGCGCCCACGATCAGCGGAACGTCCTCCTCGAGGTTCTCGCGGCGGCCGGCGTAGGTGAGCTTGTCCAGCACCACCACTTCGTGCTCGGCACTGGCCAGGCGGACATACGTGGAGCCGATGAACCCGGCTCCCCCGGTGACCAGCAGCTTCACGCCGCCTCCTCCGCCAGGTAGCCGCGCAGGCCCTCGCGCCAGTCGGGCAGGTAGATCGCGTCCTCCCATTGGGTCGCGAGCACGGAGTACTCGGGACGGGGTGCGGGCCGGCCGATCTCGGCCGTGGTGGTGGACATCACCCGGCAGTCCACGCCGGCATCCTCGAAGATCGCCATGGCGAAGTCGTACCAGGTGCAGCTGCCACCGGACGCCATGTGGTGCAGCCCGTAGGCGCGCGTGGACAGCAGGCGCACCATCCCTTCGGCCAGGTGGGCGGTCCACGTGGGCGAGCCGGTCTGGTCCCGCACCACGGCCACCTGGTCCTCCCGCCGGCCGAGGTCGAGCATGGTGCGCACGAAGTTCTTGCCCGCCACGCCGAACAGCCAGGAGGTGCGGACGATGAAGTGGTGGTGAGTGGCGGCCGCGGTCTCGACCTCGCCGATGAGCTTGGACGAGCCGTAGCTGGACGCCGGCGCGGGCTCGTCCGACTCCACGTAGGCCACGCCCTTGGTTCCGTCGAAGACGTAGTCGGTGGAGGGGTAGAGGACCGCCGCGCCCACCTCGGCCGCGGCCTTGGCCACGTTGCGGGCGCCGTCGGCGTTAACCCGCAGCGCCGCGTCGCGCTCGGCCTCCGCTCCATCGACATTCGTATACGCGGCGCAGTTCACGACCGCGTCCGGCTTCCGAGCGCGGACGGCCTCGAGCACGGCTGCCGCGTCCGTCACGTCCGCGGCCGCGCGATCCAGGGGTGCGACCTCGTGGTTGGCGAGCGCGGCTGCACGCACGAAGTCCTGCCCGAGCATGCCCGCCGCCCCGAAGACGAGCAGCTTCACCTCCAAAGCAATATCACGGCCCGGATGCCGTGGCACCGTGATCTATGGTGCGGCGGTGCTGCGCCAAGGGCTAGCCAGGGTCGCGACCGGCGCTGTGCTGGCCCTCCCGGCGCCGCTGCTGGCGGGCGAGTGGCCCGATCCTTCGGTCATCCGCGTGGGCGGCGAGCACCTGGCCGTGACCACCACCGACGACTGGGCGCCGATCTTCCGCGTCGTGCGGTCCTCCAACCTGCGCGACTGGCGCCTGTCCGGCGCGGTGTTCACCGTCCGGCCTCGATGGGCGCGCAGCGACTTCTGGGCGCCGGAGCTGGCCCGGGTGGGCGGCCGCTATGCCGTCTTCTACAGCGCTCTGCCGCGGCGCCGGCGCGGCAATTGGATGTGCCTGGGTGTGGCCACGGCGGTCAGCCCGGCGGGCCCGTGGAGGGACGCGGGCCGCCCGCTGCGCTGCTCGCGCTACGGCTCCATCGACCCGCATCCGGTCCGTGACGAGCGGGGGAGGCTGCACCTGCTCTTCAAGGAGGACGGCAACGAGTTTGGGCGTCCCACGCCGATCCTGGCCCAACGGCTGCGAGAGGACGGCAGGAAGCTGCTCGGCCGCCCGCGAGAGCTGTTCCGCGCCGATCGGCGCTGGGAGGGCACGGTGGTCGAGGCGCCCCAGGTGGTGCGCTCGCGGGGCTGGTTCCACCTTCTCTATGCCGGCAACTTCTGCTGCTCGCGCGACTGTGCCTACGCGGTGGGGGCGGCGCGCTCACGCAGGCTGCTCGGCTCGTGGCGCAAGCGGCCGGGCAAGCCGATCCTGCGCGGCGGCAACGGCTGGAACTGCCCCGGCCACGCCACCGTGGTCGACGACGGCGCGGGCGGGCGCCTGGCCTTCTTCCACGCATTCCGCGACGGCGCGGCCCGGATCGCGGGCCGCCAGCTGCTGGCGGCGCCGTTCAGGATCGGCGCCGACGGCTGGCCTCGCATCGGCCCCGGGCGGCGAGTGCCCGCGCCCGGTCCGGGAGCCCCGAGTACCGGCTTCTCCGACGCGTTTTCCGGGCCGCTTGCCATCGACTGGGAGTGGCGCCTGGCGAACCCGCCGCGGATCGAAACGGGCGACGGCCTGCGGCTCACGGCCGCCGGGGCAAACGGCGACCGCCTCGACGCCGCGGTGCTGGGCCGCAGGATCGGCACCGAGCGCTACACCGCCGTGGCGGTGCTCGACCGGGACGCCCTGGTCGCCGGCGCGCAGGGCGGCGTGGCCAGTTTCCGCGACGGCTACGAGGTCATCGGGATGTCGGCCGGGCGGGAGC
Source organism: uncultured Thermoleophilaceae bacterium (assembly GCA_963814005.1). Taxonomy (GTDB): domain Bacteria; phylum Actinomycetota; class Thermoleophilia; order Solirubrobacterales; family Thermoleophilaceae; genus JAAYBF01. Next base: position 51,232 of record CAWFBA010000013.1, read on the forward strand.
GCGCCACCGTCTGGCGGCGCAAGGCCGGCCGCGCCAGGCGGCTGGCATCGGTGGCCGTGCCCGCCGTGCCGCGCCTGCACCTGCGGATGGTGGCGCGCGGCAACCGCTTCCTGTTCGAGCTCTCACCCGACGGCCTGACCTGGCAGCAGCTAACGCGCGGCTTCATCCGCGGCCCGATCGAGGAATCCGCGCGGCCGGCGCTCACGGCCGGCGGCGCCAAGGGGGCGCAGGCGCGGTTCATTTCGGCTTCGGTCGTCGAGGACTAGCCTCGTGCTCGCTTGCGGGCGCCCTTGCGGGCAGACGCGCGGCGGCTCTCAGCCTTGGCGCGACGGGTCTTGGCGGCCTTGCGCGCGGCGGCGCTCCGGTCGCCGCTGCCGGTGTGGCCACGTAGCTCCGAAACGGCGCCCTCCAGCCTCTCGACGGCCTCGCGGAGCGGCTTGGACGCTCGCTTGCCGCCGCGAACCTGGCTAGGTAGCTCTGACAGCTGGCGCGCGACGCTCTTGCGGATGCCGTCCCTGCGCATGCGGGAGTAGAGCTTCTGGTCTCGCTTGGCCTTTGCCATGGCGCTCCTTTCGAGGGCTAGTTGTCGGCCTTCTTCTCGAGCTTGGTGGTGTCGCGGGGCTCGAGGAACGGCTCGTCCAGCGGGGCGGCCTCGCCCGCCTCGCGCTGTTGACTGCGCTGGAGCTCGGAGTTGAACTCGGCGCCGAAGAGGATCGCGAGGTTGGTGATCCAGATCCAGAGCAGGAACACGATCACGCCGCCGAGGGACCCGTAGGTCTTGTTGTAGGAGGCAAACGTGGCTACGTAGAGCGCGAACAGCAGCGACGCGACGATCCAGATGACCAGCGCGACGATCCCGCCTGGGCTGGCGAACTTGAATCCCGGCTGCTTGACATTGGGCGCCGTCCAGTAGAGGAACGAGAACATCAGCGACACCACGAGCAGGATCAGCGGGATCTTCGCGAAGTCCCAGATCGTGGCCGCGGAGTCCCCGACGCCGATCAGCTTGCCCGACCTCCTTGGCCAGCGGGCCGGACACGGTCACCGCCACGGCGACCACAACGAGCATCAGGATCAGCACCAGCGCGATCCCGATCTGCTGTGGCTTGAGCTTCCAGATCGGACGCCCCTCCTCCACGTCGTAGATCGAGTTCGACGCGCGTGCGAACGCTGAGATGTAGGACGACGCGGAGTTCAGCGCCAACGCCAGGCCGACGATGAACGCGATCCCGGCCGCGCCGCGGTTGGACTGGAGGTTCTCCACCGAGCTGGTCAGGATGTCCTTGGCCGGACCCGGTGCCAGCTTGCCGATGTTCTCCAGCAGCGGGTCGGTGGCCGATGGCGCCGACCAGCCCGATGATCGAGACCAGCGCGATGATCGCCGGGAACACCGCCAGCACCCCGTAGTAGGTCAGCGCCGCCGCCCAGTCGGTCAGGTTGTCCGCCGAGAACGCCTTGAACGTGCGCTTCAGCGTGTCCTTCTTCGAGCTGCCGCCCAGATCGCCGGGGCTGTCCGGCGCGCGGCCGTCTTCGGCGCCGCGATCCTCGCGTTTGGCCCTGACCGTCTCGCGTTCGTCTCGGTACTCGATCGCCATCTCTAAGTTGCCTCCTGCCTAGTCGCCCGGCCAGTAGCCGGTCGCCTTTTGCACGCCACGTGCGCCGCCGCGCTGGATGACTGCCTTGACCAGGGCGAAGATCGCGCCCTGCAGCGCGGCCGCCGGGAGGATCTCCCTCCAGCCGTACTCGCTCTCCAGCGCCTTGGGCGACTCCTCCTCGTCGGAGATCCGCTTCCAGATCTGCTTGAAGATCGCCCCGGCCAGGACACCGCCGAGGACGCTGAACGCGATGCTGAACGGCATGTAGAGCGCCTTGGCCATCAGGAGCCCCGCCGCCTCAGGAACAGGATCAGCAACAGCAGCGACCACGACCCCGCCCGCGATCCCGGCGGCCGGCGCCGGGTTCTCCTTGACCTGTGTGGTCGTCTCGTCGAGCTTGGCCTGCGCGCGAGCCTTCTGCTCCTCGACCTTGGCCTTCTGCTCGTCGACCTTTGCCTGTGCCTGGGCCTTCACGTCGGTCTTGGCCGCCAGCGCCTCCACCGTCTCACCCAGCTCCTCCCGGGCCTCCCTGATCTCGCCGCGGAGCTGATCGGGATCCACGGGCTCGGCGGGCTCGGCCGCCTCGGCCTGGGCCTGCGCCTCCTCCTCGGCGCGCTTCTGCTCGGCCTCGCGCTCGATGGCCTGATCGTTGAGCTCCTTCTCCTTGCGGCCCTTGGCCTTGGTGGCCTCGTCCTCGCGCTGCTCGTCGGTTGCGTCGCTGCGCGTCTCGGGATCGGTCATCGGCCGGCCCTCCCCTTCACGGTCTCGACATCTCGCTTGGTGCTCTGGATCGCCTGCTCGGGCTGGGGCGGAACCGCCTGCTGAACCTGCTTCTTGCCCATGAGCGCGGCCACGCCGGCCACCGCGAGGAGCACAACCCCCACGATCAGAGCGGACAACCAGGGCTCCAGGCTCGTGGCCAGCAGCAGCACGATCGCCGCGACCAGGGCGCCCCCGCCAAACAACGCCACGACCCCGGCACCACCGAACAGCCCGGCGCCGATCCCGGCGCGCTTGCCCTTCTCAGTCATCTCCAGCTGGGCCAGCTGCAGCTCCTTGCGCACCAGCGTCGCCGTCTGCTCAGACAGCTCCCTGACCAGCTCACCCACCGGCCTGTCGTTCATCGCCTCTTGAGCCATTGCGTCTCCAAGCCCCTTCCGTTGCGTTTCGCGTGTGTGTCCGATCTCAAGCGGCTCAAACCCTCCGGGGCGCCGGCAATCGGCCCACAGGGGCGAGACGCCCGTGGGGTGCACGAGCCGTGGGGGCGCTAGGCGACGCCGCCGGGACCGGCCTAGAGAATTGCGATCTCCGAGCTGTCGCCCACCACGAACCGGTAGGCCTTGGGCAGGGCCGGGCCGCGCCCGATGTTCACGTTGCGGCCGATCAGGCTGGCCTCGATCCGGTACTCCAGGTCGCGGACCGTCGACTGGGCGAGCACGATCGAGTGCTCCAGCTCGGCCCGGTCGATGGTCACGCCCTCGCCGATCGCCGTGTAGGGGCCGATGTAGGCGTCGCGGATGTGCGCGCCGGCGCCGATCACGGCTGGGCCGCGGACGGTCGAGCGTTCCAGGCGGGCGTCGGCGTGGATCGACACGCGTCCCTCCACCCGCGACTCGATCAGCTCGCCCTCGACGCTCTCCTCCAGGTCGTCGAGGATCAGCCGGTTGGCCTCCAGCATGTCCTGCACCTGGCCAGTGTCCTTCCACCACCCGTGCACGATGTGCGGGTCCACCCGGCTGCCGCCGTCCACCAGCGACTGGATCGCGTCGGTGATCTCGAGCTCGCCGCGCGCCGAGGGTGCGATCGAGCGCGCCGCCTCGAAGATCGCGGGGGTGAACATGTACACGCCCACCAGGGCCAGGTTGGTGGCGGGGTCGCTGGGCTTCTCCACCAGCCGGGAGACCCGCCCGTCCTGGAGCTCGGCCACGCCGTAGTGCTCGGGGTCCGGCACGGGGGTCAGCAGGATCAGGGCGTCCGGCGAGTCCGAGCGGAACGTGCCCACCAGCTCCGAGATGCCGTCGCGGAGCAGGTTGTCACCGAGGTACATGACGAACGGCGAGTCCCCGATGAAGTCCTCGGCGGTGAGCACCGCATGGGCCAGGCCCAGGGGTTCGTCCTGCTCGATGTAGGTGATGCGAAGGCCGAAGGCCGAGCCGTCGCCGGCAGCGGCGCGGATCTCGTCGCCGGTCTCGGGGGCGATGATGATGCCCACCTCGTCGATGCCCGCCGCGGCCATGGCCTCGATGCCGTAGAAGAGCACGGGCTTGTTGGCCACCGGCACCAGCTGCTTGGCGCTGGTGTGGGTGATCGGGCGCAGGCGCGTGCCCTTGCCCCCGGAGAGGATCAGGCCCCTAATAGGTCCCGCCCAGCTTCCTGTGGTCCCAGGTCACGGTGCGGGTGGGCGTGAACCTGAGCCCCACCCGCTTCCCCGCCTGCTTGAGCACCATCTCGCGCGCCTCGGGAGCGAGCTCGCCCCCCGGGCCGTAGCGCTCGAACAGGGCGATGCCGTGGTCGGCCACCCGCTCGGGGTCACGCTCGAGCTCCACGTCGCACTCCATCATCACTCCCCGCAGCTCGGCGTAGTCCACGCCGTCGTCGATCGAGATGGTGGCGCGCGGGTCGCGCTCCAGGTTCTTCGCCTTCTGGGAGGCGGCGTAGGTCCAGCCGCGCAGCTCCGGGCCCTCCTCGACCACGTACCAGAGCGGCATGATGTGCGGCCGGCCGTTGGGCCCGATGGTGCATACCTGGACGATGTGCTGCTCGGCCAGGAACGCGTCCAGCTCCTCGCCGGTCATCTTGATCAGGTCGCGCTGCGATGCCATGCAGCGCGGGAAGCTACCGGCAAGCGCCGGGCGCGGGTCAGCTGCGCACCGTGCCGGCCAATGCCTCGGCCGCGGCCAGCACCGCCTCGCGTGCATCCTCGGGCTCGAGCACGGCGGCGTCGCCCGCCTCCTTGAGGATCTCCGACACCAGGTACTCGTGGCCGCCGAAGGCCAACTCCACGATGACGGCGCCGTCCTTGAGCTCCTCGGCCACGCGCCGGTCCTCGCGCGCCCAGCGCGCGCGCTCAGGCGAGATCCACACGCGCGCGGTCTCAGCGGTCGGCACCTCGCCCGTGGTGGGCCAGCCGCCCATCTCGGGCTCCACGCCCTCCCTGGGCTCGAAGGTCTCCTCCAGCACGCTGGCCGAGCGGATGCGGTCGAGCCTGAACGAGCGGGTCCCGTCCTTGGAGGTGTCGAACGAGTGCACGTACCAGCCCTCGGTGCCGTTGATCAGGTGGTAGGGCTCGATCGTGCGCGAGGTGAACTCGTCCTCCTCCTCCTTGTAGTGCTCGATCTCCAGCAGCCGCCGGTCGGAGATGGCGCTGTTCACGACCCGTGCGATGTCTGAGTCGTCGCCCTTGGCGGTGGTGATCTGCAGGCCGTCGGTGGCGGGGTCGCGCCCAAGCGCGTCCACGATCTTCTCGCGCGCGGAGGTGAGCGAGCCCTCGGGCAGGTGCTCGCCGACCAGGTCGATGGCGGCCACGAGCGCCTTGGCCTCCAGGGGCAGCAGCCGCGCCGGGCGGGCGAAGTTGTCGCCGTAGGGCTCGGGGTCGACCTCGATCTGGCCGCCCTGAACCTCGGCGTAGAGCACGTAGCTGCCGCCGCCGAAGTTCACGACGTTGAGCACGTCGATGTCCTGGCGCAGCTCGGCCTCGGTTACCTGCAGCGTCTCGCACAGCTCCGCCAGCTCGAGCTTGCCGCCGCGGCGGGCCGCCTCGATCAGGATGCCCGCCAGCGTGACCAGCCGCGCGAAGCGCTCGGGCCGGATGGTGCTCTCGCGCTTGCCGTCGCCATTGGGCTCTTCCTTGCGGCGGCGCTTGACGGCGCGCGCCAGCTCGATCGGCTTCGAGTGCCGTTCCACCACCGTGCGCACCCGCGCCTCCGCCTCCTCTGCCAGCTCGGCGGGCTCGAGGATCCGCGCGCGGTCGCCCAGGCCCAGCACCCAGGAGATCAGCTGCCGCGGGGCGCCGTAGGGCGTCTCGAAGACCACGCCGTCGTCCGTCTGCTCCACCGTGCCGGCGTCGGGGCCCAGGTGGCGGCGCACCAGCCACTCGATCCGGTCCGACAGCCAGATCCGAGCGACGCCCTGCTCGTCGCCCAACTGCCAGTCGGCGCGGGTCGCGTACGCGCGTGGGTCGAAGTCGTCGGGGCGCTGGAAGTCGTGCTCGGCCTTGGAGCTGTAGCCGACCTTCCCGCGGATCCGGGACAGGCGAAACACCCGCACCGCGTCGCGCTCGTGGGAGTGGCCCACCAGGTAGAACTGGCCGCCGCGGAACAGCAGGTGGTAGGGGTCCACCTTGCGCTTCTCCTGGGCGTCGCGGCCCATCGTGTAGTAGTCGAACACGATCGTCTTGCGGCGAAAGATCGCCGTCTCCACCTTCGACAGGCGCTGCGAGAGCTCCCGGCCGCCGGAGCTCGCCGTCATCGCCAGGCGCACCGACTGGTGCTCGGGCGCCGACAGCGGCGAGGGCTTGCCCCACGACAGCTGCTGCAGCGCCAGCCGTAGCGGCTCCGCGTAAGCGAACTCGCCGTCCAGCAGCGCGAGCGCCGTTCGCATGGCGCTGAGCTCAGCGTCAGAGAACTTGATGGCCGGCAGGTAGAAGTTCTCGGGAGGGAGCGTGTAGGTCTCGGCCTCGAACGAGCCCTCGCTCTGCTTCTCCACCTTCAGCTCGATGCCCAGCGACGAGAGCTCCGCGCGGTCGGCGTAGAAGCGGCGGTTGAACGCCTCGTCGCTGGTCATCTGCGCGTAGCCCTCCACGTCCTGGCGGATCTCCAGCGCCGAGACGGGGCGGCGCTCTCCCATCAGGAACGAGATCAGCGACAGCTGACGGATGAGCTTCTCGGTGTCCTTGGCCATTGGCGGCCCAGGATACGCGCGGTCGACGCCTGCCACGGCGCCTTCCGCGGGGCCGGGGCTCGCATTTTGCGGGTTGGAGACCCCTAAGTGCGCCTTGGAACGCGCTTACGTCCCACGCGTCTCCTAGCCTTGCGTCGTCCTGCTTCCACCGAGGAGGGATCGCCCATGGCCATCGAGTTCTACAGCGTCAAGCACCGCAAGAAGGTGCAGGTCGACGAGAGCGAGGTGCAGGGGAAGACCTACGAGCGCGAGACGTCGAAGGGCAAGCAGACCAGGTACGCGTTCCAGGCTGAGACCACGGTCGACGGCGACAAGGTCAAGCTGACCAAGTTCGTCGGCAAGGATGCGTACGACAAGCTCGGCTAGCGCCGGGCGCGAAGCCTAGGCGGCTTCGGACACGTCTCCGCGCCCGCGGCGCGGGGTGAAGTAAGCCGAGCCCGAGAGAGCGCGGTCGAAGGCCGACCAGCTCTCGCCCTCGGCGAGGCTCTTCTCGATCCGGTCGAAGCTGCCGAGCGTGCCGCCGAGGTTGTCGATCATGTGGACCAGCGTGGCCTCGCGCGTGCAGGGGGTCACCGGGCTTCCGTGCTCGAGCTTGCCGTGGTGGCTGAGCACGATGTGCAGCACGGCCTGGGCCGTCTCCGCCGGGAAGCCCTCGATGGAGTCGATCTCCCGCCGCACCCGGTAGTAGCCCAGCGGGATCTCGCCCTGCAGCTTGCCGGCGTCCGAAAGCTCGATGGCCCCGCCCGTCTGCTCGTAGGCCTCGATCTTGCCGATGTCGTGCAGCAGCGCGCCCGTGACCGCCACGTCGCGATCGATGCCCGGGAACGTGGCCGCCATGGCGCTCACGCCCTGGGCCACCGACAGCGAGTGCTCGAGCAGCCCGTGCCGGTAGGCCTGGTGGTAGACCTTGGCCGCGGGCGCGACGCGCCAGCGCGTGCCGGTCTCGCAGCCCTCGCCCAGCAGGCGCCGCAGGAGCTGGGACAGGTGAGGGTCCTGAACGGTCCCGATCAGCTCGTCGAGCGCCGCGGCCATCTGGGCGGACGGGATCGGGTGGGCCCTCGAGCAGGTCGGCGGGGTCGAACTCCTCGGGCTCGGCCGCACGCAGCGACCGCACCGTGACCGATGACCCGTAGCGCGAGTCGGCCGAGAACCGGCCGATCACACGGACCGCCGAGCCGGGCTTGGCGCAGGCCGCGATCTCGTCGACGGACTCCCACGCCACACCCTCCACGGCGCCCGTGACGTCGCCGAGCTGAAGCTTGAGGAACGGCTCGCCGTTCGCTTCTGGCGCCGCTGCAGGGCACGCACCTCGAACACGGAATCCACCTGCGCGCCGTCGGCCAGGTCGCGCACGAACGTCTTTGCGGCTGTGAGAGTGGGCTGATCCAAGGGAGTCACGAAGGTAAATGCAGTCGCGGACGGGATAGGTTGCTGACATGGGCGTCTTCGTGGCCGGTGGAACGGGTGCGCTGGGCAGTGCCGTGGTCGACGAGCTGGTCGCCGCCGGGCGCTCCGTGACGGTGGTGGACAGGCGGGGCGAGGCCCCGGCCGGGGCGGAGTTCGTGACGGCCGACCTGCTCGATCCCGGCGGCGCCGCGGAGGTCGTGGAGGGAGTCGACGACCTCGAGGCCGTGGTGAACCTCGTGGGCGGCTTTGCCTCCGGGCCGAAGGTCGAGGAGGTGGAGCTCGAGGACTTCGAGCAGATGCTGCGGCTGAACCTCGTTCCAGCCTTCAACCTCGCGCGCGCGGCGATGCCGCGGATGGCCGAGCGGGAGTCGGGCTCCTTCGTGTGCGTGTCGGCGCGCGCCGCGCTCAGCCCGTTCTCGGGGGCCACCGCCTACGTGACGGCGAAAGCCGCCGTGCTCGCGTTCGTGAAGGCGCTCGACGCCGAGTACGCGGGGCTGGGGTGCGCGCCAACGCGATGCTGCCGAGCGTGATCGACACGCCCGCCAACCGCGAGTCGATGCCCGACGCCGACTGGTCCAAGTGGGTGGCCCCGGCGGCTATCGCGCGGGTGATCGCCTTCCTCGTCTCGGATGAGTCGGCGGTCATGAGCGGCGCGGCCGTGCCGGTCTACGGCCAGGCCTGACGGCGCCCGCCGGGCTCAGCTGTGCGCTTCGGCGGGCTGGGGCTGGGCCGCAGAGCCCTGGCCGCCGTAGAAGGCCAGCGCGCGCTTGCCCAGATCCTTCGTGGAGCCGCCGTTCTGGACCGAGCTGATTGGGGCGCCGATGAAGGGGATCAGCCGGCCGGCGCCGCGCCTGGCCATTCGCTTGGCGGCGTAGCGCATGAGCTTGGTGCTCATCCGGCTCTGCCCCGACCTGGCCAGCTGGGCCTCCACGACCGACTGCGCCATGGTCTTGCCCATGCCGTCGAGCGAGGCCCGGGCGTCGGCCGGCGTGGGGTAGATGTCCCACAGCGCCAGCAGCTCTGCCGGCCGCATGGGGTGGCGCGGGTCGTAGCCGTAGGCCGCGGCGATGAAGAACACCATGCGGGCCTGGATCCAGGCCAGGCCAACGAGGTTGAAGGCGCTGGTGGTCATGCCACCCACGCCGAGCGCCAGGCCCTCCACGCGCGAGAGCCGCACGTTCTTCTTGAAGGCCTCCTTGGCCAGCGACTTCGGCGAGTGGCCGACCCCCGCCACCTGCACCCACCGCTCGGCGGGGTCGGCGAACCGGTCCGCGGCGGCCAGCGCGATGTACTCCGGCGCGCGCTCGGGCTTGGCGGCGATCCGCTTCCACAGTGGGTCGGGGATGCGGCCGATGTGCTCCATGCCGGTGTGCTCGGACACGGCCGCGAACGATAGGGAGCGTTGAGCGGCGGGGGCCGCCGGCGCCCACTGTGGGCACCGGCGGCCTGCCGCGGTTCGCTACGGCGTTGCGGCCGCGGAGTTCGAGACCTCCGCCACCCGATGCGCCTGGATCTTGCGGTTCTGCACCGCGATGTCGCCGGCGGCGGTGCCGCCCTCGCACGTCATCTCGATCGTGCCCGCGGCGGTGAACGTATGGACCAGCTGCATGTTCACGCGAGCCACGTCGGTGGCGCTGCCGGCGGCGCCCAGCCCCAGCGTGGCCTGGTCGAAGTCCGCGCCCGCGCGCACGAAGCAGTCCTGCGTTCGAGCCGTGGCCTCGGTGTTGGTCACCGTCGTTCCGCCATGGATGAGATAGCTCCCGGCGGGCACCTCGAGGCTGAGGACGGTGCGCTGGGTCCCGCTTCCAGCCGGCAGGTTGAAGGCCTGGTCCCGGTAGCGCTGGGTCACTCGGCCGGCCACGGTCGCGCTGGCAACTCCCTCGAGGGTCGTCTCGTCGAAGTTGGCGCCGGTGATCGGCCTGCACCCGGCGTCTCCCTGCTCGCAGAGCTTGCCGCCGGCGATGGAGTCCGTCCTGATCTCGGCGCGTCCAACCGCGTTGGTGCCCACCTCCGTCTTGCCGGCGCCGCCGGTGACGATCTCCTCCTGGCCTACCGAGTTCGGGCCGGGCGGGCCGCTGACGGCGTATGCCCCTCCGCCCATCGCCACGAACAGGGCGATGGCGCCAAGGATGGTGCCCGGCGCAGGCCGGTGCCCAAGGATGCGTCGCATATGAGAGTTCCTTCCGCTGCTTCGGGTCACCCGACGGGCGTTCGGCCCGTCCAGGTGCTTCCTATACCCCGAACACGGCTGCGGGCCCGAGTTTCGGTCAGGGCGCGAACTCTCATCTAAGAACGGCGCGGCTACCATGCCCGAGCGCGGCGAGGTAGCTCAGTTGGTAGAGCACACGACTGAAAATCGTGGTGTCCCCGGTTCGATTCCGGGCCTCGCCATCTGATTCCAGAGCGGTTGCCGCGGGGTTGCGGTGGTGCGCTGTAGGTCGTGGAAGCGGGATGTCACTTCGCGCCACGCCGAGGGTCTGCCGAGCCCGAAGGGCTGGGGACGCCCACGGCCGAGGACATCATGGCCGAGATCGAGCGGCGAGGGGCTCGGGTCGTGCCGAATCCCCCGGCGCTCGAACGCGGCGTGGGCGATGCGCTGACGCCGGGGGCCGAGTTATAAAGCGGTCGGTCGCGATCCCTGGCTCTCGAGGGTCACATCGCGACCACTATGTCGGCTTCCCTCACGACTGTCCGGGCGCGCAGTTGTCGCCCCCGAGCCGGAAGTTGGTGGCGTCGATGAAGCCCCACGGACCGGTCGCGTTGTCGGCGATCGCCAGCCGCAGCCGCTCTCCTGCGAATTCCTGGATGTTCCAGCGGACGTCCTGGTAGGTGTCGCTGTTCCATCCGAAGGACTCGCGGACGATCTCGTTGTCGTGGTACAGGCGCACGGAGGCGACGTTGCGCGTCTGGAAGTCGCCCGGTGTCAGAACTCCGCCGCCGTGCGTCCTGAAGCAGAGCGTGGTGGTGCGGTCGTTGAGCGTGAAGTCTTGGTAGAGCGCGCCCTGCACATCGTCGCCGTTCTGCTCGCCGGGACCCTGGGGCACGTAGCTGCTGACGTAGTGGCGGCCTTCGAGCGTCACGACGCGGAACGGTGTGCCGACGCGCTCCCAGCCGTTGATGCCGTCGTCGAAGTTGCCGTTGCGGATCGTCGGTGGCGGCAGGCCGGCGCCGCGGTCCGGCCGGGCGACGGTGGACGCGGGCCGCGCGAGGACGGTTCGCATGAGGTGCACCTTGTACGGGTTCCAGCTGGAGTGGGCGTAGACGATCGAGAGGCGTCCGCCCGCCCAGCGAAAGAAGCGCGGGATGAGGTAGGGCCCGTACTCACCGCCGAACACATCGCGGCCCCTGAAGTGGTCGGGCTCCGCGAGGCCGTCGTCGGGGTTCCTCCCACCGGCGGTCGAGAAATGCTGGGTGACGCCGTAGCCGCCGTCGGCCGCCGAGGCGTCGAACAGCACGATCGGGCTACTCCACGGCCCCCAGGGCCGACGCGCCGTCCGCAGGTAATACCCGCGCGGGCGGGCGCCGTGGGCATCGTCGCAGTTGTAAGCCATGAGGAAGTAGCCGCTCCGCGGGTCGCGGCGCACGGACAGCTCGCCCACGCATGGCGGGTCGTCCTCGACGACCGGTCGGGCATTGCTCTCACCCTCCACCCACGCCAGGCCGTCGTCCCTGCCCGCCGCGGCCAGGTAGCGCCACTCCTCGGGACGGTCGATCGATCGCGGACGGAAGCGGGCCAACCGCACGGCACTCTGGCGATACGGGTTGCCAGCGCCGAACAGGTACACGTGGCCGCGGTACTCGACCGCGCTGACGTTCAAGAAGTACCTCGTGTTGACCCTATGGTCGAACACGAACTGCCCCGTCCGCATCGTGTCGGACCCGAAGTGGCCTAGGACCTGATGGTCATAGCTGCGCGTAGCCGTGTGCCAGCCGCTGACAAAGAACACGTAGGTCCTACCTGAGGCGCGGATCCCCTCCACCGGAACCTCCATGCCGCCGTGGCTCTGGCCCGGCACCCGCAACGGGGCAAACGACCCATCACGGCCGGCAGCCCAGGTGAGCCGCGGCATCCGAAAGCGGTCTGCGCTGCGAGCCTCCGTCACGGCGATCGAGTCGTCGAGATGGGCGCCGCCGCCCATGACGAAGGAGTCGCCGAACAGGAAGTACAGACGCCCCTGGCTCTCGAAACCGGCGCCGAGGTCGGTCCCCCGCATCCCGACCGTGCCATTAGCACGACCATTCAGCTCATTGACACCGCCCTTACCGGGCGCCGTAACGAGCTGGCCGAGGTGCTCGGTGTAGGCCTCCTCAAGCGCCGGCGAATCGACCGCGGCCGCCGGGGTCGCCGTACCCAGCAGGGCAACCAAAACCGCAAGCCCCACACCACGCATTTGCGGCGACGCTACCACCACCAGCCTCGCTCGTCGAAGCGCGCGCGCAGGTCGCTCGGCGCGCCGGCTCGCTGACCACCAAGCAGTTCTCCCATCGGGCCGGGCGGTGGAGATCAAGGAGCCACGGCGCCCGGCACGCGCGCCCGGCGCGCGCCCTTGTCCCTCGCGAGCTGGCGCGCAGTGAAGCGCAGGTCGACGAAGCGCTTCTTGGAGAACAGGCTCGTCATGTTCGAGTACCACCGCGAGGTCGGGTCGCTGGCCTGCGAGTGGGTGAGGATGCCCTGGGCTCGTGGGCCGCTCTGGCGAAGCTCCGTCGTCAGCACCAGCGAGGACCCTTGGACGACCTGGCCGTAGGGGCCGTTCAGGATCCCCGGCGTGCCGTTGGAGGCCTGGACGCTTTGGAAGCAGCCCGCGCAGCCGTGGATCGGGATCTGCTTGGACTGCGGCGCGTACTGGGTCTGGCGCAGGGTCGCGTTCAGCGGGACGCGGTTGTCACGCAGGTCCTTGACCGCCCCGGCGAGCGCCTGCAGGACGGCTGGGTTGGCGGTGTTGAGCTTCGAGGGCGTGGTCAGCGGCTTGGCCGGATCGAAGGCGTCGCTGAACAGTCCGGCCGTGAAGCCGGGGGCGCGCCGGAACCACTCGATGAACAGCCAGGCGCCCGGGTCGTCGAGGTTGCCGGTCTGTCCGTAGCTGGCCAGCACCGGGCAGGCCGCTGCGATGTCGACTGTCGACCCGTCGGTGCGCGTGACCGAGGGCGAAGCCGCGCAGGCCGCCGCCAGCTGCTTGGCCGTCAGCTGCGCCACGTAGTTGCGGTCGTTCTCCCACATGCGCCGCAGGCGCGTGATCGTGAAGCGGCCGAGCAGGGGCTGGATCATCAGGTTGCCGTGGCGGGTGCGCGGGTTCTGAGCGGTCTGCTCGAGCCCGATGATCGGCGAGAAGCCGGTCAGCGGCCGCGACGGGTTCGCGAGCCAGTAGGAGTCGTTGGAGTTCTCGACGTAGTCGCGACGGATCAGCTTGGGAAGCTGCGAGGGCCCGAAGATCCGCGGCGCGATCGCGTCGGGGTCATCCTTCAGGTCGCACTCCGAGCGCGACCCGTCGAGCGTGATCACCCGCGCCGCGCGGAAGACGAGGATGGCGGCCGCGTCGGGGAGGCAGTCGTCGATCTGGGCCTTGGGCGCGTTGGGGATCGCACCCGTGTCGGTGTACAGGGCGCGACCACCGCGGTCGGCGGCGATCGTGTTGAAGGTCGGGATTCCGAGGTAGCGCCGTTCGACCTTGAGCAGCTTGCCCACGCTGCGCGCCTGGCCCATCTCGATGTACTGGTTAGCCACACGGAGGTTGCCCTCCTGGACATCGCCCAGCGCGTACGCGCTGTCGGTGGTCCAGAAGTAGCTCGCGCTGGAGAGGTTGAACACCACTCCGTAGCGCGTCGTGTAGAAGGTGTGCGTGCGCCCGCCGGCGGTGACGGTCTGGGTGCCCATCTTCTCGGGCTTGCCGTTGACGACGTAGGAGGTCGGATCGCCGGGAACGAGTTTCAGCTTGAAGACCACGAAGCGCCGCGCGGTCGACACGGTGTGCGTCCACGCCAGGCTCTTGTTGAAGCCGCTGCCGATCGCCGGGAAGCCGCCGATGCGTGCCGCCCATGACGTCGTAGCTGCCGGGGACCGTGAGATGGGCCATCCACCAGCGCTCGGTCCCGCGCCACGGGGAGTGCGGGTTGGCAAGCACCATCCCGGTGCGATTCTTCGTCCCGTCCGAGCCCAGGCCGACGCCGTTGGAGCCCAGCGGGGAGGCGGGCGATCCGACTCTCCGGTTGAGCGCCGCGGTATCTGGCCGGCCCGAGGTCGCGGCGCGCGCCGTGGCGCCGGTCGGCGGCTGGGCGTCGACCAGGCCGGAGATGAAGCGAGACGACGACGGCGTCGTCACGATCTGCTCGAGCCGGTAATAGAGATCCCTCACGGTGATCGGCTTCACCCACGGCTTGCCCTTGCAGGCCGGGTCGCGCAGCTTGCCCGAGCGCAGGTACGCGTTGTAGCCCGCAGCCCAGCCCTTGTAGAGCGCTTTGACGTCCGCGTTGGGCCCGAGCGGGGGCTTCCGGGCGGCGGCCTTCTCGACCACGCGTGAGTAGCGAACCCGCTTCCACCACAGGTCCGACTTCCAGTTGGGGTCGGCGGCCCCGCCCCCCGCGTACTGGTAGAAGAGCGCGTCGGGCCCGAAGTACTTGGAGCGCTGCGCTCGCAGCGTGATCACGTCGTCGGCGAACGTGCACAGGTTGTCCTGGGCGTAGGCGTAGCCCTCGCCGTAGCCGACGCTGCGGAAGTCCTTGCCCACGATGTGCGGGATGCCGGCGCTGTCGCGCGTCACCGTCACGCGCGGCTTGGCCGCGCTCGCGGCAGCGGGGCCGCAACCCACGACCAGGATCGCCAGGGCGATCAGCTGACCGCTCCGGAACCGGCCATGCGGCAACGGACTACGAACCCGTCGCGGTGCGACTTGAGGGTCCTCTCGCATGCGTCTCAGCTCCTTTGCTATTGCGAGCCCGGCAGAGGCGCCCAGCGCCCGGCCCGACACGTTTCCGTCTTTGTCGAATAGCGAAGCGAGCGTAGGCGGCTGGGTGGGGAACTACATCGACCATCCGGGGTATTTTTCGGCCGAACGGGCGTAGCATCGAGCGTCATGGTGGGCTGGGACGAGGGCAATGGACGAGGACGCACGTTGCCGGTCGAACGGAGCGCTGTCCTCGCTCGATTCGGTGCCCAACAACCTGCCCCAACCGCTGACGAGCTTCGTCGGACGTGAGCGAGAGCTCGGGCAGCTGCGCAAGGCGTTCGAGGAAACGCGGCTGCTGACGCTGACGGGCGCGGGCGGCTGTGGCAAGACCAGGCTGGCGCTGCAGACGGTGGCCGACTGTTTAGGGCGTTACCCCGACGGGGCTTGGTGGGTCGACCTCGCGCCGCTGGCCGAGCCCGAGCTGCTGGGCGACGCGCTGGCCGCGGCCCTCGGGGTCCGTCCGCTGCCGGGGATGACCGCGTTGCAGGCGAGCTGCGCCCATCTCGCCGCGCGCCGGGCATTGGTCGTGTTCGACAATTGCGAGCATCTGCTCGACGCGGCGGCGCAGGCGGCCGAGGCCCTGCTCCAGGGCTGTCCTCATCTGATCGTTCTGGCCACGAGCCGGGCGCCGCTTGGGCTCGCGGGCGAGACCGATTGGCGCGTGCCGTCGCTCTCGCTCCCGGCGGAGCGCCCAGCCATCCCAACTCGACGCAGGCGGCCAGTCCGATGCGGTGCGCCTGTTCGTCGAGCGCGCCCGCAAGGTGCGCTCGGGCTTCGTGCTCACCGCTGAGAGCGCACCGGCGGTAGCGCGGACTTGCCGCGACCTGGATGGCATCCCGCTGGCGATCGAGTTGGCCGCTGCGCGCATGCGGATGATGTCGGTCGAGCAGATCGCCGACGGCCTGGGCGACCGCTTCCGGCTGTTGACCGGCGGCGCGCGCGATGCCCTGCCGCGCGCCCAGACGCTGCGCGCGTCGGTGGATTGGAGCCACGATCTACTCGACGACGACGAGCGGGTGCTGTTTCGTCGCGTGGGCGTTTTCTCGGGCGGGTTCACGCTGGACGCCGTCGACAGCGGTGTGCGCGGGCAACGGGCTCGACCGCGACGGGATCCTCGACCTGCTCGGCTCGCTGGTCGACAAGTCGCTCGTGGTGGCCGAGGAACAAGGCCCAGACGTGCGCTACCGCTTGCTCGAGACCGTGCGCCAGTACGCGCTGGAACGGCTCGTCGAGTCGGATGAGGCCGAGGTCGTGCGCGATCGCCACCGCGATTTCTATCTCGCGCTCGCCGAGCGGGCGGCGCCCGACCTCGAGACCGCCCGTGCGGGGCAGTGGCTCGACGCTCTCGACGCTGAGGCAGCCAATTTCGCCGCAGCCGGCACCCGGGCCGTCCGGACTGACCCCGAGCGCGCGCTCAGGCTGTGCGTCGCGCTCATGCACTGGTGGCGGGCGCGGGGCCGGTTCGCCGAGGGCGAGATCGTCTTCGGGGCGGCACTCAAAGCGGCACCCGGCGAGCCCTCTGCGCTTCGCGCCCGCGCGCTGTGGAGCCGCTCCTTCCTCGCGTTGGAGGCCGGCAGGTTCAGTGCCGCTGCGCCGTACGCGCGCGATGCGCTGCACATGGCGGAGGAGTTGGCCGAAGAAAGCCACTGCGGCTCGCGCTCTGTCGGTGCTCACGCACGTCGAAAAGGTCTATGTCGATCCAGCCGCAGCCTGCCCGGGCTTCGAGCGCGCCCGGGAACTCGCCCGAGCGGCCGGTGACGACTGGGCCCTCGTCGAGTCCACCCAGCTACTGGCCTTCGCTTACTTCTTCCAGAGCAACCACCCCCGCGCCGCCGCGCTGTTCGAGCAGGCGATCGAACTTGCCGAGCACATCAGCGACCGTGCCGCCGCCAGCTGGGTCCCCCTCGGCCAAATGGCTTCCACCGACGGCAACCTCGAGCTTGCGCGCGAGTACCTCCAACGGGCGTTGCGGGCCGCCGAGGGACCGCTCTACCTCGCGCTGGCGGACAGCGAGCTGGGCGCCTTGGACGTGTTCCAGGGGGCTCCGGAACGAGGCTTGGAGCGGATGCGCCCCCGGCTCGAGCTGACCGCCACCCTGGGGGCGGGCCTGGCGGTGCCGTCGTTGCTGCTGCGGATCGCGCTCGCCGAGATAGGTGTCGGCCGGCTCGACGACGCCCGCGGGCGCTGCGAGGCGCTCATATCCACGCTCGAGGGGCGCAACCACTACACGGGAGGCTGGGCGCTGGTCCTGTTGGCCGAGGTCTGGCGCCTGCAAAACGGCGAGGCCGCCGCCGAGGCGGCGGCCCACTCGGCAGCCGAAGCGGGCGAAGCTCTGGGGAATCGCCTGCTCGCCACCGCGGGGCGGCTGACGCTGGCCCGAGTGGCGGCCGCCCGGGGGGAATGGGCGACAGCGGAGGCAGCACGTGCATGCGCACCTCGACGTCTGCGTCGAGGGCGGCCATCGCCGCGACCTGGCCGACCTGCTCGACGCGCTCGCGGAGGTCGCGGCAGGGCTCGAGAGCCAGGAGGAGGCCGTGCGCCTGCTTGCCGCGGCGGGGCGGGCGCGCGCCGACCTCGGCACGGTGCGCTGGCGTCCCGAGCACGACCACTGGGCGACACTCGAGGCATCGCTGCGCGAGCGAATGAGCGAGGACGCCTTCGAGGCCGCATGGGCTCAAGGGACAGAACTCAGCACCGACGAGGCGATCGCCTGGATCCGACGCGCGCGCGGCTCGCGCAAGCGCCCATCAGGCGGCTGGGAGAGCATCACCCCAACCGAGCTCGAGGTCGTCCGCTACGTCGCCGCGGGCCTCACCAACCCGCAGATCGGCGAGCGCATGTTCATCTCGCCCGCGACAGTCAAGGTCCACATCCGCCACGTCTTCAACAAGCTCGACACCTCATCGCGCGCCGAGCTAGCCGCCGCGGCGGCACGCCACGGGGTCGACGCGCCGACGCCCGCCACGCCAGAACGCCCGCGGCCGTGAGCGCGCTGGACAGAGGCGGGACTCCGCGGGCGTCGCGACAGCCTCCACGCCGGCGCGCTTCGCGAGGTCGGGCCGGCGGGGCGCGAGCGCGAGTACGAGCTGCCCGGCGAGCCGCCGGTGGCAGCTGCTGGGGCACCGCAATGCGAACGTGACGCGCCGCCCGCTGCTGAAAATCGTGGTGTCGCCAGTTCGATTCTGGCCCTCGCCATGGACCCGGAGCCGCGCTCCCTGAGCGGGCTTCGGCGTTTCTACAGGCCCGAGTAGCGACGGTCGCGAGGGTCGGAGGGGCAACTGATTGGGCAACACTCCCACTGCGAACGCCAATCAGCGGCGGCGTCGGCAAACGCGGTCGGGCCGGAGTAGGACTTCGAGTCCGGGACATCCGAAGGCTGCACGATCACAACGTCGGCGTGGGAGCTCTGCTGGAGCAGTTCCCAGTCTCCCTCAGGAACGCGTCAAACCCAAGGCTGACCAGCGTCACATTCTCCTGCGACATTGCCTACTCCGACAGCCCGGCGGCTTCGAGGGCCTGTTCGCGATTTTCGTACTCCTGCCCTCTGACGATCTGGCCGTCGCGAATCGTGCAGGCGATGTAGTAGCGCCCGTCCGTGAGGACGCCGCTTACCCGTCCACGACCGGAATTTCGCACGCTCGCAACAAGTCGGTCCTGCTCGGCAAAGATGACCTCGTCGACCACCGCGCGGAGCTCGTCGAAGCTTTCGGCCCAATCCGAGTAGTAGCTGCGCAGCGCGTCGCGGCCTTTCATCACGCCCACGTCGTCTGCAGCACCAACGACGGCCCGCCATTCGATGTCGGGGTGCCAGAAAGCTGCCGCCGCCTCGACACCGCCGACCTCCAACGCCCGAAACTGTTGATGCAGAACCTCGACGTTCGCCTGCGACATCGCCTAATCCGACAGCCCGACGGTTGCGAGGGCGTCGGCCTGCTTGACGTATCCCTGCATGCGCATCACTCGCCCGTCGCGCAGATCGAGGATGGTCGCCGTGTCGATCACAAGCTCTACCCCGCTGCCCTTGCCGCGCTGGTATTCGCGTTGGAGGACGACCACCCGGTCGCCGGCATCGATGACCTCTTGTATCTCCCACCGATGCTGATCCCAAATCTCGTTGTCTTCGGCCTCGATGACCTTGCTGATCTGATCGAGACCACGCGCGACGACCTGGCCTTCCCCGATACCTCCGACCGTCCCATGCACCTCGACGTTCGGATCGAACAGATCTGCCATCGCGCCCCAATCCCTCCGCTCCAGGAATGGATGCAGTCGCCTCACGATCTCCACGTTCTCCTGCGACATCGCCGGCTCAGTATCCGCCTACGGCCGGGCTCGATCAATTGCAGCGAACCAGAGGCGGATGCTCGGCGACAAGGCTCCTACTGGGGGTCCGACTGCGCGAGCGGGGGTCCGGCAACTTCCATCCCCACCTTCGTCCCGATCGACCGGAAGACTTCGGGGCCGGTCTCCTCGGCGGGGAGTTCCGCGAACTCCTCGAAGAACCGCTCCATTCCGCTCGGGGTGAAGTGGATAAGCATCCGCGCGGGCGTCTCGCCGACGTTCTGGAACGTGTGCGGAGTCCCGCGCGGGACGAAGACAAACGTTCCCGGTGGCCCCGAAACCAGCCGCTCACCGAGCTTGAACCGGACATCGCCTTCGAGCACGTACAGCGTCTCCTCCTCGCTGGCGTGCTCATGCAGAGGCGGCCCGAGCCCGGGTGCGACCACCGTCTCGAACGCGGTCACGCTGCCGTCCGTCTCTCGCCCGCGCACCTTGAAGGTCACCTCGCCGCCAAGGGGATGGTCGGCCGTCCCGCCCTCGTTCGCCTGTACGAAGACCTGCTCCGCCATGGCTACCTCCTCACTCCGTTCCCGTCGGCCAAGTATCCCGCCTACGGCGGGGGCCGATCAATCACGACAAACCGGCTGCGAACACCCCGTCCCTAGATAACGGCGCACGCGGGGCGAGGAGAGGTGACAGGGTGGACACGTTTTCCCGAACCCCAGCCGAGGGCGCTGGCTCTGCATGACGGGATGCAGCCGGTGCCGCGACCAGGCCGTGCCGCGATCATGGGCGCTCTGGTCCCGCGTCTGCGGTCGGTTGCCCGAGCAAGGGGGTAGCCGGCCTGCAGGCGCGTCAAGCGCGCACGAAACGTCCCAACGGGGTTAGAACACTTGACTCCGGTTCATCGCCCGCATCCGATCCCGTGTCGTTCACGTTACCCCCGACAGGGCCGGTATTTCCAAGCCCGGGTCAGGGCCTCAGATCGGCGCCTGATTGGCTCTAGAATCGCGCAATGGCCCGCCCGCCGACGATCGAGGGCCGCGTTAAGGGGATCGGGTCCGGAGAGCGCAGCCCCGAGCTCGCGCGGCTGTTCGACATCTACGACGCGTTCGTCCACGGGCGGCTCGAGTGCATACCGGAGTACTTCGATCCCGAGGGCTTCTACAGGACCAGCGGTGTGTTCCCCGGGATGCGCGACCGCTACGTCGGCCACGAGGAGATTGCAGAGTTCTGGCACTCCGCGACGGAACCGTGGGCGTCGCTCGAGATCGAGATCGGCCGGACGATGGTCCGCGGGGACGCGGTGGTCGCCCAGATCTGGCTCAACGGCCGCGGCCGCGAAAGCGGGGTCGAGGTCAAGGGCGTCGAAGCCGGGCACGTGGTCCGCTTCCGCGAGTTGAAGATCATCGAGTTCCTGGCCTTCGCGAGCTGGGGCCTCGCCCTCGAGCAGCTCTGACGAGCTAGGCGTCCAGCACGGCGCTCAGGTCGATGCGCTCCAGCCGGTCGGGGTCGCTGAGCGTGTCGATCTCGACGATCTTGTCGCCGCGCACGGTGAAGGCCATAACCGACAGCGGTCGTCCGTGCGGCGCGACCACCACTCCGGCCGCTCCGTTCACGAGCGCCGGGTGCACCCACGGATCCAGAGACGCGAAGGTCATCGCCCGACCGGCGACCTCCTCAGCCCCGCGGACGGTGACCGTGTGTGCGGGCCGGCGCGGGCCGCCGTCGCCGTGCAGCACGACGTCCGGGTCGAGGACCTCGACGAGCGCCTCGAAGTCGCCCTCCCGCGCCGCTGCGAAGAACGCATCCACGACGCGGCGCTGCTCGGCCGGATCACCATCCGGATCTGGGCGCGCCCCCTGAACCCGGCGCCGCGCGCGGCTGGCCAGCTGGCGGGTCGCATCCGGCGATCGGCCGACCATCGGAGCGATCTCGTCGAACGGCACGGCGAACATGTCGTGGAGGACGAACGCGAGCCGCTCGGCGGGGGCCAGCTGCTCGAGCACCACGAGCATCGCCAGCCCGACGGAATCCGCCAGCAGGGCCTCGTACTCGGGGTCGACACCATCCTCGGAGGTGACGATCGGCTCCGCGACGCGCACGTCGATGGACTCCTCGCGCCGTGACTTGCGCGACCGCAATGCGTTAGGCAGATCCGCGCGACGACGGTGGTGAGCCACGCGCGCAGGTTTTCGACGTCGCTCGTGTCGGAGCGGTCGAGCCGCAGCCACGCCTCCTGTACCGCGTCGTCGGCCTCGGAGAGCGACCCGAGCATCCGATAGGCCACCGCCCGGAGGTGCGGGCGGTGATCCTCGAAGCGGTCGGCCATCCAATCGGTCTCGTTCATCTGTCACATCCTCGCGTCGCGTCGGGTCATCCCTGTGACCCACCGAAACCGACTGATGTGACAGAGGAGGAACATCATGGAAACAGCGACCCTTCAGGCGCGAATCGGCAACCCCGCCTTCGTCGTCCCCGATGCGATGGACGCGCTGCAGGGCATCCACAAGGCGATCCAGCGGACCGGGCTCGACCCCAAGTTGCTCGAGCTGATGAACCTACGGGCGAGCCAGATCAATGGGTGCGGCGTATGCGCGCTTCAGCACCCCAAGATCGCTCGCAAGCTGGGCGAATCCGACGACCGCCTCCTCGCGGTGGTCGCATGGCGCGACGCGCCGTTCTTCACCGACGCCGAGCGAGCGGCGTTGGCGCTGACCGAGGCGGCCACCCGCCTGAGCGACACCGCCGACCCGGTCCCCGACGAGATCTGGGACGAAGCCGCACGCCACTACGACGAGCACGAGCTCGCGGGCCTGGTTATGGCGATCGCTTCGATCAACGTCTGGAACCGATTGAACGTGGCGACGCGGCAGGTGGCCGGCGCCGAGTGGTGAATTCGCGACGGCGCCTTCACGTCACTCGTGCAGGTGCATCCGTTCGCCCTGGGGGCCGACGATCAGGATCAGCTCCACCGGCCCGTCCAGGGCTCCGAACCAGTGGGGCGTCCAGGTGGTGAACTCGACCGCCTCGCCGGGCTCGATGACCAGGTCCTGCTCGCCCAGCAGCAGCCGCAGGCGGCCGTGGAGCACGTACAGCCAATCCTGCCCCTCGTGTACCGACAGCTCATCGGGGGGCGTGCGGCGCGTCCGGCTGATGTTGATCTTGAAGGCCTGGAGCCCGCCGGCGGGGCCGTGGCGAGTGAGCGGCCACATCGTCATCCCCGCAAGCTTGCGCGGCTTGAGGCGAACCCGCGGGTCCTGAGGAGGCCGGGAGCCGAGCAGCTCGTCCGCGCTCACCCCCAACGCGGTAGCCAGGGCGGGCACGTGGTCCAGCGCCAGGCGGCGCTTGCCTGACTCCAGCCGGCTGAGAGTCGACAGGTCGATGCTCGCGCGCTCGGCCACCTCCCGGAGTGTCAGTCCCCGCTGGGTGCGCAGCTCTCGCAGCCGCCGGCGCACGCGTAGGTCGACACTCTCTTCCATGCTCTTGCCGTTCTAGCAAACATCCTTGACAGGCTCGCGCCGGCCCGTCAGGTTGATCGCATGGATACGACCTGGGATTGCATCGTGGTGGGTGGAGGCGCCGCGGGCCTGAGTGCCGCGCTGGTGCTCGGCCGCGCGCGGCGCCGGACGCTGGTGGTGGACGCGGGCGAGCCGAGCAACGGCGTCGCGCACGGCATCGGCGGACTGCTGGGCCACGATCAACAGCCTCCCGCCACGCTCTACGCCGCCGGCCGCCAGGAGCTCACCGCCTATCCCGGCGTCGAGCTCCGCACCGGCGAGGTCGTCGGCGGCGAGCGCCACGACGGCGGCTTCACGATCGAGCTCGCCGACGGCGGAAGCGAGCGGACGCAGCACGTGCTGCTCACCCCGGGCATGGACTACCGCTACCCGGACCTGCCCGGCAGCGCGGAGCGGTGGGGCCGCTCGGTCTTCCATTGCCCCTTCTGCCATGGCTGGGAGGTCCGCGAGCAGCCGCTTGGCGTGCTCGACCGGGGTTCCTCGGCCGTGCACCGGGCGCTGCTCCTGCGCGCGTGGAGCGACGACGTGACGCTGATCTCCAACGGGCCCGCGGAGCTGGAAGCCGAGGATGCGCAACGGCTCGACGCGTCGGGCGTGAGCGTCGACGAGCGACGTGTCGCGGGGCTGCTGGGGCCCGAGCCGGACCTGACCGCGGTCGCATTCGAGGACGGCAGCCAGCGCGCCTGTGGCGGGCTGCTGGTGCCCGTGACTCTCCATCAGCGGTCCGCCCTGGCCGAGCAGCTCGGCGTGGCGCCGGCCGCGCCGGGCCCGCTCGCCGCGGACGCGATCGAGGTCGCTCCCACCTTCCACACCAGCGTCCCCGGCGTCCTGGCGGCGGGCGACGTGAACGCGGAGATGCCCTCGGTGGCCAACGCGATCGCCGCGGGCTCGAAGGCCGCCGCCGCGATCGTTGGGGACCTGATGGGCCTGGGCGCACCTCACGCGGCCTGAGCCGCCCCGCTACTACAGAGACTTCTGGAAGCAGCGGGCAGTGTGGTCTCCGACCCACGTGCCGAAGGGCGGAATCGGCGAGAAGCCCGCGTCGGCGTAGAACGCGAGCGCCTCGGGTTGAGGCTCACCGGCGCGCAGGCGCAGCACCGAGACTCCCGCCGCCCGGGCGTGCTCCTCGAGGGCGGCGAGAAGCGCACGCGCCAAGCCCGACCTGCGATGCGAAGGCGCCACGTACATGACGTCGAGCTCGCCGGCGCCATCCCCGAGCGGGCTCATCGCGATGCTGCCCACCGGGTCGCCGTCGTCGGTGGCGACCCAGAAGCCGCCGATCGGCCCCGCGAATGGCGCCGGGTCGAAGCGGTTCGCGGCGCTGAAGCCATAGCGGCGCTGGATCTCGTCCCAGAGTGCGTCGCTCATGGCCCGGGCGGCCGGCGAGAAGGGATCGCACGCGGCCACTACGGGCTCCACCGGAACGAGGTTACGCCTCGGCTAGGGCTCCATCAGAGCCAGCCCAGCACTGCGCCGGCGAACGCCAGCTTCAGCACGAGAACCGTCGTCACGACCGCCAGCCCGACCCTTCGTGAGGCGGCCTGCCTCATCGCTCGTTCGTACGTGTCGCGGGCCCTGGCGGTTTGACGGCGGCTAGCGTCGAGCAGCCGGTGGACCTGCTGGATCACGACCGAGCCGTCGCCGACCGCTGAGGCCACCCGTCGGTTGGAGCCGTCGCGCGTGTCTCCCACGGCGAACACGCCGGGCAGGCTCGTCTCGAGTGTCAGCGGCGGGCGCTCGAGCGGCCAGGCCTCCTCGGGGAGCTCGGAGCCCGTGAGCACGTAGCCCCAGTTGTCGCGCACTATCGCGGCCGGCAGCCAGGATGTGTGTGGCTCGGCGCCGATGAGGATGAAGAGGGCGGCCGCGGGCTCCTCCGCCACGTCGCCGGTCCGGGAGTCCCGCAGGCGAACCGCCTCGAGCCGGCCATTCCCGCGACAGCCGGCGACCTCGGTGTGGGGTCGAACGTCGAGGTTGTCGGCCGCGGCGATCTGATGGCGGAGGTAGCTGGACATGCTGGCCACCAGCGACTCGCCGCGGACGATGATGGTCACCCGCTCCGCGTGGCGTGCCAGGTGCAGGGCAGCCTGGCCTGCCGAATTGCCTCCACCGACCACGATGGCACGCTCGCCCGCCAGCCCGCGCGACTCCGCCACCGACGCCCCATAGAAAACGCCCGTGCCCGTGAGCTCGTCGAGCTGGGGCACATCCAGGCGACGGTAGGAGATGCCCGTGGCCAGGACCACCGCGCGGGCGCTGGCCTCCGTGCCGTCGGACAGCTCCAGCACGTGGCGGTCCTCCCGCTGCGCCAGCCCGGTGACAGAGCGCTGGTGCAGGAAGCTCGCGCCGAAGCTCCACGCCTGCTGGTAGGCGCGCTGGGCAAGCTCGGCCCCGCTCACGCCGCGGGCGAACCCGAGGTAGTTGCGGATGAGGGCGCTGGAGCCGGCCTGGCCGCCGATCGAGTCGCGCTCGACGACGAGCGTGTCGAGACCCTCCGAAGACGCGTAGACGGCCGCGCCCAGCCCGGCCGGGCCGGCGCCGACCACCGCCACGTCGAAGTCGCGGTGCTCGCCAAGGCTCGTGTTCACGCCGTAGGCGCCCGCCAGCTCGGCATTGGTCGGGTCCACCAGCACGCCCCCTCCGAAGAGGATCACCACCGGCTCACGGGTGCCCTCGTGGCCCACGTCGGCCAGCAGCCGCCGCCCTTCCTCCGAGTCGTAGGTGTGCACGCTGTGCGGCACCCCGTTGCGCGCCAGCATGCGACGCAGCTCGTGACCGCGCAAGGTCCTCGGCTCGCAGATGAGCGCCAGCTCCTGCGGCATCGAGGAGCTGGCCCGGTCCCACTCGTGCAGGAACTCGGTGATCGTGCGGTGGAAGAACTCGTCTGCCCGGCGCCAAGGCTTGAGGACGTAGTAGTCCATTCGCCCCACCGCCATGGAACGGAGCATCGCCTCGGCGGTCTCGCGCTCTCCCCAGGCGCCGAAGTCCACCAGCAGGGCACGCTTGGCCTCCGGGTAGAGGACCTTGGAACGCGTGAGGACCTCCTCGCCCGTGAGCTCGGGCATCCACTGATCGACCAGCACCAGCGCCACCGGCTCGGCTCGGGCGCGCATGCGCTCGAGCCGCTCCAGCGCCCTGCTGGCCGACCCTTCGCAGGTCACGCGGTAGTCGCTGCCGTAGCGTCGCTCGAGCTCGGAGCGGATCAGGGCGCGCGCCTCGCCGTCGTCCTCGACGACGAGCACCACCGGTCGCGTGGCCCTCGGCTCCTGCGGCCCTTCAGCCATGAGCGCCAGCCTACGCGCCGACCCCTCAGCGACCCATCCGACCCGCCTCCGTACCGCAACTCCGAGCGCTGATTGGCGTTACGGGTACAGCACCCGGCGGCCCCGGACACAGCCGTGACCCACGCGTGGCAGTCCCCCGGGGTCGCCGGGTCTTTCGCGATACTCGGCAACGCATGGGCGCCGAGTTCGCAGTCCGCCGAGCGACGCTCGATGACGCGGAGTCGATCGGCCGGCTCCTCCACGACTTCAACACCGAGTTCGGCGATCACACGCCCGGCCCGGAGGCGCTGGCGGAGCGCTTCAGGACCCTCCTGGCGGGGCGCGACACGGCGGTGCTGCTGGCCGGGGGGACCCCGCACGGGCTGGCGGTCCTGCGCTTTCGCCCTGCGATCTTCACCGAGGCGCTCGAGTGCTATCTGGCCGAGCTGTACGTGGCGCCAGACCGGCGCGGACGGGGCCTGGGCCGGGCTTTGCTGGAAGCCGCGATGGAGCTCGCCCGCCAACAGGGCGCCGACCACATGGACCTGGGCACCAGCGAGGACGACGTGGCCGCCCGCGCGCTCTATGAGAGCGCCGGGTTCACCAATCGCGAGCTGCGACCGGACGGGCCGGTCATGCTCTTCTACGAGCGCGAGCTCTGACGCCGAGCCTGTCCGCGGCCACGCTCGGCCCCGGCCTTCAGCTGAACAGGTAACCCACCACGAACCCTGCGACGGTCGCACTCGCGACCGCGCGATTGACCTCGTCGAAGGCGTGAGGCACGATCGCGATGGAGATCACGGCCAGCACCGCGCCGGCCGCGACCGCCTGCGAGGTCCCCACCAGCTCGCCACTGGCATCCGCAAGCACGGTGCCGCCCAGCACAGTCGCGCAGGCCAGCGCCAGGCCGATGACCGCCAGGAGGCCGACGGCGAAGCGGCGGGTGTGGCCGCCCGCAACGATCGGCTGGGCCGCGCCATAGGCCTCGACCACGTTTCCCACCAGGATGCCGGCCAGCAGCGCCAGCCCGATCTCGCCCTCCGCGATGGTGAGCCCGAGCGCCAGCGACTCCGGTACGCCGTCCACGAAGAGCCCCACCACGATCGACTCGCCGCGTGCGGCCTCGGAGCTCGCGCTCGGCATCTCCATCTGGCGGCCTGCCGCGGCCGCGTGGCCCGATCGGCGCATGGCCATCATGTCGGCGTCGCGGCCGAGCCACCAGTCGGCGGCCACGTACACGAGCGTGCCGGCGATCAACCCGAGGGCGGTGAGCGCGGTGCCGGCCTCGGCGTCGGCCTCGGGGACCAGCTCGAGCGCCACCGCCGAGAACAGGATGCCGCCCCCGAAGGCGGTCAGGGTTGCGGCGACGCGCGCGGGAAGCTGGAACAGCGCCGCCGCAACTGCACCGGCCACGAGGCTTCCCCCCACGGCGAGGCCCCATCCGACTGACTCGCCGAGGTTCTCCAAGCGCCTACGCCCGCGCCGGGACCCCGGCGCCCAGCTCCGAGAGCGCGGGCAGGAACGCCTCGGCGAAGGTGGGGAAGGGCTGGATCACGTCGCCGATCACGTCGAGGGGAAGCTGCCCGCGAATGGCCACCGTGGCCTGCTGGAGCCACTCGCCCGCCTCCGGGCCGAGCGCGTAGGCGCCGGTCAGGCGGTCGCCGTCGGAGACGAGCGTGAGGAACCCCGGCCGCTGGTCGTACGCGCGCGAGTAGGTGGACGCGCGCGGCACCTCGGCGAGCTGGACGGTGGCGGTGAGCTCCCCCTCGGCCTCCCCGACCGAGGCGGCCTGGGGATCCGTGAACACGACCCGCGGCACGGCCGAGTGGTCGGCCTGGCGCGGTTGGCCGAGGATGTTCGAGGCCGCCACGCGGCCGTGGTACTTGCTCACGTACGTGAGCGGCCAGATACCTGTCACGTCGCCGATCGCCCAGACGCCGTCCGCGGCGTTCATGCGTGAGTCGACCGCGATCCCGCGCGGCCCCGGCTGGATGCCCACGCTCTCCAGGCCGAGCCCGTCGGTGCGGGGCCGCCGACCGGTGGCCACCAGAAGCCGGTCGCCGCGCAGGTCCGGGCGGTCGGAGAACTCCAGCACGTACTCGTCGCCCTCACGCAGGGCGGCGGTGGCGTGCTCGCCCAGGCATATCTCGATGCCTTCGGCGCTGAGGGCCTCGCCCAGCGCGCGGCCCAGCGGCTCCGGCTCTCGGGCCAGGACGTGCTCCGCGCCCTCGACGAGAGCCACAGACGCCCCCAGGCGCGAGACCGCCTGCGACATCTCCACCCCGACCGGCCCGCCACCGAGCACGAGCAGCCGTGCCGGCACCTCGGTGAGGGCCGTGACCTCGCGATTGGTCCACACGCCGTCGAGCTCGCCCAGCCCGGGCACCGGCGGGATCACCGGCTCCGAGCCGGTGGCGATGACCACGTGCTCGACGCGATGCTCCTCGTCGCCCACCGCAACGGTCCCCGGGCCGGTCAGGCGCGCGTCGCCGCGCAGCACCGCGATGCCCTGGTCCTCCATGGACTTGGCCTTCCGCCGGTCGTCGTAGTCGGAGACCATGAAGTCACGCCAGGCGAAGGCCGGCTCGGGCCGCACCTCGCCGTTCACCGCCTCGGCCGCTCCGGGGGCGTCGCGGGCGGCCTGGAGGGCCTCGCCCGGACGCAGGAGCGTCTTGGAGGGCATGCAGGCCCAGTAGTCGCACTCGCCGCCCACCAGCTCGCGCTCGGCGATCGCTACCCGCAGCCCGCCGCGCGCCAGGTGCCCAGCGCAGTGCTGGCCTCCCGGGCCGGCGCCGATCACGATCGCGTCGTATCCAGTCGTCATCGAGCCTCCTCGGTTGCCTGCAACTCGAGCCCCGAGGCGGCGACAGCCGCGTCGGGGTCG
This sequence comes from uncultured Thermoleophilaceae bacterium, assembly GCA_963814005.1. GTDB lineage: Bacteria > Actinomycetota > Thermoleophilia > Solirubrobacterales > Thermoleophilaceae > JAAYBF01. The sequence goes on from CAWFBA010000013.1 coordinate 80,020, forward strand.
CTGTAGCTGCGGACCTTCGCGATCAGGTCGCCGCGGAAGTCGAACACCACACCGGCCATGAAGTCCACGGCCACGCCGCTCGCCCGCCCCGTGCCGCTGACCCGGCCCGTGGCGACCACCCGATCGCCGCCCTCGCCGAACTGCAGCGGCGTGATCCGGAAGCCGGCCCAGTCCTCCTCCACGTCGCGAAGGAAACGGCGGATGGCCTCGTGTCCCCTATAGCTGGTGCCCTCGAGCTGGGCGCGGAAGGGCACCATCTCGCAGTCGGGATCGCAGACCGCCAGCAATCGCTCGGCGGCGCGATCGTTGAACGCCTCCAGCGCGCGCCGCACCGATTCCACGTGTCCGGACGCCATCGGTCGCAGTATCCGTCCTGGGCCGCCCCTACATCAATGCCGCGGGAGCGATAGAAAGTCGCATCGCGTCCATGCCGAAGACCGAGGGGAGGGCCGTGCGGGGCCCCGATCGCCAGCAGGCGATCTACCTGGCCGGGGTGAGCGGCCGCCGCCCTCGCATCGCGCCCGACGCCGAGGCGCTCGAGGCGCGGGCGCGAACGGCGATGCCGAAGGAGGCGTTCGCCTACATCGCGGGCGGCGCGGGGACGGGCCGGACGATGAAGGCCAACCGCGATGGCTTCGACGCCTGGCAGATCGTGCCGCGCATGCTGCGCGACGTGAGCGAGCGCGACACCAGCGTGGAGCTGTTCGGCCACACGCTCGGCTCGCCGTTCGTGCTCTCGCCGATCGGTGTGCTGGAGATGGTCCACGACCAGGCCGACGTTGCGGTGGCGCGCGCGGCAGCCCGCACGGGCATCCCCATGACCTTCTCGAATCAGGCCTCGCGGCCGATGGAGCAGTGCGCACGCGCGCTCGGGGACAGCCCGCGCTTCTTCCAGCTCTACTGGAGCACCTCCGACGAGCTCGTCGAGAGCCTGGTAGGCCGTGCCGAGGCGTGCGGATGCTCGGCCATCGTGGTCACGTTGGACACCACGATCCTCGGCTGGCGCAGCCGTGACCTGGAGCTGGCCTACCTCCCGTTCCTGCGCGGCAAGGGCATAGCCCAGTACACGAGCGACCCCGTTTTCACGCGCCTGATCTCCGAGGGCGGCGGCCAGCTGCCGGACGTGCCCACGCCGCGCCCCACCCCGGCGGCGCTCAAGACGCTGCTGGAGCTGACCCGCGCCTACCCCGCCCGCTTCGATCGCGCGCTCGGATCCGGCCGGGCGCGCGCCGCGGTTCAGGCGTTCGTGCGCCTGTACTCACGCCCGTCACTGACCTGGGAGGACCTCCCGTTCTTGCGCGAGCGCACGCGGCTGCCGATCGTGCTGAAGGGCATCCTCCACCCGGACGACGCCAGGCGCGCGGTGGACGAGGGCATGGACGGCGTCTGGGTGTCCAACCACGGGGGCCGCCAGGTGGACGGCGCGATCTCCACGATTGCCGCGCTGCCGGCGATAGCCGAGGCGGTCGGCGGCCATGTGCCGATCGTGATGGACAGCGGTATCCGCAGCGGCGCCGACGCGTTCAAGGCGCTCGCTCTGGGTGCCACGGCGGTGGGCATCGGACGGCCCTACTGCTACGCGCTGGCGATCGCAGGGCCCAGGGGGCGTGCGCGAGGTCGTGCAGAACTTCCAGGCCGACTTCGACCTGACGATGGGGCTGGCCGGCTGCACCTCGGTGGCCGAGATCGGGCCCGAGGCACTGGTCGGAAGCGCCCCGGCCCCTCGCTAGACTCGGCCGCCCTTCATGGCCCGGCTCGTGCGCAAGCTCCCAGCCCTTGGTGCTCTCGCCGTGGTGCTGGCGATCGCCGGATGTGGCGGCGGGGACGATGGCGCCGCCAGCCCGCTCGACAACGCCCTGGGCTACCTGCCCGAGGACGCGCCGCTGGTGGTCACCGTGGACACCGACCTGGACGGCGAGCAGTTCAAGTCCGTGGCGGACATCGTGAAGAAGTTCCCGATCGCCGGCCGGATCGAGGAGAGCATCAAGAAGGGTCTGTCGCGCGGGTCGTTCGACTTCGACCGCGACATCAAGCCGCTGCTGGGCAACGAGCTGGTGGTTGGTGCCACCGACCCGCGAGCGATCGTGGGTGGGAGCGACGACAACGCCTTCGTGGCCGCCATCCAGGCCTCCGACGAGGGCAAGCTCCAGGACCTGATCGAGCGCGAGAAGCCGCGCGAGCTGGGCGAGAAGGGTGACGCCAAGCTGTACCAGGGGTCCGACGGCGACCCGTACGCGGTGGCGGACGACGTGCTTATCGCCGCCAGCTCACGGGAGCGGCTCGAACAGGCTCTCGACCAGCGCGACGCCGGCGGCAAGCTCACCGAGGAGGCCTTCGACAAGGGCCTGGACGGGCTGCCCGAGGATGCGCTCGTGCGCGTCTACGGCGACGTGCAGAAACTGCTCGCATCCGCCCCCGGAACTCGCGAGGCCAGGCGGATCGAGTGGGTGGGCGCGCTGCGCAAGCTCGGCCTGACGGCTTCGGCGCGCAAGGACGAGATCGAGATCGACCTCCGGGTGACCACGGACGACGACGACCTCACGGAGGCCGATCTGCCACTGGCGGCAGGCGCGGCCAGCCCGGCCGTGGTCCAGCGACCCGGCGAGATCGGGGTGGGCGTCCGGGGGCTGGACCGGTTGCTGAAGTTCGTGGAGACCGCCGTGCAGGCGGTGGACCCAAGCGGCTTCGGCGACTACGCCACCGGCAAGCAGGCGATCGAGAAGCGCCTGAACCTGGACATCGAGAAGGACTTCCTCGGCCAGCTGTCCGAGGGCGTGTCGGTGAGCATCTCGCTGGACGGCAAGTTCGGCGTGCGGGGCGAGCCGAAGGACCCGGCCGAGTTCAGGCGCACGGTCGAGAAGGTGGGCGAGGCGCTGCCGAGCCTGCTGCCCGGCGCGTCCGCGGGTGGGCTGACCAAGCCGAAGGGCGGCGAGGGCCTGTACGCGATCCGGGTTGGCGACACGCGGCTGTTCTTCGGGGTCGTGGGCGATGCCTTCGTGTTGGCCAACGACGCCGAGCGCGCGCGCCAGCTGGCCACGGCCACCGCCGAGCCGGTCCCCGGCGCCAAAGGCGCGGTGGCGTTGAGCGCAGACGCCGAGAAGCTCGCCACACAGTTCCTTCGCGGCCGCCTGTCGGGCATCGAGGCACTCGGCAGCGTGTTCGCCGTGGCGCCGCTCGGCGACCTGACCGGCTCGCTCCGGGTCGAGACGGACGCCCTGACGGGCAGCTTCAGGCTCACCTTCGACTGAGTGGACCCCGCGTCAGCGGGGCCAGGCCCTGAGGTACGGCAGCGGGTCGACCGGATGGCCGCCGGTGTACCAGCCGCCGCCGGTCCAGATCTCGAAGTGCAGATGCGGCCCCGAGGACGCGCCGGTGCTGCCTACCTGCTCCGAGCCGCTGGCCCGTGCGCACGGACTGGCCCTCCCGCACCACGATCGAGCCGGAGCGCAGGTGCATGAAGACGTAGTCGCGGTCCTCGTCCCCGCTGTCGAGCACCACGTAGTGGCCCGCGCCGCGAGCCTGATACTGGACCGCCTCGATCGTGCCGGCGCGCGGCGCCACGAGCGGGGTGCCGGCGGCGGCGGCCAGGTCCTGGCCCTGATGGCGTATGGCCGCGGCCGGTGCGACCCGAAGCGCGAGCCGGCGCCGCCGTAGCTGAAGCTGCCAGCGATGGGAAAGCGGTGGTGCAGGAAGGCCAGCTCGTGGGTCGAGCTCGTGCCGGCGCGGACGCGCAAGCCGCGCTTGCGCGAGTCCCGCGCAGCGATGCGGACCGTGTAGGCGCCCTGTGCCAGGGCGCGTCCCTCGACCACTCCGGTCAGCCTCACCGAGAGGGTCCGCCCCCGCGGCTGAGCACCGAGCCGCATCGTGGCGGCTGAGGTGCGGCCGGCACGCGGGGTGAGGTAGAGGCGGACGTCGCGCAGCGGCGAGCGGCCCTCGATCCGGAACGCTGACCGAGGCGGGCGCGCCGTGCAGGTACAGGCGGGGGCGCGCAACTGAGAAGGCCACCAGCTGAGGGGCGCCTGCCCGCGCGCGCCTGAGCCGCTTGGCCCGGGCACGGCGGCGCGCCTCACGGCTATCGAAGTGGGCGCCGCCGCCGGCGCCCGGCTTCACGCTGGGCTCGCTTCCTGCGGCGGGCGCGACCGACCCTCCACCGCCGTCGGCGGCCGAGGCGGGTGCCAGCGCCATCAGCATCGCCGGCACGGCCAGGGCGGCTGGCAGTGGCCTGAGCATCCAATGGGATCTCGGCGGGAACCGGCTCGGCCTTGAGCCGCGCGCTCAGCCGTGCAGGCGCTTGAGGCAGCTCGAGCGCGCCGTTCTTGTTCAGCGGCTCGTTGAGGTTCCCGCACTTGGGCGACTGCACGCACGACGGGCAGCCCGTCTGGCACGGGCACTCGCCGATCAGCCGTAGCGCATCGGGGACCAGCCGCTCGAAGCGCTCGAAGCCCATGCGCGTGATGCCCACGCCGCCGGGGTGGCCGTCGTAGATGAAGACCGTCGGCCGCCCGGTCTGCGCGTGGAAGGCGGTGGACAGGCCGCCGATGTCCCAGCGGTCGCACATCGCGATCAGCGGCAGCACGGCGATCTGCGCGTGCTCGGCCGCGTGCAGCGAGCCCTGGAGCACGTCGAGCGGGAAGTCGTCGGCCAGCGCCTGCTCGGGCAACTCGTACCAGAGCGCCTGGGTGGCGAAGTGCTGCTCGGGCATGTCGAGCGCCACCAGGTCGAGCACCTCGTGGTCGGCCACGCGCTTGCGCTGGAAGGCGGTGACCTGCTCGGTGACCGACACGGTGCCGAACGACAGCGTCGCGTCCGGCCACCTCGCGCGTCTCGCGACACGCTCCTCGATCTAGGTGTCGATCTCCTTCTTGGGCTGGGTGTAGAAGTCGCCGGCGAACGGGCGCACGAGCGCGCGCCGCCCGTCGAAGTCCAGCTCGTCGACCTCGTACGAGCGGCCCATGTGCAGGTAGATCGAGCCCGGGTGCACGCGCGGCATGGGCGCGCGCCGACTCCACCGAGCCGATCACCTCGCCGGCCTCGGCTCTCCACGATCGCCACCGAGTCCGGCGATGAGGAGCGCAGGGCGATCTTGGCCGCCGGGAAGCCCTCGCCGCGCGGCAGGTAGCGGCCCGCCTCGCTCGCGCAGCTGCCCCAGCGACACCAGCCGCTGCGCGCCGCGCGCTCCCAGCCGTCGCCAAGGAACTCCTCGTCGCCCGGCGTCAGCGGCAGCTCGTAGGCCGCGGCCGCACAGGTGCGCCAGGTGGATCTCCTCGGACTCGTGGTCGAGGATCGCCGACTCCACCGGCCGCTCCAGGAACTCCTCGGGGTGGCGGCAGAAGAACTGGTCGAGCGCGTCGGCGCCCGCCACGTACAGCGCCAGGCCGGTGCCGCGGCGGCCGGCGCGGCCCCACATCTGGCGCAGGCTGGCGACGGTGCCCGGGGAAGGTCACGCAGATCGCCGCGTCCAGGCCGCCGACGTCGATGCCCAGCTCCAGCGCGTCGGTGGCCACCACGGCCAGCAGCTCGCCCGTCCACCAGCCGCTGCTCGATCTCGCGCCGCTGCGAGGGCGTGTAGCCGGCGCGGTAGGGCGCGATCAGCTCGGCCAGGTCGGCGCGGCCGCGGTCCTCCAGCCGCAGGCGCGCGAAGCGCTGGATCAGCTCCACGCCGCGGCGCGAGCGCAGGAAGCAGATCGTGCGCACCTCCTTCTCCACCAGGTCGGCCAGCAGGTCGGCGGCCTCCGCCGAGCGGCGAGCCGCGCGCGCCCGTGCGCTCGTCGACGAGCGGCGGGTTCCACATGGCGATCCGGCGCTCGGCGCGCGGGGCGCCGTCGCGGTCCACCAGCGCCACGTCGCAGCCGGTCAGCCGCTCGGCCAGCTCCACCGGGTTGGCGATCGTGGCGCTGGCCAGCACGAACCGCGGCTCGGTGCCGTAGGCCAGCGCCAGCCGCCGCAGGCGGCGCAGCACGTTGGCCACGTGGGAGCCGAACACGCCGCGGTACACGTGCGCCTCGTCCACCACGATCCAGGCGAGGTTGGCCAGCAGGTCGCCCCAGCTGGCGCGTGGTTGGGCAGCACGCCCACGTGCAGCATGTCGGGGTTGGTGAGGATCAGGTTGGAGCGCTCGCGCGGATGGCGCCGCGCTCCTCGCGCGGCGTGTCGCCGTCGTAGATCGCGGGTCGCAGCGCCGGCAGCTTCAGCGCGTGCAGCGCGCGCGCCTGGTCCTGGGCCAGCGCCTTGGTCGGGTAGAGGTAGAGCGCGCGGGCCGAGCGGTCGCGGCAGAGCGTGTCCAGCACCGGCAGGTTGAACGCCAGCGACTTGCCGCTGGCGGTGCCGGTGGTCACGATCGTGTGGCCCTCGTAGCGCGGACGCCAGCGCGTCGGCCTGGTGGGCGTACAGGCGACTCCACGCCCGTCCGCGCCAGCGCCTCGCGCAGCTCGGGATGCAGGCTGCTCGGGCACCGGCTCGGTGAGCGCGTCCTGTGCCCGCTCCTTCGAGCGCGCCACCAGCTGCTCGCCCTCGCCGCGGTCCAGCATCGGCTCCCAGGGCATCTGCTGTGCGGGTCGCGGCCACCGGTTCGCCATAGTACGCGCGGCGTGATCCGCGCCTTCGACCACGCCGACTTCCCGCTCGAGGTGCTGCTCGAGCGCAAGCGGGCGCCGCTCTCGGTCGTGCTGCCCGCGCGCGAGGTGGCCGACACGGTGGGCTCCGATCGTCGAGCGGATACTCGGGCTCGGCGGGCTCGTGGACCAGGTTCTGGTGGTGGACGCCGGGTCCGCCGACGGCAGCGCCGAGGTTGCGCGGGCGGCCGGTGCCGAGGTGCGCCAGCAGGACGACCTGCTGCCCGGCCAGGGCCCTGTGATGGGCAAGGGCGACGCCATGTGGCGGTCGCTCGCCGCCGTGACGGGCGAGCACGTGGTGTTCATCGACGCCGACACGCGCGACTTCGACGCCGCGCTTCGTCACGCGGCCTGGCCGGGCCGCTGATCGCGGCCGACGGCGTGCGCTTCGTCAAGGCCTCCTACCGGCGGCCGTTCAGCGTGGCGGGCGGCGAGCTGCCCGACGGCGGTGGGCGGGTGAGCCAGCTCACGGCGCGGCCGCTGCTGGCCGCCTTCTACCCGGACCTGGCCGGGCTGCGACCAGCCGCTGGCGGGCGAGGTGGCAGCGCCGCGCGAGCTGCTGGAGCGGATCCCCTTCGCCACCGGGTACGCGGTGGAGATGGCGATGCTGCTGGACGTTCGGGCGCTGGCCGGCGCTGCCGCCATCGCGCAGGTGGACGTGGGCGAGCGGCGCAACTTCCACCAGCCGCTGGACGCACTGCGGCCCGATGGCGGACACGGTGCTCGCGGTGGTGTGCCGAGCGGCTGCGGCGCGAGGCGCGCCTGTCGGGCGACGCGGCGCACGCCCGAGATCGTGGAGCGCCCGCCGTTCGCCTCGCTGCGCGCAGCACGCCTGATGGCCCTGCGCTGCGTCTACACCGACCTGGACGGCACGCTGCTCGGCGCAGGCGCCTCCCTGTTCCGCGACGGCCAGGGCAACTTCACGCTGCTGCCCGCGCGCGGCGCTGGAGGCCTGCCACCGAGCCGGGGTGGAGGTGGTGATCAAGTCGGGCCGGCGCAAGGCCCAGGTCATGGAGGACGCGCGGCTGATCGGCCAGAGCTCCTACATCTACGAGGTGGGGTCGGGCGTGGTGATCGACGGCGAGGAGCACTTCCTCACGGGCGGGTTCGCCGGCTCCGAGGGACGCACGCCACACGAGCTGATCGAGGCCTCGGGCGCGCCGGCTCTGCTGATGCGCGAGTTCGCCGGCCGCCTCGAGCCGCACGAGCCGTGGAGCCGCGATCGCCAGGTGTCGCACCTGTTCCGCGGCACTGTGGACGTGGGCGAGGCGGGCGCACTGCTGGAGCGGGAGGGCCACGGCGACCTGCGGCTCATCGACAACGGTGAGGCCGCCGAGGGCGGGCACACCTACCACCTGATCCCCGCCACCGCGTCGAAGGAGGCCGCGGTGCGCCTGCACATGCGCGCCCGCGGCTACGAGGCCGAGGAGTGCATCGCCGTGGGCGACTCGCCCGAGGACCTGGCGGTGGCGCCCCTGGTGCGCCGCTTCTACCTGGTGGCCAACGCGGGCGAGGGGGGCGGCCCCAACGTGACCCGTACCGAGTCCGGCTGGGGCGAGGGCTTCTACGAGGCGGTCGTGGCGGAGCTCGTCGGCGAGGGTTAGAGTCGCGCCGTGACGGATCAGGCGCGACTCGCCGAGGAGATCGTGGACGCGGTCAATGACCTGGCCGGTCGCCACGAGGGCCACCGCGCCCTGCACGCCAAGGGCACGCTCCTGACAGGCAGCTTCACGGGCACCCCCGACGGGGCCGCGCTCACGACCGCCGAGCACCTGCAGGGCGCTCCGGTGCGGGTGACCGCGCGCTTCTCCAACGCCGCCGGCGACCCGGCCCGTCCCGACCACGGCACGGACGGGCGCGGCATGGCCGTGAAGGCCTATCTCTCGGACGGCACCACCACGGACCTGGTGGCCGTTTCGATTCCCGTCTTCGTCGTGCGCACGCCGGAGGACTTCCTCGCGTTCACGCGCGCGCGCGTGCCCGACCCCGACACGGGGCAGCCCGACATGGCCAAGCTCGGGCCGTTCCTGGAGGCGCACCCGGAGTCGATGCCTGCGATCCAGGCGGCGCTCACCGCCGCGCACCCCGAGAGCTACGCGACCGGCGTGTACTACGGCGTCCACGCCTTCCGCTGGACCAACGCGGGCGGCGGCTCGCGCTGGGTGCGGTTCACGTGGCGACCGGAGGCCGGTGAGAGCAGCCTCGAGGACCAGGAGGCCGCGAGGGCGCTGGGCGAGCATTACCTGCAGGAGGACCTGCTGCTGCGCTGCGCCGACGGGGGGGTGCGCTTCGCGCTGGAGCTGCAGCTGGGCGAGGACGGCGACCCCACCGACGACCCCACGGCCGCCTGGCCCGACGAGCGCGAGCGGGTGGTGGCGGGCCATCTGGAGCTCACCGGGCCCGACACCGAGCGCGAGCGAGACGGGGACGTGCTGGTGTTCGACCCCATGCGCCTGACCGGGGGCATCGAGCCCTCGGACGACCAGATCCTGCACGTACGCTCGCACGCTTACGCGGAGTCGGTCCTGCGTCGCTCCGGCGTGGCGCGGGACTGACACCGGTCTACAGCTGCGCCAGCGCCAGGCCTGCGGCCTCGAGCTCAGCCAAGGTCGTGGTCGTGGTGACGGTCGCCAGGTCGAGGATCCGCTCCTCGAACCCGTCGAGGTCTACAGACCCCGCCACGGCGTGGCACGCCACGCCCGCCTGCCGGCAGCGGGTGGCCACCTCGCCGGCGGCTTTGCCCTGGAGCGTCTGCCGGTCGATCCGCCCCTCGCCGCACACCACCAGCCGCGCCCCGCGCATGAGCGGGTCGAACCCGATGGCGTCCAGCACGCGCGGCGCGCCGGGCACCAGCCGCGCCCGCCGGTGTGCCCACAGCCCGCCCGCGAGACCGCCCGCCGCGCCGGTCATGGGCACGCCACGGGGATCCCTGGGTGCGGCGGCCGCCAGCCGCGCCAGCCGCCGCTCGAGCTCGGCCACCGCCGCCGCGTCGGCCCCCTTCTGCGGGGCGAACGTGCGCGGGGCGTCCTCCCAGGCGGTGCGCACGTCGCACAACACCTCGAGACGCGGGCTCACGCCGGCGTCGGCCAGGGCGTCGAGCGCGCCGGCGCCGCCGTCGGTGGTGGCAGACCCGCCTACGGTCACAAACACAGTGTCCGCTCCGTGCTCGCATGCGGCCGCGATGAGCTCGCCGGTGCCGCGGGTCGAAGCCCGCAGCGGGTCGCGCTCGCGCTCCTCGACCAGCCCGAGCCCGCTCGCCCGCGCGCTCTCCACCACGGCCGTGTCCGCGTCGAGCATCAGATACTCGGCCCGCACGGGCCTGCCCAGCGGGTCGCTGGCCTCCGCCGTACGGCGCTCGCCCCCCAGGGCGGCGGCCAGGACCTCCAGGGTGCCCTCGCCCCCGTCGGCCACGGGCAGCTCCACCGCGTCGCGTCCTCCGGCGCGCAGGCCGGCGGCCACCGCGGCCGCCACCTCCCCCGCCGAGAACGTGCCCTTGAAGCTGTCGGGCGCGACCAGGACCGGGAGGCTCACGCCCGCCCGCCGCGCGTCGTCAAGCCAGCGCGTCCCGGAACGCGCGCTCGGCATCGTCGCCATGCACCGCGAAGACGACCCGCGTGAGCGTTACCGGCTCGTGAGCGCGGGCGGCGCCCACCATCAGCGCGGCGGCCTCGTCCACTGGGAAGCCGCCGACGCCGGTGCCGAAGGCCACCAGCGCCAGGGACTCGCACCCCAGCCGGTCAGCCAGCTGGAGTGTCGACCGGGTGGCGCGCTCGATGACCTCGGCCGACGTCGGGCCACCGAGCGCCATGGTGGCCGCGTGGATTACGTAGCGCGCAGGCATCTCGCCGGCTGACGTATCCACCGCCTCCCCCAGGCCTATTGGCGCACGCTCGCGTGACTCCTCCTGCACGACCGGCCCGCCGGCGCGCGAGATGGCCGCCGCCACGCCGCCGCCGTGCAGGAGCTCGGTATTGGCGGCGTTGGCGATCGCGTCGACCTCGAGTGTGGTCACGTCCGCTTGAAGGACCTCGAGCTCCACGGGACCGGATTGTCTGACAAGTTGACGATTGGTGCCTTTGACGTGGTATGCACGTCAAAGGCACCAAAGAAGACCGGGCTCCTCCCTACCCAGCGGCAGTAGACGCCCGTGAGCCGCGGCTCCGGGGGCTAGCCGACCAACCGCACGCTCACCCGGCGCGCCCGCGACCGCAGCCCGGCTCCATCCCGGGCGCGCAGGCGAATCGAAGCCGTGACCCGCCGGTCGGCGCGCAGCGCAGCGCGCACCGCCGAGCGCACCCGCCGCGGCAGGGCAAGCCGCAACGCGGGCGCGGCCCGCCCCCGGGCAGCGACCCGGCGGGCTCCGCTCAGCCGGAGCGACCGGCCGCCGATGGACACGCGCCCGGAGGCGCTGATCGTGCAGCGCTCCGCGCACGCGGCGTGCACAACCACCGCGCGCCGGGCCAGTGCGCGCTGTGCTCGCGCGACCCGGACCCGCACAGCCGGCCGTGTGCGGTCTCGGCACGGCCACTCGCGGCGCGACTCAACCAGCCGCTCCACCGGCCCGCTGAGCGAGGTGGCGTACACGCAACCGGCGGCGTCCTCGCCAAAGCTCGTGAGCACCGGGACGTCGCGCCCGACCGCGCGGTCGCCGAGCGCGCGCGGCAGCGCCATGCGGGCCGACCGCAGCGGCGGCGCGCACGTGTCGCCGTAGACCAAGCGCCCCGCCAGGGACGGCAGCGAGCGGTCGCGCACCACGTGACCCGCGATGATCGAGCAGGCACCGTCGCGCTCGGAGAAGCGCTCGAGCACCGGCCGAACGTTGCCGGTCGGCGGGGGCCCGTACTGGGAGCGGTAGATGTTGGCCTCGAACTGGGGCCAGCCGAAGTTCGTACCGCGCCCGCCGCCGCCGCGGCGCGGCAGGTAGTCGATCTCCTCCGCGGCGTTCTGCCCCACGTCGCCGATCACCAGGTCGCCGGTGCGGCGGTCGAAGGAGAACCGGAAGGGATTGCGCAGCCCGCGCGACCAGATCTCCGGCAGCGCGCCTGCGGTGGCGGTGAACGGGTTGCCCCGTGGGACGCGATAGGGAGCGGAGCCCGACGCGCGCGAGTCGATTCGCAACAGCTTGCCGAGCAGAGACGAGAGCCGCTGGGAGTTCATGAACCTGTCGTTGGCGCCGCCGCCGTCGCCGGTGCCCGCGTAGAGGAAGCCGTCCGGGCCGAACTGCAGTTGGCCGCCGTTGTGGTTGCCGGCGTCGCGGTGAGGGATGTCCAGCAGTGTCCGCGCCGTCCGCTGGTCGGCCACGTCGCGGCTGGAGGCCGAGCGGCGGTACTCCTCGATGCGGATGTCGCCCTCGGAGTCCGTGTAGTAGACGTAGAAGCGGCGGGTGGTCGCGTAGTCGGGCGGGAAGGCCACCGACAGCAGCCCGCGCTCGCGGCCGCTGCGCACGCGGTCGGTGATGTCCAAGAACGGCCGTTCGCGCACGCTGCCGCGGCGCACGACGCGGATCGTGCCGCCCTGCTCCACGACCATCATGCGCTCGTGGTCGTCCGGCGGCGCGGCCACGTGCACGGGCTGGTCGAAGGAGCCGACTCGCTGCAGCGACACCGCGGCCGAGGCCGGGGCCGCCAGCGCGAGGCACAGCAGCAGGGCGATGATTACGAACACGCGGTGAGGACCCCGCCTCAGGCCCGCAGTTGCGCGATCGAGCACTCGCGCGGCGGCTTGTCCTCGCGCCAGCGCAGGAGCTTGGCGCCGTGGCGGATCCGCTGGCCGGTGATGTGGTCGAAGGCGATCTCGACCACGAGCTCGGGGCGCAGCCCCTCCCAGACGAGCTCCTCATCGGACTTCCACCGGCTGGGCCCGCCCGAGCCGTGCTCGTAGGTGCGGTAGGGCTCCAGCATCTCGAGCAGTTCGCGCTTCTCCTTGGCGCGGAAGCCGGAGGTGTGGCCCACGATGTGCAGCTCGCCGTCGTCGTCATAGAGGCCGAGGATCAGCGAGCCGACCGTGTTCTCCTCCTTGCCCATCCTGAAGGCGGCAACCACTACGTCGGCGGTGCGCACGCGCTTGATCTTGACCATCCCCTTGCGCTCGCCCGGCAGGTACGGCGCGTCGGCCTGCTTGGCGATTGCGCCCTCGGAGTGGCCCTGCAGCCATTCCCCGGCGGCCTCCGGGTCGCCGGTCATGGGGGTGACCTCCTCGTGGCCAAGCCCCAGGGCGCCGAGCCGCTCGCGCCGCTCCTCGTAGGGAAGCTCGAGCAGCGACTCGTCCTGGGAGGCCAGCAGGTCGAAGGCCACGTATGCGGCGGGGGTCTCCTTGGCCAGGCGCTCCACACGTGATGCGGCGGGATGGATGCGCTGGCTGAGCTTGTCGAACTCCTGCACCCCGTCGACCACCACGATCACCTCGCCGTCGAGCACCGCCCGCTCCGGCGCCATCGCCCTGACCTGGTCGACGACCTCGGGGAAGTAGCGATTCATCTCCTTGCCGGTGCGGCTCTGGAGATGCACGTCGTCGCCATCGCGGAACACGAGCGTGCGAAAGCCGTCCCACTTGGGCTCATAGCGCCAGCCCTCGCCCTCGGGCAGCTCCTTGGCCGAGCGCGCGAGCTGGGGGGCGATCGGCGGCTTCAGGGGCAGCTTCACTTGGCGTCCACGGCGCGAAGCCTAAAGGCTTGGACCGGCCGTTCCCTGCCCTTCACGCTCAGCGCGCCGAGCGGCTCGGCGTCGGCGCCCCTCAGGCGCTCCAGCGTGTCGGCGCTGACAGCCACCGAGCCCACCGGCGCCGCCGTCTCCAGCCGCGCGGCCACGTTCACGGCGTCGCCGATCACCGTGTAGCTGCGACCGCCGTGCGCGCCCAGCACGCCGGTCATCGCCTCGCCGGTGTTCACCCCGATCCGGAAGCGCGGCCAACCCGGGTTGTCGCTGGCCACCGCCTCGGTCGCGTCGCGGAGGGCCAGCGCCGCCCTGGCGGCGCGCTCGGGATGGTCGGGCTGGTCGCCGCGGCGGTTGAACGACGCCATGATCGCGTCGCCCATCACGCGGTCGATCTCGCCGCCCTCGCCCTCCACCACGGGCGGGATGGCAGCCTCGAAGTAGGCGTTGAGCATGCTCGAGACCTCGCGCGGGTCGCGCTGCTCGGAGAAGGCGGTGAAGCCCGCCAGGTCCGCGAACACCACGCTCACCTCGCGCTTGCCGGCTGCGGTGTCGTCGGTGTACAGGTCGCTGAAGCGCTCCTCGCGCCACTCCCGCCTGGCGGTCACGACCACGATGGCGAAGGACGTGAACATGAGCAGGTGCCACTCCCACCAGGTGGCCTGCCAGTTGCGGGCGAAGGCCACGGCCACCATCGCCTCGGCCAGCAGCAGGAAGCCCAGGGCCACGGCCAGCAGCAGCGGCGACCGCCGGTGGCGGTAGAGGGCCAGGTAGCGCCACGTTGCCCAGCCGTAGAGCGCAACGGCGGGCACCCCCAGCAGCACCAGCGCTCCCGAGCCGGACTCCACCGGGGTGGGATCGTCGAGCGGAGGGACCTCGGCCAGCGACAGCGCGCCCCAGGCCGCCATGGCCACCAGCAGGGCAACCCGCAGCGTCCGGGCGGTGCCCAGTGCGGACCGGCCCTGCCCTCGCGCGTGGACAGCGCCGCGAACGCGGCGCCCAGCAGCAGCCCGATCGGCGTGGCCAGCACGAAGCCCTGGTTGGGGCCGTCCAGCAGGACGCCCGGCGTGGCCAGGGCGTGCAACGCCAGGAAGCCCCCGCCGGCCAGGAAGGCGAGGGAGATGAGCATCAGGCGGGCGTCGCCGCGGCGGCTGGCTGCCTCGCCCGTGGCCAGCGCCAGCGACGCGGCTGCCAGCGCGCCGGCAACCACGAGCCAGAAGTGCGCCGGATGGTCCTCCCAGCGCACGTCGAGCCCCGGGCTCGCCAGCAGCAGCGCGAAGCCGGCCAGCGGCAACAGGGCAATGGCCAGCCGCCCGTCGCGGAGTTCCTGCGTCACGGCGCGATCGTAAAGCCGGCGCGTGGCACGGGATAGGATTGCCTGCATGTCGCACGACCAGGCGACCGTCGCCGAAGAGGAGTACCTGCAGATCATCTTCTGGCTGCGGGAGGCCGGTCTTCCCATGACCGGAGCCAACGTCGCGCGAGCGATGCAGGTGTCGGCGCCCACCGTGCACGAGATGATCGGCCGGCTCGAGGCCGACGGCTATGTGACGCGCGCCGACGACAAGAGCTTGGCCTTCACCGACAGAGGCCGCTCGCACGCCGAGGACATCGTGCGACGCCATCGCCTGATCGAGCGCTTCCTCACCGACGTCTTCGACATCCCGTGGGACCAGGTGCACGAGGAGGCCGAGCGGCTGGAGCACTGGATGTCGCCGGTGGTGGAGGAGCGGATGCTCAAGGCCATCGGGGACTCCGACACCTGCCCGCACGGGCATCCGATCTTCACCGAGCGGCGCGAGCCGGGGGTGCCGCTGGCCGACGTTGAGGAGGGCGCCAAGGTCCGAGTGCTGCGATTCGAGAACGAGGCCGAGGACCTGCTCCACTACCTCATGCAGGCCGGGTTGGCCCCCGGCTTGGAGGGCACGCTGGCCGACGCCGGCGAGGACAACGTCACGATCGAGTCCAACGGCAACAGGTTCTCGGTCACCCGCAGCGTGGCCGAGACTGTGTCGGTGGTGGCCGACCCCTCGCCGCCGCCGCGCACCGCGCTGCCCGAGCAGCTGGTGCTCGCCAAGGAGCACTGGGGCCGGTAGCTCAGACCGGCTCGAGCGGCGGCAGCGCCGCGTGCCGGGCGCGCAGGTCGAAGAACAGCAGCGTGGACACCAGGGCCACGAACGGCACGGACACCACCTCGGCCACGATGCCGCCGGCCAGTGCCACGACCTCGCGGTCGGCGGCCTCCGCGGCCGCCTCCAGCGGCGTGAGGATCAGCAGGCCCGGCACGGCGGCCACGAGGTTCAGCAGCAGCACGATCGCGAAGGTCCGCCACCAGAAGTCCTGAACCAGCGAGCCGCTGCGGCGCAGCGCGCCGACCCCGCGCTCGCCATCCACGATCACCGCCTGGGGCACGAAGTACCAGCGGATCAAGAGGTAGATGCCGGGCAGGATCAGCGCCAGCAGTCCCAGCAGGATCCCGGCCGCGGCGATGAGCAGCGCGGCCAGCAGCGGCGCGAAGGCGTCCAGCGCGGCCTGCAGCCCACTGGACGCTCGTGGCGCCGAGCCGCCCGCGAGGTCGGTGAGGGCGTGGATCGTGGCGGCGGTGACCAGCGGAGTGGTCACGAAGAAGGTGAGGATGGTGGGGATTGCCATCTCCGCCGGGGAGGTGTCGTCGTCGTAGGCGGCGGTCAGCTGCTCGAGCCCCAGGCCCGAGACCACCAGCTGGAAGGGCACGACGATCGCCGCGGCCATGAGCAGCAGCAGCGGCAGGTGGGTCACGTACAGGCGCAGCCCGTCCCTCAGGAGCGCGCCCACGTCGCGCGGCCGGCCGAGGTCGAGCCCCGGCCCCTGGTTCACGCCGCGGCGCCGGCCAGCTCGCGGTAGGCGCCGGCCAGCCGCCCAACGGCGTCGTCGATCTGGTCGGCGGGCACGCCCGAGTAGGCGATGCGCAGCGAGCTCTCCCCGCCCTCGAGCAGGAAGTCCGTGCCCTTCACGAACACCACGCCGCGCTCGGTGGCGAGCTCCTCCAGCCTGGCCACGTCGGCGCCCTCGGGCAGATCGACCCACAGGAAGTAGCCACCCTCCGGCACCACGAAGCGCGCATCGGGGAGCTCCCGGGCCAGCGCGGCGCAGAGCACGTCGCGGCGCTCGCGCAGGGCCTCCTTCACGGTCTCGATCGAGCGCTCGATGGCGCCGGAGCGGCAGAACTCGGACACGATCGCCTGCGACACCATGCTCGGGGAGATATAGGTGCTGGTGGCCAGCCGGCGGACCTCGCCGATCAGGGCCTCCGGGCCGGCCAGGTATCCCACGCGTATCCCCGGGCACACCGTCTTCGAGAACGACGAGGCGTACACGACGTTGTCGCCCTCGTCCATCGACAGCATCGTGGGCTGTTCCTCGCCGGCGAAGCGCAGCTCCACGTACGGGTCGTCCTCGAACAGGAGGAACCCGTGGCGGTCCGCGAGCTCGATCAGCCGCCGGCGCTTCTCCAGCGACAGCGTGCAGCCGGCGGGGTTGTGGAAGTTGGGGATTATGTGGGCGAGCTTGGGCCGCGCGCCGCCCTCGAGCGCCGCCTCCAGCGCGCTCACGTCGATGCCGTCGGCCTCCAGCGGGATGGCCAGCAGCTCGGCCCCCATCTGGCGCAGCGCGAGCAGCGTGCGGTCGTATGTGGGCGCCTCGACCACCACCAGGTCGCCCGGCTCGACGACCGCCTGAAAGAGGAAGGCGTCCGCCTGCATGGAGCCATTGGTGGTGACCACCTGAGAGGCCGGCAGGCCCTGGCGCTCGGCGATCCATTCCACCAGCGGCATGTAGCCGGCCGACGTGCCGTAGGAGAAGGCGCCCTTGGGGTCCTGCTCGAAGGCGCGATCGGCGGCCTGGCGGAGGTCGTCGACCGCGATGATGTCCAGCGACGGGGCGCCGCGGGCCAGCGATATGGAGTCGGCGGCTGCCACGGCGGCCACGATAGCGCGGTGGCGGCGAGACTCCGGGTCAGGCCGCCTGGGCGTACACGATCACGTTGTCGCGGTAGCCGCGGCCCTCGATGTAGGGGCCGCCGCAGGTGACCAGCACCAACACCGGGCGGCGCCCGCCGCCGTAAACGCTGCCGGTGGGGAAGCGCGCCTTCTGGACCTGCGCGGTGCCGACCACGCGGTATCTGTGCACCTGCCCGGCGCGGTCGGTGACCGCCACGCCCGTGCCGCGCTCCAGTCCTGAGATGCGCGCGAACAGTCCGGGGCCGCGGCGGGTGTCCAGATGGCCCACGATCACAGCGCGGCCCTTCTCGCCCGGCCGGGGTCCGCCGCTGTACCAGCCCGCGTGACCGACGTCCGGCACCACGATCCCGCCCTTGCGCACGCCCACGGCCTCGACCGTGGTCTGGACGCGCGCGGCGGGGATCGAGAGCCGCCGGGGAGGCGCGGGACGGGTGCCGCCGTCGGCGGGCGCCGCGGCCCGCAGCGCGCGCGAGGACTCGCCCAGCGTCGGCTGGTCGGCGGCGCGGGCCAGCAGGCTCGCCGAGCCGCCTCCGTCGTCGGCTTCGATCAGGGGCGCCAGCGCCAGCACGCCCGCGGCGGCGGCCACCGCGGGCACGACGGTGGCCAGCGTGAAGCCGATCCTGGCCCGGGCCTTCCGCGGCCGCAGGCCCACGTGCTCGGGGTTTCGCGGGCCGGCGGTGCGCTCGCGCGGGGGCAGCCAGTCGCCCCGCTGCGGAGCCGGCCGCTTGCCGGTGGTCCGGAGCCCTCCGGCACGCGCGCGCGCGCGCTGGGCGCGGGCGCCCTCCCGTTTGGCCCGTGTTGTCGGAGTCCACACGGGATCGGCGGATGGCTCGGGATCAGGACGCGGCGGGGCCAGCGCCTCCGCTCGCTCGGCGCGGCGCCGGCGCGGGTCGGCCCGGCGACGAGCGTCTGCCAACGCCGTGGTCAGCTCCTGGGCGGCCGGCTTCAGAGCCCCTGCCAGGCCCCCGCGCCGGGTGCGCCGGCGGTCGGAGGGCCGGTCAGGCGATTCCACGGCCGCGGCGCGCGGCAGCGCGCGTGTAGCCGAGGGCTCCCAGCGCACCGGCCCCGAGGGCGGCGGCCAGGGCCACCAGCCAGGGCCGGCCCTCGCCCGCCAGGCCACCCAGGCCCGTGGCGGGCGCCAGGCGCGGCGCGGCCACGGTGTCCTGCAGCACCACGAAGCGCGTCCGTTCCCCCGCGCTGCCCAGCAGGTAGGCACTGGAGGCGGTGCCCGCGGCCAGGTTCACGCCGTCCCGCCCGGCGACCATGGCGCCGCCGGGCTGCGATGCCTCGATCCCGTAATCGCCCGGCTTGACGGTGGCGTAGTTGCTCGCCTCGCCCCGGCCGACCTGCCCCAGCGTCTCCGACCCGGCGCTGAAGTCGGCCTCGTCCAGCTCAGGCACCACGTGCACGGCTCGCACGCGGGCATTGCCCGCTCGAGCCGGGCCGTCGGGGAAGGTCCGCAGGACGATCCGCTTGCCCACCGTGCTGGCCACGACGGTGTAACGGCGGTCCTGGAGCGTGGGCGTCACGAGGGCCAGGCGCTTGCCGCCGGCGATGAGCGCCAGGCTCACCTTTCCGTCCGGGGTCCGTGCGTACATCGATGCCTGCCCGAATCCGACGTTGCCGAGCGCCGCGCCGCCAACTTGGAGGTACGCCGTGGGCCCGCCGGGTACGGCATGAAGGAAACGCACCTCCGCAGCGACGGCCGGTTGCGCCACGAGAACAGCCATCGAAAGAGCCAATGCAGCGCAGATACCGCCGCGACGAAGTGATCTGCCCCCGGGACCCGGCACGAAAGCAACATAACCCGTGGATCAGCGGATAGCCACTTCCCTCGACGAACTCGGCACGGAAGACCGGGCGATCGTCGAGCTGGCGGAGGTCAGGGGCATCGGCGACGCCGAGATCGCGGGGTATCTGGGAGTCGACGCGCACGAGGCCAAACGGCGCCGCAGGGCCGCCCTGGGGCGGTTGGCCGACCGCCTGGGCGTCAGCCGGGAGGAGGCCAGGGCCGCGCTGACCAGCGCGCTGCCACCCGGAGAGACCAACCGAGCGCGGAGGCGCAACGGGCGGGCCGGACGCCCCGTGGACCACGTTGCCGACCGCGCTCGAGCGGCGCGCAGGCGCTCTCGCCAGACCGTGGAGGAAAGCGGGCGCACCCCACTGCGCCCCCGCGCATCGGCTCCCGTGGCGCCCCCGCCGCAGGAGCCCAAGCCCACCAAGCGCCGGCGCACGCGCCACATGGCCGCGCTGGCGCTCGTGTTCGGGCTGCTGGCCGCGGGCATCGTCGGGGCAGTCCTCCAGGCGCAGGAGGGACCGGATCCACAGCCACGGCGGGCCGCCGGGGTGGCGGCAGGCAGTGCCCAGGCCCCACCGGTCGTGCAGCTCGCGCCGCTGGCAGGCACGTCCGGGACGGCCGAGGCCAGGCTGTCCGCCGACGGCCGGCGGCTCACGGTCACTGCCGCCCAGCTACCCGATCCTGGCGAGGGCCGCTACGCGGTGTGGCTGTACGGGTCGCTCACCCGCACCCGGCTGCTCGGCTCCGCCGCAGACGGCGACTTCGAGGTCCAGACCGCCCTTCCGCGCGAGCGCAGCGGCTATCGGCTGATCGACGTGTCACTGGAGCCGGTCGACCGCGTCAGGGGCCACAGCGGGCAGAGCGTCCTGCGGGTGCCGCTGGCGGACCTTCAGCCTGAGGGCTAGGCCCCGAGCACCTGCGAAGCGATCTCCGAGACCTCGGTGGGGGTCCGGCCCACCCGCACGCCCTTGGCCTCGAACGCCTCGGCCTTGGCGGCCGCCGTGCCCTTCGAGCCCGACACGATCGCGCCGGCGTGGCCCATCGTCTTGCCGGGCGGGGCGGTGAAGCCCGCGATGTAGGCCACCACCGGCTTGGTCACGTGCTCGGCGATGTAGTCGGCGGCCTGCTCCTCGGCGTCGCCGCCGATCTCGCCGCTGAGCACGATCAGCTCGGTCTGGTCGTCGGCCTGGAACAGCTCGAGGATGTCGATGAAGCTCGAGCCCGGCACCGGATCGCCCCCGATCCCGACGATCGACGAGTTGCCGAACCCGCGCTGGGCCAGCTCGTATCCGATCTGGTAGGTGAGCGTGCCCGAGCGCGACACCACGCCCACGTTGCCCTCCTTGAAGAAGGAGGCGGGGATGATGCCCACGTTGGCCTTGCCGGGAGAGAGGATGCCGGGGCAGTTGGGACCCACCAGCCGTGTGGATCCGCGCGCCAGGTGGTTGTAGACCAGCAGCTCGTCGTGCGCGGGGATGCCCTCGGTGATGGCCACCACCAGGTCGATGCCGGCGTCCGCGGCCTCGAGGATCGAGTCGGCCGCGAACCGCGGCGGCACGAAGATCATCGCCGTGTTGGCGCCGGTCTCCTCGACGGCTGCGTGGAAGGTGTTGAACACCGGGATGCCCTCCACGTCCTGGCCGCCCTTGCCGGGCGTCACGCCCGACACGACCGCGGTGCCGTAGCGCTTGTTGTTCAGCGAGTGGAAGGTGCCCTCGCTGCCGGTGATCCCCGACACGCACAGCTTCGTGCTCTGGTCGACCAGCACCGACACGGGTCAGCCGCCGCCCTTGGCGAGCTCCACGACCCTCTGCGCGGCCCCGAGCATCGTGGACTCGGCGTGCACGTTGGGCAGGTCGGCCTGGGCCAGCAGCTCGCGGCCCTCCTTGTCGTTGGTGCCGTCCAGGCGCACCACGAAGGGCACGTCGGGCTTGATCTGGTCGAACGCCTCGATCAGGCCACGCGCAACCTCGTCGCAGCGCGTGATGCCGCCGAAGATGTTGAACAGCACCGCCTTGACCTTGTCGTCGGAGAGGATCACCTCAACCGCCTGTGTGATCGCCTCGGCCTTGGAGCCGCCGCCGGCGTCCAGGAAGTTGGCCGGCGAGCCGCCGGCCTGCGCCACCACGTCGAGAGTGGACATCACGAGCCCGGCGCCGTTGCCCAGGATCCCGATGTCGCCGTCGAGCTTCACGTAGGTGAGCCCGCGCTCGTGGGCCATCTGCTCCTGCGGGTCCTCCGCCGCCTCGTTGCGGAACTCCGCGGTGTCGGGGTGGCGGTAGAGGGCGTTGCCGTCGATGGTGACCTTGGCGTCCAGCGCCACGACCTCGCGCGCCTTGGTCACCAGCAGCGGGTTCACCTCCACGAGCATCGCGTCCTCGGCGACGAACGCGTCGTAGAGGCGCGAGAGGAGGGCGCCCACGGGCCGCACCACGTCGGCTGCGATGCCGGCCTCGAAGGCCAGCCGCCGCCCGTGGAAGTCCTGGAAGCCGATCAGCGGGTCCACGTGCACCATCCGCATGGCCTCGGGGTCCTCGTCGGCGATGGCCTCCACGTCCATGCCGCCCATCCGCGACAGCATGGCCATGGGCTTCTTCGCGGAGCGGTCGAACACGAAGGCGGCGTAGTACTCCTCGTCGATCTCGCTGGCGGCCTCGACGTAGAGCTCGTGCACGGTGAAGCCGCGGATGTCCATGCCCAGGATGGCCTCCGCGTGCGCCTCGGCCTCGCCGCGGTCGCCCGCCACCTTGATCCCGCCGGCCTTGCCGCGGCCGCCGATGAGCACCTGGGCCTTGATCACGCAGGGGTAGCCCAGCTCCTCGGCCGCGCTCACCGCCTCCTCGACGGTCGTCGCGGGCGCGCCCCTCGGGCACCGGCACGCCGTGCTTGGCGAAGAGCTTCTTCCCCTGGTATTCGAGCAGGTCCATGGAGCGGCCGGGCAGCCTACCGGACGTCGCCTCTCCGTAGAATGGCCCGTCGCGCCCGCCCGGGCGCGCGCCAACTCGAAAGACCGGAGACCTGTGCCGCTACCGAAGGATGTGCAGTTCGTCACGTTCGACTGCTACGGGACGCTGATCGACTGGGAGACCGGCGTATACGACGCGTTCCAGAAGGAGGCCGACCGCGACGGCTTCACCATCGACCGCGACGCCCTCGTGCCGCGCTTCATCGAGATCCAGCGGGAGATCCAGAGCGGCTCGTACGAGCTCTACGCCGAGGTCCTCCGCCGCACCGCCGTCCGCGTTGCGGGCGAGCTGGGGTGGGAGCTGGAGTCCTCGCGAGCGCAGTTCCTGCCGGACAGCGTGCCGCGGTGGATGCCCTTCCGGGAGACCAACGCGCAGCTGGAGCGGTTCGCCAAGAAGTTCGAGACGGGCGATCCTGTCGAACATCGACGACAAGCTGCTCGGGGCAACCCGGCGCCACTTCCGCAGCGACTTCGACCTGGTGGTCACCGCGCAGCAGGTGCGCAGCTACAAGCCCGACCCGGCCCACTTCAAGGAGTGCGCGCGGCGGATCGAGAAGAAGAAGCGCAACTGGGTCCACGTGGCCAGCGGCTACCCCACCGACGTGGACCCCTGCCTGAAGTCCAAGGTCGCCGTGATCTGGGTCAACCGCCACGGCGCGCAGCTGGAGCAGGGCGAGAAGAAGCCCACGGCCGAGGTCAAGACGCTCCGCGAGGCGGCCAAGCTGCTCAAGGCCGCTGTAGCGCGGCGGCCATGCGCGCGGTCTCGGTGCACGAGGACGCGGTGGTGGTCACGAGCCTGTACTGGCAGACCACGGCCACCGCCATCCGCGCCGGCGACGAGGCCATGCTGGTCGACTCGCCCTACTTCCCGGACGAGCTGGAGCTGCTGCCCACGGTGCTCGCACAGTCCGGATTCGAGCCGGCTGCGCTGCTGGCCACCCACGGCGACTTCGACCACCTGCTGGGGCGCATGGCCTTCCCGGAGCTGTCGCTGGGCGTGGCCGAGAGCACGATGCTCGCGCTTCCGGGAGAAGCCCGGGGAGGCGCAGCGCCACCTGCGCGACTTCGACTCGGGGACCTACGTGCAGCGTCCCCGCCCGCTCGCCCTCGGTCAGACGCAGTCGCTACCCGTCCCGGGCAAGCTCGGCCTGGGAGAGCAGGAGCTGGAGCTGCATCCCGCCGAGGGTCACACCCAGGACGGGATGGCGGTCCTGGCGCCGTGGCTGGGGGTGCTGTGCGTGGGCGACTACCTCAGCGACGTGGAGATCCCGTGGCTGGCGCGAGGCCGGCTCGATCGAGGACTACCGCGCCACGCTGGCGCGGCTCGCACCCCTGGTCGAGCGCTCCGACGTGATCGTGCCCGGGCACGGGTCGCCTCACTCGCGCGAGCGCGCCCTGGAGCTGCTCGACGAGGACGTGACCTACCTGGATGCGCTGGAGGCGGGCGGCGACGTGAAGCTGCCCGCGGGGCGCGAAACCAAGGCCCAGCGCTCGATTCACGCGAAGAACCTGGGCCGCGTGGCGCCAGATGCCCCTTGAGTGTGAAACGGGCGCCCGGCTAGGATCGCCCCGGCTCTCCAGTCGCCGTTGGCTGAGCCCTCGTCCACAACCTTGGAGGTCCAGTGACGGTCGACCGGCTCTCGCGACGCAATTTCCTCTACGGGGCCGGGGGCCTCTCGGCCGCGGTGCTCCTCACGCCGGAGGCTCTTGCGGGCCGCCGGGGGCGAGTGCGCCCGACGCTCAGGGGCGGCAGGTTCGCCGAGGGAGTCCTCTCGGGCGACCCGACGCCCCGCGGCATCACGCTCTGGACTCGTCTCTCAGATGTGGAGGGCACCGGCACGGTGGAGGTGCAGGTGGCGCGCGACCGCGGCTTCCGCAAGGTGGTGGCGCGCGAGCTCGTAAAGACCACCGACGGCGGTCGCCACTACGCCAAGGCACGCGTGACCGGCCTCGACCCCTACGAGCAGTACTACTACCGCTTCGCCACGCGCGACGAGGCCAGCCCGGTGGGGCGCTTCAGGACCGCCCTGCCGCCCGACTCCCGCCAGCCGGTGCGGTTCGCCTTCTTCTCCTGCCAGGACTTCACCTTCGGCTACTACAACGCGCATGCCCTGCTGGCCGAGGAGGACGTGGACTTCGTGGTGAACCTGGGCGACTACATCTACGCCGAGGCCTACTACGGCGCCGGCGTGAACGGCGGCGTTCGTAACGACCCGATCGGGGAGTCCATCAGCCTCGATCAGTACCGGGCCAAGTACGCGCTCTATCGCAGCGACCCGAAACTCCGCCGGGTGCACGCCCGGTTCCCGATGATCTCGATCTGGGACGACCACGAGGTCGTGGACAACTACGCGGGCGGCGCCGGCCCGACAGGCGGCTTGGACCCGGAGAACCGCTACTCGCTCGCTCGCAAGCGCGCGGGCTATCAGGCCTACTTCGAGTCGATGCCCACCTTCGGGGCCAGCCTCGAGCGGCGGCGGGGCGATCGGATCTACCGGGGGCTGCGCTTCGGCCGCAACATGGACCTGCTCCTGCTCGACCAGCGCCAGTATCGCGACGACCAGCCGTGCGGCGACCCCACAGTCGCCGACCCCGCCGACTGCCCGGACCTTCCCCGGCGGCGGGACTTCCTCGGGCGCACGCAGATGAAGTGGGCCAAGAAGCGGCTCGATCGCTCTCCGGCCGCCTGGAAGGTGGTCGCCAACCAGCTGATGGTGCAGCGGCTCCTGTTCACCAAGACCACGTACTTCATCCTCGACTCCTGGCAGGGCTATCCGACCGAGCGCAACGAGCTGCTGGGTCACATCAAGCGCAGGAAGATCGAGGACGTTGTGTTCGTCACAGGCGACATCCACACGTTCTTCGCCGGGGACGTGAAGGCGCGCGACTCCGACCGCCGGCCGGTGGCCACCGAGTTCGTGGGCGGTGCGATCAGCTCGCGCGGGATCAGCGCCGCGGGCGGTGGGCCGCTGCCCGACGCGCTCACACCCGGCATCACCGCGGCGAACCGCGGCTGGCTCGCCGCCGCCGACTACATCCACGCCGGCTACGGCATCGCCCGGGCCTCGCGCGGCAGCTTCAGGTGCTCCTTCCGTCGCGTCGAAAGCGTCAAGACGCCGCGCAGCCGGGCGCTGCCGACGGGCCGGTATCGGTGGCGGCTGGGCCGCGGCGAGCCGAGCCTGCTGGACTGAGCGCCCGGCGCCCCTAAGAGTTCCTGCGAACGTGCCAGTCGACCGTCATCTGGGCGACGGTCGTGCCGCTCTCGTCCGCGAGCTCGACGGCCACCGGGAACTCCACCCGCCCGTCGGCGTCCAGGCGCCCGAGTAGCTCGTCCTTGGGCTCGGAGAACGACGCGGTGGCGGTGATCGGCCCGCGCGCGAGCTTCAGGTACTCGATGCTCGCCGACTTGGCGAGCGGCGTGATCTGGCCCATGCGCTCGGCGAACGCGCCCACGAACGCGCCGCCCGAGGCGGCCTCGGCGGCGGAGAACAGCGCGCCCGCGTGCTGGGAGCCCACGTGGTTGCTCAGGTGCTGCGCCTCGGGCAGCCGCACCACAGCCCGCCCGTCGGCGACCTCCACCACCTCCAGATCCAGGTGGCGGTTGAACGGAATGGCCTCGGAGAGGCCGGCACGGAGGGCGTCGTAGTCCACGGCCGGGGACCCTAGTCCACCACCAGCCCCGGTTGCGCCCGGCCGCCGGGGGCCGCGCGCTCCGTCACCGGCACGCTCACGCGCGAGAGCAGCAGCGCCGACAGCATCAGCCCCCCGCAGAGCACGAACCCGAGTGCGCCGAAGTCGGCGATGGCCAGCACCAGGCCACCCCCGGCGGCGCCGACGGTATAGCCGAGCTGGGCGCTCGCGGTGCGGGCTCCCATCATCGCCCCGGGGCGGCCGGGCAGCAGTGACAGTCCCAGGGTGCTCGACCCCGTGGAGCGGACCCCGGCGAAAACAGCCGTCATGCAGAAGATCCCGAGCGTGACCCACACGGTCGGCGTCACGTTGAGCAGCGCGGCCAGGGTCACGGCCATGCCCGCCGCGGCCGATCACGATCAGCGGCCGGATGGAGAAGCGGTCGATCAGGCGCGCGGTGTTCAGGGAGGTGATCAGGAACACCACGGAGCCCGTGGCGAGCAGCAGCCCGGTGGCCGCCTCGCCGACGTCGTAGGTCTCGATGTAGAACGCGCCGGCGTAGGTGAGCTCCGCGGTCCATGCGCAGTAGGCCACCAGCTCGGCGATGCTCCAGCGCCGCGCCGAGGGGTCACGGAAGACCGCGGCCAGGCCGTCCCGGATCGACGCGCCCTCGCCGCCCGCCGCCACCGTGCCCTCGGTACGCGGGCGCCGCCAGCCCGGCCGCCAGGGCCACGAGCGAGATCGCGCCTGGCACCACGTAGGAGAGCCGCCACGAGCCGGCCTCGGCCAAGCAGGCCGATGATCGGGTTGCCCACGATCCACGCCAGCGACTGCGCGCCCACCACCCAGCCCATCGCCCAGGCCGCCTCCCCGTCGGCGAACGACGGCGGCCACGCCCGGCGAACCCAGCCGAGAGCAGGCAGGCCACGCCCGCGCCCGTGACGGACGTGGGCGGCGTAGAAGAAGGGCAGCGATGGCGCCGCCGCGGTGAGCCCCGCGCCCACGAAGGCGATGGCCGCCCCGCGCACTATCAGCGGCCGGACACCGATGCGGTCGATCAGCGGGCCGATCGCCAGCGACACGGCCACCGCGGTGCCCGCCAGCACCGACCGCGCCAGGCCCACGGCGCTCACCGAGGCGCCCAGGTCGCGCCCGATCTCCACGACCAGCGGCGCGAGCACCACGATCGATGCCTGGGTCGCCGCCGTGGCGAGCACGAGCGGCAGGAGACGCCGCCACGGTCGCCTGCCGGCCATCGATCGATCCTACCCACGCGTCACGGGGGCGGTTACCGTGCCGAGCGTGAGTTGGGAGCCCGAGCTCGACGAGCTGCGCCGCCGCGAGGCGCTCGCGCGCGAGATGGGCGGCCAGGAGCGGGTGGCTCGCCAGCACGCCAGCGGCAGGCTCACCGTCCGGGAGCGAGTCGAGCGGCTGTTCGACGCGGCCAGCTTCCACGAGACGGGCGCGATCGCGGGCCGCGGCGACTACGACGAGGCGGGCGAGCTCACCGGCTTCCTGCCGGCCAACATGGTGGTGGGCCAGGGCCGGATCGACGGTCGCCGGGCGGTGGTGCAGGGCGACGACTTCACGGTCCGCGGCGGCGCCGCCGACGCGGCGATCTGGCAGAAGATGGTCTACGCCGAGCGGATGGCGCACGACCTCCGGCTGCCGCTGGTGCGCCTCGTGGACGGCACGGGCGGAGGCGGCAGCGTGAAGTCGCTGGAGTCGATGGGCTTCACCTACGTGCCGTTCGTGCCGGGGTTCGAGCTCACCGTCGCGAACCTGTCACGCGTGCCGGTGGCCGCAGCGGCGCTCGGCCCCGTGGCCGGGCTGGGCGCGGCGAGGGTGGTGGCGTCGCACTTCTCCGTGATCGTGAAGGGCACGAGCCAGCTGTTCGTGGCGGGGCCGCCGGTGGTGGCCGCCGCGATGGGGGAGACCCCCGACAAGGAGGAGCTCGGAGGCGCCCGCGCACAGGCACGCGCCGGTGCCGTGGACAACGTGGCCGCCGACGAGGACGACGCCCTCGCCCAGCTGCGCGGCTTCCTCTCCTACCTGCCGGGCAGCGTGTGGGAGGCGCCTCCCATCATCGAGCAGCGCCGATCCCGCGGACCGGCGCGAGGAGGAGCTGCTGGCAGTCGTGCCGCGCGAGCGCCGCCGGCCGTACGAGGCGCGCCGGATCCTGGACCTGGTCCTGGACAGCGGCTCACGATTCGAGCTGGGCGCGTCATACGGTCGCTCGCTGATCACGGCGTTCGGGCGTCTGGCGGGACGGCCGGTGGGGGTGCTGGCCAGCGACCCGAAGCACTACGGAGGCGGGCTCACGGCAGACGCGTCGGAGAAGGCGGCTCGGTTCGTTGACATGTGCGACCAGTTTCGCCTGCCGCTGGTGAACATGGTCGATCAGCCGGGCTTTGTGATCGGCACCGACGCCGAGCGCAGGGGAACGATTCGGCGCGGCACGCGCGCGATGTTCTCCATCTACCAGGCCAGCGTGCCCGCGGTGTCGGTGATCGTCCGCAAGGCCTTCGGCGTGGCGGGCGCGGCCCACGGCGACCACTCGCGCCTGAACCTGCGCTACGCGTGGCCGTCCGGGGACTGGGGCTCGCTTCCGATCGAGGGCGGAATCGAGGCCGCCTACCGGCGTGAGCTGGAGGCCGCGGAAGATCCCGTGGCGCTGCGTGCCGAGATCGAGGAACGCCTGAACGCCGTTCGCTCGCCGTTCCGTACCGCGGAGCGGTTCGGCATCGAGGAGATCATCGACCCGCGCGACACCCGCCCGCTGCTGTGCGACTGGGCCGAGCGCGCCCATGAGCTGGTGGCCCACGAGGTGGCGGCCGGCCCGAAGGGGCGCGGACTGAGGCCCTGAGCGCCACATGGCACGATTTGGCACGTGACCGGCAGCCCTGTGGCGACGCAGCACCTGCGCGACCTCGCGCTGCTGCGCCGCGTCCGCGACCGGATCGACCGGGAGTACGCGCAGCCCCTGGACGTGGAGGCGCTCGCCCGCGGCGCGCACATGTCGGCCGGGCACCTCAGCCGCCAGTTCCGGCTGGCATACGGCGAGTCGCCGTACAGCTACCTCATGACCCGGCGCATCGAACGCGCGATGGCGCTGCTGCGCCGTGGCACCTCAGCGTCACCGAGGTCTGTTTCGAGGTCGGCTGCTCGTCGCTGGGGACCTTCAGCACCCGCTTCACCGAGCTGGTGGGGGTCCCGCCCAGTGTCTATCGGAGCCAGGAGGCGCACGGCGCGGCGGGGATGGCCCCATGCGTGGCGAAGCGGGTGACCAGACCGGTCAGGAATCGAGAAGCATCGGTCACCGAGGTCACCTAGCGTGACCTCCATGGACCTAACCATTCATCAGACATTCCTCCCGTACGACGATCCAGAGGCAACTCTGGGCTTCTATCGCGACATCCTCGGCTTTGAGGTCCGCAACCACGTCGAATACGGCGAGATGCACTGGATTACCCTCGGCCCCGCCAACCAGCAGGACACGTCCATCGTCCTGCACCCGCCGGGCGCAGACCCCGGCATCACCGACGACGAGCGCCGCACGATCGCCGAGATGATGGCCAAGGGCACCTATGCCGGCATCAACCTGGCCACCGCCGACCTCGACGGGACCTTCGACCGGCTTCAGGCCGGCGGCGCCGAGGTCGTCCAGGAGCCGACGGACCAGCCGTACGGGATTCGCGACTGCGCCCTCCGCGACCCCTCGGGCAACCTGCTCCGGATCCAGGAAGTCCGCTGAGCGTGGCCACGAGGACGAAGGCGTCCGCGCCCGCGGCGCACGCCGCCGACAGCCACGACCTGATCCGCGTGCACGGTGCGCGCGTGAACAACCTCAAGGACGTGAGCATCGAGATCCCGAAGCGCCGGCTCACGGTGTTCACCGGCGTGTCCGGCTCGGGCAAGAGCTCGCTGGTGTTCGGCACCATCGCCGCCGAGTCGCAACGGCTGATCAACGAGACCTACAGCGCCTTCGTGCAGGGCTTCATGCCGACGCTGGCGCGGCCGGAGGTCGACCTGCTCGATGGGCTGACCACCGCGATCAGCGTCGACCAGGAGCGCATGGGAGCGGATCCCCGCTCCACGGTCGGCACCGCCACCGACGCCAACGCGATGCTGCGCATCCTGTTCAGCCGGCTCGGTCGGCCGCACATCGGGTCGCCGAGCGCGTTTGCCTTCAACGTCGCGTCGGTCCGCGCCAGCGGTGGGATCACGGTCGAACGCGGTGCCAAGACCGAGACCAAGAAGGCGACCTTCACCCGCACCGGCGGCATGTGTCCCAAGTGCGAAGGCCGGGGCTCGATCACCGACTTCGACCTGACGGAGCTGTACGACGACAGCAAGTCACTCAACGAGGGTGCGCTCACGGTCCCCGGATACAGCATGGATGGCTGGTATGGGCGCATCTACCGCGGCTGCGGCTTCTTCGACCCGGACAAGCCGATCAAGAAGTTCACCAAGAAGCAGCTGCACGACCTGCTCTACAAGGAGCCGACCAAGATCAAGGTCGAGGGGATCAACCTGACCTACGCGGGGCTGATCCCGCAGATCCAGAAGTCGTTCCTGTCAAAGGACGTCGATGCGATGCAGCCGCACGTCCGCGCCTTCGTGGAGCGAGTGGTCACCTTCACCACGTGCCCCGAGTGCGACGGCACCCGGCTCAGCGAGGCGGCCCGATCGTCGAAGATCAAGAAGCTCAACATCGCCGACGCGTGCGCGATGGAGATCCGCGACCTGGCCGGGTGGGTGCGCGGCCTGGACGAGCCCTCGGTGGCGCCGCTGCTGGTGGCCCTGGGCGAGACCCTTGACTCGTTCGTGGAGATCGGGCTGGGCTACCTCAGCCTCGACCGGCCGTCGGGCACGCTGTCGGGCGGCGAGGCGCAGCGCACCAAGATGATCCGCCACCTCGGGTCGTCGCTCACCGACGTGACCTACGTCTTCGACGAGCCGACGATCGGGCTGCATCCGCACGACGTCCAGCAGATGAACGACCTGCTGCTGCAGTTGCGCGACAAGGGGAACACGGTCCTGGTCGTGGAGCACGAGCCCGAGGCCATCGCCATCGCCGACCACGTCGTCGACCTCGGCCCGAGCGCCGGCACCGCGGGTGGCGAGGTGGTGTTCGAGGGCAGCGTCGAGGGGCTGGGAGCCAGTGACACGCTCACCGGGCGGCACCTGGACGACCGCGCCTCCCTCAAGCCGTCGGTGCGGACGTCGTCGGACGTGCTCGAGGTACGTGGCGCCGATACCCACAATCTGCAGGACCTCGACGTGGACATCCCGCTCGGGGTGCTGGTCGTGCTCACCGGGGTGGCGGGCTCGGGCAAGAGCTCGCTGATCGGTGGCTCGGTGTCGGGGCGGGACGGGGTGGTCACGGTCGACCAGGCGGCGATCCGCGGCTCGCGGCGGAGCAACCCGGCGACCTACACCAAGCTGCTGGACCCCATTCGCAAGGCGTTCGCGAAGGCCAACGGCGTGAAGCCGGGGCTATTCAGCGCGAACTCCGAGGGCGCCTGCCCCAACTGCAACGGCGCCGGCGTGATCTACACCGACCTGGCGATGATGGCCGGCGTGGCCACCACCTGCGAGGAGTGCGAGGGCAAGCGGTTCCAGGCCGAGGTGCTCGAGTACGAGCTCGGCGGACGCGACATCAGCGAGGTGCTGGCGATGTCGGTGACCGAGGCCGAGGAGTTCTTCGGCGCCGGCGATGCCCAGACGCCTGCCGCGCACAAGGTGCTCGAGCGGCTCGCCGACGTCGGGCTGGGCTACCTCAGCCTCGGCCAGCCGCTCACCACGCTGTCCGGCGGCGAACGGCAGCGGCTCAAGCTGGCCACCCACATGGGCGAGAAGGGCGGCGTCTACGTCCTCGACGAGCCGACCACGGGCCTCCACCTTGCCGACGTCGAGCACCTGCTGGCCCTGCTCGACCGGCTCGTGGACTCCGGCAAGTCGGTCATCGTCATCGAGCACCACCAGGGGGTCATGGCGCACGCGGACTGGATCATCGACCTGGGCCCCGGGGCAGGCCACGACGGCGGCCGGATCGTCTTCGAGGGCACACCCGCCGAGCTCGTGGCCGCCCGCGCCACCCTCACCGGCGAGCACCTGGCGGACTACGTGGGCTAGGCCCTGCCCTCCGCGCCCGCCGGCTCCCGCTCCACATCCAGTTGCGGGAGGGTGCGATCCAGCCAGTCGGGGATCCACCAGTTGCGGCTGCCCAGCAGCTGCATCACGGCAGGCACGAGCACCATCCGGACCACGGTCGCGTCCAGGAAGATCGCCGTGGCCAGGCCGATGCCGAACAGCTTCAGGAACGTGTCCGGCGCCGCGAGGAAGGCGAGGAACACCACGACCATGATCGCCGCGGCCGCGGTGATCACCCGGGCGGTCTTGGCAAGCCCATCGGCCACGGCGCGGCTGGTGTTCCCGTCCTTCAGGTACTCCTCGCGGATCCGTGAGATCAGGAAGACCTCGTAGTCCATGGACAGGCCGAACAGGATCGCGAACATCATCACGGGCATGAACGGCGCGATCGGCACCTCTTGGTCGAGGCCAATCAGCCCGCCGAGCGTCCCGCCCTTGGCCACGAGCGTCATGACCCCATAGCCCGCGCCCACGGACAGCAGGTTCATGATCCCGGCCTTGAGCGAGATCAGGGGCGACCGGAAGGCCACCAGCAGGAGCAGGAACGACAGGCCCACGACCCCGGCGATGAAGACGGGCACGCGGTCGGTGATGTAGTCGCTCTGATCCCTCAGCGCCGCGGTCACGCCCCCGACGCTGGCGCTGATGCCGGCCGCGCCGAGCGTCTCCGGGACGATGTCGTCGCGCAGGCGGCTGACCAGCTCCTCGGTCTCCTTGTCCTGAGGGGAGGTGGTGGGGATCACCGTGATGATCGCGGCGTCGCCCTGCTGGTTGATCTGGGGCGGTGGCACGAACTCGACGCCGGGGTCGCTGCGCACCCGGTCCGCGAAAGAGTCGATCTCCGCCCTGCCGCCCTGCTCGCGCATCTCGGCGGCGATCACGAGCGGTCCGTTGGTGCCCGGCCCGAAGCCCTCCGCCTGGAGGTCGTAGGCCTGGCGGGTCATGGTGTCGGCCGGGTCGTTGCCGGCGTCGGGGAAGCCAAGGCGCATCCCCGTGGCGGGGGCGGCCAGCGCCAGCAGCAGTGCGGTGGCGGCGATAGCCGCGATCCAGGGGCGCCGCTGGACGGCGTGGCTCCAGCGCGCGGCGGGTGACTCCGAGTTCCCCTCCGCCTTGAGCGTCCGGCCGAGGAAGGGAAGCCGGAAGCGGTCGACCTTCGGGCCCAGGTAGGAGAGCAGCGCCGGAAGCAGGGTTATGGACGCCAGCATCACCACCAGGACCGCGAACGATGCCGACAGGGCCACCCCGTACATGTAGGGCAGCGCGGTGAAGAACAGGCCGAGGACCGCGATCACCACGGTGCCGCCGGCGATGATCACGCTGCGACCCGCGGTCGTGACGGCTTCGACCACGGCGTCGTGGCGGTCCTTGCCG
The DNA here is from genome assembly GCA_963814005.1 of uncultured Thermoleophilaceae bacterium. Taxonomy (GTDB): domain Bacteria; phylum Actinomycetota; class Thermoleophilia; order Solirubrobacterales; family Thermoleophilaceae; genus JAAYBF01. The sequence continues at coordinate 113,199 of CAWFBA010000013.1, forward strand.
GCGTGCATCGCCGAGCGGAACCTGGTCAGCACGAGCAGCGCGTAGTCGATGCCCACGCCGATGCCGATCAGGCCGGACACCGCCGTGGTCCAGTCGGGCACGTCGACCACGTTCGCCAGCAGGACGATCAGGCCGCCCGACGAGATGCCCAGGCCCACGAGGGCGATCACCAGCGGCAGGCCGGCGGCAACCACCGAGCCGAAGGCGATCAGGAGCACGATCGCGGCGCCCAGGAATCCGAGGCCCTCGGGGCTCGCGGCCTCCTGCGCGGCATAGATCGGGTCCCCGCCCAGCTTGATCTGGAGCCCGTTCCCGCTGTTGTCCTCGGCCGCGGCGATCAGCTTCTCGCCGTCCTCCTTGGGCACATCCCAGCCCGGGACCGTGAGCGGCAGGGTGCTTGATCCGATCTTGCCGTCCTCCGACACCCGGATCGGGGTCTGCTCGGCCACGTTGTCGATCTCCCGCGCGTCGGCGAAGAAGGCGTCCACGCGCTCCCTGGCGTTGGCGCCTCGCGCGCCCGCCTCGTCCTTCCACACCACGTAGATCTCCTGGCCCGAGTAGCCCTCGAAGCGCTCCTCGGTGATCTCGCTGGCCGCCTTGGACTCGGAGCCGGGGGTGTTGTAGTCGGCGTTGTACTCGCCCGCCAGGGACGATCCGACCCCGATGATCACGATCGTGGCGGCGATCCAGGCCAGGACCATCCGGCCGCGGCGGCGGTAGGCGATGTCGGCGATACGGGCCAGGCGACGCGTCATCTCGTTGGGCTTCCCTTCTCTTGCGAGCGAGTAGTGGTGTTCGTTAGACCGCGGACGGGGGCGTAGCTAATCGGCGTAGATCCTCCCAGGGGCTAGTCCGCGGGGCCGATGCGGGTGACCGGCCAATGGAGGTGCGGATAACCGTACCGATGCCTAGCCGGGCCGGTACGGCGGCGCGACGCCCCATCCCCACCGGGGCACGGGGGCGTGGGGGGCGGGCTCGGCCCCCTCGCCGGAGTTGTCCACGGCCAGGCGCGTGCCCCACTCCGCATAGCCCATCAGGGCGGCGCGCAGCTCCGGGTCGGCGGGCAGGCCGGACGCGTCCGCCGCACGGCTGAGCAGGGTTACGAAGCGCAGCCTCTGCTCGGCGGTGATCGCGAGCCCCCTGTGCTTGGCGAGCATGTGCTCATAGCCTCCTAGGCCCGCCGTGTAGTCGGCCGGCCCGCCCATGACCTCGCACCACCAGGTCGTCACGTGATCTCGGTGCTCGGCGCTGACCTTGCCGCCGAAGACGGGAGCCAGGAGCTCGTCGGCCTCCACGAGGTCGTAGAAGCCGTTGAGCCAGCGCTCGAACGCCTGGCGCCCGCCGGCCCACTCGTAGATGGTGGGCGTCTCCCCGGGGCTCACGGCCCCCACGCTAGCGGTGTACCCGTGAGCTCCGCGAGCGGCTATTGCCACACGGCCACGATCGCGCCCACCACGATCAGCTTCGCCAGCCAGTCGCCGGCGTGGATGGCGGCCGCCCTCCAGGGCGTGTTCTCGTGGATCGTCGCGCCGGTCCAGAGCACGACCGGGAACCCGACCCACAGTGCCACGCCCAGCAGCACGCCGCCCGTCCAATCGCCGATCTCGCTCTGGGCCGCGAGCCCGGCCACGACAGCGGCCAGGATCAGGCAGCGCACAAGCTCGACGGCGACCTTCCAGGGCGGGAACGACTCGGTCGCCGCGGCGCCGCCGCCCGCCTCGGCAAGCCGCTCGCCGAGCACGCCGTAGTAGGCAGCCCCGAGACCGAAGGCGGCCACGGCCCCCGCGAGCACGGCCAGGATGTGGACCTCAGGCATCGGTCTCGCCTGCCTCGAGCTCTGACTTGAGCGCGACCAGGCGCTGGCGCCACCACGCCTTCATCTCATCTGCGGTGTCGGCGTCCGGCAGGCGCTCGTGGGATAGCGCGACCCTGCTTTTGGACTCGCCCGCGTCCTCGAAGCCCACGATCAGGCGCGTGGAGCCGTCCTCCCAGTCGTAGCGGGCCGATCGGTGGGCCGTGGCGGTCCGCACGCGCATGTCGGCTCCCGGCAGCCACCGCTCTCGTACGGACGCGTCCTCGAACGCGTCGAACAGCCGCGCCACCGGCACAGCGATCGTCTTAGAGGCGCCCACCGCGAAGCCGTCCGCCTGTTCGCCCGGGGCGCGCAGCCCGCGTGCCCGCTCGTAGCCAACCGTGATCGCCTGCGCGTACCAGCCCTCCACGGAGTGCTCCTCCCTCAGCCAACGGGCGATCTCGGTGTGGGTGCGCCTGGTCGCGCCCCACCGGTCGAGGGTCCCGAACCAGGCTTGCCAGCCGCGTCCGGTCGCCTCTTTCACCCGCTCGTCGGCGACCGGCGGCTGGAAGTCCGCCACGGCGGCCTCCGGGGTGTCGCCGTCCTGGATCAGCATCCTCCGGGCAGCCGTATAGCTCTCGCCCGTCTTGGCCATCCGCTCGCGCACGCGACGCTTGAAGGTCCTCTGCTTGGTCATGTCGATGCTCCTCTACGGCGGATGGCGCCGGGACTCACGCTCCCGGGGCCCCGCCGGAAAGGGGCTCCACGACCATCCCGATGGCTCGGAGCCACCTTTACCTCCGCGGGCCGGCGGCGTGAGCGCCGGGTTGGAGGTCGGGCGCGGGACCGCGCCTGAAACGACTATATGCCCCTTAGACGCCGCAGCGCGCGAGAACTCATCGCACCGGCGCGAAGAATCTTGGTGCTAGCCGTCGCCCTCAGGCGAGGAGATGGTGGCGATCGGGTCGCCGGCCGAGATCGGCTTGCCCTCTTCGATGGGCAGCTCGGCGATGGTGCCGGCCTTGTGCGCGGTGATCTCGTTCTCCATCTTCATCGCCTCGATGATGCAGAGCAGCTGGCCCTCCTCGACGGCGTCGCCCTTCTTGACCACGACCTTCCACATGTTGCCCTGCAGCGGCGAGGTGATCTGATCGGGGCCGCCCGCGGCCGAGCTGGTGCGCTCGCTGCGCTTGGGCGGCTTGCGCGCGGCCGGTGCCGCCCCATTCCCCCCGCCGGCGAACGCCTCGCCGATCACCTTCACGTCGAAGCGGCGCCCCGAGACCTCGACCGCGTAGTCGCGCTCGACCTTGGGCTCGTCGTCCTCGTCGGCGGGTGCGTCTGGCTTCGGGAACGCCAGGGCCTTGAGCCAGTCCTTGTCCTCCACCAGGTCCCGGCAGGTCTCGCCGGCGCGCCACTGGTCGGTGTCGAGCAGTGCCGAGTGGAACGGGATCAGTGTCTTGAGCCCACCGATCTCGTACTCGGACAACGCCCTGAGCATCCGCTTCGTGGACGCCTCGCGGTCCACGTCCCAGACGATCAGCTTGGCGATCATCGGGTCGTACAGCGGGAGCACCTCGTACCCGGCCTCCGCGCCGGAGTCCACGCGCACGCCGGGGCCGCTCGGCGGCACGTATGAGGTGACCCTGCCGGGCGCAGGCGCAAACTTCTTGGACGCGTCCTCGGCGTTGATGCGGCACTCGATGGCGTGCCCGCGAATCTGGATGTCCTCCTGGGTGAAGGGCAGCTCGTCGCCCGCGGCGATCCGCAGCTGCTCGCGCACGATGTCGATGCCCGTGACCATCTCGGTCACGCAGTGCTCGACCTGCACGCGGGTGTTCATCTCGAGGAAGAAGTACTCGCCGTCCTGGAGCAGGCCCTCGATCGTTCCCGCGGAGCGGTAGCCCACGGCCTTGGCGGCGTCGGTGCCGATCTTGCCGATCTTCTCGCGCAGCTCGGGGTCGACGGCGGGCGCCGGGCTCTCCTCGATCAGCTTCTGATGGCGGCGCTGAACCGAGCAATCGCGCTCGAAGAGGTGCACCACGTTCCCGTGCGAGTCCGCCAGCACCTGGACCTCCACGTGGCGCGGGTCCGGCAGGTAGCGCTCGATGTAGACCGTGGAGTCCGAGAAGAACTTCTCCCCCTCGCGCGCCGCGCCCTCGAAGGCGTCCGCCAGCTCGTCCTCGGACAGCGCCACGCGGAAGCCCTTGCCGCCGCCTCCGCCGGCCGCCTTGATGGCCACGGGGTAGCCGACGTCGGCCTCCACGATTGCCTTGGCGTCCTCCACCGACTCGACCGGGTCGGTGGTGCCGGGGACGATCGGCACCCCGGCGTCCTTCATCAGCTCGCGGGCGCGCGTCTTCGAGCCCATGGCGTCGATGGCGTCGGCAGGCGGGCCCACGAAGACGATGCCCGCCTCGTCGCACGCGCGGGCGAAGGCCGAGTTCTCCGCGAGGAAGCCATAGCCGGGGTGGATGGCCTCGGCGCCGGCCTGCTTGGCCGCCTCGATGATCTTTTCGACCACCAGGTAGCTCTCGGCGGCCGGCCCAGGGCCCAGCAGATAGGCGTCGTCGGCCCGCCGGACGTGCGGGGCGTCGCGGTCGGGCTCGGAGTACACGGCCACCGTGGCCACCCCGAGCTCCTCCAGCGTGCGCATCACCCGGATGGCGATCTCACCCCGGTTGGCGACCAGAACCTTCGAGAACATGCGGCGCGGAAGGGTACCGGGCGGGCAGGCAGGTCGCGTCCGGCCCGGCGCCCCAACCGGCGCCCCGCCTGCGCTGACGCTAGCCCGCGACCATGCCCGCCCCCACCGTGTCGTTGGTGGCCTCGTCGATCAGGACGAAGCTGCCGGTGGTGCGGTTGCGGGCGTAGGGGTCGGCCACGAGCGGAGCGCTCAGGCGCAGGGTCACGCGGCCGATGTCGTTGAGCTCGAGCGCCTCGGCGTGCTCGGGCTCGAGGGTGTGCACGTCCACGCGGTGCTCCACCCGGTCGACGACGGCGCGGGCGGTGCGGGTGGTGTGCTTGATCGCGTAGCGGGCGCCTGCCGTGAGCGGCTCGTCGGTCATCCAGCACACGTCGGCGCTCAGCTCGCGGGCCGGCTCGGGCGCGTCAGTCGGGGCGGCAGAGCATGTCGCCGCGCCCCAGGTCCAGGTCGTCCTCCAGCAGCAGCGTGACCGACATCGGCGGGTACGCCTGGTCGACCTCGCCGTCGAAGGTGTCGATGGCCGCGATCCGCGTGCGCCGGCCGGAGGGCAGCGCCACGAGCTCGTCGCCCGGCGCCAGCACTCCACCGGCCACCTGGCCGGCGTAGCCGCGGTAGTCGGGGCGCTCGGAGGGATGCGGGCGGATGACCCATTGCACCGGGAAGCGAGCGCTGTCGAAGTCGCGGTCCGAGGCCACCTCCACGTGCTCGAGGTGGTGGAGCAGGGTCGGCCCCTGGTACCAGGGCATCTCGGCCGAGCGGTCGACGACGTTGTCGCCGTGCAGCGCGCTCACCGGGATGAAGGTGGTCTCCAGGAAGTCCAGCCCACCGGCGAAGTCGGTGAACTCGTCGCGGATGCGCTCGTAGACCTCCTCGCTCCAGTCCACCAGGTCCATCTTGTTCACGCACACGACCAGGTGCGGGATGCGCAGCAGAGAGGAGATGAAGGCGTGGCGCTTGCTCTGCTCCAGGACGCCGGCGCGAGCGTCCACGAGCACCAGCGCCAGGTCGGCGGTCGAGGCGCCAGTGACCATGTTGCGCGTGTACTGCTCGTGGCCCGGCGTGTCGGCGATGACGAACTTCCGCGCGGCGGTCTGGAAGTAGCGGTAGGCAACGTCGATCGTGATGCCCTGCTCGCGCTCGGCGCGCAGGCCGTCGGTGAGCAGCGCCAGGTTCACGTAGCCGTCGCCGCGGCGCTCGGACACCTCCTCCACGTGCGCGAGCTGGTCCTGCAGCACCTGCTTGGAGTCGAACAGCAGCCGTCCGATCAGGGTGCTCTTGCCGTCGTCGACCGAGCCCGAGGTGGCGAGGCGGAGCAGGCTCGGGGTCCAGTCCTGGACGGGCGCGGCGGCTGACACAGGCGGTTCGGCAACCGCCACTAGAAGTAGCCCTCTCGCTTCCGGTCCTCCATCGCCGCCTCGGTCACGCGGTCGTCGGCGCGGGTCTCGCCGCGCTCGGTGATGCGCGTGGCGGCGATCTCGGCCACCACCTCGTCCAGCGTGGCCGCGGTGGAGCGCACGCCGCCGGTGCAGCTCATGTCGCCCACCGTCCGGTAGCGCACCGACTCCTCGAACGGGTCCTCGCCGTCCATGAGCTCCACGTGCGGGGACATGGCGTAGAGCATCCCGTCGCGCTGGAAGACCTGGCGCCGTGGGCGAAGTAGATCGACGGCACCTCCAGCTCCTCGGCTGCGATGTAGCTCCACACGTCCAGCTCGGTCCAGTTGGAGAGCGGGAACACGCGCACGTGCTCGCCACGGCGGATGCGCCCGTTGTAGAGCGACCACAGCTCGGGCCGCTGCGCCTTGGGGTCCCACTGGCCGAAGTCGTCGCGGAAGCGACAGCATCCGCTCCTTGGCCCGCGCCCGCTCCTCGTCGCGGCGGGCGCCGCCGAAGGCCGCGTCGAAGCCGTGCTCCTCGATGGCGTCGAGCAGAGTGACCGTCTGCAGCCGGTTGCGCGAGGCGCGCGGCCCGCGTCTCCTCGGTCACGCGGCCTGAGTCGATCGAGTCCTGCACGGAGGCCACGATCAGGCGCTCGCCCAGCTCGGCTACCGGCGGTCGCGGAACTCGATCGCCTCGGGGAAGTTGTGGCCCGTGTCCACGTGCATCACGGGGAACGGGAAGGCGGCCGGGCCGGAAGGCCTTCTCGGCCAGGCGCAGCAGCACGATCGAGTCCTTGCCGCCGCAGAACAGCAGCACGGGCCGCTCGAGCTCGGCGGCCACCTCGCGGAACAGGTGGATGGCCTCGGACTCGAGCGCGCGCAGGTGCGACAGCTCGAGGTGCCGTGCCGCTGTGATCGTGACGCTCACGACACGTGCAGCCCGCACTCGGTCTTCTCGGAGCCGGCCCAGCGGCCCTCGCGGCCGGAGCCGGGCTGGGTGCACGGCGCGCATCCGATCGACGCGTAGCCCTGGTCGTGCAGCGGGTTGTAGGGCAGGTCGTGCTCGGCGACGTAGGCCCACACGTCCTTCTCGGTCCAGTCGACCAGCGGGTTGAACTTCCACGACCTCGCGGTCGTCGTCCCAGCTGCGCTCCTCGGCGGCCGCACGGGTGGGCGCCTGCTCGCGGCGCAGGCCGGTGACCCAGGCGTCGAGCCCGTCCAGGGCGCGCGTTCAGCGCCGCGACCTTGCGCGGTGCCGCAGCAGTTCTCTGCGGTCCAGGGCGCTGCCGGGCGCTCGCGGCGTCGAAGCACCTCGACCTTCACCCCGAAGCGCTTCTCCGAACTCGCGCCAGGTGGCGTAGGTCTCGGGGAACAGCACGCCGGTGTCGATCGTGAACACCCGCGGGTCGGGCACCAGCTGCAGCAGCATGTGCACCAGCACCGTCTCCTCCTTCTGGAAGGAGCATGCGAGCGCGATGCGCGGGTGGTGCTCCGCGAGTGCCTGCTCGAGACGCCTGCCTGGGTCGCGCTAGACCGCGCACTCGCCCTCGCCCCGGATCACCTGGTAGAGCTCGCTCGCGCTGCCAGTCGATGAAGAAGTCCATGTTCTCCACGGTGAACTCGACCGGCATGGACAGGTCCTTGACCAGCTCGGTGAAGCTGTCGGTGCCCACGCGCTCGGCGAAGGCGTTGAACTCCTCGCCCTCCTCGCGCTCGGCCTCGTAGAACGCAGCCAGCGCTCCACGGCGTCGGGCACGCGCTTGGAGGGCAGCCGCGACTTCAGCCGGGCGCCGTAGATGACCTCGCCGCCCTCGTAGCTGCCGCCGATGTGCGGGATGTAGGCGGGGATGGTCTTGTCGCCGACCTTGATCGACGCGCCGTAGAACCCGATGTTGGCGATGTGGTGCTGGCTGCAGCCGTTGGGGCAGCCGGAGTTCTTGATGTGGATCCGCTTGGTCAGCGGGTCGGTCGATGTCCAGCTCCTTGCAGCGCGCTCGTTGAACGCGCGCGTTCAGCCCCATCGAGCTGGTGATGCCCGAGCTTGCAGCTGTCGGTGCCGGGGCAGCGAGACCGTGTCGATGATCTCGCCGGCGCCGGAGCTCGCCGAGGCCCAGCTCGGTCAGCCCCTGCCAGACCTCGTAGACGCGACTCGTCGCGCACCCAGCGCAGCACGAAGTTCTGCTCGACCGTCGTGCGCGCGTAGCCGCCGGAGTAGTCGCGCATGGATCTCGGCGATGCCGCGGAACTGCTCGGGGGTGAGGTCGCCGCGGGTGACGCGACGTCGACGGTCGAGAAGCCCGTCCTGGCGCTGCGGCTCCACGTTCGACGCGCGGAAGCGCTCGAAATCGGTGCCGTCGCCGTTGGGTGACGCGTAGCGAGCCGCCGGCCGCGGGGGCGTTGGCCTCCTCGTCGTGCAGGAGCAGGAGGGAGGTCGGGTCGAAGTCGCGCTCGGCGACCCAGTCGCCCTTGAGCTCCTCCTCGACCTGGTCGCGGAACTCGTCGATGCCGATCTTGTCGATCAGCACCTTGATCCGGGCGCGGGCGCGGTTGACCCGCAGCCAGTCCTGGCGGTCGAAGATCCGGAACACGGCCTCGGAGACCTTCAGGTAGTCGCCGTTGTCGAGCTCCACGAACTCGTACAGCGTGGGGGCGACGCGCGGCATGATCGACGTGCCGCCGCCCACGCGGACCTCCACGCCCGTTCACGCCGTCGCGCTCGCGCGGGATGAAGGCGATGTCGTGGATGCCGGTGATCGCGCGGTCGGCGTCGGAGGCGGTGAACGCGGTCTTCACCTTGCGCGGCATCAGCTGGGTGGTGGGGTGGCGCACGAAGTAGCGCACGTACGCGCCCGCGTAGGGAGTGATGTCGAACAGCTCGTCGTCGCAGACGCCGGCCTAGGGGTCGCCGGTCACGTTGCGCACGGTGTTGCCGCAGCCCTCGCGGCTGGACAGGCCCGAGTCGGAGATCTTGCGGATCAGCTCCGCCATCTCGCGCAGCGGGATGTGGTGGATCTGGATGTTCTGGCGGGTGGTGATGTGCGACTTGTTCAGCGGCGCGTACTCCTCGACCACGTCGGCGAACGTCTCCATCTGCTCGGGCGTGATGCCGCCCATCGGAAGCTTGATGCGGCACATCTGCACGTCGGCCTGGCGCTGGCCGTACACGCCCTGCTTGAGCCGGAAGCCGATGAACTCGGTCTCCTCGGTCTCGCCGCCGAGGAACTTCTCGGCCTCGTTGTCGAAGTCGTCGAACTCGTGCTCGAGGATCGGGATCACGTGCCCCGGCACGTTCTCCACGATCTCCGGATTGTTCAGCGAGCCCTTGCGGCCCGACGGCGCGGTGGTCGGCTCCATCGCGTCAAAGTAGCAAAACCCGACCGGGGTTTAGATTATTCAGCGGAGGTGTAGGGAATGCCGGTCGGCTACCGGCCGCCGCTGACCCGCGCGAAGCGGCAAGGCTTCTTCTTGCGAGCGAGGCACGACCCACCGCTCCGAACATCGATCGACTTGCCTCGCCCGGCCCCCGTCGGGCCGATTGCGCGGAACGTCATCCTGTAGCGGCCGGCCGGTAGGCGCCGTCCCTCCCAGGTGCCGTCGAACGGCTCCGTGTAGCGCCTGCTGGCATGCAGGCGGAACGGGCCCCGCCGTGCCTTCGCCGGTCGTTCACGCTTTCTGACCGAGCAGCGGCGCGATCGTTTGACTCGCGTGCGGGTTGCCACGCAGCGGCGGCCTCGCTTGACGCCGGGCAACAGGCGGTGCAGCGACCGCTCCAGCTCGATGATGTCCGGCCCGCGCGCGAACCGAACGGCGATCCCTGACGAGATCGACCCACCGAGCAATATCCGCCCGCGGCGTTGCTCGCGCTCGATACGCGCCTCGGAGGGGTCGAGCCACGCGACGGTGTTGCCCACCACCTTTACCGCGGCCACGTTTGGCGGCCGCCCCTTCACAGCCTGCCAGGAGAGGAAGGCGCCGGGGTAGTCGGCGGCCACCACACGCCGGCCGCTCCCGTCGGGCCTCACGACGCTGACCCCCTGGCCCTGGCGGAACGCGATCAGCTTTCCGTCGGGCGACCAGGCCGGGTAGGCGCCGGTGGCGATCCGGCGTGGTACGCCGCCGTTCGCGCCGACGACGTAGACGCCGATGTCCTCGCCGCGCCGGGCCATAAAGGCGAGGCTGCGCCCGTCGGGCGCCCAGCTCGGCCACTCGATCGGGTCGGAGGATGCCGGCTCCTCGATCCCGAGGGCGGCGGCTGAGACGAGCACGGTCGCGGGCCCTCCCGAGGGCGGGACTATGGCCAGAGCGCTGCCGCCGTCGGGCCGCCAGCGCGCGAAGGCGATCCGATCGCCGCGCGGGGACCAATCAGGGTCGGAGTCGACGGTGATCCCGGCGCCTTCGGCGCTCGTGATCGTCGCCGGTGTGCCGCCGGCGCTGCCGACCACCTGGAGTACTCGGGCGCCCTCGTCACCGACAGATCGCCCGAAGGCCAGCCGGCGGCCGTCGGGGGACCACGAGACGCGGCTGCGGAAGAACGAGCCCGGAATCCGCAGCACCGCACGCGGCTGGCCGCCGAAGGTCCCGACGAGCACACCTTCATCGCCGGAGCCGGCCAGCCGGCGCCCGTCCGGGGACCACGAGAAGCGGCTCACGCCCTCACTCGAGCGAAAGACGCCCGGCTCGCTCCCGTCGAGGCGCAGGCCAGTGACGCTGCCGGTGATGGTCGCGGCGATGATGCCGTTCGCGCCCGGGAAGGTCGCCTGCGCGGACGTCACAGTCGTGAGCGCGGCCACGAGGGTTGCGAGCGCCGCGACGCACCAGCGCGCAGCAGGCTTCCGTCCTCGTCGGCTGTCCTCGCTCGTCGGCATGCGCCCCCCGGTGCGACTCACGGCCATTCTCGGCGCTTTCGCGCTATTCGGCAAGCGGGTCCGGCATCCCGGCGGCCCCGAATGCGTCCGCGCGATCGCTGAACAACTTGGCGTGCATCACCAGGCCCTCGCGGATGGTCCAGATGGTGGCCGAGCTGTGCTCCTCGAGCTCGATCCCGCTGGCGCGCCCACGCGCTCGGCTGCGCATCAGGACCAGTAGGCGCTCGGGGTCCAGCTCGATCACGCGCTCGATCTCGACCTGCCAGCGCTCCCAGTCGCGATCGACCTCGGCGGAGAACCGCCGCAGCTCCTCATGGCCGCGGTAGACGTCGGGGTTGAAGATCCGGTCGCTGGCGTCGAACACCGCGTCGGGGTGGTACAGGGCGAGCATGCCGTCGACGTCCCCGCCGTTCCAGCCCTCGTACAGCTGCCGGATCACTTCGCGCGGGTCGGCCGCGGTCACCGCCCCCACGGCTCGCCGTCGGCCCAGGGCCCGGCGCCGGAGGGATCGTGGCCGGCGCCCTCCAGCAGACCGGTGCGCAGCCAGGGGCTCACGCCCGGCTCGGCGCTCTGCGGCGGCGGGCCGGTGTCGCGCAGGAACTGCTGTATGGCGGCCGCGATGGCGGCCGCCTCCTCGGGCGACGCCGCCGCCTGGCGCAGCTCGATCCGCGGACGCGGCGGGGTCTGTCTGCCGTTCGAGCTCACCGCCGGGAGGCTACCGTTGCCGCCCGTGCCCGAGATCCCCGTCTTCGACCACGACACCGTGCTGGCCTGCGTCGAGCCGCTGGAGGCGATCGAGCGGGTGCGCCAGGGCTTCGTGGAGTTCGCCAGCGGCGAGTGGACGATGCCGCCCAAGGTCTACCTGGACGCCTCGCCCAACGGCGACTTCCGGGCCATGCCGGCCATGGGCGCGGGCCTGGCGATCCTCAAGTGGGTCACGTCGTTCCCCGCCAACCCGGTGGCGGGCCTGCCCGTGGTCATGGGGATGATCTGCGTGTCGAGCGCCTCCGACGGAGAGCCGCTCGCGTTGCTCGACGTGCGCTCGGTCACGGCCCTTCGCACCGGCGCCGTGGCGGCGGTGGCCGCGCAGGATCTCGCGCGCGAGGACGCGCGCTCGGTTGGCATCGTCGGCTGCGGGCTGCACGGGGCCTGGGCGGCACGTTGCCTCGCCGCCGCCGAGTACGGGCCTGGCGTCTGCTTCGACCCAGACCCTGAGGCCGCCGGTGCGCTGGCCGGCGAGCTGGGGTGGGAGGCGGGGTCGCGCGACGACGCGCTGGCCAGCGACGTTGTGACCTGCGTGACGCCAGGCGCGGAGCCCGTGGTGACCGCCGCCGACCTGCGGCCGGGGCTGCACCTGAACATGCTCGGCGCCGACGGCCCCGGCAAGTCCGAGGCGGAGCCGGAGGCCGTTGCCGCCTGCGAGCTCTTCTGCGACGAGTGGCATCAGGCCAGCCATGGCGGCGAGCTCACGCGAGCCGTGGACGCCGGCCTGGTGGCGCGCGAGCTTGTCACCGAGCTGGGAGACGTCCTCACGGGCCGGGCGCCCGGACGCAGCTCGCCCGAAGCGGTCACGCTGTTCGACTCGACCGGGCTTGCGATCCAGGACGTGGCCATCTGCCTGGCGGTCCTCGAGGCGCACCGGGCGGGAGTGGCATCGCCGGGCGTGGTGCGGCTGTAGGGTCGTCCGCGATGGAGGAGGCCGGCCCGCGGGCCCTGGCGAAGATCACGCGACGGCTGATCCCGTTCCTCTTCGGGATCTACGTGATCGCCTACCTGGATCGGGTGAACGTGAGCTTCGCCCAGCTCCAGCTCGAGGACGACCTGGGGTTCAGCGACACCATCTTCGGCCTCGGCGCCGGCATCTTCTCGCTGGGCTATGTGATCTTCGGGGTGCCGAGCAACCTGGCCCTCGCCCGCTTCGGCGCGCGGCGCTGGCTGGCCGCCATCATGATGGTCTGGGGCGTGCTGTCGGCGTGCACGATGTTCATCGACGGCCCGGCCGCGTTCTACGTGCTGCGCTTCCTCCTAGGCGCTGCGGAGGCCGGGTTCTTCCCCGGAATCATCCTCTACCTCACGTGGTGGTTCCCCGAGCGCGAGCGCACCCGCGCGCTGGCGCTGTTCCTCACCGCGATCTCCGCGGCGTATGTGATCGGGGGCCCCGTTTCGGGTGGCCTGCTGGAGCTCGACGGGGTGCTCGGCCTCGATGGATGGCAGTGGCTGTTCCTCGTGGAGGGCGTGCCCGCGATCGCCCTCGGCTTCTTCACTCTTCGCTTCCTGGACGAGGGCCCCGCGGAGGCTGAGTGGCTCGAGCCGGACGAGCGCGAGTTCCTGGTGCGCGAGATCGCCGCCGAGCAGGCTCAGAAGGACTCGCCCGGGACCGGCGGCATCCGCGACGCGCTGCTGAACGGCCAGGTGTGGCTGCTGGCGATCATCTACTTCCTGATCCTGGCCGCTGCCTTCGGGCTCACGTTCTTCGTGCCGGACCTGGTGCAGGAGCGCACGGGCTACAGCGACTTCGAGGTGGGTGCGCTGGCGGCGGTCCCGTATGGCATCGCCACGGTGGCCATGCTCGTGGTGGCCAGGCGCGCCGATCGCGCGACCAGCAGGCGGCCCTACATCGCGGCGCTGATATTGGTGGGGGCGGCGGGGACCGCCCTGACCGCGTATGCGCAGTCGCCCCTTTCGCTCACGGTCGGGATCACCCTCGGAGCCGTCGGGCTCCTCGGCGTGATCCCGGTGTTCTGGGTTCTCCCGACCTCGTTTCTCACGGGCGCTGGGGCGGCGGCGGGCATCGCGCTGGTGGCCGCGATCGGCAACCTCGGGGGGTTCGCCGGGCCGGCTTTCACCGGCGCGACCGAGGACTCGACCGGCGGCTTCGAGACGCCTCTCGTGGTGCTCTCCTGCCTGCTCCTGGTCGGCGCGCTCCTGACGCTGCTGGCTCGCGAGGGACCGCGTGTCGCGGTCCCCGAGCCGGCGGTGGCGCCGGAGTGACACCGCCGCGGGCATCCTGGCCCGCGGCTTTACAGCGGGATGTTGCCGTGCTTGCGCTTGGGGCCGGGCACGCGCTTGGTCTCCAGCGTCTCCAGCGCCCGGATCAGCTTGGGCCGCGTCTCGTGCGGCACGATCACGTCGTCGATGTAGCCGCGTTCGGCAGCCGAATAGGGGTTGGCAAACCGCGCCTTGTAGTCGTCCATGAGCTTCTGGCGCCGCTCGTCGGGCGTCGGTGAGCTCTGGATGTCGCGCCGGTAGATGATGTTCACGGCGCCCTCCGGCCCCATCACCGCCACCTCCGCCTGCGGCCAGGCGAAGTTGAAGTCGGCCAGCATGTGCTTGGAGTTCATGACGTCGTAGGCGCCCCCGTAGGCCTTGCGCGTGACGATCGTGAGCTTGGGCACCGTCGCCTCCGTGAACGCGTAGAGCAGCTTGGCGCCGTGGCGGATGATCCCGCCCCACTCCTGGCTCGTGCCGGGCAGGAAGCCGGGAACGTCGCAGAAGGTGAGCAGCGGGATGTTGAAGGCGTCGCAGAAGCGCACGAATCGCGCCGCCTTCTCACTGGCGTCGATGTCCAGCACCCCGGCCATCTGCGACGGCTGGTTGCCCACGATGCCGATCGGCCTTCCACCCAGTCGCGAGAGCCCGATGATGATGTTCTTGGCGAAGTGCTCCTGCACTTCGAAGAAGTCCCCGTCGTCGACGATGCGGGTGACCACGTCGCGCATGTCGTAGGGCTTGTTGGGGCTGTCTGGCACGATCGAGTCGAGCTCGGGGTCCATCCGGTCGTGCGGGTCGCCGCTGTCCATCCGCGGCGGCAGCTCCAGGTTGTTCTGCGGCAGGTAGGACATGAAGTAGCGCACGTCCTCCAGGCACGCCTCCTCGTCCTCGGCGGCGAAGTGCGCCACGCCCGACTTGGAGTTGTGCGTCATCGCGCCGCCAAGCTCCTCGAACTCCACCTCCTCGCCGGTCACCGTCTTGATCACGTCGGGGCCCGTGATGAACATGTGCGAGGTCTCCTTGACCATGAAGATGAAGTCCGTCATGGCGGGTGAGTACACGGCGCCGCCCGCGCATGGGCCCATGATCAGCGAGATCTGGGGGATCACCCCGGAGCACTGGACGTTGCGCACGAACACGTCGCCATAGGCGCCCAGCGACACCACGCCCTCCTGGATCCGCGCGCCGCCTGAGTCGTTGATGCCGATCACCGGGCAGCCGACCTTGGCCGCGAGGTCCATGATCTTGCACATCTTCTCCGCCATCACCTCGCCCAGCGAGCCGCCGAAGACGGTGAAGTCCTGGGAGAAGACGCACACCGGGCGCCCGTCGATCGTCCCGTGCCCGGTGACGACTGCGTCGCCCCAGGGCCGGTTCTTCTGCATGTCGAACTCGGCGGTCCGGTGGCGGACGAAGGTGTCCAGCTCCTCGAAGGAGCCTTCGTCGAGCAGCTTCAGGATCCGCTCGCGGGCGGTGAGCTTGCCCTTGTCGTGCTGCTTCTCCTCGGCCTTCGGGTTGGTGTGGATCGCCTGCTCGCGCAGCTCCTGGAGCCGGGCCAGCTTCTCCTCGTATGTCTCTGGGGACTGCTGCCGCATGGGGCGCGGCATTGTAAGGGCGAGCCGCTACTCGGGGGGCGCTTCGCCCTGGAAGGTCGCGGCCGCGTCCGAGCGGTTGACGTTCGGCACGGGCGCTTGGCCTACCCGCGCGAGAACGGGCGGTGGTGGGCTGAGCCCAGGCTGTCGAGCGCCGCTTCGAACACGACGCGCACGCGCTCGCTGGCAGGCGGGTCGGTGGTGTCCTCGGCCTCGGGTTCCGGTGCCGGCTCGGGCTCGGGCGGCGGCGCCGGCTTGGGCTCAGGTGCCGGCTCGGGCTCAGGTGCCGCCTCAGGCGAGGCCAGGGCGCCGGCCGGCGTAGCCGCTGCCGCCCTGGGCTCCTCCGGCTCGGGAAGAGGCTGCATGCGTTTTGCGCCCATATGTCCCGTGTCGCATGCAGCCTCGGCCACGACCGGCGCCGAGCGCGATGGCTCGGGCACCCCGCGGCGGTCGCGGAACAGCCAGCGGGCGAGGAAGCCGCGGCGCTTCGGCGTGGCCTGTGCGACCGCTGGCTCGGGACTCGGCTCGTCGGCATCAGCCCAAGGCTCGGCCGGCGGCCGCTCGGGCTCGGCGGGGACGGAGGGCTCCACGGCGGCTTCGGGCTCCGGCTCGGGCTCGGGTTCGGGCTCCGGCTCGGCTGCGGGCTCCGGCTCGGGCTCGACCGTGGCCTCGCTCTGGCCGGCCTCCGGCTCAGAACCGGCCACGGCGGCCTCCGGGGCCTCCTCCTCGACCTCCGCTGTGAGGATCACGCGCGTGCCCCAGCCCGAGGCCTCGATCTCCACGGTGCCGGACGCGAGCTCGCCCTCCCAGGCAACCGTGCGCTCGGGGTCGAGCCTGCTGATCCGAATGTTCCCCAGCTCGCCGATGTGGCGAGCCAGTCGCTCGACCTCGCTCACCTCGGTCCAGAGCTCAGGCGGGGACTTCACGAGGGTGCGTTTGACCACGAGATCGCCCATTGGGCGTCCGTTCGCCTGGCGCGCCGGGACTCCTGCCGGGCGAAACGACCCGCCCGCTCGGGCCCCATCGACTCTCCCTGCGAATGTGCACGGCACGTGAGCGCGGAGTACGACCCGGACAACCTCCTCGACCGCAGCACGCCGCGCGCCACGATGGAGGCGCACTACGAGCACATGCGCCGCCGCGAGGCCGCGATCCTGGCGGAGCGCCTGGGGCTCGATGGCGGCGACGTGCTGTCCGTGGGCTGCGGCTGGAACCCCGGTCGCCACCTGTTCCCGAGCCCGGCGTGGCGGATGACCGGCGTGGAGCTCGAGCCGGCCAAGCCCGACGCTTTGGTGGCCAACGGCACCCTGGATGCCGGGTTCGCGGGCCGGGCCGGCGAGCTGGCGCTGCCCCCCGGCTCGTTCGACATCGTGCTCTACCGCCTGGTGATGCACCACATCGCCTACGACGGAGCGCTGGCGCCTGCGTTCGAGGAGGCCGCCGCGCTGCTGCGGCCCGGCGGCGCTCTCGTTGCGGTCGAGCCCGGGTCCTGGCACCCGGTGGGCGCCGGCCTGACCGTCGCGAACCGCCTGGGCCTGGGGACCGCGGTCCACGGCACGCCGGACGACATCCCGCTGTCGCCTGTGCGCCTCCTGGCCGAGGCCCGCCGCGCCGGGCTGACCCCTGAGCTGCAGGCCGTGACCTTCACCTGGCGCCGGATGCCGAGGGCGCTCCAGCGAGCGCTGTGGCCCCTGGACGCGCGCCTAGGCGCCCGCCCGCGAGCGGCCCGCCTGGGCCACACGCTGATGCTGATCGCCCGCCGCGAGGCCTAGGCCTCGGAGTACTCCCCGAACTCCTCGCGCATCACGCCGCACACCTCGCCGATGCTGGCGCGGTCCTTGAGCGCGGCGCGAATCGGGCTCGAGCAGGTTGCCCTCGCCCGTGCAGGTCTGGCGCAGCTCCTCGAGCCTGGCGTCCACGGCGCCCTGGTCGCGGTCGGACTTGAACGCTTTCAGGCGCTCCACCTGCTGGCGCTCGGACTCGGGGTCCACGCGCAGGATCTCGACCTCGTCGACCGAGTCGGTCACGTAGTCGTTCACCCCCACGACGATGTCCTGCTTGAGCCGGTAGCGCTCCTCGTAGCCCCAGGCCGACTCCTCGACCTCGGCACGGATGAAGGGGATGCACTGCACCGACCCGCCGAGCTCGTCGACCTTGTCGATCAGGCCCTGCGCGCCGGTCTCGATCTGATCGGTCAGGTTCTCCACGAAGTAGGAGCCGGCGAATGGGTCAACCGTGTCCGTGGCTCCCGACTCGTGCGCGAGGATCTGCTGGGTGCGAAGCGCGATTCGCGCGGCGCGCTCGGTGGGCAGCGCCAGCGCCTCGTCGAAGCCGTTGGTGTGCAGCGACTGCGTCCCGCCGCACACCGCCGCGAAGCCCTGCAGCGCCACGCGCACGATGTTGTTCTCCGGTTGCTGCGCGGCCAGGGTCACCCCGCCGGTCTGCGTGTGGAAGCGGATGGTCTGGGACTTGGGGTTCTGCGAGCCGAACCGCTCGCGCATGATCTCCGCCCACATGCGCCTCGCGGCGCGGAACTTGGCCACCTCCTGGAACACGTTGTTGTGGCCGTTGAAGAAGAAGGCCAGCCGCGGCCCAAACTCGTCCACGTCCAGTCCGGCGTCGATGGCCGCCTGCACGTAGGCCACCGCGTTGGCCAGGGTGAAGCCCACCTCCTGCACGGCCGAGCAGCCCTTCTCGCGCATGTGGTAGCCGGAGATGGAGATCGTGTTCCACTTGGGCACCCGTTCGCGGCAGTAGGCGAACAGGTCGGTGGTCAGGCGCATCGCGGGCACCGGCGGATAGATGAAGTTCCCGCGCGCGATGTACTCCTTGAGGATGTCGTTCTGGGTGGTGCCGCGCAGCGCCTGCGACTCGACGCCCTGCTCCTCGCCGACCAGCTCGTAGAGCAGCAGCAGGACCGCGGCCGGCGCGTTGATGGTCATGGAGGTCGACACCTCGTCCAGGGGGATGCCGTCGAACACCCGCCTCATGTCGTCGATGGAGTCGATGGCCACGCCGGTGCGGCCGACCTCGCCCTCACACAGCGGGTCGTCGGAGTCGCGGCCGAGCTGCGTGGGCAGGTCGAAGGCCATCGACAGCCCGGTGGAGCCGTGCTCGATGAGGTAGTGGAAGCGCTCGTTGGTCTCCTTCGCGCTGGCGTACCCGGCGTACTGGCGCATCGTCCAGCGCCGGGAGCGGTACATGTCGGGATGGATGCCGCGCGTGAAGGGGTACTCGCCGGGTTCGCCGAGCTTGTCGGGCAGGTCCGCCGGCAGGTCCTGCTCGGTGTAGAGCCGGTCGATCTCGATGCCCGAGTCGGTGAACCGGCGCGGGTCGTCGGGCCCGACGATGGGCGCGATCGTGGGCTTGTGCTCGGGCCGCGTGGCCATGCGGGGAGGATACGCGCGGAAAGGCCGGGCGGGCGGCGTAGCATGGGCGCCGTGGAGGTCACCGTGCGCCTGTTCGCGATGCTGCGCGAGCGCGCCGGGACGGGCGAGGTGGTGCTCGACCTGCCGGAGGGCGCGCGCGTGGCGGACGCCCTGGAGCGGCTCGGCCACCTGGCGGCGGGCCTGCCGCTGGTGATGGCCGTGAACCGCGAGTACGCGGCCGAGGACCGGGTGCTGGACTCAGGCGACGAGCTGGCGCTGATCCCGCCGGTGAGCGGCGGCGAGCGGCCGGTCGCGCACGCCCGGGTGACCGACGCGCCGCTCTCGCTGGAGGCCGTGGCCGCCGCGGTCCGCGACCCACGCGCCGGCGCGGTGGTGACCTTCCAGGGAGTAACGCGCGAGGTGGAGCTACTGGAGTACGAGGCCTACGTGGAGATGGCGGAGGAGTCGATGGGGACGATCGTGGGCGAGGCGATCGAGCGCCACGGGCTGTGCGCCGCGGCCGCCGAGCACCGCGTGGGGGAGGTGCCGCTGTCGGAGCCGAGCGTGGTGGTTGCGGCCTCCTCGCCCCACCGCGACGCCGCGTTCGCGGGCGCGCGGGAGATCATCGACCGGGTCAAGGCGCAGGCGCCGATCTGGAAGCGCGAGGTCGAGGGCGGGGAGCGGCGCTGGGTCGAGGGCTCTCGGCCCGGCTGAACGGCCGGCCCGCCGGCCGGGTCCTGCTCAGGGCCCGAACTCGCCTCCGCCGGACGCCGCCGCGGATCCCGCGCCGCCACCGGGCCCGAACTCGCTGGCGGCCGGCGCTCTCTCGACCGGCGGCGCAGCGGCGGCCGCGGCCGCCTCGGGCGTGAACTCGTTCGCGGGGCTGGGCGCGGGCACTGGCCCGGGCTTGGGCGCCGGCGCCGTGGTCGCCACGGGCGCGGGTGCCGGCGCGGCTGTGGTGCGCTGGGGCTCCGGCTCGGCGGTGGGCGGTGGGGCCACGTCCTCGCTGGCGCGGCGCACCTCCGCGCCGGGTGAAGCTCCCGCCCCGGCGGAGCGCTCGCCGAGGCGCTCGACCGTGGCGGCGCCACCGCCTGCGAGCGCGGCCGCGGAGGCCGCCACGGCGGCGGCCTTGCCGCCCACGGTCAGGTCCGCGGCGTGCTGGGCCCGGTCGCCGAGGGCCACCGCGCGCTCGTGGACGGTGCTCGCCGCCCACTCGAGCATCCCGCGGACGGGCCCGGGATCGGTCGCGGCCGGCGCCAGCACCCCGATCGGAACCAGCGCGCCCAGGCGGTCGGGCACCGCTCGATACTCGCGCAGGCGCGCCCGGCAGCAGAGGCAGGTGCGCAGGTGCGGCCGCAGCGCGGCCAGGTCGTCCGGAGTGGCCTCCCCGTCGGCCAGGGCGGAGAGCCGGGGCGCAAGGCGATCGCACTCGGCACCCGACTCGATCCCGGCCAGCCGTTCGATGAAGGCGCGCCGGCCCTCCGACAGGCAGCGGTTGACCTTGGTGTAGGTCCAGCCAGTCTCCTGGCAGATCTCGCGGTAGCTGTAGCCCTCGGCCTTGAGCAGCAGGCAGCGCACCTCCTGCGGCTTCAGCCGACCGAGTGCCTGTGCGCCCATGCGCAGCTGCTCGAAGCGCTCGGCGCGCTCGTGGGTCTCGGGCTGTGTGGCCGTGGTCTCCGGCAGGTCGGCCGGCTCGCCCGCCGGCATGACCCGGCGCCGGTGGCGGCGGATGGCCAGCGCCTCGTGCTTGGTGACCGTGCGCAGCCAGCGGCAGAGCTCGTCGTCGGTGCCGCGAGGCTCGTGGGTGAGGAGGATCTCCGCGGCGCGCTGGTAGGCGTCCTCGGCGTCGTGCGGGCTCTGCGAGTAGCGCCGCGCAGTGGACAGCATGTCCGCGCCGAAGCGCTCGAGCAGGGCGAGCTTGCCGGTGTCGACCGGCCCCCGCACCCCACGCCGCTTGCCACGCATCCTCGGTCTGCCCCGCCCCTTCGAGTCGATCCTCGCCGAACGCGCTGCCCGGCGCCAGAGGGAACCGCTCGCGGCGCCCCTATCTCCCAGGGCACGGAGCGCCTGCCTTCGCCCCCTTCGGGTCCAGCTTGCGCCGGATTGCGGTGAGATTTGTCCCGATTTGCGGGCATGAAAGCCCATCTGGGCGAGATCGTCTGCCGCGCCGCGCTACATTCACCGCTCCCGGCTGTTGCAGTCGGTGAAGGTCGCCCCAAGTTGGTCGGTATGCGCAACGGGCTGGCACGAGAGCTCCAGGAGGTCAAGCCGGCGGCGCCGGTCGCATTGCCGACCCGCGACGTGCGAGCCGGCACGCTGCCCCTCCTCGGCGGGCTGCTCAAGTTCGAGACGGTGCGGCGCGCCGCGCGCGTGGTGGTGCTCATGGGCCTGGACGTGGCGGGCCTGTTCCTGGCGATCTGGACGGCGTTGGCTATCAAGGCCGCCGTCCGCAGCCCGGATCAGCTGGACGTGACCTTCGGTGGCGCCAAGGACGTCGCGCCGCTGGCCTGCCTCGTGATGTTGCTCCTGTTCGCCCGCTCCGGCCTGTACCGCGACCGCCAGCAGCGGCCGGGCTTCGCGCGGGTGATCTCGTCGCTGTTCCAGGTGACCCTGGTGATCCTCGTCTACGCGGTGATCGAGGGAGCCGAGTTCTCGTCGTACTACATCTTCTACGGCTCGCTGTTCTTCGCCCTGATCTACGTGTCTTCGTTCCGGTGGCTGTTCGAGCGCGCCAGCGGGGCGGTGCTGCGCGCCGCGGGGTACCGCCGGCGCGCGGTGCTGGTGGGCTCGGCCGCCAACATCGACGCGGTCTCGCTCGCGCTGCGCGACAGCTCGGACATCGACCCGTTCGGCTTCGTGTCCCTGGGCGAGAGCAAGCCGGAGGGGCTCAAGGACTTCGGGTCGCTCGAGAACCTCGAGCGCCACTTCGACTCGATCGACGAGGTCCTGATCGCCGACCCCGAGTTCCCCCAGGAGGAGGCGGTGGAGCTGGTGGACCGCTGCCACCGCCAGGGCGTGCGGGTGCGAGTGGCCCCTTCCACGATGGAGATCCTGATGGACAGGGTGGAGTTCGTGCCGGGGCAGTCGCTGCCGCTGTTCGAGCTCAAGCCGCCCGTGTTCGAGGGCGTGGACTTCATCGTGAAGCGCACCTTCGATGTGGTCGGCGCAGCTCTCATGCTGATCGCGCTGTCGCCGCTCCTGGCATTGATGACGCTGGCCATCAGGTTGGACTCCCGGGGCCCGATCCTCTATCGCTCCTACAGGCCGGGCATCGGGGGCAATCCGTTCCCGTGCCTGAAGTTCCGCACGATGCGCGACGGCGCCGACACCATGCAGGGCGACCTCGAGCCGCGCAACGAGCAGGGGGGCGCGCTATTCAAGATCCGCGAGGACCCGCGGGTCACCCGCGTGGGCTCGTTGCTGCGCCGCTGGTCGCTCGACGAGCTGCCACAGCTGCTCAACGTGATGCGCGGCGAGATGTCGCTGGTGGGCCCGCGGCCGCTGCCCGAGCGGGACTACCTGCGGCTGGAGGACTGGCATCGCAAGCGCTATCTGGTGCTGCCGGGGATGACCGGCCTGTGGCAGGTCTCCGGCCGGTCGGAGCTCGGGTTCGATGAGCTGGTGCGGCTGGACTTCCTGTATCTGGAGCGGTGGTCGGTGTTCCTGGATCTCTCGATCCTGTTGAAGACCGTGCCGGCAGTGATCCGCTCGCGCGGCGCCTGGTAGCCGCTCAGCCGGTGGCGCCGACAGGCGCGAGGCGCCCGAGCAGCGAGGGCTGCCCGACCGCCACCACCCGCGAGCGCATGTCCAGGGACAGCGCAGCGTCGTCCGGACCGCCCTCGGCCTCGGGGAATGCAACCGCGCCACCCGCCTCGAGCACGATCAGCTGCCCGGCGGCGCAGTCCACCGAGCGGGTCGGAGCCAGGCACACGGCTCCGTCGAACCGCCCAGCCGCCACCTGGCACAGCGACAGCGCCACCGACCCGAGCCCGCGCACGCGCTTGGCGCCGCTGTCCACCAGCGCGGCGGAGTGGGCCGCCACCAGCCGCGGGTGTGCGGACTCGATGCCCACGATCTCCAGCGTCTCGCGAGCCGGATGCCGGGGAAGCGGGTGGCCGTCCAGCCGCGCTCCCCGGCCGCGCTGGGCCGAGAACTCCTCGCCACCGCCGAGGTCGCGCACGAAGGCATGACGCACGTGTCGCATCCGCGGGCCGTCAGCCACGGCGATCGAGAGCGAGAACGTTTTCGAGCCGCGGGCCGCGTTGCGCGACCCGTCGATGGGGTCGATGACCACGTGCACCGGCCCGCCGCCCCGCAGGTGGACCTCGCCCCGCTCCTCCGAGATGGCCGTCAGGCCGGTGCCCAGCGCCTCCAGCTCGGCGAACACCACGTCCTCCACTGCCCGGTCGATCGCAAGTGACACGTCTCCGCCCGCCCCGGGCCCGGCGGTGGCCGTCAGGTCCGGGCTGCGCTCCAGCGCGCGCTGCGCGCCTGCGCCGGCACGCCTGAACAGACCGGGCCAGTCGATCGCCTCGGCGGCGGCAGCGGCTTCGCCCATCGCGCGAGGATACGGCGGGCCGATTAGCGTCCGTCGGCGTGGGCAGCCGCTACGACGACGAGCTCTGGGCGCTGGTGCCCAGCGACCCGCCGCCCGCGGCGCCGGCGAGCGTGGCGTTCGCGCGCGAGCTCGGCGCCGTGGGGGACGTGCTGGACCTTGGCTGCGGGGACGGCCGGCTCAGCGCGGAGCTGCAGGCGGAGCGGCTGACCGTGGCGGACGTCTCCCCGGTGGCCCTCGATCGCGCCCGGCTGCGGGTGCCGGCGGCAGCGGCGGTGGAGCTGGAGCCCGATGCCCCCCTGCCGTTCGCCGACAACGCCTTCGACCTGGTGCACTGCGCCGACACCATCGAGCACGTGCGCGACGTGCAGCTCCTTCTGTCCGAGGCGCGACGCGTGCTGCGTCCGGCGGGGCGGCTGGCGGTCACGACCCCGGCGCACGGGCGCCGCACCGGCTTGGCGGTGCTGACGCGCGGGTTCGAGCGCAGCTTCCCGCCGCTCTCGCCGCACCTGCGCTTCTTCAGCCGGCGCTCGCTGCGAGGCCTGCTGGGGGAGCTGGGCTTCGAGGTGGTGTCGCTGAGGTCGCGGTCTGGCGTGCTGATGGCGGTGGCGCGCCGCTGAGCAGCGCGGTGCTATCCCTGGATCGCCTGCGCCGCGCTCAGCTGCAGCTGGGCGGCCTGCTTGGACTTGGGCGCGACCTCCAGTGCGGCGGTTGCGGTGTCGTAGGCCCGTGCCGGCAGGTCCAGGACGTTGAGCTCGTAGCGACCGAGCCGAAGCCACGGCTCGGGGTCGAGCGAGTGCTCGATCACCGCGTCCTCGAGCAGGCGATAGGCGCGCACGTCGTCGCCGCGAGCGGCCCAGACCGCCGCCTGTGCCCACAACGGCTCGGCCGAGTAGGGGTCGATCTCGCGCGCGCGGTCGGCCAGGTCGTCGGCCTCGTCGAGGTCGCCACGGTCCAGCGCGGCCTGCGCGTCGTCGGTGGCCCGCTGTGCGCGCTCGGGCTGCCATACCGCCCACGCGCACAGCACCGTCGTGATCAGCACGGCCGCGGCGGCCACGATCCGCCCTGCATGCGGCCGCCCGGCGGGGGGCGGCCCGCCGGAGGCCGCGGCTGGGGCCTCGCCGGCGCGTCGCAGCGGCCCCAGGCCGGCCACGAATCCCGCCGCGACCAGGGCGGTGACCGTGGGGCCCGGCACGAACCAGATCCAGTCGAGCAGCGAGTGCGCGCCGTAGACCACCACGCACAGCGCCAGGGCACAGATCGCGACGCGGTCGCCGTCCCAGTCCGGGCGCGGGCGGCCGCGCTGGGCGCAACCCGGTGGCGCGCGCCGCGGCGGCCAGCCACGCGGCGAGGAGCGCGAGCGTGAACGCCAGCCCCACCAGCCCGAGGTCGGCCATGGTCTGCGCCACGTAGCCGTGGGCGTGGCGGGCCGGGAAGCCGTTGTCCACGTGCTTGAGGCTCGCCAGTGCGAAGGCGCCCGCGCCCGCCCCCGCCAGGGGGCGCTCCTCGAGTGCGTCCCAGCTCTGCTCCCAGTAGGCGCTGCGCGAGCTCGACAGCGAGCCCAGGCGAGCGCTGCCCGCCGGAGGCGCGGAGTCGCCCGTGAGGTCATCCACGCGGTCAGAGACCGTGCCGCCCAGGCCGCGGTCGCTGACCGCCACCGCGCCCAGGGCCATCACCGCGACCACGGACGCCGCCGCGGCCACGGCGGCGCCCGCGCGCACGCGCGCAGCCGGGGCGCGGCCGGCTGCGGCGGTGGGCGACACCCAGGGCGATGCCGGCCGCGAACAGCCCCACACACATCGCCAGGAGCAGCAGGCCGAACTCGCCGGCCACCGCCTCGCGGATCTCCACCGGCTGCAGCGACTGCTCGGTGAAGGCGTCCTTCGACAGCGCCCACGCCGCCACGGGAGCCACGCCCGCGACGGACACCGCGATCGCCGCGACGCTGCGCAGCCGCAGCGGAATCACGGCCAGCCAGACCACGGCCGCCAGCATCACGGTGACCAGCGCACTGCGCGACTGGGTGAGCAGGACGGTCAGCACCAGGACCCCCAGTGCCGGCAGCCCGAGCGCACGGACGACCTGCCCGCCTTCGCGGCGAGTGGCCAGCCAGAGCGCGGCCGGGGTGCCCAGGGCGGCCATCGAGCCCAGGGCGTTCCAGTACTCCAGCGGCTCGCTGATCCGCGAGTTCAAGACGGTTTCGGCCAGAGCGCCCGGCCACACGCGGGTGAGGAGTGCCCAGCCGGACACGGCCACCGCCGCGGTGAGCACCGCTCCCAGCACCACCGGCGCGGCGTTCGGTCGCAGCCGCGCGGTGCCCACGGCGGCGGCGAACGCGGCCAGGTAGGCGAAGGTGCGCGCGGTCTCCTCGAGGCTCAGGTCCGGGCCGATCGACCACGCCAGCGAGAGGCCGGTGAGGCAGGCCAGCGCCGCGAACAGCCCCAGTACGACCAGCCCGTAGCCGCGCCCGGGTCGTGCGTAGAGCACGGTGGCCGCCAGCCCGGCGCCGGCCAGGAGCACGATGACGATCTCGACCGTTGCCGTGCGTCCCAGCTCCGCGCCTCCCCTCGCGCCGAAGGCGACGGCGGCAAGCGCCGCGCCCAGCGCGGCGCTAGCTGCTTGCGCGCGAGAACCGGCCACGACGCAGCGCGGCGGCCATGCCCGGCTTGCGCCGGCTGACGAGCAGGAGCGTGCCCGCGATGCCCAGCAGGCCCAGAGCGATCAGCGCGAGCAGCACCGGCGTGGGCATGCCGTTGGCGGTCTCCGAGGCCTTGAGCACCCCCGCGGAGCGAGGGCCTACGCGGCGCTCGCCCAGGGCGAGCTCGGTGGCGGCGCGGCGGCGCTCGGCCGCCGCCCGCTCGGCCGCAGTCTTGGGCGCGCCCTTGCCCCCGGCCGTGCCGGCCACGGCTCCTCCGGACCCGCCATCGGCGCCACCGCCGCCGCCGTTTCCGGCCGCGGTGGCCTTCACTCCGCCGCCGATGGACGCGGCGATCACCGCCCGGCAATCGCTGTACTCGTCGAGATCGGCCGGGATCTTGCTGAGCGCGGCGCGCTTGTCGGCGTCCGAGTGCTTGCCGTCGACGGTGCCGTCGGCGGCGCAATCGCGCACCACGGCGTCGGGGTCGGCCGCCGCAGAGGCAGGCAGCGCCAGCACCGCGAAAGCGGCCGCGAGCACACTGAGATGTCTCACTCGTCTGGTCATGCAGAAAACGCCTTGCCCGTGCGGATAAAGCCCGTGCGCGGGCGGAATGCCTTGAACCAGCTCCGCAGGCTAGCAATTGGTTTCGCCGCGTCCGGCCCGGGTCATTCATCTTGCTGCTCCGACCGCCTCGAGCGCCTGGCCGGCGGCCGCAGCCCAGGCGGCCGGCGTGAGCTCGCGAGCCGCCTCGTTGCCGGCCGCGCCCGAGCCGGTCGCGCAGCCCGGGCTCCGATACGGCGGTCGTCAGGCGGGCGGCCAGCGCCGTGGCGTCGCCGGCGGCGAACACCAGCCCCGTTCGCCCGTCGCGCACGAGCCCGCCGGCGGCTGCGCCGACGGCGTCGCTGGCTATGACCGTGGCGCCTTGGAGCATGGCCTCGTTCACGACCAACCCCCACGGCTCGGTGAAAGTTGCGGTTCGCGATCGAGGGCAGCACGAGCACGTCGGCCGCCGCGTACAGCGCCGGCAGGTCGGATTCGGCAACGTAGCCAAGCGAGCGGACGCCGGGGCCGGCGTCCTTGCACGAGCCGCTCGAGGCTGGCCACGCCCGGCCAGCGCCAGCCGCGCGCCCTGGCCCAGGGCGGCGATCCGCCAGGCGTCCAGCAGCACGTCGCACGCCCTTCTCCTCCTCCAGCCGGCCCACGAAGAGCACCAGCAGCCCCGCGTCGCCGGCCCCGGCCCGCGTCGCGGCGCCGAGTCCCTGGCCTCGTCGGCCACCGCCGCGCCGAAGTGGTCCACGTCCACCGCCTGGGGCGCCACGAACACGTTGCCCGCGGGCGCCGCGGGAGCTGCTCCACGTAGCGGCTCACGTGGGCCCCGTAGGTGACCACGGCGTCGGCGTGGCGGTAGAGGTGGCGGGTGGCGGGCAGCGAGAGCGCGTGGGCCGGGGTGCGCGGGTGTGCCCAGATCGTGGCCCAGAGCACGAACGGGATGCCGCGCCGGCGGGCGGCCGCGTAGGTGCCGGGCAGCGCGACCCGCCCGCCCAGCCCGCAGATCACCGCCCGGTAGCGGCCCGAACCCGCCAGCCGCGCCGCGCCGGCCTGGGTGGTGCGGTGCACGGCCAGGCCGGGCACCGGCGCGGCCCGCATCCGCGAAGGCGATCACCTCGGCGCCCTGGCGCTTGGCCAGCAGCCGGAACGGCTCGCGCCGGTACGGCGAGACCGTGCCGGTGACCAGGGCGACCGGCGGGGGTCGCCGTGCAGCGATCTAGGCGGCACGCCTAGTCGCTCCGCCCGTGGCCGGACCGCCCGGACATCGCGCTCGTCTCGCTGGGCACCACGATCGGGCTGGCAGCGGGCCGACGACGCGCTTCGTCGAGCACGTCAGGGCGGCCGGCGCCACCTGCGAGGTGCGCCCGATCGCGATCGGCGCCTCCGGGCGGCTGCGGCGCACGATGGCCGCTCACCGACCTGGTGGAGGCGCTGGCCGCGCGCCGCGCCGCGCGCGGCGTGGACGCCGGCGTCGTGGTCTACTCGACGGTCACGGCGGCGCTGCTGCAGCCGCCGCGGCACCCTCCGCGGTGCGCTTCGACGCATCGCCGCCGCCAACCGCCCCGGCCCGGCGGCGCGTGGCAGCGCCGGCGCGAGCGGGCGGTGCTCGGGCGGGCGGCGCTGCTGCTGCCGTGGAGCGAGGCGGCGCGGTGGCTGCAGCGGCCGCTCGGCCCCGCGGCGCCGCCCTCCGTCGTGGTCCCACCGCCGGTCCGAGTGCGCCGCGGGGCGAGCCGGAGCGCCCGGGCCGGCGCCCGACGCCGTGGCCTACGCGGCGAACCCCGACAAGCGCGGCCTCGACGTGCTGTGCGCGGCCTGGGCGGCCGCGGCGCCCGAGGGCGCGCCGCTGGCCGTCGGCGGGCTCGACCGCGACGAGGGCGCTGCGCTGGCTGGCGGGGGCCGGCACGGCCGAGCCGGCCGGGGTGGAGTGGCTCGGCGCGGTGGACGCCCGAGCGCTGGCGGCCGCTGGTGGCCGCGGCGCGCGGGTGTTCGTGAACGCCTCGCGCTTCGAGGACTGGGGCATCGCGCAGATGGAGGCGCTGGCGGCCGGCACGCCGCTGGTCACGGTGCCCACGCCCGGGCCCAACGTGGCGCTGCCGCTGGCGCGCGAGCTGGCGCCCGAGCTGGTGGCGCGCGAGCGCAGCGCCGCCGGCGCTGGCCGACGCGCTGCGGGCCGGCCTGGCGCTCGACCCGGCCCGCGCGAGCGCTACGCGCGAGCGGGCCGAGCGGCTGCTGGAGCCCTACCGCGAGGAGTCGCTGCGGCGGCGGGTGGCCGAGGAGGTGCTGCCGCGCCTGCTGGCCAGCAGCTCCTCGTAGACCTCGGTCCAGCGCTCGGCGAAGGCGTCGTAGCCGTAGCGCTCCCCGGCGCGCGTGCCAGCGCCGGGCGTCGAACGTCGCGCCCAGCGCCCGCTCGATCGCCGCGGCCAGCGCCTGCGGGGTCGCGCGGCCGGCACCAGCTCGCCGGCGGCGTCGTCGAGCACCTCGGGCACGCCGCCCGACGCGCGTGGCCACCGACGGCAGCCCGCTGGCCATCGCCTCGATCAGCACGCAGCCGAAGGTCTCGTGGGTGCTGGGCAGCACGAACAGGTCGGCGTCGCGCATCAGCCGCGCCACCTCCTCCTTGGGCAGCTCGCCGCGGAACGCACCGCTCCGCCAGCCCGAGCTCCCGCGCGCGCGCCTCCAGCGCGCTCGCGCAGCTCGCCGTCGCCCACCACGTCGAGCCGCCGGTCGCCATCCAGCAGCTGGCCAGCGCGTCGAGCAGGTAGGCGTGGCCCTTCTTCTCGGCCAGCGCGCCCACGTTGAGCAGCGCGCACCTGCCCGCGGCGCGTCGTCCTCGGCGGACCGCGAACACGTCGGTGTCCACGGTGTTGGGCAGCACCTCGATGCGCGCCCGGGGCGCGATCTCGCGCAGGTGGCCGGCCAGCTCCTGGCTCACCGGCGCCACGAGGTCGGCGCGCTCGAAGGCGACCCGCGCCAGCAGCCGGTCGTCGCCGGTGATCAGCGCCGCGCTGGAAGCCGGTGTAGTGCTCGGTCACCACCACGGGCGCGCGCCAGAGCGCGCCGAGCAGCAGCGCGGGCAGCGCCGGCCGAGTACACGTGGGCGTGCACCACGTCGGGCCGCAAGCCCTCGCGCCGCAGCCGGCGCAGGGCGGCGAGCATGCCGAGCATCTGGCAGACCAGCGCCAGCGGGCGCAGCCGCGGGCGGCGGTAGCGCACGCG
This sequence comes from uncultured Thermoleophilaceae bacterium, assembly GCA_963814005.1. Lineage (GTDB taxonomy): Bacteria > Actinomycetota > Thermoleophilia > Solirubrobacterales > Thermoleophilaceae > JAAYBF01. The sequence continues at coordinate 142,847 of CAWFBA010000013.1, forward strand.
CAGCGTGCGCAGGCCGTCCTCGACCTCGTCGGTCAGCCGGTAGAGCCGGAAGTCGGGGCGAGGGCGTGGCCAGCGAGGCCAGCACCACCACGTCGTGGCGGCGTGGCCAGCGCGCGCGCGTGCTCGCGGCAGAAGGTCCCGAACACCGGCCGCTCGGGCCACGGGTACCACTTCGGGCACCACGAGCACCCTCAGGCGAGGGCCGCTCGCCGCAGCCGCCTGACGGTCGCCAGCGTCCGCTGGGCCTCGTCGGGCGGCACGTAGGGCGGCCGGCCAGGAACTGCGCGCGCCTCCTCGATCGCCTCGGCGTGGGTGTAGGTGGCGGCCACCTGCTGCCACTCGTGGCGCACCGGCAGGGCGTCGACCACCCCCAGCCGCCAGCCGCGCTCGCGCGCCAGCGCGCCCCAGTGGTTGTCCAGCCCCCAGCCGAAGCGCAGCGTCGGGAAACGGCAGCAGCTCCTGCGCGGCCGCGCGCGAGAACGCGGTGACCGGGCCGATCTCCACGAAGTGCGTGCGGCGGGCGAGCGACCCGGCCGGCGGCGGGTGACGCGCCAGGCCGCGTGGCTGCGACGGGTCTGGGCGGGCTGGGCGAGGTCGAGCGCCAGCGCGCTCGCACAGCGCCACGAAGCGGTCGAGGAAGCGCGGCGGCAGGTCCACGTCGTCGTCGGCACCACGACAGCCAGTCGTGGTCTGCCACCGGGCCCGCGGCCTCCAGCAGGCGGTTGAGGTTCTCGAACTTGCCGCCGGCCATGTCCCGTGGCGCACGGTGTCGGCGGCCAGGGCCGGGTCGGCGGCGCCGCGTGGCGCCGAGCGCGAACGCGCACGTCGTGGCGGTCGGACCGCAGCTGCGCCGATCGCCGCCGGCAGGCGCGAGCCGGGCCGGTAGACCGACAGCACCAGCACGCGCTGCGGCGCACTGCGCCGCGGCCAGCCGGTCCAGCCGCGGCCCGGTGAGGGCCAGCGCGCGCGAGCGAGCGCCGAGGCGGCGTCAGCGAGTCGCGCGCGTGGCCGCAGCCGCGTGCCGGCGACCGTGCCCGGACTCGCCCGAGAGGAAGCGTGGTCGGGCAGGCGCTCCGGCGACGGGCTGCGGCGCCGCTCACCGGCCCGCAGCGCCTCGGCCAGGCGGCCCGGCGGAGTGCGCGCCCATGATCAGGCCCTGCGGGCAGCGGCGGCGGACCGTGTGCCAGCCCGCGCCGGCCAGGTCGCGCAGCTCGCGGCCGAGCGGTGGGCGAGCTGCCCTTGCGGCGGTCGCTGCGCCGCGCGGCGCGGCCGCGGCCGGTACTCCGGCGCGCGCCAGCGAGCGCAGGCGCGCGTCGTCGCCGGCGCGGCGGTGGTCGAGCCCGGCGGCGGCCAGGTAGGCCACCCGGCCGCCCGGCGGCGTGCAGGCGCATCAGCCACTCCTCCTCGTCGCCGTAGATCGGCACGGCCTCGTCGAAGCCGCCCGACCCGCTCGAGCGCGGAGCGGCGCACGGCCATGTTGGCGCTCCACACGAACTCGGTCTCGCGGTCCTCCGGCCCGAGGTCGAGCGTGGTGATCGGCGGCGGCCTCGCGCCCGCAGCCGCGCGGGCGCCGGCCCCTCGAGGCTGGCCCGGATCGGGCCGCCGAGCGCCTCGGCCCAGTCGTGGCGCGTCGGCGCCCGCGGCCAGCGCGGCCAGCCATCCAGCGCGGCGCGCACACGTCGTCGTCCACGAACGCGATCAGCGGCCGGACGCCGCCGCCGCGATGCCCGTGTTGCGCGCGGCGTTGGGGCCCCGCGACCGGGCATGCCTGGCCAGGCGCGGCGCCGGCGCGCTCGCCACCGCCCGGGTGGCGTCGGTGGAGCCGTCGTCGACCACCATCACCTCGTACGGCACGTCGCCGCTGCTGCTCGCCAGCGAGGCAGCGTCACCTCGAGGTAGTCCGGCCCGGTTGCGCGTGGGCACGACCACGGAGACGGCGGGCGCGGCATGGCGCGGTAGGTTAGCCACGCCCCTGGTGACCGAAGCCGCGCCTCCCCGCGTGCTGGTCGTGCACAACCGCTACCGCGCCGTGGGCGGCGAGGAGCGCTCGGTCGAGCTGCACTGCGCGGCCCTCGAGCGCGCGGGCATCGCCGCACGCGCTGCTCGAGCGCCGGTCGGCCGACGCGGGCCGCGCCGCGCGGCCGCGGCGATGCTGCGCGGCGGCTCGGGCGAGGCCGAGGTCGCGGCGCGCGGTGCGGGAGCTCGGCGCCGACGTGGTGCACGCCCACAACATGCTGCCGCTGATCGGGCCCGCGCGGCGCTGGAGGCGGCGCGCGACGCCGGCGCGAAGGTGGTGCTGCACCTGCACAACGTGCGGCTCTTCTGCGCCACCGGGTTCGGCGAGCGCGACGGCGGCCCGTGCGCGCGCTGCCGCGGGCGCAACACGCTGCCCGGCCTGCGGCTCAACTGCCGCGGCTCGCTGCCCGAGGCCGCGGTCTACGCGGCCGCGCTGTCGGCCCACCAGCCGCGAGGTGCTCGCCGCCGTGGACCGGTTCGTGGCCCCCAGCGAGGCCGCGGCCGACGCGGCTGGCCTGGCGCGGCCTGCCCGCGCGAGCGGGTCGAGCGCTGCGCGCACTACCTGCCCGCGGAGGCGTTCGCCGCGCGCTCCCGCGCGCCGGCGAGGGCCGCTACGCGCTGGTGGCGTCCGGCTGTCGCCGGAGAAGGGCATCGACGACGGCCATCGCGCGCGGCGGCCGCGGCGGGCGTGCCGCTGCGGGTGGCCGGCGACGGGCCCGGCGGCCACGCGAGCTGCGAGGCGCTGGCGGCGCGCAGCGGCGCCGACGTGACGCTTCCTGGGCCGGGCCGACCGCGAGCGACGGCCGCGCTGCTGGCGGGCGCGGCGGCCGTGCTGATGCCCTCGCGCTACCACGAGTTCTCCCCGTACTCCGCGCTGGAGGCGATGGCCCAGGGCGTGCCGGTGGTGGCCACCGCGATGGGCGGCCTGCCCGAGCTGCTGGGCGCCGGAGCGCTGTGTCCCGGCGCAGGACGACGGACGCCTTCGCCGCCCGCCTGGCCGCGCTCTGGGCCGACCCGGGCATGCGCGAGGCGGAGGGCCAGGCACTGCACCGGCGCGCGAGGGAACGCCACTCCGAGGAGCGTTACATGGGGGACCTCCGGGCGCTCTACGCAGGCATCTGAGCGGGAGCGGAGTCGGGAAACCGCCTGAATACACTCGCCCGATGCCACGTTCCGCGAGAGGCCGCGTGGGCCTCGGGCTGGCGCTGATCGTGGCGCTGGCGGCCGCCCTGCGGCTGCCGACCCTGGCCGACCAGAGCCTGTGGTTCGACGAGGCAGCGACCGCCGCCGACGTGAGCGGCTCGTTCGGCGACCTGGGCAGGAGCGTGAAAGACCTCGAGGGCAACCCGCCCTTCTTCTTCTTCGTCACGTGGCTCATGGCCCAACTCCTGGGCACCGGCGAGGTCGCGCTGCGCCTGGTGCCCGCCGTGGCGGGCATCGCTGTCGTGCCCGTGCTGTTCGCCACCGTGCGCCGCCTCGGCGGCGCACGTGCCGGGCTCGTGGCGGCGCTGCTGGCGGCCACCGCGCCTCTGCTGGTCTGGTTCTCCCAGGAGGCGCGCGCGTACCAGCTCCTGGTCCTGCTCGTGGTGCTGACCGCCTACTGCGCCGTGCGTTACGGCGACACGGGTGATACGCGCGCCTACGGCGGCTGCGTGGTGTTCGCGGTGCTGGCGATCGCCAGCCATTACCTGGCTGTGTTCACCGTGGTTCCGCTGGTTGTGGGCATGGTGCTCAGCCGGCCCCGCCCGACGGGACCCGTGCGCTGGGCGCCTGCCGCGGTGCCCGTGACCGGGCTGCTGCTGCTGCCGCTCGCGCTGCACCAGAGCGACCGCGCCAAGGGGGCCGCGGGCGGGGACCTCGGCACGCGCGTGCTGCAGGTGCCCAAGCAGCTCGCGGTGGGCTATTACTCGGCCTTCGACACCGTCTCGGCGGTGCTGGTCACAGCCGTGGTCGTCGTGGCCCTGGCGCTGGCCTTCCGCCATGCCGATCGGCGGCTGCGGCGCCAGTTGCTGGCGTGTCTTGGCCTGGCCGCTGCGGCCACGGTGCCGTTGCTGGCAATGGCCATCGTCGGGATCGACTATCTGAACACCCGCAACGTGATCGCCGCCCTGGTCCCGCTGTGCGCGGCGCTCGGGCTGGCGCTCGGGCGTGGCCGCAGAGGGCTGGCGGTGGCCGGCGTGCTGGCGCTCAGCGGCGTGGCCACGTCGATCTCCGTCAGCGCTGACGCCAGCGCCCAGCGCGACGACTGGCGCGGCGCCGTCCGAGCCCTTGGGCCACCCGACCGGCCTCGCGCCATCGTGTCTGGGACGCGGGCGGCGCTGCCTCTGGACTACTACCTGCCCAGCGCGCGTCCGCCCGACCAGGCGCAGGCTCAGGTCGCGGAGATCGACGTGATCGCCCCCGCACGGCGCGGCACCGGCGACAAGCCCGAGCCGCCCGCTCTCCGCGGGCTCAGCGCGCCCGCCGGTTTCGAGCCGGCCGGGGAGGAGCGGACCGAGCTCTACACGATCCGACGTTTCCGAGCCCCGCGGCCCGTGGCCGTTCCGGTGGCCACGCTCAGGGCGCTCGCCGCCAGATCGGACCCGCTGGTGTACCTCGACGGCTGAGCGACTAGCCGAGCTGGGCGCGCCACCAGGCCAGCGTGTCGCGCACCGTGTCCGTGAGCTCGATCTCGGGCCGCCAGCCGGTGGCCTCGGTGAGCCGATCGTGGGAGCCGCGCAGGTCGCGCGCATCGTGTGCGCGCAGGCGGGCGGGGTCGACCTCGTGGCGGATCGGCACGGTGGCCTCGTTGCCCAGCGCGTCGATCAGCTCGGCGACGGAAGCCGAGCGTCCGCTGCACACGTTGTACGCGTCCGGCTCGGCGCCCAGCGCCAGCACGTAGGCCCGCACGACGTCGCGCACGTCCGAGAAGTCGCGTGCGGAGGACACATCGCCCGTGCGCAGGACCGCCTCCGCCGCGCCGCTCGTCTCGGCCTGTGCCACCTGCTTGGCCAGGGAGCTCAGCACGTACTCGTCGGCCTGGCCGGGGCCGGCGTGGTTGAAGGGGCGCAGGCGCACGACCCGCAGCCCGTGTGCCTCGGCGTACTGGCGGCCGAGCATGTCAGTGGCGGCCTTGGAGACCGCATACGGGTTGCCGGGCACCAGCGGCGCCGACTCGTCGACGGGCAGCCGGGCAGGCTCGCCGTACACCTGGCCGCTGCCCACCAGCACGACGGTCGCCTCGGGAGCCTCGTGGCGCACCGCCTCCAGCACGTTCAGCGTGATCTGGATGTTGGTCAGCAGAGCCTCATCGGGTCGCTCCCAGGACAGCCGCGGCGTGCTGAACGCCGCCAGGTGCAGGACCGCCGTGGGCCGGCTGTCCGCCACCGCGCGCCGAACGGCGGGGGCGTCGCGAAGGTCGAGCTCCGTGCTCGAGGGAGCCTGCGGGTTGCGTCCCTCGGACTCGAGGCGCTCCACGAGGTGACGGCCCGCGAACCCGCCGCCGCCGGTCACGAAGTGCGTGCCCACGCGCGTGGCGGCCGATCCGGAGGGCTCGCCGGCCTGGTCGGGTCGCGCGGAAGCGCTGCTCGGCACGCCGGGCAGTCTAAGGGGCTACGCGCGAGAGGCCCGGCGCTCGGCCAGGTACTGACGAGCGAAGCCGAGGATGAAGCGGGGGTTGGTCTCCAGGTAGCGGGGGAACAGGCGCCGGGGCTCCTGCGTGAGCCGGTACAGCCACTCCAGGCCACGCGTCTGCATCCATTCCGGCGCCTGGGACACCCGGCCCGCGTGGAAGTCGAACGCGGCGCCCACGGCGCACATCACGGGTGCCTCGATGCGCTCGCGCATGCGAACCATCCACTTCTCCTGCTTCGGCACGCCGATGCCCACCCAGATCACGTCGGGGCGGGCGCGCTCGATGCTGCGCAGCACATCCTCGTCCTCGGCCTCGGTGAGCGGGCGGAACGGGGGCGAGTGGGCGCCCACGATCTGGAGGCCCGGATAGCTTCGGCGCAGGTTCAGCACCAGGTCGGCCAGCGCCTCCGGGTCACGGCCCCCGTAGAGCCACACCCGGTGCCCCTTCTCGGCGGCGCGGGCGCAGTAGCGGCTCATGAGCTCCGGGCCGTACACGCGGTCGTTCAGGTTCTCGCCGAGCATGTTGGCCGCCCAGACGATGGGCATCCCGTCGGGCACCGTCATCACGGACTCCGTGAGCGCCGTGCGCATGTCGGGGTCGTCCTGGGCCACGATCAGCGAGTGCACCGAGGAGGCGCAGATCCAGCCCCGCTCGCGGTCCTCGATCATCGAATCCATCACGTCCATGGCGCCGTCGTAGTCGGTCATGGCCATGGGGACGCCGAGCACCCTGCGGCGCCTGACCGTCGCCACGGGGCTGGGAGCCGGGGGCGCGTATGTGGGCTTTGCGTTCATCTCGGTGCTCCTAGGGATTGGTTCGGCGCAGGGCCGTCGGACCATGAGCCTCACCTCCCCCGGCGCAAAGGAGCGCCCGAGTGTAAAGAACAGTCCTGACGAGGGATCGGAGCGGTGGCGGACGCAGGCCCCGCGGCCCGCCACGACCGCGGACTTCGCCTCCACCCTGCCTGCAAGACTCGCCGCGACCATGGCCGCGCCGCGCCATCGCCGGAGGGTGCCTTGACCGAGGGCCGGGCCCGGCTGCTGGCCTCGGGATCCTTCTTTGCACAGCTCGCCCAGGTCGCCGGGCTGGTGGCCATCTTCGCTGTGATCACCGTGCTGGCGCGTCGGCTCTCGCTCGCCGAGATGGGCGTCTACGGCCTGCTCAGCTCGCTTGCCGGCTACCTGCTGATCGTCCAGAACGCCGGCGCGGGCGCCGCGGTGCGCGCCATGGCGGTCGCCGACTCGGCCGAGCGCCGCGACGAGGCCTTCTCCACCGCGGTTGCCCTCTATGCGGTCGCGGGCGTCGCGTGCGGCGCGCTGGTGGCTGCACTGGGCATCGCTGCCACGGCGCTGATCGACTTGCCGGATGGGCTGGCGGACCAGGCCCGCGACGGGTCGCTGCTGCTGGGAGCAGTGACGGCGGTGGGCTGGCCTGCCACGGTCTGGCGCGACGCGCTGCGCTCGGTCGAGCGCTACGTGCGCGTGGCCGTGGCGGAGATGGTGGCGGTGGCGGCCTGGACGGCGCTGGTGGTTGGCCTGGCGCTCTCCGACGCCTCGCTGGCCGTGTTGGTGGGCGCCAGCGGGGCCATCCCGCTGCTGGCGGGGCTGGCGTGCGCGGTGGCCGCTCGTCTGGCCCGGATCCCGCACCGGGTGCGCCCCGGTCTGGCCAGCCGCCGCGCCGCCGGGGACCTTGGCGGCCTGGCTGCCATGCTCACCCTGGCGGAGGCGGCGATCGCGGCGGTCTACGTGGTGGACAGGGCGATCCTGGGGGCGCTGGGCTCGGCGTCGGCGGTGGGCCAGTTCGAGGGGCCGGTGCGCGCCCACAACCTGCTGCGCTCCCTCAACTCAGCCGTCACGGTCACCGTGCTGCCCGCCGCCTCGCGGCTGGTGGCCGAGGGAGACCGCCGGCGCCTGGCAGAGCTGCTGGTGCGCGGCTCGCGCTACACGCTGGCGCTGATCGCCCCGATCGCAGTGGCGGGCGCGGTGCTGGCCGCGCCGCTCCTCGATGCATGGCTGGGGCCCGAGTACCGGGCGGGCGGGGCAGCCATGGCCATCCTGCTCGTCCACTGGCTGGTGAACGGCGCCAGCGGGGTGGCCGCTGCGCTGCTGGTGGGGCTGGGGAGCGCGGTGACCGTGGCACGCTGGGCCGTGGCCGTGGCCCTCACCAACGTTGCGCTGGCCCTGGCGCTGGTGCCGTGGCTCGAGGTGGAGGGCGCGGCCCTGGCCACCACCATCCCCTTCGCGGCCGCCTTCCCGTACCTGATGGGCTCGGCTCTGCGGGCCACGGCCACGCCTGCGGCGGAGCTGTGGAGGCGGGCGTTCAAGCCGGCCCTTGCGCTCTGCGTGCCATTGGCCGTGGTGCTGGGGGCGTTGCGGCTGGCGGCCGAGCCAGAGGGCGCGGTGGTGTTCGCGCTCGCTATCGCCGGCGTGACCGCCTACTGGACGGCGTACTACCTCTTGCTGCTGGGCCCGGGCGAGCGAGCGCTGGTGCGCGGCCTGGCACGCCCCGGCTGACCGGCGACCGGTCGCCGGTCGCGTCCTTGGCTCTGTGGCCGCCCTGGGCTCGGGTGTCGCACCACGGCGGGCGCGGAGGGGACAGGTCTGTGGCGGTGCTGTCACGTTCGTGACCAGGTGGGTGGGTTGGTGACGGGCGCCCTGGCCGGCGGCGGATGAGTGGCCCGAAAGCGGCGTATAGGGGCGGTTTCGGGCCATTCATTTCGGGCTCTCGGTGCGACATCAACGCAGCGCTACGGGTGTGACGGGCGGCCGCCCCTATCCGGGCCCGTTCCCTTCGGTGCCCGAGCACCGAGCACCGAGCACCGAGCACCGACGACCAGCGACCAGCCACCGAACGCTAAGCAGCCAGCTCCGGCTCGGCGCGATCGGCTATCAGCCGGGCGATCGCCAGCGACGAGGTGGCCGCGGGCGAGGGCGCGTTGCGCACGTGGATCGCGCGCCGGTCTCGTGCACCACGAAGTCGTCGACCAGCGCGCCGTCGCGCGCCAGCGCCTGGGCCCGCACCCCGGCGAAGGCGAACTCCACGTCGCCGGGCCGCAGGTCGGGCACGTAGTCGGCGGCCGCGCGCACGAACGCGCGCCGGCTGGACGCATGCCGCATCTCGGTGAGGCCCGTGCGCCAGAAGCGGCGGAACATGCGCCAGCTGCCGGGCCACGCCAGGGTGGCGCCGAGGTCGCGCGGGCGCAGCTTGCGCCAGCGAGTACGCGTCGCGAGCGCCGGCGACAGCAGGGCCGTGGGGCCCACCAGCACGTCGCCGTTCGTGTGGCGGCGTGAGGTGCACGCCGAGGAACGGCAGGCTCGGGTCGGGCACCGGGTAGATCAGCGAGCGCACCAGCTCGCGGCGCTCGGGCTTCAGCCGCAGGTAGGCGCCGCGGAACGGCACGATCCGCGGCTCGGCGCGACGCGCCCGGCCATCACCGCCAGCCGGTCCGACCAGCCTCCGGCGCAGAACACGGCGAACCGCGCCCGCGTCTCGCCGCGCGCGTGGCGCAGCCGCAGCCGGCCGCCGTTCTCCGACACGCCCTCCACGCCCGCTCCGGTGGCACACGGTCACGCCGCGCTCCTCGAGCTGGCCGCCAGCGCCCGCGCCACGCCGGCGAAGTCGGCGATGCCGGTGTTGGGCGAATGCAGCGCGGCCACGCCGGCGGCAGTGCGGCTCGACCTCGCGCAGCTCGGCCGCGTTCAGCCGCCGCAGGCCGGGCACGCCGTTCTCGCGCCCGCGGCGCTCGAGCTCGTCCAGCCCCGGCAGCTCGGACTCGTCGCGCGCCACGATCACCTTGCCGCAGCGCTCGTGGTCGACGCCGTGCTCGCTCGCAGAACTCGTACATCTCCGCCGCGCCCTCCACGCACAGCTTGGCCTTCAGCGAGCCCGGGCTGTAGTAGATGCCCGCGTGGATCACGCCGCTGTTGTGGCCCGTCTGATGGAACCCGACCTCGGGCTCGCGCTCGAGCACGGTCACCGACAGCCGCGGCTGGCGGGTGAGCAGCTCGCGGGCCACGGCCAGCCCGATGATCCCGCCGCCGACGACGGCGAGGTCGCACTCGCCCGCGGGGTCCCTCACGCTCTCGCTCAGCCGGCCTGCTTCTGCGGCACGCCGCTGGCCAGCAGCTCGAGGTCGGAGTCGACCATCAGCCCGACCAGCTCGTCGAAGCTCGTGCGCGGGCTCCCAGCCGAGCTTCTCGCGCGCCTTGGAAGCGTCGCCGATCAGGTGCTCGACCTCTGCCGGCCGCAGGAAGCGCGGGTCGATCTCCACGTGGTCGTCGGGATCGAGGCCGACGTGCTCGAAGGCCACGTCCACCAGCTCGCGGACGCTGTGGGTCTCCCCGGTGGCGATCACGTAGTCGTCGGGCTCGTCCTGCTGGAGCATCAGCCACATCGCCTCGACGTAGTCCTTCGCGTAGCCCCAGTCGCGCTCGGCGTCGAGGTTGCCCAGAGGCAGCTCGTCGCGACAGGCCGAGCTTGATCGAGGCGGCGCCGTGCGTGACCTTGCGGGTCACGAACTCCAGCCCGCGGCGGGGGCTCTCGTGGTTGAACAGGATCCCCGAGCACGCGAACAGGTCGTAGCTCTCGCGGTAGTTGACCGTGATGAAGTGGCCGTAGGCCTTGGCCACCCCGTAGGGGCTGCGCGGGTAGAAGGGGGTGGTCTCGGTCTGCGGGACCTCGAGCACCTGGCCGAACATCTCGGACGAGGACGCCTGGTAGAAGCGCGCCTCGGGCACCACCTCGCGCATGGCCTCCAGCATCCGCGTGGCGCCCACGCCGCTGAACTCGGCCGTGAGCACCGGCTGGTTCCACGACGCCGCCACGAACGACATGGCGGCCAGGTTGTAGATCTCGTGCGGCTCGCAGTCGCGGAGCACGTCGGTGAGCGAGCGCTGGTCCAGCAGGTCGCCGGTGTGGAGCGTGATGGCGTCGCGGCAGTCCTGCAGCCGCTGGAAGGTCTCGGTCGAGGAGCGGCGGACCATGCCGTGCACCTCGTAGCCCTTCTCCAGCAGGAACTCGGCCAGGTAGCTGCCGTCCTGGCCGGTCACGCCCGTGATGAGTGCGCGTCTGGTCTCAGTCACGCGCGGCAGGCTACCGATCCGGTCGCGGCGTCGATGCAGCGGCGTCTCGCCGCACCTGCTCCGCCAGGCGGTCCTGCCCGGCGCGCAGGGCCTCGACGTCCGCGCGCAGCTCGTCGATGGAGCGCACCAGCTCCTGGTCGACCCCGCGCTGGAAGGTCGTGTAGGGCTTGAGCACCCGCAGCATCAGCCTCCTGAGCGCCCCGCGCGGCGCCGAGGTGGGCGCGGCCGATGCCTCGGCCCCGGCGGCGATCCGTCGCGCCGCCCCCGCCGCCCCGTCCGCGCGGCGCTCCCCGGCCGCTCGCTCCCCCCAGCGGTCATGGACGCGCGCCAGCCGTCTGGCCATGTCGGCCCCGGCGGCCTCGCGGGAGTGCGCGCGCAGCAGGTCGGCCCTGCCGCGCGCCGCCCGCCGCCGGGCGGCGGCGGGGTCGCCGGCCACCTCGCGCAGCGCCCGCACGGCGTCGTCCAGGTCGGGGTCGGCCCACGTCCCCCCGGCCGGATACGGCTCCGCGCCCGCGCCGATCGGCACCAGCGTGTAATCCACCAGCCAGCTGTTGCGCGCCGTCATGAAGTCGAGGTTGCCGGAGTAGCCGGTGGCCACGGCCGGCTTGCCCAGCGCCATCGCTTCGGCCAGGGGCAGGCCGAAGCCCTCCGCGCGGTGCAGCGACACGTAGCAGTCGCAGGCGGCGAGCAGCGCGTCGCGCTCGGCGGGCTCGAGAGCACGATCGATCAAGTGCACGTCGGGACGCCCGGCGACCGCGGCCACCAGCTCCGAGTGGCGGTCGGGGTGGCGCTCCTGGCCGATGCACTTGAGTGCCAGCGACGGACCTTCCCCGGGCTCGAAGGCGCGCTCGAAGGCCGTCAGGGCACCCAGCGGGTTCTTGCGCTCGAAGCCGCTGTTGTAGTCGAACGCCGAGAGGAACAGGAACCCCTCCGGCAGGCCGAGCTGCGCGCGCGGCAGCGGGTCCGGGGACGGCGGCTCGACCGGCGTGGTCACCTTGACCACGGGCACCGGGGAGACGGCCGACAGCGCCGCGGCCACGTGGCCGGATCCCGCCCACACCTCATCGAGGTGCCGGAACGCCCCGAGCCAGCGGTCGGGGAAGTCCGACACCTCCCACCACCACAGGCCGATCGAATGCCGGCCCGAGAAGAAGTCGGGGCCCATCCGGTCGGCGAACACGTCGAGGCCCTCGGCGTTCACGCAGATCAGGTTGACCGGATGCCTCGGCGCGACCGTCGTGGCGGCGGGACCGGCGCCGGAGAGCTCGTCGAGATGGCCGGCGGCGAGGGGCACGGGAGTGACCTCCACACCCTGCGACTCCAGTGCGGCGGCCACGGAGCGCACCACCTCGCCAATCCCCATCACCGACTGGAAGTAGCCGGCCAGGTTCACCCCGAGCGGGGCGCGGGTCACAGGTTCTCCGCGATCCGCGGCGTCTCGCGCTTGAACACCCACAGGCCCAGCACGAACAGCGCCACCGTGATCCCCAGCGGCAGCAGCAGCCTGTAGTCGGGGCCGATGGCCTCGGCTGCCGTGGGCGCGCTGGGATCGATCAGTGCATGGCGCATCTGGGTGAGGACCACCGCGATCGGGTTGGCCAGGAACGCGCGCTCGTAGTCGTCGGGCACCGTGCTCAGCACGTAGAGCACGGGCGACGCGTAGAAGAGGATCTGCAGCACCACGTCCCAGATCGGGCTCACGTCGCGGTAGCGCGGGTACAGGGCGGCCAGCATCATGGCCAGCCCCACCGAGAGCACGGCCAGCAGTGCGATCAGCAGGGGCAGCTGCAGCCAGCTCAGCCGCGGCTCGACCCCCGACACCATCGCGAAGAAGAAGACGGCCACCAGGTTCAGCCCCAGATTGAACAGGGACGTGAGCGCCACCGACAGCGGAATCACCATCCGAGGGAAGTGCATCTTGCGCAGCAGGTTGTCGCGGCGGATCAGCGAGGTCACGCCACCGCGCGGTGGTCTCGGAGAAGTAGGTGAACAGCACGATGCTGGTGAGCAGGTAGACCGGGTAGTGCTCCACGTCCTCGCCGAACTTGATCACCTGCGTGAACACCACGTACAGGACGCCGAAGAGCATCAGCGGGCGCATCAGCCCCCACAGGTAACCCAGCACGGAGCCGAAGAAGTTGAGCTTGAAGTCGGTGACCGCCAACAGGTAGGTCAGGCTCACGAATCGCCGCAGGTCGTTGCCGAGCGCCGACGGCGCGCTGAGCACCTGCGCCGCGCCGCTCATGCCGACCTGATCTCGAGCTCGTGCGGGATGTCCACCGCGCCGCCGCTCGCATAGGGGGAGGCCACCACGAGCATTGACACGTCCTGCGCCTGCACCACGCCGGCGACGCCCAGCTGAGGAGCGCTCACGGCTGCGCTCAGGTCGTAGCGCCCCGAGGCAAGCAGGTTGTCGAAGGCGAACGCGACGAGCGCCCGGCTGCCGGCCTCGAATCGGCCCGTGGCCCAGTGGGCCGCGCTGTGCGCCGCGAAGACGGGGTGGCGGGCCTCGTTGCGGAACTCGATGCCGAACAGGGGGTCGTCCACGGCCTCGGCGAACTGGACCTCAAGCACCGCCCGGCAGCGCTCGCCCTGCTGCTGGGTCACGATCCTGCGCCCCTCGGCGTCCTCGCACCAGGCGTCGACGATCTGGAACGGCTTGTCGGGCGACTGCTCGCGCACCAGGTCCTCGCGGCGCGCGAGGTTCACCTCGCTGTAGGCCCGGGACACATCCTCGGCGGTCCCGATGGTCGCGATGCGGCCTCGCTCGAGCAGCAGCGCGCGATCGCAGAAACGCTCGACGCTGGCCATGTCGTGCGTGACCAGCACGATCGTCCGCCCCTCGGCCTTCATGCGGTCGAACTCGCCGAAGCATTTCTCCTGGAACGAGGCGTCGCCGACGGCCAGCACCTCGTCGACCAGGAGCACGTCGGCGTCCACCTGAACCGCGATGGCGAATGCCAGCCGTACCGCCATGCCCGAGGAGTAGTTCTTGAGGCTCACGTCCACGAACTCCTCGAGCTCGGCGAAGGCGATGATGTCGTCGAAGCGCGCCCGGGCCTCCCGCCTGGACAGGCCGAGCATGACGGCGTTGATGATCACGTTCTCCCGCGCGGGCAGGTCCATGCTGAAGCCCACGCCGAGCTCGATGAACGGCGAGACGCGCCCTCGTATTCCCACTGTGCCGGAGTCGATCCCGTAGATGCCCGCGAGGCATTTGAGCAGGGTGCTCTTGCCGCTGCCGTTGCGGCCGACGATTCCGAAGAACTCCCCCTCCTCGACCTCGAAGGTCACGTCCCGGAGCGCGTGAAGCTCGTCGTAGCCCCGGTTCTGGAACGGATGGAGAGCGCGCTGCTTGAGCGTGTTGTACTGCCGGTGGGGACGGCGAAAGCCCTTGTGAACACCCTCTACCGAAATGCCCGGGAGGGAGCTGGTGGCGCGCGGCGCTCGCTCGGCCACCGTATGCGAGGCCGTGGCGGTCAAGTGGCCGAACGCTAGCAACCGGAGAGGTCCCTCAGCTCGCCTATATTCCCCCCGGTGCAGGTCACCCCGACCACGCCGGTCGAGCCGTCTACGCCGCCGCAGTCGAGCCGCCTCGCGCCGATCCCCCGCGACGCCCTGAGCCGCGGCTCGGCCGTGGTGTGCATCCCCGTGTTCGGCGCAGGGGAGCTGTTCGCCCAGTGCCTTCGCAGCGTGGTCTCGAACACCCCGCCGGATGTGCCGGTGCTCGTGAGCGACGACGCCAGCCTCGATCCTGCCTGCGCGCGCCTGGTGGAGGAGGTCAATGCGGCCAACCCGGAGCGCCCGCCGGTGGGCTACCACCGCCAGCCGGAGAACGTGGGCTTCGTGCACAACGTGAACGACGCGCTGCGGACGCTCGCGCCGGCGGACGTGATCGTGCTCAACAGCGACTGCGTCGTGGCCCGGGGCTGGTACGAGGGCATGCGCCGCGCCGCCATGTCGGACACCCGCGTGGCAACCGTCTCCACGCTCACCAACAACGGCACGATCGTGTCGGTGCCGGAGCGCAACCGCCCGTCGCCGAGCCTGCCGCAGAACTGGTCGCTCGAGGACGCCGCCGCCGCCGTGCGCGCCTCGAGCCCGGTGCTGCACCCGGCGCTTCCGGCAGCCGTCGGTCACTGCGTCTACATCCGCCGCCGGGCACTGGACCTGGTCGGATACTTCGACGAGGCGTTCGCGCCGGGCTATGAGGAGGAGGTCGACTTCTCCCAGCGCTGCATCAGCCAGGGCCTGTCGCACGTGCTGGCCGACGACGTGCTGGTGCTGCACCACGGCGGCGGCTCGTTCAGCTCCGCGGCAGCGAAGCTCAAGGAGACGCACCACCGCCTGATCCTGTCGCGCTACCCGTACTGGGACGATTGGGTGGCGGAGGTGCAGGAGGCGCAGGACACGCCGCTTGCACTGTCGCTGTCCGCGGCCCGGCGGGCGCTGCGAGGCCCCTCGATCACCATCGACGGCCGCATCCTCACCGAGTTCATGACCGGCACGCAGCTGCACGCGCTGGAGGTCATCGCCGGTGTCCACGACGCCCAGCCGGCCGAGGTGCGCGTGATCGTGCCGCCGCGGATGGGGGACTACGCGGCCGACGTGCTCGGCGATCTGGAACGCGTGCGGCTGGTCACCGAAGAGGAGGCCCGCCGCGAGCCGGCTACCGACGTGGCCCACCGTCCCTGGCAGCTGTCGTCCTTCGATGACCTGCGGCTGCTCATGGCCGTGGGTGAGCGGCTGGTGATCACCCAGCAGGACCTCATCTCCTTCCACAACCCCGCCTACCACGAGGGCATCGCCGACTGGCAGGAGCATCGATCGCTCACGCGGCTCGCTCTTGCCGCCGCCGACCGGGTGGCGTTCTTCTCGAGGCACGCGCGCTCGGAGGCCCTGCGCGAGCAGCTCGTGGAGCCGTCGCGAGCCGGGTCGTGCTGCTCGGCACCGACCATCGGCTCACCTCCCTGAGGCCGGAGCCGGAGCCGCCACTCGGTGCGGAGCGGGTCGGCGAGCGGCCGTTCCTGCTGTGCCTGGGCACCGACTTCCTGCACAAGAACCGCGTGTTCGCAATCCGCCTGCTCGGAGCCCTCCGGGACGAGCACGGCTGGGACGGCACGCTCGTCCTGGCCGGGCCCGAAGGTCGCCCAGGGCAGCTCGGCGGGCGAGGAGGCGGCCGAGCTGGCACGGCGACCGGAGCTGGCCGACCACGTGGTGGACCTGGCGGCCGTGAACGAGGCCGGCAAGCGCTGGCTCCTGGAGCGGGCAGCGGCCGTTGCCTATCCGACGACCAGCGAGGGGTTCGGGTTGGTGCCGTTCGAGGCCGGGGAGGCCGGCGTGCCGTGCCTGTTCGCCGCCGAGACCGCGCTGGGCGAGCTCCTGCCCGCGGACGCCGCCCTGCTGGAGCCCTGGGACGCCTCGGCGAGCGCACGGCGCTGCCTGCCCGTGCTGGCGGAGTCTCCTACGCGCGACGAGCACCTGGCCATGCTCCGCGCGGCGGGGGCCATGCTCACCTGGCGGCGCACGGCGCACGAGCTGAAGGACCTCTACGCCGACGCCATCGCGACGCCCGCGCGCGACTCGCGCTCGTTGGTGGCCGACCTGGCGGGGCTGTCCTCCACGGCGCGGGGCCTGACCACCGATGGCGGTCGCCATGCCTACGCAATGGCCCTGGTGGGCCGCGACGGGGCGCTGCCGCCCGAGATGGTCAGGCCGCTCCTGGCGGTATCCACCCGGCCGCTGCTGCGCAAGCTCGTGTTCCCGCCGCTGCGCGCCATGTACTCCGTCATGCGCCTCATCGGCGGGAAGCGCGACGACGCGCCGGAGCGGGGCGCATGAGCACCGCCGCCCACGACCCGGTCCGCTGGTTCTCCGAGCACTTCGATCAAGCGGCGGACGAGATCCTGGCCTTCCTTGGCGGCGACGGCATTTCGCTCGAGGGCAAGCACGTGGCCGACGTGGGCTGTGGCGACGGGATCATCGACCTCGGACTGGCCGTGAAGGGCCGCCCGGAGGAGCTCGTGGGCTACGACCTGATGGACGTCGACCCGGCGGCACTGCTGCGAGCGGCCCAGGCCGCCGGCGCTGATGGACGAGCTGCCGCCCTGCCTGCGCTTCGAGCGCTCGGAGCCCGTGGGCATCCCCGCCGAGTCGGACAGCTTCGACATCGTCACGACGTGGTCGGTGTTCGAGCACGTCGACGACCCGGTCGGCCTGCTGGGAGAGGTCAGCCGGGTGCTCAAGCCGGACGGGGTCCTGTTCCTCCAGCTCTGGCCGTTCTACGACTCCGAGCACGGCGGCCACCTCTGGCCCCACTACGACGGCCCCTACCCGCACCACCTGCACAAGGACGAGCAGATCCTGGCCGAGGTGGAGGGCGAGCGCGCCACGGACCCGCGCCGGACCGCCGACGACGAGTACCGCTCGCTGAACCGGATTGGCGCTGGACGACCTGCATCGCGCGCTGCTGGCCAACGGCCTGGTGGTGGGCAAGCTCAAGCTCCTCACCGGGACGGTGCACGTGCCGCGGACCGCTGGCCCACCGCCCTCTCAGCCAGCTCGGGGTCGGCGGGGTGGAGCTGCTGGCGGTGCCCGCATGAGGCGCTCGCTGCGGAGCGCGCTCAAGCGAGTCGCGGGCCGTCGGCGAGCCCGTGCCCGGCGGCACCGAGGCGCCCGTGCCGCCCGAGGGCGCGGCCGCATCCCTTCGAGGACCTGGCCGCCGCCGATCACCGGGACGAGCTGCTCATGCGGCGGCTGATCGCCTGGAGCCTGGGGCCCGACTCGTGCTGCATCGACGTCGGGGCCCACCAGGGGGCGGTGCTGGGCGAGATGCTGCGCGCAGCGCCCCAGGGACGCCACATCGCATACGAGCCGCTGCCCCACCTGGCCGAGAAGCTGCGTCAGGACTTTCCGCACGTCGACGTGCGCAACGCGGCGCTGGCGGATCGCAGCGGCGAGGCATCGTTCGCACACGTGCGCGCCGCCGAGGGCTGGAGCGGGCTGGTCTTCAGAGACCTCCCCGGCGGCATCGAGCCGGACCTGGTCGAGCTGACGACGCGGCTCGAGGTACTCGACGACGCGCTTGATCCCGACTTCGTGCCGGCGCTGATCAAGATCGACGTGGAGGGCGCCGAGGAGGGCGTGCTCCGGGGCGCCATGCGGACCCTGAGCACCCACCGGCCGACCGTGATGTTCGAGCACGGCCTGGGCTCGGCCAACGCGTACGGCACCGAGCCGGGCGTCGTGTACGGATTACTGGTGGACGACGCCGGCCTGCGCGTGTTCGACCTCGACGGCGACGGTCCCTACTCGCTCGGCGAGTTCGAGCGGGCGTACTTCGCCGCCGAGCGCGTGAACTGGGTCGCCCACCGCTGACCGTCCGCGTCAGGCGGAGCACACGCGCACCGGCCCCGGCGCGAAGATGCGCGCCACCCACGGCACGGAGTTGCCGTCGTCGGGCACGCTCAGCGAGCGTCGCGAGCGGGGGGCAGCGAGCCCAGCGCCGGCCCGGTGGAGAACGATTGGGAGAAGCGCCGGAGCCGCACGCCCGCCCTCCCACGGCTCGGGTTGGACACCACGAGGCCGCGCCCTGGTGGGAGGCGCACGTCCAGCGCGGACGGTGTCCGGATGGGGGCGAAGTCGACGCAAGCACCGCGGGAGCGCGCCCGGCCCATGATCGAGAGCACCACCTCGGGCGCCCTGCCTCCGGTTGGATCTCCGCCTGGCGCGGGCCTTACGGCGACCTCCTCGGCCACCCACAGCCGGGTGTCGATGGTGGTCGCCTGCGACTGATCGCGTAGCTGGGCGGCCAGGCCACCCGGCAGGGCTGAGCCGAGGTCGCGAACCGCGCCGAGGTATTGGCCGGCGCTCACCTGAGGGGCGTACCTGGGCTGGGGGCGGTGCGCAGGGTCGATCTCGCCCCCGCCGACCTCGAGCGCCGCCAACGCGGGGATGGTGTTGTCCGCCGCGCTGCGCAGGAAGCGCCCGCCCCTTTGCAGGTCGTCGAAGTTGCCGACCACGGCGACGCAGGTCGCGGTGGCCAGTACCGCCAGGGCCGCCGGCCTCCGCAGGGTGTCCGCCCACCCCCTGCCGGTGGCAGGCGGGAGCTCGCACACGACGAGCAGGATGAAGACGACGCTGGGATAGATGTAGCGGCTGCTCGCCGGATAGCCGATGTCCGCGCGCGACAGGGCGGTGAGGCCCCAGAAGGCAAACAGCATCACGAGCGCGGCGGTCAACCGGGGGGAGAGACCGGAGCGACCCAGTCGTGCGAGCACGGCGGCGCCGAGCAGCACTAGGGCGATCTGCCTAAAGGGCTCACCCAAGCCCGTGAGCCCGGCCCCCGCCGCCACGGCCATGTCCAGCATGTAGCCGGGCACGTCGGGCAGGTTCGACAGGCTGAAGCTCGTCTGCGGCGACGGGTTGTCCTGGCCGAAGGTCAGGTACCAGATCGCGAACAGGCCCAGGGGCACGGCGGCAACCCATACCCGGCACCGCTCGGACGGATCGAGCAGCAGCCGGGTGAGGATGCCCAGGGCCACCGGCACGCCCAGGGCGAAGCTCAACAGCCCGGTGGCCACGAGTACCGATGCGGCCACGTCGCGACCGCGGCCGGGCCGCTCCAGCAGCAGCCAGGCCGCCAGTCCGGCGACCAGCGGGACGAGGTAGACCAGGTTGATCGGCCACAGCAGCACCTCCCAAGCGGCTCCCATGAACAGCACCACCACGCCCAGGGCAGCGGCGGGCCAGGCACCGAGGCGCGGCCGCGCGATCTGGAACAGCAATCCCACGCAGGCCAGATGGAGCACCAGGGCGGTGACCCGGTAGGGCCAGTACGACTCGAGCCCGGCGGTGGCGAACAGAGCCTTGTAGATCAGCGTGGGCACGAACACCAGGTGGCCGTTGTGTGGCGTCAGCAGGCTGTCCAGGCTCACGTCGCGGCGTTCGAAGACGAAGCCCCAGTCGTCGTAGAAGAAGATCGTCTCGCGTCCCAGGTAGAGGATCGCCACGGCGGCCACCAGGCCGGCCAGCACCAGCACGGCCACGGCCAGGCGCGAGTCGGCCCGCGGGGGCTCCGGCCCCGGATCGGCCGTGTACGGCGGCGGGGTCGATCGTCGGCTGGCGGTGGACGACACGCGGCGTCAGGAGGCGGGGCCGGCGCGGCGCGCCAGACCCAGGATCGAGACCCCGAACGGGAGGTTCCAGCGTTCGACGAGCCGGGCTTCGCTGGCGAACACTCGCGCCAGGGCGCCGTTGACCCTGCCCGGCTGGGTGAGGGTGAAGTCCGACTTCAGCTCCTGCCCGCTCCGGCGGCTCGGCGCAGGACGCGGACGGCGGCGATCGGGGGGAACAGAAGGGTGTTGAAGTAAGAGAGGCGATCGAGCTGCAGGCCCGCCTGCTCGAGCCTCGTCCGCACCTGCCCGGCCCGGTAGCGGCGCTTGTGGTGGCTGATCTCGTCCTGCGCTCCCCATAGCGCCTGAAACGCGGGCACCGTGAGCAGGAACGTGCCACCGGGCCTGAGCACGCGGTCAAATCTCGGCGAGCATGGCCGAGTCGTCATCGATGTGCTCGATCACGTCCAGCGCGGTCACCAGGTCAAACGTCCCGGAGTCCCACGGAAGGGTGCCGTTCTCGAGCAGGCGCACCCGGTCAATCCCCCGGTCCTGGCAGAAGCGGACGGCGTCCTGGTCGGCGTCCACGCCGTCGACGGTGCCGTAGCGGTCGAGCTGCTGCAGCATCGCGCCCGTGCCACAGCCCACGTCGAGCACGCGCTTCGCGGGGTCGCCCACCGGCACGTGCCTGTCGAGCAGGCTCAGCAGGATCGTGCGCCTGCCCAGAAACCACCAGTGCCGCTCTTCGACCGCCCGGTACTCGGCGTAGTAGTGCTGCTCCACGGGCCCTATCGAGCGGCCGGCAGGACTTCGACGGCCTCGCTGGAGCGGTCACGCGCCTCGGCAGCCGCCTGGCCGCTCCTGCCGGGAGGTAGATGCTGCGCCACATGCGCACGATCTCCTTGAGCGTCCTCCGCACGTCGCTGGGCTGGACCGTGGTCTCGCCGGCCGATCCGCGGGTAGTGCCGAACCCCCTTCTCCACGATCCGGAAGTTCCACTTCCGCGCCTTCGCCACCAGCTCGGTGTCGACGAAGAAGTTGTCGCATTCGATCGTGACCTTGTCCAGGACCTCGCGGCGGAACAGCTTGAACGCGCAGTCGACGTCGCGGACCCGCACGCGGAAGAGCACATGACGATGCGGTTGTAGGTCCACGAGACGATCGAGCGGAGCACGGAGTCGTAGCGATAGACGCGGAAGCCGATGACAACGTCGTAGTCGGCGATCAGCGGCAGGAAGTACTCGAGCTCGCCGAGGTCGAACTGCCTGTCGGAGTCGGTGTAGAAGACGAGGTCGTGCGACGCGTGTTCGAAGCCCGTGCGGATGGCGGCGCCGTAGCCCAGGTTGCGCGTGGTGGCGCAGCAGCCTCACGCGCGGATGGTGCTGGTGGACGAGGTCGGTGGCCGACCTCTGCTGTGCGGTCGCGGCTGCCGTCGTCCACCAGGAGCACCTCGTACTCCGTCGCCATCGCGGGCAGGACCTCGAGGGCCCGTCCACCGGGGCCGACGTTCTGCTCCTCGTTGTAGGCGGGGAGCACGACCGACAGGCCGGGGACAGGAGACATGCGCCACATCCTAGATCGCGGACTCGCCAGAGCCGCGCCGGCATAGGGGCAGGCCGCGACTAGCCTTCGCGCCCAATGGGTGCGTTGGGCGGTCCACAAGGCAGGAGACTTCGGTGGGCGCCGTCGCATTCTCGGCTCGAGAGCGCTGCGCGTCCTGTTCGCCCTCCTCGCCGCTGGGCCTGGTCGTGTACGCGATCCGTCGACCAGTGGTCAGGAGTGGCGCCCAAGTTCGGGCAGCTGTCCAGCGCGGGCCTAGCGGGATCATCCACCGCGCTTCTCGCTCGGCATGTTCGCGCTGCTGAAATCTTGGCAGGTGTCGCTGGCCGGGCTGGGATCGTCGATCCGGCTGCCGGTCGCCTCTCGGATTTTCTTCATAGGCCAGCTCGGTAAGTACGTGCCCGGATCGGTGTGGCCGGTCGTCGTTCAGATGGAACTGGGCAAGGATGCAGGTGTGCCGCGGGTGACCTCCGGCCTGACGCTTCTCTACACCTATCTGATGTACCCGATTACCGCCGCGCTCGTCGGTGCCGCGACCCTGCCGTGGGTAACTGACATCGCGCCGGTCTGGCTCTGGCTGTTGACCACTGTGGCCTGCGCCGCCTTGCTGCTACCGCCGGTGCTCAATCGGTTGTTCGGTATATGCGTACGCATCCTGCGGCAGCAACGCGAGCTGCGGATGTCCGGTCGGGCGATCGCCGGTTCGTCGGGCTGGGCCGTTGTGATGTGGCTGGCGTTCGGCGCGCACATCCTGATATTGAGTCAGGACCTGGGGCGCGACCTCACCTGGGAACTGGCGTTGGTATGCACCGGCGGCTTCACCGTTGCCTGGATATGCGGCTTCTTCGCGTTCTTCGCGCCAGCCGGCGGGGGGGTGCGTGAGCTGGTGCTGACCGCCATACTGATGGGGACAATCGGGCGCGAGGACGCACTCGCCGTCGCTCTCGTGTCGCGGCTGCTGATGACCCTTGCCGACCTCCTGTGTGCGGGTGTCGGGGTGGCTTCCCTGGGACCAGCGAAGATGCGCGCGCTGCGGACCCGGGCTCGCGAGCAGCGCGCCGCCGATATCCCGGTGACGCCGGCTTAGTGTTGACCGATCCGGCTCGCGGTCACGGGGCTGGCCGGCCCGCCCGCGAGGGGAGCGGCAGAGACCAGAACCCATCGGGGAAGCCGAGCACCACTCGGTAGTCAGTCTGACCGGGAGGCGTGACGAGCTCGAAGCCCACGGTCTCGGGCAGTTTCGGCCGCGCAGCACGGACGTCGGCACGCGGTATTCCATGCGTCCCTCCGCCTACGATCTGGCCCGCCGAGTCGATCACGACTGCGCATTCGACCGGTAATCCCTCTCGCCACACCCAGCCGCGGATCCAGTGCGTGTTGCTATCCCTCGTGTCGGAATCGACGACCCCGAGGGTTTCGACGGCGTCCACACGGAGTCTGCGTATCGCGGACACGTCGATCGAGTCATCCGGAGTGAGCCCGCATCCCAGGTCGAGCGGCCCGTCGAAGGGATAGTTCCCCATAGCCTTGAGGCGCTTGACGTTGCTCTCGCGGTTGGGCATCTGAAACTCGTACGGTCCGCCCCCTGCGTCGAACACGACGGCGGCCGCGAGGACGTCCTGCGCGTAGGCGTCATTCAGCACCAGGGAGAACGCGGATGAGCTCGCAGCCCAAGCGATCACGATCGAGGCAGCCACAGCGGCGATGCGAATCTCCCGCTTGACCGACGTCATGAGCATTCCGCAAGAAACACCCGCGACCGCGATCCAGAACAGAGCCGAGAGAGACATGTAACGGCTCTGGGTGCCGTCGCCGTCGAAGTAGGCGGCGCGTGACGATGCGATCAGCCCACAGGCGAGGATTGCGTAGATCGCCACGCCCCACCAGGCGACCATCTGGTCGTTCGAGCGGCGGCTGTGATGCTCGATGAGCGCGACACCGAGGAGCGTCAGACCGATAACGCCTGCACCGATCGACAGCGGACTCGCCGTCGGATCCCACATCATGCCGAGTAGGGAAAGAAACGAGGATGCCAGCTGCGGAAGTGTGCTGTCGCCGCCAACGGACTCAGGGTTGCGCGTCAGAAGGTAAAAGGTGCCCGTAACGCCCAAGGCCGTCAGCGGCAGCAGCCAGCGCCATCTCTCGCCACGACGCAGCAATGCGATCACTGCGATGGCCACCGGGGCGGCGAAACCGGTGCCGTATGAGGCGACAGCCGCCAGCGCGGCGCCGGTGGCGAGCAGCGTTCGGTCGCGAACCGCGAAGAGGATCGCGATGAGGGCGAACATATTCGCGGTGAGCCACGCCGTCCCACTCATGCCACGGGCGAAGTTCCACACGCCGGTCGGGCAGAACATCACGGCACTGATCCCGACGACGGCGGCTGCACGGAGCAACGGCGACCAGCTCCGGGGCAGCAGCATGCTGAGTACGACAATGGCGACGAGCGTGACCGCCACGCTGTACAGGCCCAACCCGCGGTTGGCGCCCGCGAAAAGCTCCGTGTTCAGGTAATAGACGACGTGGGGAATGACCATTGGATGCTCGTTCTGATAACTGAACAGGCCGCGGATGGACAGATCTCCGTCCTCATCGATGAAGAGCGGCAGCGAGGCCCAATAGTCGAGGTACTGCATGTCGGTGGTGCCGAGGACTACCGACGCCATGTAGAGCGCGGGGGCTAGCGCTATCGCGTACACCAGATAGACCAGCCAGGGCTTGCGCGCCGTAATCGCGGCCCGCCAACGGGTCCGGCTGACCGGCGTCGCCTTCATTACCGCGTCGGTTGCTGCGTTGGCCGATCCAGCTCGTGGCCAGCGTGCGGATCGTCCAAGTGCGGATCGGCGTGGTCCGCGGGCGACGGAGGAGGCGCCTTCGGGGATGGGGGGCCGAGCGGCTTGGCCGTCGGCGCGGACCTATCCAGGCTGGCCACCGGGGCGGACGCATCCAGGCTTCGGTTGGTCCGGTGGATGATCAGCTCGGCCAGCAGGCCCATCCCGACCAGCTGCACCGCCAGCATCTCCAGCAGGACGCCCAGCTGCAGCAGGGGGCGAGTCCCGATGGCGTTGTCGGTCAGAACCCACACGCCGAGCAGGTAGAGCAAAATCACCGAACCGAGCAGGCCGAAGATCAGGCCGAAGCCGCCCAGCAGGTGCGAGGGGCGCCGGCCGTACTTGGTTATCGACACAACGGTGAGGAGGTCCAGCGCGCCGCGCGCGTAGCGCTCCAGGCCGTACTTGGATTTACCATGGAGCCGCGGCCGGTGGTTGACGGCCATCTCGCACACCTTGAATCCCTTGGCGTGGGCAAGCGCCGGGACGTAGCGATGCAGCTCACCATAAATCGGCACGGCGTCGTACACCTCGCGCTTGCCGACCCGCAGCCCGCTGTTGTGGTCGTTCAGCTTGAGTCCGGTGACCGCACCCGTGACCCGGTTGAAGAGCTTGGATGGCAGGCGTTTGCCCAGGGGGTCACGGCGGACCTTCTTGTAGCCGGTGACCAAGTCGTACCCGCTCTCCACCTGTTCCAGCAGGCGGGGAAGTTCGCTGGGATCGTCCTGCATGTCGGCGTCCATCGTGATGATGATCCGACCAGTCACGTTCTCGAGGCCGGCCGACAGTGCTGCGGCCTTGCCGAGGCTGGTGCCGAACCTGATGGCGCTCAACGTCGGCGTCGTGACCGCCGCCGCCTCGATCTGCTCCCAGGTGCCGTCGCTGCTGCCGTCGTCGATGAAGACGATCTCGTAACGGAGGTCAGGCCGGTCCGCCATCGCCGTGACGATCTCGCCGATCAGCGGGACGATCGTGTTCACCTCGTCCTTCGCCGGGACGAGTATGGATACGTCGGCGTCGCTCACCGCGAAGCCACCATAGCCTTCGCTCCGACCGCGGGGTCGACGGTGATGGTCGATGTCTGGTCCGGATACGGCAATGTCGGGGTCAGGCCGCGCAGGGGGCGCTCGGTCACCGGTTCGGCGGCGATGGCGCGGCGGTAGCGTCGGCGCTGAGTGTTGTCGAAGACGATCAGTCCCCCGGGAAGCAGGTGGGGGATCGCTGCGTGCAGGCACGCTTCCCGCGCACGGCCGTCGATCACGATGATCGCGAACGGCCCGGGCATGTCTTCGATCGCGGCAACGTAGCGTGCGAAGTCGAGGCCTTGGTTGCCACCTTTCGCGGATGGAACCGCCGGCTTATCCGACACAACCGGCTCCACGACTCGATAGTGGATGTTCGGCTGCAGGGCCAGCCGAGGACCGATGCGGTCCGCGAACCCTCGGTCATGCTCGACGGAATACACCTCGTCGACCCGGCGGGCCAGCCACAGGGTGCTTGCCCCGGACCCCCACTCGAAGGCACTGATCGGACGCGAGCAGGCGCTGATCCAATCGTCGACGAAGTCGATGGCTCGGTATGTCCACCATGGGACGTCCAACTCGGCGATTGCGAGCGAATCGTAGGCGCACGTGAGGCTGTAGGCCCAGTGGCGTGCGCGGCGGTCGCGGGGCGGGGGCGTGTCGTTCAGAATCCCAACACGCGACAGCACATCGCCGGCGCCTCGAGCCGCAGCCGCGTACGCGTTCTTCAGACGTAGTGTCGCGGTGCTGGTCATTGTGCCCTCGGCAATCTAGGTCCGGTCCCTCTACGCAGCGCGTTGGAGAGGACATGGGGCGGCATCCTAGATCGCGGACTCGGCGGAGCCGCGCCAGCGACTGCAGGCCGACGCCGCCCACCTGTCGGTCAGCCGGCTGTCGACGAGCGGGACTACTCTGATGGCGCCTACGAACCAATGCGGCCCTCGTTCTCAGACACGACACCCCCGCTTCCGCCGGACGAGCTGATCGACCGAGTCACGTCCGGGGTCTCTGAGGTCGTGCGCGCCGGCTTTCAGTCCTCCGGCCAGCGCTCGGTGGCCGACATCTCCCGGGCCCTGGCAGCCGTTGGTCGCTCGCTGGACGACTACGACCGCATACTCGAGTTCGGCTGCGGGTGCGGACGCATCATCGGATGGCTCGAGTCGCTCGCCGCATCAGCCGAGCTGCACGGGACCGACATCGACGAGTCCGCGATCGCCTGGTGCCGCGACAACCTTCCGTTCGCAGCCTTCGGGGTCAATCCGCATGAGCCGCCGACGAGCTACCCGGACGACCACTTCGACCTGATCTTCAACCACAGCGTGTTCACCCACCTGGACGAGGCCTACCAGGACATGTGGCTCGGGGAGCTGCGCCGGATCGCCAAGCCAGGAGGGACGGTCCTGCTCACGGTTCATGGGCCACAGGCGTTCGCCGAGACAGAGGTGGCCATGGCTGCTGGAGGTGACGATCCTGGGCCCTGGCGCGACCAGCTGGAGCGCGACGGCATCCTGTTCATCGAGCAGGACACCTACGTAGGCAGCATCTTCCCGGACTTCTACCATTCGACCTTCCACGCGCCCTGGTACGTGCTGGAGCACTGGGGCCGGGTCTTTAACGTCAAGGCGTACCTGCCCGGCGCCGATCTTGACTTCCAGGACATCGTCGTCCTCGAGCGTCCCGTAGACGAAGCGCATCCCCCTCCGCCGGTGCGGGCGCAGGTCGGCGACGGCGCTACGCCTCCGGCCCCATCCGCCGCAGCCGGCGGGGCGCTCGAACGCGTCGAGGAGCGGCTGGCGCATGGGGTGCCCCCGCGGGGCCCGAGCCGTTTCGGCCGGCCCGGGGACCTGGCTCGCCGCGCGATCCTGCGACTGATCCGCCCCTACACAGCGCACGAGCACGACCTCGATCGAGATCTCGCAGCTGCGATCCGCGCTACTCAGGCACGCATCCACGAGCTGGAGCGGTCCGAGGCTCGCGTTTCGCCCGTCGTGCACGACATCCTGATTCGGCACAGCGAGCGGATGAAGCGCCTGGAGGCGGGGCTCCGCGACGAGATCGCGGAGGCGGCCAGGCGCGGGCGGAGCGACACCTAGCGCGAGTCCCGGGTGTGTGTCAGGGCCCGGAGTTGCTACCCGCTCCGGGCGCTCGCACCGCAAGGGACAGCTCGAAGCGCGCGCCCGGGTCCTCCAGGTCGTCGCCGAAGAGCTCACGCAGCTGGTCGAGCCGGTAGCGCACCGTCTGCGCGTGCACGTGAAGCTCGCGGGCGGTGGCGGGCACGTTGCCCTGGTGATCGAGCCAGGCGGCCAGCGTCTCGGTCAGCCGCGCGCGGGAGCGATCGGTGCGGCCGGCCAGCGGCGCAAGCCTGCGCTCGGCGAGCTCCCGCAGGAGCGTTTGGTCGGCGTGCACGATCGCGTCGGCCAGCCGCTCCTCGGCAAGCACCAGCCCGGCCTCGCCCGCCGACAGTCGCAGCGCCTCCGTCGCGCGGCGCAGGCTGCGCCACGCCTCGGCGCCCGGCACCGTGGGGCCCAGGGCGGCCGTCCGGCCCTCCACCGCGCGCTCGATCTCCGTTTGCCTCCCGGGCGCGGCCGCGTCCGGCACAAGGGCGCAGGGAATCCCCTCCTCGGTGCCCGCCACCAGCGATCCCGGCGGCAGCCGGCGCCCGACGGGCTGCTCGGAGTCGTCGCGCCAGACCAGCGCGGCCAGCCGGCGCGGCAGCTCCCAGCCGGCCTCGCGCGCCGCCGCTTCCAGCGTGGCGGGCTCCGCGGGCGGTGACTGTGCCAGCAGCGCCACCAGCGCCCGCCGCCGCCGCGCGGTCTCGCCCGCGGCCGCGGAACGCTCCTCCACGAACCCGGCGGCCGACCGGGCCGACAGCTCGTCGATGAATGCGAAGAAGCCCTCGGCCAGCAGGGAGAGCGTCTCGGCATCGAAGCCGGCCTCGCGACCGGCGGCCGCGGTGCGGCGCCAGGCCACCCGCGCGCCCACTCGGTAGGCGGCCAGCAGCGACTCCATGCTGCGCCCCTCGCGCGCTTCGCCGCGGCCCAGTGCTGCGTAGATGTCGGGGCGGTCGCCTGCGTCGGGGCGCCGCACCCCCTCCACGTCGTCCAGGAAGTCGGTGAGCGCGCGCTCGACGCCGCGCTGAATGGCCGCTCCGAACGCTCCCTCCAACGGCCGGGAGTAGGCGGGCACGGAGTCGCGGATGGCCAGGATCATCGCGTCGGCCGTGCCTGCGGCGGAAGGCCTCAGCGCGCGCGCCACGCCGGCGGGGAGGTCCAGCCAGGGACGATCGGTCAGTTCGGTCCGCTTTTGTGGCTCAGACACAGTTCTCGACCCTCTGTCTTGGCGGAGGTGCCAAGACTTCCCCCTCGCTCATAAAGAGGATACGGCCCTGGCGAAATTTGGAGGAGCCCACGCATGAACGCAGCGACTGAAGCAGCGACCCAGGCAGCGCAGGACGCCATCGACGGCGCCGGCGCGCCGGAGGCCGCCTTCTCCCTCGCCCTCTCCGACGACCAGCGCGACATCCGCGACTGGGTCCACGGGTTCGCGGAGAAGGTCGTCCGGCCTGCCGCCGCCGAGTGGGACGAGCGCGAGGAGACGCCCTGGCCCGTGATTCAGGAGGCCGCGAAGATCGGCCTCTACGGCTTCGAGTCGCTGGCCCAGTTCTGGGCCGACCCGACGGGCATCCAGCTGCCGATCGTGAACGAGGAGCTGTTCTGGGGCGACGCCGGCATCGGCATGTCGATCATGGGCACCACGCTGGCCGTGGCGGGGATCTTCAGCGCGGGCACGCCCGAGCAGATGGGCGAGTGGGTGCCACAGTGCTACGGCACCGAGGACGAGCCCCAGGTGGGCTCGTTCTGCGTGTCCGAGCCCGACGCGGGGTCGGACGTGTCCTCGCTGCGCACGCGGGCGAAGTACGACGAGGCCAAGGACGAGTGGGTCCTCAACGGCCAGAAGGCCTGGGCCACCAACGGCGGCATCGCCAACGTGCACGTTGTGGTGGCCTCGGTAGACCCCGAGCTGGGCTCCCGCGGGCCAGGCGGCGTTCGTGATCCCGCCGGCCACGAAGGGGCTCGAGCAGGGCACCAAGGTCAAGAAGCACGGCATCCGCGCGTCGCACACCGCCGACGTGTTCCTCGACGACTGCCGCGTGCCCGGCGCCTGCCTGCTGGGCGGCAAGGAGAAGCTCGACGAGCGGCTCGCCCGGGCGCGGGAGGGCAAGCGCTCCAAGAGCCAGGCCGCCATGCAGACCTTCGAGGCCAGCCGCCCGACGGTGGGCGCGCAGGCCATCGGCATCGCGCGCGCGGCGTACGAGTACGCGCTGGACTACGCGAAGGAGCGCGAGCAGTTCGGCCGCAAGATCATCGAGAACCAGGCCATCGCGTTCACGCTGGCCGACATGAAGCTGGAGATCGACGCCGCGCGGCTGCTGGTGTGGCGGGCCTCGTGGATGGGCAAGGCCGGCCACAAGTTCACCAACGCCGAGGGCTCGATGTCCAAGCTCAAGGCGGGTGAGGTGGCGGTCTGGGTCACCGAGCGGGCGATCCAGATCCTGGGCGGCAACGGCTACACCCGCGAGTTCCCGGTGGAGCGGATGCACCGCGACGCCAAGATCTACACGATCTTCGAGGGCACCTCGGAGATCCAGCGGCTGGTGATCGCGCGCGCGATCTCAGGGATCCAGGTGCGATAGAAGATGGCAGTCGTGGCCCCGCCCAGGCAGCTCGAGCTGCAGGAAACGATGCTGCACGGACACCGCGTGGCCTACCGCCATGGCGGCGAGGGCCCGGTGATCGTGCTCCTTCACGGCATCACCTCCACCTCGGCCACCTGGGAGAAGGTGCTGCCCTACCTGGCCACCAGGTTCACCGTGATCGCTCCCGACCTGATCGGGCACGGCGACTCCGCCAAGCCGCGCGGCGACTACTCGCTCGGCGCGTATGCCAGCGGCGTCCGGGACCTGGTTGTGTCGCTGGGCTACGACAGCGCCACCTTCGTCGGGCACTCGCTCGGCGGCGGCGTGGCGATGCAGCTGGCCTACCAGTTCCCGGAGCGCTGCGAGCGGCTGGTGCTGGTGGACAGCGGCGGCCTGGGCCGCGAGGTCAGCGCGCTTCTTCGAGCAGCCACGCTGCCCGGATCGGAGTGGGTGCTGCCGCTGCTGGCCAGCGGCCGGATCCTCGACGCCGGCCGCGCCGTGGGCGGCCTTCTCGACCGCCTCGGACTGCGCGCGGGCACCGACATCGAGGAGATGGCCCGCGGCCACGCCACCCTCTATGACCGCGAGGCGCGCGAGGCGTTCGTGCACACCCTGCGCACGATCGTGGAGCCTGGCGGCCAGCGCGTCGATGCCAGCGACCGCCTCTACCTGGCGGAGAACGTGCCGTTCATGCTGGTCTGGGGCGAGGACGACAGCATCATCCCGCTGGCCCACGGAGAGCGCGCCCACGAGCTCGTTCCCTCCAGCCGCCTCGAGGTCTTCCCGGGGGCCGGCCACTTCCCGCACGTGGACGAGCCGCAGCGATTCATCGACGTGCTCCTGGACTTCATGGACACCACCGACCCGGCGGACATGGAGCCGGAGCGGTGGCGGGCGCTGCTGCGGGACTGAGCGCCGCAACTAGCCGCCTACCCGACCTCCGCCACCAGGTCGGCCACCGAGTCCACGATCCGCGACGCCCGGAACGGGTAGCGCTCGGCCTCGGAGCGGTCGGCCGTCACGCCGGTGAGCACCAGGATGGTCTCGAGGCCCGCCTCGATGCCCGACACCACGTCGGTGTCCATGCGGTCGCCGATCATCGCCGTGTGCTCGGAGTGCGCGTCGATCGCGTTCATGCCCGAGCGCATCATCAGCGGGTTGGGCTTGCCCACGTAGTAGGGATCGTGGCCGGTGGCCCTGCTGATCAGCGCCGCCACCGCGCCCGTGGCGGGCAGCGGGCCCTCGCGGGTCGGGCCCGTGGGGTCGGGGTTGGTGGCGATGAAGCGGGCGCCGCCGGCCACCAGCCGGATGGCCTGAGTGATCCGCTCGAAGCTGTAGGTGCGCGTCTCGCCGAGAACCACGTAGTCGGGGTCGCGCTCGTTGAGCGTGTAGCCGGCCTCGTGCAGGGCAGTGGTCAGCCCCGACTCGCCGATCACGAACGCCGACCCGCCGGGCCTTTGGTCCTCCAGGAACTTGGCGGTGGCGAGTGCCGAGGTCCAGATCGACTCCTCCGGGACCTCGAGCCCGCTGGTGCGCAGCCGCGCCGCCAGGTCGCGGCGGGTGTAGATGGAGTTGTTGGTGAGCACCAGGAACGGGATGCCGTTTAGCTTCAGCGCGTCGAGGAAGTCGCTCGGCGCCCGGGATCGCCTGCTCCTCGTGCACGAGCACGCCGTCCATGTCCATCAGCCACGACCTGATCTCCCTCTGGCCCACGGGGGCGCAGCTTAGGGCGCGGCGGGTGCCATAGATTCCCGCGCCGTGGCGGTCGACCTGCTCACCGGCTTCCCCGGCTTCATCGGCCGGCGGCTGGCCCGGCGCCTGTTGGACGAGGACGGCGAGCGCACGATCGTCGCCCTGGTCGAGCCGCGGATGCTCGACGCAGCGCGCGCCGCGGCCGCCGAGATCGCGCCGGACCGGATCGAGATCGCTGGGCGGGGACATCGCCGAGCGGAGGCTCGGGCTGTCCGACTCCGACCACGAGCGCCTCCGGGCCGAGGTGGCGCGGCGTGTTCCACCTGGCGGCCATCTACGACCTGGCGGTGCCCGAGGAGCTGGCCCAACGGGTGAACGTGGACGGCACCGGCAACGTGCTGGAGCTGTGCGCCGCCGCCGAGCGGCTCGAGCGGCTGGCGTACGTGAGCACCGCATACGTGGCCGGGCTGCGCACCGGCGTCGTCTACGAGCACGAGCTGGTCATGGGCCAGCGCTTCAAGAACCACTACGAGTCCACCAAGTTCCAGGCCGAGGTCTGGGCCCGGCAGTTCCTCGGCCGCGTGCCCATGACCATCCTGCGCCCGGCCATCGTGGTGGGCGACTCGCGGACAGGGGAGACCCAGAAGTTCGACGGCCCCTACTACCTCCTCCGCGCGGTGGCCCGCGCTCAGAGCACCGGCCAGCCGCTCATGCAGTTCGGCCGCTCGCAGGCGCCGTTCAACGTCGTGCCGGTGGACTACGTGGTGGAGGCGATCGCGTCGGCAGCGTCGGCGCCGGAGGCGGAGGGCGAGACCTTCCACCTGGTCGATCCCGATCCGCTGTCCTCGGGCGAGCTGCTGGGCGAGCTCGCGCGCCGCTACGGGGCCGACCCTCCCAAGGGCAGCATCCCGCCGGCGGTGGCAGCCGCAGCGCTCCGCGTGCCCGCAGTGCGGGCCCGGATGGGCGGCACCCCCCGGGAGTCCATCCCCTACCTGAACCACCCGGTGGTGTTCGACATGCGCCGCACAGTGGACGTGCTGGGCGCGCGCGGGCTCACGCCGCCGCGGTTCACCGACTACGCGGACAGCATGGTGAGCTTCTTCAAGGCCCACGAGTCCGACCCGGCGCTGGCGCCCAAGGCGGCATAGATCGGATGGCTGCCACGGCTCAGCTCCTGGGGACTCCCTTCGTGGCGGTCGTGACCGGCGCTTCCAGCGGCATCGGCGAGGCCACGGCGCGGCGCCTGGCCCGCGAGCCCGGCGCCCAGCTGGTGCTGGTCGCCCGGCGCGAGGACCGGCTGCAGGCGCTGGCCGGCGAGCTCGCCAACGCAACCTTCGTGGCGGTGGACCTGACCGACCCCGACGCCCCTCGGCGCGTGCTCGAGCACGTGCAGGAGCGTCACGGCCGGCTCAACCTGCTGGTGAACAACGCGGGCGCGGCATGGCGCGCGACCTTCGGCGACGGCGGCTACGACAACGTGAGGCGCACGATGGACGTGAACTTCGACGCCGTGGTGCGGCTCACCGAGGCGCTGCTGCCGCTGCTGCGCAGCTCGGCGCCGAGCGCGATCGTGAACGTGTCGAGCACGGCCGGCCGGGTGGCCAGGGGCGGCTCCGGCGCCTACTCGGCGAGCAAGTTCGCCCTGGCGGGGTGGACGGACGCACTCCATCTGGAGGAGGCGCCCAACGGGGTGCACGTGGGCATGGTGCTCCCGGGCTTCATCGCCACCGAGGGCTTTCCGCAGCGCGAGCTGGTGGACAAGCGCGCCACGCGCTGGACGGTCTCCACGCCCGAGGCGGGCGCGGAGGCCATCGTGGACGCGGGCCTGCGCGGCCGGCCCGAGCGCTACGTGCCGCGCGCCTACGGCGTGCTGGCGGCACTGCGCGTGGTGGCGCCGCGGCTGGTGCGGCGGGCCCTGAGCGGAGGCAGCGCCCAGGTGCTGGTCACGCGCACCGGGCCCGACGAGAAGCCCTAGCCGCCGGCCGCCTCCCAGCGCGCGTAGAGCTCCTCCACCCGCCGGCGGGCGTCGGCGTGGCGGGCCGAGGACGCGGCAGCGCGGTCGGGGTCCGCCCACGCGCCCGGGTCGGCCAGCTCGTCCTCGAGCTCGCGAAGCGCGGCCTCGGCGGCCTCGATCTCGCGTTCCAGCCCGCGTTGGTCACGCTGGGCGTTCTTGGACGGCCCGCTCCGGGCGCGCGGTGGGCGAGCCGCCGGCTTCCGTCTCTTCGGCTCGGCGGGTGGGGGGTCGCCGTTCTCGGAGGCCAGCCGCGCCTCGCGCGCCTCCACGTACTCGGCCCAGCCGCCCTCGTAGCTGCGCAGCCGCCCGCCCTCGATGGCCACGGTGCGGGTGCCCACCGCGTCGAGCAGCGCGCGGTCGTGCGACACCAGCAGCAGCGAGCCCGGGAAGCCGGTGAGAGCATCCTCCAGCGCCTCGCGGCTCTCCACGTCCAGGTGGTTGGTGGGCTCGTCGAGCACCAGCATGTTCGCGCCGGAGTGCACCAGCAGCGCCAGCGACAGGCGCCGCAGCTCGCCGCCGGACAGGCCGTTCACCGGCTTGTCCACCTCGTCGCCGGAGAACAGGAACCGGCCCAGCAGCGCGCGCGCCTTGCCCGGGGTCAGGCCCGTGGCGCGCTGCGCGGCGTCCAGCACGGAGCCCGTGCCCGACAGCTCCTCGGCGTGCTGGGAGACGTAGCCCACGTTCACGTTGTGGCCCGTGCGCAGCTTGCCCTGCGGGAGCGGCCGCTGGCCGGCGAGCGTCTGGATCAGCGTGGTCTTGCCCGAGCCGTTGCCGCCCACCAGCGTCACGTGCTCGCCGCGCTCGACCCACAGCGCGGCGTCCTCGAGCAGCACCCGGCCGGGCACCTCGATCCGCCCGCCCTCGAGCTCGAACACCACCCGTCCCGAGCGCTCGGGCTGGGCGAAGGAGAAGGCCAGCGACCTGCCCTCGCGCGGGTCGCGCTCGACACGCTCCATCTTCTCCAGCCGCTTCACGCGCGACTGGGCCTGACGCGCCTTGCTGGCCTTCGCGCGGAAGCGCTCCACGAAGCGCTCCAGGCGCGCGATCTCGGCCTCCTGGCGCTCGATCGCGCGGCCCAGCGCCAGCTCGCGCGCCGCCTGCTCCTTGCGCCACGCGTGCCATGGTCCCGCGAAGAAGCGCGCCGCGGCCGGCCTCGAGCTCCAGCACCGAGGTGCCCACCGCCTCGAGGAACCAGCGGTCGTGGGCCACCAGCACGATCGCCGCGTCCAGGGCCGCCAGGTGCTCCTCCAGCCATTCCAGCGACGGGATGTCCAGGTGGTTGGTGGGCTCGTCGAGCAGCAGCAGGTCGGGCGCGCCCGAGAGAGCGCGGGCCAGCGAGGCGCGCGTGAGCTCACCGCCCGAGAAGGTGGACAGCGCGCGGTCGAGGTCGTCGTCGCCGAAGCCCAGGCCGCGCATGGTGACCAGCGCGCGCGTCGCGCCAGCGGTAGCCGCCGCGCAGCTCGAAGCGCTCCTGGGCAGCGCCGTAGGCGCGCAGCGTGGCCTCGTCGTGCGCGCCGTCGGCCATCTCGCCCTCCAGGCGCTCCAGCTCGCGCTCCAGCGCCACCGTGTCCTGCGCCCCCGAGAGCACGTACTCCCGCAGGCTCAGCCCGCGCTCGCGCGGCGGGCGCTGGTCGTGCAGCGCCACCCGCGCGCCCTTGGCGAACGTGAGCGCGCCGCCGTCCACCGACGCGTCGCCCGCCAGCATCCGCAGCAGCGTGGTCTTCCCGGAGCCGTTGCGCCCCGACAGCGTCATCCGGTCGCGGCGCTCGAGCTTGAAGGAGACACGGCGAAGCAGCGGGCTGCCCGCCATGTCCTTCGCCAGATCGGATGCGATGACCACCGCCATGAGCGGCGGTGAATGCTAGGGCCGGCTTGCCTCCGGGCCGCGCCGGGGCCCCGCTGCCCTCAGGGCCCGGTGTACCCGTTCGCGTAGCAGGGCGTGCCGGGACACGGGTCGGTCAGGAGCCTGCCGCCAGGCAGCAGGAACTGATCCTTCATGTCGCGGGCGATCTGCGTCCGGCGCGGGTACTCGTGGGGGTCCTGGCCCTCCCGCGGCGGCACGTTCTCCACCGGCGGGGGCGGGGTGCCCAGTGGGTTGGCCGCCGTGAACGGCCCGGCGTCGAACACGAACAGGCCCGACCCCTGGAACGGGTAGCGGCGGATTGGCTCGATCCCGTAGAACGGCTCCACGTCGGTGCTGCGCCCCGGGTCCACGCCGGGTACGTGCACGCGGGCGCCGATCGTCCGCGCCGCGATGTCGGCCGTGAGCGGCGCGACCTGATGGTCTCCGAGCGCCACGTGGTAGAGCACCTGATGCCGTGGGGTGTCGCGATAGGTGCGGTCGGTCAGGTGCGACTGGTAGCCGTTGGGGTCGCCCCGGTCCCACGTGTTGCTGAGCAGCGAGTAGATGAAAGCGCGGTCCAGCGAGTTCGTGTAGCTGCCGTTCACCAATGAGCGGAACGGGTCGAAGTCCACCGACCGCTGGATGAGGATCGGGTAGTTGATGCCCGGGACGCCGAGCACCGACCGGGTGAGGTCCGGGGCGACCGCTGTGAGCACGCCGCCCTCGATCCCGCCCTGGCTGTTGCCGTCGTAGAACAGGCTCGGCCGGCCGCGACCGAAGTCCTTGATCAGCGACTCGCCGCCCAGCTGGAAGGCGGGGTGCGAGCCCAGCCCGCTCGGGTGGATCATGGCCCGCCCGAGGTACAGGTAGTTCAGCACGCCCTGCTGGAGCCGGTCGACGATCGGCGGGAAGTTCGAGAAGTCCTGCGAGGCCTTCAGCGCCTGGCCGATGTCCTGGTCGTCGCCTGGTGCCGCCGGGGCGTCGGAGAGGCCGAGCCAGAACGTGCCGCAGACCACGAACTTCTTCTGTGCCGCCAGGGTCTTGAGCTGGCCCTGCGCGCTCGACCCGCTGTCCAGCGGATTGCCCAGCAGGCCGTGGCCGTAGATCAGCGCCCGGCCCTCGCCCGCCGCCAGGCCGCGTGGGATCACGCACCGGAACTGCGCGTCGATCACGTTCCCCGGCTTCTGCTCGGGCAGGCCGTCCGCGCCGAGGTTGAAGAGGCTGCCGGCTGGGCAGCCCTGGCGCTGCAGGTAGCACGGCACGCGCACCGTGCCGCTCACCACGCGCTCGATCTCGGGGTCCTGGGCCGGCGTGGGGTTGGTCACCGACGTGACCGCGAACTGCGGCGAGGCGCCCTGCACCCGCAGGTCGTCCAGGTCTCGGTCGCCCAGCTGGGCGAACGCATCGTCGCGCAGGCGCAGCATCCGCCCGGCGGTGCTGCGGTTGCTGGCCACGGTGAAGTCCCAGGCCAGGTACAGGTCGTGGCGGGAGATCCCGGCCTTGCGCAGCGTCCTGAAGATCGACTCCATCGCCGGACGACGTGCCTCGACCGCGCCGGAGTCCGTGCGGCGGCCGTCGCGATAGGCGCGGAACACCGGCGGCGCGGGAATAGCTGGCGCCGGCCGCTGTCTTGAGGTTGCGCAGCGCCACCACATAGCGTCCGCGCTCGTCCAGGTTCTTGGCGGGGTGGATCAGCAGGGCGGTGGTCTCCGGCGTGGTTCCCCCAGAGTCGATCTCGACCCAGATCAGCTGGCGGCGGTGGGTGCGGGTGTCGATGAGCACCGCGGGCTGACGGCGGTCGTAGGTCCGCGCCAGGTCGGTCAGGGGCACGAAGCCCGTGCGCTCGACGGCCGCCTTGCTGTCGAGCCCCGGCACCTTCAGCGTGATCTGCTGGTTGGGGCTGAAGCCGTCGTTGCGGTTGAACTCGGTGGGGTCGATGCGCAGGCCCGCGCCGTTGGCGGGCAGCGAGTCGCGGCTCAGGTTCAGCCGCAGCCCCGTGGGCGTGCTGCGGTCGCGCTTGGTGAAGTAGTCGTTGGGGAACGGGAGCAGGCAGCTACCGCCGCCGATCGGGTCACAGCGGTCGGCGTTGGGCGCGTCCACGTGCACGACCGGCTTGCGTCCCTTGCCGCCCGCCGAGGCGGCCTCCGCGGCCAGCATCGAGGTAACTCCCAGCGCGGCAGCGACGCACACGCACAGGCGGATCCGAATAGCTGCTCCCCTCACCGGCTCTCTCCTCCTCGTTCGAGCGCGGCGAGCCTACCTCACCGCCGTGGTGGCGCGAGCCGGTTCCGGCCTCCATCGCGGATGTCCCAGGTCCATGCGGTAGCTCCTCCGGTCGAGGTTAGGGTGGCCCGGTGGCCTCCGCCTCGGCTCTGGAGGAGCTTCCTCGCGACTCTCGGGCGCTGCTCGACGAGGTCCCTGTGGGGCACCTGGGCGCGATCGACGACCACGGCGCGCCGCGCGTCCTGCCTGTGAGCTTCGCGGTGGCCGACGGTCGCGTCTGGAGCGCGGTGGACTGCAAGCCCAAGCGCCGCCCAGGCGAGGATCTCGCGCGCGTGAGGTGGCTGCGGGAGCGCCCGCGGGCCGCGCTCACCGTGGACCGCTACGACGACGACTGGAGCCGCCTCGCGTGGGTGCAGCTGCTGGGCGACGTCATGGTGCTCGACGCCGGCGGCCAGGACGCCGCGCTCGCGGCGCTGACGGAGCGCTACCCCGCCTACCGCGCAGAGCCGCCGCCCGGCCCGCTGCTGTGCCTGGAGGTGGACCGGGCCATATGGTGGTCGGCGGCCGGGGTGCCGTGACTCGAGCTCGTGGTCAGTCGCCCGCCGGCAGCTTGCGCGCCCGCCTGCCCATGCCCTGCCATGGGTCGCCGGCTTCCTCCATGCGGTCGGCCACGTTGCGGACGTTCCAGCGGTCCGGTCGCAGGTTGCGATCCGAAAGCTCCTCCCAGCGCAGCGGCACCGCCACCGGCGCGCGCGTCCCGCGGGCGCACTCCATACGGGCGCCACGGCGTGCTGCGCGTAGGCGTTGCGGTTCACGTCCACGTAGATCTTGTCGCCCGCGGTCGACCTTCTTCCATTCGAGCGTGAGCCGCTCGGGGTCGTCGGCCACCATCTCCTCGGCCATGGCCCGCGCGAACCCGTGGACCTCGGAGAAGCCCGGGCCGCGGCGCAGCGGGCACACCACGTGCACTCCGCGGGAGCCCGTGACCATCGCGTAGGGCACGAGGCCCGCGTCGCGCAGCCGCTCGCCGGCTTCGCGTGCGGCTGCGCGCACGTCGGCGAACCCGCCGCCCGAGGGGTCGAAGTCCAGGATCAGGCGGTCCGGCTCGCGCGGTCGGTCCGCGCGCGAGAGCCAGACGTGGGGGGTCACCACGTTCTGGCCGGCCAGGTAGACGAGCGTGGCCGCGTCCGATCGCGATCGCATGCGTCACGGTCCCGCCGCGCTTGGGCACCGTCGCCCGGCGCACCCAGTCCGGGAAGTAGGCCGGGCACCGCCTTCATGAAGAAGCCCTTGCTCATCGACGCCGTCGGGGAACGCCTGCAGGGCCAGCGGCCGGCCCTGCCACGTAGGGCAGCATCAGCGGCGCCACCCGCTCGTAGTGCGCGCGCCAGCTCGAGCTTGGTCGACCTTCGGCTTGCGGGAACAGGAGCTTGTCGGGGTGGGTGAGCTTCACGCCGCCGGCGACCGACCTTCAGCGTGCTCGGTCATCCCTCGCGCACCACCTCGGACGCCGGCTTGTCGAACCGCAGCCCGAGGAAGCGCGGGTGGCGCAGGCGGCCGTCGCGGGTCCATTCCGTGAAGCCCACCTGGGCGACCAGCTCGGGCTCCGACCCAGGTGACCTCGCGCTCCTTGATGTCAGCCGGCGTCCGCGAACGGCGGCGTGTCTCGGTGAAGCGGCGCGAGCCGCCGGCCAGGTCTCGCAGCGTCTCACGGCCGAAGCCGGTGCCCACCTTGCCCGCGTACAGCAGGTCGCCGTCACTGTGGTAGCCGAGCA
The DNA here is from genome assembly GCA_963814005.1 of uncultured Thermoleophilaceae bacterium. Taxonomy (GTDB): domain Bacteria; phylum Actinomycetota; class Thermoleophilia; order Solirubrobacterales; family Thermoleophilaceae; genus JAAYBF01. The sequence continues at coordinate 182,326 of CAWFBA010000013.1, forward strand.
GCAGCGCGCCCAGCTCCTCGCGGGAGCCCTTCGGCGCCGTGTAGCCGCCGATCACCAGCTCCTGGGCGCGGTCGCACTTGAACTTGAGCCAGTCGCGGGAGCGCTTGCTCGCGTAGGGGCTGTCGGCCCGCTTGGCGATCAGGCCCTCCCACCCCTTGCGGCAGGCCTCGGCGAAGAGCGCCTCGCCCTCGCGGTTGCGGTGCTGGGTGACGCGCACGGTCGCCACCTGGCTCGAGCGCGGCCTCGCATCAGCCGCTTGCGCGAGCGCAGCGGCAGCGGGCGGACGTCGCGCCCCTCCAGCCACAGCAGGTCGAACGCGTACAGGAACACCCGCACGGGGCGGCGCCCGCGCTGGGCGAGGCGGGCGAAGCTCGTCTGCGCGCCCTCGAAGGCCACGACCTCGCCGTCAAGGGCGAAGCGTCTGGCAGCGCTGCTTGCCTAGCGCGTCGGCAAGCTCGGGGTAGCGGGCGTTCAGCGACAGGTCGTTGCGCGAGAGCAGGCGCACCCGGTCCCCCGACCGGATGGCGATGCAGCGGATGCCGTCCAGCTTGCGCTCGAAGACCCAGTCCGGGTCCGAGAAGCGCTCGTCGGTGAGCACCGCCTTCATCGCGTCCGAGCCCTTCGGGCGGGCCCGAGCGCCTGACCAGGCGGCGCTCGTCGTCGGGCAGCGCTCCCAGCGCCCTCTCCGCGGACGTCACTCGCCGTGCTCCGCGGCCACCTGCTCGACCGTCCGGCCCGACTGAGCACCGACTCCGGCTGCGTGCTCGCCGGCCTGCGCCGCGCGTCGGCCTCCTCGTCGCGGCGCTTGACCAGCAGCCACTGGGGCTTGTCGCCCCCGCGGGTGCGCTGCAGCGTGTAGCCGCCGCGCAGCTTCTGGCCCTCCAGCCATACCGACACATGGCCGCGCTCCAGCGCCTCGCTCATCGGTTCGTCGCCAAGCGGGAGGTAGACGCCCGTGTCCCACACGATCACCGACCCCGCGCCATAGAGGCCCTTGCCGATCACGCCCTCGAAGTCGCCGTAGTCGAGCGGGTGGTCCTCCACCTGGACCGCCAGCCGCTTCTCGCGCGGGTCGGTGGATGGCCCCTTCGGCACGGCCCACGAGGCCAGGACGCCGTCCACCTCCAGGCGCAGGTCGTAGTGCAGGTTGCGCGCGGCGTGCTTCTGGATCACGAACATCGGGTCGGAGCGCCGCGCCTGGCGGCGCCGAGAGCCCGCCGGCTCACCTGAGCGCGAAAGGTCGCGCTTGGCCCGGTAGCGGTCGAGCTTGCGCTCCGCCATGCACGGTGTTCTACCGATGCCGGCGCGCGCAGGGCCGTCGGTAACCTCGAGCCGGATGGAGTCAGCCGCCGCCCACAGCCCACTCGTGTTCGACGCCACCGAGGCCGACTTCCAGCAGCGCGTGGTGGAGCGCTCGCGCGCGGTGCCCGTGCTGGTGGACTTCTGGGCCGAGTGGTGCGGGCCGTGCCGGCAGCTGGGGCCGGCCCTGGAAGCCGCCGTGAACGGGCGCGGCGGCAAGGTCGAGCTGGCCAAGGTCGACGTGGACTCCAACCAGCGGCTCGCGGCCCAGTTCCGCGTTCAGGGCATCCCGGCCGTCAAGGCGTTCCGCGACGGGGCGCTGGCAGCCGAGTTCACGGGCGCGATCCCGCCGGCCCAGATCGAGGCGTTCCTGGACACGCTCGTGCCCTCCGAGGCGGAGGAGCTGGCCGCCGCGGCGGCCGAGCAGGGCGACGAGGAGGGGCTGCGCCGCGCGCTGGAGCTGGACCCGAGCCGGGCGGAGGCCGCCGTGGCGTTGAGCCGGCTGTTGCTGCGGCGCGGGGAGCCCGCGGAGGCGCTCGCGACGGCCGAGCGATTCGCGACGACGGACTTCGTGGCCGGGGGCCTGGCGGCGCGGGCACGCATGGAGCTCGGTGACGACGACGCCCCTACGGAGGCCTTCGCGGCCTGGGACGAAGGCGACTTCGAGCGGGCGCTCGAGCTGCTGCAGGAGGCTGTGGGGAAGGCCGGCGACGCCGAGCGCCGCGACTCGCTGCGGGCCGTGATGGTGGGCCTGTTCACCGAGCTCGGCGCGGACGACCCGCTGGCACGCGAGCACCGCCGGCGCCTGGCGGCGGCGCTCAGCTAGGAAGCCGGGACGGTCGCTCGCGGGTCAGGAGGAGGGCCGCGGCGCTCTCAGCTCAGCCGCAGCCCGTGTTGTTCCCGCAGCTCGAGCACGTGTAGCACGAGCCCGTCCGCTGCATCATGCCGCCGCACTGGCCGCAGGCCGGCCCGAGGTCGAAGCCCGAGCAGCTGCGCCGGGTGCACCGGCGGCTCGTCGGTCATCGCCTCGGCCGCGGCGCGGGTGGTGCCCGGCTGCTGGACCTCCGGCTCGGCCACCGCGCCGCCGTTGCCCGAGTGCCCGTTGCCGCCGTTGGTCCCGCCGTTGGCGGGCCCTGCGGGCCCCGCGGTGTCGCCGCGCATGAGCGCCTCCTGCTCGGACTTCCGGGCCCGCACCTCGGGGGTGAGGATGCCCAGCTCCTCCTGCAGGTCCACGTCGAGGAAGCGCGACGCCAGCCAGCGCATGATGTAGTCGGGCATCGACTTCGCGAACGGGATCTCCGGGTTGGTGGTGATGCCCTCCGGGTCGAAGCGCATGTAGGAGAACTTGCGCACCAGCGTCTCGAGCGGCACGCCGTACTGCAGCGCGATCGAGATCGACGTCGCGAACGCGTTCATCATGCCGCGCAGCGTCGAGCCCTCCTTGCCGATGTCGGTGAGGAAGATCTCGCCGACCGAGCCGTCCTCGTACATGCCGGCCGTGATGTAGCCCTCGTGGCCGGCGATCGAGAACTTGTGCGTGATCGACTGGCGCTCGCGCGGCATCCGGCGCCGCAGCGGTCGCTGCTCCTGGGCCGCCGGGGCCGCCTCGGCGTCGTCGTCCTTGGCGTCCTGCGCCTCGGTGCGCAGCGCCTGCGCCGTCTTCGAGCCGTCGCGGTAGATCGCGAGCGCCTTGAGGCCGAGCTTCCAGCCCTGCATGTAGGTGTCGGCGACGTCCTCGACCGTGGCCTCGGCGGGCAGGTTCACCGTCTTGGAGATCGCGCCCGAGATGAACGGCTGCGCCGCGGCCATCATCTTGATGTGGCCCATGTGGGAGATCGCCCGCTCGCCCACGGCCACGTCGAACACCGGCAGGTGCTCGTCCTTGAGCCCGGGCGCGCCGACGATCGTGCCGTTCTCGTTCGATGTGCGCCTCGATCTGCTCGATCTGCTCGCGCGTGTAGCCGAGCGTCTCGAGGGCCAGCGGGCACCGTCTGGTTGACGATCGTCATCTGGCCGCCGCCCACCAGCTCCTTGAACTTGACCAGCGAGAAGTCGGGCTCGATGCCCGTGGTGTCGCAGTCCATCAGGAACGAGATCGTCCCGGTGGGGGCGAGCACCGTGGCCTGCGCGTTGCGGTAGCCGTGGACCTCGCCGAGCTCGACGGCCTCGTCCCACGACGCTGGCCGCGGCCGCCAGCCGCTCCTCGACCAGCGTCGTCGCTGAGCTCGTACGCCGCGTCGCGGTGCTTGCGCATCACGTGCAGTTGTGCGGCTCGCGGTTCTCGCTCGTAGCGCTCGTACGGGCCCATCGCCGCGGCCACCTCGGCCGACTTGCGGTAGGCGCGGCCGGTCATCAGCGCGGTGATGGCGCCGGCCATGCGCGCGGCCCTCGTCGGAGTCGTACGGCAGGCCGTTGGACATCAGCAGCGCGCCGAGGTTGGCGTAGCCCAGGCCGAGCTGGCGGAACGCGCGCGCGTTGTCGCCGATCTCCTCGGTCGGGTAGCTCGACGGGCCGACCACGATCTCCTGCGCGAGGATCATCACGTCGACCGCGTGCTCGAAGGCCTCGGTGTCGAAGGTGCCGTCGTCGCGGCGGAACTTCATGAGGTTGATCGACGCGAGGTTGCACGCCGAGTCGTCCACGTGCATGTACTCCGAGCACGGGTTCGACGCGTTGATCCGGCCCGAGTTCGGGCAGGTGTGCCAGTCGTTGATCGTCGTGTCGTACTGGACGCCCGGATCGGCGCAGCGCCACGCGGCGTCGGCGATCTGGCGCAGCACGTCGGCGCGCGTCGTGGGTGTCGACCGGCTCGCCGTCGGCGCGCGCCAGCGTCTGCCAGTCCTCGCCGCGCTCGGCGCGCTGCATGAACTCGTCGGACACGCGCACCGAGTTGTTGGCGTTCTGGTACTGGATCGAGGTGAAGCCGTCGCCGTCGATCGACATGTCGAAGCCGGCGTCGCGCAGCGCGGCCGCCTTCTCCTCCTCGCGGGCCTTGCACCAGATGAAGTCGAGGACGTCGGGGTGGTCGATGTCGAGCACGACCATCTTCGCCGCGCGCCGCGTCTTGCCGCCGGACTTGATCGTGCCGGCCCAGGAGTCGGCGCCGCGCATGAAGGAGACCGGGCCGCTGGCGGTGCCGCCCTTGGACAGGTGCTCCATCGAGCCGCGGATGTTCGAGAGGTTGATGCCCGAGCCGGAGCCGCCGCGGAAGATCTTGCCCTCCTTGGTGTTCCAGTCGAGGATCGACTCCATCGTGTCCTCGACGCTGAGGATGAAGCAGGCCGAGCACTGCGGGCTGCTCCTCGAAGCCGACGTTGAACCAGACCGGCGAGTTGAACGCCGCGATCTGGTGGAGCAGGATGTGGGTGAGCTCGGCCTCGAAGGCGTCGCCGTCCTCGGCGGTGGCGAAGTAGCCGCGCTCGCGGCCCCAGCCGGCGATGGTGCCGGCCACGCGGCCGATCATCTGGCGGACCGAGTGCTCGCGCTCGTCCGAGCCGAGGCGGCCGCGGAAGTACTTCTGCGCGACGATGTTGGTGGCGTTCTGCGACCACGCCGTCGGGGAACTCGACGCCGCGCTGCTCGAACGCCGGGTTCTCCGGGTCGCCGATGACGGCGTCGCGGATCTCCCACTCGACCGCGTCGAACGGGTGCTCGCCGGCTTCCGTGAACCGCCGCTCGATGGTCACTCCATCGGTGCTCGGGCTGCTCTGCCTGCGGCGGTACGGCTACTCGGCATGACCTCTCCTCACTGCATCGCGCTTGTCGGAAACGTCCCCATCCGGGTCTATGGGGGAAGGACCGATGTTGCTCCTCGCCCCGGATGGAACGGGGGCCCCGGAAAGGGCCTGCAACTCGGCCAGGAAATCGTCCGGGCCGTCGAAGTTCCGGTAACGGAGGCGAAGCGGATGGCCGCCACTCGGTCCAGGCCCGCGAGGGCCTTCAGCGCGAGCTCGCCGATCCGCTCCGCGTCCGCCTCGCCGCCGTCGCAGCGCACCTCCGACTCGATGCCGTCGGCGATCGCCTCGAGCTCCGGCACGCTCACGGGCCGCTTGGTGACGGCTCGCAGCAGGCCTCCCAGGAGCTTCTGGCGGTCGTACTCCTCCCGCCGGCCGTCGCGCTTGCGGACGCCCAGCGAGAGCGCTTCCACACGCTCGTAGGTGGTGAAGCGGCCGCCGCACTCCGAGCACTCCCGGCGCCTGCGCACGGCGTCGCCCGGCTCGCTGAGCCGTGAGTCGACCACGCGCGTGGAGTCGAATGAGCAGAGCGGACAGCGCATGTCTCGCTACGACATGTGGTGTGAAAGGGGGTCCGGCACCACTACATATTGTGGCAGCGCCGCCGGACGGACGAAGGCCGCTATGTCGCTCGGAGGGCGCTTTTCAGCGCAGGGAGGACAGCGTGCGCTCGAGCCCGTCGGGCACGGACACCTGGGCGGTCCAGCCCAGCTCCTCACGCGCGCGCGAGGCGTCGAGCGCGATGTGGCGCACCTCGCCGAGGCGCTCGGGCGCGTGCTCGGCCTCGAACGGCCCATCGGACTGCTGCCCCAGCGCCTCGACGATGTCGAGCACGGTGGTCTGCACGCCGGTGCCGATGTTGACGGCGCCGTCCACGTCGGCCGCGGCCGCCAGGAGGTTGGCCTCCACCACGTCGCCGACGAACACGTAGTCGCGCGTCTGGAGGCCGTCGCCGAAGACGGTGGGCTGGCCGCCCTCGAGCAGCTTGCCGCAGAAGATCGCGATCACGCCGGCCTCGCCGAGCGGGTCCTGGCGCGGGCCGTAGACGTTGCCGTAGCGCAGCGACACCGTGGACAGGCCGTGCAGGCGGTGGAACAGCTCGCAGTAGTCCTCGGCGCAGAACTTGGACAGGCCGTAGGGCGCCTCGGGCGCCACGGGATGGTCCTCCGGCGCGGGGAGGATCTTGCCCTCGCCGTAGATCGCGCCGCCGGTGGAGGTGTTCACCACCCGCCGGACGCCGGCCTGGCGCGGCCGCGTCGAGCACGTTGATCGTGCCCTCCACGTTGATGCGCGAGTCCAGCGCCGGGTCCGCGGCGGAGCGGCGCACGTCGATCTGGGCGGCCAGGTGGAAGATGGCCTCCGGCTGCGCGGCCGAGCACGGCCTCGAGACGCCGCGGCGTCGCGCACGTCGAGCTCGACCAGCTCGCCCCGGCGGCGATCGCGCCGTCCAGGTTCTCGCGCCGGCCGGTCGAGAGGTCGTCGAGCACGGTGACCTCGTCGCCCCGCTCGAGCAGGGCGTCGACGAGGTTCGAGCCGATGAATCCGGATCCGCCGGTGACGAGGGCGCGCATGCGGCCGCGCATGCTAGATGGCCGGCCAGCGGGCCGGCGCTCCGGGTCCGCCAGAGCCCTTGGTAGCGTCGCCGGCGTGCCCGGCCTGTTCGTCACCTTCGAGGGAATCGACCGCTCGGGCAAGACCACGCAGGCGCGGATGCTGCTCGACGCGCTGGGCGACGAGGCGGTCGGTGTGCGCGAGCCGGGCGGCACGGCCGCCGGCGAGCGGGTGCGCGAGCTGCTCAAGGACCCGGAGGTCGAGCTCTCGGCCGCCGCCGAGGCGCTGCTGTTCGCCGCCGCCCGGGCGGAGCTCGTGGCGCAGGTGATCCGCCGGCGCTCGAGGCCGGGCGGATCGTGGTCTCGGACCGCTTCCTCGACTCCTCGCTGGCCTACCAGGGCGCGGCGCGGGGGCTGGGCGTGGAGGAGGTCGAGCGCATCAACCGGTTCGCCACCGGCGGGCTGGAGCCCGACCTGACGCTGCTGCTGGAGCTCGACCCCGCCGCCGCCGCGGCGCGCGGGCGAGGAGGACCGCTTCGAGAGCGAGGGCGCCGGGCTGCAGCGGCGGTGGGCGACGCCTACGCCGAGATGGCGGCTGCGGCGCCCGGCGCGCTGGCGCCGGATCGCCGCCGACCGGCCGCCGGAAGAGGTGCACGCCGACGTGCTGGCCGCGGTCACGCGCCCGTCGGCGTGGCCGCCGGGGGCGCCGCGTGAGCGAGCGCCCGGCGCTGGCCGGCACCGAGGACCAGCCGCACGCGCGGATGGCGCTGGCGGCCGCGCTGGCGGACGGGCCCTCGCACGCCTACCTCTTCCACGGGCCCGCGGGCGTGGGCAAGCGCAGCGGCGGCGCGGGCCTTCGCGGCCGAGCTGCTGGCCGAGGGCCAGCCCGATCCCGATGGCGTGCGGCGGCGCGTGCAGGGCGGCTCGCATCCCGACCTCACCTGGGTGCGGCCCACCGGCGCGCACGTGATGCGCATCGAGGACGTGGACGACCCGGTGGTGGCGGCCGCCACCCGGACCCCGTTCGAGGCGTCGCGGCGCGTGTTCGTGCTCGAGCGCGTGGACACGATGAACGACGAGGTGGCCAACCGGCTGCTCAAGACCCTGGAGGAGCCGGCGCCGTTCGTGCACCTGATCCTGCTCACCGACGCGCTCGGCCAGGTGCTGCCGACGGTGGTGTCGCGCTGCCAGCTCGTGCGCTTCGACCCGCTGCCGGCCGAGCGCATCGCGGCCGAGCTCGAGCGCGCCGGGGTGCGTGGCCGGGCAGGCGGCCGCGTGCGCGCGGCTGGCGCTGGGCAACGTGGAGCGGGCGCGGTGGCTGGCGTCCGAGGAGGGCGAGGCGCTGCGGGCCGACGTGGACCGGATCGTGGCCGCGGCGCTGGCCGGCGGCTCCGGCGAGCCGGGGGCCCGGAGCCGTGGCGCGGGCTGCTGGACCGCGCGGACGCGCGGCGCGTGGAGGCCGAGGAGCGCGTGGCCGCCGAGCGCGACGCGCGGCTGGAGAGCGAGCCCAAGGGGCGCGACCGCGGCGCGCTCGAGCGCGAGTTCGACGAGGCCGCCCGCCGCGACGGCCGCCGGGCGCGGACCGAGGTGCTGGACCTGGGGCTCACGCTCGCCGCGCTCGGCTTCCGGGACCTGGTGTGCCTGGCGGAGGGGCGCCGAGCTGGCGGCGCTGGACCCCGAGCGGGCCGGCGCGCTGGCGCCCAACGCCCGCTCGCGCGACCCGCGGCGCCTGCGCGCGGCGGCCGAGCGCTGCGAGGAGACGCGCCTGGCGCTCGAGCTGAACGTGACCGAGGACCTGGCGCTGGAGGCCCTGGGCTACCGGCTGGCCGGGCTGGTGGGCTCTACCTGACGCGCCGGCCGCTCGAGCACGGCGCGGGCGCCGGCGCGGCGCACGAACCGGCGCGGCGGCACGGCGCGGGCCGTGCCGATCACGCGCACCGCGCGCGTCGAGGAACACGACGTCGATTGAGAAGCGCATGCCGAAGGTGTGCACGGCGCGGCAGCGCGGGATGAGCAGGCCGAGGTCGCTGGGCGGGTCATCGAGCAGCGCCAGGCCGAGCAGCCGCGCGCGCAGCGTGCTCGCCACCAGACGCCTGGCCACCCGGCGACCGGGACCGTGTCCAGTCGCCGCAGACGCCACGGGACCATGCCCGATACAAGGCTCGCGGCGGACGGTCTCGCCCCCAGGGCTGGCGCTACACTTGCACCGCCGAGCCGCGAGGCCGGCACCCGCCGCCGTAGCTCAGTTGGTAGAGCACGTCTCTCGTAAAGACGGGGTCATCGGTTCGAGTCCGATCGGCGGCTTCGGCGCGCTCGGCTCAGCGGCTCAGCGGGTCAGCGACACCACGTGCCCGGCGGCCGGGTCGACCTTGCCATCCACAAGGTCGAGGTACGTGCGCTCCAGGTGCTCGGGGCCGCTGCCGCGCTCGATCCGCAGCCAGCCGGAGAGCCACTCCCCGAAGGCGGCCAGCGAGTCTCCGATCCGCTGCCGCGGCCCGTCGGCTCCCCAGTCCGCGGCCCGCTTCTCGGCCTGCGCCGGTGCGAAGAAGAGCTCGGGCGCGGGGCCGGGCAGGTCGCCCGGGTCGCCGAGGCTGTCCCAGTGCGATGCGCCCACGATCAGATCGGCCGTCAGGGCCTCCCCGAGGTGGCGGTGCACGGCGGCGCGCACGCTCGCATCGCCGGCCAGGTCCACGTACACGCTCGACCTCGGCGGCAGCGAGTCCACCGAGTCGTAGGTCAGCACGGTGTCGTACACGCCGAGGCCCTCCAAGAACGCGGCGTTGGAGGGTGAGGTCAGCCCACACACCTCGGCCCCCGCGCGCCGCGACAGCAGGAAGGCGGTGCCAAGGGCGGTCTTGCTGGAGGCGCTGGACAGCACAACCGTGGAGTCCGCGAGGAAGCCGCGGTCGCCGAGCATGTCGTCGAGCAGGAACGACGTGGAGTACAGCGGCCTGAACAGAGCCTCGCGGTCCTCGTCGGGCGAGCCCGCACCGTCCGCCCTCGCGCGCGTGTAGGCGTTGTAGATGGCCGGTAGGTCGGCGCGGTGGGGCGAGGCCTCGGTGAATCCGTGGCCGCGTACGGCATCCGCGCCGAGCACCACGTGGGTCGAGGGCGGCAGGTAGCCGTAGAAGCGCTCGCCCTCCTTCAGGTCCGCGTGGTTGGAGCCCACCACCCGCGCGAAGCCCCACACCGGGAACCGGCCCCAGCCCTCCGGCGCGGGGTAGAAGCGCCAATAGGACATGGCGTCGCCCAGGGCGGCGTAGCTCACGTTGTTCGCGGTCAGCGCGAAGGACTCGACCTCGAGCAGGACCTGGCCGGGGCCGGGCTCGGCTGGGGGCGCGTCGTCGAACCGGGTCTGGCGAATGTCGTCGCGGCTGACGAGGAAGTCCATGACGTTCGACCCTATCCGCCGGTAGCGTCCCGCCCCGTGGCCGGCGAGATCACCATCGAGCGCGAGGGCGGCGTCGCCACGCTCACCCTGGATGCCCCCGCGCGCCGCAACGCCCTGACGAGGGACATGGCCCGCGAGCTGGTGCAGGCCTGCGAGGAGGTGGACGCCGACGCCGAGGTCGGCGCGGTGGTCGTGCGTGGAGCGGGCGGCTTCTTCTGCGCGGGCGGGGACCGCGACACGCTGTCTGCCGCCGGGCGCGACCCGGCTGCTCCGGAGGCGTTCGCCGGCCTCGGCGACGTGTACCGCTCCTTCGCGCGGGTCGGGGAGCTCGAGCCGCCCACGGTCGCGGCGGTCAGGGGCGGAGCGGTGGGCGCCGGCGTGAACCTGGCGTTCGCGACCGACGTGCGGGTGGTGGCCCGCGAGGCCGCAATCGTGTCGGGCTTCCTGCCGATCGGGCTCCACCCTGGAGGTGGGCACGGCGCCCTGCTGGGTCGCACCGGGCAGCGCGAGGCGGCGGCGGCCATGGCGTTGTTCGGGGAACGGATCGACGGCGCTCGTGCAGCGGAGCTCGGGCTGGCGTGGTCCGCGGTCGACGACAACGAGGTCGAGGGCGTGGCCCACGCGCTGGCGGCACGCGCCGGGGCCGACCCCGAGCTCGCGCGCCGCACCGCGAAGTCCCTTCGCGCCGAGCTCGGCCCGCCGCCGCTCCCGTGGGCCGCCGCGCTGGAGCTGGAGCGCGCGTCGCAGATGTGGTCGATGCGGCGCAAGCACCTGGCCGACGACTGACCCGGGCGCCCGAGGGGCACCATCTACGCTGACCCGGTGGCCCGAGACTCGCCCGCGGTGCAGCTGCGCCGCAAATCCGTCGCGCTCAGGGTCGCGGGCATGGTGCTCGTCGCGCTGGTCATCGTGGCGCTCCTGGTCAGCGGTGCGGCACCCTCCGCGGATCAGCTGCGCGAGTGGGGCGACGAGCTGCCGGCGGCGCCGTTGGTATGGCCGTTCATCTTCGCGGGGCTCAACTTCCTGGTCCTGTGGCCGGTCCTCGCGGGGGTCACGGGCGCGCTGTTCGGCACCGCCGTGGGCACCCCGGTGGCGATCGCCGGCGTGCTGCTGGCCTCCACGCTGCAGTTCAGCCTGGCCCGTCACGCCGCCGGCGCAGCACCTGCGCGGGCGGATGCACGACCGGGTGCCCGGGATCGGCGAGCGGCTCGAGCGCCACGGCTTCCTCACGGTCTTCTACAGCCGCATCGTCCCGGCTGTGCCCTGGGGGCCGGTGAACTACGCAGCCGGGCTCGGGCGCGTGCGACTGCGCGACCTGCTGGCCGGCACGCTGGTGGGGGGCAGCCCCAAGATCTTCGCCTACGTCGCCCTGGGCGGCAGCTTCGACGACCCCTCGCGCCCCGAGGCGATCGTGGCGCTGTCGCTGCTGGTGCTGCTGGCCGTCATCGGAGCGCTCGTGGCCAGGCGCCAGCTCCGCGCACGGTGACCTACTTCACCGGTGTCCGCCTGTTCTCGCTGTTCGAGCTGTGCCTGTTCGCCACGCTGCTCGCGGTTGCGATCGGCGGCTGGAGCGAGGACGCCGAGGCGGTGCTCGGGTGGTCGCACGGGGTCGGCTGGATCCTGCTGTGCATCGCGGTGGCCATCGGGTGCCGGCGGAAGGTGTTCCCGTGGCCGCTGCTGGCGGCCACGGTCTCGCCGCTCGGGCCCGTGGGAAGCACCGCCGGCCTGGAGTACCTGAGCCGCCGGCGGGGGTAGCCTCAGCGGGCCCGCGATGTTCCCGCTCAACCTCCCCAACGTCCTGACCCTGCTCCGCATCCTGCTGGTGCCGGTGCTGGTGGTCGCCCTCACGGAGGAGATTCCCAACGGGTCCGCCATCGCGGCGGCGGTGTTCGTGATCGCCGCCCTCACGGATGGGCTTGACGGCTACATCGCCCGCTCGCGCCAGTCCATCACGACCTTCGGCAAGGTCATGGACCCGATCGCGGACAAGCTGCTCATCGCCGCCGCGCTCCTGTCGCTGGTGAGCCTGGACCGGGTCGCTGCGTGGGTCGCGATGGTCATCATCGCCAGGGAGTTCGCGGTCAGCGGCCTGCGGATCGCGGCGGGCCAGCAGGGGGTCGTGATCCCCGCCAGCATGCTCGGGAAGATCAAGACCATCGTCCAGTCCGCCGCCGTGCTGGCGCTCATCGCCGCGCCGGACCCGGGTGCGGTGTGGGTGCAGGCGACCGTCTACGCGATGGTGCTGGCCACGGTCGTGTCGGGCGCCGACTACTTCCTCAGCTTTCGGCGCTACGTCGGGGCGACGTCGCGATCCGGCTCCGTGGAGGCCAACCCGTGACCCAGCTCGACAAGGGAGAAGCCTTTCGCGCCCTCCACGAGGGCGAGCCCTTCGTGATCCCGAACCCGTGGGACGCGGGCTCGGCCGTGGCGTTGGCCAAGCTCGGCTTCAAGGCGCTGGCCAGCACCAGCGGCGGCTTCGCCGCAACCCTCGGCAGGTCGGATGGCGAGGCCAGCCTCGACGAGGTGGTCGAGCACGCCCGGTCGCTCGACCGGGCCACCGACCTTCCCGTCTCGATGGACCTGGAGAACGGGTACGGGCCAGAGCCCGCCGACGCGGCCCTCGCGATCAGCCGCGTCGCGGGTGCGGGGGCGGTCGGGGCCTCGATCGAGGACTGGGATCCGGATGGCTTCATCTACGACCTGGACCGCGCGGCCGAGCGGGTCGCGGCCGCCGTCGAGGCGGCCCGCGCCCTGGACTTCCCCTTCACGCTCACCGCCCGCGCCGAGAACCACTTTCGGGGCAACCCCGACCTGGATGACACGGTCGCTCGCCTGCGTGCCTACGAGACCGCCGGGGCCGACGTGCTCTACGCGCCCGCGCTCCGGGCCGACGAGGACATCCGGGCGGTCTGCGCCGCCGTCTCTCGACCCGTCAACGTGCTGGCCTTCCCCGACATGACGATGGACCGGCTGGTCGCGGCGGGCGCTCAGCGCGTCAGCGTGGGCAGCTGGCTCTCACACGCGGCGTCGAAGGCCGCGGTCTCGGCAGCGAAGACGATCCGCGACAGCGGCGACTTCTCGGCGCTCGGTCGCCGGTAGGCGGGCGGAGGCCGGGTCAGCGCTCGGCTGAGGCGTGCTCGGCCATCTCGGCGATCCGCTCCAGCAGCTCCTCGCGGGTGGCCCCGCGCAGGTAGAGCGCGCGGTCCATGAGCCGGCCGTAGACCTCGAACACTGCGCCGAGCACGTCCGCGGTGGACACGGACTCTCCCTGGCGCTCCGTGGCCAGGGCGGTCGCGCGGTCCACCACCCGCTGCACCACGTCGCCCTCGGGCAGGGGTGTGCCGCTGGGCTGCTCGGACACCGGCTCGGACCCGGTCATCAGGGGTGCCTCGCCCACGCCGAGGGCCTGCAGCGCCGCACCGACACGGCCGTGCAGGCGCAGCACCCGCAGCCAGCGCTCGGCCTGATCCTCGGCCGAGTGCGCGAAGGGCATGGCCGTCCCGGCCAGAGTCGCAACCAGGACCGCGTCCTGGCTCATTGGGATGGTCTCGTGCGCGTTCATGGCCTTGGAGGTCCTTGCCTCAGTCACCGCATCGGACAGAAGGCGGCAGAACACAAGCCCCCTGCACGAGGCTGGCCATTTGATCGCGCAACGTGCGGATTTATCGCTTGCGCGTGGAGCAGATCAGGAGGCGCGCGAGGTGCCCTCGAGCCACTGGCGCGCCGTCATGTGGGGCTCGCCGGCGCCTCGGTCGGCGAGCTCCGCCGCCAGTTCCTCGACAAGCCCGTGGCGCTCGGCCACGACGTTGTGGCGGTGGATCGTCTCCAGGTTCTCCTGGCGCGCGAGCAGGAACGTGTCCGGCCCGAGGTCGCCGAACTCGTCGACGGCCTCGCGGATCATCTCCCGCACGCAGTCCTCCACGAAGCGCGGGTGCATGTGGGCCTTCTCCACCACCTCGACCTCGTCCGCGCGCTTCATCAGCTCGTAGATCTCTGAGCTCATGGCTCCCTCCACGATCGCCAGCAGGCGGCTGGCCTCGATGCCCTCGTCGCAGGTCTCGGTGCAGCCCACGTGCAGGCGGCCGATACCGCGCTGGTTGTGCGTGGCCACGGGCACGCTGGCGAAGATCCGCTCGATCTCGTCCTCGCTGAAGCCATCCGCCTGGAGGCGCTCTCGCGAGCGCCCGGTCACCAGCTCCTGCGCGCAGGGGCAGGCCGTCATCCCGTGGGCCTCCACGCCGATCAGCCGCCGCGTGCCCCGCTCGGACGCCACCGCTGCGCCCAGCAGCGTGTAGATCTCCTGCGTCGGCGTGCCCGACGCCGGCGCCGGGCGCGTCTCCGGGTAATGCGCCGCGATCGTGACCTCCGCCCGCAGGCCGTCCTGGCGGTCGCGGACGCGCTCCGCGATGTGCTGCGCCAGCGTCTCGGCCTTGAAGGCCTCGGCCAGGATCACCTCGTCGATGGCCTCGTTGATGACCTCCTCGAAGCGCGACATGTGCGCGCCCTTCTGGCGCGCGCCGAGATCCACGAAGCACTCGAGCTGCGCGTAGAAGAGTTGCTCGGTCCCGTTCGACCGGATCCGGACGACCTTCTCCACGTTCGTCACGCCCACGCGCGAGAGGCTCATGTGCGTCGTGGGCCGGCGCGCCTGGACGTCGTCGTGCGGTGCCGTGGTCACGTCGGTCATCGATGCCTGACGATACCCGGCCCGCTGACTGCGCTTTTTGCACCCAGGGCGCTACTATTGCCGCGGCTCGAAGCTGGGAGGCTCTAGAAAGCCTCCAACTCAAGGCTCAGCCCCTCGCGGTTACCGCCGCGGACGCGACAAACCGAATAGCAGCACCGCGGAGGGCTGAGGGGCCCGACCCGCTCGTCGGCAAGCGTCCCAAGGAGCGAGGGTTGAGAGAGAAAGACGAGGGAGTGGCGGGAGCAGTGCTTCTCGTGGAGCCGCCGGAGGCGCCGTTCCTCGAGGTCGAGGAGCTGCGAGCGCTGGTGTCGGACGGGCGCGAGCGCGGCTATCTGACATTCGAGGCGATCGCGGCGTGCCTGGAGGAGGTGGAGGTCACCAAGGAGCAGGTCCGCGACCTGCACGCCCATCTCGTTGAGAACGGGGTGGAGCTGGTGGCCGCGGACGGCGTGAAGCCGGCCGTCGTGCCCCCAGACGGGCAGCCCGCCTCCGCCGATGGCCCGCCGGCTCCGGCCAAGAAGCCGGAGATCGACCTCACGGTCGAGCCGAGTCTCGACTCGCTGCGGCTCTACCTCCGGTCGATCGGTCAGGTGGAGCTGCTCACTGCCGACGAGGAGGTGTCGCTGGCCAAGCGCATCGAGCGCGGCGACATGGCCGCCAAGCAGCACATGGTGGAGGCCAACCTGCGACTGGTGGTGTCGATCGCGAAGGGCTACCTGGGACGCGGCCTGTCGTTCCTCGACCTGATCCAGGAGGGCTCGCTGGGGCTCATCCGCGCGGTCGAGAAGTTCGACTACCGGCGCGGCTACAAGTTCTCCACCTACGCGACCTGGTGGATCCGCCAAGCGGTCACGCGCGCCATCGCCGACAAGGCCCGCACGATCCGAATCCCGGTGCACATGGTCGAGAAGCTGAACAAGGTGGTGCACGTCGAGCGCCAGCTGGTCCAGGAGTTCGGCCGCGAGCCGAGCCCGGACGAGATCGCGCTGGAGCTCCAGTGGACCGCCCGCGAGGTCAAGGACATCCTGCGCATCGCGCAGCTCCCGGTGTCGCTGGAAAAGCCGATCGGCGAGGAGGAGGACTCCGAGCTGGGCGACTTCGTGGAGGACGACGGGGCCGAGTCGCCGTTCGAGATGGCGTCCGAGAACCTGCGCCGCGAGAACGTGCGCAAGGCGCTCGACGCGCTACCCCAGCGCGAGCGCGAGGTCATCGAGATGCGCTACGGGCTCAAGGGCCACCAGGCGCGAACGCTCGAGGAGGTCGGCCGCGCGTTTGGAGTTACCCGCGAGCGGATCCGCCAGATCGAGAACAACACGCTGAAGAAGCTGGAGCTGCTGCCCGAGGCACAGCGGCTGCGCGACGCTTCGTAGCACGCGAGTCCCGGCCTCGATGGAGCATTCGTCCGGTCCGGGCCGGATCAATGCTCCATTCGATCGCCTTCTAGACTCTCGTGCCGCGCCCCGGGGGGATACCCAAGCGGTCAACGGGGATGGGCTGTAAACCCATTGGCTCTGCCTTCGTAGGTTCGAATCCTGCTCCCCCCACTTAGCCTTGCGCCGGCCACTCGAGCCGCCCGCGCTAGGCTGCCGAGCACGCCCTCTTAGCTCAGTTGGTAGAGCACTTCCATGGTAAGGAAGGGGTCTCCGGTTCGAGTCCGGAAGAGGGCTTCAGTAGTAGAGCGATCCCGCCCTCACTCACCCTCACCGCCCCGCCTCGCGCAGCGAGGGGTATCACGGGTTCGACGCTCAGGTCCGACGGCTGGAAGTTCTTGCAGACGCTCCGCAGACTGCTACGGTCCGTGCCCGTGCCGCGCGCGCTACGCCTTGGCGGAGTTCTTCTGGCTATCAGCTCCGTGTTCGCGCTGGCGCCGGCGGCGCAGGCCGCGCCGCCGGGTGTGCAGCGCACGACCTACAAGCTCGGGCCGCTCAACGTGACGCCGGGGCAGAACCGGATCGGCTTGGCCCCGGGACAGAGGAGGCGGAACCGGCCGGTCGTCGGGAAGCCCAAGGTGGATGGCTGGATCGTGCGGATCAAGCCCAATCTGACCTACCTGGACGGCTCGATCCCCTCCTCGGACAGGGTGATGTTCCACCACGGCGTGTGGGTGAACATGTCGGGCAACGCCACCTCGTCGCGGCCGGAGCGCTTCTTCGCCGCGGGTGAGGAGAAGACGATCATGAAGCTCCCGAAGGGCTTTGGCTACCGCTACAGGGCGAGCGACCGGTGGGTGCTGAACCACATGATCCACAACCTGACGCCGCAGCGAATGCGGCTGTACGTCACCTACACGATCGACTTCATCCCCGACGGCTCGGCCGCGGCGAGGGGGATCCGCCCCGTCCGGCCGATCTGGATGGACGTCGAGAACGGTCGCGGCTATCCGGTCTTTGACTCGTTCAAGGGCAGCGGCAAGAACGGCAGGTTCACCTATCCGACCGACCGCAAGAACGCCTATCCCAACGGCGACAAGCGCAACACCTGGACGGTTGACCGCGATGGGGTGCTGGTGTCCACCGCGGGCCATGTCCACCAGGGCGGGCTCAGCACCGACCTGTGGCTGAGGCGCCGGGGGGCGAGCTATAGCGGGCCGCGCTGCGCGAAGCGCCCGACGGCGGTGAGGCGTCGCCGCTGCAAGGCGGCCGCGCCGTCGGTGCGCGGCAACCGGGCGCACCTGTTCAGGTCGACGGCGAAGTACTGGGAGCCGGCGGGCCCGGTGTCGTGGGATGTGAGCATGACGGCCACCGCGCCGGACTGGCGGGTGGCACTCAAGAAGGGCGACACGCTCGAGGTCTCCACCACCTATGAGAGCCGTCGCGCGTCTTGGTATGAGTCGATGGGGATCATGGTGGTCTACATGGCCGAGGGCCGGAAGGGCAAAAACCCCTATCGCTCCAAGGTCGACCAGCCGGGCAAGGTCACGCACGGCCACCTCAGGGAGAACGGGGTCCACGGCGGCAAGAAGACCGACCTGCCGGATCCGCGCAAGCTCCCCTCGGGCGTGTTCGCCTCGGGGCCGCTGACCATCAACGGCTTCTCCTACCAGGCCGGTGACCTGCGCCTGCCGGGCGCGGCCAAGAACCCGCCGAGCGTCAAGCGCGGCCAGTCGCTCACCTACGTGCTCGGTCAGGCCGACGCAAGGCAGGAGGCGTGGCACTCGGTCACATCCTGTAAGGCGCCTTGCAACCGCTCGACCGGCATCGCATACCCGATTCCGGACGCCAAGTACCAGTTCGACTCGGGCCAGCTGGGCGACCGAACTCCGGCCGTGCGGCGGCGCACCTGGCAGACGCCCAAGAGCCTGCCGGTGGGCACCTACACCTACTTCTGCCGCATCCACCCCTTCATGCGCGGCGGATTCCGAGTCAAGAAGTAGCACCACGGCAGGGCGCGCTCGTTCCGGCGGTCGTCGTCGGTTCCGGTCGTGCGCCTGATGGTGGCTGGGTCGGATCGCGCTCCGTTGCAGCGGACTAGGGTTGCGTCGCGTGTGGGCAGTCGACCGACCACTGCCACGCGGATCGTTCAGGTTCGCCGGCCGCCGGTATCGGTACCTGCGGCATCCGCACAACGACGCCTCGAACAACGAGCGCACGGTCGAGGTGCCGATCGCCGCCCGGTTTCTGGACCGCCACCGCGGAGGGCGCGTGCTCGAGCTGGGCAACGTGCTCGGCTACTACGAGCGCCCGTGGCATGAGGTGCTCGACAAGTACGAGCGGGCGCCGTGGGTTCTCAACGGGGACGTCGGCGAGTTCGTACCGGATGGGCGGTATGACGCGGTCGTGAGCGTGTCGACGCTCGAGCATGTGGGTTTCGACGAGGACGTGCGGGACGCGGATAAGCCGGTGCGGGCGCTGGAGCGGATGGTGTCCTGGCTGAACCCGGGCGGCCGGTGCCTGGTGACCGTGCCGCTCGGCTACAACGCGAGTTTCGATGAGCGGCTGTGGTCCGGGGTGCTGCGGTTCGACGAGCTGCGGTTCATGCGACGCATGAGCCGCGCGAACCGCTGGCGCGAGGCGGCTGCGGAGGATGTGCGCGACGTCCGGTACGGGGAGCCGTTCAGCTGTGCCAATGCGATCGCTGTGGGCGTCCGTTTCGCCTAGCCCCGATTTCTAGCTCGTGTACGCACCCCGCCTGCTGACCGCCGCAGCACTCGCGATCGCCGCGCTCGCGCCCGCGGCCCCCGCGCAGGCCGCCGACGTGATCCCCAAGCCGGCGTCGCTCGAGCTGCGGGGCAAGGGCTTTCGTCTCGGCCCTGACGCGCGGATAGTCGTCACGCACCGATCGCCGGAGGCGCTGGCTGTCGGTGTCCGCTTGGCGCGCTCCCTGCGCCGCTCGACCGGCTACCGATTGCCTGTACGCCGCCCGGTGCTGCCGCCGACCTCACCCGCGATCATCCTCGCGCGCGCCCGATGGCCCTCCCTCGGGCCTGAGGGCTATCGGCTGCGCGTGACCCGCAATGCCGTGCGCCTGTCGGCCCGGACCGGCGAGGGGCTGTTCCGCGGCGTGCAGACCCTGCGCCAGCTGCTGCCGGCGAAGGTGGAGAGCCGAGCCGTCCGTGGGGGCCCCTGGCGGGTGCCTGGGGTGCGAGTGGTGGACCGTCCGCGGTTTCGCTGGCGTGGCGCGCATCTAGACGTCGCGCGGCACTTCTTCTCCGTGGCGGAGGTCAAACGCTACGTGGACCTGATCGCCCAGTACAAGGTCAACGTCCTGCACCTGCACCTCAGCGACGACCAGGGCTGGCGCCTGGCCATCAAGAGCTGGCCCCGCCTGGCGACCTACGGCGGGAGCACCGAGATCGGTGGCGGCCCAGGGGGCTTCTACACGCAGCGCGAGTATCGGGAGATCGTTGGTTACGCCGCGGCGCGCTACATCACGCTCGTGCCGGAGATCGACACCCCCGGCCACACCAACGCGGCGCTGGCCTCCTACCCGGGCCTCAACTGCGACGGGCGGGCGCCGCCGCTCTACACGCGGATCGGCGTGGGCTTCAGCTCACTCTGCGTGGACAGGGCGATCACCTACGAGTTCGTCGACGACGTGGTGCGAGAGCTGGCCGCGCTCACCCCGGGGCGCTACCTGCACCTGGGCGGGGACGAGGCCTACTCGACAAACGCCGGCGAGTACGTCCGCTTCATGCGGCGCGTGGGGCAGATCGTCCGGCGCCGGGGCAAACGGCTGATGGGCTGGGAGGAGATCACACGAGCGCCCCTTCCCGCGAACTCGATCGCCCAGCATTGGAGCACCGCCACCGGCTCTGCAGCAGGAACCGAGCTCGCTCGGCAGGCGGTCGCGCGCAACGCCAAGCTCGTCATGTCGCCGGCCAACCGTGCCTACCTCGACATGAAGTACCGCGCGAGCACGCCGCTCGGGCTCGCGTGGGCGGGCTACGTGGAGGTGCGAGACGCCTACGACTGGGACCCAGCCAAGCTGATCCACGGCGTGCGCGAGCGAAACGTCGCAGGCGTCGAGTCGGCAATGTGGAGCGAGACGCTCGAGGACATCGGCGACGTCGAGTACATGAGCTTCCCGCGCCTGCCCGGGATCGCCGAGATCGGCTGGTCCCCCCGAGCCGGTCGCGGCTGGAGGGAGTACCGCCGCCGGCTGGCCGCGCAGTCCCCGCGCTGGAGGGCCCAGGGGGTGAGCTACTACCGCTCGCCCCAGGTGCCGTGGAAATGATGAGGCGATTTCGGCCCCGGTGCTAAAAAACCACCCCCTGACTGGGGCGATGGCCACAAGATCCGCCTCGATCTGCGCCCTAGAGTCAAACCATCGCTGAGCGAGGCGCCCGCCCCAAGGTCCCGGCCGTTCAGCGCGCGGCCCTCCGTGCCGTGCGCTCGATGTTCACTCCGCTGCTGCCGGATGACTACCTGGAGCTGATCAACCCGCTGTGGTCGACACAGGAGCTTCGGGGGCGGATCGAGGAGGTCCGCCGCGAGACTCCCGACGCGGCCACCATCGTGATCAAGCCCGGCTGGGAGTGGGAGGGCCACGAGCCCGGTCAGTACCTGCGGATCGGCGTGGTCGTGGACGGGATCCACCACTGGCGGGCCTACTCGCTGACCTCGGACCCGGGCCGTCCCGACGGCACCATCAGCATCACGCCGAAGCTGGTGGAGGCCGGGAAGGTCTCGCCCCACCTGGTGCGCCACGCGCGACCGGGGGCCATCGTCCGCCTCGGCGGCGTCGAGGGCACCTTCGTGCTGCCCGACCCGCTGCCGGACCGGTTCCTCTTCATCAGCGCGGGGAGCGGCATCACCCCGATAATGAGCATGCTGCGCTCGCTGGCTCGGCGGCATTCCCTGGCCGACGTGGTGGCAGTGCACTCCGCGCGCGAGAGCGCGCGCGTGATCTTCGGATCCGAGCTGCGCGGGCTGGCAGCGCGTCATCCCGGCTTTCGCCTGCACGAGCAGTTGACGGCAAGGGCGGGCCGCATCGGGCCCGCCGACCTGGACAGCCTCTGTCCCGACTGGCGCGACCGCGAGGCGTTCGTGAGCGGCCCTGCTGCCATGCTCGACGCGATGCACGATCACTGGGAGGGCCACGGCGACCTGAGCCGGCTACGGATGGAGCGCTTCCAGCCCATCATCGGATCCGAGGACGCCGAGCACGGCGACGGGGGCACCATCCGCTTCGTGAACAGCGGCGTTGAGGCCTCGAGCGACGGCGCCACCCCGATCCTCGTGGCCGGCGAGGAGGCCGGCGCCACGCTGCCGTACGGCTGCCGGATGGGCATCTGCCACACCTGCGTCGGCCGGCTGTGCTCCGGGCGCGTCCGTGACCTGCGCACCGGCAAGGTCTCGGGCTCCGACGGCGAGTCGGTGCGCACCTGCGTCAACGCCCCCGAAGGCCCGGTCGAGATCGCCCTTTGAACCCACACGAGAGGACCCCATGACGACGACGATGATCGAGAGCCCGCTCGCGCGACTGACACCTGAGCAGATCGACGCGCTGGGAAAGGAGTTCGACGCGATCCACGACGAGGTGTTCGCCGAGCTCGGCGAGCGCGACCGGCGCTACATCACCAGCATGATCGAGATGCACCGCCGGCTGGTGGTGCTTGGCCGCATCCTCCTGCTGGGCTCACACCGCCGGCCCGCCTGGATCGCCGGCACGGCGATGCTCTCGGCGGCCAAGATCCTCGAGAACATGGAGATCGGCCACAACGTGATGCATGGCCAGTGGGACTGGATGAACGACCCCCAGATCAACTCCTCCACCTGGGACTGGGACTCCGCGTCGACGGCCGAGGCGTGGAAGCACTCCCACAACTACGTCCACCACACCTACACGAACATCCGTGGCAAGGACCACGACCTGGGCTACGAGATCATGCGCATCGACCCGCATCAGAAGTGGCATCCGGTGTACCTGGCGCAGCCCTTCTACAACCTGGTGCTCGCCGCGCTGTTCGAGTGGGGCGTGGCCACCCACGACCTCGACTTCGACGCCATCAAGCGAGGCGAGAAGTCCAAGGAGCAGGTGCGCCGCGAGCTCAGGGGGATGGCCCGCAAGGCCCGCGAGCAGATCACCAAGGACTACATCGTCTTCCCGGTGCTCAGCGGGCTGGCCGCCACGGCTGCAGGAGCAGGCGTCGCAGCGGTCCGGGCCCGCCGGCGGGGGAGGGCCGGCGGAGCATTGAGCCGGCTTCGGGGTCGAAGGAGCGGGCCCGGCTCAGTCCTGCGCGAGGCGCTGGAAGGAGGCGCCTTCACGCGCACGTTCAAGTCCACGCTCAAGGCCGACGTGACCGCGAACGTGGTTCGAAACGTGTGGGCCTACGGGATCATCTTCTGCGGCCACTTCCCCGACCAGACGTACACGTTCAGCCAGGAGGAGGTGGAGGACGAGCCTCGCGGTGGCTTCTACGTGCGCCAGCTGCTCGGCGCGGCCAACATCGAGGGCAGCCCGCTGTTCCACGTGGCAAGCGGCAACCTCGG
The DNA here is from genome assembly GCA_963814005.1 of uncultured Thermoleophilaceae bacterium. GTDB lineage: Bacteria > Actinomycetota > Thermoleophilia > Solirubrobacterales > Thermoleophilaceae > JAAYBF01. Next base: position 204,918 of record CAWFBA010000013.1, read on the forward strand.
CTACCAGGTCGAGCACCACCTCTACCCGGACATGCCGAGCACGCGCTACGCGGAGATCGCCCCGCGCGTGAAGGAGATCTGCGAGCGCTACGAGCTGCCCTACAACACCGGGCCGTTCCTCAAGCAGCTCGGGATGGTGCAGCGCACGATCCTGCGGCTGGCGTTCCCGGGCGGCAAGCCGCGTCCCAAGCCGGGCCCTTATCGCGGCGCCGGCGCGCCGGAGGTCGCCACCAACGGGTCCGCCGCCGGCCGGCCCACCGGCCCGCATGGAGCAGGCCCCGAGCAACCCACGGACGGTGTCCGCGTCTCGATGCCCAACGACGAGGGTGCGGCCTGAGCGCCGCTACCGCGGCTCGGGCAGCTCCCGCAACACCGCTACGGCCTTCAGCGTCTCGCGCTCGCGCATGAGCGCCTGGATGAGCGCCGGCGAGGCGAACTCGCACACCAGGTCCAGCGCGTCCTGGCAGGTGGCGGCGTAGCGGGGAAGCTCAGATGTGGGGAGGTCGAGGCCGGCGGCGTCCATGCCGTTTCCTTTCGGGAGTCCTCGGCCATTGGAACACGGCTTTCCGATCGCGTCGATTCGAACAGTCGTCCAACGGCCGAAAGGGTTGACATCCGAGCCGCCCACGGCATAGCGTCGCCCGCGCATGGCCCCCTCGCGCTCGGCGGCCCGCATCTCGCTCGCGGCCGCCCTCCTCCTGCTGGCGCTCGCTCCTGTGGCCGAGGCCGCCTCCAAGCGCTCCGACGGCCGCCCGAACGTGGTCGTGATCATGTCCGACGATCAGGACTTCCGGTCCATGGGCGCGATGCCGAAGGTGCGCCGGCTGATCGCGGCGCGCGGCACCACGTTCGCAACCTCGATCTCGAGCTATCCGCTCTGCTGTCCCTCGCGCGCGACCTATTACACGGGGCGCTACGCGCACAACCACGGGGTGAAGTGGAACAACTGGCCCGAGGGCGGCTACTACAAGTTCAACGGCCGCCACACCCTCCCGGTCTGGCTGCGGCGTTCCGGCTACCGGACGATCCACATCGGCAAGTACCTGAACGAGTACGGCGAACGCAATCCGCGAGAGGTGCCGCGCGGGTGGTCGGACTGGCATGGCGGGGTCGACCCATTCACCTACCGCTACTACGGGTTCAAGCTCAACCACAACGGGCGCGTGAAGACCTACGGGAAGCGCGCGTCCGACTACCAGGTCGACGTCGAGACGAGGCTGGCCGAGCGGGCCATCGTCAGGGCGTCGCGGAGCCGCAGGCCGTTCTTCCTCAACCTGGCGCCGATCGCCCCGCACACCGACTCGATCACCGCGCGGCGCGAGGGCACGCCCGCCATCCCGGCGCCCAGGCACGCCCGGCGGTACGCGAACGCGCCGCTTCCCCGCTACCCGAACTTCAATGAGGCCGACCTCACCGACAAGCCGGTGTTCATCCAACAGGCCTTCGGGCAGCTGCTGTCGGCCGCCGACATCGAGGCGCTGGAGCAGCACTACCGCGGCCGCATGGGCTCGCTGCTCTCGGTCGACGACATGGTGGAGCGGGTCGTCCGCACGCTCAAGCGCACCGGCGAGTACCGCAACACCGTGATCGTCTACACGGCGGACAACGGCTGGATCCTCGGCGAGCACCGCCTGCGCGACCCGCTCACAGAAGACGGTCGCGCGACCGGGGTCAAATACCTGCCCTACGAGGGGTCCTCGCGCGTCCCGTTGCTCATCGCCGGCGGCCCCTTCCCGAAGAAGCGGACCGTGAAAGGGGTGGTCGTGAACGCCGACCTGACGCCCACGATCCTCAAGCTCGCGGGTGCCAGGGCCACACGCCCGGTCGATGGCCGGTCCCTGGTCGCGGCGGCCCGGTCGCCCAAGCTGCTGGCGCGTCGTGGCGTGCTCCTCGAGACCTTCACGAACCCGCGCGCCCCGACCTACGCGTCGATCCGGACTCAGCGCTACCGCTACGACCTCCACGACGGTGGCGACGAGGGCCTCTACGACCTCAGGGCCGATCCCTGGGAGCTCACGAGCTTCCACGCCGACGCGCGCTACGCGCGCATCAAGGCGATCCTGCGCTCCAAGCTCGCGACCCTGCGCGCGTGCGACGGCCGCGGCTGCAGGATCGACGTCGGCCCGCTGCCCGAGCCCGGCTAGCGGCCGACCGCCCTCTAGCGCGCTGCCAGCACCTCGCGCGCCGCGCGCTCGCCCGAGCGCACCGCGCCGTCCATGTAGCCGTTCCAGTAGGTGGCGGTCTCGGTGCCGGCCCAGTGGACCCGCCCGGCCGGCTTGCGGATCGCCGGCCCGTAGTCCGACAGGACCCCGGGAGCGGTCCATCCGGTGGGGCATCCCCGGGTCCACGCGTAGTCGGCCCAATCGGCCTCGACGTAGTCGGAGGGGTCACGCATCCGGGGCCCGAACAGCGTCGCGAACTGGTCGAGGACCGCCCGCCGTCGCGCGCCGGCGCTGCGGGCGCCCCACACTCGGGCATTCCGGCCTCCGATGAAGCCGAACAGCACGCCGGGACGACCGTCGGGCGGGCTGTTGTCGAACGTCGTGGTGCTCGGCCCCACGTCGGTCACCGCCTGTCCCGACAGCCCCGACGCGCGCCAGAACGGCGTGGGGTAGATCGCCTCCGCCTTGATCAATGCGCCGGCGGGGTAGCGCTGGAGCAGCTGCGCTCGCGCGCTGGGTAGGCCGGGCTGGAACTCGATCTGAGCCGCCAGCACCGGAGGAACAGCCACGATCACCCGCCGCGCCTCGACGGTCACCCGGTCCGACTCCACGATGACCCGCCCTCCGCGCTGGCGGATCCGGCGGACCGGCGAGTCGCGGATCACACGCTTGCCGAGCCTCCGCGCCAGGCGCTGGGCGATCACCTGCGACCCACCCTTAAAGCGGCTCTCCTGCGCGCCGCCCGCCACCGAGATCAGGCGCACGATGCTGCCGGGATTGCGCTCGTTCCCGGCGGCGGCGATGTAGAACAGGACGAACAGCAGCGACAGGTCACGCGGCTCGGCTCCCCAGATCGCCTGGGTCGCGGTGTCGAGCACCGCCTTCCCGGTCGCGCTCGTGAGGTTGGCCTGCTTCCAGGTCTCGAGCGTCTGTGAGTCCCACTCCGCCGCGCGCGGCGCTCGCCACGGGGCAGCCACCGGCACCTGGGCCGCGAGCGCGTCCAGGCCGAGCACCTTCGGGATGTCGACGTTCACGCCGGGCTCGTCCGGCAGCCCGGGCACGGACGGGTACAGGCCTCGCGTGCCGTTGAGGAACTGCACGTTGCTGCCCGTGTTGTAGGTCTTGAAGGTGCCCACGCCCGTAGCGCGCGCGAGCGCGAGCACGCGGTCCTGGGTAGGGCCCACGTACTCGCCCCCGAGCTCGGTGATCTCCCCGCCTCTCAGCCGGTGGTTGAGCAGGCGACCGCCCACCCGCTCGCGCGCCTCCAGGACCACCACCGAGCGCCCGGAGCGGGCGATGGCCCGTGCCGCGGTCAGGCCGGCGAGCCCTGCTCCAACGATCGCGACGTCCGCGCGCCGCCGCCGGCGGGTCGACTTGGCCCGCCCGTGGGCCTGCGGCGCGAGCACGGCCGCGCCCGCCACGGCGCCCCCCGCAAGCACGCCCCGTCGCGTGATGCCATGCGCCTCCCGATCGCCGGTCTCGGACTGGGACGGTGCCTCACTCACGGTCTCTCCCTGGTCGGATCCAGGGCGAGCCTACCGTCGCGCCCAGGGGCGCTATCCTCCGCAGCGAACCTCGCGGCCGCGGGGTTTTCCTTTGCCCCGGCCGCCCTATCCACCGAATCAGCAGGAGCCATGGCTCGCGGAGACGTACGAATCGCCGTCACCCTTGAGTGCCAGGAGTGCAAGCGGCGCAACTATCAGACGCAGAAGTCCAAGCGAAACAACCCGGATCGCATCGAGCTGCGCAAGCACTGCCGCTGGTGCGGCAAGCACACGCCGCACAAGGAGACGCGCTGAGCGCCCTCGCGCGCGGGCGCGTCTAGAGGACCAGTGGCACGGAACCGGCAACGCGCCAAGGAGCGCCAGGCCCGCCGCAAGGCGGAGCGCGGGGGGCGCCCGCCCCCGACCGGCGCTCGCCCGACGCCGACCCACCGGCAGACGCCCCGTCGCGGCCAACTCCGGCCGAGCGCGCGCCCGAGCCCGCCCCGTCCGACGCCGGCAACGGCCTCACCCCCGACGAGGTGCGCCTGCAGGCCGGCGCCCCGCCGGAGGACGTCGGGCGCTCCGACGAGGTGCTCGAGTACGAGCAGGACCTGGACTCCGCCGAGGACGACCAGGAGCACTTCGACCCGGCGGAGGACCAGCCGGAGGAGGACCTCGAGCCGGTCTCCCAGGGCCCGCGCGGCCACCGGGGCGAGGTCGCGGACCACAAGGACCGCCCGCGTTTCGTACAGTTCCTCTACGCAGTGGTTGCGGAGCTGCGGCGCGTCCAATGGCCGGACCGCCAGGCGCTCACCACCCTCACCGGAGTCGTCCTCGGCTTCGTCCTGATCGCCGGGGGGTACCTGGGCCTCCTCGACGCGATCTTCTCCCGCATCATCCAAGCAATTCTCTAGGAAAGAAACGAAATGTTCCGCTGGTACGCCGTCAACACCTACTCGGGCCACGAGAAGAAGGTCAAGCAGAACCTCGAGCACCGGGTCCAGACCATGGGCCAGGCCACCGCCGTTCGCCAGGTGGTGATCCCCACCGAGCAGGTGCAGGAGATGAAGGACGGCCAGAAGGTCACCAAGGAGCAGCGCACGATGCCCGGCTACCTGCTGGTGAACATGAACCTGACCGACGACTCGTGGGGGCTGGTGAAGAACACGCCGGGCGTCACCGGCTTCGTCGGCGCGTCGCAGAAGCCCGTGCCGCTGAGCCAGGTCGAGATCGACCGCCTGCTCAACCGCGAGACCGCCGAGCGCCCGCGCACGCGCGCGCAGTTCTCGATCGGCGAGTCCGTGAAGGTGGTCTCGGGCCCGCTGTCGGACTTCTCCGGCGAGATCTCGGAGATCAACGACGACGCCGCCAAGCTCAAGGTGCTGGTATCCATCTTCGGCCGCGAGACCCCGGTCGAGGTCGGCTTCGACCAGGTCAAGAAGATCTGATGGCCAAGAAAGTCCTCACACTCATCAAGCTGCAGGTCCCCGGCGGCGCCGCCAACCCGGCGCCGCCGGTCGGCCCCGCCCTGGGCCAGCACGGCGTGAACATCATGGAGTTCTGCAAGGCGTTCAACGCCCAGACCCAGGGCGAGAACGGCACGATCATCCCGGTGGAGATCACGGTCTTCGAGGACCGCTCGTTCACGTTCATCACCAAGACCCCGCCGGCCGCGGTGCTCATCAAGCAGGCGATCGGCCTGGACAAGGGGTCGGGCGAGCCCAACCGCAACAAGGTCGGCACGATCACCAAGGCTCAGGTGCGGCAGATCGCCGAGCGCAAGATGCCCGACCTGAACGCCAACGACCTCGACCAGGCGTCGAAGATCATCGAGGGCACCGCCCGCTCGATGGGCGTCGAGGTGGCCTAGCCATGGCCCACGGCAAGCGCTACCGCGACAACCTGGAGAAGGTCGACCGCGAGGCCCAGTACGGGCCGCGCGAGGCGGTCGCGCTCATCAAGAGCTTCGAGGGCGCCAAGTTCGACGAGACGGTCGAGGTCCACATCCGCACCGGCCTCAACGTCCGCCACGCCGAGGAGCAGCTGCGCGGAACGATCTCGATGCCCAACGGCCTGGGCAAGGAGATGACCGTGGCCGTGTTCGCCAAGGGCGACAAGGCGCGCGAGGCGCAGGAGGCCGGCGCCGACCACGTGGGCGACGACGACCTGGCAGCCAAGGTCGAGGAGGGCTTCACCGACTTCGACGTGGCCATCGCCACGCCGGACATGATGCCCGTGGTCGGCAAGCTCGGCCGGGTGCTCGGCCCCCAGGGCAAGATGCCCAACCCCAAGGTCGGCACCGTGACCAACGATGTCGGCAAGGCCGTCTCGGAGTCCAAGGCCGGCAAGCTCGAGTACCGCACGGACCGCCACGCGATCGTCCACCTCCCGATCGGCAAGGCCGGCTTCGAGGAGAGCGCGCTGCTGGAGAACTACACGGCTCTGATCGAGGAGATCAACCGGGCCAAGCCGGCCGCGGCCAAGGGCCGGTACATCCACTCGATCGTGCTCACGACCTCGATGGGGCCGGGCGTGAAGGTGGACCCGGGCGCCCGCGTGGGCACCGAGGAGCCCGCCGCTGTAGCCTGACCCGCAGACTTTCCGGCCCCAGACCACCGGCGGGCGCGTCCATAAGCCCGGTGCAGGCGAGGAGCGAAGCGCAGCAACACCTTCGAGCCCGCCTGCTTGTCGGCGGGCTCTTTGCATTCCAGAGTGGAGATCCAGTGAACAAGGAACAGAAGGCGGCGGTCATCGACGAGGTGGCCGCGCAGATCGAAGGGTCGGAGGCCGTGTTCGCGGTCGACTACCGCGGCATCTCCGTCCAGCAGGTCGCCGAGCTGCGCCAGCGGCTGGGCGAGGCCGACGCCACCCTCAGGGTGGTCAAGAACACCCTCACCGAGCGCGCGGCGGACAAGGCGGGCGCCGAGGCCCTGAAGGAGCTGCTCGAGGGCCCGACCGCGTTCACGTTCGTGCGCGGGGACGCCGCCCTGGCCGCCAAGGCCATCGCCACCTTCCGCCGCGAGCACGAGGTGCCCGAGTTCAAGGGCGGCACCATGGACGGCCAGCAGGTCACGGTCGAAGAGATCGAGGCCATCGCCAAGCTCCCCGGCCGCGACGTGCTCCACGGCCAGCTGGTCGGGGTGCTGGCGTCGCCGGTCACCGGGCTGGTGCGGGGCCTGAACGCGCTGATCGGAGGCCTGGCGCTCCAGCTCGGGCAGATCGCCGAGCAGGGGCTCGTGAGTGGAGACGCCCCCGCCGAGGCTCCGCCCGCAACGGAGGAGGAGGCACCGGCCGAGGACGCCGCCGCCGAAGAGGCTTCGGGCGACGAGCCCGCTGAGAACGATGAAAGCGAAGCGCCCCCAGAGGGCGACGAAGAAGCGAAGGAGAACTAGATGGCAACCACCACCGACAAGTGGATCGAGGAGCTCAAGGGCATCTCGGTGCTCGAGCTCTCTGAGCGCATCAAGGCGCTCGAGGAGGCGTTCGGCGTCTCCGCGACGGCGGTCGCGGCCGCCGCGCCCGCAGCGGCGGGCGGCGGCGACGGTGCCGCTGAGGAGGAGGAGTCCAGCACGGTCGACGTCGTCTTGACTGGTGCGGGCGACAAGAAGATCCAGGTGATCAAGGTCGTCCGGGCCGCCACGGGCCTCGGCCTCAAGGAGGCGAAGGCGCTGGTGGACGAGGCGCCCAAGCCCATCAAGGAGGGCGTCGAGCGCGAGGAGGCCGACAAGCTCAAGGCCGACATCGAGGAGGCCGGCGGCAGCGTCGAGGTCAAGTAGCGCGGAGAGGAACTTGTGAAGCCTCAGGTACCGAGTCGAGTACCTGGGGCTTCAGTTTCCTCGCACGGCGGTCCTACAGGACCGTCGAGAAGACCAGCTCCCAGAAGGCCGCCCCGAGTGCCGCGGCGCTGAAGCCCCACAGCAGGGCCCAGCCCACGCGCTCGAGGGGCTTCATGGCCGGCCTGGCGATGCCGAAGATGAGCGCCAGCTCGATCACCACGCACAGGGCGACGAACAGGATGAAGCTGAACTCGCCCGTGAACGCACCGACGAGGAGCAGCAGCACGGGAGCCACGATCGACGCCCCCACGGCGGAGACCACGAACACCACCAGTTCGTTGAACGGGTCCCTGTAGATGCGTCGGCGCGGATCGAACGCCGCGCCGAGCGAGCCCTGGGTGCCGGAGGCCTCCATCGGCCGCGATCTTCGCAAACCGCTGCGAGGCGCGCTACCCTGGGGGCCGGCCTATAGCCGCAGCCGTCCCTCTGGAGCAGCCCCGCCACATATCCGCGGGGCCTCGGGACGGGGTCCGTGATGGCCGCGCCCGCGCGCTTTGCAGCGCCGCGGCAACCGTCCCCTGGAGGGGGCGGATCTCGGTTTGCTATCTTTGCGGGTCGCGCTTTGCGCCCCGCTCGCACCCCCGCCGAACCCATCTCGAAGGAGTCGCTGTCTTGGCACGAGTTGATGCCGCCCGTCTCCGCCGCAGTTTCTCGCGGCTGGAGAACCGCCTCGAAGTCCCCAACCTCATCGACATCCAGCGCCGCTCGTTCGAGTGGCTGGTCGACACCGAGAAGGGCGGCCTTCGGGAGACCATCGACGATGTCTCCCCGATCGAGGACTACACGGGCAACCTCGCGGTCGTGTTCGAGGAGATCACCTTCGACGACCCGGTGGCGACGATCCCCGAGTGCCGCGAGAAGGACCTCACCTACGCGCGCCCGCTGACCGTCAAGGTCGCGTTCCAGAACCGCGAGACGGGCGAGATCCGCGAGCAGTCGGTCTTCATGGGCGACTTCCCGTGGATGACTGACTGGGGCACGTTCATCATCAACGGCACCGAGCGGGTGGTCGTCACGCAGCTCGTGCGCTCCCCGGGCGCCTACGTGATGGAGCCCAAGGACCGCGAGAAGCAGGTCTTCGTGGCCAACCTCATGCCGGCCCGAGGCTCCTGGCTCGAGCTCGAGATCGACAAGAAGGGCAAGGTCTTCGTCCGGATCGACCGCAAGCGCAAGCTGCCCGTCTCGGTGCTGCTGCGCGCCATGGGCGAGGTGCTGCGCGAAGGCACGGAGGCGGAGAAGACGCGTGGGGTCACCAAGGGCATGGCGCCCGGCTGGACCGGCACCGACGAGGACATCCTCGCGCTGTTCGACAACTCGCTCTACATCCGCAACACGATCGACTCGGACACCGAGGTCACGAAGTCCGAGGAGGGCGCGCTCATCGAGCTGTTCAAGAAGCAGCGCCCGGGCGAGCCGCCGTCGGTCGACGCCGCCAAGAACCTGCTCAACCAGCTGTTCTTCGACCCCAAGCGCTACGACCTCACGCGCGTGGGCCGCTACAAGCTCAACTCGCGCCTGCACATCGACGAGTCGCTGGAGACGCGCACCCTCACTCCGCGCGACATCGTCGAGCTGATCAAGGAGCTCGTGGGGCTGCCCAAGCTGCTGGGCATCCCGGAGACCGGCGAGTACGACGGTGAGCCGATCAAGGACTACGCGGCCGAGTCGCAGACGCTGCCCCGCGAGGCGGTCGAGGAGCGCCTCGACGAGTACGAGCACTTCGGCAACCGCCGCCTGCGCACCGTCGGCGAGCTGATCCAGGAGGCGTTCCGGATCGGCCTCTACCGCATGGAGCGCGTCGTCCGCGAGCGCCTCACGACCGAGGACTCCGACACGATCACCCCGCAGACCATCATCAACATCCGCCCGGTGGTGGCGGCCCAGAAGGAGTTCTTCGGGTCCTCGCAGCTGTCGCAGTTCATGGACCAGACCAACTCGCTGTCGGGCCTCACGCACCGCCGCCGCCTCAGCGCCCTCGGCGCGGGCGGGCTCACGCGCGAGCGCGCGCCCATCGAGGTGCGCGACGTGCACCCGACCCACTACGGCCGGATGTGCCCGATCGAGACCCCCGAGGGCCCGAACATCGGCCTGATCGGCACGCTCTCCTCCTACGCCGAGGTGTCCGAGCACGGGTTCGTGACGACCCCCTACCGGCTGGTCGAGGACGGCGTGGTCAGCGACAAGATCGTCCACCTGGACGCCACTCAGGAGGAGGACAAGGTCATCGCGCAGGCCAACGCGGAGCTGGACGAGAAGTCCGGCAAGCTGCGCGGCCCCGGCGTGACCTGCCGTTCGCGCGACGGCGAGCTGGTGCTGGCCGCGCCCAAGGACGTCGACCTGATGGACGTGTCGCCCGATCAGATCTGGTCGGTGTCCGCCGCCCTGATCCCGTTCCTCGAGCACGACGACGCCAACCGCGCCCTGATGGGCTCGAACATGATGCGCCAGGCGGTGCCGCTGCTCAAGACCGAGGCGCCGCTGATCGGCACGGGCATGGAGACCCGCGCCGCGGTCGACACGGGCGACGTGGTGCTGGCCGAGGCCTCCGGCGAGGTCAGCTTCGTGGACGCCGAGCGCATCACCGTGGACAAGGCCGAGTACCCGCTCCACAAGTACATGCGGTCGAACCAGGGCACGATCATCCACCAGAAGCCGCTGGTGTCCGTGGGCGACAAGGTCAAGGCCGGCGAGGTGCTGGCCGACGGCTCGTCCACCGCCAAGGGCGAGCTGGCCCTGGGCAAGAACTGCCTCGTGGCCTTCATGTCCTGGGAGGGCTACAACTTCGAGGACGCCATCATCATCTCCGAGCGCCTGGTCAAGGACGACGAGCTCACCTCGATCCACATCGAGGAGTACGAGGTCGACGCCCGCACCACCAAGCTGGGCGACGAGGAGATCACGCGCGACATCCCCAACCGCTCGGAGGAGTCGCTGCGCAACCTCGACGACCGCGGCATCGTCCGCATCGGCGCCGAGGTCGGCTCGGGCGACCTGCTGGTCGGCAAGGTCACGCCCAAGGGCGAGACCGAGCTCACCGCGGAGGAGAAGCTGATCCGCGCGATCTTCAAGGAGAAGGCGCGCGAGGTCCGCGACACGTCGCTCAAGGTGCCCCACGGCGAGGGCGGGGTGGTCATCGACGTGAAGACCTTCTCGCGCGACGAGGAGGACGACCTGCCGCCGGGAGTCAACGACCTCGTGCGCGTGTATGTGGCCAAGAAGCGCAAGATCGCCGAGGGCGACAAGCTCGCCGGCCGCCACGGCAACAAGGGCGTGATCTCGAAGATCGTGCCCGAGGCCGACATGCCCCACCTCGAGGACGGCACGCCGATCGACGTGATCCTCAACCCGCTCGGAGTGCCGAGCCGCATGAACATCGGCCAGATCCTGGAGACACACCTCGGGTGGGTCGCCGGCAGCGGCTGGTACGACGACGGCTCGGAGGCTTACAAGCACGCCACGGGCAACGGCGGCCGCGTGAACGTGGCCACGCCGGTGTTCGACGGCGCCACGGTGGCCGACGTCGACGAGGCGCTCGTGAAGTGGCAGGACGAGCACGCCGACCGCGGCATCAAGTTCGACATCGACAAGGGCGAGCGAGCCGGCAGGCGCTCCTCGGGCAAGGTCGCGCTCTACAACGGGCGCAGCGGCGAGCCGTACGAGGAGAAGGTCACCGTCGGGTACATGTACATCCTCAAGCTGCTGCACCTCGTGGACGACAAGATCCACGCCCGCAGCACGGGCCCCTACTCGCTGGTCACCCAGCAGCCGCTGGGCGGCAAGGCGCAGTTCGGCGGCCAGCGCTTCGGCGAGATGGAGGTCTGGGCCCTGGAGGCCTACGGCGCGGCCTACACGCTGCAGGAGATGCTCACGATCAAGTCCGACGACACGGTCGGGCGCGTTAAGGCCTACGAGGCCATCGTGAAGGGCGAGAACATCGCCGAGCCATCGATCCCCGAGTCGTTCAAGGTGCTGCTCAAGGAGATGCAGTCCCTGGCCCTCGACGTGGACGTCCGCTCCGAGGAGGGCGGCGGCGTGGAGATGCGCGACGAGGACGACGACCTGCTGCGGGCCGCCGAGGAGCTGGGTATCGACCTGTCCGGCGTTCGCGCCACCGACGGCGACGCCGCCGACGAGTCCGAGGAGAAGGTCGAGGCCGAGGGCGACGGAGGCCAGACCCACGAGACGCCGGCGGAGCAGGATGCGGAGTACGTCGAGAAGGAAAGCGGCTAGCCGGGTGCTCGGAGAGAACCGAGCACCGACAACCGAGCACCCGCGCCCTTACCAGCAGACCGGAGTCACCACATGATCGACATAAACAACTTCGACAAGATCAGCATCGGCCTCGCCTCCTCCAAGCAGATTCGGAGCTGGAGCAGCGGCGAGGTCACCAAGCCGGAGACCATCAACTACCGGACGCTCAAGCCGGAGAAGGACGGTCTCTTCTGCGAGCGCATCTTCGGTCCCACCAAGGACTGGGAGTGCTACTGCGGCAAGTACAAGCGCGTCCGCTACAAGGGGATCGTCTGCGAGCGCTGCGGCGTGGAGGTCACCCGCTCCAAGGTCCGGCGCGAGCGCATGGGCCATGTGGACCTGGCGGCCCCGGTGTCGCACATCTGGTTCTTCAAGGGCGTGCCGTCGCGGATCGGCTACCTGATCGACATGGCGCCGAAGGAGCTCGAGAAGGTCCTCTACTTCGCGGCCTCCATGGTCACGTGGGTCGACGACGAGGCGCGCGAGAAGGACGTGCCCAAGCTGGAGAAGGAAGTCCAGAAGGTCATCGACTCCTACGAGGCCGAGAAGGAGGGCCAGGTGCTCGAGCTGCGCGAGTCGCTCGACCGCCGGCTGGAGTACCTGCGCACCGGCAAGCAGACCAGCTTCTCCGACGAGGACCACCTGTGGGCGGACTCGCTCGACGTGAACATCAAGAAGCTCTCCGACGACGATCGCCAGAAGCTCGAGAAGGAGCTCTCGAAGACCTTCGAGTCGGACATCTCCGACACCGAGGCCTACATCGAGGACGCGGCCGAGCGCATGCGCCAGACCTGGGAGCTCTTCCAGGAGATGAAGCCCAAGGACGTGATCGCGGACGAGACGCTGTTCCGCGAGCTCAAGGACCGTTTCGGGTCCCCCTACGGCTTCGGCGAGTACTTCCGCGGCGGCATGGGCGCCGAGTCGGTCCGCGACCTGCTGCAGCAGGTGGACCTGGACGCCGAGCAGGCGGACCTGGAGGACCAGGTCAAGACCGCCAAGGGCCAGAAGCAGAGCCGCGCCGTCAAGCGGCTCAAGGTCGTGTCGGCCTTCATCCACTCCGACAACAAGCCCGAGGACATGGTCCTCGAGGCCGTGCCGGTCATCCCGCCGGAGCTGCGCCCCATGGTGCAGCTGGACGGCGGTCGCTTCGCGACGTCCGACCTCAACGACCTCTACCGCCGGGTGATCAACCGCAACAACCGGCTCAAGCGCCTGCTCGACCTGGGCGCGCCCGAGATCATCGTGAACAACGAGAAGCGGATGCTCCAGGAGGCCGTCGACGCGCTGTTCGACAACGGCCGCCGCGGGCGCCCCGTCACGGGCCCGGGCAACCGGCCCCTCAAGTCGCTCAGCGACATGCTCAAGGGCAAGCAGGGCCGGTTCCGCCAGAACCTGCTCGGCAAGCGCGTGGACTACTCGGGACGCTCGGTGATCGTCGCCGGCCCCAGCCTGCGCCTGCACCAGTGCGGCCTGCCGAAGCTCATGGCGCTCGAGCTCTTCAAGCCGTTCATCATGGCCCGGCTCGTCGAGCGCAAGTCGGTCCAGAACATCAAGGCCGCCAAGAAGATGGTCGACTCGATGATCCCCGAGGTGTGGGACGTGCTCGAGGAGGTCATCAAGGACCATCCGGTGCTGCTCAACCGCGCGCCCACGCTCCACCGCCTGGGCCTCCAGGCCTTCGAGCCGGTGCTCGTGGAGGGCAAGGCCATCCAGGTTCACCCGCTGGTGTGCCACGCCTTCAACGCCGACTTCGACGGCGACCAGATGGCGGTGCACCTGCCGCTTTCCGCCGAGGCCCAGGCCGAGGCGCGGCTGCTCATGCTGTCGGCCAACAACATCCTGTCCCCGGCGCACGGCGCACCGCTGGCCACGCCGACGCAGGACATGGTGCTGGGCGCCTACTACCTGACCTATGGCCCCGACGCGGACGCCCTCGAGGCACTCGAGGAGAAGCTGCAGGCGGGCAAGTGGGACGAGAAGAAGGACGGCGTGCGCCCGCACGTGTTCCGCTCCGCGCAGGAGGCCGAGCTCTCCTACGAGCACAACATGGTCAAGCTCCACGACCTGGCCGAGTACCGGCGCGTGCACGGCCAGGGCCACGTGCTCACCACCGTTGGCCGGATCATCTTCAACGAGCGCGTCGAGCGCGCGCTCGAGGAGGTGCTCGAGGACCGCTACGACCCAGCCACGAGCTACGCGTTCGTGAACCACTCGCTGAAGAAGCGCGACATGGGCTCTGTCATCGAGGGCCTCGTAGAGCAGCACGGCCCGCACGCCACGGCGCAGGTGCTCGACGCGTTCAAGGACCTCGGGTTCCACTTCGCCAGCCAGGCGGGCATCACGATCTCCAAGAACGACGTGGTGATCCCACCGACCAAGGAGAAGATCCTCGAGCGCTACGAGAGTGACGTCGGCGAGATCCTCGACCAGTACGACACCGGGCTCATCTCCCAGGAGGAGCGCCACGAGGCCGTGGTCGAGAAGTGGAACGCGGCCACCGACGAGGTGGGCCAGGCCATGCAGGACAACCTGGACGAGCTCAACCCCATCTTCATGATGGCCAACTCGGGCGCGCGCGGGTCGTTCAAGCAGATCCGCCAGCTGGCGGGCATGCGTGGACTGATGGCCAACCCGAAGGGCGAGATCATCGAGCGCCCGATCAAGGCCAACTTCATGGAGGGCCTGACGGTGCTCGAGTACTTCATCTCGACCCACGGCGCCCGGAAGGGCCTGGCCGACACCGCGCTCCGCACCGCCGACTCCGGCTACCTCACCCGGCGTCTCGTGGACGTGGCGCAGGACGTGATCGTGCGCCAGGAGGACTGCGGCACCAGCGAGTACATCGAGATGCCCATGCGGGGCGACGACGGCCGGCCCAACGGCAACCTGCTGGGCCGCTTCACGGCCAAGGAGGTCAAGACCAAGCGCAGCCGGTCACTGCTGCCCAAGGACCACCTGGTCACCAAGCAGGACATCGAGGTGCTGGCCGAGGGCCTCGAGGAGGACGACGCCATCGTCCCGATGCGCTCGGTGCTCAAGTGCGAGGCCGACACGGGCATCTGCCAGCACTGCTACGGCCTGGCGCCCGCCACCGGGAAGCTGGTGGCCATTGGCGACGCGGTGGGCATCATCGCGGCCCAGTCGATCGGCGAGCCGGGCACGCAGCTCACGCTGCGCACGTTCCACACCGGCGGTGTCGCGGGCCTGGACATCACCCAGGGCCTCCCGCGCGTGGTGGAGCTGTTCGAGGCCCGCAAGCCGAAGGGCCTGGCCAAGCTGGCCGAGGAGGACGGCAAGGCCTCCATCGAGCGCACCGAGAAGGCGCTGAAGGTGATCATCACCGACGACGCCGGCGAGGAGCACTCGTACTCGTTCCCGGTCCGGACGCGGCTGTTCGTGGACGACGGGGACAAGGTCAAGGCGGGCGACCAGCTCAACGAGGGCTCGATCTACCCGCACGAGCTGCTGGACATCCGCGGCCGCACGGACACCGAGGTGTACCTCGTCCAGGAGGTCCAGAAGGTCTACCGCTCACAGGGCGTGGACATCCAGGACAAGCACATCGAGATCATCGTCCGGCAGATGCTCAAGAAGGTCAGGGTCGACCAGAAGGGCGACTCCACCTACCTGCCCGGCGCGTTCATCGACCGCTTCGAGCTGGCGGCCTCCAACGCGGCGCTCAAGAAGGCCAAGAAGGAGCAGGCGCAGTTCGAGCCGATCATCCTCGGCATCACCAAGGCCTCGCTGGCCACCGACTCGTTCCTGTCGGCGGCCTCCTTCCAGGAGACCACCAAGGTGCTCACCGACGCCGCGCTCGAGGGCAAGACGGACAAGCTGCTCGGGCTCAAGGAGAACGTGATCATCGGCAAGCTGATCCCGGCCGCCACCGGGCTCAAGCGCTACCGCCGCCTGGAGATCGAGCCGACCGAGCCCATCCGGCGGCACACGCCGGAGGAGATCGGGCTGCTCGACGAGGGCGAGCTGGCGGCCGAGCTGGGGCTCACCGAGGACGGCGAGCTCGAGGGCTTCGGCTTCGGGGACTCCGACGGCGGCAACGGCGGCGGCGGCTCGTTCGGCGACGAGCTGGCGGACCTGCCGGCGCCGGCGGACAGCGACGACAAGTAGCGGTTGCCGATCCGAGTGGCCGAGCCCTTGACTTCAAGGGTGCTTGAACATGCATGCTGAGAGCGTGCGTGCGCTCGAGATCCGCGACCTGTACAAGCGCTACCCGACCGGGACGGATGCGCTGCGGGGGGTCTCGCTCGACATCGAGGCCGGTGACTTCTTCGGCCTGCTCGGCCCCAACGGGGCCGGCAAGTCCACGTTGATCCACTGCTCGACGGGCCTGGCTCAGACCACGGCGGGGTCGATCCGCGTGTTCGGGCACGACGCCATCGACCATTACGAGGAGGCGCGGGTGGCCGTGGGCCTGGCGCCGCAGGACCTCAACCTGGACTGGTTCCTGACCTGCGCAGAGACGCTGGACTACCACGCCGGCTACTTCGGGATGCCCAAGCGCGAGCGGCGCGAGCGCACGCAGGAGCTGCTGGAGGCCTTCTCACTGACCGACAAGAAGGACGAGCGCACCCGGACGCTCTCGGGGGGCATGAAGCGGCGCCTGGTGCTGGCGCGCGCGTTGATGCACCGGCCGCGGCTGCTGATCCTCGACGAGCCAACGGCGGGGGTGGACGTGGAGCTCCGGCTGGAGCTCTGGCAGTACGTGCAGCGCATCAACGCCGAGGGCACCACCATCCTGCTCACCACGCACTACCTCGAGGAGGCAGAGCAGCTCTGCGACCGCATCGCCTTCATCAACGACGGCGAGATCGTGGCGCAGGGCTCCAGCGGAGAGCTGGCGGCCCAATACGGCGTGGCCAGCCTCGAGGACGCCTACCTCGAGCTGGTGGGCCGCAAGGAGCTCTCGCGCGCGCAGCTGGGCGAGGTGGCCAGTTGAGCGCGTCCCAGATCCGCTTCTTCGCGCTGGTCAGGCGCGAGGTCACCCGCTTCACCAAGATCAAGCGCCAGACGCTGGGCGCGCCGCTGTTGGAGACGTTTCTCTATATCTCGGTCTTCGGCGCGGCGCTCGGCTCGCGGATCGACGAGCTCCACGGGATCGACTACGTGGTGTTCATCATCCCCGGGCTGATCATGATGGCCTGGGCCATCAACGCCTTCTCGAACAACTCCTCGTCGATCCTCCAGCAGAAGTTCCAGCGCGCCATCGACGACCAGCTGAGCTCGCCCGCGTCGCCGGCCCAGCTGCTGCTCGCGTTCTCGCTCGGGGGTTTCCTGCGCGGCATGATCGTGGCCGCCCTGACCTTCACGGCGGCCTCGTTCCTCGTGGACATCGGGGTCGAGCACATCTTGGTGCTCATCCCCTCGCTCTTCCTGGTCGGGTTCTTCTTCTCCCAGCTCGGAGTGCTGGTGGGCGTCAGGGCGGAGCAGTTCGACGACGTCTCGTTCGCCCAGACCTTCGTGCTCCAGCCGCTGATCTTCCTGGGCGGGGTCTTCTACTCCGCCTCCCTGCTGGACGAGCCCTTCCAGACGCTCACCCACTTCAACCCGATCTACTACATGATCAACCTGGTCCGTTACGGCTTCCTGGGCTACACCGAGGCCAACATCGCCCTCTCTTTGGGCGTCCTCGCGCTGGCCACGGCAGCCCTGTTCGCGACCAACCTGCGCCTGTTCCAGACCGGCTACAAGCTGCGGCGCCTAGACCCGGGCAACCTCGTCGGCCCAGGCCAGCAGCCGCTTCACGTGCTCGTCGGTCATGCCCGTGGCGGGCTCGGTGCGCACCAGCAGGGTGGGGATGGAGCGGGCGCGCGCGGCCGCCCAGCGCTCGCACTCGTCGTCCAGGTTGTCGTCGATCCAGGCCGCGGGCCGGTCGCCCGCGTACTCGTCGATGGCGTCCAGCTTCCAATGCGCCGATCCGAACACTGCCCGGCCGTCGAAGGTCAGCACCGGCAGGTCGCGGAACGGCAGGCCGAGGATGAAGGGCAGGTACTCGTTCGCCTTCTCCTCCCACCCCGTCGCCCACACCAGCTCGAATCGCTGTGCCAGCTGTTCGAGCCTGGCTCCGCAGGCGCCAGGGATGCAATGCGCTATACCGTCTACCCAGTGGAAGCGGCCCGGGGGCTCCAGTCCATGCTCGAACCCGAAAAGGCTGATGACCCCGTCCACGTCCACGAACAGCACGGGATTGGCGGTCACGTTTGGCGCACGGGGTGTAGCGGGTAGGGCAACTTTGTCCGCTTAGGGGTGTAGGGGGTTAAGCGGGCAGGCCGTACAGCCGATAGCGCGAATAACGAGTGGGAAGCCTAAGAGCCCGCTCGGCAGCATCTTCCTCTTTTAACTCGCATGACCATCCAACTTGGCATCCTGCTGGCGCTTCTGTGCGCCCTGACCACGAACTTGGGCTTCCTGCTCAAGCATCGCGGGGCCTGCGCGGCGCCGGAGGTCGACTTCCGCCGGCCCGTCCGCAGCGCGGTGGGACTGTTCCGGTCCAAGTGGTTCGCCATCGGCATGGCGGTGGCCCTGGGCGCCTGGATCCTGCACGTTGGCGCGCTGGCGCTGGCGCCCCTCTCCCTCGTCCAGGCCGTGATCTCCGGTGGCCTCGTCTTCCTCACGGTGCTCGCGGATCGCTTCTTCGGCTTCGAGGTGGGCGCCCGCCAGTGGGTCGGCGTCGGCCTCACGGCGGTGGGCCTCTCGCTGCTGGCCGTGACCCTGCCGCACAGCGGCGACGCACACTCCACCTACTCGGTGGGCGGCATGATCGCCTTCGAGGCGGGGCTGCTCACGATCGGCTGCCTGCTGGTGCTCTCACCCAAGTTCGGCGCCTCGCACGAGCATCACGGCGTGCTCATGGGCGCCGCGGCCGGGATCCTCTTCGGCGTCTCCGACGTGGCCATCAAGGCCCTCACCGGGAGCGTCGGCAGCGAGGGCATCCTCGGGCTCGCGTCGCCATGGCTGCTCACCTGCGTCCTGGCGTCGGTCATCGCTTTCTACGCCTCCGCACGCGGCCTCCAGCAGGGTGAGGCGGTGCCCGTGATCACGCTCACCAGCGCCGCGGCCAACATCTCCGCGATCACCGGCGGCATCGTCGTGTTCGGCGATCCCATGCCGGGCGACCCGCTTGGCATCGCCCTTCAGACCGCGGCCTTCACGATGGTCATCGTGGCGGCCGCCCTCACGCCGGCGCCGCTGCGTGCCGCCGCGCAGGCCCGCTAGGTCACTGGCGAGCGGTTGCCGCGCCCGTAACTGCGAGGATCGCCTTGGCCAGACCGCCGGGGTCGTCGGACATCGGCACATGTCCGAGCCGAGACAGCTCCACCAGCTCGGCAGACCGCACCTTCTCCGTCCAGCGAACGCCCTGGCGCCGCGGCAGCACGCGGTCCTTCGTTCCCCACAGCACCGTGAAGGGGCAGGCGATCCGATCGAGGCCCTCGGGCTGGTGGCCCTCGCGCAGCCAGCTCAGCGTCTGCGGAAAGCTCTCGGACCCGGCCATCATCCTGACTTGGTAGACGGCCGACTCCGGGTCGATGCGCTCTGGCCGCGACGCCACCGCGCCGAAGGCCAGGCGCCGCCCGACGGCGTTGGCGCAGATGCGCTCGGCGAACGGCTCCAGCCGTAGCGCGGTCTCGCGGAGGGAGTTCAGGACCGTGGTGGCGTAGCGCATCTCGCGCGGGGTCCACAGGCCGGCCGGGCAGATCGCCGCAACCGACCGCGCCCTGCCGCGGGCTGCCAGCTCCGCCGTGATCCAGCCGCCCAGCGAGTTCCCCACCAGGTGCGCCCGCGCTATTCCCGCGGCGTCCATCGCGTCCTCGACCGAGTCCACCAACGCGGGCACGGTGGGCTGGCCCACGAGCGCCGGCGACTCGCCAAACCCGGGCAGGCTCAGCGACAGCACGTCGTGGCGAGCCTCCAGCATGGGCAGCACGGGCTCCCAGACCTGCCAGGTGGACCCGATCCCGTGAATCGCCAGGAGGGGCTCGCCTTTTCCCGCCCGCCGATGATGAAGTACCAGCTCTCGCACGGCACGAGCGTAACGCTCGCGAGCGGGGCAGTGCTGGGAGGGGTGGGCACGTGCGTACGCGCCCATGGCGCTGCGGGGCCGCTGCTAGCATGCCCCGCCGCATGCCAAGCATCAATCAACTCGTCCGCAAGGGCCGCAAGGCGCCGAAGAAGAAGGTGGCCACCCCGGGGCTCAAGTCCGGCCAGGGACGCAAGAAGCGCATCGCCGCTCCCCAGCGCCGTGGCGTCTGCACCCGCGTCTACACCACCACTCCCAAGAAGCCGAACTCCGCGCTGCGAAAGGTCGCGCGCGTGCGGCTGACCAACGGGATGGAGGTCACCTCCTACATCCCGGGCGAGGGCCACAACCTCCAGGAGCACTCGGTTGTCCTGGTTCGCGGCGGTCGCGTCAAGGACCTCCCGGGCGTGCGCTACAAGGTCGTCCGCGGGACGCTCGACGCCGCCGGCGTGAGCGACCGCAAGAAGGCGCGCTCCCAGTACGGCGCGAAGGCCCGCTAGCCAATGCCACGCCGCGCCGCCGCCGGGATCCGGCCACTCGACCCCGACTCCATGCACGGGTCCAAGCTCGTCCAGCAGGTCATCAACAAGGTGATGGTGGACGGCAAGAAGTCCACGGCCGAGAAGATCGTCTACGACGCCCTCGACGCCCTGTCACGCAAGACCAACGAGGAGCCGGTGGCCGCCCTGGAGACCTCCATCAAGAGCCTCACGCCGGTGCTCGAGGTGCGATCGCGCCGGGTCGGCGGGGCCACCTACCAGGTGCCCGTGGAGGTGCCCTCCAACCGCGCCCGCACCCTGGCGGTGCGCTGGCTGGTGGAGTTCGCGCGCAAGCGGCGCGAGAAGTCGATGTCGGAGCGGCTCGCCAATGAGCTGATCGACGCCCAGTCCCAGCAGGGCCTGGCGTTCAAGCGCAAGGACGACATCTACCGCATGGCGCAGGCCAACAAGGCATTTGCCCATTACCGCTGGTAGTTCAGCCGGCGGCTGCAGCCGGCGACCTGGCCCGGACGCTCGACGGCGAGCACGCATCGCCCACTGCGACCTAGCGGCCTCGCCTTACCGGGCGGCGCGGGTCAACATCAACCCGACGCCCACGCCGAGCGACCCCCGCATCAGGCCAGCACGGCGGCCGCCGAGCGATTCCAGGTAGAGGCCGGGGCCGATGACGGCGCGGGCCTCTTCGTAGCGCAGGCCGACCACTCCCGTCTCGTCGGCCTTGTCCAGGTCGCGCACCAGGGCGAGTCCCACCGCGAGCACGCCCACCGCAATCAGCGCCAGCGCCGCCGGGCGATTGGCGCCCCGCGCGGCGGCCAGGGCGAGCACCACTGCGGCCACGCCGAGCACGATCAGAGCGCCGCCGTGCTGTTCCAGACCAGTGGTCTCGCAGCCGTCGCTGAGGTCGGCCCCCGCCTGCTCGGCGCAGGTGCCGCTGGCCACGTCGATCGACACGATCGTGGAGAACTCCGCCACTACGAGCAGCACGCCGCCGATCAACCCGAGGGCGAGCCCGAGCAGCACAACGATTCGTCCGGCGCCGCGGGCGCTGTGGGCGGAGCTGGACGTGGCCTCCATCTGGCCCGCAGCGTATCCGGCGCGGAGGCGGCGCTCGCCACCGGCTCGACGCCGTTCTGGCGCGCAAAACGGGGCGGAAAACGGCCGTGAACGGCGAATTCCCTCTGCTACCATCGTGCGTCGCTCGCGGGACCCTTTCGTCCCCGCGCAGCGCACGCCCCGCCCGATGGAGACCCTCGTTACATAGGACCCACCCGGGCGAGAACGCTGCGCAGCACCGGGCCCGCCAAGGGCCTTTTTTCTGCCCTCACAGCAACTATTCACCAGGACGCCAATGCCACGCAAAGTTCCACTCGAGAAGACGCGCAACATCGGGATCATGGCCCACATCGACGCGGGCAAGACGACCACGACCGAGCGCATCCTCTTCTACACGGGCCGGACCCACAAGATGGGCGAGGTGCACGAGGGCGC
Organism: uncultured Thermoleophilaceae bacterium; assembly: GCA_963814005.1. Classification (GTDB taxonomy): domain Bacteria; phylum Actinomycetota; class Thermoleophilia; order Solirubrobacterales; family Thermoleophilaceae; genus JAAYBF01. Next base: position 226,671 of record CAWFBA010000013.1, read on the forward strand.
CGCGGTCATGGACTGGATGGAGCAGGAGCAGGAGCGCGGAATCACCATCACCTCCGCCGCAACCACGGCCTCCTGGAACGACCACCGCATCAACATCATCGACACGCCCGGCCACGTGGACTTCACCGTGGAGGTCGAGCGCTCACTGCGCGTGCTGGACGGCGCGATCGCCCTGTTTGACTCGGTCGCGGGCGTCGAGCCCCAGTCCGAGACGGTCTGGCGGCAGGCCGACAAGTACCGCGTGCCGCGCATCGCCTACATCAACAAGATGGACCGCACTGGAGCGGACTTCAACGGCTCGGTCGAGACCATGAAGGACCGCCTGGGCGCCGACGGCAAGACCGAGGGCGCCGGCACGGCCATCCCCATCCAGCTCCCGATCGGAGCGGAGGGGGACTTCCGGGGCGTGGTGGACCTGGTCACGATGAAGGCCATCGTCTACAAGGACGACCTCGGCCAGGAGTGGGGCGAGGAGGACATCCCCGCCGATATGGCGGACGCGGCCCACGAGGCGCGCACCCACCTGATCGAGGCGCTGGCCGACTACGACGAGCAGCTCATGGAGGACTACCTCGAGGAGAAGACCATCGAGCCCGATCGCCTGCGCGAGGACATCCGCAAGGCCACCCTGGGCATCTCGATCTTCCCCGTGATGTGCGGCTCCTCGTTCAAGAACAAGGGCGTGCAGCCGCTGCTCGACGCGGTCGTGGACTATCTGCCCAGCCCGCTCGACGTGCCCCCGGTCGACGGCCTCGAGCCCGCGCAGAAGGGCGGCGACGGCGAGCCCACAGAGGCCACCCGCCCGGCGGATGACGACAGCCCGTTCGCGGCCCTCGCGTTCAAGGTCATGTCCGATCCCTTCGTCGGCAAGCTCACCTACTTCCGCGTTTATTCGGGCTCGCTGGACGCCGGCGGCCGGATCCTCAACGCCAGCACCGGCCGCACCGAGCGCGTGGGGCGCATCCTGATGATGCACGCCAACCACCGCGAGGAGGAGGAGACCATCTACGCCGGCGACATCGCCGCGGGCGTGGGCCTGAAGCAGACCTCGACCGGCGACACGCTGTGCGCGCCGGACTCCCCGATCGTGCTGGAGACCATCCAATTCCCGGATCCGGTGGTGCACGTCTCGATCGAGCCGAAGACCAAGGCCGACCAGGAGAAGATGGGCGTTGCGCTGGCGCGGCTCGGCGAGGAGGACCCGACCTTCCACATCCGCACCGACGAGGAGACCGGCCAGACCGTGATCTCCGGAATGGGCGAGCTGCACCTGGAGGTCATCGTCGACCGCATGAAGCGCGAGTTCAACGTGGAGGCCGGCGTCGGCCGGCCCCAGGTTGCCTACCGCGAGACCGTGCGCGGCGAGGCCACGAAGATCGAGGGCAAGTTCATCCGCCAGACGGGCGGCTCGGGCCAGTACGGCGTGGTCTACATCGACATGGAGCCCGCCCCGGGCGAGGGCTTCGACTTCGTGAACAAGGTCAAGGGCGGGTCGGTGCCGTCGGAGTTCATCCCCGCCGTGGAGAAGGGCATCGAGGAGGCACTGGAGTCGGGCGTGAAGGCCGGCTTCCCCATGGTCGATGTCCGGGTGACCCTCACGGACGGCAAGTACCACGACACCGACTCCTCGGAGATCGCCTTCAAGGTCGCCGGGTCGCTGGCCGCCAAGGAGGCGGCCAGGCGCGCGAAGCCGGTTCTGCTCGAGCCGATCATGGCCGTCGAGGTCACGACGCCGGATGAGTTCCTCGGCACCGTGATCGGCGACCTCAGCGGCCGGCGTGGCCGCGTCGAGGGCCAGGAGGAGCGCGGTAACGTGAAGGTGGTCACGGCCAGCGTGCCGCTGTCCTCGATGTTCGGGTACGCCACCGACCTGCGCTCCAACACGCAGGGCAGGGCCAACTATTCGATGCAGTTCGACCGCTACGAGGAGGTCCCCGGCAGCATCGCCGAGGAGATCGTCGAGCACCGCACGGGCGAGCCGGTCGGAGCCAGCGCGTAAGGAGTATGTTTCCGAGGTTCGCCTTCGCCCAGCGCGGGGTCGGCCTCAAAGACTTTCGGAAAGGAGCAGTTCCCAGTGGCGAAGGAGAAGTTCGAGCGCGACAAGCCGCACTGCAACGTCGGCACCATCGGTCATATCGACCACGGCAAGACCACGCTGACCGCTGCGATCACCAAGGTCCTGGCAGACGCGCAGGGCGGCGAGGCCAAGAGCTTCGAGGAGATCGACAACGCTCCTGAGGAGAAGGAGCGCGGCATCACGATCGCGACCTCTCACGTGGAGTACCAGACCGAGAACCGCCACTACGCGCATGTGGACTGCCCGGGGCACGCCGACTACATCAAGAACATGATCACGGGCGCCGCCCAGATGGACGGCGCGATCCTCGTGGTCTCCGCCGCGGACGGCCCCATGCCCCAGACCCGCGAGCACATCCTGCTGGCCCGCCAGGTGGGCGTGCCCTACATCGTGGTGTTCCTCAACAAGGTCGACATGGTCGACGACGAGGAGCTGCTCGAGCTGGTCGAGGAGGAGGTCAAGGACCTCCTGAACGACTACGACTTCCCGGGCGAGGAGATCCCCTTCATCAAGGGATCGGCGCTCAAGGCGCTCGAGGGCGACGAGGAGCACAAGGCCAAGATCATCGAGCTCGCCGAGGCGCTGGACAGCTACATCCCGCAGCCCGAGCGCCCGCTGGACAAGCCGTTCCTCATGCCGGTCGAGGACGTGTTCTCGATCACCGGCCGCGGCACGGTGGCCACGGGCCGCATCGAGCAGGGCATCGTGAAGACGGGCGAGGAGGTCGAGATCGTGGGCATCCACGAGAAGACCGAGAAGACCGTGATCACGGGCGTCGAGATGTTCCGCAAGATTCTCGACGAGGGTCAGGCCGGCGACAACGTGGGCTGCCTGCTGCGCGGCACCAAGCGCGAGGAGATCGAGCGCGGGCAGGTGCTCTGCAAGCCGGGCTCGATCACCCCGCACACCAAGTTCAAGGCCGAGGTGTACTGCCTGAAGAAGGAGGAGGGCGGGCGCCACACGCCGTTCTTCAACGGCTACCGCCCGCAGTTCTACTTCCGCACTACCGACGTGACCGGCGTCGCCAACCTCCCGGAGGGCGTCGAGATGGTCATGCCGGGCGACAACGTCCAGATGACGGTCGAGCTCATCCAGCCGATCGCCATGGACCAGGGCCTGCGCTTCGCGATTCGCGAGGGCGGCCGAACGGTCGGCTCGGGGGTGGTCTCCGAGATCGTCGAGTAACCGCCCATTGCGACGCCCCTCCCGCCGCGGGAGGAGGCAACTCGCGACAGGCAAACGGCGGGCCCGCCGCACCCGGGGCCCGCCGTCCGCACGTCTAGACCCATGGCAACTCTCACCCAGAACAAGATCAGGATCAGGCTCAAGGCCTACGACCACTCGGCGATCGAGACGGCCGCGCGCGAGATCGTGGAGACCGCGCAGCGCACCGGCGCGAGCGTGTCGGGGCCCGTGCCTCTGCCCACCGAGAAGAACGTCTACTGCGTGATCCGGTCCCCCTTCAAGGACAAGGACTCGCGCGAGCACTTCGAGATCCGCACGCACAAGCGTCTGATCGACATCCTCCAGCCCACGCCCAAGACGGTCGACTCGCTCCAGCGCCTCGACCACCTGCCGGCCGGGGTGGACATCCAGATCCAGCTGATCTGACGCGCGATGTTGCTTGGACGCAAGCTGGGCATGACGCAGGTCTTCGACCCCGAGGACGGGCACGTGGAACGCGTGACCGTCGTCGAGGCGGGGCCCTGCTGGGTCACGGCCATCCGGCGTGAGGACCGCGACGGCTACGACGCCGTGCAGGTGGGCTTCGGCGCGGCCAGCGAGAAGTCCCTCACCCGCGCCCGGCTCGGGCACCTCAAGAAGGCGGACGCTCCGCCGCTGAAGCGGGTCGCCGAGTTCCGCGGCGAGGCCGGCGAGCTGCAGGTGGGCGAGCAGATCAACGTCGGGGACGTGTTCGAGAAGGGCCAGACGGTGAAGGTCTCGGGCGTGTCCAAGGGCAAGGGCTTCCAGGGCACCATCAAGCGCCACAACTTCTCCCGCGGCCCGGCGTCCCACGGCTCGCACAACGTGCGCGCCCCGGGCTCCATCGGCGCCTCCGCCACTCCGTCGCGGGTCTTCAAGGGCATCCGTGGCCCCGGCCAGATGGGCAACAAGCGGGTCACCCAGCGTGGCCTGGAGGTCGTGGACGTGCGGGCCGACGAGAACCTGGTGTTCCTGCGCGGCTCGGTGCCCGGCCCCAAGGGCTCGATCGTCGAGATCCGGAGGGACCGCTGATGGCGGCGCCCCAGGCCCCCTACATCGGCGCGAAGACCGGGAAGGTCGCGCTGGACGAGGCCGTGTTCGGCGAGAGCTTCCATGAGGCGCTGGTTCACCGTGCCGTGGTCGCCGAGCTCAACGCCAAGCGCAGGGGCACCGCGTCCACCCGCACGCGCGGCGAGGTCGCCATGACCGGCGCCAAGGCGTGGCGGCAGAAGGGCACGGGCCGCGCCCGCGCGGGCGCCCTGTCGGTGCCCCAGCGCACCGGCGGCGGCATCGCCTTCGGCCCCAAGCCGCGCGGCTACACGGTCAAGGTCAACCGCAAGGAGCGCCGCCACGCGCTGCGCTCAGCGCTGTCGGTGCACGCCCAGCGCGGATCGCTCGCCGCGGTGGATCCCAGCGCCTTCTCAGAGCCCTCCACCAAGGCCGCGGCCGAGGCCCTGGACGGCTTCGGCGAGGGCCGCGCGTTGGTGGTGCTCGCGGACGGCGAGGAGCAGGCCGTGCTGTCGTTTCGCAACATCAGCGGCGTGACGGTGCGCCACGCGGCGGACGTGGGCGTGGCCGACCTCATCGGCGCGGCCCGGCTCGTGGCGTCTGAGTCCGCGCTGGACTACCTGACCGGGATCGCCTCAGCTCCGGCCCGCGAGGCGGTGAGCGCGTGAACGCCCGCAGCGTCGTGATCAGCCCGGTGATATCGGAGAAGAGCTACGCGCTACTGGCCGCCAACAAGTACACGTTCCGCGTGCACGACGAGGCCAGCAAGACCCAGGTCCGCCAGGCGGTGGAGCAGATCTTCGGCGTGCGCGTGAGGGGCGTGCGCACGCAGAACGTGAAGCCCAAGCCAAAGCGCCGCGGCTTCACAGCCGGCAAGCGCCGGCAGTGGAAGAAGGCCGTGGTCACCCTGCATCCCGACGACACAATCGAACTGTTCGAAGGCCAGGAGATCGAATAATGGCCATCAAGAAGCACAAGCCCACCAGCCCCGGCCGGCGGTTCGCCACCTACTCGGACCACGCCGAGGTCACCAAGAAGGAGCCCGAGAAGGCGCTGACCGAGGGCCTCACCAAGTCGGGTGGGCGCAACGCGCACGGTCGCGTGACGTCTCGCCACCGCGGCGGGGGCGCCAAGCGCAAGTACCGCAAGATCGACTTCAAGCGCGTCAAGGACGGCGTGCCGGCCACGGTCGCGGCCATCGAGTACGACCCCAACCGCACCTCCTACATCGCGCTGCATCCACTACGCCGACGGCGACAAGTCCTACATCCTGGCTCCGGCCCGGCTCAAGGTCGGCGACACGGTGCAGTCGGGCGAGGGCGCGGACATCACCGTGGGCAACTGCCTGGCTCTGGCCAACATCCCCACGGGCACCACCGTCCACAACGTGGAGCTCACGATGGGCCGCGGGGGCCAGATGGGCAGGTCGGCCGGCACGGCCATCCAGCTCGTGGCCAAGGAGGGCGACTACGCCACACTGCGCCTTCCCTCAGGCGAGATGCGCATGGTCCGCGTGGAGTGCCGCGCCTCCATCGGCGCCATCGGCAACGCCGAGCACCAGAACATCGACCTCGGCAAGGCGGGCCGCTCGCGACACAAGGGCCGCCGCCCCCAGACCCGTGGCACCGCCATGAACCCCGTCGACCACCCGCACGGCGGCGGCGAGGGCTCGACCACGGCCGGGCGCCACCCCGTGACCCCCTGGGGCGTGCCCACGCTGGGCTACCGGACGCGCAAGAAGAACAAGAAGTCCGATCGCTACATCGTGCGCGGCCGGCGCCGCGGGAAGAAGGGCGGCCGATGAGCAGGTCTTCCAAGAAGGGCCCGTGGGCCGAGGAGCGCCTCATGGCGCGCATCGAGCGCATGAACGAGTCGGGCGACAAGCAGATGATCAAGACCTGGTCGCGCGCCTCCACGATCTTCCCCGAGATGGTGGGCCACACGATCGCCGTCCACGACGGCCGCAAGCACGTGCCCGTGTTCGTCTCCGAGTCGATGGTCGGGCACAAGCTCGGCGAGTTCGCGCCCACGCGCATGTTCCGCGGTCACGCGGGCAGCGACCGGGTGAGGATGCGCTGATGGCCGAGAAGACCAAGTACGCGGGCATGACCGTCGACCAGCTCTCGTCGGAGCTGGAGGAGCGCGGCCTGCCCAAGAGCGGCAAGAAGGACGATCTGATCGCCCGCCTGCTGGACGACGACGCCGCCCAGGGCGGCGTGGCCCCCGAGGCCGAGGCCGCTCCGGAGGCCGAGGCTGCTCCCGAGGCGGATGCCGCCGAGGCGCCGGAGGCAGAAGCCGCCGATGAGGCCGGCGAGGCCGAGGAAGCGGCCGAGAAGCCCCGGCGCGGCCGGCGCCGCGGCGCGGCCGAGACGGGCGCGGCCGAGTCCAAGCGCCAGGAGCCGGCGCGCGAGGCGCCGCGCGACGCCACGGGCGCCCTGGCCGTCCGCGCGCGCGCCAAGTACGTGCGCAGCGCCCCCCGCAAGGCCCGCCTGGTCATGGACCACATCCGCGGCAAGGAGGTGGGCGACGCGCGCGCGATCCTCAAGCACACCCCGCGCGCGGTGGCGGCCGACATCTCCAAGCTCCTGGAGTCCGCCGTGGCCAACGCGGAGAACAACTTCGAGCTCGACCCCGGCGACCTGAAGGTGGGCACCGCCTACGTCGACGAGGGGCCGACGATCAAGCGCTACCGGCCGCGCGCGCTCGGTCGCGCCACGCGGATCAACAAGCGCACCAGCCACATGACCATCACCCTCACCGAGGCCGGGGTCGACGGGCGCAAGGCAAGGAAAGCGGGGTAGGCGATGGGTCAGAAGGTTCACCCCGAGTCGATGCGGGTCGGCTACATCCACGACTGGAAGTCGACCTGGTTCTCCGAGAAGGAGTTCGCCGACTACCTGCTCGAGGACATCCACATCCGCGAGCACATCGACAACAAGCTGTCGCATGCGGGCCTGTCGGACATCACGATCAGGAAGAACAAGGGCGAGGTCGAGGTCAACATCCACACGGCCCGGCCCGGCATCGTGATCGGCAAGTCCGGCAGCGAGGTGGACGCCCTGCGCAAGGAGCTCCACCGGATGACCGGCAAGGCCGTGAAGGTCAACATCCTCGAGATCAAGCGCCCGGAGCTCGACGCCAAGCTGGTGGCGCAGTCGATCGCCGAGCAGCTGGTCAACCGCGTGGCGTTCCGGCGGGCGATGAAGCGGTCGCTGACCTCGGCGATGCGCTCGGGCGCCAAGGGCGTGCGGGTGCAGGTGTCGGGGCGGCTGGGCGGCGCGGAGATGGCGCGCACCGAGGGCTACTCCGACGGCCGCGTCCCGCTGCACACGATCCGTGCCGACATCGACTACGGCTTCTTCGAGGCCAAGACCACCTTCGGTCGCATCGGCGTGAAGGTGTGGATCAACAAGGGCGAGATCATGCCCAAGGGCTTCGCCCAGGACCTGACCGAGCTCGAGGCGCCCCAGCAGGCGCGCGGCGGCGGGCCGGGCGGTGGCGGCCCCGGTGGTCGCGGTGGCGGCGGTCGCGGGCGCGGCGGCGGCCGTGGCGGCGGAGGTGGGCGCTGATGCTCCAGCCCAAGCGCGTCAAGCACCGCAAGCAGCATCGCGGCCGCAGGGCCGGATTCGCCAAGGGAGGCACCGAGGTGGAGTTCGGCGAGTACGGCCTGAAGGCACTGGATCGCGGCTGGGTGACCAACCGCCAGATCGAGGCCGCCCGTATCGCCATGACGCGCAAGATCAAGCGCGGCGGCAAGGTCTGGATCAACGTCTTCCCCGACAAGCCCGTGACCCAGAAGCCCGCCGAGACCCGCATGGGCTCGGGCAAAGGCTCGCCCGAGGGCTGGGTGGCCGTGGTCAAACCGGGTCGCGTGATGTTCGAGCTGTCGGGCGTGCCGGAGCCGCTGGCCCGAGAGGCCATGCGCCTGGCCGGCCACAAGCTGCCGGTCAAGACCAAGTTCATCCTCCGCGAGGGGGCCGGCCAGCAGTGAAGGCGGTCGATGTGCACAATCTGGACGACCCGCAGCTGGTGGAGTTCGTCGACCGGTCGCACCAGGAGCTCTTCAACCTCCGCTTTCAGCACGCGACCGGGCAACTCGAGAACACCGCCGGGCTGAAGAGCGCGAAGCGTGACCTCGCCCGAGGCATGACGATCGCCGGACAGCGCGGCCTCGATGTGGCGGCCGAGCTGAGGAAGCAGCGAGACGATGGCTGACGAAGAGAAGAACGACAACAACGGCGCGGAAGCCGAAGCCCCGCAGGAGGCGCCCGAGGAGGCTGCTCCGGCCGAGCCCGTGGCCGAGGAGCCGCCCGCGGAGGAGGCCGAGGCCGCCGCCGAGCCGGAGGCGCCCGAGGCCGACGAGCCCGAGCCCGAGGCCGCTGAGCCCGAGGCTGCGGAGCCCGAGCCCGAGGCGCCCGCGGCGGAGCCCGCCGAGGAGAGCGAGCCCGAGCCCGAGCCGTCGCCCAAGGAGCGCCGTCGCCGCGAGCGCTCGACGCACGCCGGCGAGGCACGCCCCGCGCGCTCGGTGGAGGAGCGCGCCGCCGAGCGGATCGAGAAGCGCCGCGCCAATGCCGAGCAGCGCCGCCGCTGGCGTGCCAAGCAGCGCGAGAAGCGCGCCGCTCGGGCGTCGCGCGAGGGCACCCCGCCGGCCGAGCGCACCGGCACGGGCAGCGCCCGCGAGCGCCAGGGAATCGTGGTGTCCGACCGGGCCGACAAGACGATCACGGTGCGGATCGACATCGCGCGCCAGCACCGGACCTACGGCAAGATCGTGCGCACCTCCTCCACCCTGCACGCGCACGACGAGCGCAACGAGGCCAGCGCCGGCGACACCGTCCTCCTGGTCGAGAGCCGGCCCCTGTCGCGCACCAAGCGCTGGCGCCTGGTCGAGATCCTGGAGCGCGCGCGATGATGGCGGAGGGGCTCCGATGATCCAGCAGGAGACCCGCCTGCGCGTGGCCGACAACACCGGCGCGCGAGAGATCCTCTGCATTCGCGTCTCGGGCGGGTCGAAGCGCCGCTACGCCGGCGTGGGCGACGTGATCACTGCAACGGTCAAGCAGGCGATCCCGCATGGCTCGGTCAAGAAGGGTGAGGTCGTGAAGGCGGTCGTGGTGCGAACGCGCAAGCAGTTCGGCCGCGACGACGGGACCTACATCGCCTTCGACGAGAACGCCGCGGTGCTGATCGACCAGGGCAACAACCCGCGTGGCACGCGCATCTTCGGCCCGGTGGCCCGCGAGCTGCGCGATCGCAACTTCATGAAGATCGTCTCCCTGGCGCCGGAAGTGCTCTGAGCCATGGCCGCGCGCATGAAGATCCGCCGTGACGACACGGTCAAGGTCATCTCCGGCAAGGACCGCGGGAAGACCGGGCGCGTGATCCGCACCGAGCCCGCTCGCCAGCGCGTCTACGTGGAGGGCATGAACATCCAGAAGCGCCACCAGGCGCCGCGCACGCTGCGCGACACCCAGCGCGCCCAGGAGCTCGGCGGGGTCATCGAGGTCGAGGGGCCCATCCACGTGTCGAACGTAATGCTGCTGGACCCCAAGTCCAACGCCCCCACGCGCGTGGGCATCAAGCGCGAGGGCGGCCGCCGCGTGCGCGTGGCCAAGCGATCCGGGACGGAGCTCGACGACTGATGGCCGTGACCGAGGCAAAGGTCAAGCCGCGCCTGAAGACGCGCTACGAGGAGGAGATCTCCCCGGCGCTGCGCAGCCGCTTCGGCTACGACAACCCGATGCAGGTCCCGCGGGTGGACAAGGTGACCCTGAACATGGGGGTCGGCGAGGCCAAGCAGGACTCGAAGATGCTCGACGCGGCCGTCGAGCAGCTGGGCACGATCGCCGGGCAGAAGCCCAACGTGCGGCGGGCCCGCAAGTCCATCGCGAATTTCAAGCTGCGCGACGGCATGCCGGTGGGCGTGTCCGTGACGCTGCGCGGGGCGCGGATGTACGAGTTCCTGGACCGGCTGATGTCGATCGCCATCCCGCGGATCCGCGACTTCCGGGGCCTGAACCCGCGCTCGTTCGACGGCCGGGGCAACTGGACCGTCGGGATCCGCGAGCAGATCATCTTCCCCGAGATCGACTACGACTCGATCGACCAGGTGCGAGGCATGGACATCACGATCACCACCTCCGCGCCCACCGACGAGGAGGCCTTTGCGCTGCTGGAAGCCATGGGCATGCCCTTCCAGGAGGCGGGGCGCCCGGGCCAGGAGGAGACCGCCGACGCAGCCGAGGAGGAGCGCCACGCCGAGGAGGCGCGGCTCAAGGCCGAGGCCGAGCAGGCCGCGCTCGAGCAGCTCAAGGAGGAGAACCCCGAGGCATACGCCAAGCCCGAGCGCCCCGAGGAGGGCGAGGAGGGCGAGACTTCCGAGGAGACCGAGGACTAGATGGCCAAGACTTCACAGCGCGTGCGCCAGCAGCGCACGCCCAAGTTCAAGACCCGCGGGTACAACCGCTGCCGCAAGTGCGGCCGCCCGCGTGCCTACCTGCGCAAGTTCGGCCTGTGCCGGATCTGCCTGCGCGACCACGCCCACGAGGGGCACATCCCCGGCCTGACCAAGTCGAGCTGGTAGAGCCGTGAGCGCAACCGATCCAATCTCCGACCTCCTCACCCGCGTCCGCAACGGGCTGCAGGCCGACCACGATGCCGTGGAGATCCCGGCATCGCGCATCAAGGTCGAGGTCGCGCGCATCCTCACCGAGCAGGGCTACGTGGAGAGCTACTCGGTGGAGCCGGGCCGGATAGGGCAGACCCTGCGCGTCACGCTCAAGTACACCGAGGACCGCAAGCCGGTGATCGACGGGCATGCAGCGAGTGTCGCGCCCCGGCCGGCGCACCTACGTCTCCGCCGGCGAGGTGCCGCGGGTGCAGGGCGGCATGGGCACGGCGATCGTCTCGACGTCGCGCGGCGTGATGACCGGGCCACGACGCCCGCCGCGCCGGCGTGGGCGGCGAGCTGGTGGCGAAGGTCTGGTAGCCCATGAGCCGGATCGGGAGACAGCCGATTCCCCTGCCCGAGGGCGTGATGGTGTCGCTCGAGCGCGAGCTCGTGCGCGTCAACGGCCCCAAGGGCGAGCTCACCCAGCGCCTGAGCCCCGAGATGTCGGTCGAGAAGACCGACAGCGAGGTGGTGGTCAAGCGGCCGTCCGACCGCGGCGAGCACCGCGCCCTGCACGGGCTCACGCGCAGCCTCATCTTCAACATGGTCCAGGGCGTCACGGAGGGCTACGAGAAGCGGCTGGAGATCCAGGGGGTGGGCTACCGCGCCCAGCAGAAGGGCAAGAACCTGGAGCTGGCGCTGGGCTACTCGCACCCGGTGCCGATCGCCGCGCCCGACGGGATCGAGTTCGAGGTGCCCTCTCCGACCGAGATCGTGGTGCGCGGCATCTCCAAGCAGCTGGTGGGCGAGACCGCCGCCCGGATCCGCAAGCAGCGCCCGCCCGAGCCCTACAAGGGCAAGGGCATTCGGTACAAGGACGAGCACGTGGCCAGGAAGGTCGGCAAGCGCGCATGAGCGCCGCCACCAAGACCAGCTCCAGGCTGCGCCGCCGGCGGCGCGTACGGGCCAAGGTGCGCGGCAGCGCAGAGCGCCCGCGCCTGTCCGTGTTCCGCTCGAATCGCGGCATGGTGGCCCAGCTCATCGACGACGAGCGCGGGCACACGCTGGCGGCGGTGTCCTGGACCGAGCCCGACCTGCGCGAGCTGGCCCGGATGGAGCAGGCGGAGAAGGCCGGCGAGGTGCTGGCCGGCCGGGCCAAGGAAGCCGGCGTGAGCGCATGCGTGTTCGATCGCGGCGGCTACCGCTTCCATGGCCGCGTGAAGGCGCTGGCCGACGGCGCCCGCGGCGCCGGCCTGAGCTTCTGACCCGCTGACCTAGATACCCTCGACGGAGACCCGATGGCACGAGAGAGCAACAGACAGCAGGGCCGCGGCGGTCGCGACAGCGACCTGCAGGAGCGCGTGGTCGAGATCAACCGCGTGGCCAAGGTGGTCAAGGGCGGCCGCCGGTTCTCGTTCACCGCCCTGGTGGTGGTCGGCGATGAGAAGTCGAAGGTGGGCGTGGGCTACGGCAAGGCCAACGAGGTCCCGGTGGCCATCCAGAAGGGCGTCGAGCGCGCTCGGCGCAACCTCATGGAGGTCCCGATGCACGGGTCCACCATCACCCACCAGATCGAGGGGGTCCACTCCGCGTCGCGTGTGCTGCTCAAGCCGGCTTCCCCCGGCACGGGCGTGATCGCCGGCGGCGGCGTGCGAGCCGTGCTCGAGCTGGCCGGCATCCACGACGTGCTGTCCAAGTCGCTCGGCAGCCAGAACCCGATCAACCTCGTGAAGGCCACCATGGCCGGGCTCCAGGGGCTCCGGCGCCCCGAGGACGTGGCAGCGCTGCGCGGCCTCACCGTGGCCCAGGTGCTCGGGCCTCGACGACGGCGAGGGCAAGCCCGCCGCGAAGGAGGAGGAGGTCTCCGCCTGATGGCCGGCGCGATCACCATCAAGCAGGTCAAGTCGCCCAACGGCTCGTCCAAGCAGCAGCGCGACTCGCTCCGCACCCTCGGGCTCGGGAGATCGGCCGCCAGGTCGAGCGCCCCGACGACCCCGTCGGTGCGCGGCCTGATCCGCGCGGTGTCGCCCACCTCGTAGAGGTCAGCTGATGGCCGCCGCACGCAAGCCCGCGGGCGACGACGCCGACATCGGGCTTCACAACCTCAAGCCCGCCGCGGGTTCGCGACACCGTCGTAAGCGCGTGGGCCGCGGCGAGGGCTCGGGCATGGGCAAGACCTCCGGGCGCGGCCACAAGGGCGCGGGCTCGCGGTCGGGCGCCAAGACCAAGCCGGGCTTCGAGGGCGGCCAGATGCCGATCCACATGCGGATGCGCAAGCTGCGCGGGCCGCACATGAAGAAGTCGATGCCGTTCGAGAAGTTCCGCACCCACACGCAGCCGGTGAATGTGGGGGACCTCGAGGAGCATTTCGACAAGGGCGCCGAGGTCACGCCCGAAGCGCTGGCGCGGCGTCGGCGTGGCCACCCGCAAGGGCAACGCCCGTGAAGATCCTGGCGCAGGGCGACCTGACCAAGGCGCTCACCGTGCACGCCCACGCCTTCTCCGCCACGGCGCGCGAGAAGATCGAGGCCGCCGGCGGCACCGCTCAGGTCATCGACGCCTAAGCTCATGCTCAAGACCTTCCTGAACTCGTTCCGGGTGGCCGAGATCCGGAAGAAGCTGGCCTTCACGGCAGCGATGCTGCTGCTCTACCGGGTCGGCGCCTACATCCCGGCGCCCGGCATCAACGTCGACGCGGTCAAGGACATCTCGGAGAACTTCCAGGGCGTCCAACGTGCTGGGGCTTCCTGAACCTGTTCTCCGGCGGCAGCCTCCAGCGGTTCGCGATCTTCGCGCTGGGGATCATGCCCTACATCACCGCCTCGATCATCCTGCAGCTGATGACGGTGGTGGTCCCGTCGCTTGAGAAGCTGCGCAAGGAAGGCGAGGTCGGACAGCAGAAGATCACCCAGTACACCCGCTACCTCACGGTTGGGCTGGCCTTCGGTCAGTCCATCGGCTACGTGTTCCTCTTCCGCAGCTTCTCCTGGGGAGCGCCGACGTGGTGGACAGCTTCACCTTCGGCCAGGGTGTTCGTGATCGTCAGCGACGCTGACGGCGGGCTGCGTCCTGCTCATGTGGCTGGGAGAGCTCATCACCCAGCGCGGAATCGGCAACGGCATCTCGCTGATGATCTTCGCCAGCATCGTTGCCGGGCTGCCCAACGGCATCTCCGCCTGGTGGACCAACCCCGACCAGGTGTTCAAGGTGATGATGCCCTTCCTGGGCCTGGCCATCATCGCCGCCATCGTGTTCGTCCAGGAGGGCCAGCGGCGAATCCCGGTGCAGTACGCCAAGCGCGTGGTGGGCCGCCGGATGTCCGGCGGCGGCTCCACCTACCTGCCGCTGCGCGTGAACATGGCCGGCGTGATCCCCGTGATCTTCGCCGCGTCGCTCATGGCGTTCCCGCCCACGATCGGTGAGCTCTCGCAGGCCGACTGGGCGCGCGACTTCTCCGCCTTCTTCAGCCCCAACGGCTGGGCTTACATCGTCGGCGAGTCGATCTTCATCATCCTGTTCACCTACTTCTACACGGCCGTCACGTTCAACCCGGTCGAGCAGGCGGACAACCTCAAGAAGTACGGCGGCTTCATCCCGGGGGTCAGACCCGGCCGGCCGACGGCCGAGTACCTGGACCGCATCCTCGCCCGGCTCACGTTCCCCGGCGCGCTCTACCTGGCGGCCGTCGCGGCGCTGCCCACGATCCTCATCAACCAGACCAGCGCCAACTTCTTCTTCGGCGGCACCTCGATCCTGATCGTGGTCGGCGTGGCGCTGGACACCATGAAGCAGCTCGAGGCACAGTTGATGATGCGCAACTACGAGGGGTTCTTGAAGTGAAACGCCCGTTAGGGACGGGTGCTCGGGTATCGGTGCTCGGTCCTCGGCGTTCGCTTCCAAGGCCGCTAGCGAGCACCGAGCACCGAGCACCGAGCCCCCGCAGTAGTGCCTTGACGGAGCTCAACTTGATTTTGCTCGGCCCTCCCGGCGCCGGCAAGGGCACGCAGGCCGAGCGGCTGGTCTCGGATTTCGGCCTGCCCTACTACGCCACCGGCGACATCCTGCGCGCAGCCGTCAAGGAGGAGAGCGAGCTCGGCCAGGAGGCCAAGGCCTACATGGACCGCGGCGACCTCGTCCCGGACGACCTGATCTGCCGCGTCGTGGTCGAGCGGGTGGACAGCGCCGAGGCCCGGGACGGGTTCCTCCTCGACGGCTTCCCGCGCACTATCCCGCAGGCCGACGCCCTCGCAGGCGCCCTGGAGAAGCTCGGCCGCCACCTGACGGCCACCCTGCTCATCGACGTCTCGGACGAGGAGGTCATCCGTCGCCTCTCGGGGCGCCGGGTGTGCAAGGAGAACGGTCACACCTACCACCTGCTCTTCGACCCGCCCAAGAACGAGGGGTTCTGCGACCAGGACGGCTCTCCCCTGGTGCAGCGCGAGGACGACCGCGAGGAGACGGTCAGGCACCGGCTGTCGGTGTTCCACGAGCAGACCAAGCCGCTGATCGAGCACTACGAGAAGCGCGGCCTGCTGCGACGCTTCGACGGCTCACGCACGCCGGACGAGGTACATGGCCACATCCGGGCCACCCTTGCCACACTTCGTCTGGAAGAGGAGCTCTGAGCCGTGGCCATCATCAAGAAGACGCCCGAGGAGATCGAGCTGATCGCGGCTTCGGGCCGCATCCTGGCTCGCTGCCATCGTCTCCTGCGCGGCAAGCTCCGCGCGGGGGTCACCACGGCGGAGCTCGACCAGGCGGCTGAGCGCTTCATCCGCTCCCAGGGCGCCGAGCCGGTGTTCAAGGGCTATCGCGGCTTCCCCGGCTCCATCTGCGCGTCGCCCAACTCCATGGTCGTGCACGGGATCCCGGGTTCCTACGCCCTGGCGCGCGGGGATGTGCTCTCGGTGGACATCGGCGTGGTGCTCGACGGCTGGGTGGCCGACGCAGCCGTGACGCTGCCGGTGGGCCCGGTCAGCCCGCTGGCGCGCCGCCTGCTGGACTCCACCGAGGCCGCGCTGTTCGACGGCGTGGAGCAGTGCCGTCCCGGGAACCGACTCGGCGACGTGTCAAACGCCATCCAGCAGCGGGTGGAGGGCGCCGGGCTGTCGGTCATCCGCTCGCTGGTGGGCCACGGCGTCGGCCGTGACATGCACGAGGACCCCCAGATCCCCAACTTCGGCAAGCCTGGCACGGGCCCCGAGCTCGAGGAGGGCATGGTGCTGGCCATCGAGCCGATGGTGAACGCTGGCGGCCACGAGATCCGCATGGGGGGCGACGGTTGGGCCGTCTACTCCCAGGACGGCTCGCTTGCCGCCCACTTCGAGCACACCGTGGCGCTGACGTCCGACGGGCCCCGCATCCTGACCCCCTGGCACGAGGGCGGCGAGGCCTCCCAGGCCGTGGCGGCGGAGGCCGCCACGGGTGCCTGACCGCGGCTGCCGCGTCCCATAGCGGATTGCTATCTTTCCCGGTTGGCGTTTCGCCGTCTCCTGGGCGCTACGCCGTTTCTCTCTATAGGAAGGTAGATCTCACGGAGCCATGAAGGTCCGAGCCTCGGTCAAGCCCATGTGCGAGAAGTGCAAGGTAATCCGCCGCAACGGGGCGGTATTGGTCATCTGCCAGAACCCGCGCCACAAGCAGCGGCAGGGCTGACGCGGGCATGGCGCGGATCTCCGGCATCAACATTCCCCTCAACAAGAGGGTCGAGATAGGGCTCACCTACATCTACGGCATCGGCCGCTCACAGGCCGGGAAGGCAGTCGCCAAGGCCGGGGTGGACCCCAACACCTACGTCAAGGACCTGACCGACGACGAGGTGCTCAAGCTCCGCCAGGTCATCGATGACGAGCTGACCGTGGAGGGCGACCTGCGCCGCGAGCGGTCGCAGAACACCAAGCGCCTGATGGAGATCGGCGCCTATCGCGGGCTCCGGCACCGCCGCGGGCTGCCGGTGAACGGCCAGCGCACCAAGACCAACGGGCGCACGCGCAAGGGTCCCAAGCGCATGCAGGTGGCCGGGAAGAAGAAGGTGTCCAAGTAGTGGCTGCCCAACGCCCCGGCCGCACGCGCGGCCGCCGCAAGCCCAAGAAGAACGTCCCGTTCGGACAGGCGCACATCAAGACCAGCTTCAACAACACGATCGTGTCGCTGACCGATCGTGAGGGCAACGTGATCGCGTGGGAGTCCGCCGGCGGCGCCGGCTTCAAGGGCTCGCGCAAGTCGACGCCGTTCGCCGCGCAGGTCACCGCCGACGCGGCCGCCAAGAAGGGCATCGAGCAGGGCCTCGAGAAGGTCGAGGTGTTCGTGAAGGGCCCGGGCTCCGGGCGCGACACCGCCATCCGCTCGCTCCAGGCCGCCGGCCTGGAGGTCACGGGGATCCGCGACATGACCCCGCAGGCCCACAACGGCTGCCGCCCCCGCAAGCGGCGGAGGGTGTAGCCCATGGCTCGCGACACCAGCCCGCAGTGCAAGCAGTGCCGCCGCGAGGGGCAGAAGCTCTTCCTCAAGGGAGAGCGCTGCCTGACCGACAAGTGCGGGATCGAGCGGCGCAACTACCCGCCAGGCGATCACGGCCGCGGCCGCGCGCGCCAGTCCGAGTACCGGGTTCAGCTGCGCGAGAAGCAGAAGGCGCGGCGCTACTACGGCGTGCTCGAGAAGCAGTTCCGCAACTACTACGCGCGCGCGTCGAGCCAGGAGGGCGTGACGGGCGAGAACCTGCTGCGGATGCTCGAGTCCCGCCTGGACAACGTGCTGGTGCGGCTTGGCTTCGCCGCCTCGAGGCGCCAGGCGCGTCAGCTGATCCGCCACGGCCACTGGGCCGTGAACGGCCGGCGCGTAGACATCCCCTCTTACCAAGTGCGGCCGGAGGACGTGATCACCCTCAAGCAGGGCTCAAAGGCCGACCAGGCGATCCGCGACGCCACCGAGCTCGTCTCGGTGGTCCCGGCGTGGCTCCAGGCGGACCACGACGGCCTCACGGCCAAGGTGCTCCGCCATCCCGAGCGCGAGGAGATCGCCGCGCCGGTGCAGGAGCAGTTGATCGTCGAGCTGTACTCCAAGTAGTTAGACCAAGTCGCGCGCGCCGCGGGCCGCGGATGTGCGCGCACCAACGCGAAGGACACCACCCATGATCGAGTTCCAGACCCCACAGATCTCCGCCGAGAACGTGCAGGACAATCGCGGCACGTTCACGATCGAGCCACTCGATCGCGGCTTCGGCTACACCTTCGGCAACTCGCTGCGGCGGGTGCTGCTGTCGTCCCTGGCGGGCGCGGCGGTCACCAGCGTCCGGATCGAGGGCGTGGCCCACGAGTTCTCCACCATCAACGGGGTGAAGGAGGACGTGACCGACATCGTCCTCAACCTCAAGGAGATCGTGTGCCGGATGCACTCCGAGGCGGCCGAGGTCGAGGCCCCGCTCGTGGTCACCGGGCCGGGAGAGGTCACGGCGGGGGACATCGACCTGCCCTCCGGCGTCGAGATCCTCAACCCCGAGACCCACATCGCGACTCTCGAGAAGCGGACCAAGCTCGAGATCTACCTGACGGTGGGCCATGGCCGCGGCTATTCGCCGGCCGAGGACAACAAGACGCCCGACCAGCCCATCGGCGTGATCCCGATCGACTCGATCTTCTCGCCGGTCAAGCGCGTGGCCTACTCCGTGGAGTCGGCCCGCGTCGGCCAGCGCACCGACTACGACAAGCTCACGATGGACATCGAGACCGATGGCTCGGTGGATCCCCACGCAGCGCTGCGCGAGGCGGCGGAGATCCTCATCAAGTACCTGGCCATCTTCAGCGAGCCCGAGCGCGTGGAGGCTCTGCGCGAGGCCGGCGCCTCGCTGGTGGGTGCCGGCGTGGTCGGCGCCGGCAGCGGCGACCTCGGCGGGCTCAGCGGCAGCGCTCTCCCCAGCGCGGATGGGATGGACGACATCCTGATCGAGGAGCTCGAGCTGGGTGTGCGCTCCTACAACTGCCTCAAGCGTGCCGGCGTGCAGACGGTCGGCGACCTGGTGCAGAAGAGCGAGTCCGAGCTCAACGCCATCCCCAACTTCGGCCGCAAGTCGATCGAAGAGGTCAAGGAGACCCTCGACGCCCGCGGGCTGGCGCTGCGGGCCTGAGCGGTCGGAGCATCTAGGATCCGCACGCCATGCGCCACGGAAAGCAGAGGGGCAAGCTCAGCCGCGACCCGGCGCACCGAAAGGCGCTGATGATGAACCTGTCGCGCGAGGTCATCGATCACGAGCGGATCAAGACCACGGAGGCGAAGGCCAAGGCGGTAAAGCCCGAGCTGGAGCGGCTGATCACGCTCGCCAAGCGGGGTGACACCCACGCGCGGAGGCAGGCCATGGCGCGGCTCGGCCAGGACAAGTTCATCGTCTACAAGCTGTTCGAGGAGATCGGTCCGCGCTACGCGGAGCGCCCCGGCGGCTACACCCGGATCCTCAAGCTGGGGCCGCGCAAGTCAGACGCCACGGAGATGGTCTTTCTCGAGTTGGTGTAGGGGCGGGTGCGGGTCGCCGGTTGGATGTGTGGCGGCGGTGGCTCGGGCGTCGCCCTAAGGCAGGCAGCGAGGGGGCGGATCTGTTGCGCTGCTGTCGCGTTCGTAACCGGTCGAACTCGCGGTCGCGGGGCGGGCGGACGATTGGGGCTTTGTCAGTGCTATGCACGTCAAAAGCCCCAATCGATCGGCACCGAGGTCCAAGCACTAAATTCCCGCCGATGGACGTCGCGAAGATCAAGGCGCAGGCGCGCGCGGGCTGGGGGAAGGCCGAGTACTCCTGGCTCTCCCAGAAGCTGAGGCCCGCCGCCGAGGCGCTGGCGGACGCATGCGCCGTCTCGGCTGGGCAGGAGGTGCTGGACGTGGCGGCCGGCGACGGGAACTTCGCGATCGCGTGTGCCGCGGAGGGCGCGAGCGTGGTGGCGTCGGACCTGGCGCCGGAGATGGTGCGCCGCGGCCGCGAGCGATCCGAGACCGAGGGGTACGAGATCGAATGGGTGGAGGCCGACGCGGAGGAGCTGCCGTTCGAGGACGCCCGCTTCGACTGCGCCGGGTCCGTGTTCGGGGCCATGATCGCGCCGCGGCCGCGGGTTGCGGCGGAGGAGCTCTTCCGTGTGGTCCGGCCCGGGAACACGGTGGGCATGACCGCCTGGACGCCCGAGAGCAGGGCCGTGGAGCTGTTCCAGATCGCCCGGCGCCACCTACCCTCGGACCCCGAAGCACCGAGCATGGAGGAGTGGGGCCGGGAGGACACGGTCCGGGAGCGCTTCGACGGGCTGGCGAACTCGGTGCAGCTCGAGCGCAGGACGCTCGCCTGGTCGGCGGACTCGCCACAGCAGTTCCTGGAGCTCATGCAACGCCACTCGCCTCCACAGGTGGCGGCCAAGGAGCATCTGGACCCCGATGCCTACGCCCGGCTGGTCGAGCAACAGCTCGAGGTCGTTCGTGGCTGGGCCGGCGGCCACGGCGCGTTCTCGGTGGAGTTCGAGTACCTCCTGATCGTGGCCCGCAGGCGCGGGTAGCCCTGGCCGCGCGGCTGCTGCTGGAGTACGACGGCACGGGCTTCGCCGGCTGGGCGGCTCAGCCGGGCCGGCGCACCGTCGAAGGCGAGCTGAAGCAGGCGCTGGCAGGGGCACTGCCCGAGCCTGTGGCGCTGTCCGTGGCGGGGCGCACCGACGCGGGTGTGCACGCCCGGGGGCAGGTTGCCAGCCACCCGGGCGACCCGGCGCCTGCCGGCGCGCTGAACGCGCTCCTCCCGCCCGACGTGCGGGTGCTGGCCAGCGAGGAGGCCGCCGGACGGCTTCGACGCCCGCCGTGATGCCGTGGCGCGCACCTATCGCTATAGGGTCGTCACGACCGCCAGCGTCTTCGAGGCCGATCGCGCGCTGCACTGGAGGTATCCGCTCGATCGCGAGCGCCTGGACGCCTGCGCCGCCCTGCTGCCGGGCCGGCACGACTTCACGGCCTTCACGCGCGCGCAGACCACCCACAGGTGGTTCTCGCGGGAGGTCTCGATGGCCGAGTGGCGCGACACCGAGGGCGGCGCGATCGAGTTCTGGATCGAGGCCGACAGCTTCATGCGCCACATGGTGCGGATCCTCGTGGGGACGATGCTGGGCGTCGCCGCGGGGCGGATGGAGCCGGCGGGATTCGCCCGGCTGCTCGACGGGCGGCCCGCGCAGCGAGGCCGGCGACACCGCCGCCGCACATGGGCTGTACCTGGAGTCAGTTCGGTACTGAGCCGTCACGATCAGGCCCACGGGCACGACTATCCTGGTGAGCCGGTGAAGATCCTCCTCACCAACGACGACGGCATCAACGCCGTGGGCCTGCACGCCATGAGGCGGGCGCTGCTGGAGCTACCCGGGGTCGAGCTGGCCACCATCGCCCCGGACTCCAATCGCAGCGCCACCGCCCGCAGCATCACCACGCGCGCCCCGCTGTGGGTCGAGGAGGTGGACCTGGGCGACGGGACGGTCGGCTACGCCACCGAGGGCACCCCGGTGGACTGCGTCAGGTTCGCCGCGCTGGGGCTGATCGAGTTCGAGCCGCAGCTCATCGTCTCCGGCATCAACCACGGCTCGAACCTGGGCGACGACATCACCTACTCGGGCACGGTGGCGGCCGCGCTGGAGGGAATCGTGCTCGGGATCCCCGCCATCGCGGTCTCCCAGCAGGCCCTGGCCGGTCGGCTGGACTCCTGGATCGGGCGCGAGTGGCAGGCCGAGCACTTCGAGGAGGTCGCGCGGTTCGTGGCCCGGATGGTCGAGGAGCTGGAGCACGTGCCCATGCCCGAGGGAACCCTGCTCAACGTGAACTCGCCGGCGGACGAGATCCGCGGCGCCCGGGCGTGCAAGCTCGGCAAGCGCATCTACCGCGACAAGCTCCGACTGGCGGAGGAGGGGGAGGGCCGCCGGCGGTTCCACATCTATGGTGACGCGCCGGGCTACCACCACGAGGACGGCACGGACTTCGCCGCCATCGCCGACGGACAGATCGCGGTCACGCCGCTGCACTTCGACCTCACGGACGAGGCCGGGGTGGAGGAGTTGTCGTCGTTCGAGCTGGATCGCCTGCTGGGTCCGGCCGCCGAGACCATTGACTGACCCGGGCGCTCGCGCCGCCGAGCTGCGGCGCCAGCTCGACCACCACAACCACCGCTACTACGTCCTCGACGACCCGGAGGTCTCGGACTCCGACTACGACGCGCTCATGAACGAGCTGCGCGACCTGGAGTCAGCGCATCCCGGTCTGCTCACGCCCGACTCGCCCACCCAGCGCGTGGGCGCCACGCCCCTGGCCCGATTCGAGCCGGCGCGCCACCTCCAGCCCATGCTCTCGCTGGCCAACGCGCGCGAGGAGGCCGAGCTGCGCGCATGGTTGGAGCGCTCGGAGCGGCTGCTGAACAAGGAGGGGGTCGAGGACGCCGAGATCCGGTTCGTGACCGAGCCCAAGGTCGACGGCCTGGCGGTCTCGCTCGTGTACGAGGACGGTGTGCTGGTCCGGGGAGCGACGCGTGGCGACGGCGAGGTGGGCGAGGACGTGACGCAGAACCTGCGCACCATCAAGGCGATCCCGCTCCGCGTGGAAGGGGCGCCGCGGCTGCTGGAGGTCCGCGGCGAGGCCTACCTGCCGCGGGCGGCCTTCGCGCGCCTGAACGAGGAGCGCGCCGCGGCGGGGGAGCCCACGTTCGCGAACCCCCGCAACTCGGCCGCGGGGTCGATCCGCCAGCTGGACCCGGAGCTGGCCGCGGCACGCCCGCTGTCGGTGTGGTGCTACTCGGTCGGGGCGCTCGAGGGAATGGAGTTCCAGTCGCACCTCGAGTCGCTCGACTGGCTCCGCGAGCACGGGTTCAAGGTCAACGGCGACGTCGAGCGACACGACACGCTGGACCAGGTGGTCACGGCGTGCCGGGCGTGGGAGGCGCGGCGCGAGTCGCTGGACTTCGAGATCGACGGCGTGGTGGTCAAGGTCGACGACCTCGACCTGCAGCGCCGCCTGGGGGTGGTGGGCCGCGAGCCGCGGGGCGCCATCGCCTGGAAGTTCGCGCCAATGACCGCCACCACCAAGCTGGAGCGGGTGGCCTGGAACGTGGGCCGGACCGGGCACATGGTGCCGTTCGCCCAGCTGGAGCCGGTCCAGGTATCGGGCGTGACGGTCAAGCTGGCCACCCTCCACAACGAGGAGGACCTCAAGCGCAAGGACGTGCGCCAGGGCGACGAGGTGATCGTGATGCGCGCGGGCGACGTGATCCCCCAGGTCGTGTCGCCCACCTCGAAGGCGCAGCGCTCGCGCAAGCGCGGGAGCGTTCCCGAGCCACCTTCCAAGTGCCCGGCATGCGGCACGGCCACGGTCAAGCCCGAGGGGGGCGTGTGGACCATCTGCCCCAACCGCGCGTCCTGTCCCGGCCAGCTGTTCCAGGCGGTCAAGCACTTCGTGAGCCGCGGGGCCATGGACATCGAGGGGCTGGGCGAGAAGCAGGCGGAGCGCTTCCTCTCGGACGGGCTGATCGGCGGCCTGGCGGACATCTACGAGCTGGACGCCGATCGGCTGCTGGAGCTGGAGGGCTTCGGGGAGGTCTCCGCGCGAAACCTGCTTCAGGCCATCGAGCGGTCCAAGGAGCAGCCGTTCAACCGGGTGCTCTACGGCCTGGGCATCCCGGGCATCGGCTACGTGAACGCGCGCGCCCTCACGGGCCACTTCCGCTCGATCGACGCCCTGATCACAGCCTCCCCCGAGGAGGTGGCCGAAACGCCGGGGATCGGACCGGTGCTGGCCACGACGATCGCCGAGACGCTCAGCGAGGACGTCACGCGCGAGCTGATCGAGCGCCTGCGCCGCCACGGCCTGAGCCTCGAGGAGGAGGGCCCGGCCCCCGGTGAGAGCCAGGGGCCGCTGGCCGGCAAGACGCTGGTGCTCACCGGGACCCTGCCCAACCTCAGTCGCGACGCCGCCACGGAGCGGATCGAGGCGGCGGGCGGCAAGGTGACCGGATCGGTGTCGAAGAAGACCGACTACCTGGTGGCCGGAGCGGATCCGGGCACCAAGCTGGCGAAGGCGGAGAAGGTGGGGACGGAGGTGTTGGACGAGGCGGGGCTGGTGAAGCTGCTGGAAGCGTAAGCGCTAGGCCGCGGTCTCATCGCACGCCAGCGATCGTCTGCAACATCCGATCCTGCAGCGCCCGTGCCCCGAAGGCGTTCACGCCGTTCATCAGGATCGAGAACACGTAGGTGTCGCCCGAGCGGGCGCGGCAGTAGCCCGACACGGCGGAGACGCCGGAGATCGTTCCGGTCTTGCCCCGGCAGCGCCCGCGGGCCGGGCCGCGGCGCATGCGCGGTCGCAGGGTGCCGTCGCGACCGGCAATGGACAGGGAGGCGAAGAACTCGGGGAACTCGTCGCGCTCGCGCATGGCCAGCAGGAGGCGCCCGACCCGGTAGGGGGACGCACGGTTGGCCCGCGAGAGGCCCGAACCGTCGGCGAGCCGCGAGGGACGGCCGCCGATCCGGCTGGCGAAGCGCGCTGCCAGCCGTGTCCCGCCGGCGGTCGTGCCGCGCCCGCCGGCCTGCGCCGACAGCGCCTTGACGAGCATCTCGGCGAAGAAGTTGTCCGACGGCTTGTTGGTGAGGGTGGCCAGCCGCGCCATGGGGGGCGAGCTCACGGCGGCCAGCCGCACCGCAGATTCCGGCGTGCGGCGGGCCCGCGCCGGCCGCCCGACCGGGACATCGCGGCGCTCGAGCGCTGCGTCGAGCCGTGCGGCCGCGAACGCCGGAGGGTTGAGCTGCCAGCCGCGGCCGCTCTCGGTGGAGAGCCCGCGGTTGTACGACAGTCCGCTGAGCGGGCCCACCCACGGGGAGATCGCGTAGCGGGACTCGGGGCCGCCGCGAAGCGAGTCGAACCGCGTCTCATCCCCGTAGACGCGCCCTGTGACGCGCAGGATGCCGGCTCGCTCGAGCCGGCCCGCCAGGGTCTCGACGCTGGCCCCGCCCCGGTATGAGCGGCGGGCGAACCGGCCGCTTCCGAAGGTGGGGTCGCCGCCGCCGACGAGATAGAGGTCGCCCCTCCAGGTGCCGTCCTGGCTCAGTCGCCCGACTCCGCGCACCTCGGTGTCCAGCGTGCCCTGGACGCCGTAGCGAGCCAGGGCCGCCGCGGTGGTGAAGAGCTTGGTATTCGAGGCCAGGACGCGCGGGCGGTCGTAGTTCCAGCGGAAGACGCTGCGCCCGGTCGCGGCGTTGAACACATACGCCCCGGAGGCCCGGCCCGCGGCGCGCATGGGCCCGGCGAGCCTGGCTCGCAGCCCGGTCTCGGCGCTGGCCTGGGCCTCCGTTGGCGCAGCCGAGGCCGGGCTGGCCGGCACCGCCGCGGCGGCCGCCGCGGCGGCCAGGGCGGCGATGCGGTGGCTGGCGGCCATCTCGAGGTGGAACACGGTAGCGGCGTGGGTGGAGCGCTCACAGCGCGCCCATCCGGCGGTTGGCGGATAATGGGCCGGCAGTGGGAGACGTCGTCAAGCTCCAGAAGCCGCCCGCCAAGCGTCGCAAGACGCCCGCGAAGGCGGGTCGGCGCCGTCCGCGGCGCTCGCGCACCGCACTTGTGCTGGGCGGCGGTGGCTTCACCGGCGGCGTATACGAGATCGGTGCGCTCCGGGCGCTCGACCTGCTGGCGGTCAACCGCACGGTCAACCAGTTCGACGTCTACGTGGGCACCAGCGCCGGCGCCTTCGTGAGCAGCCTCGTGGCCAACGGGGTCACGCCCGAGGAGATGATGCGGGTCGTCAACCAGCAGGTGCCCACGCCGTTCAGGGACATCGACCGCGGCTCGCTGATGCGGCCCAACTACCTCGAGTTCGCCCAGAGCGCGGCGCTGATGCCGCTCCGCCTGCTGGGCCTGGCGCGCAACCTGGTGGGCCAGCTGGGCCAGCTCTCGTTCATCGACCTCGGGGTACAGCTCGCCGAGGGGCTCCCCTCCGGGATGTACGACGGCGCCGCGATCCAGGAGTACCTGGACTCTGTGCTCGGCGACCCGGACCGCACCAGCGACTTCCGCATGCTGGACAACGAGCTGTTCCTCACCGCCACCGACCTGGACACCTGCGAGCGGATCGTGCTGGGCGGTGAGGGCTGGGACGACATCCCGATCTCACGTGCGGTGGCGGCGTCGACCGCGCTGCCCATGGTCTACAAGCCGGTGGAGCTCAAGGGCCGCCAGCTCATCGACGGCGGGATCCGGTCCACCACGAACGTGGACATCGCCGTCGAGCGCGGCGCCACGTTCGTGATCGTCGTGAACCCGCTCGTGCCCTACGTGAACGACTTCCAGAAGGTCATCCCCACGATGCTCGGCAGCCGCGTGCGGCGGGTGGCGGACATGGGGTTCCCCCAGATCGGCTACCAGACCTTCAAGCTGCTGGCGCATCAGCGCCTGCACGAAGCGGTGGCCCACTGGCAGGAGAAGTACCCGGGCGTGGACATCATCCTGATCGAGCCCGACCCCAACGACGAGCTGATGTTCGAGACCAACATCATGAACTTCACCAAGCGCGTGGACATCGCCCGTCACGGCTTCGAGTCGGTCACGCTCCAGCTGGCGGAGGACTACGACAACTTCAAGTCGGTGTGCGCCAAGCACGGCATCGAGATCTCCGCCACCCGCGTGCGCAAGGTCATGCGCAAGTTCGAGGAGGAGCGCGAGAACACCGCCGCCTGGAGGCGCATCCTCGAGCAGACCACGGGCGCGCTGCTCAGACAGTCCGGGCAGGGCTGACCGGAGCGGCCCGGTCGGCCGCTAGCCCAGCGCCTTGCCCAGCGCCGCCAGCAGGCGATCGGTGGCCGCGGAGTCGCGCACCGTGGCGCGCACGTGGTCGTCGGCGCCCAGGGGGCCGCCCGGGGCGACGATCACGTTGTCACGCGGCGAGCCGGCTCGTCAGGGCGGCACCCGACATGCCGTGCGCGGCCAGCCACACGAAGTTGGCCTGGCTGGGGTCGGCGTCCACCGGCAGCCCTTCGAGGGCCTCGAGCAGGCGGGTTCGCTCGCGGATGACCGACGCGCGCCGGCGCTCGATCTCCGCGCCGCCGATTCGCAACGCCTGCTCCACGGCTGCCTGGGTGAGCGCGTTGACGCCCAGCACCGGCGAGATCGCGTCCAGGACCGTCGTGGATGCCGCGGAGCCCACGCCGTAGCCTGCGCGCAGCCCGGAGAGGCCGTAGATCTTGGAGAACGTGCGGATGACCAGCACCCGGGGGAAGGCGTCCGTGAGCCGGATCACGGCGTCCAGGTCCTCCACGTCTTGAAAGTGCACCAGCGCCTCGTCGACAATCAGGTGCACACGCTCGGGCAGGCTCGCCGCGATGGAGGCGATCGCGTCGGCTGGGAGGTGTGCGCCGTCGGGGTCGTTGGGGTTGCAGATGACCACCAGGCGGGTCCGCTCCCCAATGGCCTCGCCAAGGTGCTCGACCGAGTCCACGGGCACCGGTCGCCCGCCGGCGCGGGAGGCCATGAGGGGATAGAGCGGGTACGACGGCCACGGCGTCACGAGCTCGTCACCGGGGCCCAGCAGCGCCAGGGCCGCCGCCTGCAGCAGCTCGGCGGCCCCGTTGCCCATGACGATTCGCTCAGGCTCGACCTGGTGCAGCTCCGACAGCGCGCGCCGGACGCCCTCGGCATGGCGGTCGGGATAGCCGTTCACGCGCCCGCGCGCCGTGTAGATGGAGGCGTTCACGACCTCGGAGTTGGGGAACTCGGGCCACTCGGTCCCGGACAGGTCGAGCTCGGGCACCCGCTCCAGCGCCAGCGCCTTCTCGCGCGCGCGCCGCGCCCGGCGCTCCTTGTTCAGGGCCTCCTCGTCCACGTCCTCGAACTGCCGGTAGTAGTCGAAGAGGCCCATCACGCGGAGATGTGTGAGGGGGCGGCCGTGGCCGCGCGCATCAGGTGTTGGGGGCCAGGGTCGGCGCCGGGCCCTGGATCACGAGGAACCAGAAACCGAAGACAACCACGGCCACGCCGACGCTGCCGGCGAATATCCACTCGAGCGCGCCCCGCTCCTGGGGATAGCCGCCGGCACGGCGGGCGAGCTTCCAGGCGTGGTCCAGCCGCTTGGCCATGGCCAGCGTGAACATCAGCGAAGCCAGGCAGCCGATGATGATGGTGCAGAAGCCGAGCACCACGTTGTCGGTGATGTACTCGACCTGCGACCCGATCCACAGCCAGGCTGCGGGCTGGGGGCCGAAGAGGCTCAGGCACAGCACCGTCTCCACCGCGAGGATGACCCCGGCCAGGGTGCGATCGGCGCGCTGGCGGCGCTCGCTGCCACGCACCGGGGCGTCCGGCAGGCGCACGGGGGCCGACGCGCCCTTGCGCGGGCCGACGAAGAGCCCACCGGTGTCTGAGGGGTCGTTCCGGGCCATGGACCGACCCTCAAGCTAGACGATCGGTTCCTCGTGGCTGCCGTCGGGCAGCGCCGCTACTTGGCGTACAGCTCCTCGATCGCGTCGGCGTGCTTCTCGTGGACCACGTTGCGCTTGACCTTGAGCGTGGGTGTCAGCTCGCCGCTCTCCTGCGACAGGTCCTCCTCCAGGATCCGGAACTTCTTGATCTGCTCGACGGGCCCGACCTTGGCGTTCACCTCGTCCACGGCCGCCTGGACCTCGGTCCGCATGGCCTCCGACTCGGGCAGGTCCTCCACCGACACCCCGTGCTGCTCCGCGAAGGCGGGCGCCTCCTCCGCGTCCAGCGTGATGAGAGCGACGAGGTAGGGGCGGCGGTCGCCGATGACCACCGCCTGGGAGATCCAGCGGTTCTGCTTGAGCCCGTTCTCGAGGTTGGCGGGCGTGATGTTCTTGCCGCCGGCCGTGATGATGATGTCCTTCTTGCGGCCCACGATGTAGACGAAGCCGTCCTCATCGATGCGGCCCAGGTCGCCGGTGTGCAGCCACCCGTCCACCAGCGTCTCGCCGGTGGCCTCCTCGTTCTTGTAGTAGCCCTGGAAGATGTTGGCCCCGCGCAGCAGCAGCTCGCCGTCCTCCGCCACCTTGGCCTCGACGCCGGTGATGGGCTTGCCGACCGACCCGAAGCGGAAGTCGTCCGGCGTGTTGGAGGTGGCGACCGTGGATGTCTCGGTCATCCCGTAGCCCTCCATCACGGGCACCCCGCACGCATAGAAGAACTCCAGGATCTCCTGGGAGATCGGCGCTGCGCCGGTCACGCACTGGCGTATACGCCCACCGAAGATCGCGCGCACGTTCTTGTACAGCGCCTCCTCTGCCTTGTCGAAGCCGGCCTGGAGCTCCGCCGGGACCTCCTCGCCCGCGTCCTGGGCCAGGCGTACCTTCAGGCCCACCTGCACCGCCTGGTCGAGCTGAGCCCGGTCCGGCGCGGCGCTGGTGGCCAGCGTGTAGATCTTCTCGAACATCCGCGGCACGCTCGGGAAGTAGGTGGGCTTGACCTCCATCAGGTTGGGCACGATCTTCTGGGCGTCCTTCTCCCAGTAGGCCAGCGCCCCGCCGAGGTCGATGCTGATGTACTGGACCAGCTTCGCGAACGCGTGCGCGAGCGGGAGGAAGAGGTACGTCACGTCGTCGTCCTCGAACGAGCCCATCGACTCGGACATCGTGCAGACGTCGCGGTAGTTGCCGTGGCTGATGAGGCAGCCCTTGGGCGGGCCCGTGGTGCCTGACGTGTAGATGGTGATGGCGATGTCGTCCTTGGTGACCGCGTTCGTGCGCTCCTCCAGCTCGGAGGCCTCGCGGCCCGCGCCACGCGCGCGCAGCTCCTCCAGGGAGATCGCGTCGCCCACGTCGCCCGACGGGTCGAAGATCACGACGTGCTGCAGGTGCGGGAGGTCGGCCTGGACCTCGCGGACCTTGGCCAGCTGTTCGGCGTCCTCCACGAACACGGCCTTCGACTCCGAGTGCTCCAGGACGTAGTGGCACTCCTCGGCGGAGTTGGTCTGGTAGATCGAGACGGACACGGTGCCCGCGGCCAGGATGGCCAGGTTCGCGTAGGTCCACTCGGGACGCGTGTGGGAGAGGATCGAGACCTTGTCGCCGTGCTCGAGCCCGAGGTCCATGAGACCGCGGGCGACCTCGCTCCACGACTCCCAGCTCGTCGTAGGAAACGTCGCGCCATTCGTCGCCCACCTTGTGGCGCAGCGCGGTCCTGCCCGCGTGCTTCTCGGCGGCCATCGCGGCCAGGTCCGCCATCGTCTTCGAGCCCGTGCTCGAGACTGCGGCCGTCACTGCTTCCATCGCTCCTCCTCCGAATCCGCTCGCGCGCGGAGTCTATGCGGCCGCGAGAGGGGTGCGGCTACCCGGCCTTCAGGCCTTGGCCAGCGCGCCCGCGCGGCGCTTGGCGTCCTTCAGTGAGTCGAGGAACAGCGTCTTGTCGATCCTGCCCTGGAAGATCGGAACACCCAGCTCCATGCACTTGGTGATGACCTCTCTCCGGTGCATGCCCGCTTCGCGTCCGAGCTCCGTGGGCGTCAGGTGGATCGCCATCGTTCAGGTCTCTCCTCGCGTAGAAGATGGGGTACGAAGAGAGTAACCGCTCCCCACGACGTTTCAAGCGGTTGCGAGTACCCACTAGATCGGGTTGGGCACGTCGATGAAGCGGTGCTCCACGCCGAAGCGCTCGGCCAGGAGATCGCCCAGGCGGCGCACGCCGAGCGTCTCGGTGGCGTAATGGCCGCAGGCCAGGAAGTGGAGCCCTCCCTCGCGAGCGTCGGCCATCACATGCTCCGCCGGCTCACCGGTGAGCAGCCCATCGAGCCCGCGCTCCGCGGCCTCGGAGAGGGAGGAGTGCGCGGCGCCCGAGACCACGCCGAGGGCATGGACGGGGTCGGGTCCCTCGATCCAGGCGAAGGGCTCCTGTCCGAAGGTCGCTCGGCAGCGATCCACGAGCTCATCCGCCGCGACGCCCTCGCGGAGCGTCCTACCACCCCGATCGGCCGGCCGTCAACGAGGCCGAACGGCTCGCCCCGGTCGAGGCCGAGCGCGGAGCAGATCAGCGCGTTGTTCCCGTGCTCGGGGTGGGCGTCGAGGGGCAGGTGGTAGGCGGCCAGCGACATATCGGCGTCGAAGAGTGCCTGCAACCGCCGCTTGGCCGGCACGGTGAGCGAGCGCCGCTGGAAGTTCCAGAACAGGCCGTGGTGGCAGAGCACCAGGTCAGCGCCCGCCGCGGCCGCCTTCTCGAACAGCTCCAGCCCGGCCGACACGCCGGTCACCACGAGCTCCACCCGGTCGGCGCCGGGCACCTGCAGGCCGTTGGGCCCGAGGTCGTCGAAGCCCTCCGGCTCCAGCAGGTCGTCGAGGAAGGCGATGAGCTCGGCGCGGTCCGCCACGTGCCCGAACGCTACCGGCGCATCACCCGCGGGGTACCCGGCGCGGGTGAGTCGAGGGGGGATTTACTCAGGGCGTATCCGGGGTACAGTGGTCGCCGCTACAGGTCACACGCCACCGTGGAGGTCTATACAAGATGAGCGCCGCAGGGATAGCGGCAACCAACGCCTCGGTGGCCACCGACGGTGACCTGGTGGCCGCGGTCAGGCTGGGAGACGACGCGGCCTTCGGCGAGCTCTACCGGCGCCATTACCCCAAGGTCAACGCCTTCGTCCGCCGGCTGGTGCGTGACCACGGTCGCGCCGAGGATGTGACCCAGGAGGCGTTCGTGTCCGCGCTTCGCAGGCTGCGCCGGACCGACGCGCCCATCGACTTCAAGCCGTGGATCTTCGAGATCGCCCGCAACGGGTCGATCGACCTCTACCGGCGCGGGCGCCGCACGCAGGAGATCTCGGTGGACTTCGACTCCGGCATGGCCTCCGCCGAGGTGGCGCGGTTGCCGGGCCCTGCCGGGGCCGAGAGCTCGGTACTCGACCGCGAGCGGTTCGACCACCTGCGCGGCGCGCTCGACGAGCTGTCCGACACCCACCACCAGATCATCGTCCTGCGCGAGCTCGAGGGGCTCTCGTATCGCGAGATCGGCGTCCGGATGAACCTCAGCGCCGCAGCCGTGGAGAGCGCGCTGTTCCGCGCACGCCGCAAGCTCGAGCACGAGTACACCCAGCTGCACACGGGCCGTCGTTGCCGCGCCATTCTGACCGCCATCGCACGGCTGGCCGAGGGCGTGGAGTCAGACCGCGACCGGCGGCGGCTGGACCGCCACGCCCGGCGCTGCTCGGGCTGCCGGCGCGAGGCCCGGTCGCTGGGCGTGGAGCCGATGCTGACGCGACGGACGATCGCCGCGCGCGTGGCCGCGGTGCTGCCGCTGCCTGCCTTCCTTCGCCGGCGCTCCTTCGA
Organism: uncultured Thermoleophilaceae bacterium; assembly: GCA_963814005.1. Lineage (GTDB taxonomy): Bacteria > Actinomycetota > Thermoleophilia > Solirubrobacterales > Thermoleophilaceae > JAAYBF01. The sequence continues at coordinate 258,853 of CAWFBA010000013.1, forward strand.
CAACCTCGGGGACCTCCCTAGCGCGAGCGCCGGCGCCGGCGCGCATGGCGTTGCCGCGCCGCTGGTGGCGGTTGGGCCGGTCAGCGTCGAAACGGCTGCCGCGGTTGGCGGCAAGGCGGCCGCCATGATCGCCACGGTCGCGCTGGTGGGTGGCGGTGGCGCCACACTCGGCGCCAAGATGCCGCTGGACCTGCCCCTGGGCGGCAAGAGCGCCGTGGAGAAGCGCATAGCCGAGGCCCAGGCAGAGGCGGCTCAGCCCGACGCCGACGCGCCCGGCGGCGAGGCCGGCGCCCCAACTGAGCTCATGCTCCCCGTCGTGAGCAAGGACCCGCCCACGTTCGAGTCCCCCGCTGGGCCTCCGCCGTCCGAGCCACCCGCAGTTGCGGCGGACCTCGTGCCCGAGCCGCCGTCGGCCGGACAGCCATCCAGCGACCCTCCGCCGTCCGAGCCACCGGCGCCGGCCGAGCCCGGCCCCCCGGGAGTGGGGGCGGAGCCGCAGGGTGCCGCGGACGATGGCGGCATCCCGTTCACCGAGAGCTCGATACCGCTGGAGCCGGATCCCATAGCGCCGACCGAGCCGGACCCACCACCCCCACCGGCCGTCGGCGGGGGGGAGCCGATCGTGCCGGACCCGCCGCTGCCTCCCGAGGCCGTGGACCCGATCCCGCCCGTGGTCGAGCCGGCGCCCGAGCTTCCCCCTCCCGCGGACACGGGTGAGATAGAGCTGCCGATCGACGCGCCCGCGATCGAGGCACCACAGGACATCCCCGCCACGACGGAGGGCGACGGCGCGCCCGCGTCCGGCAGCGACGGCGCGCCCAGCACCTAGAACGCAGCTCCCTCCGCCTGAGCGGGCGGCCGTTCTCCCTACCCCGGGGTACGCTGAGCCCCATGGCCAAGGCCGGACCGCGAGCAGCCGCGAAAGAGGGCGACTCCTTCCTGGAGTCCCTCATGGACACGAGCCTGTACTCGATGGGGGCGTTCTTCTCTGACGAGCACCCCGACCTGGTCGACGAGGTGATCGAGCAGAGCGAGGCCATCGAGCAGCGCGGGATCCGTGCCTATTCGCAGGAGAGCGGGCTGAGCGCGGAGGCCTGCTTCGAGACGCTGCTCACGGGCCTGGCGGTGCGGTACTACAACGCCGTGGCCGCCTGAGCGCGGCGGCGAGCTGGATATCGGGCTGCCCAGATTTGAACTGGGGACCTCTCCGACCCGAACGGAGCGCGCTACCAGACTGCGCCACAGCCCGTGGCGAGAACAGGGTACATGCGGCCCTGCTTACGGAGAGTCCTCGGCCAGCGCGCGCCGCAGCGCCTCGTCGACCCCGATCGGGCGCACGTCGAAAAGCTCCGCGCCGGACGGGTCCGTGACCACCGTCTCCACCATCAGCCCCTCCACCAGCGGCCGAGCCACGGCGGCGTCGACCGGCGTGACGAGCCCGATCCAGTGCGAGGAGAGCGTCGGTGAGAGCAGGGGGACGGCGATCTTGGGGCGGCGCCGTACGCCCAGGGCCACGGCCATCCGGTCCAGCATCTCGGCGTAGGACAGGACGTCGGGCCCCCCGATCTGCACCTCGCGATCCGCCGCCTCCGGGGTCTCCGCAGCCAGGGACAGGTACTCCACCACGTCGTCCGCCCCGATCGGCTGGGTCGGGGTGGACAGCCAGGCGGGCGCGATCATGGCCGGAAGGCGCTGGACCAGGTAGCGCAGGGTGCGGTAGGACTCGCTACCGGCCCCCACGACCATCGCGGCGCGGAAGTAGGTGAGCGGCGGGCCCTCGGCGCCGAGGATGCGACTGGTCTCATGGCGGCTGCGCAGGTGCTTGGAGGCCGGCTCGCCGAGGCCGCCGAGGTAGATCACCCGCTCCACGCCCTCCTCCTTGGCCATCCGGGCGAAGTTGCTCGCGGCGGCGCGCTCGCGCTGGGTGAAGTCGCCGTTGGAGCCGCGGCCCATTCCGTGCACGAGGTAGTAGGCCACGTCGGCGCCCTCGCCCGCCCCCCTGATGGAGGCCGCGTCGAGCACGTCGCCCTCGTGCAACTCCACCCCTTCGCGCTCGAGCTCCCGGCCCCGGCCGGCGTCGCGGACCAGGCCCCTGACCTCCGCGCCGCGCTCCTGGAGCGCCCGAGCCAGGCGTCCACCCACGAACCCCGTGGCTCCTGTGACCAGTGCTCTCACGCTGTGATGTTTACGGGATCGCGTCGCGGAAGGCGCACCGGCGGGCCTGCTCAGGCGGTTGCCATACTGCGGCGCGTGAGGGCAAGGGTGGCGGCGCCGGCACTGCTCGTAACGCTCGCCGTGGTGGCGGCGTGCTCGTCTTCCGATGGCGACGGCGGCTCCGCGGCCGCCACCAGCGACCCTCGGCCGGCGACCGAACGGGCGGCGGCCCAGCCGGAGCCGGCGAGGGCTCGCCCGGCAGCCCGGCGCCCGCGACTGCTGCGCGTAGGGACCTTCTCGCAGCCCACCTACCTGACCTCCCCGCCCGGCGACACACGGCGGCGGTTCGTGGTGGAGCGCGCGGGCAGGATCCGGATCCTGGTGGGCGGGACAAAGCTGCGGAGGCCGTTCCTCAACGTGGCGGAGCAGGTGCAGACCGGCGGCGAGAGCGGCATGCTCTCGATGGCCTTCCACCCCGACTACGCGCGCAACCGGCGCTATTTCGTCTACTACGTGGACAACTCCGGGCGCCTGCGGGTCGACGGCTACCGCGCCTCGACGGCGGACCCCAGCCGCACGGAGCCCGGCTCGCGCCGGACGATCATCAACCAGCCCCACCCGCGCTTCAACCACAAGGGCGGCCAGCTGCAGTTCGGCCGCGACGGCAAGCTCTACGTGGGCTTCGGCGACGGCGGCGGGGGCGGCGACCCGGACGAGAACGCCCAGAACCCCAACCGGCTGCTCGGAAAGCTGCTGCGCATTGAGCCCGGGGCGAACGGCGGCTACACGGTGCCGCGCGACAACCCCTTCGTCGGCGGCGGGCGGGCGGCCGGAGGTGTTCGCCTATGGGCTGCGCAACCCCTACCGCTTCTCGTTCGACCGCAAGACGGGCTCGTTGACGATCGGCGACGTGGGGCAGGACGATGTTGAGGAGATCGACTTCATTCGCGCCTCGGCTCGGGCGCGGCGACCCCGCGGCGGCGTGAACTTCGGCTGGAACGTGTTCGAGGGCCGGCGCCGGTTCGACTCCGGCAGCGCACCGGGTCACGTGCCGCCCGTGATCCAGCGCACGCACTCACAGGGCTCCTGCTCGATCACCGGCGGATACGTGATCCGCGACCGGTCCATGGGCTCGCTGCAGGGCGCCTACGTCTACGGCGACGTCTGTGACTCCGGGGTACGCGTGGCGCGCCTGCGGCCGGGGCGCGCCCGGGGCGACCGCCGGCTCGGCGTTCGCGTGGGCTCGCTCGTGTCGTTCGGGGAGGACGGGCGCGGGCGGGTGCACCTGATGTCCCTAAACGGCGGCGTGTACCGGCTGGCGCTCGGCAGGTGACGCGGGCCGCTGCCTGGCTGGCTGTCCTGGGCCTGGGCGCCGCGGGCCTGGCGACCGCGGCGGACGCAGCGCAGGACGAGAGCGGCCCGCCCGTGGCCAGCGCCGCGGCTGTGAAGCTCGAGCGGGTTGGGCGATTTTCGCCGGCCCACCTACCTGACGTCGCCCCCCGGTGATCGCCGGCGGCAGTTCGTGGTGGAGCAGCGTGGAGTGGTGAGGGTGCTCCGTGACGGCCGGCGGCTGCGGCGCCCGTTCCTGGACATCCGGCGGCGGGTGTCGTGCTGCGAGGAGTTCGGCCTGCTGTCGCTGGCGTTCGCGCCCGACTACGCGCGCTCCCGGCGGTTCTACGTGTACTTCACAGACCGCTCGGGCGCGGTGGTGGTCGAGCAGTACCGCCGTTCCGCCGCCAACGAGGAGCGCGCCGTGGCGTCCAGCCGCCGGCCGGTGCTGCGCCAGGTGCATCGGACCCGCAACCACAAGGGCGGGCAGCTCCAGTTCGGGGGTGACGGCATGCTCTACGTGGGCCTTGGCGACGGCGGCCCTCAGCGCGACCCCGCCCGGCGTGGGCAGGACCTGCGCACGCTGCTGGGGAAGATCCTGCGCATCGATCCCCGGGCCAACGGCGGGTACGCGGTGCCGCGCAGCAACCCGTTCGCTCGCCGAAGCGGGGTCAGGCGCGAGATCTGGGCCTACGGGCTGCGCAACCCCTGGCGCTTCTCGTTCACCCGACGGGGGAGCCTGGCGCTGGGCGACCTCGGCCAGAACGCCGTGGAGGAGGTGGACTACGTGCTCGGCCGGCGCGGGCGCCCGGCCCGTGGCCCCCTGAACTTCGGCTGGAGCGTGTTCGAGGGGCGCAGCCGCTTCCGGCCGGGCGCCGCCCCGGGACACCTGCCGCCCGTGATCGAGCGTCGCCACGCCGGCTCCGCCGCCTGCGGCGTGATCGGCGGGTACGTGGTCCGCGACCGGGCCCTGCGCGGCCTGGTCGGGCGCTACGTCTACGGCGACTTCTGCGATACCCGCCTGCGAGTCGCGAGCCTGCGGCTGGGCCGCGCACGCGGCGACCGCGCGCTGGGCCCGCGGGTGCGGGTCACCAGCTCCTTCGGCGAGGACGCCCAGGGCCGCGTATACGTGATGTCGGTGGCCGGCCCGGTCTACCGGCTGGCCCCGCGCGCTCCGCGGCGTTAGGCTCGCGACCGCCGCGCCCCCTCACGAAAGGACTCTCCATGGCCGAGCCGGTCGCCATCCAGGGCAGCAGCCATCAGGGCAAGATCCGCAACCCCCTCGGGGTCATCGGGCTGTCGATCATCACGCTCGGGATCTATTACTTGGTCTGGTACTACAAGGTGAACAAGGAGATGGCCGAGATCGGCCAGGCTCGGGGCACGGAGGAGTGCGGAACCAGCCCCGGCACCTCGCTCGCGGCGATGATCCCGGGCTTCATCCTGATCATCCCGCCGTACTTCTCGCTCTACAAGGCGTGCACCCGGCTCACGGCCACGGAGGGCATCACCGGCGCTCAGGAGGGAATGGAGCCGCCGCTGCTCTGGTTGCTGCTGATCCTGGTCGGCCCGGTCGGCCTGTACCTCTTCCAGCGCAACCTGAACCGGTCGCTGGAGGCGCAGGCGGGCGGCGCGAACGCCCTTGTCGAGGGTGCCACCGCAGCACCGGCGGCGCCCGAGATGCCTGCCTCCCAACCACAGCCGCAGTCGCCCGGGCCAGAGTCGCCGTCCGGCCCGCAGTCGCCCGCTCAGTAGCCGGCTTGGTGACCTCAGGTCATTAGGAGAGCGACACCCAGACCGTCTTGTCCTCGAGGTAGGCGTCCAGCCCTGCGGTGCCGTGCTCGCGTCCGATGCCCGAGGCCTTGAAGCCGCCGAACGGCGCGGCGGGGTCGGACGGGCCCCACACGTTCACGTACACCGAGCCGGCCTTGAGCATGGCCGCAAGCGCTGTGCGCCTTGGCCACGTCCCGGGTCCATACGCCCGCCGCCAGCCCGTACTCGGTGTCGTTCGCGCGCCGCGCCACGTCCTCCAGGTCCTCGTAGGGAAGAGCCACGAGCACCGGGCCGAAGATCTCCTCGCGCGCGATCGTGAGGTCGTCGCTCGTGGCCGTGAACAGGGTGGGCTCCACGAACCAGCCGCCGCCGCGGTCGGTGCCGCCGTTGCCGCCCGTGACCAGCTCCGCGCCCTCGGCGGTGCCCTTCTGGATGTAGGACGTGACGCGCTCGTGCTGCTCGGCGGACACGAGCGGCCCCAGCTGGGTGCCCTCCGCCAGGCCGGGGCCCACGCGGGCCTTCTGAGCCGTTTCGGACAGGGCCGAGACCACCTCGTCGAACTGGTCCACGTGCACGAACAGCCGGGAGCCGGCGTTGCAGGCCTGTCCGGTGTTGTAGTAGATGGCCTGGAAGCTGCCCTTGATGGCGGCGTCCAGGTCGGCGTCGGGCAGGATGATGTTGGGCGACTTGCCGCCCAGCTCCAGCGTCACGCGCTTGAGCGCGCGCCCGGCCTTCGAGCCGATCTCGCGTCCCACGGCGGTCGAGCCCGTGAACGCGATCTTGTCCACGCCGGGGTGGTCTACCACCGCGGCGCCCGTCTCGCCGTCGCCCGTGACCACGTTGAGCACCCCGGCCGGGATGCCCGCCTCGAGCGCGAGCTCGCCCATGCGCAGGGCCGTGAGCGGCGTCTGCTCCGCCGGCTTGAGCACCACCGTGCACCCCGCCGCCAGGGCGGGCGCCACCTTCCATGCGGCCATCAGCAGGGGGAAGTTCCACGGGATGATCTGGCCGCACACGCCCACCGGCTCGCGGCGCGTGTACACGTGCATGCCGGGCTGAGACACGGGCAGGGTCTGGCCGGCGATCTTCGTGGGCCACCCCGCGAAGTAGCGCAGGTGCTCGACCGCCAGGCGCACGTCCACGACCTTGGCCAACCCGACCGGCTTGCCGTTGTCCAGCGACTCCAGCTCGGCCAGTTCGTCGGCGTGGTCCTCCAGCCGGTCGGCCAGCGCCAGCATCAGCGCCGACCGGCGCGACGGGACCAGGGTTCCCCACTTGCCCTCCAGCGCGCCGCGGGCAGCGCCCACGGCGCGATCCACGTCCGCCGCCCCGCCCTGCGCCACCTCGGCGATGGCCGCGCCGGTGGACGGGTCGAAGGTGGTGAAGGTGCGACCGTCGGCGGCGTCGCTGCGCTCGCCGGCGATCAGGTGCCGATGGGGGCCAGCGGCGAACTCGCGCGCCGCTGGAGACAGTTGCTCGGGGAGCGTGGCTGTGCTCATTCGTCCTCCGTTCTGGAGCGGTCGGAAAAGTCTGCGGTCAGGCGGCCCAGCTGTCCGAGGTCCACGACCACGGCATCCCCGGGCTCGACGGGCACGGGGACGGTGATCGAGCCGGCGAGGATCACGTCGCCCGGCTCGAGGCGCTCGCCCGCGGCCGCCAGAGAGTCGGCCACCAGCCGGACGATGCCACCGAGGTCGGTGCTCGTGGACGCGCGCGCTCGCTCCTCGCCGCCGATCGAGATGACCGCCTCGACCTCGGCGGGCGCACCGGCGGACTCGCGTGGCCCGAGCACGAACGCGCGGTGGAAGACGTTGCGCTCGAGGATCGCCTGCACGTCCTCGAACGGGAGCGAGACATCGACCACCTCGATCGCGGCGCCCAGCGGGCCGGCCGAGCCGTCGGCGGCCACCTCGACCGCGATCTCGGCCTCAACCGCGGGGCGAGCGGTGCCCTCCAGGCCGTGGGAGCTCGCGCTCTCGGCCTGGGTGGCCGATGTCAGATGGCCGACGACGCAGCCGCCGATGCCGAGCTGCTCCTGGACCTGGGGGACGTTGAAGCCGATCTTCCAGCCCACGCGCTCGGCGCCGCCCGCCAGCAGGCCGCGCCAGTGGTCGAGATGCGCCCGCGTGCCCGCGAGCACCCGCTCGTCGGACTCGGTGGCGGTGGTCACGGCTCCATCACGATCTTCAGCGCCTCGCGCCGGTCATACAGGGCATAGGCCTCGGGCGCGTCCTCGAGCGACATGTGGTGGGTCACCAGCGGCGCCGGGTCGAGCTTGCCGGCCTGCATGAGCTCGAGGACCGGGTCCACGTGAGCGATCACGTTCGCGTGGCCGGTGGTGATCGTGAGCGCTTTGATCCACACGACGCCCATGTGCACCTCCATCCGCTCCGCGTAAACGCCGATGGCCGACACCGTGCCCGCCTTGCGCGTCAGGCGGCAGGCCATGTCGAACGCCTTGGGGTGTCCCACCGCGTCCACGGTCACGTCGGTGCCGCGGCCCTCGGTGAGCTCCTTGACGCGTCCGCGGACATCGTCCTCGGTCAGGTGCACCGGCGTTGCGCCGAATGACTCGGCCAGGGCCAGCCGGTCCGGCACGGAATCCACGGCCACCACGCCCGCCGCGCCCCTGGCGAAGGCCGCCTGCACGGCGCACAGCCCCACCGGCCCCAGTCCCAGCACCGCGGCGGTGGCTCCCTCCTCGAGCGCCGTGGACTCCACCGCGTGGAAGCCCGTGCCCATCACGTCGCCGGCGAACAGGGCGGTGTCGCTGGACATGCCGTCGGGCACGCGCCGCAGGGTGAGGTTGGCGTTTGGCACCAGCACCTGGTCGGCCTGCGCGCCCTGCAGCGAGCCGAGGGTGGCCCCGTGGCCGAACACGCGTCCGTGGTCGCACTTGTGGAAGTCGCCGCGGCGGCAGTAGAAGCACTTGCCGCAGGCGCTGCAGTAGCAGCCGAGCACCTGGTCGCCCACGGCCACGCGTGAAACGTCGGGCCCGGCGGCCAGCACCTCGCCGACGAACTCGTGCCCGATCGTGAACCCGGGCTCGATCTGGACCCGGCCGTGGTAGATGTGCAGGTCCGAGCCGCAGACGCCCGTGGCCTCCACCCGCACGACGGCGTCGTCACCGGCGTGGATCTCGGGCTCGGGCGCTCCTCCAGGCGAACCTCGCCCGGCGCTTGGAAGGTCACGGCCCGCACGGCCGGGAGCCTATCGGTGGCCGGTTTGCGCCTCCGCGCCCCTGAGGCGTCAAGAACGAGGCTGCGACGATGACCGGATGGACCGGGAGAGCATCCGAGGGCTGCGCGGGCAGCCCGGCTACCCCGTGTTCGTCTCCGCGGCGACGCTGGCGCGAGTGGCCGACGAGATGTTCTCCGTGGGCGTCGTGCTGCTGGTGCTCGAGCGCACGGACAGCCCCGCGCTGGCCGGGGCCACCGTGGCGGCCGTGACCCTGCCGAGCCTGATCACGGGCCCGCTGCTGGGCGCGTGGATGGACCTGACCGGGCGCCGCCGGTCGCTCATGGTGTGGGACCAGCTGGCCATCGCGGCCAGCGTGCTCGGGATCCTGCTGCTGGCGGGCAACGTGCCGGACCCGTTCGTGCCGCTGATAGCGCTCCTGGCCGGGCTGACCTACCCGCTCTCGTTCGGCGGCTTCAGCAGCCTGATCCCGGTGATCGTGCCGGACCGGCTGCTCACGCCGGCCAACGCGCTCGAGGCATCGAGCTTCAACCTGGCGCTGGTCGTCGGGCCCGCGCTGGCGGGGACTCTGGCCGCGGCGTTCGGGCCGGAGGCGGCGCTGGTCACGGAGATCGCGTTGACGCTGGCGGCGCTGTGCCTGATCCTCGCGATCCCGGGCCTGGACCGCCCGGTTGCCGCGGGCGAGGCGGGGCGCTCGGTCTGGGCCGTGGCGCGCTCGGGCCTGACGCTGCTGGTGAGCGTGCCGCAACTGCGCGGGGTCACCGCCGCCGGGATGCTGGGCCTGGCGGGCCTGGGGCTGCTCACGGTGGGGTTCCCGATCTTCGCCGTGGAGCACCTGGGCGCGGAGCGCAGCGCGGCCGGCTACCTGTGGGCGGCCTTCGCGATGGGCTCGATGCTCGGCGCGCTGCTGCTCGTGCGCCTGCAGCACAGGTGGCGACCCGAGGCGATCGTGGTCGGCGCCCTCGCCACGTTCGGTGCGCTCATGCTGTCCTGGCCGCTGCAGGCGGCGCTCCTGCCGATGCTCGCCGTGGTGGCGCTGGCCGGCCTGGCCGACGGCCCGGCCCTGACCGCCACCTTCGCCGCTCGCCAGCGCTACGTGCCCGCGGAGCTGATGGGCCAGGTGTTCACCACCGGCGCCGGCCTGAAGGTGGGTGCCTTCGCGCTTGGCTCGGCGGCGTCGGGGCCCCTGGTGCTGGCGGCCGGCTCGGCGGGTGCCCTGGCGGTGGCGGCGGCGATGCAGTTCGTCGCGGCCGCGACGGGCCTGCTGCTCATGCGGTCGGGCGCGCGCGAGCCCGCCCCGGCGCTGCGCTAGGCGCCCGCGCCCGCCTTGGCCAGCTGGCGCTCGGGCGGCACGCGGTTCACGTCCCACGCCAGGCCCACGGCCTCGAGCCCGCGGATGACCATGGCCGAGATGTCGATCTCCCACGGCCGCAGGCCGTGCCGGGCCGAGGTGGGGAAGGCGTGGTGGTTGTTGTGCCACGACTCGCCGAAGGTGAGCGGCGCCAGCCACAGCAGGTTGCGCGACTCGTCGTCGGTGTCGAACCGGCGGCGGCCGAAGAAGTGGCACAGGGAGTTGATGCTGTAGGTCACGTGGTGGAGCACGAGCATTCGCACGAGCCCTCCCCAGAGCATCCCCGTGAGGCCGGCGACGAGGCTTCCGCCGATGGCCCATCCGAGGCCGAACGGCAGCAGCAGGCCCAGGGTGACCCACAGCAAGAACGTGCGGTCCACGAATCGCACCACCGGGTCCGCCATCAGGTCGGGCGCGTAGCGGTCCTTCGCGCCGCGCTGGGTGTGGATGAACAGCCAGCCGACGTGGGCGTGGGCCAGGCCCCGCAGAGCTCCCCGCCACCCGACCCCGTGGTCAACGTGCGGGCTGTGGGGGTCGCCGTGCTGATCGGCGAAGGCGTGGTGCTTGCGGTGGTCGGCGACCCAGGAGATCACCGGACCCTCGATCGCGGCCGAGCCCATGGCGGCGAACGTGCCCCGCAGCCAGGGCTTGGTCTTGAAGCTTCGGTGGGTCAGGAGGCGGTGAAAGCCGACCGTGATCCCAAGGCCGGTGATCGCGTAGAGGATCAAGAACACCACCAGGTCGTGCCAGCGCAGCGCGCTCTCCCACAGCTGCCACCCCACCACGACGAGGCCCAGGAAGGGCAGCGCGGTGACTGTCCCGGTGATGATCCGGTCGAGGGTCTCGTTGGCAACCGGCTGGACATCGGCGGCGGTTGGCCCAGGCGCCGCATCTTCTTCTCGGTACACGGCGCGGAGCGTAGTAGGTTCGGCACCCGTGAGATCAGTGGTGCTCACCAAGCACGGGCCGCCCGAGGTGCTGGAGGTCCAGGAGCGCCCCGAGCCGGAGGCCGGCCCGGGCGAGCTCGTGATCGACGTCCACGCCGCCGGGATCAACTTCGCCGACCTGATGGCGCGGGTCGGCCTATACCCCGACGCGCCCAAGCCGCCGACGGTCGTGGGCTACGAGGTGGCCGGCATCGTGAGCCGCCTCGGCGACGGGGTCGAGGGACTGTCCGTGGGCGACCGCGTGATGGCCGGCACGCGCTTCGGCGGCTACTCCGAACGGGTGGCGGCCAAGGCCGACGACGTGGCCGCCCTGCCCGACGAGCTCTCGTTCGAGCAGGGCGCGGCCGTCCCCGTGAACTACGTGACCGCATACCTTGGGCTCATCCGGTTCGGCTCGCTGGAGCCGGGCGAGCGGGTGTTGGTGCATGCCGCCGCGGGCGGCGTGGGCATCGCCGCCACCCAGATCGCCAAGGCCCGCGGCGCCGAGGTCTACGGCACGGCCTCGCCCGGCAAGCACGATGCGATCCGCGGCTTCGGGGTGGAGCACGCTCTCGACTACACCAAGCCCGGCTGGGAGAAGGGGCTGCCGCCGATGGACCTGGTGATGGATGCGATCGGCGGCCCGAGCTTCCGGCGCAGCTACGACATGATGGGCGCCGGTGGCCGGCTGGTGTGCTTCGGCGCTTCAGCGGTCATGTCCGGCGAAAAGCGCAACCTGGCCGCCGCCGCCAAGGCGGCGCTGCGGATGCCGCGCTTCAACCTGATCAAGCAGATGTCGGCGTCCAAGTCGGTGATCGGGCTGAACACGCTCACGCTGTGGGACGAGAAGGGCTCGCTCGGCGACTACATCGGAGAGCTCGAGCGGATGATGGCCGACGGGACCGCGAAGCCGATCGTGGCCGAGGGCTTCCGCTTCGACCGCGCGGCCGAGGCGCACCGCTTCATCGGCGAGCGCCGCAACGTCGGCAAGGTCGTGCTGACCCCCTGAGGGCAGGAGACGATGGCGAACCCACCCGACCCAGTGCTGATCACGGGCTGCTCGACGGGTATCGGGCGCGCGACCGCCGAGCACCTTGCCGGGCGCGGCCACACGGTGTACGCCACGGCTCGCAGGCCCGATTCGATTCAGGACCTGGAGGCCAAGGGCTGTCGCACGCTGGCGCTGGACGTGACCGACGAGCAGTCGATGGCCGGGGCGGTGAAGGCCGTGGAGGACGCCGAGGGATTCGTGGGCGCCCTGGTGAACAACGCGGGCTACAGCCAGTCGGGAGCCGTCGAGTCGGTGGACCTGGGCGAGGTGCGGTCCCAGTTCGAGACCAACGTGTTCGGTCTGGTCCGCATGTGCCAGCTGGTGCTTCCGGGCATGCGGGCGCGCGGGTCGGGTCGCATCGTGAACGTGGGGTCCATGGGCGGCAAGCTCACCTTTCCGGGCGGCGGCGTCTACCACGCCACCAAGTACGCGGTCGAGGCGCTGAGCGACGCCCTGCGGTTCGAGGTCGACGGCTTCGGCGTGCAGGTGGTCCTCATCGAGCCGGGGCTGATCAAGACGGAGTTCGCCTCCGCGGCGGTGGGCTCTCTGAACAGGGGCACGGCGGCCGACGGCCCTTACGCCGACTTCAACCAGGCGGTCGCGGCCTCCACGGCGGGCGCGTACGAGGGCCCCACGGCCAGGCTCGGCGGCGGGCCGGAGACCGTGGCCAAGGCCATCGAGAAGGCGATCACCTCCAGGCGGCCCCGGACGCGCTACCCGGTGACCCCCTCCGCGCGGTTGATCATGGGCCAGCGCGCGCTGTTCAGCGATCGGATGTGGGATCGCTTCGTAGGAACGCAGTTTCCCCAGCCGAAGTAGTGTCCAGGGGGCCGTCCCGACGGCGGCGCAGCGAGGGGAGGAGCACATGGACCGGCTGACCTCGATCGACGCGTCGTTCCTGGCCCAGGAGCGCGAGGGGTCGCACATGCACATCGGCGGGGTGCATGGTCTTCGAGGGCCCCGCCCCCCGGGGCGAGGAGCTTCGAGGCCAACATCGAGGCGCGGCTGCACCTGGTGCCGCGCTACCGCCAGAAGCTCTCGTTCCCGCGCTTCGAGATGGGCCGGCCGCTGTGGGTGGACGACCCCAGCTTCAACATCGGCTACCACGTGCGCCACACCGCGCTGCCCGCCCCGGGCAGCGTGGAGCAGCTGCGCCTGCTGGTCGGCCGCATCTTCTCCCAGCGCCTCGACCGCTCCAAGCCGCTGTGGGAGCTGTGGCTCGTCGAGGGCTTCGAGGGCGACAAGTTCGTGATCGTCAACAAGACCCACCACGCGCTGGTGGACGGCGTGTCGGGGGCCGACCTGACCACCGTGCTGTTCGACCTGGCGAAGGAGGGCACGGACGTGGCCGCCGCCCGAGCCGCGCCTGGAGCCCCGCGCCCGAGCCCAGCGACGCCGACGTCGTGGCGAAGGGCGTCGGCGACCTGGCCGCTACCCCGTTCGGGCTCGCCCGCCGGGCGCTCGGCGCCGCGGCGCGCCCGGGCAGGACCGTGGCCGGCGCGCGCGAGGCGGCCGCCGGGGTGGGCGAGGTGCTCTGGGGCACGGTGAACAGCGCCCCCAAGACGCCGCTGAACGGGCCGATCGGCCCGCACCGCCGGGTGACCTGGGCGCGGATGCCGCTGGCCGAGCTGAAGGAGATCAAGAACGCGCTCGGCGGCACCGTGAACGACGTCTTCCTGGCCACCGTCGCGGGCGCCCTGCACCACTGGCTGCGCGCGCGCGGCGTGCGCACCGAGGGCCTGGAGATCCGCTCCGCCGTGCCGGTGTCGGTGCGCGCCGAGGGCGACGACGCGGCGACTGGGCAACCAGATCACGGTGATGGTCGGCCGGCTGCCCACCTACGCGGACGACCCGGTCGAGCGGCTGCGGATGGTGTCCGAGTCGATGCAGGGCCTGAAGGAGTCCAAGCAGGCCCTCGGCGCCGAGGTGATCGCGGGCGTCGAGGACTTCGCGCCCGCCCACGATCTTCGCGCGCGCCTCGCGGCTGCACTTCTCGACCCGCGCTGTACAACCTGCTGACCACCAACGTGCCGGGCCCGCAGTTCCCGCTGTACCTGCTGGGCCGCGAGATGATGGAGATGCTGCCGGTCGCGTTCCTGGCGCCCGACCAGCGGCTCGCGATCGCCTGCATGAGCTACAACGGCACGCGTTGCGCTGTCGCTGATCGGCGACTACGACGGCATGCCCGACCTCGAGGACCTGGCCGACTTCGTGATCGAGGAGGTCGCCGCGCTGCGCGAGGCCGCCGGCGCCGGGACAATGACGCCCGCCCCCTGAGGGCGCGCACTACTCAGATGAGGAGACTGCCGACTTGCCCTACTTCAAGGATGCGGACGAGGTCTACGAGTACATCGGCGAGCTGTTCACGGACCTGGCCGACGACGACGAGCTCGGGCCCAAGTTCCGCAAGGCGAACACGATCGTGCAGTACCGCTACTCCAACCCGGACTCGCAGATCACGGTGAAGATGATCGACGGCGAGGACGGCCAGGTGGACCTCGGCGACACCGACGCTGGAGCCGGAGGTCGTGATGACGATGGAGGCCGACACCGCCCACAAGTTCTGGCTCGGCAAGGTGAACGTGACGGTCGCCCTGGCGCGCGGCCAGATGAAGGCCAAGGGGCCGGTGGCGAAGATCCTCAAGCTCGTGCCGCTCGTCAAGCCCGTGTTCCCGCGCTACCGGGCGATGCTCGAGCGAGGAAGGGCAGAACCGACCTCGTGGAGGTCTAGGACTGGCGATGGAGGCCGGATCTGAGCTCGGCGCCCGGCAGATGTCGGGCTTCAAGGACTTCTACCAGTCCGCCCAGGCCACGCGGGTGATCGCCGGTCGCGACCTGCTGGGCAGCACCGGGTTCGAGCTGTCCAAGGAGGGCGCGCACCGGGTGTTCATCGTCACCGACCAGGTATCCGCGCGACAGGCCTGATCGACACGGTCACCGCCGGGGTCGAGGACGGCGGCGTTGAGGTCGCGGGCGTGTTCGACGACGTGCCCCAGGACTCGTCGACCGATGTGGTGCGAGCGCTGCGCCGAGGAGGCCAAGGCGGCGGGCGCCGACTCGTTCCTGGCCGTCGGGCGGCGGCTCGGTGATGGACACCGCCAAGATCGCGGACGCCCTGTTCACCCACGGCGGCAGCGGCGCGCGAGCAGGAGGGCTTCTTCCTGATGCCGCGCGAGGACGACGGCATGGGCGCCCCGCTGCCGATCGCCCCGCTGGTGTGCATTCCCACCACCGCCGGGACGGGCTCAGAGGTCTCGATGGGGGCCATCGTCAAGGACCACGAGAACAAGGTGAAGCTCGAGATCGCCGACTTCCCGCTGTTCCCCAGGCTCGCGATCCTCGACCCCGACGCCACGCGCACGTTGCCGAGCGCCCTGGCCGCGTCCACCGGCATGGACGCCATGACGCACGCGATCGAGGGCTACGTGTCGCTGGACTGGAGCCCACACCAGGACGGTCGCTCCCTGGTGGCTCTGAAGATGATCCGCGAGAACCTCGAGCGCGCGGTGGGCGACACCTCCGACGATGACGCCCGCGGGCAACATGCTGGTGGCTGCGTCGCTGGCCATCACGATCTCATTGGGCTCCACGCACTCCATGTCGCACTCCTGCGGCGCGCACTTCGGCGTTCCGCACGGGGTGGCCAACGCGATCAACCTGCCGCACGTGATCCGCTTCAACGCGGCGGGAGGCAGCGACATCGCCGACCGCTACCGCGACCTGGCGGAGGTCCTCGGCGTGGAGAGCGGTGGCTCGGACGCCGACGTGGGGGACGCCCTGGCCGGACACGTCGAGGGCATGGTCGAGCGAATGGGCCTGCCCACCCGGCTGTCGCAGGTGGGCGTGCCCGAGGATGGCGTCCCGGCGCTGGTGGAGGGCGCGATGGGCGACGGCCTGACCCTGCTCAATCCGCGCGAGCCGTCGGAGGAGGACTACGAGCGGTTGTTCAAGGCGGCGTTGTGAGGCCTAGCGCGCCGTCGGCTCGCGGTCTCGCCGCGCCTCGACCATCTGCTTGAGCGTGGCCTTGCCCGTGTGCTGGGGCTTCCACCCCAGCAGCCGGCGCGCACGGTCGGTCTTCATGAGCACCGGCTTGCGCACGCTGTGGATCCACGAGGCGGCCGCCGGCACCGGCAGCCGCGAGACCACCTCCGCGGTCGCGTCCACCGCCAGGTCGGGCACGGGCACCGAGTACCAGCCCATCGCGTCGGCCAGGTCGGCGACGGTGAGGGTGCCGCGCCCGGCCAGGTTGTACGGGCCGGGCTCGCCCTTCCCGCGCACGCCCGCGAGGAAGGCCGAGGCCACGTCGTCCTCGTGGACGAACTGGAAGCGCGTGCCGGGATCCGGGATCACGGGCTTGAGCACCGGCATGAGCGACAGCAGCGATCGCACGGAGTCCGGCATCGAGTCCGACAGCTTCACGTAGGGCAGCTCGTCCAGCACCATCTGCGCCCTCGGCCCGGCCACGATGCAGGGGCGGAACGCGTAGGCCACCGTCCCGGCGTGGCGCAGCAGCACCTGGCCCAGCACGCCCTCCACCTCGGCCTTCTGCTGTGAGTAGAAGTGCTCCGGAGTGCCGCGCGCCGGCACGTCCTCGGTCAGCCAGTCCGGGTTGTCGTCGTGGAAGCCGTAGGCGGCGACGCTGGAGGCGTAGAGGATCCGGTCGGCCCCGGCCTTTGCGGACTCCTCGAACACTCGCCGCGATCCCTCCACGTTGAGCTCGCGCGTGGCCTCCCCCGCCGAGAGGATGGCGAACGCCAGGTGAATCACCGCGTCGGCGCCCTTGACCAGCTCACGGACGCTGCGGGCGTCCTGCACGTCGCCCTCGCGGTACTCCGTCTTCTTCCATCCGAGATCGGCCGGGTCGAACGGCCGCCGTGCCATTCCCACCACGCCCTTCACCGACCGGGCGCGCTCCAGGGCATCGACCACCGCGATCCCCAGGTCGCCGGTTGGACCCGTGACCGCCACGTTCAGCCCCTGGGTGGCCATGCCGCGGTTCTATCCGATCGGAACGTCCGGGTAAAGCGAGTGGCTAGGCGTCGTAGCCGGCCTCGCCCGGAAGGAGCACCTGCGCGACCCCTCCCTCAACGAGCACCCGCGGCTCCACCGGCTGGACGCGACGAGCGCGGGCGGTGTCCAGGGCGTCGGCCACCGAGCTGTGCTCGGCGAGCTGCTCGAGATGCTTGATGGTCGGGAAGACCAGCATCAGCTCATCCCGCGCACCCGCGTCGAGCGCCGCCTGCGGCGTGATCCAGCGAGCGCCGACGCACTCGCTGCCGTCCACCCGTGGCTGTGCGCCCTCCGGCGCGCGGGCCACGAAGAAGTGCGTGTCGAAGCGGACCTTCACCTGCGCTGGGGTGATCCACCGCGAGTAGCGCACGAGCTCCGTGTCGACGGCGAGCGCGATGCCGGCTTCCTCTTCCAGCTCACGCCGGGCGGTCTGCAGCTCGTCGCCGTCGTCCGCGTGGGTCGAGCCGCCCGGGAACACCCACGCGCCGCCCATGAATCGCTGCTCGGGGTTGCGCTGCACCAGCAGCACCTCGGGGCCGTCGTCCGAGTCGCGCAGCAGGATCAGCGACGCTGCCTCGCGCGCGTCGGTGGCCTCGCCCGTGTTCAGCTCCTCTCCGGGCGGCGGCTCGTCCACGCGCATCGGCTGAGCGTATTGGATGAGCGGTCGCTAGATTTCGCGACCGATGAGCGAGGCCACGGCGGTCAAGCAGTGGATCTGCACCTCCTGCGGGTTCATCTACGACCCGGAGCAGGGCGACCCCGATGGCGGCATCCCGCCGGGCACCGCGTTCGAGGATATCCCGGACGACTGGTTCTGCCCCGTGTGCGGCGCGCGCAAGAAGGACTTCGAGGAGTACGAGGGCTAGAGGTGCCTTCGGCTACGCCGGGCGGCCGATGTTGGCCACGGCCCGGTCCAGGCCGGCCACGAACGCTTCCACCACGCGCGGGTCGAACTGCGACCCGGCGCATCGCCGCAACTCTTCGAGCGCTGCTTCGCGCGTGATGGGTGGCCGGTAGACGCGATCGGCGGTCATGGCCTCGTAGGCGTCGGCCACCGCGAGGATGCGGGCCTCCAGCGGGATCTCGCCGGCGACCAGCCCGAACGGATAGCCGCTGCCGTCCGGGCGTTCGTGATGGGCCAGGACCCACGACCGCAGGTCGTCGAACACCGGATTGCCCAGGATCTGGGCACCGATCTCGGGGTGACGGCGCATCTCCACCCACTCGTGCTCCTCGAGCGGCCCCGCCTTGCGGAGGATCGAGTCGGGCACGGCCACCTTGCCGATGTCGTGGAGCCTGCCTGCGATCCCCACCCGCTCGACGCGTGAGGGCGGGAGCCCCAGCTCCTGAGCGGCCATGGCGCTCAGCCGGGCCACCGTCTCGGAATGGTCGGAGGTGCCCGTGTCGCGAAGGTCGAGCGCCTCGGCGAGTGACACCAGGGTGGTGAGCTGGGCCTCCTTGGCCTCGGACTCGAGCGCTCCCGGTGAGCCCAGCACCTCGCCGAGCTGGTCGCTGAAGATGACGGTGCGATCACGGCCAAGGCGCTTGGCGGCGTACAGCGCCCGGTCCGCGGTCTTCAGGAGGCCCTGCGCCGAGCGCGCGTGGTCGGGAAAGCAGGCCACCCCGAACGAGATCGTGAGCCGCGGCGCTTGGGCGAAGCGGCGGTCGATGTCCATTCGCAGGCGCTCGGCGAGCGCGTAGGCGCCGCGCCTGTCGGTGTCGGGCAGCAGCAGCGCGAACTCCTCGCCCCCAGTCCTGGCCACGGTGTCGATGTCCCGCTTGCCCGTCGCCAACGTGCTCCCCACGCCCTCCAGGGCGGCGTCGCCGGCCAGGTGGCCGTAGCGGTCGTTGAGCCGCTTGAACTCGTCGAGGTCGCCCATCACGACGGCGATCCTGCCTTCGGTGCGACGCGCCCGCAGGACCTCGCGCTCGATCTCCTCCTCGAAGCCGCGCCGGTTCTGCAGGCCCGTCAGCGGGTCCGTGCGGGCAGCGTCGGACAGACGCTCCACCAGCTGCCTCATGCGCGCCTGCAGGAGCGCCACCACGAGCACCACGCCGGCGAGCGTGGTCATGAGCTGCACCCAGCGGGTCAGGATCATGTGGTCCGGGGCCACCGTGATCAGCAGCATCAGGTAGCACGCGCCGATCCAGGCCACCATCGCCACCTGCCCGCGTCGCCCGAGGAAGTGTGCGGCGAACAGCGCGGGCCACAGGTAGAGCACCTCGATGTCGGCCGCCGGGCCGCCGTTGGCCTCGGCGCTGGCCCATAGGGCGGCCGTGACCAGCGGCACCCCGGCCGCGCCCATGACGGTAAGGACCCACGGCCGGCGCTCCACGTCGGCGAACATGGCCACCCCGGCGCAGGCGAACGCCGCGCACCCGATGGCGGTGAACCCGGGCTTGTAGGTCTCGGATGGGACCGGCAGCACGTACACGGCCAGGCTCAGCAGCCCGGAGGCCAGGTACATGCCCGCGACGATGCGGGCGATCAGCGCAGGCGAGGTGCCCGAGTCGCGATCGCGGCCGATCGCACGCGCGGTCCCGTGACCCAGCAGGGGCGCCATGCCGCTGGTATCGGCGCGGCGGCCCCTCTACCTGAGGGTCAGGCGGCCCGCGGGAGCACGCGAGCGCCGGCCACCGCTTCGATGGCCGCCGCCGTAATGGCCACCAGGCGGCGCAGCTCGCCGGGAGCGATGGCCAGCGGAGGCATGAGCACCACGGTGTCGCCGAGTGGCCGGACGATCGCGCCACGGCGGCGCGCCTCGATGGTGACCCTGTGGCCCATGCGATCCGCCAGCCGATGCCGGCTGCAGCTCGATCCCGGTCATGAAGCCGCACCGGCGAACCTCGCGCACCTCCGGCATGGCCTCCACGCCCGCCAGCAGGTCGCCCAGCAGCTCGATCTTCGGGCGGAGACGCTCGAGCGTGCGCTCCTCCTCGAACACGTCCAAGGTGGCCAGCGCCGCGGCGCAGGCCAGGGGGTTGCCGGTGTAGGTGTGCCCGTGGAAGAAGGTGCGGAACTCCTCGTACTCGCCGAGGAAGCCCTTGTAGACCTCCTCGGTGGCGAGCGTGGCGGCCAGCGGCAGGTAGCCGCCGGTGATGCCCTTGGCCAGGCACAGCAGGTCCGGCGCGACCTCCTCGTGCTCGCAGGCGAACATGCGCCCGGTGCGGCCGAAGCCCGTGGCCACCTCGTCGCAGATGAGCAGGGCGCCGTGGCGGTCGCACAGCTCCCGCACGGCGCGCAGGTAGCCCGGCGGGTGCACGAGCATGCCCGCGGCACCCTGGACCATCGGCTCGAGGATGACCGCGGCCACCTGCGCCCGGATGGGCCTCGAGCAGCCGCTCCATGTTCGCCGCGTCGCCGGGCTCGGCCGTGAGCTTGTCGAACAGCAGCGGCCGGTAGGCGGCGTGGAAGAGGTCGATGCCGCCGACGGACACCGAGCCGATGGTGTCGCCGTGGTAGGCGTCGCGCAGCGAGATGAAGCGCGTGCGCTGGGCGTGCTCGCCACCGCGCTGCTGCCAGAGCTGGAACGCCATCTTCAGCGCGATCTCGGTGGCGGTGGACCCGCTGTCGGAGAAGAAGCAGCGCGTGAGGCCGGCGGGGGCGATGCCCGCCAAGCGCTCGGCCAGTTCGATCGCGCCCGGGTGGGTGAGGCCGAGCATGGTGGAGTGCGCCACGCGATCCAGCTGCTCGCGGACCGCGGCGTCGATGCGCGGGTGGCGATGGCCATGGACCGTGCACCACAGCGACGAGACGCCGTCGATATAGCGCCGGCCGGCCGTGTCGATCAGCTCGCACCCCTCGGCGCGCTCCACGATCAACGGCTCCTCCTGCGTCCAGCCGCGCTGCTGGGTGAATGGGTGCCAGACGTGGTCGCGGTCGGCGGCCACCAGCTGAGCATGAGACCGAGGCACCGGCAGCGACCCTAGCTATCGTGCCAGTCGGAATGCCGCCCCTGCCGCTGCTCGTTTTCGTGGTCGGGACGGGCTCGCTGGGCGCCGAGATCGCGGCCGTGCGCCTGCTCTCGCCCTACTTCGGTGCCTCGACCATCGTGTGGGCGAACACGATCGGCGTGGTGCTGGTGGCGCTCTCGGTCGGCTACTGGCTGGGAGGCCGGCTGGCGGACCGCCATCCGAACATGCGCGCGCTCTGCCTGCTCACGCTGGCCGCCGCGTCGCTGCTGGCGGTGGTGCCCTTCGCCGCCGACCCACTGCTGGACGTGGCGGTCGACGCGCTGGACTCGATCTCGGCCGGCGCGTTCGTGGGCTCGCTGATCGGCGTGCTCGGCCTGGTGGCCGTGCCGGTGCTGCTGCTGGGCATGGTCTCGCCGTGGGCCATCAGGCTGGCGGTGCAGACGGTGGAGGAGGCCGGCGAGGTGGCCGGTCGCCTCTATGCGCTGTCCACAGCCGGCAGCCTTGCCGGCACGCTGCTCTCGGCCCTGCTGTTCATCCCCGCGGTGGGCACGCGGCGGACTTTCCTCATCTTCGCCTTCGCGATCGCGGTGGTGGCGGTGTCGGGCCTGCGGCCGCGGGGGCGCTGGGCGCTGGCGCCGGCGGCGATCGCGCTGCTGGTCGCGCTGCCCGTCGGCACGCTCAAGGCGCAGACCGACGAGGGCCGCGTGATCTACGAGACCGACACGGAGTACCAGTACGCGCGCGTGATCGAGCGCGACGACGGCTCGCGGGCGCTGGAGCTCAACGAGGGGCAGGCCCAGCACTCGATCTACGACCCCGACACGGTGCTCACCGACGACGTCTGGGACGGCCACCTGGTGCTGCCGTTCACAGCGCTCGCGAAGCCGCCGCGGCGCGTGGCGATCCTGGGCAACGCGGCGGGCACGACCTCGCGCGCCTACGAGGAGTTCTTCCCCTCCACACGGGTGGACGGCGTGGAGATCGACTCGGAGCTGTCGGACATCGGCCGGCGCTACTTCGAGATGGACAACCCGCGTCTGCGGCTGTTCCACGAGGACGCGCGTCCGTTCCTGCGCCGCACCGACGAGCGCTTCGACGTGATCTCGGTCGACGCCTACCGCCAGCCCTACATCCCCTTCTACCTGGCCACGCGCGAGTTCTTCGAGCTCTGTCGCGACCGGCTGGCGCCGGGGGCGTTCTGATCGTGAACGCCGGCCATCCCGAGGGCCAGGACGACC
Organism: uncultured Thermoleophilaceae bacterium; assembly: GCA_963814005.1. Classification (GTDB taxonomy): domain Bacteria; phylum Actinomycetota; class Thermoleophilia; order Solirubrobacterales; family Thermoleophilaceae; genus JAAYBF01. The sequence continues at coordinate 280,798 of CAWFBA010000013.1, forward strand.
TGGAGAAGGTGCTCACGGCCACCATGGCGCGAGGTGTTCCCATCGGTGCTGCGCGACCCGATCGAGGACACCAACACCCTGATCGTGGCCTCGCGGCGGCCGCTGTCGGCCCGGCGCCTGCGGCGGGCGGTGCCCACGCTGCCGGACGGGCTGCGGCCGACCGCGAACCAGGCGGCCCTGCGCCTCTCCGCGCCGCTGGGCGGCGGCGACGTCTACACCGACGACCGCGCCCCGGTGGAGTGGCTGATCGACAAGTCGATCGTGGACTACGCGGCGGAGGACTGAGGCCGCGGCCTAGCGGCGCGCGGTCACCGTGACCTGAAGCGCCTCGTGGGCCCCCAGCGGCGGCAGCGTCACCCCGAGGCCCCCGCGGCGCACCTCCACCACCTCGTCGAGGTCCGTCCGGGGGCGGGGCACCGGCCTGGCGCCCACGGATGGGACCCGCCGGGCCACCACGCGCAGGCGGCCGGCGGCCCTGAGGCTCTGCGGCAAACCGGTGAGCTCCAGGCGGACGCGGGAGGGGGCGGCATCGTCGGAGCCCCCGTCCGTGGCCGCCTCCGCGGGGCTCGCGGCCCTGGTCCCGCTCTGCGCGCTCGTGCCCGCGCCGGTGCTCCCGGGCCGGGGCGCGGCGGGGGCGCCCGCCCTGAGCGGCACATGGCCGAGCAGGACCTGAGCCGAGCCCCCGGCGGCTCGACGCCAGCGCTGCCACCGTGTCGGTGCTCGAAGTGCTGGCCACGCGCGCGGCGGCGCCCTCCGCGTACCAGCGATGCACCCACCAGGCGGATCGAGGCGTCCCGTCGGGTGCCAGCGTCCCGGTGAGCTCGGCCGGCAGGCACTCGGGCTCGGTCCAGCAGCTGCGCGCCGCCCGGTCGGCGCTGCCCCGCTCGAGGGCCTCCAGGTACGAGACGGTCTCGGCCGGGAAGTAGCGGTCCGACAGCCCCATGTACTCGTTGATGTGGATCTCGCGCAGCCCCAGCGACCGAAAGCGCGGGTTCTGGACGAAGCCGGCGCGCGCCTCGACCAGGTGCTCGATGATCGAGCGCATCGGGCTGATAGGGCTCGAGCAGCTCGTGCCATACGAGGATCGAGACCCTGCAGCGCTTGCGCCGGCAGTAGTCCAGGAAGCGCAGCAGGTACTCGGGCGAGTACTTGTCGATGCTCGGCCCCGCGATCTCGACGTCGGGCCCGAGCTCTTCCCGCAGCACCCGGTTGGCCTCCGAGTAGACACGGAAGAACCGCTGCTGCCCGCCGGCCCAGAAGTTGGGCCCGTTCGGCTCGTTCCAGATGTCCCAGACCACGTTCCGGCCGCGGTACTTGCGCGCCAGGTCCCGGACCATCGCCCGCCACCCCTTCAGGTCCTCCCATGGCGGCCGGCGGCCGTACCAGTTGTCCTTCGGATAGCCCCAGAAGTCGCTGATCACCACGTGGTACAGGGCGCCGAACCGCTCGGCGCGATCCAGCGGGGCGCGCCGCAGGTCGCTGCGCCACAGCCGCGGCTGCAGCGGGGCGATGCGGGCGTCCGCCGGCGTCGTGGGGCCGAGGGAGTGCAGGAAGCCGTTCATCGATCCGCGCGTCTGGACGGGCTCGTCCAGCCGGACCGACACGGTGGCGTCCGCCAGTGGCTCGGGCGCGCGCGGCGTCGTCCCGCGCGTCCCCGCCGCCCAGGCAACCCGCCAGCGCGAGCGGGCACAGCAGCAGCGCTAGCGGCGCGAGGCGCACGCGCTGGAAGATGGCAGAGGCGGCGTTGATGCTCGGCGGGCGGACGGGTACGTTCGCATAGACGAGAGGAGACCGGATGAGCTACCGCAAGTACGAGCTGGGCAGCTACGAGGACATGCGCGCCGCCCATCGCTGGGAGGTGCCCGAGCGCTACAACATCGCCGTCGACGTGTGCGACAAGCACCCGCGCGACAAGCTCGCGATGGTGTGGGAGGACTGGCAGGGCGCCGAGCGGCGAGGTGAGCTTCGGCGAGCTGCAGGACACTCTCGAACCGGTTCGCCAACGTGCTCGAGGCGCACGGCATGGAGCGCGGGGACCGCGTGGCGACGCTGCTGCCATCGCTGCCCGAGACCGCCGCGGTGTTTCTCGGCACCTACAAGCGCGGGGCGATCCTGCTGTCGATGTCGGTGCTCTACGGCGACGAGGGCATCCAGCACCGGCTGCGCGACTCGGGCGCGAAGGCGCTCGTGACCGACGCCGCCAACCGCCACCGCATCCCCGCGGGCATGGTCGAGCGGCTGTTCGTGCTGGGCGACGACGAGGACGGCGAGGCCGGCGACCTCGACCTGGCGGCGGAGCTCGAGCGCGCGAGCGACCGCTACGAGCTGGTCGACACCGCCGCCGACGACCCGGCCCAGCTCTACTACTCGTCCGGCACCACCGGGCTGGCCAAGGGCATCCTGCACGCCCACCGCTACCTGCTGGCCCACGAGGAGTTCGAGTTCTGCCACGACGTGCGGGACGGCGAGCTGTTCCACGGCATGGGCGAGTGGGCGTGGGCCGCGGGCATCGCCCCGCTGCTGGGGCCCTGGCGCTACGGGGCCACGGCGCTGGTGTACGCGCGCAAGGGCGGCTTCGACCCGGAGGAGCAGCTGCGCTTCCTCGCCAAGCACGGCGTGCAGGGCATGTTCACCACGCCCACCGCGCTGCGGGCGATGACCGGCGTGGCGGACGCGGGCTAGCGCTACCCGCTGCCCGAGCTGCGCAACGTGTGCTCGGCCGGCGAGCCGCTGAACCCCGAGGTCATCCGCTGGTTCCGCGAGCAGTACGGCCTCACGGTGCTCGACTACTACGGGCTGACCGAGAGCTACCCGCTGTGCGGGAACTTCCCGACGGTCGAGGTCCGCGAGGGCTCGATGGGCCGGCCGATGCCCGGGCTGGGACGTGGCGATCCTCGACGAGGACGAGCAGCCGCTGCCGACCGGCGAGCGCGGCGAGATCTGCCTGCGCGCGCGCTCGAACCCGCACTACCCGCTGGGCTACTGGAACCGTGCCGAGGACACCGAGGAGGTCTTCGGCGGCGACTGGTTCCACACCAAGGACGCCGCGGAGATGGATGAGGACGGCTACGTCTGGTACGCCGGGCGCGCGGACGACGTGATCATCTCCGCCGGCTACCGGATCGGCCCGTTCGAGGTGGAGTCGGCGTGCGTGGAGCACCCGGCGGTGCAGGAGGCGGCGGCGGTGGCGTCACCCGACCCGAAGCGCGGCGACATCGTGAAGGCCTTCATCGTGCTCGCCGCAGGGCCACGAGCCGAGCGACGAGACGGCCGGGGAGATCAAGCAGTTCGTGCGCGAGCGCCACTCCGCCTACGCCTACCCGCGCGAGATCGAGTTCGTGGACGACCTGCCCAAGACGCTCACCGGCAAGATCCGGCGGATCGAGCTGCGCGAGGCCGAGCGCGAGCGCAAGGCGGAGGCCGCCGACGCGGGCTGAACGCCGGCGTCAGAGGATCGGGACCAGCGGGATGTCCTAGAGGATGGCCGCCGCGGCGAAGGCGGCCAGCGCGAGCACGCCGAGCGCGCCGTGATGGCCTTCTGGCGCGGGCTGGCGTTCTCGGCCCGCTCGGCGGCGCTGTCGCCCCAGATGATGGCCTTCTCGAGCAGCCGCTCCGCGCGGTCGAACTCCAGCGCCAGGAAGCTCAGCCCGATCAGGATCACGAGGATCCCCGGGCCCGGGCACGCCCGGACCCGACATCACGATCCCGGCGAGCACCAGGAGCACGCCGATGATGACCACGCCGATGCGGCGCCACGATGCCGCGCTGCTCGTGGCGCTCCTTGCGCTCCTGCAGCTTGCGCAGCAGCTCCGGGACGTCCTCGTCGGGCTCCTGGCCCCGCGCTGTGGTCCTCTCCTCTGTGGTGCGCTCGGTCATCGGCGGCGATTGTGACAACCACTCGTCCAGGGGCAGCGCCGCTCCCGCCTCGGCCAGCGCGTCCGGGCGCGGTGGGCGCCAGGCCGGTCACCGCCGACACCGGCCAGCTCGCTGCGACCGTCTCGCGGTTGGACACCTCGATCGGCGCCGGGCTGCGCCGGCCACGGCGTCATCACGATCCCGGCCACGCGAGTCCCGACGGCGCGCGCCGCCTCGACGGTGAGCAGCGTGTGGTTGATCGTGCCGAGGCCGGTGCGGGCCGCGACCACGAGCGGCAGCCCGAGGTCGACCGCGAGGTCGCGCACCGAGTAGCCGGGCGTGAGCGGCACCAGCAGGCCGCCGACGCCCTCGCACACCACGAGCCCGCGCGGCCGCCCGGGCGCGCTCCACCAGCCGCGCCGGGCTCGATCGCCGGCCCGCCAGCTCCGCCGCCCAGTGGGGCGACACCGCGGGCCCGAAGGTGTAGGGCGCCACCTCGCGCGGCTCCTGCCCGGTGCGCGCCGCGAGCAGCTCGTGGTCGGGCGGCCATTCGCCGGGCTCCTCGTCGAGGCCGGTGACGGCGGGCTTGAACGCGGCCACGCGCTCGCCCCGGGCCGCGAGCGCGGCGCAGATCGCGGCGGCCACCACGCGTCTTGCCGGCGCCGGTGTCGGTGCCGGTCACGAAGACGCCGCGCACGCGGCCTCGCGGGTTCGTCAGGCGGCGTCGGCCAGGCCGTCGAACACCGGCCGGGCCAGCGCCGGGATCTCGTCGGTGGGCTGCTCGGACGGGCCGCGCTCGCCGGCGGGCACCGCCGCCGCGATGGTCTTGGCGGCCTCGCGCAGCTCCGACTTGGTGTGGGACGCCATCACGGTCAGGCGCAGCCGGGACGTGCCGTCCGGCACGGTCGGGCGGGCGGATGGCCTGGGCGAACACCCCCTGCTCGAGCGCGCGCTCGCTGGCCGCCACGGCGCGACCGGCGTCGCCGATGAGCAGCGGCAGGATCTGCGTGTCGCCGGGCGGCGGGCGCAGCCCCTCGGCCGCGAGCGCCTCGCGCAGCACGCCGCGTTGCGCTGGAGCTTCTCCACCCGCCGCGGCTGCTCGCGCAGCAGCTCGAGCGCGGCCATCGCCGGCCGCCACGGCCGGCGGCGGGGGCGCCGTGGAGAAGATGAAGCGTGCGGACGGTGTTCACCAGGTACTTCGCCATCGAGCGGTCGCAGCAGACGTAGGCCCCGTAGGAGCCGAGCGCCTTGCCGAGCGTGCCGACGATCACGTCCACCTCGTCCTCGACGCCGGCCGCCGCCACCGCGCCGCGGCCCTCGGGCCCGAGCGCGCCGGTGCCGTGCGCCTCGTCGACCATCACGCGCGCGTCGTGGTCGCGCGCCAGCTCCACGATCTCGGCCAGCGGCGCGACGTCGCCGTCCATGGAGAACACGCCGTCGGTCACGATCAGCGCTGCCGCGGCCCTGCGGCCTGCTCGAGCCCCCAGGCCAGGTGCTCGACGTCGGCGTGGTCGTAGACGAAGGTCTCGGCGCCCGGCGAGCCGGCAGCCGTCGATGATGCTGGCGTGGTTGAGGGCGTCGGAGAACACGACCTCGCCCTTGCGCGCCAGCGCCTGGACGACGCCGGTGTTGGCCAGGTAGCCCGGAGCCGAACAGCAGCGCGGCCTCGGTGCGCTCGAAGTCCGCCAGCCGCTCCTCGAGCCGGCGGTGGATGCGCATGGTGCCCGAGATCAGCCGCGACGCGCCGGCGCCCGCGCCGTAGCGCATGGCCGCCTCGGCGGCGGCCTCGCGCACGCGCGGGTGATCGGCCAGGCCGAGGTAGTTGTTGGAGCACAGCAGCAGCACCGGCCTGCCGTCGAGCAGCACGCGCGGCCCCTGCGGGCCCGGAGATCATCCGCATGCGGCGCAGCAGCCCGTCGTCGCGGATCTCGCTCGAGTGCGTCCTCGATGTCGGTCATCGGCTCGTCGCCCTCCACCTGGACGAGCTCGAGCCCGCGGTTGGGCGCGCCGTCGGGGCGCGGCGGCACCGCCGTCTTCTTCACCCGCCGCAGCTGCATCTCCGGGTTCCAGAAGTTGGCCTCCGCCTGGCGGTCGATCAGCTCGTCGACGGGCGTGCGGGGGCTCTGGCCGTCGAGCCAGCCGGAGCGGTTGTCGGGCCGGGGGTTGGCGCCGTTGTCGGCCTGGCGCGCGACGTTGAGGCCCAGCTCCTCGAACATCGCCCGGTCGTCCTCGGGCTCGGAGCCCAGCGTGGTGAGGAAGTTGCCCATCATCACGCCGTTGAGCCCGGCCTTGACCGCCAGCGGCTGCAGGTCGCCCAGGTTCTCCACCCGACCGCCGCAGAGCCGGAAGAGCGCGGCGGGGAGGATCAGGCGGAAGATGGCGATCCACTTGACCGCCTCCCACGGGTCCATGCAGTCGCGGTCGCCGAACTTGGTGCCGGGCCGCGGGTTGAGCAGGTTGATCGGCACGCTGGTGGGGTCGATCTTGGCCAGCTCGAAGGCCATCTCCACCCGCTGCTCGCGCGACTCGCCGAGGTTGAGGATGCCGCCGACGCAGGTCTCCAGGCCGGCCTCCTCGACGGCCTGGATCGTGCGCAGCCGGCCCTCGTAGCGGACGGTGGTGGAGACCTCGTCGTAGTAGCTCTCCGCGGTCTCGACGTTGTGGTGCACCCGCTGGATGCCGGCGTCGCGGAGCTGCTTGCGCGCGCTTGACCGACATGTGGCCGACCGAGGCGCAGCGCTTGAGGTTGGTGTGCTCGGCCACCAGCTTCGCGCCCTCGAGGATGCTGTCGAAGTCGCGCTTGGAGAGCCCCTGGCCCTGGGTGACCATGCAGAATCGGTGCGCGCCGGCCGCCTCGGCCGCCCGCGCGTGCTCGAGGATCTGGTCGGGGGTCATCATCGCGTGCATCGGCGTGTCGGCCTCCGCGAATCGCGACTGGGCGCAGAAGCCGCAGTCCTCGGCGCAGCCGCCCGACTTGGCGTTGACCAGCGAGCACATGTCGGTCGAGTCGCCGAAGTTCTCGACCCGGGCCTCCCACGCCCGCTCCACGAGCGCCTCGATCTCGGCGTGGTCCTCGATCTCGCCGAGCGTCAGCGCTTCGTCGCGGGTGATGAGCGGCGGCAAGCTCTCGACCTTTCTCGGGGACGAATTGCGCTCAAGTTAGGCCCGCGGTCGGACGGAGCTAGATGGCTGATTCCTTATTCCCGCACCTACGGATGGCACGCCATGTCGGCGCCGGATCGCCACCCGCGCCCTTGCGGGTAGCGCCGCTACCCGCTTCGGACGCGTGCGGCGCCCGGCTTGACCCGGCGTGCCCCCGCAGGCACGTGAATTCGGAATCAACCACCCCCCGCCTGCAAAGATCACCGCCATGCCCCTCCACCCGGCCGAGAACCGTGGCTACCGCGAGCTGTATGCCTTCGCCCGCCGGATGGCCGACCACTGGTCCGCGCTGGCCGCCCGGCTGCCGCCATCGCCCGCGTCGAGCGCGCTGGCCGACGGAGCGCGTTCGGTGGAGCGGATGATCGAGGAGCTCGAGCCGCTCACCGCCACGCACGGGCTGCACGGACAGCCGGCGGCGCAGGGCCTGGGGGCTTCTCTCGGCGTGGGGCGGTCCTTCGTCCGCGACCGCTTCCTCGAGCGCAACCAGGCCGTGCGCTACGCCGTGGCCGACGCCGCGCTGGTGCGCGCGCTGCTGGGGTACCTGGCGGCGGTGAGCGCCGCCAGCGGCAATGCCGACCTGGCCGGCTTCTCCGCTCGCTGGGAGGGCGAGCTGGGCACGCTCGACGCGGCCGCGCGAGCGGCCTCTGCAGAGCTGGGGTCAGACCCGGACGGCGCGATCGAGCCCGTGGACGCCTCGCCCATCGGGCGCGCTGCGCATGGGGTGGGCCAGGTCGCCGGCACGGCCGGCGAGTGGTTCGACCGCCAGGCCGCGAAGCGGCACTGACCCCGCGTCCGATTTCAGCCGCCGCCCGCAATCTACGGCTGCGACGTGCACCGCGCATGAAGCGAGACGTGACGGCTTCACGAGGGCCGCGACCGGGCGGCGTGCACCGCGGCGGCGAGCTCGGCGATTCCGGCCCGGATCGCGCGCTCGGTGACCTGGCCGTAGCCGAGCATGGCGACCCCCCACCGCCTGAGGCATCACGCCGGCGCCTCTGGGGCGAATCCGCCGGCCGTGGTCAGGGGCGGAGGTGCTCGACCGTGCAATCGCGGTGGTCGGCCAGGCGGGAAGCGATCAACGAGCGGTGGCAGGCCTCGGGATCGCGCTCGACGCAGAGGAGCGCGGCGACGCCGTCGGACGGCAGGGTCGTGATGAGGGCAGCGAGGTCGGCATGGTCGAGGATCTCGGTCGTGTAGCGGCGGACGTACTCGGGCGCGAGCGCCACGCGGGACCGCTTGCCGACGCCCAGGCGGGCGTCCTCGGCGTACTGGAGCTGGCGCAGCTCGGTCGTCGGGGCGAGCTCGGGATGGTGGCGGTAGGCGAGCGAGGCGGTGGCCAGGGCGTCCTGGAGGCGCCTGGCGTTGGCCCACGCGTACTCCGGACCGCGGACGCCGCGGCGCTGGCGGACGTCCAGGACGAGCCGGACGCCGGCACCGCGCAGGCGCTCGAGGAACGTCTCGCCGGTGAACCCGTAGACACCGATCGTGGCGATCGCGTGCGGTGGTGTTAGCGCCCCTTCCACTGCGGCGCGCGCTTCTCGCCGAACGCGCGAACTCCCTCCCGGAAGTCCTCGGAGGAGAAGCAGGACTCGCGCAGCTCCACCAGCTCCCGCTCCACCTGCTCCGGCAGCGCGCCCGCGTGCTCGCGCAGGATGCGCAGGATGCGCTTGTTGCCGGCCACCGACAGTGGCGCGTTGGAAGCGATCTCGGTCGCCATGGACACCGCGGCGCCCTCCAGCTCGGCGGGGTCGACCACGTGCGCCAGTAGGCCGATCTCACGCCCTCGCTCGGCATCGACGTTGCGGCCCACGTAGAACAGCTCGGCGGTGTGCTCGGGCCCGCAGGCGTCCAGGAACCGGCGCAGGCCGGTGTGCGAGTAGATGAGCCCGAGCTTGGCGGGCGGCATGCCCACCTTCACGCCCTGCGCGGCGATGCGGATGTCGCAGGTCAGCGCCAGCTCCAGGCCGCCGCCGATCGCGTGCCCGTTCAGCGCCGCGATGACCGGGTAGGGACAGGCGTCGAGCGCCTCGATCGCGGAGTGGAACGGGTGCGCCACCAGCCGCTCGGCCCGCTCCTCGAAGCTCTGACCCTCGAGGTTGCCCAGGTCGTACCCCGCTGAGAACACGGGCCCTGTGCCGGTGAGGACCAGGCAGCGGGCGTCGACGGTCGCGACGGTCTCCGCCAGCGTGTCCAGGATCTCGTGGTCGAGGGCGCCTCGCCGCTCCTCGTTGGAGATCCGCAGCCGGGTGACGCCGTCGCCGGGCTCGTCGCGGATCAGCTTGCCCGACGCCAGCTCCTGCATCGGCTACTCCAGCACGACCAGCGTGTCGCCTTCGCTCACGGACTGGCCCTCGGAGCAGCGGATCTCCTTGACCTTGCCGTCGTCCTCGGCCTCCACGGGCATCTCCATCTTCATCGACTCGATGATCACGACGGTGTCGCCCTCCTCGATCTGCTGGCCGACCTCACACTCGACCTTCCAGACCGTTCCGGTGATGTGGGCCTCGACGTCGGGCAAGGAGATCTCCTTTGCGTGTGTTGCAGGGCCAGCGGCGAGGCGGCACGATAGCGGCGCATGAGGCCGGTCACCCGTTACGCGCGCAACGGCGACGTGAGCCTCGCGTACCAGGTGATCGGCGAGGGCGAGCGCGACCTGGTCTTCACCACGGGCTGGTGGCTGGCGTTCGAGTCGCTGTGGGAAGACCCGGCCTGCGCCCGGGCGCTGGAGTCCATGGCCAGCTTCGCGCGCGTGATCCTGTGGGACAAGCGGGGCACGGGGATGTCCGATCGCGTCGAGCTGCCGACGCTGGAGGAGCGGATGGAGGACCTGGGTGCCGTGATGGACGCGGCCGGGTCGGACAGCGCCACCCTGTTCGGCTTCTCCGAGGGCGGGTGCATGGGCGCGCTGTTCGCCGCCAGCTATCCGGAGCGCTGCGACGCGCTGGTGCTGTGCGGCAGCTTCGCCCGCCCGGTGCGCGACGGCGATGAGCAGTCCTGGATGCCCTCGCGCGAGGTCGCGGAGTCCTTCTTCTCCAAGGAGATGGAGCGCGAGTGGGGCGCCGAGACGCGGCTGTTGCGCCTGTGGGCGCCGAGCCGCGCGAGCGACCCGCGCCTGCAGGAGTGGTGGATGCGCGCCGGCCGGCTGGGCGCCAGCCCGGCCGCCGGAGTGGCGTGGATGCGGAGGATGCTGGACATCGACATCCGCCACGTGCTGCCGGCCGTTCGCGTGCCCACGCTCGTGATCCACGCCGTGGACGACCGCATCTGCCCGGTCGAGGCCTCGCGCTACATCGCCGCGTCGATACCGGGCGCGCGCCTGCTGGAGCTGCCCGGCGACGACCACCTGTGGTGGCTGGGCCATCCCGACCGGATCCTCGACGAGGTCGAGAGCCTGGTCACCGGAGCGCCCGCCCGGCGGGAGGCGACCCGCGTGCTGGCCACCGTGCTGTTCACCGACATCGTGGGCTCCACCCGCCGCGCGGCCGACCTGGGTGACAGCGGCTGGCGCGACCTGGTGGAGAGCCACGATGCCGCCATGCGCGGTCAGCTCCAGCGCCACGGTGGCCGCGAGGTCAAGACGATGGGTGACGGCTTCCTGGCCACGTTCGACGGCCCGGCGCGCGCGATCCGCTGCGCTACGTCCATGCGCGACTCGGCCCGTGACCTGGGCGTGGAGATCCGCGCCGGGCTGCACACGGGCGAGTGCGAGGTCCAGAACGGCGACCTGGCGGGCATCGCAGTGAACATCGGCGCGCGCGTGGGCGCGCTGGCGAGCCCGGGGGAGGTGCTGGTGTCGAGCACGGTCAAGGACCTGGTGGCGGGCTCGAGGATCGAGTTCGACGATCGCGGCTCCCACGAGCTCAAGGGCGTGCCGGGGGAGTGGCGCCTGTTCTCCGTGGGTGAGGGCGCGTAACGAACCCGCCGGGCGCGGGTAGGGGAGGCAAATGGGGACGGAGAAGGCGCACCCGAAGGGGCAGCTCAAGCCCCAGGTCTACAAGGACCCGCGGCCCGCCGACCACTTCGACCGCTTTCACGCGCGCACGCGCGCGAAGCGGCCCAACTGGATGTACGAGGCGGTGCGGCTGGTGCTCACGCCCTACCTGCTGCTGTTCTTCCGCACTCGCGCGATCGACTCGGACAAGGTGCCGGCCGATGGCCCGGCCATCGTGGCGCCCAACCACTTCTCGTTCCTCGACCACTTCTTCGTGGCTGTGTACCTGCGCCGCAAGGTCCAGTTCATGGCCAAGTCGCAGCTGTTCAAGAACCCGCTGCAGATCGTCTACCACAACGGCGGGGTGTTCCCCGTGCGCCGCGGCCATCGCGACGAGGAGGCGTTCGCCACCGCCCACGCGGTGCTCGCGCGCGGCGGCATCGTGGTCATGTACTGCGAGGGCGGCCGCTCGCGCACCGGGGAGCTGGGCGAGGCCAAGCCCGGGATCGGACGGCTGGCGCTGGAGTCCGGAGCGCCGGTGGTGCCCGTCGGGCTGGTGGGCTCGGATCGCGTGCGCGACTGGAAGCGGCTCCAGTTCCCCAAGGTGTCGGTGCAGTTCGGCGACCCGATTCGCTTCGAGCGCGTGGAGCAGCCCACCCGCGAGCAGTCCCAGGCGGCGTCGGAGGAGATCTTCGTGCGCATCAAGGCGCTCTGGGGCGGGTTGCGTGAGAACGGCCGCAGCGCGACCGTGAAGGCCGCGCGGGCGGCCAGGCGCGCCGCCGTGGCCGCGGGCAGGCGCCCGGCGCGGCCGTAGACAGCGATGGGCTTCGAGGAGATCCGCTACGAGGTCTCCGAGGGCGTCCTGACGATCACGCTCGACCGCCCGGACCGGCTGAACGCGTTCACGCCGACGATGAAGCGGGAGCTGATCGAAGCGATCGACGCTTCGGACGCCGACGACAGCGTGCGCGTGGTCGTGGTGACCGGGGAGGGCAGGGGCTTCTGCGCCGGCGCCGACCTGGCGGGCGGAGGGGACACGTTCGACTGGCGCGAGCGCCGGTCGGGCTCTGAGATTCCACGCGACGGCGGCGGTGAGCTCACGCTGCGCCTGTTCGAGTCGACCAAGCCCCTGATCGCTGCGATCAACGGCCCGGCCGTGGGCGTCGGCGCGACCATGACGCTCCCGATGGACATCCGCCTGGCCGCCGCGGACGCGCGCATGGGCTTCGTCTTCACCCGCCGCGGGATCGTGCCCGAGGCGTGCTCGAGCTGGTTCCTGCCACGCCTGGTCGGCATCGGCCAAGCGATGGAGTGGGTGGCAAGCGGCCGCGTCTTTGGCGCCGAGGAGGCCCTGGCGGGCGGGCTCGTGCGCAGCGTCCACCCCTCCGACGAGCTTCTCGACGCGGCCTACGACCTTGCGCGTGAGATCGCCGACAACACCGCCCCGGTGTCCGTGGCGCTGGCACGGCGGCTGATGTGGACGATGCTCGGCGCCGGCCACCCGATGGAGGCCCACCGGGCCGACTCGCGCGCGATGTTCGCGCGTGGGCAGTCCGAGGACGCACGCGAGGGCGTGACCTCCTTCCTCGAGAAGCGCCCGGCGCGTTTCAGCGACCGTGTGAGCGACGGCCTGCCGGACGTGTTCCCCGGCGCCGAGGCGCCGGTGTTCGAGTAGCTACTCGTACACGCTGTCCAGCCGCCGCCACGCGGCCATGTCGTGCCCCGGGATGACCACCGCGTCCGGTGTCTGCTCGATGTACAGCTGGATCTCTCTCAGCGAGCGCACGAAACGGTGCTCGTCGGCCATCTTGAACGGCAGGTGGCTTTCCTCGATCGTGCGCATCGTGTAGGCGGCGTCGCCGCAGATCAGCGCCTCGCGGCCGTCCAGTCGGAGCACCACGGCACAGTGACCATGCGTGTGGCCGGGGGTGAAGGCCAGGCGCACGCTCCCGTCGCCGAACAGGTCGAGCGAGCGTCCGAAGGTGGCGAACGAGCCGGCCGTGGCGCCGGCCAGGTCCACCAGGCGGTAGTCGAAGGCGTGGTCGAACTGCCGCCGCAGGTAGCCGTCGATCTCCCTGCCCTTGGACGCGGCCTCCCACTCCTGGGCGCTCACCACGAAGCGGGCGTCCGGGAACTCCGCGATGCCGCTGGCGTGGTCGGAGTGCAGGTGGGTCATCACGACCGTCTCGATCGCCTGGGGGTCGATGCCGCGCGAGCGCAGCTGCCCGGCCACTGAGTCGTCGGCGTCCATGCGCACGTCCTTGAACAGGAGCCCGCCCAGGCGCCCCATCGCCTGCTTGGGGTCCACGGCCACCGAGGGGTGGAAGCCGGTGTCCACGAGCAACGGCCCCGCCGACGGGTGCTCCACGAGAAAGGCGATCACGGGCACCTGAACCCAGCGCTCGCGAGGCACCCGCAGGCCGGTCGCCTTGAGGGCGGCCAGCCGGCCTTCCTCGCGGTGGAACATCGCCGGCGGCCCGATCATCGTGGCGCACAGCAGCGGGTGCAGCCGGACCGTGGCGCCGGCGGTTCCCCCTGGCAGCGGCAGCGAGGCCGGGCGCGGCTCGGCGGCGGTGGCCATCGGCGCCAGCCTATGCCTTCGGGGAGGGCCGCCCGTCGCGGAGCCCGGTCCAGAAGGCGATCGACTGGCGCTCGTGGGCGATCCCGGCCTCGAGCGCGAGCCAGGGCCCGCGTGGCTCGCCGCCCGGGTCCGCGCGCCGGATCTCCTCGTACTCGGCGAGCTTGCGCTCGTGCATCTCCAGCTGGGCATCGGCCACCTGCGCAGGGTCGGCCCCGAAGAAGAGCTTGAGCAGGCCCAGGTCGCGCAGCTCGGACAGGCGATCCGCGGGCTCCGAGCGCCACTCCTCGAGCGCGCGCCGGCCCGCCTTGGTGAGCGAGTAGTGGCGGCGCCGGCGCCCGCCCTCCTCGCGGCGCTCGGCGAGGTAGCCGGCGTCAGCCAGGCGCTGGGGCTCGGAGTACAGCTGTGCGTGCTGGAGCGACCAGAAGTTGCCGAGCGAGGCGGCCACCGCCTGCTTGAGGTCGTACGGGGTGGACTCGCCGGCCAGGTCGAGGAGTCCGAGCACGATGAACGAGGTGGGAGTGAGCCTGGGCACTTGCAATAGTCCAAAGTAGACGGTATGGTCTGGCCCGTCTAGTCAGGACTATCTTACGGAGGCCAGCCGATGCCGACGCAGACCCGCACCCAGAACACGCCCGCCGCCGGCGCGGCACTCGGCTTCACCAGCCAGGAGGAGGAGCTCTCGGGCCGTGAGCTCGCGCTGGCCGGCGAGCTGCCCGACTGGCTGGGCGGCACCCTCGTGCGGGTCACTCCGGCCCTGCTCGACCCGGGTGGCACGGCGGTGCGCCACTGGTTCGACGGCCTGGCCATGCTCAACGCCTTCACGATCGCCGACGGGGGCGTGTCGTACGGCAGCCGGTTCATCCAGAGCCGCGAGTACCGCAACGTGCGCGAGCACGGCGAGATCCGCGGGCGCACGTTCGGCAGCGACCCGTGCCGGTCGATCTTCCAGCGCGTGTCGTCGGTCTTCAACCCAGCGATGACCGACAACACCAACGTCAACGTGACCACGCTCGGCGAGCGCTGGATCGCCATGACGGAGACGCCGCTGGCCATCGAGTTCGACCCGGCGACCCTCGACACCATCGGCCCGCTGCAGTGGGCGGGCAAGCAGAGCCAGGGCACGGCCCATCCCGAGTACGACTTCGAGCGCCGCGAGGCGGTGAGCTACTCGGTCCGCTTCGGCCCCCGCAGCACCTACCGCCTGCACGTGACCCCCGACGGCCATCGCGAGCCGCACGAGGCGGCCAGCGTGCCCGCGCGCGCGCCGGCGTACATGCACTCCTTCGCGCTCACTGACCGCTACGCCGTGCTCTTCGATCAGCCGTTCACGGCGAACCCGCTCAAGCTGGCGTTGGGCAAGCGCTCGTTCATCGAGAACTACGAGTGGAAGCCCGAGCGCGGCATGCGCTTCCTGGTGATCGACCGCCAGACAGGCGAGCTCCGGTCCACATCCCATGCCGACGCGTTCTTCGTCTTCCACTCGGTCAACGCGTTCGAGGAGGACGGCGAGCTGGTCGTGGACTTGGTGGCCCACGAGGACTCGTCGATCATCGACAACCTCTACCTGGCCAACCTGCGGGCCGCCAGGGATGTGGTGGCCACCGGCAAACTGCGCCGGTACCGGTTGCCGCTGGACGGCGGCCAGGCGCAGCGCGAAGACCTCAGCGACGAGTCGATCGAGCTGCCGCGGATCAACTACCGGGCGCGCAGCGGGCGCGGCTACCGGTATGTCTACGGCGCCGGCCAGCGCGGTGGCGACTTTCTCGACCAGCTGGTCAAGGTCGACCTCGAGCGGCGCGAGGCGAGCCACTGGCACGAGACGGGCCGGTATCCGGGCGAGCCGGTGTTCGTGGCCCGGCCGGGCGCCGAGGGCGAGGACGACGGCGTGCTGCTGTCGGTGGTGCTCGACGCCGCGGCGGAGCGCTCGTTCCTCCTGGTGCTGGACGCGCGCGACCTGTCCGAGATCGCTCGCGCCGAGGCCCCGCATCACATACCGTTCGGGTTCCACGGCGACTTCCGGAGGGAGATGAGCTGACCATGTGCGGCTGTTCCGGTACCACCCACCTCGAGCGCCCTTCGCGGGCCGCGGGCCCGGCCCGGGTGGACGACGACATGCGGGCCTCGCAGGCCGAGCGCGACGCCGTCGTGGAGAGCCTTCGTGCCCACGCGGGCGAGGGCCGGCTGGAGGTGCACGAGCTCGAGGAGCGCGTCGAACGCGCGCTGGGAGCCCGGACGCGCGGTGAGCTCGCGGCGCTGGAGGCCGACCTGCCGGCGCCGGGGCTTGCACGTCGCCGGAGCCGGCGCGCTAGCGGCCTGCGTGCGGGCGTGCTGTCGCTGGGGCTGCTGCTTCCGCTGACCGGGCTTGTGATCCTGCTCGCGGCGCCGGCGGCCCTCGGGTGGGTCGGCTGGACGGCGCTCGGCGTGTGGTTCTTCGCGGGGCCCCCGGCCAGCATGCTGGGCATGGGCTCGTGCCCTGGCCGGCGGCGCCGGCACCGTCGCGCCGCCCCCGCCTGAGCGCGTCCTGCCGTCCGCGGGCGCGCCGGTAGGCTCCCCGCGCGATGGCCTCGAAGCTCTTCGCCCCCGACCTGCTGGCGGGCAAGGTCGTGCTGGTGTCCGGTGGCGGCAGCGGGCTCGGGCGGGCCACGGCCGTGGAGCTCGCCGAGTGCGGGGCCCAGGTGGTCATCTGCGGCCGGCGACTCGAGCCCCTCGAGGAGACCGTGGCGGCTTGCGCGGAAGGTCGCTGCCAGGTGCGCCAGTGCGACATCCGCGAGGAGGGCCAGGTCGAGGAGCTGGTGGACTTCGTCCTCGAGCACCACGGGCGCATCGACGCGCTGGTGAACAACGCGGGCGGTCAGTTCCTCACCCCGGCCGAGGACATCACCCCCAAGGGCTTTCGCACCGTGATCCGCCTGAACGTGGAGGGCACCTGGCTCATGAGCCACGCGGTGGCAACCAAGGCGATGATCCCCGGCGGGGGCGGCAAGATCGTGAACGTCACGCTGTCGCCCCACAACGGCATGCCGGGCATGGCCCACTCCTCCGCGGCGCGGGCGGCTGTGGAGAACCTGACCCGCGCCCTCTCGATCGAGTGGGCGCGGTTCGGGGTGACTCTGACCGCGATCGCGGCGGGGCACTTCGCCACCGAGACCCTGCGCACCAAGTACCCCGAGGCGGTGGTCAAGGGCGTGGCCGGCACCGTGCCGCTTGGCCGCCTGGGCACCGAGGAGGAGTTCGCCTGGCTGGTGGCGTTCCTCCTCTCGCCCGGGTGGCGACTACTTCTCGGGAACGGTCCTCACGATCGACGGCGCCCGCGACAACTGGTTCGGCTCCTGGCCCCCGACCGGCCTGGCCGACCAGGGCGGCAAGCCGCTGGCGGAGGAGCGCAGGCCGAAGGGCTGAGGGGGCTCGGGGGCGAACCGGGGTCGATTGGGGCCTTTGACGTCGTATGCACGTCAAAGGCCCCAACCATCGTGACGCACTCGTGGGGGAGATCGCGGACGGGCAACACGGAGTCGTTAGTCGTGACCAGTTGCTCGCTGCTGGCCTTGGACGCGAATCGATTCTGGGTTCGCTAGAGGCCGGCCGTCTCCGCCCGTTGTTACGCGGCGTCTACGCGGTGGGGCACCTGGCGGTGAGCAAAGAGGCCTGGTGGCAGGCAGCCCTGTTGGCCTGTGGCGGCGGAGCGGTGCTCAGCCATCACACGGCAGCGCAGCTATGGGCGATGCGCCGTGGCGAGCTGTTTCCCATCTCGGTGATCGTTCGAGGCGATCGCGGGCGCAAACACGACCGGATCCACCTGCGCCGGATGCGACTCGACCCGAACGAAGCGATGCGCCTGGACGGCCTGGCGGTCACGACCCCAGCTCGCACCATCGTCGACATGGCCGCCGAGCTCGCGCCCCGGCAGCTCCGCGAGCTCGTCGAGCGAGCCCAGGACCTCCATCGCTTCAATGCGCGCGAGATCCGGGCGGTGCTCGAGCGCCAACCGCGCCGTCCCGGAGGCCGCGCCCTGCTCGACTTCATCCACCTGCTCGAGCCCGACCATGACGGCGCGCGCTCGCACCTGGAGCGGCTGTTCCTCCCGCTCGTCCGCCGAGCAGGCATGCCAAGGCCGGAGGTCAATGTGCAGATCGAGGGCGCCACTCGGGACTTCGTCTGGCGCGACCGCCAGCTGGTCGTCGAGGTCGACGGCCACGCCTACCACTCCTCTCGTCGGGCGATGCGCCGCGACCGTGGCCGCGATCGCCGGCTCCTCGCGGCGGGCTGGCGGCCGGCGCGATTCACCTACGAGGAGGTGGCCTTCGACGCGACGGCCACGGTGCGGGAGCTCAGGTCGCTGCTACCCAACCTGGCGCGTGGCCGCGCACATGAGTGATCCGATGGACCACCGGCCGCGACTAGGGCCTCTGAGGCAACCAACCAATCAGTGGAGGTTCCGACCCGCATGTCCGATCTGATCAAGCTCGACCTCGTCGATGTCGACGGGGCCATTCGTGAAGCCGAGGCCACCGTTGAGGGCGACTCTCGCGCGCAGTTCTTCCGCAAGGCGGCGCTCGGTGGCGCTGCTGTGATGGGCGGGGGAACCCTGCTGGGGCTGCTCCCTGAGCTCGCCGACGCCGCGCCGTCCAAGAAGCAGGACGTGGCGATCCTCAACTACGCGCTCACGCTCGAGTACCTCGAGAACGAGTTCTACAAGGAGGGCCTGAGCAAGGCCGGCCTGAGCGGGGACCTGCTGTCCGCCGCGCGGATCGTGCAGGGCCACGAGGCCACGCATGTGGCCGCCCTGAAGAAGACGCTGGGACGGAAGGCCGTGAAGAAGCCCAAGTTCGACTTCGGCACGACCACCTCCAACCCGGCCGACTTCCTGAAGACGGCGGTGGTGCTGGAGGACACGGGCGTCAGCGCCTACGCCGGACAGGGCCCGAGGATCAAGCAGAAGGCCGTGGTGGTAGCGGCACTGGCCATTCACTCCGTCGAGGCGCGGCATGCCGCGTACCTGCGCGGGCTGAACGATCAGAACTTCGCGCCGCGAGCGTTCGACAAGCCGGCCACGATGAAGGCCGTGCTCAAGAAGGCGAAGCCCTTCCTCGCCTAGCAGTCCCGAGCGTGGTGGTCCGCGGGCGCCGAGCCCGCGGACCACGCTCGCTCAGCAGCTCAGGTGGTCATGCCGGTGAACTGGCCACCGGTCACGTTGAGCACCTGGCCATGCACGTAGTTGGACCACGGCGAGCAGAGGAAGAACACGCCGCCGGCGGCCTCCTCCGGGGTGGCGGGGCGTCCCAGCGGGATTAGCATGGCCGCCATCTGACGCATCTGCTCGGGGATGCCGAGCTTGATCTCCTGGCCGTCCTTGTCGAAGCTGCCGGCCTCCTCCTTGGACGCCGTCAGGCGAGTCTCGACGAACCCGAACGCGACCGCGTTCACGTTGATCTTGAACTGGCCCCACTCCTTGGCCAGGGTCTTGGTCAGGCCCACCACGCCCGACTTGCCTGACGAGTAGTTGGCCTGCCCGGCGTTGCCCATGGTGCCGGAGATCGAGGAGACGTTCACGACCTTGCGGAACACCTCGCGGCCCTCCTCACGCTCCTTCTTGGCCGGCTCGCGCAGGTGCGGAGCGGCAGCCCGAAGCACACGGAAGGGCACGACGTTGTGGATGTCCAGCATGGCCTGGAACTGCTCGTCGGACATCTTGTGGATCGGGCCGTCCCACGTGTAGCCGGCGTTGTTCACCACGATGTCGATCTGCCCGAAGGAGTCCACGGCGGTCTGCACCAGCTTGTCCGGCACGCCGTCCTTGGTCAGGTCGCCCGCGAAGGAGACCGTATCTCCGCCGATCGCGCCCGAGGCCTCCTCGGCCACGTCGCCGTCCAGGTCGTTGATGAGGACCTTGGCGCCCTGCTCCGCCAGCAGTTCGGCCGTCGCGCGCCCGATGCCCCGCGCCGAGCCCGTCACGATGGCGGCCTTACCGTCCAGAACTCCCACAGATGCTCCCTTTCGTCGCTTGAGTGCGGGCATCATGACGAGTGCCTCGCGCGATGGCCGCCCGACGCGGTTAGGGTTCCTGCGATCGCGCCGATCTGTAGGGGCAATGCCTGCGGTGGAGCGTGCAACCCGGGGAGGCGACCTTGCCAACGATCCTTATCCATCACGACGTCGACGACACCGAGCACTGGCTGGCGTCGCCCAAGCGCGAAGAGTTCTTCGGGCCGCTCGGAATCACGAACATCCGGAAGTTCACCAACCCCCAGAATCCCACCCAGGTCGGGCTGATGCTGGACGTGCCCGACCTCGAGGCCCTCACGGCCGCGCTCGAGACCCCCGAGGCCGCCGCGGCGATGCGCGACGATGGCGTGCACTCCGACTCCGTGGTCCTTCTCGTCGAGTCCTAGCCGGCGGCACCACGACGCTCGAGCCCGACCAACTACAGCCCCAGCTGCCGGCCGAGGATCTCCTTCATGATCTCGTCGGTGCCGCCGCCGATCGGCCCCAGGCGCAGGTCGCGCGCCACGCGCTCGATCTCGTACTCCTTCATGTAGCCGGCGCCGCCGTGGATCTGCAGCGACTCGTCGGCCACCTCGAAGGCCGCGCGCTGGTCTGGCAGCTTGGCCATCGTGACCTCGCGGATCGCGTCGTGGCCCTCGTGAGAAGAGGCGCAGCGCGTGGTAGGTCATCGCGCGTCGCCGGTCTCGAGCTTCAGCGCCATCTCGGCCACCTTGTGGCGGATCGCCTGGAAGTGGCCGATCGGGCGGCCGAACGCGTGGCGCTCCAGCGCGAACGCGACCGTCCGCTCGATCACCCGCTGCATCGATCCCACAGCGCCGAGGGCCATCAGCAGCCGCTCCCACTGGAAGTTGGCCATGATCAGGTAGAAGCCCTTGTTCTCCTCGCCCAGCAGGTTCTCGTCGGGCACGAACACGTCCTGGAACGCCAGCTCGGCGGTGTCGGAGGCGTGCCAGCCCATCTTCTCCAGCTTCTTGGAGACGCTGAAGCCCTCCATGCCGCTGCTCGATCAGCAGGAACGACAGGCCGGAGTGGCCGCCCTCGGCCGTGGTCTTCACGGCGGTGACCACGAAGTCGGCGCGCACGCCGTTGGTGATGAAGGTCTTCGAGCCGTTGACCAGGTAGCCGCCGTCCACCTTCTTCGGCCTGCGTGCGGATGCCGGCCACGTCGGAGCCCGCGCCCGGCTCGGTGATGCCCAGCGCGGCGATCCGCTCGCCGCGGATGGCGGGCGACGAGGAAGCGCTGCTTCTGCTCCTCGGTGCCGAACTTCCACACCGGGGGCGTGGCGATGCCCGATGTGGGCGCCGATCCCGGCCGCCACGCCGCCCGAGCCGCAGCCGCGCCAGCTCCTCGGCGAACACCGCGTCGTGCACGTAGTCGCCGCCCTCGCCGCCGTACTCCTCGGGGTACTTCAGCCCCAGGAACCCGGCGGCCGCCAGCTTGCCGAACACCTCGTCCGGGAACCAGCGCGCGTCCTCCCACTCGGTGGCGTGGGGGCGCAGCTCCTTGGCCACGAACCGGCGGATCGACTCGCGCAGCTCCTCGTGCTCCTCGGTGAACGGCGGGACGGGTTCGGCCGGTCGCGCGGCGGCCGTGCGCGCGCTCACAGCGTCGTGTGGCCACGCCCGGCGTGGTCGAAGCCCAGCAGGTCACCGCTCGGGTTCTTCGGGCCGCCGTGGTGGTAGGCGCGCACCTCGGAGATGAGGCCGTCGCGGAACTCGAACCACTCCGTGCCGCGGTCGATCCGCCGCTCGCCCGAGTCGGGCGCCCGCCAGGTCATGGTCCACTCGATCACGACGCGCTCGCCGTCGTCGATGGCGTCCTCGATGCTCCACTGGCCAGCCAGGTTCTCGACCGCCCAGTGGGTGTGCTCGCCGATCGTCCGACCGCCCTCGTGTGGGCCCAGGCGCGTGTAGTAGTGGGTGGCGTCCTCGGTGAAGTGGGCCGCCACGCGGTCGGCGTCGCCGGTGTTCAGCGCCTCGTAGTAGGAGCGCACGTGGTCGAGCGGCGACTGCGACACGTCAGCTCCGGCTGCAGCGCACCTGGTAGATCGAGGTGAACCCGTTCTCGAACCCATTGCGCGCCGCGCGGAGGTACAGCCGCCAGACCCGGAGGCGCTCGGCGCCCGCCAGGCGCTCCGCCTGCGGCAGCTGCGCGTCCAGGTTGCGCGCCCAATGGCGCAGGGTCTCCGCGTAGTCGTCGCGGAAGTCCTCCACGTGGTGGGTCTCGAAGCCCGCGCGCTCCAGCGCCAGCAGCACGCGCGAAAGCTGCAGCGGCTCGCCGTCAGGGAACACGTAACGATCCGAGAACGGGCCCGCGTCGGCGCGTCGCTGTGGCGCAGCCTGGCGATGCCGTGGTTGAGAAGCTTGCCGCCGGGCTCCAGCAGCGAGGCCAACGCCGACGCGTACACGTCGATCTGCTCCTCGCCCACGTGCTCGACCATGCCGATGCTGGCCACGGCGTCGAAGCGCTCGCCCGCCGAGCTCGCGGTAGTCCTGGACCCGGATCTCCACCAGATCGGCCACCCCCGCCTCCTCGACCCGTCGCCGGGCCCCCTCGGCCTGCGGCTCGGAGAGCGTGATGCCGACCACCCGCGACGCCGTGCTCGCGCGCCGCGTGGATGGCGAAGCCGCCCCAGCCACAGCCCACGTCGAGCACCGTCGTGTCCGGCTGGAGCCCGAGCTTCATGCACACCAGCTCGTTCTTGGCGGCCTGCGCCTCCTCGAGGGTCGAGGCCCCGCGCGAGAAGATCGCGCAGCTGTAGGTCATCGACTCGCCAAGGAAGATGCGGAAGAAGTCGTTGGACACGTCGTAGTGGTGGCGCACCGCGCGCCGGTCGCGGTCGATGCTGTGGCGGCGACCGCGGGGCCGCAGCTCCGCCGCCGGCGCACGCGGGGGCAGGGTCGGGACCGACGGCGCGCATCGCGGCGCTGGCCAGCCGCAGCCGGTCCTTGGTGGCGATCGGCGGCGGGTCCCAGCCGTCGAGCAGTCGCATGACGGCGTCCAGGTCGTCGACCTCCAAGCCGCCGGTCGCGTATGCGCGGCCGAGCCCGAGCTGGCCGGGGGCCCGAAGGATGTGCGCGATGGCCGACGGCGAGCGCACGGCGAAGCTCGGGCCGCCGTTGTCGGAAGGCAGCCGCGTGCCGTCCCAGAACTCGATCTCGAACGGGCGCGATGGGATGGTCCGGGCGAGCTCGCGGCGAAGCGGCCCGGTGTCCCTCAGGGCCATCCCGGGAGGCTATCGCGCAGGCGTGCCGCCACCCTCGTCCCCGAGCTCGGTAGCCGAGTACTCCGCCGCGAGGCGCTTGGGCGCACGGCACAGCCACGCCTCGACGATCACCTCGTTCAGGTCGTCGAGCCCGATGGCGTCGAGACGGACGAGCACGGCCGCGTAGCCGTCGAAGTGGGGGGTCGTGAAGTACAGGCCGGGGTCGTCGGCCAGCAGCGCCTCCTTGGCCACCAGGTGCTCCACCCAGGCGCCGAGGATCTCGCCATGGGGAGCGTCGTCGCCCAGCGCCTCCAGGTCGGCCCGCCGCAGTGGGCGCTCCCAGACGAACATCTTCTTGCGCACGCACCACTGGGGCAGGTCGCGCGAGACTCGCTCGCTGGTCTCCGGCAGAGCGAGCGCGATCCGGCGGACGTCGTCCCAGCTCGCCATCTAGTCGATCAGGGCCCCGGCGCTCACGTTCAGGGTGGCGGCGGTCATGCTGCGCGCCCAGTCCGAGGCGGCGAAGGCGGCGGCGTTGCCAACGTCCTCGAGCGTGGCCGCGCGGCCGGTGAGGGTCTGCCCCTCGATCAGCTCGACGATGGCGTCGCGGCCATCGAAGGCCTCGGGAAGCGATTCCGGCACGCCGCCACTCGACAGCGTGACCATCCGGACGCCGTGCGGGCCGAGCTCCACGGACAGCTGGCGGCGGATCGTCTCGATCGCATCGAAGGCCACCTGGGTGCCGCCCAGGTAGTAGTCGCGCTCGGGGCCGCTGCGATCGCCGGGCCCGCCGAACGCCAGGATCACCCCGGACCGCCTGGGGATCATGTGGCGTGCCGCTGCTCGCGCGGTCACGAACGTGGTGCGCGCGGCGGCCTCGACCGGCGCCATGAAGTCGTCCGCGTCCATCTCGGCGAGCGGCACCCCGTGGGTGTGGGGGTGGGTGATGACGTTCATCGAGATGTCGATCCCGCCGGCCTCGGCGACCGCGTCGGCGTGGCGGTCGACCGCCGCCTCGTCCAGGGCGTCGAGCTCCGCCGCCTCGGCCGTTCCGCCGGCCGCGCGTATGTCCTCCGCCACGACATCGAGAGTGGCGAGCGTTCGCCCGGCCAGGTGCACGGTGGCTCCCTCACGTGCGAAGGCACGCGCCGCGGCGCCGCCGATCGATCCGCCTCCGCCGTAGACGATTGCGACCTTGTCCTCGAGCAGCATGCGATTCCTTCCCTTCGGGTCCTCCGTTAAGACCGCCTCCGGCCATGTGATTCATCGCACACCTGTCGCCTGCGCCGTAGTCTGGACTTGGCGCGCTCGCGTGCAATGAAGCAGCGACGTGAATGAGGAGGGAGAACAGTGTCAGCAACGACTCCGGACGCCGAGCTCAAGGCCCGCCATCGCAAGATGTGGGCCTCGGGCGACTACCCGACGATGGTCGAGACGTTCCTGCTGCCGCTCGGGCCGCAGGCTCGTCGAGGCCTGCGGGATCGGACCGGGCATGCGCGTGCTCGACGTCGCCGCCGGGACCGGCAACGCCTCGCTGCCGGCGGCGAAGGCCGGCGCGGAGGTGACCGCCAGCGACCTCACGCCCGAGCTGCTCCAGGCCGGCCGCGCCCGCGCCGAGAGCGAGGGGCTGACGCTGGAGTGGGCCGAGGCCGACGCCGAGAACCTGCCCTTCGAGGACGAGTCCTTCGACGTGGTCATGTCCTCGATCGGGGCGATGTTCGCGCCCCATCACCAGGAGGTCGCCGACGAGCTCGTGCGCGTGTGCCGCCCGGGCGGCACGATCGGGCTGCTCAGCTGGACGCCCGAGGGAATGATCGGCGCGCTGTTCCGCGCCATGGGGCCGTTCGCCCCGCCGCCTCCGCCGGGCGCCCAGCCGCCCCCGCTGTGGGGCAGCGAGGAGCACGTGCCGAGCTGTTCGGCGACCGCGTCGAGCTCGGCACGCTGCGAGCGCGACGTGCTCGACGATGACCGCCTTCGAGCGCCCGCGCGACTACGGCGAGCACTTCAAGGCCTACTACGGGCCCACGATCGCCGCGCGCGCCAACGCCGCCAAGGACGGGCGCGAGCAGGAGTTCGACGCACGTGGTGGACGCCTTCTGCGACGAGTGGAACCTGGGCACGCCCGAGCGGGCGCGCTTCGAGCAGGAGTACCTGGTGTCGGTCGGGCGAAAGGTAACCTCGTGACGGCGTCCGGCCCTCACCTCTGAGGTTGCCGCTCGCCCTCCGGGCTCACATCAGAAGCCCGTACGAGCGCCCGATCACGTCCAGCATGATCTCGTCGGTGCCGGCGCCGATGCGGTTCAGGCGCATGTCGCGCCAGACCCGCTCCACGCCGTACTCCTTCATGTAGCCGGCGCCGCCGTGGATCTGGATGCACTCGTCGGCCACCTCCACCGCGATCCGCGACGCGTAGAGCTTGGCCATCGAGATCTCGCGCACCGGGTACTCGCCGTTCTGGAACCGCCAGGCGGTGGTGTAGGTGAGCTGGCGGGCCGACTCGATCTTGGTCGCCATCTCGGCGAACTTGTGGCGGATGGCCTGGAACTTGCCGATCTGGCGGCCGAAGGCGTTGCGCTCCAGCGCGTACTGGAGGGTGCGGTCGAAGCAGCGCTGGGCGCCCGCGACGCAGCCCGGCGGCGCCGATCAGCCGCTCGCCCTGGAGCTCCCACATGATGTGGTAGAAGCCCTTGCCCTCCTCGCCGAGCACGGCGTCTGCGGGCACGCGGACGTCCTGGAAGGCCAGCAGCGCGGTGTCGGAGGCGTGCATGCCCAGCTTCTCCAGCCGCTTCTCGCGGATCACGCCGGGCGCGTCCATGGGGACGAGGAAGAGCGTGAAGCCGTCGTAGCCCTTGTCGGGGTCGGTCTTGGTCACGAGCACGATGAAGTGCGCCCGGTGGCCGTTGGTGATGTAGGTCTTCGAGCCGTTGATGACCCAGTCGTCGCCGTCGCGGACGGCGCGCGTCTTGATGCCGGCCACGTCGGACCCGGCGTCCGGCTCGGTGATGCCCAGGCAGGAGATCTTCTCGCCCTTGATCGCGGGCACCAGGTACTCCTGCTTCTGCTCCTCGGTGCCGAACAGGAACACCGGCGGGGTGGCCATGTCCGTGTGCACCGCGACGCCCATCGCGAGGCCGCCGGAGTTCGACTTGGTGATCTCCTCGGCCAGCACGAGGTTGCAGTGGTAGTCGCCGCCCTGGCCGCCGTACTCCTCCGGGTAGGACAGGCCGAGGAAGCCGAGCTCGCCCATGCGCTCGAAGACCCAGTCGTCGAAGGTCTCCTCCTCCCAGCGCGCGGCGTGGGGGGCCAGCTCCTTCTCCACGAACGAGCCGATCGACTCGCGCAGCCGGTCGTGCTCCTCGTTGAAGATGAAGTGCTTCTTGCGCGAGCCGAAGTCCGGCTTGATGACCTTCTCGGCGGTGGCCATTGGGCGGCGTCTCTCCCCTCGTCGAGCCTGCGGGCGCTGTCACCGGGCAAGGTACCAGAGGTAGGTAGTGGCACTTCCTACTCACCGCCTTGCCCGCGTGCTCCGGCGCTTCCCCGCGGTGCGCCAGCCCAATAGCGTCGCGGTGGACCGAACGACCGGCCGGGTCTTCGTGGCCAGCCGCAGCGACGGCACGCTGCAGCTGCTCGATCCCGGCCCGTCCTGACCTACGGGAGAGGAGCGGGATGAGCGAGCGCAGCTTCGACGTGGTGGTGGTGGGCGCGGGCCCGGCCGGCGAGGTGGCCGCCGGGCGGCTGGCCGACGCCGGGCTGAGCGTGGCGCTGGTGGAGCCCGAGCTGGTGGGAGGCGAGTGCTCCTTCTACGCCTGCATGCCGTCGAAGGCCCTGCTGCGGCCCGGGCGAGGCGCTGCGCGAGGTTCGCCGCGTGCCGGGCGCGGCCGAGGCGGTGACCGGCGAGCTCGACGTGAGCGCCGCGCTGGCTCGCCGCGACGAGGTGATCCACGACCGCGACGACTCGTCCCAGCTCCCGTGGCTCGAGACGCGCGGGATCGAGCTGGTCCGCGAGCACGGCAGGCTCGACGGCGAGCGCCGTGTGCGCGCGGGAGACGACGTGCTCGTTGCCGAGCGCGCGGTGGTCGTGGCCACCGGCACCGGCGCGCTCATCCCTCCGATCGAGGGCCTGCGCGAGGCGCGAGCCATGGACCAACCGCGAGATCACGACCGCGCAGGAGGCGCCCGCGCCGGCTGGCACTGCTCGGCGCCGGCGTGGTGGGCGTGGAGATGGCCCAGGCCTGGCGCAGCCTGGGCTCGCAGGTGACGCTGATCGAGGCCGCCGACAGGGTGATCGCCCGGGAGGAGCCGTTCGCGAGCGATCAGGTGGCCGCCTCGCTGGCCGAGCAGGGCGTGGACGTGCGGCTGGGAGCCAAGGCCACGAAGGTCAGCCGCGGCCGGGGAGAGGTCACGATCGAGCTGGAGGAGGGCCCGAGGTCGTGGCCGACGAGCTGGTCGTGGCCATCGGGCGGCGCCCCCATACCGACGACATGGGGGTCGACAGCGTGGGCTTGGAGCCGGGTGAGGCGATCGAGGTCGACGAGAGCTGCGCGCCACCGGCGTCGAGGGGAGCTGGCTCTACGCGATCGGGGACGTGAACGGACGCGTCGCTGCTGACCCACATGGGCAAGTACCAGGCGCGCGATCGCGGCCGACGTGATCCTCGGCAAGGACGCCCGATGGTCAGCGACGGCCCCGGCTCGCCGCGGGTGATCTTCACCGACCCGCAGGTGGCGGCGGTGGGGCACACCCTGCAGAGCGCCCAGGAAGCGGGGCTCGACGTCCGCGCGGTCGACGTCGCCACCTCGGGCAACGCCGGCGCCAGCTTCTACGGCCGCGACGCGCCGGGCACGGTCGAGGCTCGTCGTCGACGAGTCGCGCGGCGTCATGGTCGGCGCCACCTTCACGGGCACCGAGATCGCCGACTTCCTTCACGCCGCCACGATGGCGGTGGTTGGCGAGGTGCCGCTCGAGCGGCTGGCGCACGCGGTGCCGTCGTTCCCGACCCGCAGCGAGGTGTGGCTGAACCTCTTGGAGCAACTCGGTCTCTAGAAGCGGACTTGACCTTTTCCTCGGAGTGCGTTCCGCTTCGCGAGGCAATGGACGGCCGGGACGAGCCTGCGAGATGCCTCGGTCTGGCCGTCGAGGACTCGACAGAAGGGGGCGCCATGAGCGCCGCAAGCATCGACGAGGCCAAGCTGGAGGCCTTCATGGGCCAGGCCGTGACGGACATGGGCGCCGTGATCAGCGCGCCGCTGTTCGTGATCGGCGAGAAGCTCGGCCTGTACAAGGCGATGGCCGGACGCGGGGCCGCTGACCTCGGAGGAGGTGGCCGAGCGCGTCGGGAGTCGCCGAGCGCTACGTTCGCGAGTGGCTTCGCAACCAGGCGGCCGGCGGCTACGTGACTTACGACGCCGACGGCGACAAGTACACGCTGCCGGACGAGCACGCGCTGGCGCTGGCCGACGAGGACAGCCCGTTCTACATTCTCGGCGTGTACGACTCCATCGCGTCGCTCTACGCGGATGAGGACAAGATCCTCGAGGCGTTTCGCAGCGGCGGCGGGATGGGCTGGCACGAGCACGACCACCGGCTGTTCCGCGGCACGGAGCGCTTTTTCCGCCGGGCTACGAGGCACACCTGGTGGCCGAGTGGATTCCCGCCCTCGACGGAGTTCAGGCGAAGCTCGAGCGAGGCGCCAAGGTGGCCGACGTTGGCTGCGGGCACGGCGCGTCGACCGTGATCATGGCCGACGCGTTTCCCGAATAGCGAGTTCCACGGCTTCGACTACCACCCAGCGTCGATCGAGCGGGCGAAGGAGGCGGCCGAGGAGGCCGGCGTCGGTGACCGCACCACGTTCGAGGTCGCGGCGGCCAAGGACTACCCAGGCGACGGACTACGACCTCGTGTGCGTGTTCGACTGCCTCCACGACATGGGCGATCCGGTCGGCGCGTCCGCGCACGTACACGGCTCGCTGGCGCCCGACGGGACATGGATGATCGTCGAGCCGTTCGCCGGCGACGGGGTCGAGGACAACCTCAACCCGGTCGGCCGGGTGTTCTACGGCGCCTCGACGGTGATCTGCACCCCCGCTTCGCTAGCCCAGGAGGTTGGGCTGGCGCTGGGCGCTCAGGCCGGAGAGGCGCGCCTCGCCGAGGTGATCAAGGACGGCGGCTTCTCGAGCGTTCGCCGCGCCACGGAGACGCCGTTCAACCTCATTCTGGAGGCGAAGCCCTAGAAGCAAGCCCGGCGCGAACTCCACGAAGGACCAGCATCTGACGGGCGCCGGGTAGGCTCACTCCGTGGACGTCGTCGTCGCCGGTGGGCACGGCCAGGTGGGCCTCAGGCTGCTGGCGCTGCTGGCCGCGCGCGGTGACCGTGCGCGGGGCCTGATTCGCGACCCGGGCCAGGCGGCCGACCTGGAGGCCGTGGGCGCGGAGGCCGTGGTCTGTGACCTGGAGGGCGACGGTGACGTGTCCGCCGGAGTGGCGGGCGCGGACGCGGTGGTGTTCGCCGCGGGCGCAGGGCCCGGCAGCGGGGCGGAGCGCAAGCAGACCGTGGACCTGGGAGCGGCGGTCAAGCTCATGTCCGCGGGCGTCGATCGCTACGTGATCGTCAGCTCGGTCGGCGCGGAGGATCCCGCCGCGGGCCCAGAGTCCATGCGCCCGTACTTGGAGGCCAAGGCCGAGGCCGACGAGGCGCTCGCCGCCAGCGGGCTTGACTACACGATCTGCCGGCCGGGGCCGCTCACGAACGAGCCCGGACGCGGAGCGGTCACGGCCACGCCGGAGCCCATCAGGGCCGAGGTCACGCGCGACGACGTTGCCGCCACCCTGGTGGCGGTCCTGGACTCGCCCAACACCGTGGGGAAGACCTTCTACCTCGCGGGCGGCGACGTGCCGATCGACCTGGCGGTGCGCGAGCTCTGACGATCGCGCCGGCTTGAACCTCGACGATCCGAGGGCCGGCGAGGTCATCCGCCGCGTACGGGCCGTGCCCTATGGGCGGGTCACGACCTACGGCGACCTGTCACCCGGAGCTCCCCGCTACGCCGGGGCGGTGCTGGCTGCCTGCCACGACCCGTCTGTGCCCTGGCAGCGGATCGTGCGCGCCGACGGCTCTCTGTCCAAGGGCGATCGCCAGCGCCGCCTGCTCGAGGCCGAGGGCGTGCCGTTCGCCGGCGCGCGGGTGGACATGCGCGCAGCCTGGGTCGAGCCCGCGTGACTCAGACCTACCGCGGGGTCAACCGCAGGCATCTTGTCCCCGTTCCCGCCGTTGCTGGTGGAAACGTAGAGGTTGTTGTCCGGTCCCTGCGTGACCGCCCGGAGGCGTCCCTGGTCGGTGAGCGCGATGCCCACGTCCTCGAGCGCCCCAGAGCTCGAGAAGCGGAACGTCCGCAGCGACTGGCCGCGCAGCGTCGCCACCACGAGCACACCGTTCCACGGGCCCCAGCGTGAGCCGCTCACGAACGTCGCTCCGGAGGGCGCGTACGTGGGAAGCGCCTCAGACCTCGCGAGCACGCCGACGGCGTTGGGGAACTTGTTGCGGTCGGTCATCGGCACGCCCTCGTAGTAGCCTGGGGCCCCGTCGGGGTAGCGTGGAGCCCAGCCGAAGTTGCCCGTACTCAGGCGGTTGATCTCGTCGTCGCGGTCGGGGCCATGCTCGGTGGACACGCCCAGGCCGTCAGAGGCGCGGAATGCGATGCCCTGCACGTTGCGGTGGCCGGTCGACCAGATGCGCGGGTCGTGGAAGCCGCCGGGGTTGGCGGGCACGCCGTTGCCGTTGCGATCGATCCGCAGGACCTTGCCGCCCAGCGAGCGCAGGTCCTGCGGCGCCGTCCCCACCGCCGCGTCGCCCGTGCCCACGTAGAGGCGGCCGTCGGGGCCGAAGCGCGGCCGGCACCCGGAGTGCCGGCCGAGCTCTGCGGTGCTCACATTTACCGGGGCGCCGGTGACGATGTCAATGCGGTCGGTGGCGGCCGTGTAGTTGGCGTTGACCTGCAAGCGCATCATTCGCACGTCGTTGCCCGGGTTGGGCTGGATCGAGGCCATGCACACGTAGATGAAACGGTTGGAGGCGAACTGCGGGTCGATGGCCATCCCCATCAGGCCCGCCTCGCCCTGGCGCACCACGTCGATCGGCGCCACCAGCAGCCGCTTCTGCCCGCCGACGAACGCGCTGATCCGGCCCGCGCGCTCGGTGTAGAGCATGGTGCCGTCCGGGAGGAAGCCGATGTCCCAGACATGATCGAGCCCGGTCACGACCGGCGTGACGGTCATGGGCGGGTTCTGGATGCAACCGGTGAAGCCGACGCTGGCGAGCGCGACGACGACAAGGGCTGCGGCGCGAAGCCGGCGTCCCTGCCGCGCCTTCATGAATGCCGTGCCACGGTCGCCTGTGAGCATGCCCTCCGCTAGGGCGGACCAAACGTGGCCCTGAACGTCGCGTCGTCGTTCACGGTCACGTCGTGCGCCCGCGCGCCGCCGTCCGACCACGACGCCAGACGAAGGGGTTCCCGCCCTGGGTCTGCGGCGAGGGGGCGGCGATCGAGTTGGCGGGCCCTCGATCACGAGTGCGCGTGAACGGCGCCGTGCGCCGACGACGAGCCGAGCGTCAGGGTCAGGCCCGAGGGGCTCGACGCAGCGACACCGCGACGGTCGCGCGGGTCCAGCCGCACCGTCTGGGTGTCTGTCAGGCCGCCGGAGTCGGCGCGCGGTGAGGCGCAGCTCGAGGTGGGAGGGGTACTCGTGGTCGGGCGCGCGGAAGCTGTCGCTCGGCGTCCCCCGGCCAGCTCTGCACGCGTGGCTGTGGCAGTTGGACGGGCAGTGCTGAAGCGTCAGCGTCCACTGACAGCGCAGACGCCGGAAGGTCCCCGTCCTGGTCGTCGGCGCCGCCGCCGCGGAACGTCACCTCCTCGCCAACCTCCCACGTGACGCCCGGGCTGGGCGTCGGCGATCGTGGCCGTGGGAGGTGTGTTGCCGGCGTTGATCGTGACGGCGTCGGTCGCCGACGCGCCGCCGGTGTCCGTGACCCGGAGCTCGGCCGTGTAGGTGCCGGCGGTCGAGTAGGTGAAGGTGGGCTGCGCCGAGGTGGAGTCGTCGTGCTGGCCGTCGCCGTCGAGGTCCCAGGCGTAGGTGAGCGGGCTCGCCGAGTCGGGGTCGTCCGAGGTCGAGCCGTCGAAGCGGACGGTCAGCGGCAGCGCGCCATGGGTCTTGGGTCGGCCGTCGCGACGGCGTTCGGTGGGCGGTTGCCCGCCGTGTAGACGATCCGGCGCACGTGCCGCCGTGGAAGTCCACGTAGAACAGCTCGCCGCCGGGGCCGACCTGTAGGTCGACGGGGTTGCCGGCGCGCGTCGAGGAACGTCGAGCGCTGCGCCGGGGCTGGGCAGCGTGCCGCCCGACGCGCTTGATCACCCAGATGCAGTTGCGCGAGAAGTCGGCGAAGAACAGCGCGCCGTCGTACTCGGCCGGGTAGGGGCCGCCGCCGTAGAAGCCGAACGCCACGCCGGACGTGGACGAGCTGCCGATGCCGCACTCCTCTCCCGCCACTACCGGGTCGGAGTGCCGGTAGGATAGGAACGGCGAGCGTGGCCGCGCCGCCGAGTAGAGGCCCTCGCACAGCGCTCAGGTCTGCCGCCGTCGTAGCCGGGCTGGCGGCCCGGGCCCTCGAAGCAGGGCCAG
This sequence comes from uncultured Thermoleophilaceae bacterium, assembly GCA_963814005.1. GTDB lineage: Bacteria > Actinomycetota > Thermoleophilia > Solirubrobacterales > Thermoleophilaceae > JAAYBF01. The sequence goes on from CAWFBA010000013.1 coordinate 313,208, forward strand.
CCGAAGTTGTCGACGCTCGAGTCCTTCGGGATTGGCAACCGGTTGATCTCCTCGAAGTCGTTCCAGCCGACATCGCCCAGCCAGACCTCGTCGGTGCCGGGCCGGGTGGTGATACGGAACGGGTTGCGCAGGCCCTGGGCGACGATCCGCCGGACATTGCGGTCGGTGCTCGACGGCGCCCGGGTTGCCGGCCATGCCCCTCGCCCGTCTCCGGGTCGACCCGGATGACCGTGCCGCTCGAGGCCGGCGGGGTCGCCGGCGGTGCGCAGGTCCTGGCTGCGCAGCGCCCCGCCCTCGGCGGTCGGCGGCGTGAGGGCGTCGCCCGGCTCCCCGGGCGGGTCGCCGCACGGGTTCCTCGGCGAGCCGAACTGGCCGTAGTCGACCGTGTTGAAGCTGGCGCCCGTCGCCGCCGCGACGCGTACAGCGAGCCGTCGGGCCCGAAGGCGAGCGAGCCGACGGAGTGGCTCGGGTACTGCTGGCACCAGTCCTCGACCAGGACCTGCTCCGGGCCCGTCATCGAGTTGCCGTCGGCCTTGAGGCGCGAGATCCGGCCGCTGACCACGCATCCGTCGCCGGTCGCCCCGGGCGGGGTCGGGCATCCGTCGGCCGCGCCGCCGGCGGTCCCCCAGCGCGGCGCCGTCCCGCCGATCGCGGCGTCGTGCGTGTAGAGCACGTAGACGAACGGCCGTGCCGGGAACTCGGGGTCGAGCGCTAGGCCCAGCAGCCCGCGATCCCAGAACGCGTGCACCTCCTTCCGCAGGTCGGCGAACATGGCCGGGGTTGTGTCGTCCATGTCGTCGAAGACCTTGATCGCGCCGTGACGCTCGGCCACGAAGACGCGGCCGTCGGGAGCGAAGCGGACGGCCGTAGGGTTCACGAGATTGGTGAACGCCACCTGCTCCTCGAAGCCCGGGGGCAGCTCATCGGACACCGTGCGGAAGCTGCTGTCGTCACCGCACTGGCGGTCTTCGTCAGGGCGCTGGCTGCAGAGCCGGAAGTGATAGTCGGTCTCGGGGAGGAGCCCGCCGATGCGCTCGGACACGGGCACCAGCTCGCCGCCGGCGGGCACGGTCCTGCGCTGGGTCTCGCGGCCGTAGCGCTCGGTCTCCCCGTGCTCGAACCACCAGTCGGTGGCTTGGTCGACGGGGTGCACGCTGCCCGTCAGGGTCGCGCCGGTCTCGGTGACGTGGGTGGCCTCGCCCGTGATGGAGCACCCGGTGAACCCCAGGCACAGCACCGCGATCGTCGCGGCAGGGCGGCGCATGGTCGAACGAGATCGAATCGATCTGCGACGGGCCTGCCCGCTGCTAGCCATGTGATCCTCCCGCTGGGCCAAGCAGCGTCCCTGCTGCGGTGACACGAAGACGCTAGAGCGGCAGGGCACGGCAAGTCAAGACGCAACCCGCCCGGTTCCGGTAGAAAGTAGAACTTCCCACTTGCCGCGGGACCAGAACTTGGCCTACGAGAAGATCTCCTACGAGGTGGCGGACGCCATCGCCACGATCACCCTCGACGATCCCGACACGCGCAACGCGCTCGGGCAGGCGACGCTCAAGGAGGTCATCGACGCCTTCGAGACCGCCCGCGACGACGCCGGGGTTCGCTGCGTGGTGCTCACCTCATCGCACGAGAAGGTCTTCTCGGCGGGTGGCAACCTGGACCAGTTCGCGGGCAACGTCCCGACGGTGCACAAGCACTTCGGGACGGCCGAGTTCCCGCGCCTGTTCACGCTCATCGGCCAGCTGGGCAAGCCCGTGATCTGCGCGGCCAACGGGCACGTCCTGGCCGGTGCGCTGGGCCTGGCGCTGGCATGCGACCTGGTGGTGGCCCGCGACGGCGTCACGTTCGGCACGCCCGAGATCGATGTCGGCGTGTTCCCGTTCATGATCATGGCGCTGATCTATCGCAACGTCCCACGCAAGAAGACCAACGAGATGCTCCTGCTGGGCGAGCGCATCGGCGCTCAGGAGGCACTGGAGGCGGGAATCGTGAACAGGGTGGTGGCGCCCGAGGAGTTCGACGACGCCGTGGCCGACTGGGCGCAGAAGCTGGCGGCCAAGTCCCCCGTGATGATGCGCCTGGGCAAGGATGCGATGTTCCGCCAGATGGACATGCCGCTGGCCGACGCCCTGGAGTACCTGCGGCACAACCTCAGCCTGGCGCTGTCCACCGAGGACATCGTGGAGGGCGTGACCGCCTTCTTCGAGAAGCGCGAGCCCCAGTGGAAGGGCCGATGAGCGCCGCGCCCGTGGCCCTGCGCTGCCGGACCTCCGACCGCACGGCGGCGGCCGTGCGGGGCGTGGACGCCCTGGCCCCGCTGGTGGCCAAGCGACTGGGCCGCGAGCCGCGCGCAGTCGGGGAGCCGGGCGAGCCGCGCACGCAGTCCTTCGACGCAGACCTGCGTGAGTCGCGCGGCTGTCTGCTGGAGGCCGGCGGCCAGGTGGACGACGCCCTGGCGGCGGGGGAGGTGCCAGTGCTGCTGGCGCCCGAGTGCTCGATCGCGCTCACCACGCTCCCCGCCGTGGCCGGCCACCGCCCCGACGCCAAGGTGCTGTGGCTGGACGCGCACGGCGACTTCAACACCCCGCAGACCACCGCCAGCGGGTACCTCGGCGGCATGGGCCTGGCCGGCGCATGCGGGCTTTGGGACGCGGGGCTGGCCAAGCAGGTGGTGCCTTCCGACCGCGTCGTGCTCGCCGGCGTGCGCGAGCTCGACGGCCCCGAGCGCGAGGCGCTCGAGCGCAGCGATGTGACCGTGATCGGAGCCAGCCCCGTCGAAACGCTCGTGGCGGTCAAGAACGCCCTGGACTCGGCGCCGGTGTACGTGCACCTGGACCTCGACGTGCTGGATCCCGACGACTTCCCGGCCCAGTTCCCGGCGCCCGGAGGGCTGCGGCCCGACAAGCTCTTGGACGTCTTCGAGGCAGTGGCCGCGGACTGCGAGCTGGTAGGGCTCGAGATCACCGCCTTCTTCGCGCCCGAGGACGAGCTGGAGCGCCAGGCGGACGCGTCGGTGGTGCTCGGCGCCATCGAGCCGCTGCTGGAGGCCATTCCGGAGGGCGAGCGTGTCGGCGGCTGAGCCCACCGCCAAGGCCCCCGACGGCGCGGCGCCCGTGGCGGCCGACACTCTGGTGGCGCGGCCGCCGCTGCGTTCGCTGGTCGACGACCTGCACGAACGGCGCGAGCGTGCCCGCGCGGGGGGCGGCCCCGAGAAGGTCGCGCGCCAGCACGAGCAGGACAAGCTCACCGCCCGTGAGCGGCTCGCGCTGCTCGTGGACGAGGGCACCTTCACCGAGTTGGGCATCCACGGGCGGCCGCACTTCTCCCAGCGCGCGATGGCGGACCGCGAGGCGCCGGCCGACGGCGTGATCACCGGCTACGGGCACGTGGAGGGCCGCCTGGTGGCCGTTTGCGCCTACGACTTCACCGTCATGGCCGGCTCGATGGGCATGACCGGCGAGCTCAAGGTCACGCGCCTGCGCGAGCTGGCGCTCGGCAAGCGGATCCCCTTCATCTGGCTGCTCGACTCCGCCGGAGCGCGGATCCAGGAGGCCGCCGGCTCGCTGTTCGCGGGCTCTGGCCACCTGTTCCGCGAGGAGGTCACGATGAGCGGGGTCATCCCGCAGATCGCCGCGCTGATGGGGCCCTGCGCCGCGGGCACGGCCTACATCCCCGGGCTGGCGGACTTCGTGCCCATGGTGAAGGGCCGCGGGTCGATGGCCCTGGCCGGCCCGCACCTCACGCGCGCGGTCACCGGCGAGGACGTGACCCAGGAGGAGCTGGGCGGCTCGGGCGTGCACACCAAGGTGTCCGGCGTCGGCGACCTGGAGGTCAAGTCCGACGAGGAGTGCATCCAGGCGATCAAGGACTACCTGTCCTTCTTCCCGCAGAACTGCGAGCAGCCGCCGCCGCGGCGCGAGCCCTCGGACCCGGTCGACCGGGCCGACGAGGACCTGCTCGAGGTGCTGCCCGACTCCCCGCGCAAGCCCTACGACATGTACGACGTGATCAGCCGGATCGTCGACGACGGCTTCTACTTCGACATGAAGCCGCGGTTCGCGCGCACGATCATCACCTGCTTCGCGCGGATGGGCGGCCGCCCGGTCGGGATCGTGGCCAACCAGCCGCGACAGCTCGGAGGGATTCTCGAGAACGACTCAGCCGACAAGGCGGCGCGCTTCATCAACCTCTGCGACGCCTTTGGCATCCCGCTGCTGTTCCTCCAGGACGTGCCCGGCTTCATGGTGGGCACCAAGGTCGAGCAGGCGGGCATCATCCGCCACGGCGCCAAGATGCTCTACGCCGTGTCGCGCGCCACGGTGCCGAAGGTCACGGTGGTGGTGCGCAAGGCCTACGGCGCCGGCTACTACGTGATGTGCGGCAAGGCGTACGAGCCGGACCTGATCGTGGCGTGGCCCAGCGCCGAGATCTCGGTCATGGGCCCCGAGGGTGCCGTGAACATCATCTTCCGCAAGCAGATCGAGGCGGCCGAGGACCCCGACGCCACGCGCGCGGAGATGATCGAGGGGATCCGCAAGACGATCGACCCCTACATCGCCGCCGGCAACGCGATGATCGACGACGTGATCGACCCCCGCGAGACGCGGAAGGTCGTGATCGGCGCACTGGCGATGGCGGAGACCAAGCGGGTGGAGCGGCCGTGGAAGCGCCACGGAGTGATGCCGGTTTGAGGGCTCAGCTGCGCTTCGGGTGCTCGGTGCTCGGTGCTCGGTGCTCGGTCATTGATCGCACCAGGCCGTTCAGCATTCGCGCGACTCGCGCTGCCTCCTCGGCCGATTGGCAGGGCAGGGGAAGCCCCCGTTCCTCGGCGGTAGCGATCCAGTGCTGGAGCTCGCAGGCCGACCCGCGGGCGATGAACAGAAACCGGCGCTGGTCTGGATGCCTGTCGCGCCCGAACGCCTCTGCGATGTTGGCGCCCACCGAGTCGGCTGTCCGAACCAGCTGTATCCCCGCTGACCAGCGGTCGAACGACCGCCACGTCCGAGTGCATGCGTGCAGTTCTGCAGCCAGGCTCAGCACCCGCCGGTACACCTCGAGCTCCCGGAAATCCCCGGCCACAGGAGAGCAAGTGCGGCACCGACTCGCCTTCGCCCCACCGAGCACCGAGCACCGAGCACCGAGCACCGGACTCAGCGCATGAGCCGCTTCCAAGACCCAGTTGTCATCACCTGTTCCATAAGCGGCGCCGTCGCCAACCGCGACCAGTGCCCGGCGATCCCCTACACGCCGCAGGAGTACGCGGCTGAGGCGCGGCGGATCGTGGACGAGGGCGGCGCGATGATTCACATCCACGCCCGCACGCCCGAGGGCGTGCCCAGCTACGAGGTGGAGGACTTCCGGGCGATCACCGAGGCGATCCAGGCCGAGGTGGACGACGTGATCATCAACTACTCGACCGGGGCGATCGGGGTGCCGATCGAGAAGCGGATCGAGTATCTGCGCGTGCTCAAGCCGGACGTGGCCGCGCTGAACATGAGCTCGATGAACTACGCGAAGTACTCGAGCAAGCGCAAGGAGTTCGTGTTCAAGGCCGTTTTCGAGAACTCGTTCGACACGATCACCGCGTTCCTCACCGAGATGAACGAGCTGGGCATCCGGGCCGAGCACGAGTGCTTCGACACCGGGCACGTGGCCAACCTCGACCCGCTCCTGGACATGGGCCTGCTGCGCGAGCCCCTGCAGATCTCCTGCGTCATGGGCGTGACCGGCGGTGTGCGGCCCAATGCGCGCAACCTCGCCCACATGGCCGAGCAGGTGCCCGGCGGCCCGGAGGGCCCCAACAACTGGGGAGTGATCGGCATCAGCCGGCAGCAGTGGATGCTGGTGGCCGCGGCGCTCACGCTGGGAGGCAACGTGCGCGTGGGGCTGGAGGACAACTTCTACCTGCCCGACGGCACGATGGCCCGCTCCAACGGCGACCTGATCGCCAAGGCGCGTCAGCTCACCGAGGACGTGGGCCGGCGGCCGGCGACGGTGGCCGAGGCGCGCGAGCTGCTCGGCGTGCCCAAGCGCGTCCAGGCATGAGCGGAGCCCTGTCAGGCATCAAGGTCCTGGATCTCTCCAGGCTGCTGCCGGGCGGCTTCTGCTCGCTGCTGCTGGCCGACTTCGGCGCCGAGGTGCTCAAGGTCGAGGACACCGGCATGGGCGACTACATCCGCTGGGCGCCGCCCTACCACGAGGGCGCCGAGGACTCGGCCAAGTCCGCGCTGTTCCTGTCGCTCAACCGCGGCAAGCGCTCGATCCGGATCAACCTCAAGGACGAGCGCGGGCGCGAGGTGCTGCTGCGCCTCGCGCGCGAGTACGACGTGCTGCTGGAGTCCTTCAGGCCGGGTGTGCTGGACCGCCTGGGCGTGGGCTACGAGCGGCTGCGCGAGGAGAACCCCGGGCTCGTGTACTGCGCGATCACCGGCTACGGCCAGGACGGCCCCTACCGCGACCGTTCAGGCCACGACATGAACTACCTCGGGCTCGTGGGGCTGCTCGGGCTCACCGGCGAGGACGGCGGCCCGCCGATCCAGTCGGCGGGCCAGATCGCCGACCTTGGAGGCGGCGCGCTGATGGCGGCGTTCGGGATCCTGGCCGCGCTGCGCGAGCGCGACCGCTCGGGCGAGGGCCAGCTGGTGGACATCTCGATGGCCGACGGCTCGCTGTCGTGGCTGGCGATGGTGGCGGCCCGCCACTTCGCCGACGGCCAGGTGCCGCGGCGCGGCGGGCTCGAGCTGGCCGGCGCCTATGCGTGCTACCGGCCCGTACCCGTGCAGCGACGGCTGGGTCACGCTCGGGGCGCTCGAGCCCAAGTTCTGGCAGGCGTGGTGTCGCGGCGTGGGCCGCGAGGACCTGATCGAGCGGCAGTTCGACCCGCCGGGGTCCGAGGCCCACGCGCGAGGTCGAGCGCATCTTCATGGAGCGCACGCGCGAGCGAGTGGCGAACGTTCGCGTCGGAGGCACGACTGCTGCCTGGAGCCGGTGCTGGACCTCGACGAGGCGCTGGACTCCGAGCTCGTGCGCGCGCGCGAGATGGTGGTGGAGGTCGATCAGCCGGGCGCGGAGGCGCCCGTGCGCCTGCTCGGCACGCCGGTGAAGATGAGCCGCACCCCCGCCGAGCCCACCGCGCCCGGCCCGGCCCTGGGCGAGCACACGGCCGCAGGTGCTGGGCGAGCTCGGCTACTGCGCGGAGGAGGTCGGCCGCGCTGGAGGAGTCGGGCGCGGTGGCCGGGCCCGCCGAGGGCGCGCGCGGCGGCTCGTTCATGGCATGAGCGCCAACGGCACTGCTCAGGATGGGCGAGCTGGCCGAGGCCAGCGGCGTGAGCGCGGGCACGATCAAGCACTACCTGCGCGAGGGCCTGCTGCCCGAGCCCGGTGAAGACCTCGCGCAACATGGCCTGGTACCCGCCCGAGTTCGTGCGAGCGGATCCGGCTGATCAAGCAGCTCCAGGAGGAGCGCTTCATGCCGCTCAAGGCGATCAAGAGCGTGCTCGACGAGGACCCCGAGCGAGCGCGCGCGCTCGTGGAGCTCGAGGACCGGATCCTCGAGCGGGCGCTCAGCGCGGCGACCGCCGACCGGGTCAGCGCCGCCGAGGTCAAGCGCCGCTACGACATGCCCGCGCGAGGTGCTCGACCGGCTGGCCGAGATCGGCCTGCTCACCCCGAACCGGCGCGGCTACTCACAGCTCGACGTGCAGGTGATCGAGGCCATCAGCCGCTTCCGCGCCGGCGGCTACGACGAGCAGATCGGCTTCACCGTCTACGACACGCTGCGCTACAAGCGCGCGTTGGAGGAGCTGGTGAAGGAGGAGGTCGCAGGTGGTGCTCGAGCGGCTGGCCGGCGAGCTCGAGCCCGACCGCGTGGTCGACCTGATCGAGTCCGGGGCGGAGCCGCTGCGCGACTTCATCGCCGCGCTGCACTCCAAGCTGCTGGTCGAGGAGCTCAAGCGCCACCGCGAGCGCGGGGCTAGCGAGCCTTGGGGCTCGTGCGCCTACCACCAGGCCTCGTGCTCCTCCATCACGCCGTAGCCCTCGGCCAGCTCGCACGCCGCCGGGCAGCTCGCCCGCGAAGGTGCCGAACGGCTGGCGGTAGCGCGAGCGCAGTAACAGCAGGTTGCGCGTTCTCCTCGCGCGCCGACCACTCGGTGAAGCGCAGGCCGCCGACCGCCGACAGGTCGGCGCGCGAACTCCACCGGGCCCACCTCGCGTGGCTCGCCGTCGACCCATACCGTGCGCTCGCTGTCGCTCGGTGAGTCGTGGATGCCGGTCCACCAGGTTCCAGCCCACCGCGCGGCCGTCGGCGAGTCGCCCCACGCCGGCCGACCACCTCCAGACGGTGTGGCGCGTGTGGTAGCCGGCGGAGTCGTCCACGAAGCCGGCCGCGGCATCGATGCTCGTGCTCGCTGCCATCGACCTCCACGCTGCCCGCGCACGGGGACGGCTGCGCTGCTTGGCGGTCCAGATGTAGGCGCCGCCCGCCGCGGACACGGTCTCCACCGCGGGCTCGCGCTCTCGAGCTCGAGGTCGATCTGACGCCCCGCGCCTGGACGCGCGCGCGATCGGGGCCCACCAGTCACGCCGCCGCGCCCGATGGTCGTGCGCTCGCGCAGCTGCCCGTCGGGCAGCGCCACCGCCCACCAGCGCTGCGGGACGCCGCCGATCCGGGCGTCGCCCACGCACAGCATCAGCTCGGGCGTGTAGACGCCCACGTAGCGCCAGCGCTTGAGCGGCCTGGTGCCCATGCCGGAGCGGGCATCCGTGCTGGGGGCAGGGCCAGGCCGAGGCGCCGCACCGCGGCGCCGCGTGCCGGCAAGTCCGTCCATCGCCGGAGCGTATCCTCGGCCGATGGCCGCAGCTGCGCCCGCCGCGCTCCCCCACAACCCGCTCGCGGCGGATCGCGGCCGACGTGCGCACCGAGCTGCGCCTGCGCGGCCGGTACCCGCCCGGCGACACGTCCTTCAGCGCCGGGCGCACGCACCGGATGGCCACCGACCCGCTGCCCGTCCTGCTGTCGTGCTACGAGCGCTACGGCCCGGTGTTCAGCGTCCGGATCCTGCACGGCCTCCAGGTCTTCGTGCTCGGGCCCGAGGCCAACCACCACATGCTGGTCTCCAACGCAGCCAACTTCCGCTGGCGCGACGGGGGGCTTCGGCGAGCTCGAGCCCCTGCTGGGCGACGGGCTGCTGACCATCGACGGCGCCTACCACCGGCGCGCGCGCCGGATCATGCTGCCCGCCTTCCACCGCGAGCAGATGGCTGCCGCCGCGGACACGATGGTCGAGGAGGCCGAGCGGCCCTGGAGCCTGGCGCGCCGGGCCAGGTGGTCGACGTGTACGCGTGGGCGCGCGAGCTGGCGATGCGGATCGCCATGCGCGCGCTGCTGGGCCTCGACCCCGACGACCGCGGCACCGGCGCGCTGGCCGCGCACGAGTTCGAGCGCGCGCTGTCCTTCTACGGCACCGACTACGCGCTGCGCATCCTGCGCGGCCCGGGCTCGCCCTGGTGGCGGCTGCAGCGCGCCCGGGCGGTGCTGGACCGGATCATCTACGGCGAGATCGAGCGCCGCCGGCGCGAGGGCACCGGCCACGAGGACATGCTCGGCATGCTCATGGCGGCCACCGACGAGGACGGGTCGCGGCTGTCGGACCTGCGAGGTGCGCGACCAGGCGATGACGCTGCTGTTCGCGGGCCACGACACCTCCACCTCCACGATCTCGTTCCTGCTCTACGAGCTGGCGCGCAACCCGCGACGAGCTGGCTGCGCTGCTGGCCGAGCAGGACGCGTGCTTGGACGGCCCGCCGCCGCGGCGGACCTGGCGGGCGGCATGCCGCGCCTGGACATGGCGCTCGACGAGACGCTGCGCCTCTACCCGCCCGCGTGGATCGGGCCGCGGCTGGCGGTCGAGGACTTCGAGGTGGCGGGCGTGCCGGTGCCCGGCGGCAGCTACGTGAACTACTGCTCGTGGGCGAGCCACCGGCTGCCCGACGTGTTCCCCGACCCGGAGGCCTTCGACTCCGAGCGGTTCGCGCCCGAGCGCCAAGGCCGCGCTGCCCAAGGGCGCCTACGTGCCGTTCGGCGGCGGCTCGCGCACGTGCATCGGCATGCGCTTCGGCCAGATGGAGGTCAAGGCGGTGGTCACCGCTGTCGCTGCAGCGCTTCCGCCTGGAGCTGCTCGCCGGGCGGACGATGACCGTGCGCCAGATGCCCACGCTGAGCCCGCGCGGTGGGCTGCGGATGACCGTGCGCGAGCGTGGGGTGCCCGTTGCAAGCCCGGCTGTCCCATCAGCTGGCGCCGATACACTCGCCTGACTGACCAGTCAATCTGGCGGGGAGGAGGATCATGCGCGCAGCCGCGGTACAGCTCAACTCGACCGAGGACAAGGACCGCAACCTGGCCACTGCGGACCGGCTGACCCGCGCCGCGGCGGCCGACGGCGCCGACCTGGTCGTGCTGCCCGAGAAGTTCAACGTGCTCGGCAGCCACGAGGCCTATCGGGACGGCGCCGAGACGCTCGACGGCCCGACGATGGCCTGGGCGCGCGCCGCCGCCGCGAGCTGGGAATCGACCTCGTGGCCGGCTCGTTCGTCGAGCGGCGCGAGGGCACGACAAGCTCGGCAACACCTCCGTGCACGTCGGCCCCGACGGCGAGGTCCGCGGCGTGTACCGCAAGATCCACATGTTCGACGTGACGGTGGAGGGCAAGGAGTACCGCGAGTCGGCGTCCCAGGAGGCGGGCGACGAGATCGTGACCAGCGAGGCGCGACGACGCCCGGCTGGGCCTCACCGTCTGTTACGACCTGCGCTTCCCGGAGCTGTTCCGCATCCTCGCCGTGCGCGGCGCCCGCATCCTCGTGATTCCGGCGGCGTTCACGGTGCCCACGGGCCCGGCGCACTGGGACACGCTCGTGCGGGCGCGGGCGATCGAGAACCAGGCGTTCGTGGTGGCCGCCGACCAGATCGGCGACCACCCGCCCGACAACGAGAGCTTCGGCGGCTCGCAGATCGTGGATCCGTGGGGCGACGTCCTCGCGCGGGCGGCCGACGAGGAGTGCTTCGTGGCCGCCGACCTCGACCTGGCGCGCCAGGACGAGGTGCGCGAGTCGCTGCCGAGCCTGGCCAACCGCGTGCCGTCGGCGTACCGCTGGGCAGAGGAGGCGAGGGTCTGATGGCCGCCACCCCGCGCGCCGGCGCGGTCGACAAGCGCCGCCTGATCCTCGACGCCGCGATCACCGTGTTCGCGCGCCAGGGCTTCCACCACTGCCGCGTCTCGGACGTGGCCGACGAGGCGGGCGTGGCCTACGGCCTCGTCTACCACTACTTCGACTCCAAGGAGGAGATCCTCAACGAGCTCTTCCTCGAGCGCTGGCAGGTCATGCTCGACGCGATCACCGAGATCGACCGCCGCCAGGAGGTGCCCGTCCGCGACAAGCTCTACATGGTCGCCGGCTTCATCATCGACTCCTACCGCCACGAGCCGGACCTGATGAAGGTGATCATCGTGGAGGTCACCCGCGCGGCGAACTCGTTCGGCCGGCTGCACCTGGACAAGATCCGCGAGGCCTACGACGGCATCGCCGAGATCGTGGAGTCGGCCCGCCAGGACGGCACGCTTCAAGTCCGACATCTCGTCGGAGTTCGCCGCCATGTGCTTCTACGGAGCGATCGAGCAGCTGCTGTCGGGCTGGATCTTCGACCTGCTGCCCCAGACCGAGGAGGAGTTCGAGCGCGCCAAGGGACTCGTGGTCGAGGCCATCTGCGGCGGGTTGGAGGCCCCGGCCGCGGGTAGCTGCCGCCGTGTCTGGTTGAATCACGCCCGATGGAGAACGAGCTCGTAAAACGCCTGGTCTGGAGCGGCATGCTGGCCGGAGTCGGCGCCCTGGCCACGATCGTCGCCAACCGCATCGCCACCGCCATCTGGATCCGCGTGTTCGACGAGGACCCGCCGGACTACTGATGGAGGCCTCTCAGGCAGCCGCAGACCCCGCGCCGCAGGAGCCGCTCGGCGGGCAGTCGCCCGCCGACGCACAGGCCGCAGCGGAGCACGACGCCTTCGCGGAGCGCCCCGAGGTCTTCGTGGGCGCGGCGTTCGCGGGCGGCCTCGTCCTTGCCGGCGTGCTCAGGTGGCTCGGCCGATGACGCCGCCCGGCCCCAACGGCGCGGACAAGACGCTCGGCGAGATCGTCGGCGACGTGTCCGAGAAGGCGTCGCTGCTGGTACGCGAGGAGATCGAGCTAGCCAAGGCCGAGGTCACCGACAAGGCCAAGACGCTCGCGCGGGGCGCGGGGGTCGGCGTGGCGGCGGGCATCTTCCTGGTCTTCGCGGTGGTCATGGCGCTGTTCGCCTTCGCCTTCCTGATCAACGACGCGCTGGACACCGCCGTGGTGTGGCCCGGCTTCGCCATCGTCACGCTCATCCTGATCCTCCTGGGCGCCATCGCGGGCCTGCTGGCCAAGCGCTGGCTCAGCGCCGGCCCGCCCACGCCGGACCTGGCCATCGAAGAGGCCAAGATCACCCGTCAGACGCTGGAGCACCAGGCGATCGAGCGCGACCAGCTCGAACGCTCCACCGAACGCGCCCGCGAGGAGGCCAAGTCCTGATGTCGAGCCTGCCGGCCAACCGCAGCCCCGAGCAGATCCGCAGCTCCATCGAGGACACCCGCCGCGAGCTGGCGTTCTCGGTGAACGACCTTCGCTCCAAGGTGGGCGAGCTCACCAACTGGCGCCGCCAGCTGGCGCAGAACCGCGAGGCGGCGCTCGTCGGGGCGGCGGTTGCCGGCTTCGTTATCGGCGGCGGGGTCGCCGCCACCGTCTCGTTGCTCCGCCGCCGGCGCTGAATCTCCGGTCTTCGTCGGTCAGGGCCGATCATCCGAGTCGACGCGCCGGCGGGCCGACGGCGGCGGATCGTCGAACTCGTCGTGGCGGCGAAACCAGAACGACCCCGGCGCCCGTGGCCAGCCCTCGGGCAAGTCCTCCTCGTTGGACTGCCCGCCATAGGGCGTCAAGGACCACAAGCTCCAGAGGCTGCCGATCCATTGGACCATCGCTCCGTGCTGCAGGAAGTAGGTGCGGTAGACGTCGTTGCCGTCGCGCAGGAAGACGTTGAAGCCGAACCACTCGTCGACCCCGAAGTCAGCCGAGAAGCGCTCGCTGCGGATCGTGTACCAGGGCACGTCAGTCCAACCCATGCGCTCGGCGTAGCGGCGGAGGTTCGCCTGAGGCGCCGGCGACGCCATCGCGAAGGTGATGTCGCGAGCATGCAGGAGGCCGAGCTGTGGGATGCCGTCGGCGACGGACGAGCAGCCAACGCAGCCGGCGTCGTCACCCTCCTCGAAGAAGAACCGGTAGAGGATCAGCTGGCTGCGCCCGTCGAACAGCTCGGGCAGTGACCGCCGCCCGTCAGGACCCTCGAACGCGTAGTCGTGCTCCACCCGCACCATCGGCATGCGCTTCCGTGCGGCGGCGAGCTCGTGCATCGCGGCGGCGACGGTCTGCTCGCGCTCGAGCAGGGCCGTCAGCGCCCCGTCCCACTCGTTCTGACTGACGACAGGCGGACGAGCGAGAGTCGGCTCGGTTTTCTCATTCGGCATCGTGGTCTCCTGGTGTCGTGGGCCGCGCCTGTCGAGGCCCTTCACCTCGTGAGCGGAACCGGCGGGGCTTCTCGACATCGAATCACACGTTCAACGCCCAGATCATCGCGTAACGGGAACGCTGAGCGGCGCGGCGCGACGCCTGCGACCGACGACCGACCGTCTACGCCGGCGAGGGCTCGGGCTCGGGGCCCTCGGGCGGCGCGGGGGGCGGCTCGTCGTCGGGGGCCGGCCGCGGCTGGATGCCGCGCAGGTCAGCCCACTCGCGCACGGCGATCTGGATCGAGGCGGCCACCGGCACGGCCACCAGCGCGCCCAGGACGCCCAGCAGCGTGCTGCCGAAGAGCACCGACACGATCACCAGGAACGGGTTGATGTCCACCGCCCGCTTCTGGATCTGCGGCTGGACCAGGTTGTTCTCCACCTGCTGGTAGACGATCGACCAGACGATCCAGATGATCGTGGCGGTGGGGAAGTCGTTGAAGACGGTGACCACGGCCACCAGCGCCGCGCCGATCGTGGCGCCGACCAGCGGGATCAGGTCCAGGAAGAAGATGAGCACGGCCAGCGGCGCGGCGAAGGGGACGCCGAGGATCGACAGCACGATGTAGGAGAGCACCCCCGCCAGCGTCGCCTGGAAGATGGCGCCCGCCACGTAGTTGCCCACGGCCGTGGCGGAGCGCTGAAGCACCCGCTCGAGTCGCTCGGCGCGCTCCTCGGGCAGGTAGCGCAGCCCGTGGATGATCCAGCTTCGCCCGCCGCCGAGCATGAACGCGGTGAGGATCAGGATCGTGACCAGGGCGAAGATCGAGTTCACGATCCCGAAGCCCACGTCGCGCAGGGTGCCGGCGGCGCCGCCGAGCTTGCCCGGCAGCTTGGCGGCCTCCTCCTCGAGCTTCGCGGTGATGTCGTAGTCCGCGTTGAGCTCGCGCAGCCGCTCGTTGTCGTTCACGAACGTCGGTCACGTCGCGCGCGTACTGCGGCGCGTCGTCGGCGAGGTTGTTGCCCTCGGTGACCAGCGGCGGGACGATCACCGCGCCGAGGGCCAGGGGGAAGGCCAGCATGCCCAGGTAGACGAGCGTGATCGCAAAGCCGCGCCTCATGTGGCGCTCCAGCAAGTTGACCGGCCCCGACAGCGCCACCGCGAGGAACGTGGCGATCAGCAGCCAGCCGATCGGCTTGCGCAGCAGGAAGATCAGGTAGAGCGCCACCGCCACACAGACGATGATCAGCACGGTGCGGAGGACCGACGCGGACAGCGGGTATCTCGGGCGCCGGCTGGCCATCGCCACCGGGATGATGGGAAGGCTGCCGGACGGCGCTGAGGTTCAGCGCAGGTGGTGCTTGGGGATCGACCCCGATGCCGAGCAGGCCCGGGCCCGCGTGGGCCGAGAGCACGGGCCCGACCTCGCTGACGAACACCGGGTCGCAGCCGAACACCTCGCGGCAGCGCTCCACCAGTCGCTCGGCCTGGTCCTCCGCGGAGATGTGCTGGACGACCCAGGCGTCGGCGCCGGACTCGTGGCGCTGGCGGGCGTAGTCCACCAGCCGCTCGAACGCCCGCGAGCTGGTGCGTACGCGCTCGACGGGGGTCAGCTCGCTCTCCAGCGTGAGGATCGGCTTGACCTTCAGCGTCGATCCGATCCAGGCGCTGGCCGCGCCGATCCGCCCGCCGCGCTTGAGGAACTCGAGCGTGTCGACGGCGAACCAGATCTTGAGGTCCGCGCGCGCCTCCTGGGCGCGCCGCTCGACACCTCGTCCAGCGTCTTCGCGACTCGCAGCGGCCGCGGCGGCGGCGAGCACCACGCAGCCCCAGGCCCCCGGCGGTGGTCGTGCGAGTCGACCACGCGGACGCGCTCGCCGCCCTTGCCCTCGCGCTCGAGCTGCTCGGCGGCCTGGCGGGCGGAGTCGCCGGTGCCGGAGATGCCCGCCGAGATGTGGACCGAGACCACGTCGCTGGCCCGGTCGCCAGCAGCGGCTCGAAGCACGCCGATGAAGTCGCCGACCGACGGCTGGGAGGTCGTGGGCAGGGACTCCGCCGAGCGCAGCTCCTCGAAGAAGGCCGGGTAGTCGGTGATCTCCGACTCGCGCTCACGGTGCGGTCGGAGCCGAAGACCACGTAGAGCGGGACCACCTGCGAGCCCATGCCGGTCCACGAGCTCCGGCGGCAGGTACGCGGTGGTGTCCGTGACGACGGCGACCGGCGGCATCCGGGCGGCAGCCTACCTCGATCGCCCGCGTAGACTCGCGCGCCCGATGGCCAAGACCCTGCTCACCGGCGCGACCGGCTTCATCGGCTCCCACCTGGCGCCGCGCGCTGGTCGAGCGCGGCGACGACCTGCGGCTGGCGGTCCGCGAGACTCGACAAGCGGGCGATCGACGACCTCGACGCCGAGCAGGTGCGGTGCGACATCGCTCGACCGCCGCGCGGTCCGGCGCGCCATGAAGGGCGTCGACCGGGTGTTCCACGCGGCCGGCGATGACGTCGGTGCGCCCCGCGGACGCCGAGCGCATGTTCGAGGTGAACGTGGGCGGCACACGCGCATCGTGCTCGAGGAGGCCTGCGCGCCGAGGTCGAGCGGGTGGTGCTACACCTCCAGCGCCGCGCGCTCGGCCCGGCACCGCAGGGGGGCGACCGCCGACGAGACCCAGCTCTTCACCGCCGGGCACCTGGGCATCCCGTACGTGAACTCGGTGCACGAGGCCGAGGCCGAGGCGCTGCGCCTGGCCGCGCAAGGGCCTGCCGCTGGTGTGCGTGAACCCGACGGGCGTGTTCGGCCCGGGCGACACTGCACGTGACCTCCACGCGGCTGGTCCGCAGCTTCCTGCTCGGGCGGGTGCCCGGCCTACGCCGACGGGGCGATCAACGTGGTCGACGTCCGCGACGTGGCCGCGGGCCACCTGCTGGCCGACGAGCACGGCGCTGTGGGCGAGCGCTACATCCTCGGCGGGCGCAACTTCACCTTCGACCGCCTGTTCGCCGACCTCGGGCGCCTGAGCGGGGTCGACCCGCCGCGTGAAGGTGCCGCGCGGCGCTGGCCGCGGCCGCGGCCGGCCTGCTGCCGATCGGCCCCGGGCCAGACCACGCTGAGCCCGCAGGAGGTGATGGCGGCCAGCCAGTTCTGGACCTACCGCTCGACGAAGGCCAAGCGCGAGCTGGGCTGGAAGGCGCGGCCGCACGAGGAGACGCTGGAGGCCACGGTCGAGCTGGTACATCGACCGCGAGCACGACCGCATCGTGCGCTCGCGCCGCTCCCAGCAGCTCCAGTACCGGGTGGCGGGCGCCGCGATCTCGGTGGGCGAGAGGCGGCCGGCAGCGCGGCGGCAGGCTGCTGCGCGGCCTGGGCATAGCGGCGGCGCTAATCTGACCGGCGCATGGCCACGCTCTACCGCTGCAAGGCGCCCACCGACCTCGTCTGCCGCTGCGGCAAGGTGGCGCGGCGGCTGCGCGCCGCCGGGCATCGAGTACGACGAGGTGCGCGTGCCGTTCCTCAAGCGCGACCGCCCCGAGGTCGAGGAGCTGACCGGCCAGCGCTGGGTGCCCGTGCTCGTGCACGGCGAGGAGGTCATCCACGACTCGCACCGGATCCTCGAGTACCTCGACCACCTGTCCGAGCCCGCAGGCGTGCCCGCCAAGGCGGAGCCGGCCTGATGGCCCGCCAGCTGCCAGGCGGAGGCGGGTCAGTCGGGCTTCGCGCGCGCCGTCCGGCCGGCACGCCGCGCCTGGCCCGTGATCCTGATGGCCTGGGAGCGCTGGCAGGCGCTGCCCGAGGAGGAGAAGGAGCGCTACGCCGCCAGGCGCGCGAGTACGCCGACCGCGGCCGCAAGGGCCGTCGACGACGCTCGCAAGCGGCGCGGTCGGGACCCCGCCGCCCGTAAGCTGACGCGCTAGTCCAGCCGGTTCTCGAGCGGGATCGGCCCCTGGTTGGCCGGGCCTGCTCCGCCGGCGCGGGCTCGTCCTCGTCGTCGGGCATCTCGACGCCGAGCTTCTCGGCCAGCTCGCCGGTCTCGTACATCTCGGTGACGATGTCGCAGCCGCCCACCAGCTCGCCGTCGATGAACAGCTGCGGGATCGTCGGCCAGCCGGAGAGGCCGGAGAGCTCCTCGCGGATGCGCGGGTCGGGCAGGATGTCCAGCGCCGCGTACTGCACGCCGAGCGCGTTGAGCGCGCCGGACGTGCGCATCGAGAAGCCGCAGGCGGGCTGCTCGGGCGTGCCCTTCATGAAGAGCATCACCTTGTTCTCCTTGATCGCGTTCTCGATGAAGTCGCGGATCTCGGTGTTGGTCATGCGGTCCTCCCGGAGTCGAAGTCTTGATCGAGAGGGCGTGGATCGCGCCGCCCACCTCGTCGCCGAACACGTCGTAGACGAGCTTGTGCTGGTCGATGCGGCTGAGGCCCTCGAAGCGGTCGGACACCACCTCGGCGCGGAAGTGGTCGCCGCCGCCGGTCAGGTCCTCCACGCTCACGTGGGCGCCCGGGAAGCGCGTCCTCGATGCGGCTGCTTGAGCTCGTCGCTGGTCGGCATCTGTGAGCCCAATGCTACATTTCGTGAAGCATGGTCACGCTGACGCGACATCGCAGCCGACAAGGTGCGGGACTTCCTCTCCAGCAGGAGACCGAGGGCGAGGTCGGCCTGCGCGTGGGCGTGCGCGGCGGAGGCTGTTCGGGCTTCCAGTACGCCCTGGCGCTCGACGAGAAGCGCGACGACGACCAGGTCTTCGACACGACGGCATCCGCGTGATCGTGGACCCCGCCAGCATGCGCTACGTCGACGGCTCCGAGGTCGACTGGACCGAGAGCTTCCAGGGCGCCGGCTTCGAGGTGACCAACCCGAACGTCGTCGCCTCGTGCGGCTGCGGCTCCTCCTTCCGCGTCGCGGACGAAGAGCCCTGCTGCGGCTCGCGCCGTCTAGCTCTCAGTCCGGCTCGTTGTCCAGCGAGCGCCAGAGGTAGAGGCACGCCAGCGTCCGGTACGGGCGCCACGGCTCGGCGATCGACTTGAGCTGGTCCGCGTCGGGCAGCTCCTCCAGGCCGTAAGGCCGCTGCGCGGCGTTGCGGATGCCGAGGTCGCCCACCGGCAGCACGTCCGGGCCGGCGCAGGTGGAACATCAGGAACATGTGCGGCGGTCCACTGGCCGAGGCCCTTGACGGCGGTCAGCTCGGCGATCACCTCGTCGTCCGGCATGCTCGCCGAAGCGGTCGAGCTCCAGCTCGCCGTCCACCACGTGCTCGGCCAGGTCGCGCAGGTACGCGGCCTTGCGCGTAGGAGAGCCCCACGCCGCGCAGCTCCTCCGGGTCGGTCTCGATCAGCTGCTCGGGCGTCGGGGGCCTCGCCGCCGTAGAGGTCGAGCAGCCGCCCGTAGATCGTGCGCGCCGCCTTGGTCGAGAGCTGCTGGCCCACGATCGCGCGCACCAGCGCGCCGTAGGCCTCCTTCGGGCCGGCCGCGGCGGCGCTCCTCCTCGTCGAGCGGCGCCGTCGGCCTCCACGATCGCGCCGATCACGGGTCGGCCTCGCAGGTGCTCATCGCGTAGGCGCCCGCGAAGGGCACCTGCGGCTGCGTCGCTAGGCCGCGGCACGCCGCCCGCCGAAGAAGTCGGTCCTCCAGCTCGCCGAGCGGCGTGGAGGGCGGGTCGCCGAACAGCCACTCGCGGGCGATCCGGTGCCAGTTGGCGGTCGCCCCCAGGTTCCCGAGCACGCCGAGCGCCAGGGCCTCCATGCGCCGCGCGAGCATCGCGTCGGGCGGCAGGGTCTCGCGCCTCATCAGCTCCCAGTGGTCCGAGCGCGGGTCGCCGAAGTCGATCAGCACCTGCGCCACGAGGTCGCGGTCGAGCGTGACCTCGCGGTCCTCGATGTACCAGCTGCGTCACGTCGCGGAAGTGCGCGAGCACGGCATCCGGCGGGAGCCCGGGATCGGCGGCGTCGAAGAAGCCCATCGCGCGCCAGCTGCGGCGTGCAGGCCCTCGGCGTCGCCCTCCATCCCGAACCGGATCGCCTCGATCTCCGCGTCCATGTACTCGCGCTCAGCTGCTTGGTCATCCCGAAGTCGAGGAACGCCACGCGGCCGTCCTCCATCAGCTTGTAGTTGCCCGGGTGGGGGTCGCCCGAGAAGTGGCCGTTGCGGTACAGCGAGCCGAAGAAGAAGCGGAAGACGATCTCGCCGAAGCGGTCGCGCTCGTCGTCGGGCAGGCCCTTGACCTCCTCGAACCCGAGCCCGTCCACCCACTCGGTCACCAGCACATGCTCGCGGCAGAGGGAGGTGACCACGTCCGGGACGACGACGAACGGGTGGCTCGCGCCAGGCGCGGGCGAAGGCGCGCTGGGCCTGCGCCTCGTGCTCGTAGTCGAGCTCGTCGGTCAGCCGCTCGCGGATCTCGGCGGTCATGGCCTTGGCGTCCATGCCCGGGGGCGATCCGCTTCGCCACCCGCATGAGCAGCCCGAGGTTCTGGAGGTCCGAGCGCACGGCCGTGCGCGACGCCCGGGTACTGGACCTTCACGGCCACGTCGCGGCCGTCGTGCAGCCTGCGCCCGGTAGACCTGGCCGATCGAGGCGGCTGCCACGGCCTCCTCGTCGAACTCGGCGAAGGCCTCGTCGAGCGGCTCGTCGAGCTCGATCCTCGATCACCTTGCGCATGTCCTTGAAGGCCACCTGCGGCGCCGAGTCGCGCAGCTCGGCGAGCTTCGCCTGGATGCGCTCCTGGGACTCCTCGGGAAAGGCGCCGGTGTCGATGAACGACGCCACCTGGCCGACCTTCATCGCCGCGCCCTTCATGTTCCCGAGCACCTCGAGGATCTGCTCGGCGGCCTCGGCCTGGCGCCGCGCGGCGGCCTCGCGGCGCGCCGTCCTCGCGCGCGTCAGGTTGGCGGCCTTCGTCGCGTAGTTGCGCGCGGTCTGGCCGCCGGCCAGCCTGCCGACCTTCGCCGTGCGCCGGATCCGCCCGGTGGGGATCGAGTTGTCCTTCTCGCGGCCACGCCCAAGGGTACGCTGCCGCCCGTGCGCCTGGTCATGCGCCTGGTGCACCTTCGACGCGCGGCGACGGCCCGCAGGCGGGGCGCTGCTCGACGACGGCAGGTCGTCGCGCTCCGGCGGGAGGGGACCGCAGCGATGCCACGCGCTGCTGCGGCGCGGGCTCGCTCGGCGAGGTGCAGGCCGCGGAGGGCGACGGCGTCCCGCTCGACGAGGTCGCGCTGCTGCCGCCGGTCGCCCGGCCCGGGGAAGATCGTCTGCATCGGGCTGAACTACCGCTCCCACGCCGAGGAGGCCGGGCTCGACCCGCCCGAGACGCCCACGTTCTTCGCCAAGTGCGCCAACGCCCTGGCCGCCCCCGGGGCCGAGGTGCGCGCTGCCGTCCAGCAGCACGAAGGTGGACTACGAGGCCGAGGTGGCGTTCGTGATCGGCGATCGCTGCAAGGACGTGCCGAGGAGGACGCGATGAGCCACGTGGCGGGCTACACGCTGCTCAACGACCTCTCCGCGCGCGACTTCCAGTTCACCACGCCGCAGTGGATGCCCGGCAAGGTCTTCGACGGCTCGGCGCCGCTGCGGGCCGGCGCTGGTGACCCCCGACGAGGCGGGCGCCCACGACGCGATCGAGATCGAGCTGACGCTGAACGGCGAGGTGATGCAGTCGGCTCGACCGCCGACCTGATCCACTCGGTGCCGGCGCTGGTGGCGCACCTGTCGCAGCTGATGACGCTCGAGCCGGGCGACATCGTCGCCACCGGCACGCCCGTCGGGCGTCGGCAGCGCGCGCGACCCGCGCGTGTGGCTGAAGCCGGCGACGAGGTCGTCGATCAGCTCGCCGCAGCTCGGCGAGCTCGCGTCACGCCGATCAGGCTAGCCGGCCGACGACCTCCTCGCCGACCTCGCGGTCGCCGCCTCGCCGAGCAGGTCGGCGTTGCGCTGGGCGGACCAGATGCGCCACGCGTGGGTCCGTCTCGGCGTCGGCCTCGGCCTCGAGCCGCACCGCCGTTCTTGGCGCGTCGCAGCCGACCCGCGGCCACGGCCTGGTCGCGGCTGCGCTCGAGCTGCTCGGCCAGGCGGATCATGCCGCAGAGCACGCAGCAGCCGCGCGCCGTCGCCCTTGCGCTCGAGCGCGCCCGAGCGCGCCGGCGTCGGGCTCGCCCTTGCGGTGCCAGCGCGCGATCAGCGCGATCAGCTCCAGCTCGCGCGGGCGTGAAGCCCGGCAGGCCGGAGTTCAGGATCAGGTAG
This sequence comes from uncultured Thermoleophilaceae bacterium, assembly GCA_963814005.1. GTDB lineage: Bacteria > Actinomycetota > Thermoleophilia > Solirubrobacterales > Thermoleophilaceae > JAAYBF01. Next base: position 335,012 of record CAWFBA010000013.1, read on the forward strand.
TGGGAGTGGCGGTGGTGGTCGTCGTAGTCGATCGTCACGCCGATGTCGTGCAGCATGCAGGCGGCCCAGAGCAGCTCGCGCTCGCCGTCCCCGAGCGTCGTGCAGGCCCGCGCTCGGCCAGGCGCGTCGAACATCTGCAGCGAGAGCCGCGCCACGTGCTCGACGTGCGCGTCGTCGGTGCGGAAGCGGTGGGCCAGGTTCTCGACCGACTCGCGCCGCACGTCGTCGAGCAGCGGCGGGTCGCGGTCGCGCGAGCAGGCGCTCGAAGAAGATCCCCTCGCGCAGGCCGGCCTCGGTGACCTCGATCTCGTCGAAGCCGCCGTGCTCCATCGCCGCGGCCACCACCAGCGCGCCGCCCAGGATCACGTCGCCGCGGTCGGGCTTGATGCCGCGCACCGAGCCGCGCTTCGACGCCGGGCCGGTCGGCCAGCTGCTCGATCAGCTCCTCGAGCGCGTCGCGCGTGAGCACGAAGCCCTGCACGTCGACGTCGGGCAGCTCCAACCGCTTCTGCACGGCCGCGGCGAGGTTGCGGATCGTGCCGCCGATGCCGCGCCAGCCGCGCCGCCGTCGCCGCCTGCCCACCACTCGAACTCGGCCGAGCGTGCGGGCCACGTGCTTGCGCAGCGCCTTGATCTGCTTCGGGCTGCGCCTCCTCGTCCGGGCAGGAACGCCTCGCTCACCCGCACCGCGCCCAGGGGCACCGACTCCGCCTCGCGCAGGCGCGCGGTCCGCGATCCGCATCAGCTGCACGCTGCCGCCGCCCACGTCGATCCCGAAGCCGTCCTCGAGCGTCGTCGAGTTGGCGATCGCCAGGTAGCCGTACCAGGCCTCCTCGGCGCCGCTGATCACGCGCACCTCGAGCCCGGTGCCGCTCGCGGATCGCCGCGCAGCAGCTCGTCGCGGTTGGCGGCGTCGCGGATCGCGCTGGTGGCCACGGCGTCCACGTGCTCGACCCCCGAGGCCTCGAGGAAGGAGGCGAACACGGCGGCGGTGTGCATCGCCCGGTCCATCGGCTCGGGCTGGAGCACGCCCTCGTCGCCCATGCCCGCGCTCACGCGGGTGGCCTCGCGGATCTCGTCGGTCAGGCTCCACCAGCTGCCCGGCTCGTACTGGAAGACCACGAGCCGGAACGAGTTCGAGCCCATGTCGATGACCGCGACGCGTTCCACGGTCCCTATAATCGCCGACCGCCTCGATCCGCCGGGTCAGCGGGCCCGGCTCCCACTCATGGCCAACCTGCGGGCACACCCGAGAATCCCCTGCGAGTCGCGATCGTCGGCTCCGGCCCCGCCGGCTTCTACGCCGCGGCCACCTGCATGAACGCCAAGGAGCGCACGGTGGAGGTCGACATGTTCGACAGCCTGCCCACGCCCTTCGGCCTCGTGCGCGCCGGCGTGGCGCCGGACCACCCCAAGATCAAGTCGGTCATCCGCGTGTACGAGAAGACCGCGGCGAAGGACGGCTTCCGCTTCTTCGGCAACGTCGACGGTCGGCGAGGACATCTCGCCACGCCGAGCTCAAGGAGCGCTACCACGCGGTGATCTACGCGGTCGGCGCCCAGACCGACCGGCACATGGGCATCCCCGGCGAGGACCTGCCCGGCAGCTGGGCGGCCACCGAGTTCGTGGCCTGGTACAACGGCCACCCGGACTTCCGCGACCTGGAGTTCGACCTCTCCTGCAAGCGCGCCGTGGTGATCGGCAACGGCAACGTGGCGATGGACGTCGCCCGGATGCTCGTGCTCCCGCGCGAGGAGCTCGAGGTCACCGACACCACCGACCACGCGATCGAGGCGATCGCCGACAGCGGCATCGAGGAGGTCGTGATCCTCGGCCGCCGCGGGCCCGCGCAGGCGGCGTTCACCAACCCCGAGCTGCTGCGAGCTGGGCGAGCTCACCGACGCCGACGTGATCGTCGACCCCGAGGACGTGAAGCTCGACGCCCACAGCGCGCGCTCGATCGAGGGCGAGGGCGACCTCACCCCGCGCAAGAACGTGGAGATCCTCACCGGACTACTCCCAGCTGCGAGCCCTCGGGCAAGCGCCAAGCGGGTGAGCTGCGCTTCCTGCGCTCGCCCGTCGAGATCAAGGGCGACGGCAAGGTCGAGGCGATCGAGCTGGTGCGCAACGAGCTCGAGCACGGCAGCGACGGCCGCCTGCGCGCGCAGGCCACCGACGACCACGAGACGCTCGAGTCGGGCTGGTGTTCCGCTCGATCGGCTACCGCGGCGTGCCGCTCGAGGGCCTGCCGTTCGACGAGTGGAAGGGCATGATCCCCAACGAGGAGGGGCGCGTGATCGACCCCCACGAGCAGCACGCGATCCCCGGCGAGTACGTGGTGGGCTGGATCAAGCGCGGGCCGTCGGGCGTGATCGGCACCAACAAGCGCGACGCCCAGGAGACCGTGGACCACGTGCTCGAGGACCTCGACGAGGGCCGCCTGCCCGAGCCCGGCGAGACCGATCCGGCCGACGATCGAGGCGCTGATCGCCGAGCGCAAGCCCGACTTCGTGTCCTACGCGGGCTGGGAGCTGATCGACGCCGCCGAGAAGGCCGCCGGCGAGCCGCAGGGCCGCCCGCGCGTGAAGTTCACGCGGGTGGAGGAGATGCTCGACGCCGCCAGGCCGCCGGCCAGGCCGCTCCGGTCAGTCGACCGCGCCGAGCGCCGGACGACCGCCTCGCCGTCCAGCGCGTCCAGCGCCCTCTCCACCGGCGCCGAGATGCACGTGAAGATCGGCGTCTCGGACTCCGTGTATGCGCTCGACTCGGTCGAGCGCAGCTCCTGCACGAGGTCGAGGAACTCGCCCGGCTCGTCGGCGTTGAAGGAGACCACGAACTCCTGGTCGTCGAGCCCGTACGAGTAGGCGGTGTTGATCTCGATGCCGGTGTACTTCTTGCCGGTCTCGATGTGGCCGCGCATGATCCGCATCCGCTCCTCGGCGGGCAGCAGGTACCACTCGCGCTCATGCCGACTCGCTCGAGCGCCTCCTGGACGCGCTTGCGCCTTTCGGCCGACGGCATGCCGCGATAAGTCAGCGGCAGCTCGACGTTGTCGAATACCGTGAGGTCGCCAATCAAGTTGAGTTTCTGGAAGATGAACCCGATTTCGCGGTTGCGCGTCCGCGCCCGCTCGCGCATCGTCAGGTTCGCCACCGGCTTGCCGTTGAGCCAGTACTCGCCGCCTGTCGGCGTATCGAGCAGCCCGAAAATCGACAGCAGTGTCGACTTGCCGCACCCGGATGGCCCGGCGATCGACACATATTCGCCTCGCAGGAATCTCCAGATGAATGCCGCCCAGCGCGTGCGTCTCGACCTCATCGGTATAGAAGACCTTCTTGACGCCGTCTAGCTTGATCAGATTCTGATCGATGATTCCTCACGGTCCGGCTAAAACCGGACGACGTACGCGCTACTCATAGCTCGGCTAAAGCCGAGCCCTACCGAACCTCACGAACCCGACGAACCCGACGAACCCACGAACCTCACGAACCCACGAACCCTATTACGGCGCCCCACAGGGTGGGGTTCCAGACAAATTGAGCCGATCGTATTCGGCGTACTGTGACATGTCAGTCAATACCACACAGTCGCCCACATTGAGGCCCGCGCACCACTTCGATCGTGTTCACCGAGCTGCGGCCGAGCTCTACTGGCGTTAACAACGCCTGGGAACGATACACATTAACCGGAAGAGGCTCATCTTGGGTCGCTTCCTGGCCGAACGCGGGACGGCCCACAAACAGTACGTTGTCGAGCCGCTCGAGCTCGACGGTACCGTCAACGCTCATGTCCGGGCGCGAGCCGCGGGGCAGCGCTTCGTCGAGTGCGACGTCAACGGTGACCGTCCCATTTCGTGCGGCCGGGTCGATGCGCACCACACGCCCTTTGGCGAAGCCGTTGCGCGTGTCGATCTCAGCCCTTCGTCCGATGACGACATCCCGGATCTGCGTCTCAGCGATCTGCAGCTGCGCCTTCAGACGAGTCGGGTCGACGACGCGCGCGAGATTCGCTCCAGGGCCTACTGCGCTGACCGACCTGAACTGGAATTTCCTGCAAGACGCCTGAGAATCCCGCGCGAATTTTCAGCCCCGTCGCTTCCTGTCGTCTCAGAGCCGCGACCGTCTCGCGCCGGCGGCACTTCCGACTCCTTCACGGCGAGCTTCACGGCGAGCGTGCGCTCGCTGTTGGCAAGCCGCTGCTCTTCCATTTTTTGCCGCTTGGCAGCAGTCTCGGCCAGAAGCTTCGAGCGACGAAGCTGAATCGACGGGATCAGCCCCTGTTTTGGCCATCGGCTCTTCGGCATCCGCGTTCATCTGCGCCTGCGCGGCGTCGGAGGCGACCGCCGCCGCGGCGGCGCGTTGCGCCAGCAGATCGCGATCGAGATCGGCCTTGAGCACTTCGTAGTTGTCTTTTGCGGTGCGCAGGTCAAGATCGGCCGTCAGCGCTGCTTGCTGGGTCTGCGGGTTGATGAGCTCGATCAGCACCGTGTCTGCTTCCGACGGCGGTTCCAGGCAGAGACGACCACTCGCTCGACGGTTCCGTCTGTCAGCGCCGTGATCCATCGAATCTCATCCGGAACCACTATGCTGACGCCCCGCACGTTTCGCAACATCGTGCCGCGCTTCACCGGTTCAATCCATAATCCGCCGGCCTCAACAGTGGGCGCGGCAGGACGCAGTCGCGCGAGCGCGACGGTCGTGACAACCACCAAGAGCGCCGCCGCGGCACCGGCGATAATCCGGTTCCGCTTCCGGCGCTGTGCAACTTCCGGGGGACGTGCTACATCCATTTTCAGTCTCTGGGCCCCAACACCCGCTCCGCTCGCCCTGGGACCCTATTGGCCCCGCGTCCGCCGTCGTTCGCTGAACTCTTGCGAACTCTGGCGCGACCACGCCGAAGCCATCGCGAAGGCGGGCCGCTCGCGGCTTGTGTCCATTTACCTCAAGAATCCTGCCACCCGTCATCGGCCAAACCATGGGGTTTTCAGCCATCTATATAAGGATGCCGTCCGCCGCTGGGATCCGCGTCCCACGGGCGGACGTCCGCTCACGCACTCATGGCAGAACCATCTGCCCTGACCCGCGATCGGGTTTTCGTGGCGGCGTCACAGTGCCGTCTCGTCTTCGTGCCGTCTCGTCTTCGTGTCGTCGTGCCTTCGTATCGTCGTGTCTTCGTGGTTTCGTGTCTTTGTGGTTTCGTGTCTTCGTGGTTTCGTGTCTTCGTGGTTTCGCGGTTCCATCCAAGCTCCCGCCCCAGGACGGTTCCCACCGCGTTCAGATTCTCTTCGGCCTGTTCCTTGTTGACTCCACTCTTGATACGCGCCAGCACGCACGTGTTGTTCGTGTTCCGGTTCTCGAGCCACGAGTTCCCTTCGATGTGCGCCTGCATCATCATCGGCACCCAGATTTCCGGCACGTAAAAGAGCTCGGTCCCGCGAAAGCCTTCCGGCGCCACACCGAGCACTGTGAACGGACGCCCGTTAAGGTTAATTACGCGTCCGGCAATGGGCGGGATCGCCGTCAAACTGGAACGCCACGCGGCGTGGCTGAGCACCGCGTAAGGGGCGGCGCCCGGCGTCACATCCTCGTCGGCGCGAAAGAATCGACCGATTGCCGGTTTGACGCCGAGGAGGTCGAAATAGTTGCCGGTTACGAGATATCCCCACACCCGCTGGTGAGCCGGATTCGCTCTGATGCGCATCGGCGCAATCTCGATGTAAATACGCCGCCGCTTACTCAACATACCGTGTCACCCTCGGACGTCTAGCCGAAAGGATTGCGGCTCTCTGCCGTCAACTCGCGGAGGAAAGCGACGTCTCAGCTACTCGAGATCCCACCGCCGTCCCAGTGGCGGACGCGCCAAAAATAAGCCTGAGCCGTGGAGGGAGGGGGCGCGCCGCGGGTTGTCCGCAAGGATGAGACGCCGCGTCGCCGCATCGGGCACCCACACCGGCAGGAGATTCAGCACTTTTCCGTCGTCTGTCGGCATGTGGATAGCAAGGTCGGTTGGCTCCGGCCAAGCAGGCGGAGTCGAGCTAGGGTGCGGCCAGTTGGTGCCCCACAAAATGCGTTGTGGATTCGCGGTCTACGAGTGCGCGCGCCAGCGGGGCGACATCGGCAAGATCGGGCTGCGTCGAGACGGAATTGGCACTGGCCGGAGATCTGACGTAGGCCTTTCCGGACTTCACGAGATTCACGAGCGCGCCGAACCCGGGTTGCTGCACGCCGCCCTTGGCCGTCGCTCCGCCGAAGTGATCGATCACGATCGGCACGGGAGAGGCGAGGAACATGTCGTTGAGCGCTTCGATGAACGGTCGGCTGTGTGTTGAACTGTATGTGCCAGCTGCGTTTTTGCGCCCGAGCCACGGCGTTCTGAAAGCGCTGGCGCGCCACGGCCGGATCGGTAATGCCGGCGGTCGCGAGATTGAGGCGAATGCCTCGAACGCCGATTTTGCCCATTGCATCGAGCTCGGCATCGGTCGTCTTGTCGTCGATGACCGCGACACCGCGTGCGCGACCCCAAGCGTGCGCATACCATCGAGCGTGCAGGAGTTGTCAGTGCCGTACACGCTCGGCTGCACGATGACGACACGCTCGAGGCGAAGGGCAGACAAGAGCTGCCGAAGCTCGTCCACCGACGCCGTTTCCGGCGAATAGCTGCGTCCCGAGAAGAACGGATACTTCTTGGGGTCACCGAAGACGTGGACATGACAATCGCAACCACCTGCGGGTACGTCGAAACTCACTTTTGTTTTTGGCATCGGCACCGCGGCATACGTTCGGACGCCTCCCACTAAACCGGACACGCCGGCCGCCACGCCCGCCTTGATCACATCGCGCCTTGTCATCATGCCGGGGAGTATAAGGGATCAGGGGTTTGGGATTAGGGATTAGGACCGTGGTGGAACACCAGGTGCTCGGAGACCAGATAGTTGGGAATCGCGCACACGAGAACGGCCGCTGTATTGGCGGCCTCCGCCGGGACGCCGGCGTAGACAAGGGCGGTGGTGATTGTGAGGTTTGCCAGAAGCGCGGCCGTTTTGGCTGCCTGATATCGCCAGGACCCGTCGGAGCCACCCCCGCAAAGAGGTTGCCGGCCGATCACCCCACGTCCACCGGCAGTGTGCCAGGAAGTTCTGGAGAGCGGCCAGTTCAAGCGCGACAACCGTGGCCGCGATCGCCGGCCAGCCGTAGTGCCGAGTCAGGAGCGTGATCGCGCCAATCTGAACCAGGAAACCGCCGAACCCGACGAGATTGAACACACCCCACCGCCGGAAATTGATCCGCACATAGGGATATGCGTCGTTGGTGACGACACCAGCTCACCAGTTGCAGCAAATGGGGTCAGACCCCAACGACTTTTGGCCGGGTGCTGGGGTCGAGCCGGGGCGGACGCGATCCGCGGCGGACCGCGCCAATCACCGGGACGTAGTCGAGCTCCTCACTTGCGGCAGCTGCACGCAAAAGCAGGCCGCCACGGCTCATATCGCCGCGACCGACAAACGCTGATGGGAATACCAGTCGAGGGCCAATGATCGCGCCCAGCACCTGAACGTATTTTTCAGATGCCACGCTGCCGAGCAGCACAAATTCCGCATCTTCGCCGACCGCAGCGACCAGCTCGCGCGTCGTCTGCTCGAGCGGCCCGCGGTAGCCCGGGTTGGCGAGATCGATTTCCGCGTCGGCATAACGAATCAGCACCTGCGGTGTAATCGTCGTCTCGGCCGGAACAAGCCCCTGATCGGGGGTGATGACGAACGCGCGCCCGAATTTTCGCGCGGTACGTAATCTTTCCGCGGAAATAAAGGCCGCTCATGTGCGCGAACAGGTCGCCGATCGGCACACCCTCGGCATGTATACGCGCGGCCACCGGGAAGGTGGCCTTGGGCGACAGCACCTGCTGCGCCCGGCGTCCGCGGCAATTGGCTGGAGATAACAGAAAGACGCGCGAGGTCACTCGTGCGATTTTATCAGCGACAGGCGGCCTTACCGACTGCGATAGCGCAACTAATGTTGCGCCGCACCGGGGTCGATCTCGGGTGAATGTAGTTGCGCGCTGCCGGAGATTTCACCGTCAGAGTCTGTAGGGCGCAACCGAAGTTGCGCCGTCCGTGAAGAGGGCAACAGCGCAAGACCAATCAGAAAAAGCACCAGCGTGAAAAAAGCAATATAGCCGGACGAGGGATGATTTACCGGTTGCGTGAGCGTTCCGAGCGTCACGCCTTCGAGCAGCACCAGGAGAATACGCTTCAGCGCGCCTTCTCCGGGCTCGGACAGCGCCGCGAGCACGATGAATTTCAGCACGCAGGCAGCACCTGTGACGACGGCAACACTCCGGATACTGAGAGGCGATCGTGCGAGCCTGCCATCGTGTTGAGCAGCAGGACGAAGAGAAATACATTGAACAGCAGAAACGGCAGGCCCGCTTCCGGAATCACGAGGTTGAACACCTGCGTCGACGCGAAGAACGTTGCGAGAATCACGACCAGCCCGTTCAGATTCGCCGCCTCTCGAGCGCGATGCATTCATCAATCGCTCCGGTGCAAGCACGCGGCCACGAACAAATAGTGCGAACAACATCACCGTCAAGCACGAGCGCAAAAAGCGGCGGCGGCGTAAATCTGAGGCGACGGCCACTCGGACGCCGCCAAGCAGGACGACCGTAAGCATCAACACCGGCAGATAGAGCGCTTCGGTTGCGGTTTTCATTTTCGTTTTCTGAAGACGCGCATCGGGTTGAAGTCGGAGACGTCGGTTCGAAGTCCCTGCACGAGCTCGGCGCGCAGCTCGTCGGCGTTATGAATGTCGAGCTGCGGATCCTCGACCACGAGGCGGCCGTCGGGGGCTAAATCGATAGCCTTGTCAATCCGCTCCAGTCCTTTTTTGAAATACACGTCGTCCTGATACAGGAGGCCCCAACCTGATCGATAGTAGGAATAGGCAATATAGAACTGCGTGCGCGCATCCCGACCGGCCGGGTCCGCGCGCTCGAAGGCCGCGCGAGATGCCTCGAACTGGTCGCGCCGAAACATGGCAAGGGCGTCGTCGAACGCCGCCTGATTGATGCGATAGACACCGACACTGGCGGCGAGGCCGCCGGTCACTTCTGCGACCGTCTGTGGCTGGCGGATGTACAACCAGAGGATGGATGTCGCGTAGCAAACAGGACAAGACCAGGCCGAACACCCGAACGGAGCGGTCCTGCATGCGTATGCTCCCCTGATGCAAATTCGTCGCCGTCATTCCTGACAGGCGCGAATTTGCCATGGCTTCATTACGGTATCGATTTCGGTGCCAATGCGTGGCGGCCTGTGGGCGGCATCGCCCAGCCTGGAGAACACGCTCACCTGGATAAGACGTTTGAGCAGCTTGCCGGGTTGGGTGTGCAGTGCGT
>CAWFBA010000014.1:0-10939 GCA_963814005.1 uncultured Thermoleophilaceae bacterium
ACCTCGGTTCGTGTCCAGGGTCCTCTTCGCCCCCTTCAGCATCATCGGCTCGCTGCTCGCCGGGCTCGCCGCGCGCAAGGCGTTCGACCAGGTGTGGTCGCTGATCGACGATGAGGAGCCGCCCGAGGCGGGGGAGGAGCGCGAGACGATCACTCGCATCCTGCTCGCCACCGTGCTCCAGGCGTCTGTCTTCGCGGCGACCCGGGTGCTGTTCGACCGCCAGGCCCGGCGGGCGTTCCGGGGCCTCACCGGATCGTGGCCGGGGCCGCGCGACAAGACCTGAGCCGGCGCCACGCGAGACCGGCGCCCTTTCCATAATCCGCACCTCGAATTGCCTGCAACGGCGCCGAATCGCGCGTCTGAAGCGGGCTGTACGCAAAGCGGCATAACGTAGACGGACGTATTAAGCCGCACCCCCCGGCGCTCACCCGCCGAGGCCGCTTGCCGACACCATTCGTGTGATTTCGACGGGCTTGCCGCTGCCCGGTCCAGGGCGACCTCGCCTCGCGCGCGCGAGTGAGAGAGCCCGTGCCCTGGCTGTTCTCGCTGCGCTGCTCCTCCTGGTCGGGTCGGTGGCGATCATCGGCGACGCGCAGGCCGGCGACGGCGGCAAGCAGCGCGGATCGGAGCGCCGCGGCGATGACGGTTGGCAGGGCGAGGCCAAGCAGCGCAGCTCCGACGATGACGAGGACGACGACTGGCGGCCACCCACGGCGCCCGCTCCTGCCCCGGTCGCCCCACGGGCGAACAACGGCCGCGACAACGGCGAGAAGCCACGTCCGGGTCGTCGCCGCAACCGCGACGGCTCGAAGTCGCGCGACGACGAGGAGGACACGGCTGCGGCCCAGCCCCCGCCGGCAGAGCCCGCGCCGGTTGCGCCCGCACCTTCAGCGCCCGCCACTCCGGCGGCGCCGGCTGCCTCTCAGCCGGCCCCCACGCCAAGCGCTCCGGCTCCTACCACGGCCACCGGGATCAACGTGAGCACGGGTCAGCCGCGGCGAGCGTCGAGCAACCGCGCCAGTCAAACCGAGCGTCGACGCTCGAACGCCGAGCGCGTCTTCGGCGGCGTTCTCGGGGCAGGCGCCGGGCTCACCGTTGGTGCCGGCGGGCTGGGCGTCGGCGCCGCCGCGGCAGCCGGCGGCGGCGACGGCAGCGGCGGCTCTTCGGGTGGCGGCTCGGGCGGCTCGGGATCGGGCGGCGACGCCGAGGAGCGCTCGTCCGTGCGCCGGACCGTGAGTGACATCGTTGAGGTGGTCCCCGAGACGGTCAAGATGCTGCTGGTGGCGCTGGCAGTACTGGCCGCCGCCCTGGGGGGTGGCTACCTGCTGCTGGCCGAGCGCGGCCGGCGACTGGCTCGCCAGCGCTCGGACCTGCTCCAGGAAGTTGGCTTGCTGCAGACCGCTTTGCTGCCGCCGGTGCCCGCGACCGTTGGCGCGGTCCGCACCTCGGTGGCCTATCGCCCTTCCGACGGCCCCGGTGCCGGTGGCGACTTCTATGACGCCCTCACGCTGCCCGGCGGCCGCGCGGCCTTCATCCTCGGCGACGTGTCGGGGCATGGCCGCCAGGCGCTCGCTCGCACGGCCTTCATGCGCTACACGCTCAGGGCCTACCTCGAGGCCGGCCTGGAGCCGCGGATCGCGCTCCAGGTGGCCGGCAGCGTGATCGACGAGCACCTGGCCGGCGACTTCGCCACCGTGGTCCTTGCCGTGCACGACCCGTCGAGCGGCTCGCTCACCTACGCCTGCGCCGGCCACCCGGCGCCGATCGTCGTCGGCGCCACCCAGCCGGAGCCGGTGCTCGCGGCCTCGTCGCCTCCCATCGGCCTGGGCATGCGCACCGGCCTGCGCCAGACGACCCTGCCGCTGCCCGCCGGCTCGGTGGTGTGCCTCTACACCGACGGCCTGGCGGAGGCTCGCACCGAGAAGAGCATCCTTGGGCGGCCGCGGCTGGGCGACATCGTGGGCGAGCTCGGCCGGGATGCGACCGCGGCGCAACTGCTCGATCGAGTGTCCCGTGAGGCCCGGCTCGTGACCGACGACATGGCCACCGTGATGATCACGCCCACCGCCGGCGTGACCGCGGGCGGCTTCCGCTCGGAGCAGATAGAGATCGACCCCGCGGAGGCCGAGGACGGCATCGCGGAGAGCTTCCTCGAGGCGTGCGGCGTGGAGACCGGGCAGGCGCTCCGGTGCGCCGACGAGGTTGCCGCCCTCTGCAAGTCGCACGGAGGCGCGGTCATGCACGTCCGCTTTGGCATGCGCGGCCCGCAGGTCGAGGTCCTGCCGCGCAACGTCGAGAGCTTCGAGCTCGCCCAGCGCCGCGCAGCAACCGCTTAGCAGCGCCGGATTTCTGGCGACGAAGGCGGTTCGTCCCTATGCTCGAAGAGGGCATGGAATTCGAGGAGGTAGGGACTTCTTGCCGAGGGACCAAAGGTGACTCAACGTCGTCCTGGCCTGCGCCGATCGTGGCGATACGGCCTGGCACTGCTCGCGACAGCGTGCATGGCAGCCCCTGCCCAGGCGGCTGACGACCTCCCGAACCCCCATGTCGAGCACGCGCTGGAGGCCCCGGCGCGCTCCGTCGAGCTGAGCGACCCGCCGGCCGACGGTGAGCCGCAGACGGCCTCCACGGAGCCCACCCCCGCCGAGGAGCCGGGACCGCCCGACGGGCCGCCACCGCCCGAGGAGCTTCCACTGCCCGAGGAGCCAGAAGTGGGCGAGCGGCCCGTGGTTGAAGAGCCCGACCCGGCCGGCCTCCCTCCGGCTCTGGACGGTGCGGACGCGCCCACGCAGCGCCGGGTCGTGGCGGGCGTGCCAACAACGGACGGCGCCGACGCCGGCGATACCCCCGTCGGGGCACGCGGCTTCCTGCGCGCCCCCGAGCGGGAGGAGGTCGAGCCGGCCGAGGACAGCGACCCGCCGTCGGGATCCGGGCAGCGGTCCGCCCGGCCGTGCACCCGCCTCAGGCCGCGAGGCGCCCGCCGCGCCCGCCCAGCCGCTGCCCATCGCTCGCGCGCCCGTGGGCACGCCCACGCTAATCGTCCCCCAGCTCGTACGCTCGATCCTGCCCGACCTGGCGCTTCTGCAGGGCGCCGCGGGTGAGCGCGCCGCGGGCGGGGAGGCCCGTCCGAGCCCGCGAGGCGCCGCTCGGCAGCCGCAGCGGCTCACCGACGGAGGCGACTCGCCCGCCGTGACCAGGCTGGCGGCGGCGGTCGCCGGTTCCGTTCAGCTCGCGCAGGCCGGGCCGGCCGGCGGCGGTAGCTCCGGCGGCGGCGGCGGTGGAGGCGAAGGTGGTGGTGATGGCGCTGCCGGTGAGGGCGAGTCCTCGGGCGGGGCCCGCGCGCCGGGCAGTGCGCGCGAGGACGGGCCCGTTACCCGCACCGTCCGCGAGATCAACGAAGTGGTGCCCGACGCCCTCATGGCGGCTCTGGCCGTGCTCGCCGGGCTCTCCCTGCTGCTAGGCATCGGCTACCTGGTGGCCGCTCAGCGGGCCCGCCGGCTTGCCAAGCGGCGCCGGGAGCTGTTGGCCGAGGTCGGCCTGCTGCAGACCGCCTTGCTGCCGCCGGTTCCCGAGCGGGTGGGCGCTGTGCGCGCCTCGGTTGCCTATCGCCCGTCCGACGGTCCCGGCGCCGGCGGCGACTTCTACGACGCTCTCACCCTGCCCGGCGGTCGCGCCGCGTTCATCCTCGGCGACGTGTCGGGCCACGGCCGCGAGGCGCTGGCCCACACGGCCTTCATGCGCTACACGCTGCGCGCCTACCTCGGCGCCGGCCTCGAGCCGCGGCTGGCCCTGCAGGTGGCCGAGCGCGCCGTGGGCGGCCAGCTCGACGGCGACTTCGCCACGGTCGTGATCGCCGTGCACGACCCCGGCGACGGCACGCTCACCTACGCGAGCGCCGGGCACCCGGCCCCGATCGTGACCGGCGCCCAGCTGCACGAACCGGTCGTGGCCGGTTCCTCGCCCCCGATCGGCTGGGGCCTGCGCACCGGCCTGCGCCAGACCCGGCTCCCGCTCGCGGCGGGCGCCGTGGCCTGCCTCTACACGGACGGGCTGTCCGAAGCCACCACCGTGCGACGGCATCCTCGGCCGCCCGCGCCTCGCGGAGATCGTGGCGGAATGTGGCCCGCGCGCCACCGCTGACGATGTGCTGTCGCGCGTGGCGGAGGAGTCGGTGGCGCTGCGCGACGACATGGCGGCCGTGCGTGATCGCGCCCGTGCGCGAGCCCGACGCTGTGGCTCCGCGCGCCGAGCTGCTCGAGGTCGGCCCGGGCGAAGTGGAGGACGGCCTGGTGGGCGGCTTCCTCGCCGAGTGCGGCGTGGCGGCCGCCGGCCCGGCCGAGTCCGAGGCGCGCTCGATCACCGCGTCCAAGGGCGCCGCGCTGATCACCGTGCGGCTGGGCGCCGGCGACCCGCGGGTGGAGGTCGCTCCGCTCAGCGTGGAGAGCATCGAGAGCGCGGCAGCCCGCCGCGCCGCCGCCACGCCGCCGAGCTAGCGCTAGCTAGCCCTACTCCGGGTCGGGCCCGACGCGCACGAGCATCTTGCCGATGTTCTCGCCCTCGAGCAGGCCCATGAAGGCCCCGGGCATGTTCTCGATCCCGTCCACGATGGTCTCGCGGTAGCGCAGGTCGCCGGCCTGCACCCAGGGGCCCGCCTCGCCCAGGAACTGGGCCAGCAGGCCGAAGTGGTCGAGCACGATGAAGCCGCGGATGGTGAGCCGGTTGGGCAGCACCGAGAGGAAATTGTCCGGGCCGGGCTGCGGCCCCTCCTCGTTGTACTGGGAGATCGCCCCGCACACCGGGATGCGCCCATGGACGCGCATGCGCGCCAGCGCCGCCGCCAGATGGTCGCCGCCCACGTTGTCGAAGTAGATGTCGATCCCCTTCGGGCAGTGCTCGGCGAGCGCGTCGCCCAGATCGACCTCCTTGTAGTTGAAGGCGGCGTCGAAGCCCAGCTCGCCCGTGAGCCACTCGACCTTCTCGGCCGACCCGGCGCTGCCCGACCGCCCGGCAGCCCCGCAGCCGCGCCATCTGACCCACGGCGCTGCCCACCGCGCCCGCGGCTCCCGACACGAACACGGTCTCGCCCTCCTTGGGCTTGCCGATGTCCATCAGGCCGGCGTAGGCGGTCAGGCCAGGCATGCCCAGCACGCCCAACGCCGTCGAGACCGGCGCGATGCCCGGGTCCACCGGGAACAGGCCGTCGCCGTTCGACACGTAGTGCTCGCGCCAGCCGTTGAGGCCCTGTACCCAGGCGCCCTCCTCGAACTTGCCGCCACGGGAGGCGATCGACCTGTCCGACCGCCCCGCCGTCCATGACCTTTCCGACCTCATACGGCGGCACGTAGGACTTCACGTCGCGCATCCGGCTGCGCATGTACGGGTCCACCGACAGGTAGCTGTTGCGCACCAGGATCTCGCCCTCGGCGGGCTCGGGCAGCGCCACCTCGGCCAGCTCGAAGTCCTCGCGACGCGGCGCTCCCTGCGGGCGGGAGGCCAGGCGAATCTCCTTCGTCGTCTCGGCCATTGCGCCGACCCTACAGCCGCCCGGCGCCGGGCGGGGGACGGCACGCCCGGTGGGATAGGTTCCTGCCATGGCTACCGAACAGAAGACCGAGCAGGCGGCCGGGGTCCACGGCGGGCAGGCTCGTCGCCAAGCGGCTCAAGGCCCACGGCGTCACGAAGCTCTTCACCCTCTCCGGGGGCCACATCTTCTCGATCTTCGACGGCTGCCGGGAGGAGGGCATCGACATCGTCGACACCCGCCACGAGCAGTCCGCCGCCTTCGCGGCCGAGGGGTGGGCCAAGGCCACCCGCCAGACGGGCGCCTGTGCGCTCACGGCCGGCCCTGGTGTGACCAACGGCATGAGCGCCATGGGCTCCGCGCTCCAGAACGGCTCGCCGATGGTGGTGCTGGGCGGCCGCGCGCCCGCCATGCGCTGGGGCCAGGGCTCACTGCAGGAGATCGATCACGTGCCGTTCACCGCTCCGCTCACGCGCTCGGCGGCCACGGTGGACTCCACCGCCGAGAATCCCGGCCGCCATGGACGCTGCCTTCGCCGCCGCCGCCGGGTCCGCCCAGCGGGCCCGCCTTCCTCGACTTCCCGCTCGACCACGTGTTCATGGAGTCCGACGCGGACGCCGACGCGCCGGTCGACGCGCTGGACCACCGCGCCCTGCCGGCCGCGGCGGGCACCGAGCGGGCCATCGAGCTGCTGCGCGGCGCGCAGCGTCCGGTGATCATGGCCGGCACCGGCCTCTACTGGGCTCACGGTGAGGATGCCCTGCGCTCGCTGGCCGAGGAGCTCCGGATCCCCGTGTTCGTGAACGGGTTGGGGCGCGGATGCATGCCCGCCGACCACGAGCTTGCATTCTCGCGCGCGCGAGGGCAGGGCCTCAAGGAGGCCGACGTGGCCCTGGTGGTCGGGGTGCCCATGGACTTCCGGCTGGGCTTCGGCGCGTCGTTCGGCGAGGACACCCAGATCGTGGTCGTCGACTCGGCACGCCCCGACCGCGACCCCGCGCGCGAGCCCGCCGCGGAGCTCTACGGCGGGGTGCCCGGCCACGCTCGACGCGATTCGCGAGGGCGCCGGGGGCGGCCCCGACCGCTCCGAGTGGGTCGCCGCGCTGCGCGAGACCGAGACCGAGAAGCGCGCCGGCGAGCAGGACGAGCTAACCGACGAGCGCGCGCCGCTGCACCCGCTGCGGGTCTACCACGAGCTGGCCGGCATGCTGGACCGAAACGCCGTGGTGATCGGCGACGGCGGCGACTTCGTGTCCTACGCCGGCCGGGTCATCGAGACCTATGAGCCGGGGTGCTGGATGGACCCGGGGCCGTTCGGATGCCTGGGCTCGGGCCCTGGGTATGCGCTGGCGGCCAAGCTGGCCAACCCGGACCGCCAGGTGTGCCTGCTGATGGGCGACGGTGCCTTCGGCTTCGGCGGCATGGAGTTCGACACGCTCGTGCGCCACGGCGTGCCGGTCGTCGCCGTCATGGGCAACAACGGGATCTGGGGGCTGGAGAAGCACCCGATGGAGTTCCTCTACGGCTACTCGGTCGCCGCCGAGCTGCAGCCGGAGTGCCGCTACGACCAGGTGGTCGAGGCCCTGGGCGGCCACGGCGAGCTGGTGCAGCGGCCCGACGAGCTGCGGCCCGCGCTAGAGCGGGCGTTCGCGTCGGGCAGGCCGGCGCTGGTGAACGTGCTCACCGACCCCTCGATCGCCTACCCGCGCCGCTCGAACCTGGCCTGAGCGCCGGGCGCGCGCCAACCGGGCCCACAAAAGGAACCGCCCGCTTGCGCGGGCGATTCCCTAAACGGCCCCATCAGGACGGGCAGGGGTACGTGCCTTGAAAGGGCCTTGCGGTCCAGACGGCGGGAGGCGCCGTTACATGCGGCTTCGCCCGGACCTATGTACCGGGCACACGCATCGCCGACGTGTAACCGCACGGCGTTTGCGTACCCAGCGCCTCCGAATATAACGGACGGCGCAAGTGCGGGTGAAGAACGTTCGTCTACCCCGGATCCCCCCGCGGTCTCACCTGCCGGAGAGGGCGTCGATTGCGGCGCCGTGAAGGATGTCGGCCTCGCTGGTGTCGACCCGTGGGAGGCCGAAAAGGCGCATGGATTGCGACCAGGATCGCGACGCCGGCGAGGATGGTCGGGGCGCGGTCGGGATGGAGCCCCGGAACGTCGCGCCGGGCGTGGAGGGGGAGGGCGGCCAGCATGGCCAGCATGCGCTCGCAGGCGCCCAGCTCCAGCTGGTAGCCATGGACGCGGGCCGGGTCGTAGGGCTCGAGCTCCTGGTCGACCGCGGCAAGGGACGTGGCCGTGCCGGCCACCGCGATTCCCTGCTCGGCGCCGCTCAGCACGCTCGTCCGGCACCTGTGCCTGCACCGTCTCGCGGACCGAGGCCGCGAGCCGCGCAAGGTCGTCGGGGGAAGGGGGGTCGGCGTGCAGGTGGCGTTCGGTGAAGCGGACGGAGCCCATGCGAGTCGACACGTGGAAGCCGGGGCTCGCGCCCGGTACCCCCACGACGTACTCCGTGCTCCCGCCGCCGATGTCGATCACGAGCGCCGGGCCGCCCGAGGGGTCGCGCCCCGCCGTCGCGCCGAGGAAGGTCAGGCGCGCCTCCTCCTCGCCGCTGATCGTGCGGATGTCGAACCCGTGGCGCTCGCGCACCTCCTCGAGGAGCTGCTCGCCGTTGGCGGCGTCGCGCACGGCGCTCGTGGCCACGGCGATGCGGCGCTCGGCGCCGTGCTCCTCCGCGAGGTCGCGGTAGGCGTCCAGGCACGCCAGGACGCGCTCGACTGCGTCGCGCGGCGAGCCTGCCTGCAGGCGTCGACGCCCTCACCGAGTCGCGTGACGCTGGTGCGGCGATCGACCTCCTCGACTCCGCGCTCGCCCGCGGGTCGGCCACCAGCAGGCGGGTCGAGTTGGTCCCGAGGTCGGCTACTGCTATGCGCCCTCCATGGCTCATCGGCGCTGGAACCGTAGCCCCCGGCCAGGATGCGAAATCGCCCGCCGGCTGGGCGAGGGCGTGCGGGGCTCATTCGGCGCTTGAGCAGGCCGGAAACCGCTGCTACATTGACGCGAGCGACGCGGGGTGGAGCAGTCAGGTAGCTCGTCGGGCTCATAACCCGAAGGTCGCGGGTTCGAATCCCGCCCCCGCTATTCGAAGAAAGGCCCGCTCAGGCGGGCCTTTCGTCATGAAGGGTCTGGTCCGAGGGGGTCGCCTTAGTACCGCCGAGGTACCAAGCGTCGGCGCCATTTCGTTGACCTACGACGTCCAGGCGCCCAACCGGCTGCTCTAGCTCTGCGTCGCAGTCTGATCCGGCTGGCGAGGACTAGGTTCGACTCCGAGAAGACCGTCGTAGAGTGCGAGTATCCGCGCACGGCAACCGATAGGAGGTGGCCTGATGGCTGATCCCAAGCGCGTCGTCGAACGGCATGTCGAGACGTTCAACGCCCGGGACGCGGACGCCAGTCCGTGGAGCGACGACGCCGAGTTCGTCGCGCCGAACGCGTCGATGCATGGCCGCGAGGAGGTTCTGGGCTTCCTCGGTGTGTTCTGGGACGCGTTTCCGGACGGGCGTCTTGAACCGTCTCGCCTCCTCGCCGAAGGATCCGTCGTCGCTGCCGAGGGCCGGTTCATCGGCACGCACACCGGTGTCATGCGCACGCCGACAGGCGACGTCGCGGCCACGGGACGGAAGGTCGACTTCCGCTGGATGTCGAGTTACGAGGTTCGCGGCGACGAGCTGACCTCGGAACATCTCTACTTCGATCAGGCCGAGCTGCTCGGCCAGCTCGGCCTGATGCCGGCGACCTGAGCGCACTCCTGCCGTGCGCGACAAGCTTCTGCGCCAACGGACCTACTCGCTGGTTATCTCGATGACCGGCGTCATCGACCCTGTGTGATGGGGTGCCGCCGTCGACGACATGTCGCTGCTGCCGGTCGGGTCCCGGTGTCGCGGCGGGTCCGGGTTCTGCCTGCGAGCTGGCGGCTCTCGCCAATGGCCTCCATACGTACTATCGGCGCGCAGGCCTGCGAACCGCTTGATGTCCGCACAACTCGGGACGTCCAGAGCTTGCGCGGGCCATGCCTGGGCGGGCAGAAAGCCGCGTCGCTCACGGACGCCGCGCCCCCGTTGTCCGGGCGCGGACGTCGTTCGGTCCTCAGCTGTGGCGCAGTCAGCTCTTTAGTTGCGGTCGGAGTTCTTGTGCCAGTCGCACCGACGCTTCGATCTCGACCCGCCTGATCGACACGCTCTCGACGTTGATCCCGAACGGAACACCGAGCGTGCGGCAGTAGGCCATCAGCTCGGTGGCCGTCGTGAGCGCCTGCTCGTAGGAGGCTTCGAGCGGGTCGGTGGCGTGGTTGAGGTCGTTCTCGATCCAGCGCGGCACATCGACGCCCAGCCAGCGCAGGAAGTCCAGGGTCTTCATCGATCCGCAGACCGAGAACGTGAAGACGAACGGCACGGGTGACACGCCCGCGCGCTGGCACTCGTAGTGGTAGTCGGAGACGAGGTTCTTCGCGGCGTTGATGTCGTAGACGACCTGCGTCACGAAGAATCGGCAGCCCGCCTCCTGTTTGGCGAGGAGCCGAGGTGCTCATCCTCGCGCCGGGTGTGGCGCTCGGGGATCGCGACTCCGCCCAGCGACAGGCCGGGGTTGATGTCGCGTCGCAGGGCTTGGGCGTCGGCAAGTGACGTCCGACCGGCGTGGCGCTCGACGGTGCGCCCACCAGGACGGTCATGACCCGTGCTGGATCTTGCGCCGACAGCCAGGAACGAAGCTCAGCGGCGCGTACTTGCTGACCGCGCGGTAGACGATGACCGGCGCCGGCCAGGCCGCCAGATGCTCGGCGAGGTAGTCGGCCGGGTCCAGCGTCGGCATGAACGGGAACGGGCGCTCGGCCGGGTTGCGCTCGGTCTCGTCGTCGATGTCGTAAAGGATCAGACCGTCCAGATCGAGCGGACGAAGGCGAGCGACGTCGCGTTGGCGATGTCCTGCACCTGTTCGCGCTCGGTCGCGAGACGCGGCGGGGTGAGGGCGAACACGAGGAACTCGCCCTGGCCGGCCTCAATGCGACGGATCAGATCCACGCGCGAGAGGGTATCGGAAGTCCGGGCAGCAGCACGTGACCTTGTGACTGACCAGGCTTCCGACGGCCCACCCCTTCCGCCTGCTGAGTCGTAGTAGCGCTTTGCGCGAAAAGCGCAAGTGAGCTGCAGGCGTCTAGGCCGCCAGGCGATACTCCTGCACGATCCGTGCGTCGCTCGAAGGGACGGGATCGGGCCCCTTGACCGGCTCGTTCCCCGGGCCACCCGACGAGGTGGCCGTTGGGTTGGTGCCTCGAGGCTCTTAGTGGTTGTATGTGAGGATTGTGTGGCCGCAGTGGTCGAGCAATGTGAAAATTTAGCCGAGAACATAACACG